>CAWATR010000015.1:0-218840 GCA_963784985.1 uncultured Thermoleophilia bacterium
GGATGGCCGACCGCTTCCCCACCTACCGGGCGCTGGCCACCGTGGTCCTCGTGGCCGCGCTCGCACTGGCCGCGATTCCGTTCGCGGCCCGGCCGCTTTTTCTCGCCTCGGCCAACGCCTTCGCCAACGTGTCGGCCGGGGCGTTTATCGCGAGCTTCTCTTCGGGGCGCTGGCGATGTTCATCATCCCCGTTACTGCGCTCGGCGCGGTCGACCGCTGTCGGTCCGACTCAGCGGCGAGTCAGTCGGCCGGACCGGATCGGCCGCGCCGCCTCGACGCGCTGTTGACGCTCGGCGCGACCATCGGGACGTTTCTGCCGGTGCTCGCGCTGATCCCGCTGATCGGCACCCGCCGCACGCCGCGGTACGGCGCTGGTGCTGGCCTGACCGCCGCGCCCGCACTCGACCGCCGCCTGCCGCGGGCGCCGCTCGTGGCCCTTGCCCTCCTCGTGTCCCGCTCGGGCCGATCAAGCCCGCGGGACCGGGCGAGCGCCTGCCGTCGAGGGCGAGTCGCCGCACCAGTTCGTCGAGGTCGTCCAGGAGTCCAACGGTGACCGCGTCCTGCACCTCAATGAGGGCCGGGCGGCCCACTCACGCCGCCGGGGCGCGGCATCCTCACCAGCAACTACTGGGACGCGTTCACCGCGCTCCCCTCGGTCGCCGGCGGCGCGTCGGGACGTCTCCTCGTGCCCGGCAACGCGGCGGACGGCCTCCACCTCTACGCGCGGATCTGGCCCCGCGAACGAATTGACGGGGTCGAGATCGACCCGCTGGCGACATCGGCGGGACGTCGCTACCTGGGCATGTCCACCCGCGCCTGCACGTCTAGACCGCCGACGCGCCGGTCCCGGCTGGAGGGGAACCGACCGCGCTACGACGCGATCGCGATCGACGCGTACACGCAGACCTACATCCCGCGCTACCTGGCGACGCGCGAGTTCTTCGGGCTGGCCGCGGCGCACCTCCGCCGCCGATGGGTGGCCGCGATCAACGTCGGCACCCCGCCGGACCAGACCGCGCTCGTGGTCGCATCGCGACGACGATGCGCTCGGTATTCCCGATCGTCTTGGCGGCCCGCTACCCCAGCTTCAACTCGATCGTGCTGGGCTTCGCGCGCGCCACCGACCCCGCCGAGGTGCGACGGGCCGCGCCGGGACGCGCGGGCCGGCGCGCGTCCCGGCGCTGCGACTGGCACGCGAGCTCACGCCGGTCGCGGCCGCGGGGACGCCCCTCACCGACGATCAGGCGCCCATCGAACTGCTCACGACCGGGCGCCGCTGGCGTACCTGTCCGAAGGGGCCCCGGGCGCGCGCTGAGCCCGCCGGGCGCCGCGGCGAGCGGCCGGGACCGAACCCGGCACGCCGCGACGGATGCCGTCGAGCGCCGAAGCGCGACGCCTAGGATGGCCCATGACCTCCGCGCGGCCATCCCTGCCCGCCTACGCCGACTGGCAGGCCACCTGCGACACGCTGCACGCGCACACGCAGGTCCTCGGGAAACTGTCGGTCGCGCTCGCCCCGCCGGAACCTCAGCTCCAGCACGCGGCGCTGCGGCTGACCGCGCGCGGTTGGGAGACCCCGCTGCTGCCGGTGCCGGACGGCTCAGGCGCGATCGTCGTCGCGCTCGATCTGCACACCCACGAAGCGGTCGTCGAACACAGCGACGGGCGCGCACGCCAGATCTCGCTGACGCCGCACCGCGCCGTCGGCGAGGTGACGCGGGACATCCTCGAGGCGGTGCGCGCGCTCACCGGCGACGACATCGCGATCAACCCGACCCCGCAGGAGGTCCCCTGGACGGTGCCGCTCGACGCCGACGACGAGCACGCCACCTACGACCCAGGCCAGGTCACCGCGTACTTCGACGCGGCCACGCGCGCGGCGCTGGTGCTGGCGCGTCTGCGTGCGCCGTACCGCGGCCGGGCGACGCCGGTCAATGCCTGGTGGGGCTCGTTCGACATCGCCGTCAGCCTGTTCTCCGGCGCACCCGCCGCGCCGCCGTCCGACGACTTCATCATGCGCAACGCCATGACCGCCCAGGAGGTCGCCTTCGGGTGGTGGCCCGGCGACGGACGCTACGGCGAGCCGGCGTTCTACGCGTACGCCTTCCCGACCCCCCCCGGGTACGTCCCGATCTCGCCCGCACCGGCGCCGGGTCGCTGGGACGCGGGGCTCGGTGAGTACCTTCTGGACTGGACGGAGGTACGTGCCGCGCCTGACCCGGCCGGCGCGTTCATGGACTTCGCGCTCTCGGTCTTCCGGCACGCCTGCGCAGTGTGCGAATGGGACCGCGCGCTCTCGGCCAGCGCCGAGGGCTCGCCGCCGCCGGTCGCCTGATCCCCGGGTCCCCGGTGGCTCAATCGCCGCCCGCGAGCAGGAAGACGAGCTCGTCGGCGTAGCACCAGTACCAGTCCTCGCCAGGTTCGACCGACCGGATGATCGGGTGGCCGGTCGCGTGGAAGTGAGCGGTGGCGTGGCGATTCGGGCTGTTGTCGCAGCAGCCGATCTGCCCGCACTCGGTGCACCGGCGCAGGTGCAGCCAGCGGGAGCCCATGGCGATGCACGCCGGGCATCCTTCGACCCCGGTCCCATCCTCGCGGTGGCGGATCGTGTCCAGGTGCGTGCAGGTGTCCGCCACGGCATGCCCCTCCCTGACGAGGTCGTCTGCGCGCGCCCAGCGCGCCCGGAGACGATCTTGACGGGCCCCGGGGCGCGCGGTCAACCGGGTTCGCCGCCTGCCGGATGGTGGTCCGCCGCCGCGCGCGGGGGCACCGGCGGGGACCGCGGGCCCGGAACTAGCAACCCCCGGGCCGTCCTGCGCCCGGGGGTCGAGTGGATTCAGTATCGGCGGCCCCGCGGCGTTCCTGAAGCGCCGAGCAGACGGCGACCCGGGTCATCACCCGAGATGCCGCGCAACTGCGGCCGAGTCGTCGCTACGCGTCGTCGCCGAAGTTCTCGAGCGCCCATTCGCGCGCGCCCTGCACGATCTCATGCGGGAGCCGCCCGAAGTCGATGAGCTCGCCGTTGGCGTTGCGGACCGCCTCGGCGACCTTGCGCGCCCAGACGTTCTCCCAGACCAACAGCACGGCCGACGAGCCCGGCTCGAGCTCCTCACCGGTCGCCAGCAGATCCTCCTCGCTGAAGAGCCCGCTGACCTGGAACCCAGCGCGATCGAATGCCGCCGCCACGTCCGGGTCAAGCTCGGCCAGCTCCACGCCGATCACATCGCCCTCCAGCGTCTTCTGCACGAACACGGTGTCGATGATGCGGACGGTCCCCGCCGCCACCAACTCCGCAAGCGCCGGCGCAATCTCGCCCGTGAACTCACTTCCCGGGAACGCGATGATCGCGAAGTCGACTGGTCCGATCTCTTCCATAGCTTCTCCTGGGTTCGGCGGCCGGCACATGAAGGGGCGGATTGAAAACGCGCACCGCACTCCCGATCCGTGGCCGGCCGCGCGGTCTGGTCAGAGACTAGCCGACCGTCGTCCGCCCGAAGCGCCGTGCGGCCGCCCTGTCACGCGCCTGTTGCGGCCACCCCGCTCGCACGCACAGGACCTCGTCGAAGCTCGCCGTCGGCAGGCCGGATGCGGCATCGACCGCACGGTCGAAGGCCTCGGTGCGGAGCACGACGGGCCCGCGGAGCTGCGTCGGGGCGGCCAGGAGCACGTAGCGGCTCCCGGCGGCGGTCCGCCGGATCTCCGGCGGGGCGGGTGTCCGGCCCGCGAGGGCGTCGGCATCGTTGACGTTGATGCCGACCTGTCCGATCTCCGGCTCGGCGGCGAAGACCTCGAGGGCGCGACCGACGTAGCGTTCCGGGGCAAAGAACTCCCAACCTGCGGGAATTCGCAGCCAGTAGGGCTCCGTGAACTCGACGCGCGCCAGGGACGTCGAGCCGCCCGCCAACTCCACGAAGGGGTACTGCTCGGCAAGCCAGGCCCGGTCGCCGTCGTTCAAGCCGGTATCGATCGCGACGAAGCGACCGACGCGCCGCACGTCCACACAGCAGCGCAGGATCGAGTTGAGTGCCCGTGCGAACAGCGCGCGGTCGGCGCCGGTCTCGACGGTGAGCGTCACCTCGGCGGGGTCGGCGGCGTCGGGCACCGCCTCGCGGCGTCCGAGACCCAGTGTCCGCACCAGGACCTCGGGGTACGTGGTGGCCGCATCGAGCAGCGCCGGGACCGCGAAATCCCGGTTCTCGGCGACGCGCTCGCGCTCGTCGTCGGGGAGGTCGGGATTGGCAAGCAGCCAGCCGGCAGAGCGCGAAGCTCTCCATCGGCTTGCCGATCCAGAAGGCGCAGATGGCCTGCTCGTCGCGCGCGCGCCAGGCATAGACGTCGGCACCGACGAACAGCGCATCGTCGGCGGGCAACGCGATGCTCGCGGCGCGCTCGGCGAAGAGGTACCCGAGCTGGTAGCGCCCCTCGATGCGGTACTGGCGGGCGAGGCCGTGCAGCGGCTCGGCACGCACCGGCCGGTGCTCCCAGGCACGCAGGAAGGCATCCTGGACCTCGGGCCACGACGCGCCGAGCAACACCTGGCATTCGCCGCAGCGAAACAGCGAGTAGTAGACCTCTTCGTCCCACCCACCCATCTCGGCCCGGCGCCGGTACCACTCGAGCGCGTTCTCAGGATCACCGGCGTCGTAGTAGCTCTGGGCCAGGTAGAAGACCGAGCGCGCGTCGTCGGGATTGCGCGCGACCTCGGCCAGCAGCAGGTCGCGATCGCGCTCGTACTTCTTGGGGTCCAGGTTGCGCCCGCCCAGCCGTCGGGAGTCGATGTAGTAGTCGCCCTCCAGGCGTGCATCGGTGGCCGGCGCGTCGCAGACCGCGTACTCGTGGACGACACCTTCATACCGCCACGGCAGCCCGCTGCGAAAGACCTGCTTGCGCCAGTAGCTGAAGTCGGACCCGTACCGCAGCGCGTAGCAGTCGGCCGTCAGGCCGCGGAAATCCAGCGTGCCCACGACCATGTCGTCGGCATCCATGACCCAGATGTAGTCGCCGTGGCCGCGCGCCAGCTCCAGCGCCTCGGTGCGGTTATGCCCGAAGTTGCGCCACTCGCGTTCATGCAACTCGCCCGGGATTCCGAGCGCGCGCATGTGTGCGCGGATCGTCTCCTGGGTCCCGTCGTCGGACCCGGTGTCGACGATCACCCACGAGGAGACGTAGGGCGACACGGCGTCGAGGACCTCGTGCACGATGTGCGCCTCGTTGCGGACGATCATGTTCAGGCAAATCAACGGGCCCTCGGGCATGGGCCGGATGCTACCCGGTGGTTCGCCCGCACTGCGAACCGTTCGGACGTCCGGTGCGGCCACCTATCGTTATGACGTGCCATCGCGCACGCGGCTGGGAGGGCCCCCTGGACAGCGCCATCACGATTCGCGGACTGCGCAAGACCTTCGGCCAGACGGTCGCCCTCGACCAACTCGACCTTGAGGTCACCACCGGCGAAGTCCACGGGTTCGTGGGGCCAAACGGCTCGGGCAAGTCAACCACGATCCGCGTCCTGTTGGGCCTGCTGCGCGCCGACGCCGGTGAGGCCGTGCTCCTGGGCGGTGATCCGTGGCGCGATACGGTGGCCCTGCATCGCCGCCTCGCGTACGTCCCTGGTGAGGTCAGCCTCTGGCCACAGCTGAGCGGCGGTGAGGCCATCGACCTGCTCGGACGCCTGCGGGGCGGCTTTGACCGGGCCCGCAAGGCGGAGCTGCTGGAGCGGTTCGAGCTCGACCCGACCAAGACCGGCCGCAGCTACTCGAAGGGCAACCGGCAAAAGGTCGCGCTGGTTGCGGCGCTGGCGTCCGACGTCGAGCTCCTGATCCTCGATGAGCCCACCTCGGGGCTGGACCCGCTGATGGAGTCGGTCTTTCAGCAGTGCATCGAGGAGGCCAACGCGGACGGGCGAACCGTGCTCCTGTCGAGCCACATCCTGTCCGAGGTCGAGGCGCTGTGTGACCGCGTCAGCATCCTGCGGCTGGGTCGCGTGGTGCAGCGCGGCACCCTCGAGGACTTGCGCCGCGTGACGCGCACGAACGTCGTGGCGACGCTCGAGCGCATGCCGGCGGACCTCGGCCAGTGGCCGGGCATCCACGATCCGCTCGTGCACGACAAGCGGCTGCGCTGCGACGTGGAGACGCCGGCGTTGACCGAGTTCATGGGCCGCCTGACCGCGTGCGGGATCGTCTCGCTCGTGACCCAGCCGCCAACCCTCGAAGAGCTCTTCCTGCGCGAGTACTCGGACGACCGGTCGTGAGCGATCCCCTGACCGGGTTCGGGATCCTCGTGCGCCACGCGCTGCGGCTCGATCGCCTGCGCCTGGTGGTGTGGGTCGTCGGCATCACCTTCATCCCGATCGTGACCTACGCGAGCTACGCCTCGCTGTACCCGACGCTCGCCGACCGGATCTCGCTCTCGGCCGCACTGCAGTCGAACCCGTCGTTCTCGCTGCTGCTCGGACCCGCCACCAACCTCGGCGACGCCGGCGGCTACACCGCGTGGCGGACGATCGGCATCTGCGCGATCTTCGTCGCGGTGATGAGCATCCTGACCGTCGTGCGCCACACACGCACCGACGAGGAGACTGGGCGGACCGAGTTGCTGGCGGCCGGGTGCGTCGGTCGGTTCGCCTTCCTCGCGGCAGGCGTCACGACGGCGGTCATCGCGTGCGCACTCACCGGGGCGGCGATCACCATCGGGCTGATCGCCGCGGGCGGGAACGTCGAGGGGGCCCTGGCCTATGGCCTGGCCACGACGCTCGCCGGCGTGCTGTTCGCGGGGGTGGCGGCCATCGCCGCGCAGGTCGGGAGCTTCGGCCGCACGGCGATCAGCATGTCGGTCGGGGTGTTGGCGGCCGCCTACCTGATCCGCGCCTGGGGTGACGCATCGACCTACCACTGGATCACCTGGCTGTCGCCGCTGGGCTGGACGGAGAAGATCTCGGCGTTCGCCGACAACCGGTGGTGGACGCTGATCCTGTCGCTGCTGGCGGCGGTCGTGCTCGTTGCCATCGCCGTCAGCCTGGTGGCACGGCGCGATTTCGGCCGCGGCCTGGTCGCCGCCCACCACGGTCCCGCCGATGCCGCCGGCTCGCTGTCCGGGCCGTTCGGGTTGGCCTGGCGCCTGCACCGCGCGCGCCTGGCCGGATGGGCCGTGGGCCTGGCGGCGTACGGGGCGCTGGTCGGGTCGGTCGCCCAGTCGATCGCCTCGGTGATCTCCCACAGTGCGATCGGGCAGCGGTTCCTCGGCAGCGGGCACAACTTCGTCGACCTCTACCTGGCCGAGATCATCAATCTCATGGGCATCGTCGGCGCCGTGTACGGCATCCAGGCCCTGCTGACCGCCCGTGCCGAGGAATCCGAAGGGCGTCTGGAGCTGTTGCTCTCGACGCCGCTGACCCGGCAGCGCTGGTTCTCGAGCCACTTATTCTTCGCACTCGCCGGATCGGCGATCGTCGTGATCCTGGGCGGCCTCGGCGCGGGGGTGACGGCGGTCCTGGATGGGGCCCCCACCTCGATCGGCGCGGCGTTGGCCGGCGCGCGTCGCGCAGGTCCCGGCCGTCTGGCTCGTGGTGGCGTTGACGGCCGTGCTGGTCGGCGTGGTCCCGCGGCTGAGCGTGGTGGGTTGGTCGATCGTCGCGGCGATGTTCGTGCTCAGTTTCTTCGGACCGCTGCTCAAACTGCCCCGGGCGGTGCTCGACCTATCGGCGTTCACGCATGTCCCGCGCCTGCCGGGCGGGAGCGTCGACGCCGTGCCGCTCGTCGTCTTGGGCGTCCTGACCGTCGCGCTGCTTGTGATGGCGATGGTCGCGTTCCGACGACGCTCGGTCGTCGTCTAGCGCCGCCGCGCGCCGCGCGCCGACTAGTGCCCGCGGTCGTCCTGGGACTCGCGCAGCGCACGCACCTCTGCCGACGAGCGCGTCGATGCGCTCGCTCAGCGCGGCGATCGCCTCGCCCGCCTCGCCGCTGACATTGCGGCGGCGGCGGGCCTGCTCGATGAACAGGTTGGTGATCGCGGCGGTGGTCACCGTCAGGAACGCGATGCCGGTGATCATGACCACGACGCCGACGATCCGGCCCAACGGCGAGGTCGGCACGACGTCGCCGTAGCCGACGGTGGTCACCGTCTGCACCGCCCACCACAACCCCTCACCCAGACTGTGGATGTCCTTCGGATCGGTCATCCGGATCAGCAGCCCGGCGGCGACCGTCAGGGTCGCCGTGACGATGGTCAGCAGCAGCCACGCGACCTTGAACGGCTCAATGGTGAGCCGTTCGAACCACACCTCGAGGCCGCGGAGCGAGCTGCGCTTGTCAGGCATCGATGCCCATCGCCGGCACCGCGACATTGTCGACCCGAGCCTCACGCGAGCTGATCAGCACCGACAGCAGGATCGCGCCGACGAGCATCATCACCGCGGCGGCGATGAACGCGATCCGATAGCCGCTGACCGCCGCCGTGGCCGCATCGAGCGGGGTCGGCGCGTGCCCGAGGCCGGCCAGGTGCGAGGTGACCTGGTGGGCGGCGAGCGTGGACAGCACGGCGAGCCCGAGCGAACCGCCGACCTGCTGCGAGGCGTTCAGCAGCCCCGAGGCGAGTCCGGCATCCTCGGCGTCGGACCCGTAGGTCGCCAGCATCGTCAGCGGCATGAACGTCAGGCCGAGTCCGAGTCCCATCACCACCAGCCCCGGCAGGACCTCGGTCCAGTAGCTGCCGCCGACCGAGATCATCGTCATCAGCGCGAGACCCGCGGCCGCGATGAGCATGCCGATGACGCCAGTCAGCTTGATGCCGAGCGGGCCGACCAGTCGTTGCGCGGCGTTGGCCGAGATGATGATCGCCGCCGTCAGCGGCAGAAACCCCAGACCGGCGCGCAGCGGGCTGAACCCCAGGACTTCCTGGACGTAGAGCGATGCGAAAAAGAACACCGAGAACATGCCGCCGGCGACGATCAGCATCGTGATGTCGGCGGCGCGCAGCGTGCGCGTCCTGAAGATGCTCAGGCGCACCAGCGGGTTCGCCACCCGCGCCTCGATCAGCACGAAGACGACCAGCAACGCCAGTCCGGCCGCGATGAACCCGACCGTGCGCACGGCGAACCAGCCGTACTGGTTGGCACCGACGATGCCGTAGACGATGGACATGAGGCCCGCGGTGGCCGTCACCGCGCCCCAAATGTCGAATCCGCGCATGCCCTGGATCCGCTCGGGCGCCATCGCCGGCAGGAACCGCCAGGCGGCGCGCGACCACGGCGATGCCGACGGGAATGTTGATGAGGAAATTCCAGCGCCAGGACAGGTACTCGGTCAGCGCGCCACCGAGGACCAACCCGATCGACGCACCGCCGACGGCGATCGCCGCCCAGACCGCGAGCGCCTTGGCCCGCTGGCGGCCGTCGGTGAACGTCGTCGTCACGATCGACAACGCGATCGGCGAAATGAAGGCCGCGCCGAAGCCCTGCAGCGCGCGGAAGAAGATCAGCATGCCGGCCGAGGTCCCGATGGCGTTCATCAACGAGGCGAACGTGAACAGCGACACACCCAGCAGAAACAGCCGCTTGCGCCCGAACAGATCGCCGGCGCGTCCGCCCAACAGCAGGAATCCGCCCAGCACGAGCGTGTAGGCGTTGACGACCCACTGAAGGCTGTCGACGGTGAAGTGCAGGTTGCGCTGAATCGCCGGCAGGGCGACGTTCACGATCGTCGAGTCGAGCACGACCATGAACTGCGCCATGCACACGAGCACCAAGACCAACCACGGGTTGACGGCTGGCCCGGCGGGCGGGGCCTTGGTCGCAACAGCCACGGAATCGCTCACGGTCTCCTCACGTCACACGGGGGTGGCACGCCGGGGTCGACGCGTGCGAGGAGGACCCTCAGGCGCGGTGCACGCCGCGCTCAGCCCGGGGTGCGCGGGCGGCCGACGTCGCGTCACTTGGGCGGAACGATCGCATCCGGCTGCGTCGCAACTCACTGTACCGCAGCGGGTGTTTCCCCCGCCGCTCGGGGCGTTGCCGATCCGTGGCGACCCCGAGCAGTCGGTGGAACAGGAGACCCATGATTGGACTCTCACCGACTCCTTCGGCGAACGGCGGCCAAACTTGAGCCCGGCGGTCGCACGACCCCGACGCCGGTCGGACGTCCCGGATCAGCCCGGGCCGGCGGCGCATCGCCGCGCTACGCGTCCGCGCGCAGGCGGCCGAGCGCCTGATCGGCTCCGGCCTCGCCGCGCTCGTGGGCGCGCAGGTATGCCGCCCGCGCCCCGGCGCGGTCGCCCTGGGCCTCGAGCATCAAGCCGAGGTTGAACGCGCCCCCGCCATGGCCGCGCGCGTCGGCCCGCACGAAGGCCGCCTGGGCCGCGTCGAATTCGCCCCGCTCGTACAGCGCGACGCCAGGTTGGCGGCGGCGCCGCCATGGCCGAGCGCATCAGCCTGCGCGAAGGCCTGCTCGGCCCCCTCGGCGTCGCCGCGCGCCTCGCGGATGAGTCCGAGGTGGAACGCGCCGTTGCTGTCGCCGCGCTCGGCGCCACGCAGGTAGGCGATCTCGGCGGCGGCGATGTCCTGGCGCTCGTGGAGGGCGACGAGCCCCAGGTGCGTGGCCGCGCCGGGATGCCCCTTGGCGTCGGCCGTCACCCAGAGGGCCTCGGCGCCGGCGGCATCGCCATCCTCGGTAGAGCAGCACGAGGCCGCGCTGGAAGAGTTCCTCGGCGTCATCGGGTGCCCCGGTGACCGGGGGTCGGGTCAGCGGGGGGCGGATCGCTCAACGGTCCCGTCCTCGGGGTCGCGGTGTGCCGCGCGCAGATCGCGGCTACGCCCGAGACTACCGATCGCGGGCGGGGCCTCACCACCGCCCCCGCCGGCGCCCAGACACCGGCGCCGGGCGATGTTGCAGGTGCCTGCGGCGGCGGGCCGATGGCCATCGGCAGCCGCCGCGCGTATCGTACGGCCAATGACCACGCGGATCCTTCACCTCACGCAGGTGACCAAGGTCCCCCTGCTCGATCGCGCCGGCGAACGACTCGGCCGCGTCGAGGACGTCCTGGTACGCATCTCCGACGGCGGGTATGCCCCGATGGTGGGGATCACGGCCCGCGTCAGCGGCCGCGACGTGTTCCTGCCGGCCGAGCTCATCGCGGCCGTCGAACCGGGGCGGATGCGACTCGCACGTGAGAAGTTCGATATGCGCCGCTTCGAACGGCGGCCTGGCGAGGTACTCCTCCGCAAGGACGTGCTCGGGCGCCGCCTGATCAACCTCAAGGGTGCCCGACTGGTGCGCGCGAACGAGATCGAGCTCGCCCAGATCGGCGACACCTGGTGCGTGGTGGGCATCGACAGCTCCTTCGGGGCGCTGCTGCGCCGACTGCTGCCGCGCTCGCGCCGCCAGCCTCCGAACCGCCCGTTCCTGGACTGGACGAGCGTGCGTCCGTTCCTCAGCCACGTGCCCGGCGCCGGTGACAGTCTGCCGGCCACCGAGCTGACGCGCCTGCATCCGGCGCAGCTCGCCGACCTGGTCGAAGCCGCATCCCACGAGGAGGGCCAGGAGATCATCGACGCGGTGCGCCAAGACTCGGAGCTCGAGGCGGACGTGTTCGAGGAGATGGACGTCGAGCACCAGCTGGAGTTCCTCGAGGACCGCTCCGACGCGGACACGGCGAACCTGATCGGCCGGATGGCACCGGACGACGCGGCCGACCTGATCATGGAACTCGACCAGGACCGCCGGCTGCCGGTGCTGGAGCTGCTGCCGGTGACCCATCAGCGCAAGGTGCGCACCCTGCTCGGCTTCCACCCGTCGACGGCCGGCGGGATGATGGGCTTGGACTTCCTGTGCCTGGACGGGCGCACGGCAGTCGCGGCGGCCCGGGCCGCCGTGCGCGACTCCGACCTGTCGCCCGAGGCGCTTGCCGCGATCTTCACCCACGACGGGGAGGGGCATCTGAGCGGCGCCGTGCGCCTGGTGCTGCTGCTGCGCGCCGATGACGAAGCGTTGCTCTCGGAGATCGCCGATGCGTCGCCGCACCTGTCGACCGACCGCGAACTCGCGGACATCGCGGTGGTGATGTCCGACTACAACTTGACGATCGTCCCGGTCGTCGACCACGAGGACCGCATGCTGGGGGTCATCACCGTCGACGACCTGCTTGAAACACTTATCCCAGATGAGTGGAAATGGCGCGCCGAAGCGAATACCGAAGGTTGACCGACCCGACCCGCGTGGTACCGTCTCTGGGCGCCCGTGCCGGGGCGCACTACCCGACCCTGGCAACGAAGTGACGGATACCGACACACCCCACAGTACCGAGCGTCCGCGCCTTGCCGGGTTCCCGGAGGTCGCACCGAGCGCGTAACGCGCTCGCGGCTCCCACCGGTTAGTACGGCTTCCGCGGACGTAGCCTGCCCGCGTTCGAGTGCTGTTCTTCCGGGAGGTCCGCGATGAGCGATCAGACTCAGCGTGCACCAGACGGCGCGCCCGTTACGACGCCGGCCGTCCTGGATTCGGCGCACATCGGGGACATCAAGGGCGCGTTCGGCACGATCGGCCAGCACGAGCACGGGCGCAGCGGGCTGCGCGGGCGCCTGCTGGCGATGCTCGCCGTGCTGGGCCCCGGGATCATCGTCATGGTCGGCGACAACGACGCGGGCGGCGTCGCGACCTACAGCCAGGCGGGCCAGGACTACGGCACGAGCCTGCTGTGGGTGCTGGTGCTGCTGATCCCGGTGCTGATCGTCAACCAGGAGATGGTCATCCGACTCGGCGCGGTGACCGGCGTCGGCCACGGCAAGCTGATCTTCGAGCGCTTCGGGAAGTTCTGGGGTGCCTTCTCGGTCTTCGACCTGTTCATCCTCAACTTCCTGACGATCGTGACCGAGTTCATCGGGGTCGACCTCGCCCTCGGGTACTTCGGGGTGAGCCGGTACGTCTCGGTGCCGATCGCCGCCCTGCTGCTTGATCGCGGTCACCGCGAGCGGGAGCTTCCGCCGCTGGGAGCGGTTCATGTTCATGTTCGTGTTCGCCAACCTGCTGGTGATCCCACTGCTGTTCCTGAGCCACCCGTCGGGCGGCTCGGTGGTGCGCCACACCGTCGGTGCCGAGCATTGCGGGCGGCGCGAACTCGACCTCGGTCCTGCTGATCATCGCCATCGTCGGCACGACGGTCGCGCCGTGGCAGCTGTTCTTCCAGCAGTCGAACATCATCGACAAGCGCATCACCACACGCTGGATCAACTACGAGCGCCTCGACACCGTCCTCGGGTCGTTCATCACCGTGCTCGGCGCGGGCGCCCTGGTCGCGATCTGCGCGGCGGCATTCGCCGGCACGCCGCTGGCGGGAAATTTCACCGATGCGGGCGGCGTCGCCGCAGGGCTGCGCACCTATGTCGGCAGCGGCGCGGGGGCGATGTACGCCATCATCCTGCTCAACGCGTCGCTGATCGGCGCCGCCGCCGTGACGCTCGCGACCTCGTACGCGGTCGGCGACACCTTCGGGATCCGACACTCACTGCACCGCGGGATGCGCGACGCCAAGGGGTTCTACGCGTCGTTCATCGGCATGGTCGTCCTGGCCGCGGGCATCGTGCTGATCCCCGGCGCGCCGCTCGGTGTCATCACGACGGCGGTCCAGGCCCTGGCGGGCGTGCTCCTGCCGAGCGCCAGCGTGTTCCTGCTGATCCTCTGCAACGACCGCGAGGTCCTCGGACCGTGGGTGAATCGCGCGTGGCTGAACGCGCTGGCAATCGTCATCCTCGGCGTGCTGCTGATGCTCTCGAGCATCCTGATCGTCACGACCCTGTTCCCGGACGTCGACGTCCCGCGCCTGACCTTGGAGCTGGCGATCGTGCTCTCCATCGGCCTGATCGGGTTCGCGATCGCGATCGTCGTCAGCCAGCGCCGCCTGGACGGGGCCACCCGCGCGGGGTCCGCAGCCGCCGCGTGAGTCGTGGACGATGCCCCAGAGCGCACTGCTCGGACGACCCACGCTGACGCTGCCGGTGCGGTTGGCCATGTGGGTGCTGCGCATCTACCTGGTCGTCGCCGTGCTGCTGTTGATCATCAAGGCGGTCGAGCTCGGCACGAAGTAGGGCTGGCGCGGCGCGGGATCCGGACCCCGGTCCGTGGGCAGCAACGTACGCGGCCACATGACGGCGGTCGAGATCTCGACCCGACGCCTGCGCAGGGAACGACGCGGGTATCCTCCGGCCACGGCCGCTGCCCCGCCCCACGCGCGCCGCGGCGCCGCAGGCCACCGACCAGCGAGGCGTCCAGTGAGCGATCACCTTCTCGCAGATGCTCAGCAACACCAGCACCGAGTGGGCGCCCTGGCATATCGTGCCGGCCAACCACAAGTGGTTCGCCCGCACGGCGACGGCGGCCATCCTGGTCGATGCGCTCCACGCCATCGACCCGCAGTACCCGCAGCTCGATGCCGCCGCGCGCGAGCTGATGGCCGACGCACGGCGCGAGCTGGCGGACGGCGCCTAGGCTGCCCGCCAGCCCAACGGCTCCCGTTACAGCAAGGGGCAGGACTCCCGCTGCTTCCCCCACCGGCCGCCGGTGGCGCCGGTCGGGCCCGTGTTGCCGGACGATCCGCCGCAATGGTGGTCCGAGCCCCTCGGCCCGTACGACGACAGCAGGCCGCCGCCTCCGCTCTGCCAGCCTGATTCGCCCCCGTCGCGCCAGTGTTGACCGCCGCGAGAGCCGTAGGAGTGGTGACCGCCATGCCCGCCGCCTGAACCGCAGGCCATCGCGGCCGGGACGCCGGCGACCCCGAGAACAAGTACCGCGGCCGTGCTCACCCGCACCAGCTGTGCCTTCACCGTTGTTCCCCCTGACACTTGACATCCCCGCGGGCTCCGCCCGCGCGAGGGGTGCATCGGCAGGTTGGCGCGAAAGGTCAACCCCCGACCGGGACGGCGACCGTCGGCCGTCGGCGGCAACAAGGAAATCGGCCCCGCCAGCGGGAATCCTCACAGGGACATCCCCATCGCCCGACCGCAAGGAGTCTCGACCCGTGACTACCGCACGCCCCATGCCCGCCTCCGACGACGTGCTGGCCTATGAGTTCGTCGCGGCATTGCGCCGCCTCTGGTGGGTTCCGCTGATCTTCGGGATCTTCTGGGTCATCTTCTCGTTGGTGGTCTTCCGCTTCGACATCCACTCGGTCAACGCCGTCGGCATCCTGGTCGGGGTCGTGTTCCTCGTCGCGGGCATCGAAGAACTGCTCACCGCAGGCGCCGTCCGCGGCGGGTGGCGCTGGCTCCACGCGATCATCGGCGTCGCGCTGTTCGTCGGCGCGATCCTGTCGTTTGTCAACCCCGGCGGCACGTTCCTTGCCCTCGCCGAGATCGTCGGCTGGCTACTGCTGATCAAGGGCGTGTTCGACATCGTGCTCGCCCTCTCCAACCGCGACCTGGACATGTGGTGGGTCCGCCTGGTGCTCGGCTTCATCGAGCTCGCATTGGCATTCCTGGTCTCCGGGGACCTCAACAAGAAGGCGCTGTTCGTGCTGATCTTCGTCGGCGCCACCGCCATGCTTCGCGGTGTTGCGCTGATCCTGACGGCCTTCCAACTCCGCTCGCTCAACCCGTGACCCGCCGCTCGCGGGGCGGCCCGACGGCCGTCGCCGCGAGCGCCACACCTCCGTTGACCGGATGATCCGACCGTCGATCGAATGCTGGCTCGTCCGGCGCGCACCCGCCGGGGCCCGCGTCCTGCTGCTGCACGCGCCGGACGCACCCGGCAAGCACCCGCCGCTCTGGCAACCGGTCTCCGGCGGGATCGAGCCGGGCGAGGACGCGCGCGCCGCGTGCCGCCGGGAGGTCCGCGAGGAGGCCGGGCTGGACCTCCCGCCCGACGCCCTGGTCTGCGTGATCGATCAGATCACGATCGACGCACGTCCGGGCCTGACGCTCGACAAGACCGTGTTCGCCGCGATCGCCCCGGAGGGCGAGATCCGTATCGACGTCCGGGAGCACGATGGCCACGAATGGGTGCCGGCCGACGCGGTCGCGGGCCGGCTGCTGTGGGACAGCCACCGGACCACCTGGGCCCGCGTCGCGCCCGTTATCGCGCAGCTCGCGGCGGCGCCGGCGGACTGAACCGCGACGACGGGCACCAACCGGCGAAGATGCAGTCCTCGCAGTGCGGCGTGCGGGCCGTACACACCTGGCGGCCGTGGTAGATCAACCGCATCGACGTATCGCTCCATTCGCGGCGCGGCCACAGCGCGGCCAAGTCGCGCTCGACGCGCACCGGGTCGGTCGCGTCGGTGAGCCCCAGCCGCCGCGAGAGGCGCAACACGTGCGTATCGACCGCGATCCCGGGCGTGCGGAACCCGTGCCCGAGGATCACGTTGGCGGTCTTGCGACCGACGCCCGGCAGGCTCACCAGGTCCTCCATGCGCGAGGGCACCTCGCCGCCGAAGCGCGTGACGACTGCCTGGGCCATCGCGATCAGGTTCCGCGCCTTGGACCGGAAGAACCCGGTCGAGTAGATCAGCCGTTCGATCTCCTGCGGATCGGCGGCCGCCATCGCTGCGGCGTCCGGGACAGCGGCAAACAGCGCGGGCGTGACCTGATTGACGCGGGCGTCAGTGCACTGGGCCGACAGGATGATCGCCACCAGCAGCTGGAATGGCGTGGCGTGATCGAGCGGCACGACGATGTCCGGATACGCTGCGCGCAACCCTTCGACGACTGCGCGGGCCCGTCCGCCGGGGGTGCGCGGACGCCGCGCTGCGGTCCCGCTCACGCGGAGTCCGTCACGTCGTCGATGCCAAGCGCCCGGTGCAGACGCTGGGCGAACCGGATGCCGTCGACGACCGCCGCCTGCGCCTCGGCCGGCGTCCGACGGGGGGCGGCCAGCCAGCCCTCGAGCCAGCGCTGCGCGCGCAGAGGGTCCGCCGCGGCCCCGCCGACCCGGGCGGCGAAGACGTAGGTCCGGGCGAAATCACGCGCCTGCGGCGCCGGGTCCTCCGCGGCGACGAGGGCCGCCAGGCGGTCCGCGACCGACGCGGGCGGAGCTGTCCGGCGTCAGCTGGCGGGCCAGCGCCTGCAACCCCGCCAGCGCGGCGCGATGTGCCGCGACGACCGCGGGGTCCGGCTCGGTCACCCCTGGACCTCGTAGCGGACGAACAGAAAGCCGTCGGCCTCCAGCAGGGCGGCGACCATGAGCCGGCGCGGCGGCACCAACAGCGCCCCCGGCAGCACCCGCTGGGCGCCGCCGGCCACCAGCAGCGGTGAGATCGCGACGCAGACCTCATCGAGCAGGTCGGCCTGTGCGAGCTGGGCAAAGAGCCCCGGTCCGCCCTCGCACAGCACGCTGTCGTGGCCGGCCCGCGCGAGCTCGGCCAGTACCTCGTCAAGTGCCACGTGGCCCGTGCCCGCGACGATCAGCGGCCCGCGGTCGCGCGCTGCCGCCCGCGCCGACTCGGGTGCGTCGGTCGGCGCGGCCACGACGGTCGGGACCTCGGCCTCGGTAAACAGCGCGCTGGCCCAGTCGAGATTCGAGCGAGCGCGAGATCACCACGATCTGTGCCACCGGCGCCTGGCCGCGGGCCGCCCGGGCCTCGCGGACCCCTGGCCGCGGCCGCATCGGCCCGTAGTTGTCGGCTCGGACCGTCCCGGCGCCAACCATGATGGCATCGGCGACGCCGCGCAGCGCATGGAAGACCTCGCGGTCGGCCGGCCCGGAGAGGCCCCGCGATTCGCCGGAAACCGCGGTCGCCCCGTCGACGCTCTCGACGACGTTGATCATCACCCAGGGACGCTCCCCGCGCGAGGTCCGCCGATCGCCGACAAACCCCGCGAGCGGCTCCGCCGCATCCGGATCGCCGATCAGGAGTCGGTAGCGTGGCGGTTCGGGCGCGCGTTGGCGCGCGCTGGTCATCGCCGGCCGCCCGCGGCGTCGTGGCTGAGGTGCAGCTTGGCGAAGACCTCGCAGACCTCCTCGGGCGTGTCGAGGACGTGCATCAGGGCAAGGTCTTCGGGGTCGACCATGCCCTCCCCGACCAGCCGCCGTGCGCATCCAGCCGATGAGGTCGTCCCAGAACTCGCTCCCGTAGAGCACCAGTGGGAAGCCGCGCGTCTTGCCGGTCTGGATCAGGGTCAGCGCTTCGAACAGCTCGTCCATCGTCCCGAAGCCGCCGGGGAACACCACGAACCCTTCGGAGTACTTGACGAACATCGTCTTGCGGACGAAGAAGTAGCGGAAGTCGATCTGCAGGTTCACGTAGTCGTTGACGTGCTGCTCGTGGGGCAGTTCGATGTTGCAGCCGATCGACATGCCGCCGGCCTCGAAGGCCCCGCGGTTGGCGGCCTCCATGATCCCGGGTCCGCCGCCGGTAATCACCCCGAGGCCGGCCTCGGCCAGAGCCGCGCCCCACCGCCTGCGCGGCCGCGTATTCCGGGTCGTCCTCGCCGACGCGGGCCGATCCGAACACGCTCACGCAATGCCCGACGCGCGCCAGGGCGTCAAAGCCGTCGACGAACTCGCCCAGGATGCGCAGCACCCGCCAGGGATCGCTGTGGACGAACTCGCTGTCGCGCTCGCGCTGCAGCAGGCGCTCATCGGCAGTGCCGATCTGCTCGGACGCCTTGCCCCGCACGGTCAGGCGACCGCGGCGACCGTTCTTGGACTTGG
The DNA here is from genome assembly GCA_963784985.1 of uncultured Thermoleophilia bacterium. Lineage (GTDB taxonomy): Bacteria > Actinomycetota > Thermoleophilia > Miltoncostaeales > Miltoncostaeaceae > CAITWD01. The sequence continues at coordinate 18,633 of CAWATR010000015.1, forward strand.
GGCCAGGATTCGCCATCGTTCCTCCGGGTCATTAGACGTGGGCGCCCGCACAGTCCATCACATCGACCGACCCGTGCTCCCGGCGACACGCCGCCCTGACCAGCAGAATGCAGGCCGATGTCTCGCAGCGCGATCTTCCCCAAGGACGAGCAGTTCATGCGGCTGGCGTTGCGCGAGGCCGTCGCCGCCGGAGCGCACGGCGACGTGCCCGTCGGGGCGGTCGTGGTGCGCGACGGCGAGGTCATCGGCACCGGCCGCAACGAGCGCGAGCTGCGCGGCGATCCGACCGCGCATGCCGAGCTGTTCGCGCTGCGGGCGGCGGCGCTCACCCTCGGCGGCTGGCGGTTGCCCGGGGCGGTCGTCTACGTGACGCTCGAGCCGTGTCCGATGTGCGCGGGCGCCATCCAGCAGGCGCGCATCGCCCGCACGGTGTTCGGGGCGCCGGACCAGAAGCTCGGTGCGGCAGGGAGCGTCATCAACATCCTCGGCGATCCGCGGCTCTTGCATCGCGTCGAAGTCCAGGGCGGCGTCCTCGCCGCGGAGTCGCTCGCGGTGCTGCAGCGCTTCTTCGACGAACGGCGCTGACGCCGCTGCGCGAGCCCGCACGCCTGCGCACGACCCGCACGGCGCCATCGGCGGCGGGTGCGGGCCGGCGGCCAACCAGCGGAGGAGGGGGGATTTGAACCCCCGTCGGACCCAAAAGCCCGAAACGGTTTTCGAGACCGCCGCATTCGACCGCTCTGCCACCCCTCCGCGCGGGACGCTACCATGCCGCCCTCGCAGGCGTGGAGGGTGGCAGCGCGGGCCAGGCGCGTCGAACCGGCGGCCGGTCAAGCGCTGCCGAGAAGGATCCCGACGGCCACGATGACCACCCCGCCGAGGGCGACCTGCAGGAACGACATCCGCAGCGAGACGAACAGAAATCGCTTGCGGATCCACGAGATCACGAGCAGCTCGATGGCCACCACGATGACCGCCACGATGAGCGCGGTGTGGACGTCATCGATCAGGAACGGAAGCGAGTGGACGCACCCGCCGAGGGTGGTCATGGCTCCGGTCACGATCCCGCGGATGACACCCGACCCCCGCCCAGTCTGGACTCCGGTGTCGGAGAGCCCCTCCGAGAGCCCCATGCTGATGCCCGCCCCGACGGCGGTCGCCAGACCGACGAACAGCGCCGCATGCGAGCCCGCCAGCACGGCGGCGGCGAAGATCGGCGCGAGCGTCGAGAGCGTGCCGTCGATCAGCCCGACGAGCCCCGGCTGGATGTACTGCAACATCAGCTGCTGGTCGTCCAGCTCCCTGAAGTGCGTGCGGATCCCGCCGGTCATGGGCCGACGGTACCAAAGCCGCTCCGCGGCACAGCGCCCCGCGAGGCGCGCTCGCAGGGCCCGGACGGTCACCCGCGTCGCGGCGCTAAGATCGGCGCGCTCCACGGGAGAGGTGTCCGAGCGGCCGAAGGAGCGCGACTGGAAATCGCGTAGGTAGGCATTCCCTGCCTCGAGGGTTCAAATCCCTCCCTCTCCGTGCGATCGCCGCCACGCGCAACGCCTCCCGGCCAGTGCCGCCGGGAGGCGCTACCGTGTTGCGCTCAATGCGGGCGTGCCACCGCATTGCCAGTGGAAACGTCATAATCATTGTGGTAATTAAGTGATTATCCATTCCGCGGTCCCGCCGGCGGACCTGACATCCACCCGCACCGCACCGAGTTCCGGAGGAGCACATGAGCCGTTCCGAATCGCTGGTCAGCACCGATTGGCTGGCCGAGAACGCTGAGACCGCCGACATCCGCATCATCGAGGTGGACGAAGACACCGACGCCTACGGCGTCAGCCACATACCGGGGTCGATCGCCTGGCACTGGAGCGACGACCTGCATGACCGCCCCCGCCGTGAGCTGATCTCCCAGGACCAGGTGGCCGCCCTGCTGGCGAAGTCCGGAGTCGGCCCCGCGACGACCGTCGTGCTCTACGGCGGCAACAACAACTGGTTTGCCGCCTACGCCTACTGGACGCTCAAGTACCGGGGCTTCGACCGGGTCAAGCTCGTCGACGGCGGGCGCAAGAAGTGGGAGGCCGAGAACCGGCCGCAGACCACCGAGATCCCCAATGTCGCGTCCGCGGACCCCGGCGCGCTCGGTCCCGAGCGTCCCGAGCTGCGGGCGTTCCGCGATGACGTGCTCGCGACGCTCGACGACAGCGCGCATGCCCGCGTCGATGTCCGCAGCCCGGCCGAGTACACCGGCGAGCTCGTCGCCCCGCCGCACCTTCCGCAGGAGCAGGCGCAGGTGCCCGGCCACATCCCGGGCTCGGCCAACGTGCCGTGGGCGCTGGCGGCCCGCGAGGACGGCTCGTTCAAGAGCGACGACGAGTTGCGCGAGCTCTACGGGGACGTCGGCGTGACCGCCGACAAGCAGGTGACCGCCTACTGCCGGATCGGCGAGCGCAGCTCGCACACCTGGTTCGTGCTGCACGAGCTGCTCGAGTACCCGAACGTCCGCAACTACGACGGCTCGTGGACCGAGTACGGCAGCCTCGTCGGCGTCCCGGTCGAGCGCTAGGCGGCGAGTCCGTGTCCGCCGTGCCCGTCAGGCGATGTACCACCGCACTTCCGGCCCCCGGAACCCGACTCGGCGGCGGGAAGTGGGCACGGTGCGGTGTCGGCCGGGGCGGACGGGCCAGGTGACGGGCCCGTCGGCGCGGTGATCCGCATCAGGTCCTCGCGTGACGGGATGCTCGCGCCTGCGCCAATCAGGGCGCTCGAGCGCAATCCCGACGCAGCGAGGCGCGGCACCTCCACGGCCCGGATCCGCGCGGTCCGTCCCCCGCATCCGGGCCGGCGGAGACCAGTCACCGACCTGGCTCGGCGCGCGCGCGACCGACGAACGGACATTGCGCGGATGTCGTGCGCCCGCATGGGCATGGACTGCCCGACGACATGTCAAGATTCCATTCAGGACGGGGTTGTGAGCCCCGGAAGGCGGGCCATCCGTGCGCGTTCTGACTATCAGCCACCTGTACCCGAGCGAGGTCGACGACACCGCGGGTACCTTCGTCCACCAGCAGGTGTGCGCGCTGCGCGAGCGCGGTCACGACGTGCGCGTGATCTCGCCGGTGCCCTGGGCGCCGCCCGGCGTCCCACGCTACGCCGCACACCGCAGCGTGTCCCGCTGCACGCGCGTCGACGAGGTGCCGGTCCTGCACCCGCGCATGTTCGTGTTGCCCGGTGCCAAGCTCGGTCCCGGCATCGTGCACTCGGCGTTGCGCGCGATCATCGGTCACGTGCGCCGCACCTACCGGGACTGGCCCTTCGATCTCGTCCACGCCCACATGCTCGTCCCGGACGGATGGGCGGCGGCCTCGGCGGGGCACGCGGTCGGCGTTCCGGTCGTCGCGACCGCGCACGGATCCGCGGATGTGCTCCAGACACCCGGACGCTCTCCGGCCTGGCGGCGCACGGTCATCGAGTCGATCACCGAACTCGATCAGATCATCGCCGTCAGCCATGCGGTCGCCCAGGGCGTCTGTGACCTGGCCCGACCGCGCCACGGCGTGCGGGTCATCCCCAACGGCGCGGACCCGGAGCGGTTCGGAAGCGTGAACCGCGCCGACGCACGGCGGGCGCTCGGACTCCCGGCGGACCGTCCTGTCGCGCTGTTCGTCGGTCACCTGACCGAGCTCAAGGGCATCGCGGACCTGGTCGATGCGCTCGGCGCCACGGACCCCTCGGACCGGCCCTTGCTGGCGATCGTCGGCGACGGCCCGCTGCGGCCCTCACTGGAGACACGGGTCGCCGAACTCGGGCTGGGCGACTCGGTACGGTTCGCTGGCCGGGTGCCCCACGACGATGTGGGAACATGGATGGGTGCGTGTGACGTTCTGGTGCTGCCGTCCCTCAGCGAGGGGCTGCCAACGGTGATCTGCGAGGCGATGCTCGCCGGGCGCGCGGTGATCGCGACGCCGGTCGGCGGCACCCCCGAACTGGTCGAGGACGGTGCGACGGGCATCCTGATCGCGCCTGGCAACGTCACCGCCCTCGCCGATGCGCTGGGCGAGCTCCTTGGCACGCCGGGCCGGGCCGACGCGATGGGTGAGCTCGCCGCGCTGCGCGCGCAGCAGGCACTCACCTGGTCGGCCGTTGCACGGCAGATCGAGGCGGTCTACCGCGACGTGCTCGTCCGGCAGCACACAACGGTGCCCGATGCGGATCCCGCCGGCGACAACATTCCCCATATCGCCGTTCCCTAGGACTGCATGGGGAGGATTCTCTATATCTCGCAATACGTCGTCACGCCTGATCAGCCTGGCGGAGTGCGCCATTGGCGACACGTTCGAGCCCTCGCCGACGCCGGCCATGACGTCACCGTCATCACATCGAAGGTCCTGCATACCACGCGCGAAGCACCCGAGGAATTCGCGGGACGCCGCACCGTCCGGCGCACCGAGGACGGCATCGAGGTCCTGCGGGCCTACTCCTCGACGGGGTATGGCAACGACGCGCGCTCCCGTGCGGCCAACCACCTCAGCTTCTCGTCCTACGCCTTCCCGGCGGCGATGCGCACCGCCCGCCCGGATGTCGTGCTCGCCTCGTCGCCGCCCCTGACCGTCGGGGTCCTGGGCGGGGTCGTCTCGCGGCTGCGGCGCTCGCGGTTCATCCTCGAGGTCCGCGATCTCTGGCCCGAATCCGCGCTGGCAACCGGCCTGCTCACCGATCCCAAGGCCGTTGCGGTCATGGACCGCATGGCCGGCTACTGCTATGACCGCGCGGACCGGGTCATCGCCCTGACCGAAGGGATCCGCGACGGGGTCGTCGACGCGGGTGTCCCGGCCAGTGCCGTGACGCTGATCACCAACGGGGTCGACCCGCCCGACGGCCCCATCGACCCGGGCGTCGTCGATCTGCCGGTCGGCCCCGAGGTGTTCGTGGCCATGTTCGTCGGCCAGCACGGGACCTACAGTTCGCTGTTCACGGTGCTCGAGGCCGCCGCCTGCCTGCCGGCGGATGCGCACATCCACGTGGCGTTCGTCGGCGATGGCGACCGCAAGGCGGATCTGATCGCTCGTGCTGCCGAGCTCGGCCTGACGAACGTGAGCTTCGCCGGCCCGATTCCCAAGCGCGACGTGCCGTCGTGGCTCGACCGTGCCGACGTCTGCCTGCTCACCTATCAGGACGCGCCGCTCTTCGGCGGGGCCCTGCCCAATAAACTCTTCGACTACATGGGTGCCGGCCGGCCGATCATCGCTGCGATACCCGAGGGGGAGGCCGCGCGGGCGGTGCGCGAGGCCGGCTGCGGCATCGTGACCCCCGCCGAGGACCCCGCGGCGCTCGCCGACGCCATCACCGAGCTCGCCGGACACCGCAAACGCGCTCGGCGGCTCGGGGCGGCGGGCATCGCGTACGTGCAGACCCACCACAACCGACGCGAGCTGTCCGCGCGCTTCGTCCAGGTCGTTGAGTCACTCCTTCCCTGAACCGGTTGGCGGCCGGGCCAAGCGGATCCTCGACCTGGCGATCGCCCTGCCGGTGCTGGTGGTGCTCGCTCCCGCGTTCGCGGTGATCGCGATCCTGATCCGCCGCGACTCGTCCGGGCGGGCCTTCTACCGCCAGACGCGGGTGGGCCTCGACGGGCGCGAGTTCCAGCTGATCAAGTTCCGGACGATGATCGACGGCGCCGAGTTCGTGGGTGCCGGGCTGGACAACGACGTCGGCGATCCCCGCATCACCGCGGTCGGCGCGCGCCTGCGCGCGCTGTCGATCGACGAGCTGCCGCAGCTCATCAATGTGCTCGTCGGCGACATGAGCATCGTCGGACCACGGCCGACCCTGCGCGACCAGGTCGAGCGCTACACGCCCGAGCAGCGCCGGCGCCTGCGCGCGCGCCCGGGCATCACGGGGCTCGCCCAGATCAGCGGCCGTTCGACCCTGCCGTGGTCGCAGCGCATCGTCATCGACGTGCACTACGTGGACAACTGGAGCCTGCGCCTGGACCTGGCGATCATGCTCCGAACGATCCCGGCGCTGCTGCGCAAGCACGAGAACTACCCGGGCGGCATTCGGGAGGTCGATCTGGGCTAGGTCCGCGACCCGGCGATCGCGTGCCGACGCGCGCGCGTTTATGGCAGTATCGGGGCGCGCGGTGCACCACCGACGCGCACCATCCCGGGCAGTTAGCTCAGCGGGAGAGCACTCGCTTCACACGCGAGGGGTCACTGGTTCGATCCCAGTACTGCCCACTCCGAGAATCCCCGTGGCTGTGCCGTTCTTCGGCGTCGTGAGGGTCCCCTGTCCAGTCTGTGTCCATCACGGAACGGACGAAGTCGCCGCGACGCTGCGCCTGGGTCCGCTTTTCGCCTTCGTACAGGTGGCGGTAGGTCTTGAGGAACGGCGCGCCTCCGTCGCTGTGCTCGAGCCGCTCGGCGGCAACCGCGGGGTCCATGCCGGCAAGCGCCAGGAGTGCTGTCACACTGACTTACCTAGTCAAGGCAGCTCGCCGGGGATGATGTCGGTGTGAATCTCGTGGATCTGATCGACCGGGATCCCAACGGCTGCGGCGTGGTTGCGTATCGCTTTCGTGTCGGGCGCAGTGTAGATGCAGAACGACTTGAGTCCGCCGTCCACGCGCACGACGTGCGAGTGCTCCCAATCAATCTCCGGAAAGTCGTTCTCTCTGAATCCGCTTCGAAATCCCAGCCGTCTGCTGGAGCTGATCGTCGGTGATGTCGCCAAGCTCTCGCTCGATCACGTACCTGGGCACTGGATCTCCTTTGCTCGGGGGCCGAACCAGCGCTACGCTCGTGGTTGCTCACGCCACTCTCCCACTAGGGGCGAGCCGCGGCAAGGAATGGCCGCTTGGGTGACGCGTCGGCGACTCCGCGCGCACTCGGGCACTGGGAGGGATGCGTGACGTTGACCATTCGTCTGCTGGGGAAGCCCGCGCTTGCGCGTCGGTGCCGGCCGATCAAGCCCCCGCGGGGAACCAAGGCGTGGGGGCTTCTCGCCTACCTGCTGCTCAGCCCGGCGTCCCGCCAGTCGTCGGCAGCTCGCCGGCCTGCTCTTCTCGGAGGCCGGCGATCCGTTTGGGTGCGCTTCGGTGGACCCTCGCTGAGCTCCGCCGGGCCCTGGGAGAGCCGGGATCGTTGCCGCGGCGATCCACCCCAGCTGGAGCTTCCGACTGACACGGTGGTCGATGCCCTTTTGCTGACTTCGGGCCGCCCTGTCGCATCGCGAGTGGTTGGAGGGGCTCAGCGGCGAACTACTGGGGAGGGCTTGTCGTTCGCCTCGAGCCCGGAGTTCGATTCGTGGTTGCTCGTCGAGCGCCGCCACCTGGCCGGGGCCTCGGAAGCCCTGCTCCACGACACTGCGCTGTCACGAGCTTGCGGCGGGGAGGCTGGACGCCGGCGGTGCAGCTTAGCGTCCGAGGCCGTCGGGCTCAACCCGCTCCACGAGGGCCATCACGAGCTACTCGTGAGGGGCCTCGCGCTGAGCGGAGACCGCAGCCGGGGCGCTTGCCCAAGCCGATCACTGCGGCGAGATATTTCGACGCGAGCTCGGAGTGGCGCCCTCGCCCGCGGTCCGTCGGGCCGCATATGCGTTGGATCGCGTGCTCGGCCCACCCGTCGTGGGGCGGGCGGGCGTCTGCGCTTGGGCAACTCGAGGCCGGTGAGGCCGCGGCGGCGGCCGGTGCGGTTGAGCGGCGCTCGAGCGCCTGCGGCGGGCGTGCACGGAGGCCGCGAGCTGCGGCGATCTCGCTCTCCGCGCCCGCGCGCTGGTCGCGCTGGGCACGATGCTCATCCACGCCGTACGGGGCCGCGACGAGGAGGGTGCCGCCGTGCTCCACCAGGCGATTGCGGTGGCCGAGCGGGCAGGTGACCGTGTCTCGAGCGTCGCCGCGCACCGCGAGCTCGGCTACATCAGCGTGCAATCAGGTCAGCGGGAGCGAGCCAAGGTGTGGTTGTCCAAAGCTGAGGTCATGGCAGAGGGCGACGACGAGATCGCCTCGGTGCGGGCCGTGCAGGGCATGAACTACTCCGACATGGCCGAATACGGGCCCGCATTTGAGCGGCTTGGCGAGTCGGTCGAGCGAGCCGAGGCCGGCCGAGACGGCCGCCTCGCCGCTTGGTCGCTGACGTTGATTGGCCGGATCCACCTGCTCCGAGGCGACGACGCGGCGGCGGCCGCAACGTTAGACCGCAGCCTCGACCTCGTGGAGGCCGAGCGCTGGCTGGCATTCCGCCCACTACCCGAGACGCTGCGTGCAGAACTCGACGTCCGCGGCGGGGATCTCGACGGTGCTGCCGAGCGGCTTGGGCACGCATTCACGCTCGCCTGCCAAGTGGACGATCCCTGTTGGGAAGGAATGTCGGCTCGCGGGATCGGCCTGCTGGAGGCTCGGCGAGGCCGGACCAAAGAGGCCCGACAATGGCTCGAGGAGGCTGTCGTTCGATGCACGCGAGTGCCTGACCGCTATGAATGGGCACACGGTTACGTCCTCGACGCCCTCGCGGGAGACGCCGTTCACGCTGGCGACGACTCTGCTCGAGAACTGGTCGAACGGCTCCGGGCGCTCGCCTCTCGCACCGGGATGCGTGAGCTGGTCGTGCGCTCACAGATCCATCTCAGCTACCTCGGCGGCGGCGGGACGCTCGCCGCGGCGCGCCTCCTCGCTCGGGACGTCGACAACCCCGTTCTCGAACAGTTGCTCGTCCAAGCAGAGCGCGGCTGACACCGCGGGAGGCGCCACCCACACTGGCGCTGCATCTAAGTGGGCCAGCGGTCGCGTTGCCAGATGGTCACACGCCGGCTCACACGCTGCGGATGGAGGCTACCTGCATCGGTCGACCATCACCGGCCGGCCACCTCGATATGAAGGAGGCTTCGATGCCGAAGTATGTCATCGAGCGGGAGATTAACGGGATCGGTGGAGCGTCGCAGGATGAGCTCACGGCGATCGCAAGGAAGTCCTGCGCGGTGCTCCGCGAGCTCGGTCCGGACGTGCAGTGGGTCCAGAGCTACGTCACCGGCGACAAGACCTACTGCGTCTACATCGCCCCGAGCGAGGATCTCATCAGGGAGCATGCGCGCCGGGGCGGCTTCCCTGCCGAACCGATCAACGCTGTGCGCTCGGTGATCGACCCGACGACCGCCGAAGGCTGAGGCCGGTGTGCGCGGGGCCGCGCCTGTCCAGCGCCGCCCCGCGCATTCGCAATGGTGGCCCGACGGCGCTCTCGATCCAACTCCTTGCCACCCCCGCCGGGCTCGTCGGCGTGCGCCCGGGAAGGGCGCGAACCGACCCGAGGAAACGGACGCCCGCTACTGCGTATGGGACGAGTCCGTCAAGATCTACCTCTACGCCGATGTCTGGATTGCGAGGCTTGCGCGCGAGCTCCGACATCCGACGACGTTCGAGCAGGTGACTGGACGTCTACTCCGCGGCGCTCGCTGACCCCTAGTCCCGGCGCTGTGCAAGGCCGGGGGCCCGAAGTGGCATCAGGCAAGAACCCTCTTCGTAGGCCGGGCACCGGTCGCGGAGAAGCTCGAGCCGAACTCGCGCGAGTGCCTGGCAGCTTCCGGCTACATGGCACCATCGCCGGCACCCTTCAGAGCTGGTACGAGAAGATCTACGACCAGACCCGCCGAGCGGCTGGAAGACGCCACTACTCATCCGCGTGTCCTGGGTAGTCGGACTTGGCGTCTACCTGTTTCTCCAGGTCCAGGTGGGCCAGCACGTCGGCCCGGCCAGCGGTCATGTCCTGATCTTCGGGGCTGTCGTCGGCCGGATGTGGAACGAGCGTCACACGCCGATGCGGGAGATGACCTGACGTCCCAGCGCCGCCAGAGCGATCGCGCGACGGGTCCGCAGGCCACCGTGGTTGGATGCACTGCGACCCACCCGCGGTGGCAGGTTCGGTGCCAGTACTGCCATGACAGCGCCACCGTACCCGTGTCGGCATGCGCGTCGTAGCATCACGGGTGTGCGACCTAATCGCTCGATCCCCGACGCACCCGTCGTCCCCGTGCTGACCTACCCGGATGTCCGTGCCGCGGTCGAGTGGCTGACTGCGGCCTTCGGGTTCTCGGAGCGGGTCCGGATCGGCGAGGCGCACCGGTCCCAATTGCGCGCCGGCGGGGGCGCGGTCATCATCGCCGACGTGCACGGTGCGCGATGCGCGCCGCAGCCGGGCCAGGTCACGCACTCGGTGATGGTGCGCGTCGACGACGCGCGGGCCCACTGCGCCCACGCGCGACATCACGGGGCGCGGATCGTCGATGAACCGACCGACTTCCCCTACGGCGAGCGGCAGTACACCGCCGAAGACCTCGCCGGGCACCGATGGACGTTCTCCGAGACGCTCGCCGATGTCGAACCCGAGCGCTGGGGCGGAGCGTCGATCCCCGACCCGGCGGCGCGGTCGCAGCGCATGCGGGGGCCCGGCCGGTAGCACCGCACCGCCGCACCCGCACGCGGTTGCGTCAGCCGCCGATCATGCTCATCGGGCGCCCCGCGTAGCTCCACCCTGGGGTGCCGATGCCGTGCCCCGGCCCCTTCGCCGCCACGGTGTCGGCGATGAGCGCGGTGAGCTCCGCGTCGGTGGCACCGGCGCGCAGCGGCGTCAGCAGATCGGTCTCCGACGTCGCGAACAGGCACGCGCGCAACCGTCCGTCCGCGGTGAGGCGCAGCCGGTCGCAACTGGCGCAAAACGGCTCCGAGACCGAACTGACGAACTCGAGTTCACCGCAGCCGTCGGCAAAGCGCCAGCGACGTCCCGGCGCCGACGGGCGCGTGCGCGGCAACTCGCGGAGGGGCCAGGCGGCACCGATCATGGCGCGCAGTTCCTCGCCGGGAATGACCTGCTCGCAGGTCCAGGTGTGCCCTGCGTCAATCGGCATCGACTCGATGAAGCGCACCACGTAGGGACGTTCGCGTGCCAGACGCGCAAGCGGCAGCACGTCCGGTTCGCTCAGGCCGCGCAGGACCACGGCGTTGACCTTGATCGGACCCAGGGTGTGGTGACGTTCGCAGGCAGCCAGTCCGTCGAGGACGCGGGCCAGATCGTTCCGGCGCGTGATCATCGTGAAGCGTCCCGGATCCAGGCTGTCGACGCTGACGTTGAGCCGGTCGAGCCCGGCTTCCACGAGCGCATCGATGTGCTCGGCCAGCAGCACGCCGTTGGTGGTCATGGTGATCTCCCGGAGCCCCGGGAGTCGCCGCAGACGTCCGACGATCCCGGCGACGCCGGGACGGACCAGCGGCTCGCCGCCGGTCACCCGGATATCGGTGACACCAAGCGCGACCAGGACGCCGGCCAGTCGTATCGAGTTCGTCGTCGGTCGCCACCTCGGCCCGCCCGAGCCAGCGCAGGCCCTCGGCGCGGCATGCAGTAGCGGCAGCGCAGGTTGCAGCGATCGGTCACCGAGAGGCGCAGCGAGCAATGCGATCGCCCGAAGCCGTCGGTCAGCGGAGGGGTGCCCACAGATCTAGGTTCGCGCACCGACACCATCCAGGCAACATCCCTTCGACGCGAGGGGCACTCGGCGTCGTCCCCGCCGAGTGGCTCACCGTTGCTCACGGTAACACCGGAATTCGGTGTCGCGTCGTCTGTCCGCGCATCATCTTCATGCCGGTACGACCGCAAGCGGCGCGGTCCGCACGACTGGTGACCGTGCCGAGACCAGCCCCCACTGATCGCGGCACGGCCAGGGACCGAGTGCCGCGCGCGCGGACCTCGATCCGGATGCAGCAGCTCCGCATGGACCCGACCGAGCGCTGATCCATGCGGCCGCGATGGTCATGTACCCGCTCGCGGGCCGTCCGATGCACGCCGGCCCCGGTCCCGTCACACCGCGACCCCGCCGGGCGAACTCCCGGCGGAACCGAAGCGCACGCGCGCCCGCAGATACCCGCACCTGCCGGAGACCCATCCGCACGCACACCGGGCCAGGAGGCCCCCGGGCGCTACGGGAGCGCGCTCGCAAGCACGGGCGTCCCTGCAGCACGCAGCGGGTCCCCGGGGGTGATCCAGCCCAGCACGTCGCCGGCCGCGAGCCCCGACAGCGATGCGCTCCCCTGCCGCTGCGCGGGGACGAGGCCGGCATCGGTGACACCACACCACACGAACTCGTCATACGGTCCATCCGCGCGGCACGACCTGGCGAGGACCGCAGGGGCCCACGTCCCGCCGCCCAGCAGCTCCCGCCCAATGAGGTGGAATGCGATCACCGCGGCGCCGGGAGTCCCGGGCAACACCAGCACGCGGGTCTGGCCGATCAGCACGAGCCCGGTCCGGCGGCCAGGGCGCATCGAGATCCCGTCGAAGACGGTCTGCGCGCCCATCTCCGCGAGCGCCTGCCGCACGTGATCGTGGTCTCCGACCGACGCGTGCCCGGTGGTGACCAGCAGGTCCACGCTGTCCGGGCCGCCACTGACCGCGTCGGTGATCGCCGCGGCGACATCCTGGTCGGTGTCCGGCACGCACCGGGTCCATGCCACCTCCGCACCGACGGCGGCAGCCGCGGCGGCGATCGCGAATCGGTTCGCGTCGACGACCCCGGAATCGCCGGGCAGCTGCCCGGGCGGGACGAGCTCGGCGCCGCTGGCCACGACGGCCACCCGCGGGCGCTGCTCGCAGAACGCGCCGTCCCAGCCGCAGGTTGCGATCACCCCGAGATCGTGGGCCCTGATCCGGTGGCCCTCGGGCAAGACCTCGCCCGCCCGCGGATACTCGTCCCCCGCCAGCCGGAGGTCGCGCCCGGCACGCACGTGCGCGGCCTCCAGGACACCGTCGCGCTCGCTGCCGTGCTCGCGCCGCAGGACCGCATCGGCCGCCTCGGGGGCGAGCGCCCCGGTCGCAATGCGGACGGCCTCTCGCAGACTGAGCGGACCGCGGTACGGGCGCCCCGCGGCGCTCTCAGCGATGACCCGCAGCATCCCCGGCGTCGCAGCGCTGCGCAGCGCCCAGCCGTCCGTCGCCGCCGAGGTTGCATGCGGCTGGGCGATCCGCGTCCGCACCGGCTCGGACAGACGCCGACCGGCGAGGCGCTCGAGCGGAACCCACTCGCGTGGCGCCCGCAGACGCAGGCCCCGCGCGAGTTCGCGGGCCTCCGTGGCAGATGGACGCGGTGTGCTCACTCTGCAGGCCCCATCGTGAGATCTGTGGCGTATCGACGACGCTTCGGCGGACGCCCGGCCGGCGGCGACAGTCGGCTGAAGGTCGACCGGCCCGGCAGTCCGTTGCGTCCCCGGGGCAGCCTCGGCCGCACGCACGCGACGCGCCGACGCAAATGCGGAACGCCACTCGCGGTCGGTCATCGTTCGACTCCCTGGGCACTCGTCATGACGACGCGGCCCCGACCCGTCCCCGGACGGGGCGCTCGTCCCCCGTACGAACATATTTCCACAATGGTTGCAAAAAACCGCGCCCGGGTCGGCCTGCCGGTGATCGCCAGGGCGCCGGGCGTCGCCGCGGCGTCACGATGCCGCGAGAAATCGGCGGGATTGCGCCGGACGTGCGGACAATCGGCGGAGCTCTGCGACCAAGGCGCCTCGGTCGTCGTCCAACGACCTGCCCCCGCGACGCGCGCCCAGCAGAATGGCTCACGGCCCGCAGAGCGCGCCGGCGCGCCGTCGCGGGGCACCCGGCGTCGTCCGCTATCGTGAAACTGGGGAAATGACCGACTTCGCCGCCCACACGCACCGCGCCGATGGACGGGTCACGGCCGCCCCCACGACTCCTCGCGAGCGCGTCGGCGTGCCCCAGCCGGCCGCCCTGGCAGCGGCCAGCGTGCTGGCCCATCCCGCCAGGCGCCGGATCGCGGAGGAGCTCGGCGGCGCGCCGGGCGGACTCACGGTCGCCGAAGTCGTCACGCAGATCGGGGACCTGCACCACAACGCCATCCGCAACCACCTGCGGATCCTCGCGCAGGCGGGGCTGGTGGCCGTCGAGCGCAACCCGCCGCGCGGGCGCGGGCGCCCCACCGAGCGCTTCGTGCTCGTTGATCCCGAGGTGTCCCGCATCGCCGCCCAGCAAGCGCTCGTCCAACTGCTGGTGACGATGCTCGTGGACGCAGGCGTCGACCACGACCGGGCCCGGGCCTTCGGCGAGGCGCATGCATCGCTGATCGTGTCCGGCGCGCAGCGCGAGCAGTTGATCGGCTCGCTGGCGCGCCTCGGCTTCGCGCCCCACGAGACGACCTCGGTCAAGGACGCCGCCAGCGGCGTGCTCGAGCTGCGCTTCGATCACTGCCCGTTCGCCGAGGCGGTGCTCACCCCGGGCGGGACGATCGTCTGTGCGCTGCATCGCGGCCTCTTGGATGGTGCGGCCACGACCGCCCAGTCCCCAGTGACGATCACCGAATTCGAGGTGCGTCACCCCCACGACGCCGGCTGCGTCGTGCGCTTCGAGGGCATCGCGCCCGTGCCGAAGGATGCGCCGACGTACGCCCGGCACGGGCCGTGACGTCGCCGGCGCGCTGACCGGCGCCTTTCTCAACGCCCGGGAACCGGTGCTGCGCCGACCCGGGGGCAGCGCGGGGCACGCCCGCATCCCCGCGGTCCGCCGCACGGCAGGATCGGACCGCAGGTCGCCGACGCGCGGTGGACCTCGTGAGGAGGCCTGATGCTTTCGATCACCACGGGCGACATCCGCTTGTCGCTCCACCTTGTGGGGGCGACGGTGTGGGTCGGCGGCCAGATCATCTTCGTGGCGCTCCTCCCGGTGCTGCGACGCGTGGGCAACGACGTGCTCAAACCGGTCGCGCGCCAGCTGACGCGGATCCTCTGGGTCGGGTTCGCGCTGCTGATCGCGACCGGCATTTGGAACCTCGTCGCGGTCGATCTCGGATCGCAGTCACAGGCCTACCGGACGACGCTGGACGTCAAGCTCGCGGCGGTCGCCGTCTCGGGCCTGGCCGCCTGGATCCACATGCGTGTGACCTCCGCCCGCGCCCGGGGACTCTGGGGCGCGACGACGGGCCTCGCGGCGCTGGTGGCGCTGCTGTTGGGCGTCGTCCTGGCCGGATAGCCGATCGCCACCGCATCGGCGGGGCCTGGCACGCAGGTCGCAGGGCACCGGCTCCCGGCTGACCCGCACGTCGCGGGTCGCCCGCCGGAGCTAGTGGTCCGCGAGTAGCCGCGCGAAGACCCGCGCCAGCGTCGTCCGCTCATCAGGGGTCAGGCGTCCGGCGAATGACTCCTCGACGAACGCGAACAGGCGCCGCTGCGCCCGCACGGTGCGCGCCCTGCCCAAGGCCGTCACGGCGATGTCGGTCGCCCGCGCGTCGGTCGGGCACGCGCAGCGGACGACCAGCCCCCGCTCACCCAGCAGGTCGATGATCCGAGACACCCGGCTGACGCTGAGCCCGGTCGCCTCGGCCAGCGCCGTTTGGCGAAGGGTCATGTCCCGTGCCCGCACGAGCCGACCCATGATCCCGAGCATGCTCACGCTCAGGTCGTCGTCACGGGTGAGCATGTCCTCGGCTCGCCGGCGCAGCCGTCGCGAGATCTCGAGCATGCCCTCCCAGGCGAGGGCGTCGTCCACGGTCCATGCCTGCTCGGCGTCGTGTCCCATCATCAGCACGGCCCGCGCCGCGACGCGCTCGGGATCGTCCGTTGGGGTCGGTGTCTCGGCGACGGCGTGCCGCCCGGATTGGCTTACGTCATTCACGATTCCGACGGTAGCACCGGAGACCGGATCACGACCCGGTTTCCCGCCGGGTCTCGGAGGACTTGCCGCCCGGCCGCGTCGCGCTCGGCCCGTACCCCTGCGGCGCTCGCCCGAGCCGCGAGACGAAGATCCGCCCCTGGTTCGCGCAGCGACAGTTCGAAATGGCGCAGACCGGCCGTCCCGCGCCGGGGCTGACGCGCGCCGGGCCCGTGCCAGTTGTTCAGCGCGATGCGATGCGGAAAGGCGCCGCCGGCGCGCAGATCCGCCATCCCGTACGGGGCCATGTAGGCGTGCTCGTCGAAGCCGACGACGTCGCGGTAGAACGCGAAGGAGGCGGGCAGGTCGGGGACATGGAGGTGCACGTGCCCGACGACGGTGCCAGCAGCCAGCGCGGCGAACGGATCCCGCTCGCCGAGGTGCGAGAGCGCGGCCTCGACGTCGAGCGCCTCGGTGGGTCCACGCCGACGTCCCTGGTTGTCGAACATCACGACCTCGTCCCGCCCGATCTCGAGCGAACGGAACCGGTCGGGGGTCTCAAGGGTCAGCTCGAGCATGATGCCGTCCGGGTCATGCAAGTACGTCGCCTGCGA
The DNA here is from genome assembly GCA_963784985.1 of uncultured Thermoleophilia bacterium. Lineage (GTDB taxonomy): Bacteria > Actinomycetota > Thermoleophilia > Miltoncostaeales > Miltoncostaeaceae > CAITWD01. The sequence goes on from CAWATR010000015.1 coordinate 34,882, forward strand.
GAAGGTGTGATCGGTCGGTGATTGCGGCACGCGCGCCACGATCAGCCGGGCAAGCAGGCGCGCGAACTCCCCCGCGTCCGGCAGGTGGATCGCCAGGTGGTACAGCCCCGCCTCAGCCCTGCCGACGCCGCGCTCGGCGCCGGGGTGCAGTACCAGGAGGGCCCGGTCGCCGGCGCCGAGCGCGATGCCGTCGTCGACGGTGTCGATCGCCTGCATGCCGATGAGGTCGCGCCAGAACTCCAGCGACCGGCGCGGATCGGTCACGTTCAGGTGCACCGCCCCGTAGCTGATGCGGTCCTGGCCGGAGACACGGACCTCCGGCGCCATCGACCAGTTCGTGCGGGTTCCCAACGCCCGGCCCTCCTCGTGCGCCAACGGCGCCAATTGGTTGCGTCCACAAGTACTACGCCTATTTACGTGCTAGCGCAAGTTCACGCGGCCGGTCCCGCGGCGATCCCCTCAGGCACGGCGTCAGGTCAGGCGTCGAGCAGGCGCACATGCTCGGCGGCAACGCGCAGACCGACGAGTGCGCCCTCGCCGATCGCAGGGTGCTCGTCGTCGCCACCGGCAATCCGCACGACGAGCCGCTGCAGGCGCACGAGCCGCGCGCCCCGGTCGTCGCGAAGGCTGATGACGCGATCGGTGAGCGTCGCCGTGTCCGGTGCGACCAGCGCGATTTCCCAGGGATAGATGGCGACCCGCACCGGGCCCTCGGCCCGCGTCGCGCTCTGCAGCATCCCGCCCCCGTCCAGATGCACCTGCGCGCCGGTCGAGGCGACGCGCGCCACGCCCGTCAGGAGGTTCGCACCGGTCACGGCGGCGACCGCCGCCGACGCCGGTCTGGCCAGCACCGCCGCGGGGGCGTCGAGCTGCACGAGACGGCCCGCGTCGAGGACCCCGACGCGGGCGGCCAGCGCGGTCGCGTCGTCGAAGGCATGCGTGACGAACAGGGTCGGCAGCCGCAGGGTCACGAGCATGTCGGCAAGCTCGTCGCGCACACGCTGCCGGGTCACCGCATCGAGCGCCCCGAACGGTTCGTCCAGCAGCAGCACGCCAGGCTCCCGTGCCAGCGCGCGCGCCAGGGCGACGCGCTGGCGCTCGCCACCGGACAGCTGGGAGGGTCGTGCGTCGGCCAGATGGGCGATCCCGAGTCGCTCGAGCAGGTCGGGACGGTCGCGCCGGCTGGCGAACCGCACGTTGCCGGCGACACTCAGGTGGGGAAACAGGGCGTAGTCCTGCGGCACGTACCCCACCCGTCGCTGCTCGGGCTTGCGATCGATGCGCGCGGCGGCATCGAACCAGGTCTCCCCGCCGAACGCGATTCGCCCGGCCTCGGGTCGATCGAGCCCGGCCACGGTGCGCAACAGCGACGTCTTGCCTGAACCCGAGACTCCGACGAGGGCGACCGTCTCCGCGCCGACGCTCAGCTCGGCGCGGAGATCGAACGTGCGCCGCGCGAGGGTGACGTCGATGTCCAGGTGTTCCATGAACGCAGGATCAGCTTCGAGGCGAGCAGGATGGCGGCGCTGACGAACAGCAGGAGCACGCCGATGGCGACGGCCTGGTCGAGATTGGCGTCAAACAGGTCGTACACGGCCAACGGAAGCGTCTGGGTGACTCCCTGGAAGCTGCCGGCGAACAGGATCGTAGCGCCGAACTCACCCATGCCCCGCGCGAAGCTCGCCCCTGCCGCCGCACCGAGCCCCCCGCTTGCCAGCGGGACGGCCACGCGCAGCATCCGCCGCAGCGGACCCGCCCCGAGGGTCCCGGCAACGTCGAGGACATTCGCGTCAAGCGCCTCGAACGCGGCGATCGCCCCCCGCAGAGTAAAAGGGCCCCGCCACGAACATGATCGCCAGGACGACCGCCGCCTGGGTGAAGGCGAGGTCGATGCCGAGCACCTGTAGGTCGGACCCGAGCAGGCCGAGCCGTCCGAAGGCGGCCAGCAGGCCGAGCCCGGCGACCGCCGGCGGCATGACCAGCGGCAGTTCGACGAGCGTGATCACGACGCTGCGGCCGGGAAACCGGTGGCGGGCGAGGATGTAGGCGAACGGCGTCCCGAACAGCACCGTGATGCCGAACGCGATCGCGTTCGTCTTGAGCGACACCCCGATCGCGTCGAGGGTCACCTTGCGCATCCAGGCCGTTGAGCAGCTCACCCAGCGGTTGGTAGGTCAGCAGCGCGATGATCGGCAGCAGGAGGAACGCCAGCACGACCGCGATCACCAGTGCTCCGGCGGCGATCAGCCCGGCGCGGGCGAGGGCGGTCCGGCGGCCCGGGAAGGTCGCTGTCCACCCGGCCGGGGCCGGGTGCGGCGCTGCCCGGCGACTCACGGCGCACCGAAGCCGGCGGCCCGCAGAATCGCCTGGCCGCGGGCCGACATGACCGCCTGGACGAAGTCGGCGGCCCCGGCCTGGTGGGCTCCGGCCTTGACCACCGCGATGTAGTCCGAGGTCGCCGGCTTGGCGTCCGCGGGCAGGCCGATGACGGTGAGTCTGCCGTTGGCCGCGTCCGCATCGGTGATGTAGACGAAGCCCGCGTCGGCCTGGCCGAGGGCGACTTGCGCGACGACCTGCGTGACGTCACTCGCCTCACTGACGACATTCCGCATGGCCGCGCTCGTGATCCCGAGGTTCGTGAACACACTGCGCGCATAGTCGCCGCATGGCACGGAGCGCGGCGCAGATCACCAGCTTGACGCCCGGCTTGGTGATGTCGCTGACCGTGGTGATGTGCGCTGGGTTGCCCTTCGGGACGACGAGCACGAGCCGGTTGGTGGCGAACTTGACCGGGGCACCGATCACGCCCTTGGCCAGCAGCGCCGCCGGCTGCTTGGCGCTGGCGGCCGCGAACACGTCGGCCGGCGCCCCTTGCTCGATCTGCGTCGCGAGCGCCCCGGATCCGCCAAAGGTGTAGTGCGGAGCGGGATCGATCTTCGGAAAGACCTTCGACAGCGACGCGGCGGCGAGGACCGTGGGCGCTGGCCGCCGATCCGGAACCGGTCGATGGGGAGCTGGTGCTACTGCTCCCGCAGGCCGCCACGCCGAAGGTGATCCCGATCGCGGCGATGCCGGCGGCGGCTGCCCGCGGCGGGGTTCGTCTCATTGCACAGTCTCCCTTGGCGTCGTCGGGGCGGGGGTACGTGTGCGCCCCGTCGCCCGGTCTCGAGTCCGAACGACGATGGTCCGTTGGCCGCGCGCGTGGCCAAATACAAGAGCGTTGCCAGTATTCTGGCAACCATGATCCCGCGGTCGCTGCGCACCCGCAGACTCGAGCAGGGCCTCACGCAGGCGGAGCTCGCCGCGCGCGCGGGCGTGAGCCGTCAGCTGGTCGCCGCCGTCGAAGCCGGACGCAACGCGCCGGCGGTCGGCGCCGCGCTCGGGCTCGCCAGGGCACTCGGCACGAGCGTCGAGGCGCTGTTCGGCGAGAACTCGCCCCGACCCGCCATGCCGGCGCTCGGCGGGCGCCCGCCGGACGGGGCACCCGTGCGCATCGGACGCGTCGGAGCGCGGCTGGTCGCCAGCGAGCTTGCCGACCACGGGGTCGTCCGGTGGCGGCTGGGCGAGACCGGACGCGCTGATGAGCGGTGAGGTCGTACGCGTATTGCCGGGCGCGCGCCCCGCGGCGACCGTGATCGCCGGCTGCGATCCCGCCCTGGGGCTCGCCGAGGCGCTGCTCGATCGCGACGGTCCCCGCAGCCTGCTGGCCATCCCGACCGCGACGGGCACCGCCGTCGCCGCCCTCGCCGCGGGCAGCGTGCACGCCGCCGTCGTGCACAACCGCGAGACGCACCTGCCGGCGCGGCCGGGACCTGTCGTTCGCTGGCACCTGGCGCGATGGCAGGTCGGTCTGGGCATGCCCGCCGGCCTGCGGGGGTCGGGTCTCGCGGCGCTTGCCGCGCGCGGCACCGCGATCGTGCAACGCGAGCCGGCGGCGACGAGCCAGGAGGCGTTCCTGCGGGCCGCGGCCGCGGCAGGGGTCGCCCCACCCCCCGGACCGATCGCCCGCGGTCATATCGACGCCGCGCGGATCGCTGCGCTCACCGGCTCCGCGGCCGTGACGACCGAGGCCGCAGCGCGCGCGTTCGGGCTCGCGTTCACGGCGCTCGAGGACCACACGGTCGAGATCTGGATCGCCGAACGGTGGGCCGCGCTGCCGGGCATCGAGGCCCTGGGCGAGGTCCTCGCCAGCACCGCCTTCGCCCAGCGGATCGCCCGGGTCGGGGGCTACGACCTGACCGGCTGTGGGACCCCGGTGCGCGCCGCGGCCTGAGCGCTCCGGCGCCGGCGCCGACGATTCACGTCAGCCCGGCTGGGCGACCACGGGATCTGCGGCGTCCCGCGGTCGGGCGCCCTGCGGCCAGGCATTGACCGGCCCGCGGATGTTGATCCGGACCGCCGCGCCAGGGCGCAGCGCGAGCGCGCCCAACACCCGCGAGGTGATCGGCGCCGGCAGCGCGTCCGACTCGATGGCGATCCCGATGATCGAATCGTGACCGTGAAAGCCGGTGTGCACGACTTGCCCGCCACGCCCGGCCCGTCCTCGTAGGGGAACACCCAGACCTGCTCCGGCCGGACGAGCACGGTCATGCGCTCGCCGAAGCGCGCGTTGAGCCCGCCGCGCACCTCGAGCATGCCCAGCGGCGTCTCGACGCGGTCCCCGCGTGCGATGCCGTCATGACGTTGGCCTCGCCGATAAATCCGCCCAGCTCGACGTCCACCGGCGATGCATACAGTCGCTGCGGATCGTCCGCCTGGGCGATGCGCCCGTCGCGGATCACCGCCACCAGATCGGCGATCGAGAGCGCCTCGTCCTGGTCGTGGGTCACGAGGATCGCGGTCGTCCCCGCCCGCGAGAGGATCGCCTGGACGTCCTCGCGCACGCTGGCCCGCAAGCTCGCGTCGAGGGCGGCGAACGGCTCGTCGAGCAGCACCAGCCGGGGCTGCACCGCGAGCGCCCGGGCGAGCGCCACCCGCTGCTGCTGGCCACCCGAGAGCTGGTGCGGATAGCGGTGCCCGAGGCCCTCCAGGCCGACCATCGCCAGCAGCTCGTGCACGCGCGACCCGCGCCGGTCGCGGCGCGACAGCCCGAAGCCGACGTTGGCCGCGACACTCAGGTGCGGGAACAGGCTGCCCTCCTGCGGGACGTAGCCGATCCGGCGCTGCTCGGCGCGCACGTGGGTGTGGCCGTCGTCGAGCGTCGCCCCGCCGATCGCCACCGAGCCCCGGTCGGGGCGGTCGAAGCCCGCCAGGATGCGCAGCAGCGTCGTCTTGCCGCTGCCGCTCTGCCCGACGACCGCCGCGAACGTGCCCGCCGGCACGGTGAGATCGACACCCCGCAGCACGGGGTGGGAGCCGAACGACTTGTGCAGGTCGGCGATGCGCAGATCGGCGGGCGGGTTCGTCACTTGGACCTCGCGGCGCGGGCGGGCAGTCGATCAAAATAGCGCGCGATCACGTAGCTGGGGACCGCCGCCACCGCGATGATCACCAGCGCGAACGGGGCGGCCTGCCCGTACGACAGGTTCTGCTCATAGGCCCAGAACTGGGTCGAGAGCGTCTGGGCGCCGGTCGGGATGAGCAGCAGCGTCGCCGTGAGCTCCGTCAGGGCCGCCAGGAACACCAGGCAGAACGCGGCGGCGAGGCCCGGTCCCACCAGCGGGAGGGTGACGCGGCGGAACACGGCCAGGCGGCCGGATCCGAGCGACCGCGCGGCCTCCTCGAGGCTGGTCGGCGCGTAGGCCACCGACGCCCGTACCCCGACGAGCGCCAGCGGGAAGAACAGGATCGCGTAGGCGACGATCAGCAGCGCCGCGCTCTGGTAGCCCAAACCGCCCGCGTACCGTTCGGCGAAGTAGCTGAGCGCCAACGCGATCACGACCCCGGGCATCGCCAGGACGATGTAGGTGCTGCGCTCGAGCAGAGCGCGCGAGCCGCGTGCCGTAGCGCAGCGCGTAGAGCGCGACGGGCAAGGCCATGATCGTCGCCAAGAGCGCCGCCGAGGCGCTGTAGACGGCGGTGTTGATCCCCGCGCTGACCAGCGAGGTGCCGGCGACCGCGGCGCTCTGGCGGGCGAACATCCAGTAGATGCTGGAGCCGATCGGCACCCCCAGCGCAAGGCCGACCAGCACCGTGAAGGCGATGAGCACCGGGATCGTGAACGCCCCGAGGGCGTGGCGCCGGGTCGCCCGCTGGGCGAACGACCCCGTGCGCACCAGCCGCCCGCGTCCCTGGACCGCCAGATCGCCGGCCAGGACGACGATGCTGACGCCGACCAGCACGAGCGACAGCGCACAGGCCGTCGCGACGCTGAAGGCGACCTGCAACTCGGTGAAGATCTCGGTCGTCAGCGTGTAGTAGTGCAGGATCTCGAAGGCGCCGTACTCGGCGAGGATGATGAGCGTCACCAGCAGCGCGCCCCCCAGGATCGCGCCGCGGGCCTGACGCAGCGTGACGCGCAGGAACGTCTGGATCCGGCCCAGCCCGAGGCTGCGGGCTGCCTCTTCCTGCCCGGGGTCGGCGCTCCGAAACGCCGCGGCGACCGGCAGGTACACCAGCGGGTAGACCGCCAGGGTCATCACCAGCACGGCCCCGCGGAAGCCCTGCACGGCCGGGGACAGCGACGCCCAGCCGAAACTCACGACGAAGTCGGGGATCGCGAACGGGATCACCACCAGCACCGCCCACATGCGCCGCAGCGGCAGATCCGTGCACTCGACGCACCACGCCGCGAGGGTGCCGATGATCGCGCAGAGGACGGTCACGACGACCGTCAGGCGGATCGTGTTCCACAACAACGTCCAGGTCAGCGGTCTCCAGATGAGACTCCAGACCGTCGACCAGCTCGAATCGCGCGCCTCGAGGAGCAGGAAGACCAGCGGTGCCGCCAGCACGACGGCGACGGCCAGGCTGAGCGCCAACAGAATCAGCGACGGGACCCGGCGACGCGGCCCGACGACGGCGGCCTGTCCCGCCGTCGTCTGGTCCGGCGCGCCTGGGACCTGCGGCTACGGTCGCCATTGGCGGAGGCGTGGAGGTGCGGGGGTCGCGGCGGCGCGCAGGGCTCACAGCAGACCCGCCTGCCGCAGCAAGGAAATCGCGCGTCGCGCCGTCGCCCAGGTCGGCGATCGTCACCGAATTCGGCTGCAGCTGCGCGAGCGGCACCTCCTTGGACGAGGCCGCGACGCCCGGCGTGAGCGGGTACTCGTAGCTTTCCGAGTGCGCGATGATCTGCTGGGCCTGCGGGGACACCAGGAACGCCAAGAAGCGCTGGGCGTTGGCCTGGTGGCTGCTCGACTTGAGGATCCCGGCGCCGGAGACGTCGATGACGTAGCCGGCGTCGTGCGGCGCCAGGAACGCGATCTTGGCGTGCATGTTGGACGCGCCGATCTCGTCCCGGATCCGGTACCAGTAGTACTGGTTGATGATCCCGAGGGCGGCGCTGCCGCGGTTGATCTCGTTGACGACGGACTCGTTGTCTGGGGTAGACGCGGCCGCCGGCGTTTGACGGCGAGGCCCTTGAGCCAGCTGACCGCCGCGGTATCGCCGTAGGTCTTCGCCACCGAGGTCACCACGGGCTGGAAATCGGTCTCCGCGGGCGCGAGGGCGAGCTTGCCCTTGTACGCCGCCCCCGCGAGCTGCATCACGCTGGTCGGGAGCGCAGTCGCCGAGATCAGGCTCGGGTTGTAGATGATGACGCCCGCGCGCGCCGAGACCCCGACCCAGTCGCCCTGCGGCGAGCTGTACTTGGCGGGCACCTTGGCGAGCGTGCTCGGCAGCACCGGGCTGAGTTGGCCCTTGCCCTGCAGGTACTCGAGCGCGGGCGAGTTCTCGGTGTAGAAGACGTCCGCCGGCGAGTTCGAGCCCTCGGTGCTGATCTGCGCGGCGAGGGTGGCCTCGTCGTCGCTGCGGGTGTCGACCGTGATCCCGGTCGACTTTTCGAATGCCTGCACCAGCGCGGCGGTCGTCTGGACGTGCTGGCCGCTATAGAGCGTCAGCGAGTTCGCCGACCCGGAGGACCCGCACCCGGCGAGCACCGCGGCGGTGAGCAGGAGTGCGGCGAGCAGGCGCGAACCCGCGCGTCGTCGGGTGCCTGAAGGACAGATGTTCGGTGACCCTCATTTCGGAAATCTATGTTACCCAAATGTGCGCACAACCGGCGCGCAGCGGGCAGGGCAAGTGTCCCGGTCGACGGGTGACATCGACGGGCCGGCGGCCCGAGTCGGGGTCCTGCCGGTCCGTTAGGCTTGTCGGCGAACCCGATCACCATGGCCAAGAAACCACCCAAAGCCCCGGCCCCACCCGCGCCGCCCAACCGCTGGCGCATCGTCATGACCGGCGTCGTGCTCGGCGCCCTCTGGGGCGTGGTCATGTGGGGCATCAACGCCGCCATCCACAACTCCTCGAACGGGGTGGTGTTCGTGTATCTCGTGCTGACGATGGCCATGATCGGCGGCGGCGTCGCGGCGTTCTTCGGCGCCGTCGGCATCAGGCGCGGCGGGGAGAGCGTCGGACCACGCTTTCGCCGTCGCAGCAAGTAGCGCCTCCCGCGCCAGGCCGGGACGCCGGCCGCCGCACCTCGCGGACACGCCGGGGGTCCTCTATCCTCACGGAGTGACCGTGCTAGGCGGGGAGCTAGCGGTGCCCTGTACCCGAAATCCGCTTCAGCGGGGCACAATTCCCACCCGAGGCGCATGTCTGAAAGGGTCGGGTCCGTGCAATGCGACGTTGATGGTGAGGTCCCATTCGGTGGGCGACCGCGAACCAGGTCAGGTCCGGAAGGAAGCAGCCTTAAGCGGATCCGCCTACGCGCAGTGGGGTTACCTCGCCGGAGTTGGCGGCATGGGTACCGCTTTCGTGGCGTGTTTCGACGGTGGGTGCACGGTCACCTCAGCGCCGGCGTCCCCTGCTTCGCAGGGGCGCCGCAGCTGACGTTGACAATCGAAGGGACTGCGTGAGCGGCGAATCCGGCGGAAGCCTCTATAACCGCTATCGCCCGACGACGTTCGAAGAGATGGTCGGGCAGGAGCATGTGGCGCGGGCGCTGGCAAATGCGCTGAGCGCCGGCCGGCCCGCGCGCGGCTACCTGTTCTCCGGCCCGCGGGGCACCGGCAAGACCACGACGGCCCGCATCCTCGCGCGCTGCCTCAACTGCCAGTCGTCGCCGGGCCCGACCGCCACGCCGTGCATGAAGTGCGATTCGTGCCTGCGCACCGGTCACGATGACTGGCTGGACGTCGTCGAGGTCGACGCGGCCTCGAGCGCCCGGCGGATCGACGAGATGCGCGACTGGCTCGAGACGGTCCGCTATGCGCCGGTCGTCGCCCGCTACCGGGTGACGATCATGGACGAGGCCCATCAGATCCAGGAAGGCGCCGCGAGCGCCCTGCTCAAGACCCTCGAAGAGCCGCCGCCGCACCTGGTGGTCATCCTCTGCACCACCCACCCCTGGGACATCCTCCCGACGATCCGCTCGCGCGTGCAGCAGTACGTCCTGCGCAAGCCCGGGATCCCCGCGCTCGTGCGCGTGCTGGAGCGCGTTGCACAGGCCGAGAACATCGAGACCTCCGAGACGGCGCTCGACACGCTCGCGCGCGCGGCCGACGGCTCCTACCGGGACGCGCTCGGGCTGCTGGAGCAGATCGTCGCCTACTCGGGCGGCCGGGTCGAACTCGCCGAGGTGCTCGAGCTGATGGGCGCCGTGGCCCGCGAGACGCTGTTCGAGCTGGTGGACCTCCTGTCGACCGGCGATGCGGCGGGCGCGTTCTCGCTGTTGGAGGACGTCCTCGACTCCGGCAGCGACCCCGAACAGCTGCTGCGGGGACTGACGACCCAGCTGCGCTGCGTGTGCCTGCTCCAGCAGGGCGCCGGCGCCCGTGACGATTGGGCCTTCGCGCCCGACGAGGTCGTGCGCCTGTCCGCGCAGGCCAATCAGCTCGCCCCCGCCCAGGTCGTCCGGGCCCTCGACCTGCTGGCCGATGCGCAGGTGCGCATCCGCAGCGGGGGTGCCGATCCGCGGCTGCAGCTCGAGCTGATCGCCGCCAAGCTCGCTCGCCCCGCCCTCGACGCCGATGTGGCCGCGCTCGTTCCGCGTCTCGAGGTCCTGGAGCGCACCGGTGCGGCCGGCACCGAGCCGGGCTCCCCAGCCGGCGGCGACGGCCGGCCGCACCCGCGGCGGCGACCGCAGACGAGACCGAGCCGGGCCCGCCCGCCGCCCGCTGTCCAGGCAGCGCGGCCGGGTCCGGAGGCGGCCACCCGGCCGCCGAGCAGGCGCCGGAGACCCCGACGGCGTCCGCGCCGCCCCATTCCGGTCGCGGCGCCGGCACCGGTGCCGGATCTGATCGTCTTTGACCTGCCGCACGTCAAGCGGATGTGGCCGCAGGTCCTGACGGAGCTGCAGACCTCGCATCCGCCGCTCTACACCTTCATCGAGGACGGGCGTCCGACCGCGGCCGCGGACGGCGTGCTCGAGATCGCGCTGGCAAGCTCGGTGGGCGCGAGCATGCTCTCCAAGCCCGACCAGCGCGCCGAGTTCGAGACCGTCCTGTTGAGCGTGTTCGGGCAGCGGGTCCGCGTGGAGATCGTCGTCGATGCGTCCGCGGCGCCGGCCGCGGCGCCGGCGCGGCCGCGCCGGCGACCCTCGAGTCGCTGCGCCAAGAGCTGATCGCCACCTTCGACGCGACCGAAGAGCCCCACTGACCCTCCCGGTATCGACCGCAACCAAGGAGCCGCCGCGGTGTCCTCAGGCATGAATCCCCAGAAGATGCTCAAGCAGATGCAGAAGATGCAGGCCGACATGGAGCGCGTGCAGCTTGAGCTTCAGGACGAGTACATCAGCGCATCGGCCGGCGGCGGCGTCGTCACGGCGACGGTGAGCGGCGGTCTCGAGGTCAAATCGATCATCATCAAGCCCGAGATCGTCGATCCGGAGGACCTCGAGCTGCTGTCCGACACGATCGTGGCCGCCGTCAACGAGGCGATGCGCGGCGCCCAGCAGCATGCCCAGCGGCGCATCGGCGAGATCACCGGCGGGCTGTCGGGTCTCGGCATCCCCGGCATGTAGGCCGCAGGGCACCCGATTCTCACCCCCTCCCTCGAGCGGCTGATCGCCGAACTGTCACGCCTGCCGGGGATCGGCCCCCGCAGCGCGCAGCGACTGGCGTTCCACCTGCTCAAATCGCCGCCGGAGCGCACGCTCGCCCTGGCGGGCGCGTTGACCGAGCTGGCCGAACGGATCCATCCGTGCGCCCGCTGCGGATCGTTCGCCGAAGACGAGCTGTGCCCGATCTGCCAGGACGCCCGGCGCGACGCGTCCATGCTCTGCGTGGTCGAGGAGCCGTCGGCGATCCTTCCGATCGAGCGCACGCACGAGTTCCGTGGCTACTACCACGTGCTGGGCGGCGCGCTGTCGCCGATCGACGGCGTCGACCCGGACGACCTGCGCATCGACGAGCTCGCCCGGCGGATCGCCGACGAGGGCGTGCAGGAGGTCGTCGTGGCGACCAACCCGACAATGACCGGCGAGGCCACGGCGCTGTACCTGGCTGACCTTCTGCGCGGGCAGGTGCGCCTGACACGGTTGGCGAGCGGCCTGCCGGTCGGCGCCGACCTCGAGCACGCGGACGAGCTGACGCTCGGCCGGGCGCTGCTCGGCCGGCGCGAACTGGAGTAGCACCGCGGGCACCCGGCAGCCGGGCCGCGCGGCCGGTGATCGATAGAATCGCCCGCTGGTGGTGCACCACGATCCACAAGGAGAGCTCCGATCGGCCTGAGGGTGATGAAATTCGGCGGCAGTTCGGTCGCCGATGCGGACCAGATCCGCAATGTGGCGCGCCGGATCGCCGACGGCGGCGGAGTCCGGCGACAGCGTCGTGGCGGTCGTCTCGGCGCGCGGCAAGACGACCGACGGACTGGTCCAGCTGGCCAACGAGATCAGCGACCGGCCGTCCCCGCGGGAGCTGGACATGCTGCTGTCGACCGGGGAGCGCATCTCGTGCGCGCTCATGGCGATGGCACTGCATGACCTCGGCCACCAGGCCGTCTCGTTCACCGGGTCGCAGGCCGGGATCTTCACCGACAGCGCCCATACCAAGGCGCGCATCGTCGAGATCCGGGCCGACCGGATCCGGGCCGCGCTCGGCGACGGCCACATCGCGCTGGTCGCGGGCTTTCAGGGCATGTCGCTCAACGACAAGAACGTCACGACGCTCGGACGCGGCGGCAGCGACACGACCGCCGTCGCCCTGGCGGCGGCGATCGGTGCGGACATGTGCGAGATCTACACCGACGTGACCGGGGTGTTCACCGCCGACCCGCGGATCGTGCCCGAGGCGGTCAAATTGCCGCGCATCAGCCACGAGGAAATGCTGGAGATGGCCGCCATGGGCTCCAGGGTCCTGGCGCTACGATCAGTCGAGTTCGCACGCAACTACGACGTCCCTCTGCACGTGCGCTCGTCGTTTGCACCCGACGAGGGGACCTGGATCACCAAGGAGACACCCGACATGGAGCACGCGATCGTGTCCGGCATCGCGCACAAGAGCGACGAGGCCAAGATCACGATCACCGGGGTGCACGACCAACCTGGTGTCGCTGCGTCGATCTTCACGGCGCTGGCCGATGCATTGATCAATGTCGACACCATCATCCAGAACATGGGCACCGACGGACGTGCCGATCTGTCGTTTACGGTGCCGCTGGACGAGCTGAGTCGGGCCCTGGAGACCCTCGGCGGCATCAAGGGTCCGCTGGAGTACACCTCGCTGACCGCCGACGACCAGATCGGCAAGGTGACCCTCGTCGGGGCCGGGATGAAGTCGAATCCCGGCATCGCCGCCAAGATGTTCCGCGTGCTCGCCGACAAGGACATCAACATCCTGATGATCGACACATCCACGATCCGCATCACCGTGGTGATCAACCGGCGCGACGTCGAGCGGGCCGTGCGTGCCCTCCACGACGCATTCGATCTCGAGGCCGAGGCCGCCCGGAGAGCCGGTGTTTAACGTCGCGGTGGTGGGCGTCACCGGAGCGGTCGGCTCGATGATGCTGCGCGTGCTCGAGGAGCGCGGGTTTCCCGTCTCGGAACTGCACCCGTTGGCGAGCGCCCGCAGCGAGGGACGCATCGTCGAGTATCTGGGCAAACCGTTCACGGTACGCACGCTGACCGAGGACAGCTTCGCGGGCGTCGACATCGCACTGTTCTCGGCGGGCGGGCAGCGTTCGCGCGAGTTCGCCCCGGCGGCCGTCGAGGCGGGAGCGGTGGTCATCGACAACTCCTCGGCGTTCCGGATGGCCCCCAACGTGCCGCTGGTCGTCCCGGAGGTCAACGAGGCGGCGATCCAGGCCCACGAGGGGATCATCGCCAACCCGAACTGCGTGGCTGCGCCGCTGGTGGTGGTGCTCAAGCCGCTCGCCGACGCGGTCGGCCTCGAGCGCGTCATCATCTCCAGCTATCAGGCGGTCTCGGGCACCGGCGCCGGCGGGATCGCCGAGTTGCGCCGCGAGACCGAGGGCTATCTGACCGGCGACGAGCCGGAGCCCCAGGTCTACCCGCATCCGATCGCCTTCAACGTCCTGCCGCACATCGACACCTTCGACGAGACCGGCTACACCGGCGAGGAGCGCAAGGTCATCGCCGAGACCCAGAAGATGCTCGGGTTGCCCGACCTGCCCGTCAGCGCGACGTGCGTGCGCGTGCCCGTGTTCAACGGACACTCGGTGTCGATCCAGATCGAGACCACCGAGCCATTGACGCGAACGCGGCCCGGGGCCTGCTGATGGGTGCGCCGGGACTCATCCTCGCTCGACGAGCCCGCGCAGGCGATCTACCCGCTGCCGCGGCTCGCCTCCGGGCGCGACGAGGTCCTGGTCGGCCGGATCCGCAACGATCTCTCGCACCCGCGTGGACTGGCGCTGTGGCTCTCGAGCGACAACCTGCGCAAGGGCGCGGCCACCAACGCCGTACAGATCGCCGAATCGCTCGTGACGCGCGGCTGGCTGTAGGGCCGTCGCGCGTCGCCGGCCGCTAGGCCACCGGCACGCGTAACGGGGTCGTGACCTCGTACGGCACCGGGGCATCCCGGAAGGACGTCGGCAGACCGCCCACCAGGACCCGACGCGGCACCAGTTCATGGCCGGCCTTGAGCCGCTCGGCGCAGGGCGTGCACAGCGGCCCATCGTCGGACGGATGGCTGATTTGGCCGTGGGCCGGGTCGACGCTGCACAGGTCCGCGAACGGATCGGCAGCCGGCAGCGCGAGTCCCGCCAGCTCGCCCGCCCGTTCCGCATCGCTGAAGCCGTTGCGCAAGGACGCCGCGCCGTCCTGGAGCTCCCCCTCGGTGGTGCCGTGCGAGACCAGCGTGTCCGCGGCCATGTGGTAGGCCTCGACCGCCTCGACGAGCGCCCGCGACTCCGTCCCGCCGCCGTGCGACTGCGCCAGCAGGCGCGCGCGTGCGCCGAGGGCGTCCGCGTAGACCTTGAGGATGCCGCGCGCCTCCATGGTGCGCTCGTGCGCGCGGCGCTGCTCGCGCCGCAGGCCCCAGCCGATCGCGAAGGCCCCGCCCAAGAGCGCAAGCCCCACGAGGATGATCAGGTCCCGGACCCCGTTGGATGCTTCGGCCGGTGGCGGCGTGCTGACCTCGGCGGCGACCAACAGGCGCGCGGCCGGGTCGGGGACGCTGCTCGCACCGACCGCCGTGAGGGCGGTCTGGATCGAGAGCGGGCTGCGGGGTCCGGCGGCTGCGACGTCACCGTTGGGGGTCGTGACCACAAGCGTGCCCGCGTACTTGAGCGTCGCCCGCAGCGCCTCGGCATAGGCATAGAGGTCGCCGCCCGGTACGAACGGCACCGCGGCGAGCTTGACGTTTTCGCCGCGGGCGGCGAGCTGGGCGGCATCCGCGCGGACCTGCGCGGCCACGGTGGCGTCGTAGAGCACCGGCACCACGTAGGTGTTGCCGCGCTGCAGCGCGCGGACGACCGGGCGCGTCGTGGAGGGCCGGCGCGCCGACCGCGCCGACGGGGACCAGCAGCATGAGCACCGCCAGCAGCAGCCAACCCGGCCGGTGCGACACCCGGGGGTCGCCCGCCATCCTGCTCACCCGACCGGCGCGCCCAACAGGACCCGCTGCCGCCGCAGGCGCGCGGCGACCCGTGCGACGCGCCGCCGCGCCGCGTTGCCGGGCTCGGCGAGATCCAGCCGCATCAGCGCGACCTGACCAGCGCTGCGTACCGGTGCGAAGCCCAGGTGCTCGAGGAAGGTCCGGTCGAAGAGCGTGTGGTGCGCCCCGAACCGGTCCTCGGCGCGGCACGTCGTCGGGGTAGTTGATGGCGAACGCCTCGACGGCGGCGAGCCCGCGGCCCTGAAGGTCAGCGAGGGCCTCGAGGAACAGACGCTCGCACATCCCGGCGCGTTCGACCTCGCCCAGATACACGCAGGTCACCACCGCGGCGTCAGCCGACGCCGGCCCCGCCGGCATGATGCGCGTCCGCGGAAAGAGCGACCGCGGCCCGTACTGGATCATCCCGCGGAACACGCCGTGCTCGTGCAGCACGCGCCCCCACGGGCCGAACCGTCGCGCGGCCATCCGGGCCCAGCGGCGCTTGGCCGACGCCTTGGCCGGCGCGCGGGTTCGCTGCCAGAACACACAGTCGCCGCAGCACTCGGGCAGCTGCCCGGCGACCGCATCGGTGACGGCCAGGATCCGACTCACAGAGCGATCATGGCAGGTTCCCAGGTCACCGCGCTCCCTCGGTGTCAATTGGCGGACGACGTCGGACGGCGTGCCCGCCGCTGGCGGGCACGCCGGGAGTGGCGCGGCGCGCGAACCGCCGCGCCGCCGCGCGCCTCGTGGTCAGCCGGCGACGACCGACAGGACCGGGTCGACCGGCACCATGTGGCGCTTGAAGTCCATGACCTGGTTGTCCAGGCCGAGGGCCAGACCCAACAGCTGGGGCAGGTGCAGTACCGGCATGTTGTAGGTCTCATCGTTGACCGCCTCGGCCTTGCGCTGGTAGGCGTCCATCGCCAGGTGGCACAGCGGGCACGGGGTGACCATGCAGTCCGCGCCGGCGTCACGGGCCTGCGAGAGCGCGACGTGGGACTCCTTGAGCGCCGTGGTCTCCCGGGCCAGCAGGATCGGGAAGCCGCAGCACTTCGACTTGGCCTCATAGTCGGCGACCTCGCCGCCGAGCGCCACGATCAACCGCTCCAGCGACTGGGGCTGGTCCGGATCCTCGAAGCCCATCACCGACGAGGGCCGCAGCAGCTGGCAGCCGTAGTACGGCGCCACGCGCAGGCCGTTGAGGCCCTTCGGACCCTGCCGCTCAAGCAGCGACAGCCCTTCCTCGGTGGCGATGTACCAGAGCAGATGCGTGACCTCGCGTGTGCCCTCGTAGGGACGCGCGCCGGCCTTGACCAGCTCCTCGTTGACGGCCTCGAGCAGGCGCGGGTCTTCCTTGACCAGTTTGTTGGCCCGCCGCAGGTTCAGCGTGCAGACGTTGCAGATGGTCATGATGTCGTGGCCCATCTCCTCGGCCTGCGAGAGGATCCGCACGTTGAGCGTCAGGTAGAGATTTGGCTTGGCCTCGGCCACGTCCCCGGCGCCGCAGCAGGTCGCTGCCGGCATCGGCTGGAGATCAATGTCGAGCAATGGGGCGAGTGCCTTGGTGGTCGAGTTGAGCTCCTTGGAGCTGAACTCCGCCACGCAGCCGGGGTAATACGCGAACTTGCGCGCCACCTAGATCGTCTCCTTCACGTTCTTCATGAGCTGCTTGACTTCGTCCAGCCTGCGGATCTTGTGGGGCAGCGGCGACGGGGCCTTGCCCTTGGAGATCATCTTGACCGCAAACGGGAGATCGAACGGTGCCTTGAGCGGTTGGGTCATCGGCACGAGGAGTGTCTCGTTGAGCTTGCCGCCGTGCCGCAGCGAGTACAGGAACGCCTTGGCGTGGCGGGCGCCGGGGTCCTTCATGCCGAGGCCCTCCTGAAAGGCGATCCCGCCGAGCTTCTCGATCGCGTCGCGCGGGTCGACGCCCTTCGGGCAGCGCTCGTTGCAGTACATGCAGCGGGTGCAGTCCCAGATGCCGTGCTCGCCCGAGTAGAGCTTGGCCCGCTGGCTGCGCTGGCCGTCGCGCTCGTCGGCGGCGAAGCGGAAGCCCCAGGCGAACGCCGCCGGGCCGACGAACTCCGCGTCGGCCGCGAGCGAGTTGCACTCCGAGTAGCAGGCCGCGCAAAGGATGCACTTGCTCTCGTTGTAGATCTTCTGCATCGCCTCCTTGGACACGATGCGCTCGCGCTCCGGCGGCGTCCCGCGGTCGGGGATCAGGTACGGCTTGACCGACTTGAACTTGCTCCAGAACGGCTCCAGGTCGACCACGAGGTCCTTGATCGGCGCGAAGTTGCCGATCGGGTCCACGCGCACGGGCTGGCCGCCGTTCTGCGCCTTGAGGTCCTCGACCTGGCTCATGCAGGCGAGCACCGTCTTGCCGTCGGCGCGACAGGCGCAGGACCCGCAGATCGCCGAGCGGCATGAATAGCGGACCGCGAGGGTGCCGTCCTGCTCGTTCTGCAGGCGCAGGATCGCGTCCAGCAGCGTCAGGTCCTCGCCGTGTTCCAGGTCGTACTTCTGGCGGTAGGCCTCGTCGCTGGTGTCCGGCTGGTAACGGAAGACATCAAACGTCGTCTGGGGCATCAGTAGGTCCTCACCTGCGGTTCGTACTTCGTGAAGGTGACCTCGCTGTAATCGAGGCGGACCGCGTCGTCCTCGAGGTAGGCGAGCGTGTGCTTCATCCAGTGCTCGTCGTCGCGCTCGGGGAAGTCCGTGCGCGAGTGGGCGCCACGGCTCTCGGTGCGGGCGACCGCCCCGGTGACCATGGTGTCGGCGAGATCCAGCAGGAAGCCGGTCTCGATGACATGGATGAGCGACTGGTTGAAGGTCTTGCCCTTGTCGTCGACGACGACGCCCTTGAACTGCTCGCGAAGCCGGTCGATGGTCGCCTTGGCCTCCTCGAGCTCGGCGCCGGTGCGGTAGATGCCGGCCTTCTCCTGCATGGTGTTGGCGAGCTCGTCGCGGATCTCGTACTGGCGCGGACCGTCGGCGCGGTCCAGCAGCTCGCGCAGCTTGGCCTCGTAGGCGTAGCCGTCCTCCGGGCTGGCCTGGATGCCGCGGCCGTTGAAGTCCTGGGCCGTGCGGGCGGCGGCCTCGCCGGTGCGGGCACCGAACACGACGGTCTCAAGGAGCGAGTTCCCACCGAGGCGGTTGGCCCCGTGCACCGAGACGCAGGCGCACTCGCCGGCCGCGAACAGGCCGGGCATGTGGGGGGCGGCCCCCCAGGAGTCCACATGCACGCCACCCATGTGGTAGTGCGCACCCGGACGAATCGGGATCGGCGCATCGATCGGATCGACGCCCGCGAACGCCATCGCCAGCTCGCGGATCTGCGGCAGGCGCTCCATGATCTTGTCGCGGCCCAGGTGGCGCAGGTCGAGGAGCACCGAGCCGTCGATGCCGCGGCCCTCCATGATCTCGGTGGCCTCCGCGCGGGACACCACGTCACGCGAGGCGAGCTCGAGCTTGTTGGGCGCGTATTTGCTCATGAACCGCTCGCCGTCCTTGTTGAGCAAGATGCCGCCCTCGCCGCGGGCACCTTCGG
This sequence comes from uncultured Thermoleophilia bacterium, assembly GCA_963784985.1. Classification (GTDB taxonomy): domain Bacteria; phylum Actinomycetota; class Thermoleophilia; order Miltoncostaeales; family Miltoncostaeaceae; genus CAITWD01. The sequence goes on from CAWATR010000015.1 coordinate 53,533, forward strand.
TCACCAGCACGCCGCTGGGGTTCAGCGTCGTCGGGTGGAACTGCATGAACTCCATGTCCTTGAGCGGCACACCGGCGCGCAGCGCCAGGCTCATCCCGTCGCCGGTCGAGCTGTGCGAGTTCGTGGAGGGCGCGTACGCCCGTCCGGCGCCGCCGGTCGCCAGCACGACGGACTTCGCGCCGATCGCCTCGATGGTGCCGTGCACCATGTCGTAGGCGATGACCCCGGCGCAGGCGCCATGGTCATCGGTGATCAGCTCGGTGACGAAGTACTCCTCGTAGCAGGGGATGTCGTACTTGACGCACACCGTGTACAGGGTGTGGAGGATCACCAGACCGGTCAGGTCGGCGGCGTAGCAGGTGCGCGGGAAGCCGGCGCCGCCGAACGGACGCTGGGCGATCTTGCCGGTCGTCTCGTGACGGGAGAAGACCGCCCCCCAGTGCTCGAGCTGGATGATCTCGCCCGGCGCGGCGCCGCAGAGAATCTCGATCGCGTCCTGGTCGCCCAGGTAGTCCGAGCCCTTGACAGTGTCGAAGGTGTGGTTCTCGGTCGAGTCCTCGGTCGCGTTTCCGAGCGCGGCGTTGATACCGCCCTGGGCCGCCCCGGAGTGGCTGCGCACCGGGTGGACCTTGGTCACCAGCGCGACATCGACTCCGGCCTCATGCGCGGCGATCGCCGCGCGCATTCCTGCCAGGCCAGCCCCGACGACCACAACGTCATGGGTGTGCAAACTTCCGCCCCCCCTCGGGTGCTCTCGTTCTGGACAGCGTGATCGTGATTCCGACCAGGAAATCTACCGAACCTGCCGCGATGTGCACTTGTGACATCCGACCCTCTCGGTCGGCCGAACTTCCCTGGTCCGACAGACGGTTTTCGGACAAGCACCATGCATGCGAGCGGGGCGCGCACCGCACCTGTCTCCGTGTTCGAGTCACAAGCGTATACTCCCGCTGTTTTGCGCGGCGATTCGGTCCTGTGCCTGCGTGTACACGCGTCCAATTCGCCCCCACACCCCGCCACACAAGGAGCAGGTGTCAGTGGCATACCGCGTCACGTTCATTCCCGGCGACGGTACCGGTCCGGAAATCGCCGCTGCGACCAAGCGCGTCCTGGACGCGACCGGCGTCGACTTCGACTGGGACGTGCAGCAAGCCGGCGTCGACATCATGAAGGAAGTCGGGACCCCGCTTCCCGAGTCCACGATCGAGTCGATCCTCGCCAACAAGGTCGGCATCAAGGGCCCGATCACCACGCCCGTCGGAACCGGTTTTCGCAGCGTCAACGTGGCGCTTCGAAAGGTGTGCAACCTGTACGCCTGCGTCCGGCCCTGCAAGTACTACGAGGGCGTCCGCACCAAGTACAAGGATGTTGACCTCGTCTATGTGCGGGAGAACACCGAGGACCTGTACGCGGGTATCGAGTACGAGGCGGACACCCCGGACAACCTCCGCCTCATCGAGTTCATCAAGGGCACCCACCCCGACGCGCACCTTGGTCCGCACACCGGCATCTCGATCAAGCCGATCTCCGTCGAATCCAGCGAGCGCATCGTGCGCTACGCATTCGAGTACGCCCGGGACAACGACCGCAAGAAGGTCACGGCCGTCCACAAGGCCAACATCATGAAGTTCACCGACGGCCTGTTTCTCGCCGTGGCGACCGACGTCGCCAAGGATTACCCGGACATCGAGTTCGAGGAGCGCATCGTCGACAACATGTGCATGCAGCTCGTCCAGAAGCCCGAGCTGTACGACGTGATCGTGCTGCCGAACCTCTACGGCGACGTCCTCAGCGACCTCGGCGCGGGCCTGGTCGGTGGGTTGGGTGTCGCCCCCGGCGCAAACATCGGTACCGAAGCCGCGCTGTTCGAGCCGACCCACGGTTCGGCCCCGAAGTATGCCGGCCTGAACAAGGTCAACCCGATGGCGATGATGCTCTCCGGGGTCATGATGCTCAAGCACCTCAAGGAGACCGAGGCGGCCGACCTGATGGAGGGCGCCATCGCCGACATCATCCGTGAAGGGAAGTCTGTGACCTACGATATGAAGCCCGACCGTAATGATCCGACGGCACTGGGCACCGCGGAGGTAGCCACCGCCATCATCGAGCGCATGAAAGCGCTGGGCGCCTGATGGGGGTGCTCAAGGTTGCCGTCACCGGCGCGGCGGGCCAGATCGGTTACGCGCTGCTGCCGCGCATCGCCGCCGGCGAAATGTTTGGCAAGGACCAGCAGCTGGATCTGCGGCTGTTGGAGATCCCGGTCGAGCAGATCCAGAAGGCCCTGCAGGGTGTCGTCATGGAGCTCGACGACTGCGCCTTCCCGCTGCTGACCAACGTCACCCCGACCGGCGACGCCCGGGTCGCGTTCGGCGACGCCGACTGGATCGTGCTCGTCGGCTCGAAGCCGCGTGGCCCGGGTATGGAGCGCGCCGACCTGCTCAAGGACAACGGGCGCATCTTCGTCGCGCAGGGCGACGCCATCGACGAGGTGGCCGCCGCCAACGCGACCATCTGCGTGGTCGGAAACCCGTGCAACACCAACGCGATGATCGCCGCGAGCCGCTTCAAGCGGATCTCACCGACGAGCATCACGGCGATGACCCGCCTCGACCAGAACCGGGCCTCGACCCAGCTGGCGCAGAAGGCCGGCGTCCCGGTGACCGACGTCGAGAACATCATCATCTATGGGAACCACTCCCCGACGATGTTCGCCGACTTCTTCCACGCCACGATCGGCGGCAAGCCGGCGACCGACGTGATCAGCGATCACGCCTGGCTGCGTGAGGAGTTCCTGCCGAAGGTCGGCAAGCGCGGCGCCGAGGTCATCGCCGCACGCGGCCTGTCGAGTGCGGCATCGGCGGCCAACGCCCTGATCGACCACGTGAAGTCGCTCTACACGCCGAGCGACACGATCTACTCAGCCGTGTGCCAGTCCGATGGCTCCTACGGCTTCGCCGACGGCGTCTGGGCGTCGGTGCCGGTCCGGACCGTCGCCTCGGGCAAGTACGAGATCATCACCGGCGTCGAGCACGACGAGTTCGCCCAGGCGAAGATCGCCGCCTCGAACGACGAGCTCGTCGGCGAGCGCGAGACGGTCGCCGAGCTGCTCTAGCCCGGGACGCGCAGCGACCGGGCGCGCTCGGCGCGCGCCCGCTCGCTGCAGCGCTAGGTCGCGGGCGTCGGCACGGCGACCGGGCGCCCGTCGCGCCCCACGGCCACCAGCGTGAAGTGGCCCACCACGCACAGCTCGCGCGTGCCGTCCTCGATCCGCTCGCGCCAGACATCGAGCTTGACCCGCATCGAGGTGCGACCGATGCTCTCGACGACGGCCTCGATCTCGACCAGGTCCCCCTGGACGATGGGGGTCCGGAAGCTGATCTCGTCCATCGAGGCGGTGACCACGTTGCCGCGCGCCTGCCGCATCGCGGCATAGGCGGCGCAACGGTCCATCCAGCCGACGAGCGTGCCGGCGAACAGATTGCCCTGCGAGTTCGTATCGTGCGGGAACACGGACTGCAGGACCGTGGCGCGCTCCACGATGGGCCTCCTTCGACGCGCGGACGGGGCCCTAGCCTACCCGCCCGCGCCGACGCGGCGACCGGGTCGGCAGGACGGACCTAGACGGCCGTCGCGCTCACCATCGACGCGTACCAGCCACCGGCCTCGAGCAGCTCGGCGTGCGTGCCGCGTTCCCGCACGCCGCCGTCGGCGATCACCACGATCTCGTCGAAGCGGTCCATGCCGACCAGTCGGTGGGTCACGACGCACAGCCCCGTGCGCGCCGTGACCCCGGCCCGATGCGCATCGTCAAGGAAGGCCGCCTCGGACTCGGCGTCCAGGTGCGAGGTCGGCTCATCGAGGACCAGCAGCCCGCCGGGCGCCAGCAGGCCACGCGCCAATGTCAGCCGTTGGCGTTGGCCGCCGGACAACAGCGCGCCGTCCTGGCCGACCTCGGTCTCGAGCCCGTCGGGCAGGTCGGCGACCCACCCGGCCAGGCCGGCGCGCGTCAGCGCCGCGTCGAGCTCGACGTCGGTGGCGTCGGGACGCGCGATCCGCAGGTTGGCGGCGATCGTCGTCGGGAACAGATAGGCATCCTGCGGGACGAGGGTGACGGCGTGCCGGACGTCGGATTGGCGCAGGTCCTCGAGCGGAATGCCGTCGAGCAGGGCCTGGCCGGAATCCACATCGCGCAGCCGCGCCAGCACCTCGCACAGCGTGGTCTTGCCCGATCCGCTCGGCCCGACGATCGCGACCGCCCGACCCCAGCGCAGCTCGAGATTGATCCCCTCGAGCGCCAGCGGCGCGCCCGGGCCCGAACCGCACGCAGGCGTCCCGGAGCACGAGCGTCCGCCCGGGGCCAGGCGCCGCCGGCGCGTCCGGGTCGACGATCGGGACCGGTCGGTCGACGCATTCCTCCAGGCGCACCGCGGCTTGGCCGCAGGCGGTCAGGTTCTGGGCGGCCACCGGCAGCGGCGCGATCGCCTCGAACACCGCAAGTGTCATCAACACGAGCGCGGCCAGCAGCACGCCCCCGAGGCGCCCGTCGCGGACCGCCGGCACCGCGACGATCAGCACGGCGAGTGCCGCCGCCTGCGCGCCGAGGCCGCCGAGCCCTGCGGCGATCCCGCCCGCGTAGGCGTCCCGCCGCCCGAGCTGCATGAGCGTGTCGTTCGCCTCGGTGACGCCGGCGATATGCGCGTCACGGACGCCCCACGCGACGATGTCGGGCGCGCCCTCGAGCACGTCGACGACGCGGCTCGACAGCTCCGCGCGGGCCCGCGCCTGGCGCTTGCCCGCCGCCCGCGCCACGGCGCCGGTCAGCGTCGGCACGACGATCGCGAACGCGGCCAGCACGACGACCAGCACCACCCCGGCCGCCGGCAGCATCAGCGCGGCCGCGAGGCCCGCCAGGCAGATCAACACGACCGCGGCGATGGGCGGCAGGAGCCCGCGCAGGAACAGTTCCTGCAGCTGGTCGACATCGGCGGTGAATCTGCTCATCAGGTCGGCGGCGCGCAGACGTGGCAGGCCGGCCGGCACGAGCGGGATCAGCCGGCCGACGAAGCTCGCCCGCAGGCGCGCGAGGGCGCCCAGCGCGAGCTCGTGCGAGGTCAGGCGCTCCAGGTACCGCATGATCGCCCGCGCCACCGAGAAGGCGCGCACGAGCACCATGGCGACGCCGAGCGCGAGGATCGGCGGGCGCTCCGCGGCGCGGCTGATCAGGTATCCCGAGGTGCCCAGCAGCGCGGCGCCGAGCGCGACCGTCGCGACGCTGGTGCCCAGCGCGGCGAGCGGCAACCAGACCCCGACCCGCGCCTGCCGTACCGCCGAGGCCAATGCCCGCGTCGTCTGGCTCATGCCGCTGCCCCCACCGGCCCGGCGGTCAGGACGCGGCCCTGGTCGATCTGCACGACACGGTCGGCCGCATGCACGAGCTCGAGCCGGTGCGTGACCGCCAGCGTGGTCGCACCGGCGGTGAGGCGCCGGATGACCTGCGCGAGCTCAGCGGCCAGGACGCCGTCCAGGTGCGCAGTCGGTTCGTCGAGCACGAACAGCTCAGCACGGCGCAGGAATGCCCGCGCGAGCGAGATGCGCTGGGCCTCGCCGGCCGACAGCCGTCGCCCACCCTCACCGAGACGCATCTGGATGCCGTTCGGCAGCCCGGCGACCAGTTCGTCGGCGCCGGCCTGGCGCAACGCCTCGTGGACCGCGGCGTCGGAGGCGTCGGGGTCCGCGACCCGCACGTTGTCGGCAACGGATGCCGCGAAGATCCGCGGGCGCTGCGGGACCCATGCGACGCGCCGGCGCCAGTCATCGGCGTCGATCTCGCGCAGGTCGCGCCCGCCGATGCGGACCGCGCCGGAGGTCGGGTCGATCAGCCGGATCAGCAGGTTGGCGATCGTCGACTTGCCGGCTCCGCTCGGACCGACGAGCGCCACGAACTCGCCCGGGGCGAGCGCCAGCGCGCACCGAGTGCAGGGCCGGCACGACACGGCCCGGATACTCGACCCCAACGTCGTCGAACTCGATCGTGGCGCGTCCCGGCGACGGCGCGGGCGCGGCCTCGCCCGGCGTCGGCTCGAGCACGGCAGGCGTATCCAGCACGGCGAAGATCTCCTCGGCGGCGATCATGCCGTCGGCGCTGGCGTGGAACTGCGCACCCAGCTGGCGAATCGGCTGGTAGATCTCCGGCGCCAGGATCAGGACCGCCAGCGCCGCCTGCAGGCCGATCCCGCCGTCGACCAGCCGGATGCCGAGGGCCACCGCGACCATCGCCGTGCCGAGCGCGGCGGCGAGCTCGAGCACGAGCGCCGAGAGGAACGCGAGGCGCAGCGTGGACATCGTCTCGCGCCGGTAGGCCTCGCCAACCTCCTCGAGCACGCCGACCTGCGCCTCGGCGCGATCGTGGACGCGCAGCGTGGTCAGGCCACGCACGACCTCGAAGAACCGGCCGCCCAGCACCTGCATCGCCGCCCAGCGCGCCTTCGCGCGCCGCTCGGAGCCGAGCCCGATCAGGATCATGAAGATCACCAGGACCGGGATCGTGACGATCAGGATCGCGGCCGAGATCCAGTCGGTCGGGATGATCCAGCCGATCGCCGCGATCGGCACGACGACCGCCAGCATCAACTGCGGGAAATAGCGGGCGAACACGAGCTCGAGCCCGTCGACGCCCTGGACGGCGGTCGTCGCGAGCCGGCCGGTGGTGTCGGCGCCCTGGGACAGCGGCCGCGCCTCAAGGACGTGGGCTGCCAGGCGCAGGCGCAGCTCGGACATGACCTGCTGCGCGCCGACGCGGCCCGTCGCCTCGAACCCCCAGGCGACCATTGCGCGGCCGACGGCCGCACAGGCCGCCACGATGATGGCCGTGCGGACCTGGCTGAGGCCCGCGCCGTCCATCGCCACCGGGGCGATGGCGGCCGCCAGCGCGACCGCCCACACCACGGTCAGCACCGCTTGGATGAGCGCCAGCAGGGCGGCCGCGCCAAGCGCGCGGCGCGCCACCCTGCTCTCGCGCATCAGTCGGCGCTGGGTGGGTTTCACACCCGGGCGCTTGCCTCCGGCGGGGGAGCCGGGGCGTCAGGGCCGGCCTTGGGCGAGCTTCCGCCCAGACCGACACGTTGCCGGAACACGTAGTACGTCCAGACCTGGTAGATCAGCACGATGGGCACCAGAATCAAGGCCGTGATCGACATCACCACCAGCGTGTAGTGGTTGGACGACGAGTTGAAGACGGTCAGATTGTAGGCGTGGTTGTTGCTGTCGACGATCACGTTCGGGTACAGCGCGGTGAACCAGGTCGCGACGGTCATCGCGATCCCCACACCGCCGGCGACGAACGCGAGCCCGGGCCGCGCAGTGACGGCCAGCCCGGCCGCGACGAGCATCGCCACGATGGCGACGATGGCCGTGATCCAGAAGCTCGGGCTGTGGTGCGAGACCTCGCCGAACGTCCAGAGCACGAACCCGATCACGGCAACCGCAGCCAGGGGCATCAGGATGCGCCCGAGTGCCGCCGCGCGCGGCTTGACCGGATCGACGGTGCGCAGCTGCAGGAACGTCGCCCCGTGCGCGAGGCACAGCAGCAGCGTCACCACCCCGCCCAGGAGCGCGTAGGGGTTCAGCAGATCCCAGAAGCTGCCGGTGTAGTTGCCGGCCGGGTCGAGCGAGATGCCGCGGATGAGGTTGGCGAACGCGACCCCCACCAGCAGCGCCGGCAGGAAGCTGCCGACCGCCATCGCCCATTCCCAGACCGAGCGCCACTGCTGGCTGTCGACCTTGCCCCAGAACTCGAACGACACCCCGCGGATGATCAGCCCGAACAGCACCAGGAACAGGGCCAGGTAGAAGCCCGAGAACATCGAGGCATACCAGTTTGGGAAGGCGGCAAACGTCGCGCCACCCGCCGTCAGCAGCCACACCTCGTTGCCGTCCCAGACCGGGCCGATCGTGTGGATCACCGCGCGCCGCTCCTCGGGGGACTTGCCGACGAATCGGAGGAGCATGCCGACCCCGAAATCGAAGCCCTCAAGGAACATGAACCCGATCCACAGGACGCACACGAGCACGAACCACAGCGTTTGAAGATTCCATAATCCGCTCATGTCGCCTCCTAGTAGGCCACGTGCAGGTTGGGCTCAACCGGCGCGCCTGCCTCGTCGACTTCGGGATCAGGCCCCTTCTTGACGATCCGCACGGTCAGCCACACGGCGACGGCACCCATAACGCCGTAGATGACGGTGAACAGAATGATCGACACCCACACATCAAAGGCCGTGATGCTGGTCGAGATGCCGTTCTTGGTGAGCATGAGGCCGTACACGACCCAGGGCTGGCGCCCCAGTTCGGTAAACAGCCACCCGGTGATGATCGCGATGGTGGGCAACGCCATTGCCGGCAGGGCAAGCTTGAGGAACCACTTCGACTTCTCGATCGTCCCCCGCCAGACCACATAGAGGCCCCACAACAGGAACAGCACCATCAGCGTTCCGGCGCCGACCATCAGTCGGAAGGTCCAGTAGGTCACGCCGATGATGGGCTCGTAGTTGCCCGGTCCGTACTTGGCCACGTCGGCAGCCTGGAGCTGATTGATGCCCTTGACTTCGCCACTCCAGCTGTTGGTCGCCAGCAGCGAGAGCGTGTGCGGAACGGTGATGTCGAACGACGTCCGCGAGGGGTGCTCTTCGAAGGGGGCGACGGCAAACAGGGAGAAGCCGGCTGGCTTTGCAGTGTTGTAGAGCGCCTCAGCCGCAGCCATCTTCATGGGCTGCTGCCGGGTCATCAGCTGCCCGTTGAAGTGCCCGATGATCATGGTTGCCGCAGGTCGCGATCACGCCGACGACGACCATCGCCTTGGCGAGCCTTCTTGAACATCTCGGTGTCGCGGTTGCCGGATCAGGTACCAGGCCGAGATGCCGAGGATGATGAACGCCGGCGTTGGCGTATGCGCCGATCACGGTGTGCGGGAACGCGAAGAAGACGGTGGGGTTGGTCAGGAGCTTCCAGAAGCTCGTCATCTCCGCCCGGCCGTTGACGACCCGATAGCCGACCGGGTGCTGCATCCACGAGTTGGCGGCGAGAATGAAGTACGCCGACAGCGCCGACCCGAACGCAGCGAGCCAGATCGTCGCGAGGTGCCAGCCCTCCGAGATGCGCTTGTAGCCGAAGATCCAAATCCCGAGGAACGTGGACTCGATGAAGAAGGCGGCGAGGGCCTCAACCGCGAGCGGGGCGCCGAAGACGGAGCCCACGTAGCGCGAGTAGCCCGGCCCAGTTCATGCCGAACTGGAACTCCTGCACGATGCCGGTGACGACGCCCACTGCGAAACTCAGCAGCATGATCTTCCCGAAGAACCGGGTCAGGCGCATCCATTGCGGGTTGCGCGTGCGGTACCAGGCGGTCTGGAAGCCGGCCACGATGCCCGCCATGCCGATGCTGATCGGCACGAACAGGAAGTGGTAGACCGTGGTGATGGCGAATTGCCATCGCGAGAGTTCGACGACGCTACTCACTGCGGCACCTCCCTCGGAGCCGGGATGGCGATCACCCGATCCTGCCCGTAGAGACATGTCGCGGGATACGTCCGCCCTGCGCGTCGATCCCGACGTGGCGACGGGCATGGAACTCCCTCCTTGCTTGACAGGCGGTGCACGATCACGCGCGCGGTCGCGCGGCCGGCCGGAGCGACTGATCCCGGCCGATCCGTCCCGCATCGCTCGGGGCGCATCCGAGCACCCGGCACCGGCGCGGGCCGACCATCCGGGACGGTCGGCACCGCGGTCACGGCGTCGCTCCGCCGCCTGAGGAGGGTCCTCGATGACGACATCCCGCGGGCACTCGAACCTGTGAGCCGGCTGTGACACGCGCGAATCCTCGCCAGCCACTAGCCTGTCTCACATCGTGGATTTCACGGACTCGCCTGGGGGAAACCCACAAATTCCTGAGCCGCATGCAAGACAATCCCGAGATCCGCATCGCGAGCGCCATCGGGACCCGTGCATGCCGCCGTCGATCGCCGCGAATCCGCCTCGTCGCAGCGCGCTCCGCACGTAAAGGTACGCCCCGGTGCCGGTTGAATACCAGCTCGTCACGCTGACCGGCGCCGACGGTCACGAGCACGACGCCCTGTTCGTCATCGACGAGCGGGCGGCCCGTCGACGGATGCGGATGACCGGCCGCCGCACGGCATGCATGCACGTGCACGGGATCATGGGCAACTTCCTCGTCGGGACGCTGCGGTTCCTCCCCGCGCCGCTGGCGCGCGAGGGTTTCCGGTCCTGATCGTCGAGACCCGGATGGGCAACATCGGCCAGCTGGTCGGCCCCGGTATCTTCGATCTCGCCCGGCAGGACCTGACCGCCGGCGCCGAGTGGCTCCGGGCCAACGGCTGGGACCACCTGATCTCGATGGGCTACTCGAGCGGCGCCTCGCTGTCGACGCGCTGGGCGGCGACCCAACACGTGCCGTGGCTGCGCGGGCTGGCGCTGCTGGGCGCGCCGTGGGGGCTGCCCGAGGCGATGGAGGCGCGGGCGGCCTCGTGGGGCGCCCAGCCGAGCTACGACGAGATCTACGCCCGCGCCGAGCGGGTCGTCCACGACCCCGCCGGCGCGGACGCCGACCGCCTGTTCGTCATCGAGCACAGTCGCGGGCCTTCGGCCCGCCCGCAGGACTCGGAGGTCTACACGTACCGGACCTGGTGGCATTCGCGCGGACCGCGGGCAAACGGCCGCCAAGACGCACCTGCAGATCGCCCAGGTCCGGGCGCCGATCCTGCTGATCCAGGGCACGACCGACATCATCGTCTCGCTCGAGGAGGCCGAGCCGGCTCGCGGAGGTCGCGCGATGCCGGCGGCAACCACCAGGTGCAGGTGTCGGTCATCGAGGGCGCCGACCACTTCTTCGCGGAGCGCGAGTTCGTCACGATCCAGGCGCTGGTGCGCTGGCTGCGGGAGCACGCGTGACCACCCATCGCGACGCGTTTCATCCGCGCCTGACGAACCCGGCACCGATCGTGCGGCGACCGCCGTCCTTCGGCAAGGACGACGCGCACATCGAGACGGATCTGATCGTCATCCCGACCGAGGATGGGCACAGCTGGGACGGCATGATCTTCCGCCCGCGCCACGGCGCGGTCGACCCGCGGCTGGCGGTGCTGGTCATCCACGGCTCGGTCGGGAACTACCTGACCGGCATGCCGCGCCGCCTGGCGTTCCATCTCGCCCAAGAGGGCTATGCCGCGCTGACGGCCAATACCCGGATGGCCAACTACGGCGTGTTCTTCGGGACCGGCCTGATCGACCGGGCGCAGCTCGACATCGCGGCGGCGGTCCGCGCGCTGCGCGAGCGGGGCTTCCGCCGCATCATCCTGCTGGGGTACAGCATGGGTTCGACGATGGTCAGCCAGTACCAGGCATCCACGAGCCGCCCGAGGTGGTCGGCGTGTGCACCATCGCCCACCCGCTGTCGCTGCCGCAGTCACTCCGACGGCGCTGGGAGCGGTTCGGGAGCATCCCGAGCTACAACGAGATGTGCGCGATCATCAGCCGCCAGATGGAAGGCGGCGACGATCCGGAACGCGACCGCATCATCATCGTGCGCCGCGCGACGGGCCCGACCGATCGCCCCGAGGATGCGGAGATCTGGACCTACCGCACCTGGTGGCACTCCCGCGGCCCCGAGGCCTTGTCGGCCGAATCCCGACGTTGGGTCGGCCTGCTGCGCGTCCCGTTGGCGCTCATCCAGGCCGCCGACGACCCGCTGATCTCGCAGTCCGAAGGCGCGCTGCTGGCCACGCTCGCGCAGGAGGGCGGCTGCCCCGAGGTCCACCTGGAGTACATCGAGGGCGCCAACCACACCTTCGACGGGCGCGAGCTCGACGCGGTGGACGCCGCGGTGCAGTGGGTCACCGACCTGGCCAGACGCGCACGCGGTGCCGTACCTGCCGAGCATCGCTAGCGGCCGCGCGTTGGCCCGGCGCGCCCGGCCCTGTGCCGGGACCGGCTCCGGTCCGGATCGGCCTACGGCTGTGCCGCGCGAAAGACCGCGCCCAGGCGCTCCATGCCCTCGGAGATCTCGGCGGGGCTGACGCCGCTGTAGGCGAGCCGCAGCGTGCGCTCGCCGCCGTCCAGGTAGCAGTCGCTGCCCTTGACGTACGCGATCCCCGCCTCGGCGGCCGGCGCAAACAGCGCGTCCGCCGACAGGCCCTCGGGAAGCTCGAGCCACATGAAGAACCCGCCCTGGGGCGGCGTGCACGCGGTGCCCTCGGGCATGTGCACGAGCCCGGCGGCCATCGCGTCGCGACGCTCGCGCATCAGGTCGGTCACGCGCGCGATGTTGCCCGGCAGGTGGCCGCCGGTCACCAGTTGAGCGATCGCGGCCTCGGCCAACAGCGACGGCGAGATGTAGGTGCGCGAGGCGGCGGCGGCCAGCGTGGCCGAGATCTCCTTGGGGGCGACGATGTAGCCGACCCGCAGCCCGGGGGCGACCGTCTTCGAGAACGAGGAGGTGAACATGACCTTGCCCCCGTCGTGCGCGGCGAACAGTCCGGTCAGCGGCTCACCCTCGAAGCGCAGCTTGCCGTACGGATCGTCCTCGAGCACCCAGAACCCGTACCGGTCCACAAGCTCCAGGAGCGCCGCGCGCTTCGTCGCCGAGATCGTCGCGCCGGAGGGGTTCTGGAAGTTCGGGATCGTGTAGAGCAGCTTCGGCACGCGGCCTGCCGCACAGGCGGCCGCGAGCGCGTCGACGTCCAACCCGTCCGCCTCGACCGGGATCGGCAGGACCTCCATGCCGTGCAGCCGCAGCTGCAGCAGCGCGCGGTCGTAGGTCGGCGCCTCGACGGCGACCAGAGTCGCCCGGCGAGAGCAGCGATCTCGAGCATGAACACATAGCCCTGCAGCGAGCCGTTGGTGACGAACACCTGGTCCGGGTTCACCCCATGGTCGTGTGCGAGCAGCTCCCGCAGCGGCGGATACCCCTGGCCGGTCCCGTACGAGAGCACGCGGGTCGCGTCCGCGGCAAGGGCCGCGGCGGTGCAGTTCGCAATCAGGTCGCCGGACAGGGCTTCGGGGCATGGGGCACCCCGGGCGAATGAAATGGCGGCAGACACGACCCCGCACTCTAGCGGCCGGGTCGCAGCATCGCGCGACCGCCGCGCTTGTCGGAATCGCAACGTACCGCGGCGCCCGCACCCGGGGCAGCCGGAGCCACGGCCGATATGGGTAGGATGGCCGATGGCACTGCGATGGCGCGGTGCGAAATTGCTCGGTCACCACGTTACAGGGGCATCGCTTGGACCTTTTTGAGTATCAGGGCAAGCAGCTGTTCGCACGCCACGGGATCCCCGTTCCGAGCGGCGAAGTCGCCGACACCCCAGCGGCCGCGCGCGCGGCCGCCGAGCGGATCGGGGGCACGGTCGTCGTCAAGGCGCAGGTGCAGATCGGTGGGCGCGGCAAAGCCGGCGGCATCCAGCTGGCCGAGACGCCCGAGGAAGCCGAAGCGCACGCGCGCAATATCCTCGGCATGGACATCCGCGGCCACATCGTGCACACGGTGTGGGTCGAGGCGGCATCCGAGATCGTCAAGGAGTACTACGCCTCGGTCACGTTCGACCGCGGCGAGAAGAAGCCGCTGGTCATGCTCTCTGCCGCCGGCGGTATGGATATCGAGGAGGTGGCGGCCACCCAGCCCGAAAAGCTGGCCACGCTGCACATCGACCCCCTCACCGGGTTTCAGGCACACCACGCCCGCTGGCTCGTGTACCACGCCGGGATCGACGCGGGCGCCCAGGCGGGCGTCGTCAAGATCCTGCTCCAGCTCTATCGGGCCTTCACCGAGCTCGACACCATGCTCGTGGAGATCAACCCCCTGATCTGGACCGCGGCCGGCGACGTCGTCGCCCTGGACGCCAAGGTGACGATCGACAACAACTCGCTGTTCCGGCACCCCGACCTGCTCGAGCTGCAGCAGTCGGTGACCGCGGACCCGCAGGAGCGTCTGGCTCAGGAGAAGGGCGTTACCTACGTCAAGCTCGACGGCGACGTCGGCATCCTGGGCAACGGCGCAGGGCTCGTGATGAGCACCCTCGACGTCGTGGCCCTGGCGGGCGGGCGCCCCGCCAACTTCCTCGACGCCGGCGGCGGATCCAAGGCCGATGAGGTTGTGGCCGCGCTGGAGGTGCTCCTGTCGGACCCCAAGGTCAAGGTGCTGCTGATCAACATCTTCGGCGGTATCACCCGCTGCGATGAGGTCGCCAAGGGCCTGCTGACCGCGCTCGACAAGCTCGGCGCAACCCTCCCGATCGTCGTGCGCCTGGAGGGGACCAACGAGGACGAGGGCCGCAAGATCATCGCCGAGCAGGCACCGTCCAACGTCGTCGTCGAAGCAACCATGCTCTCCGCCGCGCAGCGCGCCGTCGAGCTGGCGAAGGGGGTCACGGCATGAGCATCCTGGTCGACAAGAACACCAAGCTGGTCGTGCAGGGGATCACCGGCCGTGAGGGCGCCTTCCACGCGGGCCGTAACAAGGCCTACGGCACCAACGTGGTGGCCGGCGTGACGCCCGGGAAGGCCGGACAGGACATCGAGGGCATTCCGGTCTTCAACACGGTGCGCGATGCGGTCGAACAGACCGGCGCCAACACCGCCATGGTGTTCGTGCCGCCGCGGTTCGCCACCGACGCGCTCTACGAGGCCATCGAGAGCGGCGTCGACTTGATCATCTGTATCACCGAGGGCATCCCGGCCCACGACATGTTGCGTGTCTATACGCACCTGCGGCGCGGCAACCAGACGCTGTCGGACCGAACTGCCCGGGGGTCATCAGCCCGGGCCGTGCGTCGGTGGGCATCATGCCGACGCAGGTCTTCAACGCCGGGCGCGTGGGCTTGGTCTCGCGCTCCGGCACGCTGACCTACCAGATCTCCAAGGAGCTGGCGGTGCTCGGGATCGGGCAGAGCACGGTCGTGGGAATCGGCGGCGACCCGGTCGTCGGGTCGTCATTTATCGAAATCGTGGGACGCTTCGATACAGACCCCGAGACGGACCTGATCGTCATGGTGGGTGAGATCGGCGGCGACGAGGAGGAGAAGGCCGCCGCGTTCATCGCCGAGCACGTCTCGACGCCGGTGGTCGGCTACATCGCCGGCTTCCAGGCACCTCCGGGGAAGCAGATGGGGCACGCCGGGGCGATCATCACCGGTTCCTCGGGGACCGCGCAGGGCAAGAAGGAGGCGCTCGAGGCCAAGGGCGTGCGCGTCGGCACCAACCCGACCGAGGTCGCGGAGCTCGTGCAGGAGGCGCTCGCCGCCCGGTAGGCCGAGGCACCACGACCGGCAACCTGGCCGAGGCCGCCCACAGCGGCGGGCGGCCGTCGGCGCCGTGGACGCTCCAGGGACGGAATCACGCTGCACCCGCGGCCGATCAGGGATACTCCGGAGCAGACAACGCGGCGCATCACCGATGCACCTCCGGGCCCCGCGCGGGACCCTCAAGTTGACCCCCGATGAAAGGATCTCCATGGGACCTGGCTACAGGCACGTCGCCTGTTGCGTCGAGGGCTCGCTTGCGCACAAGGCCGTCGTCGCGGCCGGCATGCGCATGCTTGCCGACAAGGACGCAACCCTCACACTGCTCCACGTGGTCACGCAGCCGATCGCGATGATGGCCACCCCGGCGCCGGACATCTCCGGACTGTTCGACAGCGCCGAGCACTGGCTCAAGGACACCGTCAACGAGACCCAGGCCGCGCTGCACGCCGCCGGCTCGACGTCGAAGGTCGACGGGGTCCTGCTCGAGGGCCATCCCGGGATCTCGGTGGTCAGCTGGGCCAGGGATCCAACGTCGACCTGGTCGTGGCCGCCTCGCACCGGGGCCACTTCGACCGCGCGCTCTTGGGGTCGTTCGCGACCTATGTCGCGTACCACTCCCCGTGCGACGTCCATCTTGTACGCCCGGAGATGGCCGCCGACGACGACGCCGTGTAGACACGTCGTTCAGGCGCATCGGCGCCCCGTACGCCCGAGCTGGACGCGTTCCCGTGATCACGCGCACCGCGGGTAGGGGGTGTCCCCGATGTCGAACCGGTTGGGTGCTCGCAGACTTTCGTTTATGAGCACGACCGCCCTTCCTCCACGGGTCGATGCGGCACCTGCCCCCGCCGATCTCGACGCCCTCTGGGCAGCCGAGATCGCGCTGCGCGAGCCCCGCCGCGACACCTTCACCCGGCCCGCGCAGGCCCGCCGCGACCGCGCCGGAGCCGTCGGCGCCGATCGACGAGGACGTCGACTGGGGCGTCGACGCCGACAGTCCCGGCATCGACGCGCTGCAACTGTTTCTCAGCCAGATGCGCGCGATCCCCTTGCTGACGGCCAGCGAAGAGATCGCCCTGGCCAAACGCATCGAGGCCGGGGACAGGCGAGCCAAGGAGCGCATGGTGCAGAGCAACCTGCGCCTGGTCGTCTCGATCGCCAAGCCCTATCAGGGGCAGGGGCTCAGCCTGCTGGATCTCATCCAGGACGGCGTACTCGGCCTCATCCGCGCCGTGGAACGCTTCGATTGGCGCCGGGGCCACAAGTTCTCGACCTACGCGACCTGGTGGATCCGCCAGGCCGTCCAGCGCGGGCTGGCCGACGCCGGCCGGACGATTCGCCTGCCGATCCACGCCGTCGAGCGGGAGCGCGCGGTGATGCGCGTCGAACGCGAGCTCGAGCAGCGCCTGGGCCGACGACCGACCGATGAGCAGGTCGCCGAGCAGACGAGCTTGCGGCCGTCCTGGGTCGCGTCCGTCCGCGAGAGCGCCCGAGTCGTGGCCAGCCTCGACCGCCCGATCGGCGACGACCGCGACACGACCCTCGGTGACGTCGTCGAGATCGCCGATGACACCCTGACGCCGTTCGACGATCTCGCCCTCGCCCAGCGCGCCGAAGCGATCGCCCGCGCATTCGACCGGCTGCCCGAACGGGACAAGCGCGTCATGCAGCTGCGCTACGGGATTTCCGGCGAGGTGCCCCATTCGGGAGCCGACACCGCCCGCGCCATGGAGATCTCACCCGACGCGGTGCGCCGCACCGAGGCCCGCGCGCTACGGACGCTGGCCAACGACGCCGAGCTCGCCAACTTCCAAGACGCCGTGCGCCGGATCCACACCTCGCGCCCGGGCGAGCTGGTGCACATCGATGTCAAAAAGCTCGCCCGGATTCCTCGCGGCGGCGGGCATCGCATGCTCGGACAGGTGGTGGGACGTCCCCATCAACAAGACGGAACCGGCTATGCCCATCTCCACTCGGCCATCGACGCCTACTCGCGTCTTGCCTATTCGGAGTTCGGCGGCCCCGAGAGTGCCGAGGCCTGCGTGGGGTTCCTGGAGCGGGCGGTGCGGTTTTTTGCCGGCTACCACCTCACCATCGAGCGGATCCTCACCGACAACGGGGTCGGCTATCGCAGCACCCTGGTGGGCACAGCGCTGTGCCGAGCTGGGCATCGCCCACACCCGCACACGCCCGTACCACCCGGCCACCAACGGCAAGGCAGAGCGCTACAACCGCACGCTCTTAGACGAATGGGCCTACGTGCGCTTCTACGCCTCAGACCAAGAGCGTGCAGCAACCCTTGACGGGTTCCTGCACGCCTACAACCATCACCGCTACCACACCGCTGTTGGCGGCCCACCCATCAGCCGCGTCAACAACGTGCCCGGAATCACACCTAGTCGACGATCGCGATCACCTGGTCGGCGTCGACGGATTGGCCTTCGGCGACCGAAAGCTGCTTGACGACGCCCGCACGGTGCGCGGCAACCTCGTTCTCCATCTTCATCGCCTCGACGACGCAGATCACGTCGCCCTCGGCGACGGCTTGGCCTTCGGTGACCAGGACGCGCAACACGGTGCCCTGCATCGGCGTCGTGACCGCCTCGGAGGGCTGGCCCGCCTTGCCGCTGCCGGCGCTGTGGGTGCCCCGGCCGCGGGTGCGCGGCGCCGGCGCCGGCGCGGCGCCGCCGGCCTGGCTGGCGGGCAACCTCAGCCGCACCCCGAACCGCCGTCCGTCCACCTCGGCGACGAAATCCCGCACGACCTGCGGTTCGGCCACCGCCGCCGTCTCGCCCAGTCCGCCGAGCGGTTCGCGCTCCGGGCGCCGGCAACGGGGTCGGGACGTCGGCCAGGCGTGCCAATTGGTCATGGCAGGTGCCGCCGGCGATGAACTCGTCGAGCGCGAACAGCCACTTGTGGAAGGGGATGAGCGTCGCCGGACCCTCGACCACGTACTCGTCGAGGGCGCGGAGCATGCGACGGCGCGCGGTCTCGCGGTCGACGTCCCAGACGATCAGCTTGGCGACCATCGGGTCGTAGATCTCGGCGATCTGCGTGCCCGCGCGCACGCCGGAGTCCACCCGGACCCCGGGGCCCGTCGGCTCGCGATAGGCGGTGATGCGCGCCGGTGAGGGCAAGAAGCGCTTGCTGGCGTCCTCGGCGTTGATGCGGCACTCGAACGCGTGCCCGCGCGGGACGACGTCGGCTTGGGAGACCGACAGCGGCTCGCCGGCGGCGACGCGGAGCTGCTCGCGCACCAGGTCGATGCCGACCACCATCTCGGTGATGGTGTGCTCGACCTGGATGCGGGTGTTCATCTCCAGGAAGAAGAACTCCTCGCCGGAGACCAGGTACTCCAGCGTCCCGGCCGACATGTAGTCGACCGCACGCGCGGCGCGCACCGAGGCCTCGCCCATCCGGGCCCGCAGCGCATCGGAGACCACGGGGCTCGGCGTCTCCTCGACGAGCTTCTGGTGGCGGCGCTGGACCGAGCAGTCGCGCTCGCCGAGCCAGACGCAGTTGCCGTGGGCGTCGGCGAGGATCTGGATCTCCACGTGCCGCGGGTTGGGCAGGTAGCGCTCCAGGTAGACGACGCGTGTCGGCAAAGAACTTCTCGGCCTCGCGCCGGGCGCCGTCGAACGCGTCGGCGAGCTCGTCGGCGCTCAGGGCGACCCGAAATCCCTTGCCGCCGCCCCCGGCCGCGGCCTTGACGGCGATCGGGTAGCCGATCCCCGCCGCGATGGTGCGGGCATCCTCGATCGTGTCGACCGGCTCGGTCACGCCGGGGACGATCGGGACCCCGGCGGCGTCCATCAGCGCGCGCGCCCGGATCTTCGAGCCCATGGCGTCGATCGCATCGGGCGACGGCCCGATGAACACGAGCCCCGCCTCCGCACAGGCGCGCGCGAACGTCGGCGTTCTCGGCAAGGAAGCCGTAGCCGGGATGGACGGCCTCGGCACCGGCGCGCAGGCGCGGTCTCGATGATGACCTCGTATGTTGAGGTAGCTCTGGGCCGCCGGGCCTGGGCCGATCAGGTACGCCTCGTCGGCATACGCCACGAACGGGGCGTCGCGATCGACCTCGCTGTAGACGCCTACCGAGCCGATCCCGAGCTCGCGCAGCGTGCGGAACACGCGGATCGCGATCTCGCCGCGGTTGGCTACCAGTACTTTGTCGAACACGCTGACGACGTCTCCAGGTCTGGGTCGGAGGGCGACGGGCCCGCGATCGCCGCGCGCCAACTGACGCCCGGCTCGGCCCGGCGGCACGCGGCGAGGTTCTCGCGGATGCCCGCCTGGCGCCAGGCGGGTATTCGGGCCGGCTCCGGCGCGGCGGCTGCGCCGAGCGCCGCCTCGACGCAGGCGATCGAGCGCCGCGGCGGTCTCCGGGTCCGGTGACCCCGTGAACCGGTAGCTCACAGCGGGATGTTCCCGTGCTTGCGTGCGGGGCCCTGCTCCCGCTTGGTCAACGACGCCTCCAGGGCCCGGATCAGCCAGGGGCGGGTCTCCTCGGGCTCGATGACGTCGTCGACGTACCCGCGTTCGGCGGCGACGTAGGGGTTGGCGAAGCGCTCCTTGTACTCCTTGGTCAGCTCGGCCCTGCGGACCGCCGGGTCGATGCCGGCCGTCGACGGCCGCCTCGAGCTCGCGGCGGAACACGATGTTGACCGCGCCGTCGGGACCCATCACGCCGATCTCCGCCGTCGGCCAGGCGGCGTTGAAGTCGGCGCCGATGTGCTTGGAGCTCATGACGTCGTAGGCGCCGCCGTACGCCTTGCGGGTGATGACCGTGAGCTTCGGGACCGTGGCCTCGGCGTAGGCGTACAGCAGCTTGGCGCCGTGCAGGATGATGCCGCCGAACTCCTGGGCGGTGCCGGGCAGGAAGCCGGGCACGTCCACGAAGCTGACCAGCGGGATGTTGAAGGCGTCGCAGAAGCGCACGAACCGGGCGCCCTTGATCGAGGCGTCGATGTCGAGCACGCCGGCCAGTGCCTTGGGCTGGTTGCCGACGACGCCGACGACGTGCCCGTTGAGCCGAGCGAAGCCGATGACGAGGTTCTGCGCGTACAGCGGCGCGACCTCGAGGAAGTCGCCGTCGTCGACGACCAGCTCGATGACGTCGCTTCATGTCGTACGGCTTGGCCGGGAGGTCGGGGATGATCGTCGGCCAGCTCGGGCGCCATGCGGTCGGGCGGGTCGGCCGTCGGCGCGTCCGGCGGCGAGCTCGAGGTTGTTCAGCGGCAGGAACGACATCAGGTCCCGGACGAGCTCCGAGGCACTCCTGCTCGGAATCGGTGGCGAAATGGCACACGCCCGAGCGGGTCGCGTGCGACTGCGCACCGCCCAGCTCCTCCATCGTCACGTCCTCGCCGGTGACCGTCTTGATCACCTCGGGGCCGGTGATGAACATGTGGCTGGTCTCGCGCACCATGAAGATGAAGTCGGTGATCGCCGGGCTGTAGACGGCGCCGCCGGCGCAGGGGCCCAGGACCACGCGAGATCTGCGGGATCGACCCCGCTCGCGCGGACGTTGCGCAGGAAGATGTCGGCGTAGCCGGCCGAGCGAGACCACGCCCTCCTGGATGCGGGCGCCGCCCGAGTCGTTGATGCCGATGACCGGGCAGCCCATGCGCACGGCCAGATCCATCACCTTGATGATCTTGTCGGCGAAGACCTCGCCCAGGCTGCCGCCGAACACGGTGAAGTCCTGGCTGAACACGCACACCCGCCGGCCGTCGATCGTGCCGTGCCCGGTGACGACGCCGTCGCCCCAGGGGCGGTTGTCCTCGAGGCCGAAGCCGTGGGCCCGGTGGCGGGTGAACATGTCCAGCTCGGTGAACGACCCCGGGTCGAGCAGCAGCGTCGATCCGCTCGCGGGCGGTCAGCTTGCCGCGGGCGTGCTGGCGCGCGATCGCGTCCTCGCGTCCCGCACCGAGGGCCTGTTCGCGCAGCTCCCGCAGCCGCTGGCGCTTCTCCTCGACCGACATCGAACCTCCGCGCGCGATCTGGCGCGCCATTTCGGCATAGATCAGGTCTGCCGCGACCCCATGTGCGGAACGCCACAGCGGTCACGCAGGCTACCAAAACGTCGACCACCGCCGGGCAGTCGGCGCAGTCTCCGCGCCCGGCGGGAGCGGGCGCCCCGGGCCTATGATCAGACCGTGCCCGACGACGTCACGCTCACCGTCCTGGTGTTCGCCGCGCTCCGCGAGCGGCTCGGTGCGGACCGGTGCGTGGTCCGCGCGCCCGGGGGTGCCCAGCCGGCGCAGCTCTGGCCGCTCCTGCCCGAGCCGATCCGCCGCACCGCCGCGCCGCCCGGGGTGCGCTACGCGGTCAACGACGCCTGGGCGAACGAGGCAGCGCCGCTCGCCGACGGCGACCGTGTCGCGATCATCGTGCCGGTGTCCGGAGGATGACGGTGCCCGTCCTCACCGCGTCGCCGGTGCGCCTGGACGCGCTGATCGCCGCCGTGGCCGACGCCGAGCACGGTGGGATCGCGACTTTTCTCGGCACGACCCGACGCGAGGCCGGCGCCCGCGAGGTCCGCGCGATCGAGTACTCGGCCTATCCGGAGCTCGCCGAGACCGAGATCGCGGCCATCGTCGACGAGGCCCGCGAGCGCTTCGGGGCGGCGGTGTGCATCCAGCACCGGACCGGCCTCGTTGGGGTCGGCGAGGCATCGGTGGGGATCGCCGCAGCCGCGCCCCATCGTGCCGCGGCCTTCGCGGCGTGCCGGTACGCGATCGACGAGGTCAAGGTCCGCGTCCCCATCTGGAAACGGGCCCACTTTGCGGACGGCACCACCGCGTGGTTCGATGCACAGGGGACCACCGAGACCGCCCACGACCCACCAGGGACCTGACATGCCCGAGCTTCCCGGATCACCCGGCGCCGCCCCCAGCCCGATCACCATCCAGGACCCGATCATCGTCGATCCCGACGTCGGCGATCGACGAGGAGCTCTGGACCGACGATTCGGGCGAGGACTACTCCGGCTGGTACTGCGTGCGCACCGACCCGTGGCCGTGCCCGGCCGCCGAGTGCAGCTTCGTGGCCACGCACCTGACCGCGGCACACCTGGTCATCGTGTGGCCGGAGATCGACGACCCGAGCCTGCTGCGCCATTCGGCGGCCGCCCGCGATATCGGGCGCAACCCAAAGGTCGAGACCTACGAGCCCGCGATGGGGCCGGCGTGTTCGTACTACCAGTGGGACGCCGCGGGCAATCCGGTCCATGGGGTCCGCAAGAGCGACGGGGACGACGTCTACTCCACCGGCCGCTAACCGCCCGGGCGGGCGGGGCCCGCCACGGAGCGGATGTTGCGCGGGAACACGTCACTTGCCAGCGAGGCGACCCGGTCGAGGATCAGCACCCCGTCGAGATGGTCGATCTCATGCAGCACGACGCGCGCCTCGAAGCCCTCGATCGCGAGCTGGAGCGGCTGCCCGTCCAACCCCAGCGCGACAACCTCGATGCGGGTCGCGCGGCGCACATTGGCGGTGATGTCCGGCAGCGACAGGCAGCCCTCGCGTCCCACCTCGCTGCCCTCGGCGTCGGCGACGGCCGGGTTGATCAGGATCCGTGGGCTGCGCGGTACCCGAACCTGCTTGTGCCCCGTGCAGTCGACGAAGATCATCCGCCACATCGCGCCGATCTGGGGCGCGGCCAAGCCGACCGTGCGCGGATAGGCGCGGGCCGTCGCCTCGAGCTCCGCCGCCAGGCGCACGCGCCGCCGGACCGACCGTGCGTATCGGTACCGCGGGCGATTTGAGCCGTCGGTCCGGGTAGACCACGACCTCACGCATGAGCACCTCGGGGCGTGCGCACCGGGGCCTAGAGCACCTCGTCGGCGACCGGCACGACCGCCAGCTCGACCTGGTGGGCACTCGCCACCGGCCGCAGGCGCACGTCGAGCGCGTGCGCGTCGAGCCCCTCCGGCAATTCCACCTCGATGCCCAGGATGTAGATCGCCGGGGTGCCGGCCGCGCGCGAGGACAGATCGAGGATGTTCGCCCCGGCCGCGGCGAGCGCCGCGGTGATCGCATGGACGATGCCCGGACGATCGACCCCGTAGACCGAGACCATGCAGCGCTCGGCCGTGGCATGCGGGTCGGCGGCGGGTGCGGCCGGGCCGGTCCAGAGCCCGAGGCCGAGTTCGTCCGCCACCGGACGCAGCGCCGCATCGACGTCCGCGGCGTCGACCGCGTCCGGCACGCTCACCAGCAGCGCGATCGCGAACGAGCCGCGCAGCAGGGCCGCCCGGCAGTCCTCGAGATTGCCCCCGAGCTCCAGGAGTGCGCGCGTGAGCGCGGCCACGATCCCCGGTCGGTCGGCGCCGACCGCGGTGACGGCGATTTCGTTCATACCGGGACGCTACAGGCCGTCGGCCACACAGCGACGTAGCATTGCGCCTGTGAACGCTGCCTTGTGGGTGACCGCCGTGCGCATTTCCACCATCCCGGTGGTGATGGCGCTGGTGCTCGTCAACACCGACCAGACGCGGTGGTGGGCGGCGGGGCTGTACGCGTTCGCGGCCGCCACCGACTCGGTGGACGGGTGGCTGGCGCGCTCGCGCGGACAGGTCACCGTCGCCGGAGCGTTCCTCGATCCCCTCGCGGACAAATTGCTGGTCAGCGCGGCGCTCGTCTGCCTGGTCCAGCTCGGGTCCATCGGGGCCTGGGCGGCGATGATCATCATCACCCGCGAGTTCGCGGTCACCGGGCTGCGGCTGGTGGCCGTCAACGAACGGCTGATCATCCCGGCAGGGCGGCTCGGCAAGGCCAAGACCGTCAGCCAGAACATCGCGCTACTGGCGTTCATCGCCCCGCACCGCTGGTCTTGGATCAACGAGCCGCTGTTGTACCTGGCGCTGGTGCTGACCGTGCTCTCGGGCGTGTACTACTTCATCATGGCGCGCCGGCGCCTGTTCCGGATGCGCGCGCCGGGCGTCCACGCCGGGATCGACCCGTGAGCCAGCTCCTCGTCGTCGTCATCGCGTACCTGCTCGGGTCGATCCCGTTCGCGTACCTGGCCGGACGCACGCGCGGGATCGACATCCGCACCGTCGGCAGCAAGAACGTCGGTGCGAGCAACGTGTTCCGCGAGCTGGGCAAGGGCATCGGGATCACGGTGATGGCCCTGGACATCCTCAAGGGGCTCGTCGCGGTCCTGATCGCCAACGCGGAGACCGCGAGCCCCTGGCCGCTGGTCGCCGCGGCGGCGGCCATCCTCGGCCACGTGTTTCCGGTGTGGCTGCGGTTTAAGGGTGGCAAGGGCGTGGCGGTCGCCGGCGGCGCCATGATCGGGCTCGCGCCGCTGCCCGCGATCATCGTGCTCGTCCTGTGGGTGATCATCGTCGGCGCCACGCGCTACGTCTCGGTGGGGAGCATCATCGCGGCGGCCTGCTTCCCGTTCCTGGTGTACGGATTCGGCGCGCCGTGGCCGACGGTCCTGTTCGCGTTCCTGGCCTCGATCATGGTGATCGTGCGCCACCGCACCAACATCCAGCGGCTGATGCGCGGGCAGGAGCACCGCCTGGATTTCCGCCGCGCGCGGCGTGCCCCCGAGCCGGGCGCGGGCGGGTGATGGCGACGGGGCGGCCGACGGTGCCGCCCCGCCAGGCGCCAGGGGCGAGCGGGCGACGCCCTCACGTGTGGCGTCGGGCACCTCGATCAACCGACCCGATCGCAGGTCGTAGGCATCCCCGTCGACCGGGATGCGGGCCCGCACCGCGGATGATGGCCGATGCACCGCACGTCACCGGACTCGGCGGCGGACCGGCACGCACCGCGGTCCGCCCCGGTGCGCCGGCGCACTGCGCGCCGGCTCAGTCGCCGACGGGGCGCCCGTGCAGCCACTCCCGCAGACCGGTGTGGTGCGTGGAGTGCATGCCGCCGGCCAGCTCCTGGCGAATCTCCCCCAGCGTGCCCGAACGCTCGGCCTCGACGTCGTGGGTGTGGATGGTCTCGAAGTTGGCCTGGTGGGCGAGGATGAACGCGTCGTCGGGCAGCCGCGGGAACTGCTCGGCCACGCCCCGGACCATCTCGCGCACGCTGTCCTCGACGAAGCGCGGCCGGCGGTGGGCGCGGTCGACCACGTACTGCTCGTCGGTGCGCTTGAGTAGCTCGTAGATCTCCGAGGACATGCCCTCTTCGACGATGTCGATGAGCACATCGGCGGGGATCTGCGTGTCCAGTCGGTCGTCCCGACATAGAGCGTCCCGCGGGCGCGCTGGTTGTGGGTGGCGATCGGCACGTGGGTGACGATGCGGTCGATCTGCTCGCGGGTGAACCCGTCGTTGGCGAGCGCCGCC
The DNA here is from genome assembly GCA_963784985.1 of uncultured Thermoleophilia bacterium. Lineage (GTDB taxonomy): Bacteria > Actinomycetota > Thermoleophilia > Miltoncostaeales > Miltoncostaeaceae > CAITWD01. The sequence goes on from CAWATR010000015.1 coordinate 79,154, forward strand.
TCGGCCTGCGCCCGGATCAGCCCCTGCGCGCACGGGCAGGCGTTCATGCCTTGCGCGGACACGCCGACGATGCGCCGGGCGTGCAGTCGGCGTGGCGGCCGCGACGCCGATCAGCTCGTACATCTCCTGGCTCTGGATCCCGGAGACCGGCGTCAGACGGACCTTCGGGTAGCTCGCCCGAATGGTGACCTCGCTGCGCAGGGCGCCCTTGGGCGCTCACGACCTGCGCGGCGATCCGCTGGGCCAGCGACTCGATCGACAGCGCCTCGCCGAGGATCACCTGGTCGATCGCCTCGTTGATTCCCTCCTCGAAGCGCGACATGTGCACGCCCTTCTGCTGGGGGTTGAGGTCGGCAAAGCACGCGATCTCGGCCTGGAACAGCTGCTCGACGCCGTCGTAGCTGATGCGGATCGCCTTGGCGGACCGGGTGACTCCGGCCTTTGTCAGGCTGATCGACGCCGGCGGCTCGCTCTGCTGAAGATCCTCCGCGGGGAGGATCGACCTGCTGGTCATTCGTTGGGCCTTTCGCTCGGTCCATACGGGGGGGGTCGGCGGGCCCAGATGCGCCCAGCCGCACGTCGCGGTTAAGGATGGCACCATTTTCGCCGAGAGGGCGGGGGTACGGCCCCCCTTGTGCGACCCTCTACACTTCCGGGAGTACCGGTCCCCGGGTCTCGCCTAAGGACGATTGCATGCCACGCCCTTCCCAAGCAGATACCGCCGTGACGGCCATCATGCGGGCTCTGATCCGGGAGGGACGCGACAAGGGATCGCTCACCTACGACGACATCGTCGCCGCGTTCGAGGACCACGAGCTGGCGCCGGATCAGCTCGAGCGCTTCCTCACCGACCTGGCCGAGCGCGGCATCGAGGTCGTTGAGACCGACGGCGGCCCCGCCGAGACCGAGTCGGCGAACGTCGACCTCACGATCGACCCCAGCCTCGACTCGTTGCGGATGTACCTGCGGGAGATCGGCCGTGTGCCGCTGCTGACCGCCGGTCAGGAGGTCTCGCTGGCCAAGCGCATCGAGCGCGGGGACCTGCGGGCCAAGGACGAGATGATCGAGGCCAACCTGCGCCTGGTCGTCAGCATCGCCAAGGGTTACCTCGGCCGGGGCCTGTCGTTCCTGGATCTCATCCAGGAGGGCAGCCTCGGATTGATCCGAGCCGTCGAGAAGTTCGACTACCGGCGCGGCTACAAGTTCTCCACGTATGCGACCTGGTGGATCCGCCAGGCCGTGACGCGGGCGATCGCCGACAAGGCCCGCACGATCCGCATCCCGGTCCACATGGTCGAGAAGCTCAACCGCGTGGTCCAGATGGAGCGCCAGATGACCCAGAACCTCGGCCGGGAGCCGAAGCCCGAGGAACTGGCGACCGAGCTGCGGATGGACATCGGCGAGGTCCGCGAGCTGCTGCGGCTGGCCCAACAGCCGATCAGCCTCGAGCGCCCGGTCGGAGAGGACGAAGATTCCTCGCTTGGGAGATTTCGTCGAAGACGAGGCGGCGCCCTCGCCGTTCGACGAGGCCTCGCGGACACTGCGCGAGACCGACATCCGGCGCGCCCTCGATACGCTGCCCGAGCGCGAGCGGCAGGTGCTCGAGCTGCGCTTCGGCCTCACGGGGGACCAACCCCGCACCCTCGAAGAGGTGGGGCGCGAATTCGGGGTCACCCGCGAGCGCATCCGCCAGATCGAGAACAACACCCTGCGCAAGCTGAAGGCGCTGCCCGAGGCGCAGCGCCTGACCGAGTCCGCCTAGCGCGCCAGCGAGGGGTGCAGCGCCGCCCGGGAGTCGTGGACCGCGGCGCGGGCGTCCGAGGGCATCTGGCGCAGCATGGCGTCGAACCGGTAGCCGACCCCGTGCTGGGTCTGGATGTAGGTGTAGGCGCCACCGATCTCATCGACCTTGCGCCGCAGGCGCCGCACCAAGACGTCCACCGACCGGTCGCCGTGACCACGCTCGGCCCGCCAGACGCGTTGGTAGATCACGTCCCGCGAGAGTGCCCGGCCGCGGTGCTCGGTCAGGACCCAGAGCAGCTTGAACTCCAGCGGGGTCAGGTCGATGGGCTGCCCGGCGATCGTCACGGCGAGGCGATCGGCATCGATCACCAGGTCGCCGGCGGCGATCTCCTGGCGCTCCGACGTCGAGCTGGGCGACGGACGCCCGCCGCACCGCGGCCGTGACGCGCGCGACCAGTTCGCGCATGGAGAATGGCTTCGAGACCACATCGTCGGCACCGAGGCCCAGGACCTCGACGCGGTCGTGCTCGTTGGTGCGGGCGGTCATCACGATGATCGGCAAGTTCGGCTGCCCACTCGCGGACCTCGCGAATGAGGTGCCACCCGTCGATGTGCGGCAGCATCAGGTCGAGGACCAGCACCGCAGGGCAGCCCGCTCTTGAGTGCCTGCAGCCCCGCCAAGCCATCGGTCTCCAGACGCGGCGCGAAACCGGCCCGCTGGAGATGGAACGCCACCGCCTCGCCCGTGCTCTCGTCGTCCTCGATGATGAGGATGTAGGGGTGCTCGGTTTCTGTCATCTCGGAAACGAAGGTTAGGACCTGCGGATCGCCGGCAATGGGCGGTCTTGTGACGATCCGGTGAACAGGCTGTGAACGCGTGCTCCGCGCGCGCCGGGGAGACCGGGAAAGTCGCTGCTGGACGGCCGTTGCGCGCGACGACGCGCCGATCGGTGCGCATCTGGCCGCCGCGCGCCGGCGGCGGGCTAGCACACCCCGGTGCCGCTCGTGTTACACGCATCTCACAACTGGCCAAATCTCGGACACGGGTTCGTTACATCGAGGTCACATCGCTGCCACCACTGGTGTCTGGACATCTGTTCCACTTAGCCCGCGCGGGTTGAACCCTCTTCACCGCGGCACACATATCACCGCGCGGCGGCGGCATCCCGTCACCCCGGAGGCCCCACGCTGCGACGCGGACCGCGCGGACGACCCAACGAGACAAGGACACTCAGCGTGAAGCGAACAATGCGCAACCGTGTGGTCGCCGCTAGCTGCGGTCGGCGGGCTTGGGCTCCTGGCCGCGGGCGGCGCGTTTGCCGCGACGAGCAATAACCTCATCGTCGGCAGCACCTTCATTCAGCCGGCATTCAACACCTGGTGCATGCATATCGGCCACAACTTCTGCACCGACTCCGGCGGTGGCTCGGGCGCCGGCATCACCACGTTCAAGAATGACACCGCGGACTGGGAAGCCTCAGACGCACCGCTGCGCGCCGACCGACATGCACCGGCTAAGTGAAGAGCCCGATGGATTCCGCTACTTCGTCACCGCGATCGGCGGCGTCAGCGTGCCGACGAACTTCAGCGGCGAAAAGAAGGCCATCAAGCTCGACGGCGGCACGGCATCGCCGTCGATCTTCGATGGTCGGATCACCAAGTGGAACGCGAAGCAGATCACCGCCCTCAACCCGGGCGTCAAGTTCCCCAACGCCACGATCGTCGAGTGCGTGCGCGGCGACTCGTCCGGAACCTCCTATGTGTTCTCCAACTACCTCGCCCGCGTGAACGGGACGTTCGCCCACATCGTCGGACCGGCGTCCAAGCGCCGGCTGGAAGGGCACCATCACCAGCTTCGGCACCGGGGGCGGCCTCGAGTCGGCCTGCGTCCAGGGACCAAGAACTCCATCGGGTACGTCGAGCTGGCCACAGCTGTCGGCTCGAACAAGTACCTGTCATTGATCGGCCACAAGTACAAGGGCAAGATCTACTGGACCGCCCCGTCGTCCGCCGCGCTGACATCCGCTGCGACCGTGGCGTCCAAGGAGCACGGGGTCTCGCTGACGAACGGCTCTGCCATCCAGAACGGCCTGCTCAACACGCCCTCGGCGACGTCGTACCCGATCGCGGCGACGACCTTCCTGCTGGCGTACGGGAATTACTCGAACCTCTCCGCCCACGGTGGTGGCGCCGGACAGTGGGCGGCCGTCAAGAAGTTCATCAACTTCGCGATCAGCTCCAAGGGCCAGAACCTCCTACCTGGCATCCACTTCGCCAAGCTCCCCGCCGCCTGGGTCAAGCTCGACCAGGCCCAGGAGAAGACCGTCAAGCCATAAACCGGATTCGTGCACGCCGACGCGTCGCACCCCCGCTGCATGAACCGATGGCCGGCCCCCCACCGCGGGGAGCCGGCCATCGGCCGTTCTGACGATTCGGATTCACACGAGTTTCACCATTCGCCGGGCCCGCGCTTGTAGCGTCCTCGTCGCACCGTCCTCGCCGCTGTCCGCAGAGGTTTTTGACCCTTGAGTCCCGCGCCGCCCGACGCCAGCGCCGCCGCCCTCCCCGAGGGCCCCATCGCCCCGAAGCAGCGCCGTTCGCTCAAGCGCACCCTGAGCGCGACGATCGCCGAGCGTACCTACTTCATCCTGGCCATCCTCGCCGCCCTGATCGCCCTCATCGCGGTCGGCTACTTCCTCTGGAAGACCTTCCAGCAGACGGGCGAGACCTGGACGACCTTTGGGGTCTGGGGCTTCATCACCGGCCGGGTCTGGGACGCGTCGCCGGTCACGGGACCGCCCGTGTTCGGCGCCCTGCCGATGATCTACGGCACGGTCGTCACCTCGGCGATCGCGATGGCGATCGCGGTGCCGGTGGCGATCGGCGTCGCGCTCGCCACGACGTTCTTTCTGCCCCGTCGGATCCGGACGCCGCTCGCCGGCCTGATCGATCTGCTCGCCGCGGTGCCGTCGGTCGTCTACGGTCTGTGGGGCATCGTGGTCATGGTGCCGTTCGTGAATCCGAAGTTCACCTGGGTCACCGAGCACCAAATGATCGCGGTGTTCGCGCTGTTCGTTCTCTCGGGGCTCGTCGCGCTCGTGCTTCCGCGCGGTCCGATCAAGATCGTCGGGATCCTGATCTCGGCGTTCTTCTTCATGAGCTGGTTCCTCGCACTGATCGGGGTCATCGGGCGCTCGTTCAAGCTGCTCAGCGGTCCCGTGTTGAGCGGCTCGTATATGTCGGCCGGCCTCGTGCTGGCGGTCATGGTCCTGCCGATCATCACGGCGATCACCCGCGAGGTATTCGTCACCGTCCCGCGCGAGCAGGAGGAGGCCGCCTACGCCCTCGGGGCGACGCGCTGGGAGATGGTGCGCGACGCGGTCCTGCCGTGGTCGCGCTCGGGCATCGTCGGCGCGTCGACGCTCGGTCTCGGCCGCGCGGTCGGTGAGACGATCGCGATCGCCATCCTGATCGGCGACCAGCCGAACATCGGCAACTCGATCTTCGGAGCCGGCTCGACGCTCGCCGGGTGGATCGCCCTCCAGACCGGCGAAGCGAGCGGCCTGCAGCTCAGCGCGCTCACCGCGCTGGCGGTGGTGCTCTTCGGCCTCGCGCTGCTGACCAACCTCGGCGCGCGCATGGTCACCCGCCGCAGCCCGAGCACGGGGCGGCTCAAGCTCGTGGATCGGGTGTTCCTGCGGCGCGCAACCGGCGAGGTCATGCCGAACATCGCCGTCGACGACAATGACGGCGACTTCCCCGACGACGCGGAACCGCCGGCGCCGCCGGAGCCCGATCTCATCCGGGCGAGCGCCGGCATCGTGGAGGTCTCCGGCAAGCGGCGTCGGTCGTCGATCCTCGCCACCGTGGGGATCTACGCGGCCGTCGTGATCGCGCTCATTCCGCTCGGCCTGGTGATCGGCGAGACCCTCGTCCAGGGGATCCAGGAGATCTCGCCCACCTTCTTCACGGGGCTGCCGCCGATCGATCCGTCGAACACCTCGGGGGCGGGCATCAGCAACGCCCTGGTCGGGACCCTAATCATGGTCGGGATCGGCCTGGCGATCGCGGCGCCACTCGGCATCCTGACGGCGATGCTGATGTACGAGTCCACCGCGTCGGGGCGCGCGGGCTCGCGCCTCGCCTGGGTCATGGGGCTGTTCGTCGACATCATGCTCGGCATCCCGTCGATCGTCGTCGGGATGATGTGCTACCTGGCGATCGTCGTTGCGCGGCAGCAATTCGACGCGCTCACCGGGGGCATCGCGCTGTCGATCATCATGTTCCCGATCATCGTGCGCACCGCCGATGAGGTGATCCGACTGGTCCCGGCAGGGCTGAGCGAGGCTGCCCTCGCCCTCGGGGCGCCCAGGTGGCGCACCGCCCTCCGGATCGTGATTCCCGCGGCGCTACCCGGCATCCTCACCGGAGTCGTGTTGGCCGTTGCCCGCGCCGCCGGCGAAACGGCGCCGCTGCTGTTCACGGCCGGCTACAGCAATTTCTTCTCGACCAACGTCCTCCAGCCGATGGCGTCGCATGCCCGTCGTGATCTACAACCTCGTCATCAACGCGCGCACGCCGCAATCGACGCAGTTTGCATGGGGGGCGACGCTGGTGTTGGTGGCGATGATTCTGGTGTTAAATCTGATCGCGCGATTCTTCGGGCACCTCGCGCGCGGAACGGAGCGTCAGTGAGCGACGCAACCCCCCTGGAGCAGGCCATGGCGGCCGAGTCAGATCCCACACCCTCCTCGCAGCGCGCCGAGCAGGACCGCCAGCCCCCGCCGCGGCGGCGACCGACATCCCGCTGCTGACGCGCGACCTGAGTTGCTACTACGGCAGGCACCACGCGGTCGATTCGGTCACGCTCGAATTTCACGAGAACATGGTCACGGCGCTGATCGGGCCCTCGGGCTGCGGCAAGAGCACCTACCTGCGCTCGCTCAACCGCATGCACGAGCTGGTCCCGAACGCCTACAACACGGGCGAAGCCATCCTGCGCGGGACGAATGTCTTCGAGCGCGGCTCGGATCCGGTCGCGGTCCGGCGGGCGATCGGCATGGTGTTCCAGCGGCCGAATCCGTTCCCCACCAAGTCCATCGCCGACAACGTCATGGCCGGACCCAGGTTCAACCGGGTCAAGCTGTCGCGGTCGGACCGCGGCGATCTGGTCGAGCGGACGCTGCGGGGTGCCGGCCTCTGGAACGAGGTCAAGAACCGGCTCAACTCACCGGCCGGCGGCCTGTCCGGTGGCCAGCAGCAGCGGCTGTGTATCGCGCGCGCGCTGGCGGTGGAACCCGAGGTACTGCTGATGGACGAGCCCTGCTCGGCGCTCGATCCGCAGTCGACCCTGCGGATCGAGGACCTGATCCAGGAGCTCAAGTCCAGGGTCACCATCGTGATCGTCACCCACAACATGCAGCAGGCCGCGCGCGTGTCGGACAAGACGGCGTTCTTCACGATCACCAACGAGGGCGAGCCGGGCCGGCTGATCGAGGTGGGCCCGACCGAAGAGATCTTCTCGAGCCCCAAGAAGGAGCAGACCGAGGCCTACGTGTCGGGCCGCTTCGGCTGATCCCGTCGGCGGGCCGCGTGCAGCGGCCCGCTAGTCGGTCGCGGCTGCGGCCTCGCGGCCTCGCTCTCCAGCTCGACGGCCTCCGCTTCTGCTTCCCGGCGCAGCTGTCCGAAGCTGACGCCCTCGAACAGCAGGAAGATGAAGCCGGTGACCACACCGACGATGATCTCGGTGAACTGCAGGACGATCGAGAAGGCGATCGCCTGTGAGGCGGGGACGCCGTAGGTGGCCGTCAACGGCACGACCGCCGCGGCCTGAAAGATGACCAGGTTTCCCGGCAGGAGCGGGAAGGCCTGGGCCAGGGTAATCGTCACCAGCAGCAGGCCCGCCCCACCCCAGCCGACGTAACCGAGCCCGAAGGCCTGCAGGGTGCAGTAGATGCCGGCCCACTGCGCGAACCAGGTGAACAGGCTCGCGCCCCCGACCATCGCGAAGCGGCTGGGGCTCCGCAGCACCAGATGGCTCTCGCGCACCGCGCCCCACAGGCGCGAGCCCGCGCGCATCGCCTTCGCGAGCCACGATCCGTGCGAGAGCCAGGGCAGCGGCTGGTGTCCGGTCGCCGTGAGCATCGCGTAGCCGACGATCAGCGCCGCGACCGCGCCGATCGCGAGGCTCGCGATCCAGGCGTACAGCGGCAGGGGCAGGAACATGCCGATGCCGATCACCAACACGACCCACATGAGCGTGCCGATCAGGTTCTCGGCGACGATCGTGCCGAGCAGCGCCGTCGCCGAGATGTCCTCACCGCGCGCGACCAGTCGGCGGCGAGCAAGGGCCACCTTGACCAGCTCGCCGAGGCGCGCGGCGAGCACCGTGTTGAACAGGAACCCGATGAACACCGGCGGCATGAGGTCTCGGTAGCGCGTGCGGTGCCGCAGGCCGGGCAGGCCGTCGATGATCTCCTTCCAGACCACGCCCTTGAAGCCGACCGAGATGAAGTTCGCCATGATGGCCAGCAGCAGGTAGCCCCATGAGGATGGATGGACGAACAGTCGCGCGCTCGACCAGTTGACCCGCCAGATCACGACCAGCGCGACGGCCGCGACGATCAGGACGCGAATCACGTGCACCATCCAGCGGCGCCCGCCCATCCGCTCGACGACGCGCGTAGTCACCCGCCGACCAGATCGTCGAAGCGCACCAGCTCGAGGCCGCGCTCACGCGCCGCGGCGCAGATCGCCGGGATGGCCTCGACCGTCTGGGGCCGCGCCCGCAGCGCGTCCCAGCCGTCGGCGTCGTGCAGCAGGATCACCGCGCCGGGAGCAAGCGCGCGCTCGGTACGCGCCACGATGGTCTCGACACCGGGCTCGGCGCTGTCCCACACGCCGGTCGTCCAGGCGGCCATGCGGTAGCCGTCGCGGCGGGCGGCGAGCCACGTCGCCGGCCCGCGGAAACCGTGCGGCGCCCGGAAGTAGCGGGTCATCGCCTCCGGACCGGCCGCGTCCCGCACGGCCGCTTCGGTCGCGCGCAGCTGTGCCGCGACGTATCCCGGACCGCGAAACACGAGGATGCCGTGGTCGTACCCGTGGCTGGCGATCTGATGGCCCTCGCGGTGCATTCGCGCGATCAGGCCGGGATGGGCCCGCGCCTGGCGCCCGAGCACGAAGAACGTCGCCCGCACGTCCTCGTCGGCCAGCGCATCGAGCAGTTCGCCGGTCGACGGGCCCGGGCCGTCATCGAAGGTCAGCGTCGCGCGCGCCCGGTCGCCGGGTCCGCGGCTGACGGTCGGGCCGAACAACGGCGCCCGCGGCACGAACGCCGCCGCGCCGAGTGCGCCGGCGGCGGCGACCACGCCGGCCGCCGCCGTCCGCCGTCCACGTGCAGCCAGTCGCAGCGCGACCACCCCGGCGGCGGCCCCGAGCACGGCCGCCCGGCCCACCGCCTGGTTCTTTCGCATCGGATCGGCCAACGTCGGAACCCTAAATCGCGGATCGGTCGAAGGAGTCGCCGCGCGTCCATCCGTGATACGCCGCGCCGTCCCATCGGCCTCGATGCGTCCATCGTACCAACGGGGTCCGGGCTGACGAACGGCTTCGTATTTGGCACACTCTATGGAGGAGTGCCAAAATTGGGTGTGGCGGGCGCTCCGCCGACGAGCCACCGAACGCCGGACGAGGTGCCGCGTGCCGACTTACGTTTACCGTTGCCGTGACTGCGACCACCACTTCGAGGTCGTGCAGAGCATGAGCGACGACCCCGTGACCGTCTGCGAGGCGTGCGGGGGCGAGGTCACACGCGTGCTGTTCGCGCCCGCGATCCACTTCAAGGGATCGGGCTTCCACAACACCGACTACGGCACCAAGCGGCGCCCGGTCGGGGGCGAAGGGGGCACCGGACGGCGTACCGGCCAAGGCCGCCGACGGCGCGGCCAACGGGGCCGCAAACGGTGCCGGGGCGTCGTCTGGTGACGCGGCGGGCGCCAGCTCGGGCAAGACGGTCGGCCTCGACAAGGTTTAGCGCGCCGGCGCCCTTACGACGCGTCGCCCCGCCTCAGCCCTTGCCCATGAAGGCCCGCTTGGCCGCCGCACTCTGGGCCGGGTCGTTGACGACGTAGTTGATGCCGTTGATGTTCTGGGGCGTCCCCGGCAGCAGGTGGCGGCCCTTGGAGGGCTGGCTGAGGGTCATCTCGAGCCATCCGAGCTCGATGATGTCATTGGTGCTCATGTCGGTCGACAGGGCGCTGACCAGCGACGCGCCGTTCCACGGTGCCTCCCAGATCAGCGTCGGCGAGACGATCTTGGACTTGAGCGCCGACAGGAACACCTGCTGGCGCCGCTCGCGCGCGAAGTCGGTATCGCAGTCGCGCACGCGCACGAACTGCAGCGCCCGTGTGCCGTTGAGGGTGATCGGGCCTTTCGCGAAGCTGACCTTGATCCCGCCCGTATACCCGCAGTTGACGAGCGAGGTCGGATTGTCGACGGTCACCCCGCCCAGGTCGTTGACCACCTGGGTCAGGCCGTCGAAACTGACGATCACGATGTGGTTGACCGGCAGTCCGGTGAAGGCCTCGACGGTCTTGATGGCGCCGGTGTCGCCGGCGAAGAAATACGCCGCGTTGATCTTCTGGTTCTGCACGTACCCGCCACAGGACGGGCAGCTCTGGCTGTCGATCAGCGTGTCCCGCGGGATCGACAGGTACTTGATGACCCCGGCGTTCGGGTCCACCCGCATGAGCATCATGGTGTCCGAGCGCGAGGCACCCTGGCCGGGCCGCGCATCGGATCCGATGAACAGGATGTTGGTGGGGGTGGTCAGCATCGATCCGTTGCTGGGCGTCAGGGCCTTCTTGGCCGACGAGGTGATGCGCGCGTTCGATGCTGACACCGCGTTGTTGAGGGTGATGTACCCCACGATGCCCCAGACGAGGATGACGGCCACGAGGACGACCGCGATGCGCCACGTCCACCCCAGCCAGCCGAGGCCGCGCAGGGAGTACCAACGGCGCGTCGGCGAGCCGGGCGGCCGGTCCCCCGATCCAGAGGTGCGCGTCGGGCGTCCGGGGGGCGGGGGCGGAGGCGGCGCGGAATCCCGGCCCGACGGGGGCGGGGGCGTCGCCACGGTGGACCGGGCGGGTCCACCGGCGCGTGCGACCTCGCCATCGGTCATGCGCCGCAATTCCTCGATCCCGCCGGACGCCGACCCCGGATGGACCCGGAAACGCCGGTAGGGCTTCGTGGTATTTGTCGTCATGCGTGGATGATGGTAGCGACCTGCAGATTCTGGTCGGGAAACCGCGGGCAGGGGACAACGTGAGCGCAGCAGCGGCGGATGGCCGCCTGACGGTCGTCGCGACGCCCATCGGGAACTTGAGCGACATTTCGCCACGCGCACGCGCGACCCTGCGCGACGCCGACGTCATCGCGTGCGAGGACACGCGGCGCACCGGCGTGCTCCTGAAGGCGCTCGAGCTGAAGGTGCCGCTGGTCAGCCTGCACGCCCACAACGAAACCGCCCGCCTCCCGGAGCTGCTGGCGCGGCTGGGCGACGGTGCGCGCGTGGTCATCGTGAGCGACGCCGGCATGCCGGGGGTCAGCGACCCCGGTGCCCGCCTGGTCGACGCCGCGCACGCCGCCGGCGTTCCGGTCGAGGTCATCCCCGGACCGAGCGCCGTGACCGCGGCGATCGCGGCGTCCGGCGCGCCGGCGGACCGTTTCGCGTTCGCGGGGTTCTGGCCGCGCAAGGCGGGCGACCGGACCGCGCTGCTCGCGGACCTCGACCGGCTGGGCTGGCCGGTCGTGGCGTTCGAGAGCCCCCAACGCGTGGCCGCGGTCCTCGCCGGCGTGGCCGCCGAGGACCCGCAGCGCCGGGTGGCGGTCTGCCGGGAACTGAGCAAGCTCCACGAGGAGACCCTCGTCGGCCCCGCGTCCGAGCTGGCGGCGCGGTTCGCGGGCGAGCCCCCGCGGGGCGAGATCACGCTCGTTCTCTGGCCGCGAGGCGACGGCGGACGCGCGGCCGCCGACACGGAGCGCCTGCAGGAGGTCGTGGCGATCCTCATGGATGCGGGCCTCTCGCCGGGTCGGACCGCCGACGTCGCGGCCCGGGTCGGGGCGGGCGCCCGCAATACGGCCTACCGCACGGCCTTGGCGGAGGCCAAGCGCCGGAACACGTAGGCCGCCCGCGGTGGCGGCCCGCCGCCGCCGGCGATCTTGGCGACCCGCGCCCAGTCGCCGGCGACCAGCGCCCGCACCAGCTGCTCCTCGACGGGGGCAAGCACGATCGGATATCCGCCGACCGTCACCGAGCGGGACCACGCCCGGGCGGTCTGCTCATCGGGCTCCAGCCCCCATTCGGCGCCGACGACGGTGATCGCGGCGCTGACATCGACCTCGATCCCCTCCACGATGCACCGTCCGCGCAGCGACGCCCAGCCGCGGCCCTCGTCGGCCGCGAGCGCACAACCGAGGGCCGCGGCCGCGTGCGCGGCGTCCGCGGCGGCGATCTCAACGTCGAGATCGCGCGGTTCGGCAGCCGCGCCCGCCAGTACCCGCGCCGCCGACCCGGACAGCATCCACTCGACCCCCGCCGACCCGAGCCGCCGGGCGACCTCGGCGAGGGCGGCGGCAAGTCGCGGGTCAAGCCGCGCGTCTAGACTGTTGGACTCGTGAGCCACGATCGCTTCTACGTCACCACGCCGATCTACTACGTGAACGCGGACCCACATGTCGGACACGCGTACACGACGATCATGGCGGACATCCTCGCGCGCCATCACCGCCAGCGGGGCGACGAGGTCTTCTTCCTGACCGGTACCGACGAGCACGGCGCCAAGATCGCGCGCGCCGCCGAGGCCGCCGGCCACACGCCGTCCGCGCACGCGGATGCGTTGTCGGCCAAATTCCGCGACCTCGGCCGCGTCCTCGAGGCGAGCAACGACTTCTTCATCCGCACCACGGACCCTGAGCACATCGCCGAGGTCCAGCGCGTGCTGAGCGTCCTCCATCGAGCGCGGCGACATCTACAAAGGCAGCTACGGGGGCTGGTACTGCACGCCGTGCGAGGCCTTCTACGTCGAGGGGGAGCTCGGCCGCGACCACACCTGCCCGATTCACGGCACGCCGGTGGAGTGGCTCGAGGAGGACAATTGGTTCTTCCGGCTGTCGGCCTACCGCGAGCTGCTGCTGGAGCACTTCGACGCCCATCCGGACTGGGTCGTGCCGGCACCGCGCTACAACGAGGCGCGGCGGATGATCGAGGCGGGCCTGGAGGACCTGTCGATCTCGCGCTCCCAGATCTCCTGGGGCGTCCCCGTGCCCTGGGACCCCGAGCAGGTGATCTACGTCTGGGTCGACGCGCTGTTCAACTACTGGACCGCCCTCTGCTACGGCGCCGGTCCCGACGGCGTGCGCTTCTGGCCGCCGGACCTGCAACTGATGGCCAAGGACATCCTCAAGTTCCACGCGGTGATCTGGCCGGCGCTGCTGATGGCCGCCGGCATCGCCCTGCCCCGGCGCCTGGCCATCCACGGGTACGTGCTCAAGGGCGGCGAGAAGATGAGCAAGACCACCGGCAACCTGGTCGACCCGTTTCCGTTCATCGAGGACTACGGCATCGACGCGCTGCGGTACTACCTGAGCCGCGAGATCCGGTTCGGCGAGGACGGCACCTTCAGCGCCGAGGGCTTCGACGCCCGCTACACGGGCGAGCTCGCGAACGAACTCGGCAACCTGCTCAACCGCACGGTGAGCATGATCGACCGGTACCGCGACGGCGTCGTGCCGGCCGACCAGGGTCTGGACGGCGAGCTTGCCACGGCGGTCGCCGCCCAGCAGGCCGAGGTCGTGGCGGCCTTCGACGAACACCGACATCACGCGGGCCGTCGAGGCGGTCTGGGTGCTGGTGCGGGCGCTCAACCGCCTGGTCGAGCAGCGCGCACCCTGGGTGCTCGCCAAGGATCCGGACTCCGGTTCCCGGCTCGACCAGGTGCTGTTCTCCCTCGCGGCCGGCCTCAAGGCGGTCGTGGTCCTGCTGTGGCCGGTCATCCCGGCGAGTGCCGAACTGGCGCTGGGGTCGCTCGGGCAGGACCCGGCGCGCGATCGGGCTCGACCAGGCCGCCTGGGGCCAGGGGGTCGCCGGGGCCCGCGTGATGGCAATCCCGCCGCTGTTCCCGCGCGTGGAAGGACGCCCCGAGTAGTCGACACCCACGCGCACCTGGAGTCCCTGCAGATCGGGATCGAGGCGGTCCTCGCGGCGGCGGCCGATCGGGGCGTCGCGCGCATCGTCGGCATCGGGATGGGGCGCGAGTCGAGCCTGCGCACGCTCGCGCTCGCCGAGGTGCACGAGCCGATCTGGGCCGCCGTCGGCGTGCACCCCAACAGCGCCGCCGGGTGGACCGACGACGATCCGGTGTGGCTCGCCGAACTGGCAGGGCATCCACGCGTCGTCGCCATCGGGGAATGCGGCATGGACTTCTACCGCGACGCCGCGACGCCGGCCCAACAGGAGCGCGCCTTCCGCGCCCAGATCGCGATCGCCCGCAGCGCCCGGCTGCCCCTGGTCGTCCACACGCGCGAGGCCAGTGCGGCGACGCTTGGGATCCTGCGCGAGGATGCCGGGGATCTCGAGGTGATCCTGCACTGCTTCTCGATGGTCGACCACGTCGACGAGGTGATCGACGCCGGCTGGTACGCGAGCTTCGCCGGACCGCTCACCTACAAGCCCAACGATGCACTGCGCGAGGCGGCGGCCCGCATCCCCGCTGAGCGCATCCTCGTGGAGACCGACAGCCCGTATCTGGCCCCGGTGCCGATGCGCGGCAAGCCCAACCAGCCGGCCTATGTCGCGCACACGCTCGCCAAGCTGGCCGAGGTCCGCGGCATCGATATCGCCACCGCCGATGAACTCACCACCGCCAACGCCGCCCGCGTCTTCGGCTGGTAGCCCCGCGCCGGGTGCCCGCGTCCGGGTGATCCGGCTGCTGGCCGCCCACGGGCTCTCGCCCAACACCGACCTCGGGCAGCACTTCCTCGCCGACGAGAATCTCGTCGATCTGTCGTTGCGCGAGGCGCACCTGGAGCCAGATGACGTCGTGCTCGAGATCGGCGCCGGCGTCGGCGTGCTGACGCGCGCGCTGGCCGAGTCCGTCCGCCGGGTGCACGCCGTCGAGATCGACACCCGCCTCGAGCCGCTGTTGGCCGACGTGTTGCACGGGCTCGCCAACGTCGAGGTCTACTGGCAGGACGCGCTGCGCATGGACCTGGGCGCGCTGCGCCCGGCCCCGACTGCCCTGGTGAGCAACCTGCCCTACGCGATCGCGACCCCGTTGGTCGTCGAGAGCACCTGGCTGCTGCCGGAGCTACGGGTCTGGTCGGTGATGGTCCAGCGCGAGGTCGCCGACCGCTGGACGGCGCGCCCGGGCGACCCTGCCTACGGCGGCCCGTCGGTGCTGGTCCAGCTCGCCGCCGAGCCCGTGTTCCGGCGCAACGTCGGGCGCGAGGTGTTCATCCCGCGCCCGCGAGTGGACTCTGCGCTGGTGGTCTTCCAGCGCACGGGCCCGGGGGCCGGGGCGACCCTGCGTGGCCTGGTCCGGGCGGCGTTCGGCCAACGGCGCAAGACCCTCGCCAACAACCTGGCGGGCCACGGGGTCGCCCGCGCCGACATCGCCGCCGTGCTCGGTGAACTCGGCCTGCCCGCCTCCGCCCGGCCCGAGCACCTCGCGCCGGACCACTATCGCGCCCTCGCCGAGCGGCTGCCGTGGCCGACCGACTCGTAGTCGCCGCGCCGGCGAAGCTCAATCTGGTGCTGCGGGTCGGGGCGCCGGGCGCCCGACGGCTACCACCCGCTGGCAAGCTTGATGGTCGCGCTTGCGGGCCTTGAGGACGAGGTCCGGATCGCGGCCGACGACGAGCGGACGCTGGTCTGTTCCGGGGGCCCCAGCGGCGCGGCGAACCTGGCGTGGCGCGCCGTCGACGTGCTCGAGGACGCCTGCGGGCGCGCGCTGCCGGCGCGGATCGAGATCGTCAAGCGCGTCCCGATGCAGGCCGGCCTCGGTGGCGGGTCCAGCGACGCGGCCGCGGTACTCGCGGGGCTCGACGCGCTCTATCGTCTCGGGCTCTCGATGGCCGAGCTCGAGCGGCTGGCGGCGCAACTCGGCTCCGACGTGCCGTTCTTCGTCCGCGGCGGCACCCAGTGGGCGACCGGGCGCGGCGAGCGACTCACCCCGGCGCCGCTGCCGGCGGA
Organism: uncultured Thermoleophilia bacterium; assembly: GCA_963784985.1. Lineage (GTDB taxonomy): Bacteria > Actinomycetota > Thermoleophilia > Miltoncostaeales > Miltoncostaeaceae > CAITWD01. The sequence continues at coordinate 95,148 of CAWATR010000015.1, forward strand.
TCTGTGGGCGGTGATCTGCGGCCCGGTGGCGCCCTTGTCGACGGCGGCGGTCTATCGCGCGTTCGACGCAGCTCGGGGGCGCACGCCCGCTCGATCCCACCCCGCCAACCGGATCCTGGGCCGACGGCGGCTGGGTCGCCAACGACCTGTGGCCCGCGGCCCGCCGACTGGCCCCACAACTCGGGGCGGCGGCCGACGACCTGGCGCGCCTGGGCGCCCACACGGTGCTGTTGTGCGGCAGCGGCGGGGCCCTGGCGGGCCTGTGGACCAGCCGTCCTGCGGCGGACAGCGCGGTGGCGGGACTGCCGTCGGCAATCGCAGTGACCTGGCCGCGCGCAGGCCGAACCGACTGACCGGGCGCGGATTCCCGCACGCGGTACACTCAGCTCACCGTGGAGAATCAGCAGCCGATCATCATCGAACACCGTGGCCGCGGCACCGGTCCGAGCATGGGCGGAGGCCCGACGAACGTCCTGCGTCGGCGCCGCTGGTCGATCGCCGCCGTGATCGCGCTGGTGGAGATGCTCTACGTCATCGTCGGGCGCCCGACCTGGTTCGTCGCGTCGCTCGTGGCGCTGCTCGTCCTCGTGCTCGCGGTGCTCGGCATCCGCCACCTGCGGCCGGGCATCGTGCGCGACGGGCTCATGATCGTGGCGATCTCGCAGGGGATGGTCCTGGCGATCCCGATCGCCATCACGGCCTCGTTCGCCCTCGGGCTGATCCTTGCGGTGCTGGTGATCATCGGTGTCGCGATCTTCGCCTTCCGGCTCGGCGCCTAGCCCGGCCCGCGCGGCGCCCGTCGGCGCCGGTGTTTCGCCTGCAAATCGGCCGGCCACTTCCCGGATCAGCCGATCCGCGTCACACTAGGGGCGATGCTCAACACCTCCGACGTCACCGGCACGCCCATCGACCTGCAGCGATCCCGCGCTCTACACCAACCGCGAGCTGAGCTGGTTGGACTTCTTCGCGCGGGTGCTCGCCCAGGCCGAGGATCCGACCGCTCCGCTGCTTGAGCGCGCCCGGTTCCTGTCGATCTGCGCCAGCATCCTCGATGAGTTCTTCATGGTGCGGGTCGCGGCGATGCAGGAGGCCGCCGCGGCCGGTCGGCGGCCGTCGACGCCGGACGCGATGCCGCGCGATGCGGTCATCGCGGCGGTCGGCGCCCGCATCCGGGAGCTCATCGTCGAACAGGTGCGCATCTGGGCCGAGCACGTGCGCCCCGCCTTGGCCGCCGAGGGCATCCTCATCACGAACGTCGCGGATCTCGACGAGGCGCTGCGCGCCAAGGCCGATCAGCTCTACGACCACCAGATCGCGCCGACGTTGACCCCGTTGGCCGTCGGGCCCGGGCTGCCGTTTCCGTATATCTCGGGCCTCTCGCTCAACCTCGGCCTGATCGTCCGCAACCCCGAGACCCGCGAGCAGCGCTTCGCACGGGTCAAGGTCCCCCCGGGCCTGCCGCGCCTGATGCCGCTCGACGGGCATCTGGTGCCGCTCGAACAGCTGATGGCGGCGCATATCGACCGCCTGTTCCCGGGGATGGACGTCGTCGAGTGCGCACAATTCCGCGTCACGCGCGATGCGGACTTCGACATCTCCGAAGACGCCGACGACCTGCTGGGCGCCGTCCAGGACCAATTGCGCCAGCGACGCTTCGGGCACGTGGTGCGCCTCGAGATCCAGGAGGGCGCCTCGCCACTGATTCTGGATGAGCTCGCGCACGCCCTCGAGGTCCCCCGGGGGGACATCTACAGCGTGCCGGGCATGCTCGACATGACCTGCCTCGGCAGGGTCGCCAACCTCGACCGGCCCGAGCTCAAGTACGAGCCGTGGGAACCGGTGATCCCACGTCGGCTCCGCTCGCTCGACGAGGAGCCCGTGGACATCTTCGGCGTGATCCGCCACCGGGACCTGATCGTCCACCATCCCTACGACGACTTCCACGCGAGCGTCGAGCGGTTCGTCGTCAACGCGGTCGACGACCCCGCAGTGCTGGCGATCAAGCAGACCGTGTACCGCACCAGCGGCGACTCGCCGATCGTGCCCGCGCTGATCCGCGCGGCCGAGCGCGGCATCCAGACCGTGTGCCTGGTGGAGGTCAAGGCGCGCTTCGACGAGGAGCGCAACATCCGCTGGGCACGCGCAATGGAGCGCGCCGGCGTGCATGTCGTCTACGGCATTCCCGCGCTCAAGACCCACGGCAAGCTGTGCCTGGTGGTGCGCCAGGAAGGCGATGCCGTCGTGCGCTACGTGCACATCGGCACCGGCAACTACAACCCCGCCACGGCCAGCCTGTACACCGACGTCGGCCTGTTTACCTGCGACGCTGACATCACGCAGGACGTGGCGGACCTGTTCAACTACCTGACCGGCTTCGGCCGGCCGCCGGAGTACCGCAAGATCCTGGTCGCGCCGGTGCATCTGCGTGACGGGCTCATCGCCGAGTTCGACCGCGTCGTTGAGGCGCACCGCGCCGGCATCCCCGGTCATGTCGTGATGAAGCTCAACGCGCTCATCGACGGGCCGATCATCGAGGCGATCTACCGCGCCTCGCAGGCGGGCGTCAAGGTCGACTTGATCGTGCGCAGCATCTGCGGCGTCCGCCCCGGGATCGCGGGCGTCAGCGACAACGTGCGGGTGATCTCGATCGTCGGGCGCTTCCTCGAACACGCGCGCATCTTCGCGTTCCACTCGGGCTCGACGACGCGAATGTTCACGGGCTCATCGGACATGATGGTGCGCAACCTCGACCACCGGGTCGAGGTCATGACGCCCGTCGAGGATCCGGCCTGCCAGCGGGAACTGCTGGGTGCGTTGGATCTCGAGTTGTCCGACACCGCGCTCGCCTGGGACCTCTACCCCGACGGCCGCTGGGTCCAGCGGCACCCGCACGACGGCGAGGCGCCGCTCAACAGCCAGGACGCGCTCATGCAGCGCGCCCGTGCCCGCTAGGTCAGCGCCGCTGGCGGCAACGGCGTACGAGAGCGCCCGCGCGGCGGGCGTCGGCGCGGCGCGCGACCAGATCATCAGCGCCGTTGAGGACGACCCGGGGACGGATCAAGGGGCGCCACACCAGACCCTGATCGGTGGATGCCTTGGCGACGAACTCGGAGATCACCGAGACTCCGACGCCGTCGGCGAGCATCTTGCCGAGCACGCCGGGGACGTCGGGCACGTCGATCAACCGCGGTTCGAAGCCCGCCCGCCGGCAGGCCGAGACCAGCGCGTCGTAGGTGCCCGGCAGCGCGTCACGTTCCCACCAGAGGATCGGGTAGGGCGCCAGCGCCTCGATGGCGAGCTCGTCCTGCTCGGCCAGGACATGGCCCGCCGGCAGCACGACGACCGGCGCGTCGATGAACACGGGCCGGGCGTCGACCTCGGTGTCCTCGAGCGGGTCATAGACGAATGCCACATCCACGCTCCCCGCCCGCACCAGCCGAACCGCCTCGGCGGTGAGCGCGGACACGAACTCGATCTGCGCGCCGCCGTACGCCCGGGTGGCCGCGTCGGCCGCGGCGACCACGGCGGGATGCCCGGCGAACGCGGCGTTGCTGACGCCGATGCGCACGACCGGGCCGCCGGCCGCCGCGCGCGCGGCGCGCACCGCCGCCTCCAGAGCCGCGCAGGCCGGTCGGGCCTCGCGCTCGAGGACCACGCCCGCCGCCGTCAGGTCGACCCCTTTGGGATGTCGGCGCAGCAGTGGTGTGCCGATCTCCGTCTCCAGCCGGCGCAGCTGTTGGCTCAGGCTCGGCTGGGCAATCCCGAGCCGGGCGGCGGCGCGCCCGACGTGGCCCTCCTCGGCCACGACCAGGAAGTACCGCAGGCGCGTGGCGTCGACATTCTCCATAGGAGCATCCTATCGTGGCGACGACCGCCCCTATTGGCATGTCACCGCCGCACCCGCCAGATTGTGGGCAACCCGGCGCGGCGCCGGACCGGTCACCAACATGGAGGGTGTCGATGTCGTCCCTCGCGTCCCAATTCGATCTCTCGGGCAGGACCGCACTGGTCACCGGCGCCTCGTCGGGCCTGGGTGTGGACTTCGCCCACGCGCTTGCGGCCGCCGGCGCCAACGTCGTCCTGGCCGCCCGCCGGCTCGATCGCCTCCAGGCGCTGGCAGCCGACATCTCGGCGGGCGGCGGCAACGCCCTCGCCGTCACCTGCGATGTCACCGACGAAGCGCAGGTCGCCGCAGCGGTCGCCGCGGCCGTCGAGACGTTCGGGGGGCTGCACATCGCCGTCGCCAACGCCGGCGCGGTGCCCGAGGGCGCAGCGATGCCCGAGAAGATGCCGGCAGATCTGTTCCGGCAGTCGATCGACGTCAACCTGACCGGCACGTTCGTGACCGCGACCGGCGCGGCGCGCCACATGCTGGCCCATGGCGGCGGGTCGATCATCATGCTCGCCTCGGTGGCCGGGTCGGGCGGCCAGCTTCAACATCCCCGTCGGGTACGCGACCGCCAAGGCCGCGACGATCCACCTGGCGAAGTACCTCGGCACGCACTGGGCCGACCGCGGCGTCCGCGTCAACGCGATCGGCCCCGGGTGGTTCCCGAGCGAGATGACCGATCAGGTGCTGGCCGTCCCCGCATTCCGAGACCGCATCGAGCACCAGACCCCGATGGCACGCATCGGAGCGCCGCACGAGCTGCTCGGGACGCTGCTGCTGCTGGCCTCGGACGCCGGGCAGCTACATCACCGGCCAGACGATCTTCGTCGGCGGCGGCATGACGGCCTCGGTCGGTGCCAGCCCGTACCCGGAGGGACTGTACGGGCTGCACGGCCAGGTCATGCCCCACGGCTCGGGCGACCGCATCATGCCCGCCGCCTGATCGGCCCGCGGGCGCACGCGGGCGCCGGGCCGCACGGTCCCGGGCCCGCGTGCCCCGTCGGACACGACGTACCGGGGGGATGCGGACTTCGACGAAGCGCTATACCCTTGCGGGCGGGCTGCCGCGCGGAGGCGGCACCCGCATTGGCGATCCGAAAAGCGAGGTTCCCACGTCGAGCAATAAAGAAGAGGCAATCGAGGTCGAAGGCGAGGTCACCGAGGCCCTGCCGAACACGATGTTCCGTGTCGTCCTTGACAACGACCACGAGGTGCTGGCCCACATGGCAGGACGCATGCGCCGGTTCCGCATTCGCATCAACCCGGGCGACCGGGTACGCGTTGAGCTCTCGCCCTACGACCTGACCCGCGGGCGGATCGTCTACCGCGAGAAGTAGGGCGGGCGCGCCGGAGCAGCTCCGGCCACGCCACCCAGCGTCACCACGGGTCTAGTAGAGCGCCTGCGCCAAGCGCTTGCGGAAGCGCGCCGTCAGCGGATGGTGCTCGCCCAGTTCCCCGAACATGCCCACGATCGCGGCGCGCAGCACGTCGCGTCGCGCTTGGTCAGTGGTGCCCCGCACCGCGTCCAGCAGGTGTGCGAGCGCCTGTTCGGGAAGGCCCGCGTCCCACGCGGCCAGGCCGGCCTGGACGTCGGGGTTGTCGGCATCTGCCAACGCGATGCGGGCGAGGATGCCGGCCGCTTGGCTGTCGTAGGAGATCGGGGCCAACAGCGGGGTGACTTCGTCGGTCTCGCCCTCGGCGATGAGCATCCGCGCCAGGGCCAGCCGCGCGCCCGTGTTGGCCGGATCGAGCTCGAGCGCCTCACGCAGGGAGGGCTCGTCACCGATCGCCACCAGCCGGTCGGCCTTGCTCGGCACGAGCCGGTTGATGAAGGCGTCAATGGTGTGTGCCGACTGCAGGCCCGTGAACTCGTCGACGACCTTGCCGTCCCGGAAGACCTTGACCAGCGGAATACTCATGACGCGGTAGTGCTGGGCGAGCAGCGGGTTCTCATCGATGTTGACCTTCGCGAGCACGACCTCGTCCAGCATGCCGGCCCACGGCGCTCTCGAGCAGCGGGGTGAGCTGGCGGCAGGGCGCGCACCAGGGCGCCCAGAAGTCCACGACCACGGCCACCTCGCGGGAAGCCTCGATGACGTCGTGTTCGAACGTCGCGTCCGTCGTGTCCACCTCAACCCCTTTCAACGATGTCCTTGGCGCTCACGGTAGCGGAGTGCCAAATCAAAACGTTAGACCTTCGGTGGGTTACACAGCGGACACGGGTCCCAGTGGTGCGACAGATAGCGCCATGGACCGTGGACGACGGCCCGCACTCCCGTCGTGCCGCGCTGGGGTGCGAACGCGCAGTCAAGTCGGTGGTAGTGGCCCCACCCGTCGTCGCTCATCCTGGCGACAACTCCTGCGAGCGCGGCGTCGCGCGAGCGCGGCTCAAAACTGATCGTGGTCATGTCACCCCTCCTTCGGGGCTCGCAGGCGTCTCGGTCCGCGCCTGCCGTGCTCATATTGCGTTCCCTTTGCGAATCGACCGTAGCGCACGCAACTTGAGCTGTCGCCCGTTCGGGTGGTTAGTTACGCTGCGGTGTCATGAGCGAGCCCCACTACATCTTCACCATGCACCGGCTCGACAAGGTGCACCCTCCGGACAAGGTGATTCTCAAGGACGTCTCACTGTCCTTCCTGCATGGCGCCAAGATCGGCGTCTTGGGGGTCAACGGGGCCGGCAAGAGCACGCTGCTGCGCATCATGGCCGGCACGGAGCAGACATCCTCCGGCGTTGCCCAGTTGGCACCGGGTGCCCGTGTCGGCTTGCTCGAACAGGAGCCGACACTCGATCCGGACCTGGACGTTCGGGGGAACATCGAGCAGGGCCTGGCCGATCAGCTCGCCCTGACCGCCCGCTACGCGGAGATCGGGGCCAAGCTTGCCGAGCCGATGGAGCCCGACCAGATGCAGGACCTGCTGGACGAGTTCCAGCGCGTCCAGGACGAGATCGAGCGGCGTGAACGCCTGGGACATCGACCGCAAGGTCGCGGTGGCGATGGACGCCTTGCGGGTTCCGCCGGGCGACGCGGACGTCGCCACGCTCTCGGGGGGCGAGCGGCGGCGCGTGGCCCTCGCACGGCTCCTGTTGTCGGCTCCGGATCTGCTGCTGCTCGACGAGCCGACGAACCACCTCGACGCCGAGTCGGTGGCCTGGTTGGAACGGCACCTGGAGGAGTACCCGGGCACCGTCGTCGCGGTGACCCACGACCGGTACTTCCTCGACAACGTGGCCGAGTGGATCCTCGAGCTCGACCGAAGCCGCGGCCTGCCGTTCAAGGGCAACTACACCGGCTGGCTCGAACAGAAGGGCCAGCGGCTGGCGCAGGAGGAAAAGCAGGAGAGCGCCCGCCAGCGCACGCTCGCGCGGGAACTCGAGTGGGTGCGGTCCTCGCCCCGCGCCCGCCAGGCCAAGAGCAAGGCGCGCCTGGCCAATTACCAGCGCCTGGTCGAGGAGGCCGGCTCGGAGGCCGTGCGCACCGCCGAGATCCGGATCCCCGCCGCGCCGCGCCTGAGTGAACAGGTCATCGTCGCCACCGAGCTCAGCAAGGGCTTCGGCGATCGCCTCCTGATCGACGACCTGTCGTTCTCGCTGCCGCAGGGCGGCATCGTCGGGGTCATCGGCGCCAACGGCGCCGGGAAGACCACCCTGTTCCGGATGATCGCCGGCCTGGACGCGCCGGATTCGGGCGAGCTGCGCGTCGGCGAGACGGTGCAGATCGCCTACGTCGACCAGTCGCGTGAGGCGCTGAACCCCGCGAACACCGTCTGGGCGGAGGCCTCGGGCAAGCAGGACGTGATTCAGCTCGGCGGCCGGGAGGAGATCAACTCGCGCGCCTACCTGGCCCAGTTCAACTTCCGCGGCACCGACCAGCAGAAGCTTGTCGGCCAGCTCTCCGGCGGCGAGCGCAACCGGCTGCACCTCGCCAAGCTGCTGGCCGGCGGCGGCAATCTGCTGCTGCTTGACGAACCCACCAACGACCTCGACGTCGACACGCTGCGGGCACTCGAGGATGCCCTGGCCTCGTTCTCGGGCTGCGTGATGGTCACCAGCCACGACCGCTGGTTCATCGACCGTCTGGCGACCCATATCCTGGCCTTCGAGGGCGACAGCCAGGTGCGGTGGTTCGAGGGCAACTACCAGGAATACGAGGTGTTGCGCAAGCGCGAGCTCGGTCCCGAGGCCGCCCAGCCGCACCGCATCACGTATCGGCGCCTGACCCACTAGCCGGCGCACCGCCGGGAGCCCGAAGGCGACCGGCGCGCCGCGGCGGTTCCGATTTGCCCAACATGCATCCCCGGCGCGGTTGCGTCCCGGCGCTGGCGCGCGGTCGGGGCGGCCGCTCCGGTACCCTGAGATGCGCAGCACCGAACCAATCCAGCCTGAGGAGTGACGCCGTTGCCCGCGATTCCCGACCCGTTTGCCGCCCGCGACACGCTGACCGTTGGTGAGGCGAGTTATGCCGTGTACCGCCTCGACGCCTTGGGCACCGACCTGGAACGGCAGCCGGTCACCATCAAGGTCCTGCTGGAGAACGTGCTGCGAGGCGTCGGCCGCGGCTTCGTCACCGAAGCTGATGTCAAGGCCCTGATCTCCTGGACGCCGAACTCCGGCCAGGCCATCGAGGTCCCGTTCATGCCGGGCCGCGTCGTGCTGCAGGACTTCACCGGCGTCCCGTGCGTCGTCGACCTCGCCGCCATGCGTGACGCCATGACCGAGATGGGCGGTGACCCGTCGCGCATCAACCCGCTGGTGCCCGCCGACATGGTCATCGACCATTCGGTGCAGGTCGACCACTTCGGTGACCACGAGGCCTTCGCAGACAACGTCGCCATCGAATACGCGCGCAACGGCGAGCGCTACGCCCTGCTGCGCTGGGCCCAGCAGGCCTTCGACAACTTCCGCGTCGTGCCGCCGGGCATGGGCATCGTCCACCAGGTCAACCTCGAGCACCTCGCCCCGGTCGTCGACGCACGCCAGATCGACGGTGAGCTGGTCGCGTTCCCGGACACGCTGGTCGGTACCGACTCGCACACCACCATGATCAACGGCATCGGGGTGATCGGGTTCGGCGTGGGCGGCATCGAGGCCGAGGCCGTGATGCTCGGCCAGCCGCTGTCGCTGCCGATGCCGATCGTGGTCGGCCTGAAGCTGACCGGCGCGCTGCCGGCCGGTGCGACCGCGACCGATCTGGTGCTCACCGTGACCGAACTGCTGCGCAAGCACGGGGTGGTGGGCAAGTTCGTCGAGGCGTACGGCGCCGGGCTGTCGTCGCTGTCGCTGGCCGACCGCGCGACGATCGCCAACATGTCCCCGGAGTTCGGCGCCACCGGCACCCTGTTCCCGGTCGACGCCGAGACGCTGCGCTACATGAAGGTCACCGGCCGCTCGGCCGAGGTCATCGCCCGCACGGAGGCCTACACCAAGCTGCAGCACCTGTTCCGCACCGACGACACGCCGGACCCGCAGTACGACGAGAACGTCGAGCTGGACCTGTCGACGATCGTGCCGAGCCTCGCCGGGCCGCGCCGCCCGCAGGACCGGGTCGTGCTCGGCAACGTCGGCGACGCCTTCCGCGAGGCGTTCCCGGACGGGCTCGTCCCGGCCAACGGCACCGCGGCCCACTACCCGGCGGTGACGGTCAGCAGCAATGGGGAGACGTTCGAGATGGCCAGCGGCTCGGTCGCCATCGCCGCGATCACCAGCTGCACCAACACGTCGAACCCCTCGGTGATGCTCGGCGCCGGCCTGCTCGCCAAGAAGGCCGTCGAGCGTGGCCTGACGACGCCACCGCACGTCAAGACCTCGCTCGCGCCGGGCTCCCGCGCGGTCACCGGCTACCTGGAGAAGGCCGGCCTGCAGGAGTACCTGGACCAGCTGCGATTCGATCTGGTCGGCTACGGCTGCACGACCTGCATCGGCAACTCGGGCCCGCTCGCCGAGCCGATCAACAAGGCGATCGAGGAGAACGGCCTGGTCGCGGCTGCGGTGCTCTCGGGCAACCGCAATTTCGAGGGCCGTATCCACCCGCTGGTGCGCGCCAGCTACCTCGCCTCGCCCCCGCTGGTGGTCGCCTACGCCCTCGCCGGCCGCGTCGACATCGACCTCGAGCACGAGCCGATTGGCACGGGCTCCGACGGCAACCCGGTCTACCTGCGCGACATCTGGCCGACCCCGGAGGAGGTCAAGGAGGCGATGGCGGCCTCGATTACGCCGGAGCTGTTCGCCACCAGCTACCGCACCGTGTTCGACGGCGACGAGCGCTGGCAGTCGCTGCCGGTGCCGGCCGGGGACACGTACGTGTGGGACGCGGAGTCGACCTACGTCCAGCGCCCGCCGTTCTTCGAGAACCTCGGCGACGCCGTCGGCGAACTCGAGGACATCAGCGGGGCCCGGGCGCTGGCGGTGCTCGGTGACTCGGTCACGACCGATCACATCTCGCCCGCCGGCGTCATCCCGGCGACCTCGCCTGCCGGCAAGTACCTGCAGGAGCACGCGGTCCACCCGAAGGACTTCAACAGCTTCGGCTCGCGCCGCGGCAACCACGAGGTCATGATGCGCGGCACCTTCGGGAACATCCGCCTGCGCAACGCCCTCGCCGACGGCAAGGAAGGCAACTGGACCAACTACCTGCCCGACGGCGAGATCATCAGCATCTACGACGCCGCGATGAAGTATCAGGCCGCGGGCACGCCGCTGATCGTGTTGGCCGGCGCGGAATACGGCACCGGGCTCCTCGCGTGACTGGGCCGCCAAGGGCACCCTCCTGCTGGGGGTCAAGGCGGTCATCGCCAAGTCGTTCGAGCGCATCCACCGCGGCAATCTGGTGGGCATGGGCGTGCTTCCGCTCGAGTTCCTGCCCGGCGAAGGTATCCAGGAGCTGGGGCTCACCGGGCGCGAGGTGTTCGCGATCCCGGGGCTGCGCTCCCTGGCCCCGCGGCAGGAGCTCACGGTGCAGTACACCCGCGAGGACGGCTCAAGCGGGTCGTTCAGGGTCCGGGCCCGCATCGACGGTCCGACCGAGCTGTCGTACCTCAAGAACGGCGGCATCCTGCCGGCCGTGCTGCGGCGGCTGCACCAGGAGTCCCCGAGCGCGTAGGGCCGGCGGCATCGCGGCGTGGGCACCTACGGCTCGCGCCGCGATAGCCTGTGCGGCGGACATGACCGGCCGTCTCCGCCCCGCAGGCGCCGGGGTTTCATTCGTTTCGATCTGAGGAGATCACACGTGATCGAGGTCGACGTCGCGGTACTCGGCGGAGGACCCGGTGGCTATCCGGCCGCCATCCGCGCGGCCCAGCTCGGGCTGAGCGTGGCCGTCATCGAGCAGGGTCGCCTGGGCGGCACCTGCCTCAACGTGGGCTGCATCCCGACCAAGGCGTGGGTGCAGAGCGCCCACGCCATGAAGGACGCCCACGAGACCTTCGCCAAACTCGGGGTCAACGTCCCAGTCGGTGGCGCTGGACTTCGCCCAGGTCCAGAAGAACAAGGACGAGATCGTCGACCGCTCGGTCAGCGGCGTCGGGGGTCTGCTGAAGGCCAACGGGATCACGGTCGTCGAGGGTCGCGGCCAGTTCACCGACGCCAATACGATCGGCGTCGAGGGCGGCGAGACCGTCGCGTTCACGCACGCCGTGATCGCCACCGGCTCGAGCCCGACGCGCCCGCCGGTGGACGGCATCGACGGGCCGCGCTGCGTCGACTCGACCGGCCTGCTGGCGATCGACGCCGTGCCCCCGCGGCTGATCGTGCTCGGCGGCGGCGTGATCGGGGTGGAGTTCGCGTCGGTGTTCGACCACTTCGGCAGCGAGGTCACGATCGTCGAGATGCTCGACAACCTGATCGCGACCGAGGACGCCGAGGCGCGCAACGAGCTCGAGCGGGCCTTCAAGAAGCGCAAGATCACCCAGCATCTGGGCGCGCGGGCCTCGCGTGTCGAGGAGACCAAGGACGGCGTGGTCCTGTACTTCACCGACGCCGAGGGCGGCCGAACAGCAGGTCGCGGGCGACCTCATCCTGGTCGCGACCGGCCGTCGCGCCAACGTCGAGGGCAACGGTCTCGAGGCGGCCGGCGTCCAGTTCGAGCCGGCCCGCATCCCGACCGACGAGTACCGGCGCACGAACGTCCCGCACATCTACGCGGTCGGGGACGTGGCCGGCTACTGGCAGCTTGCGCACACGGCCTTCCGCGAGGGCGAGCTCGCCGCCGAGAACATCGCCGGCCACAACATCCCGGTCTCCGGCGCCGTGCCGCGGTGCATCTACACGGATCCGGAGATCGCCGGCGTCGGGCTGACCGAGGAGGAAGCGATCGCCGAGTACGGCAAGGACGCGCATCCGCGTCGGCAAGATTCCCGTTCTCGGCGCTCGCCCGCGCGGCGATGTTCGCCGACCGGACCGGCTTCGTGAAGACCATCCACGAGACCACCCTCGACGAGCTGCTCGGGGTCGTGGTGGTCGTGGGATGTCGGCGACCGAGATCGTCAATGCCGGCGTCGTCGGGATCGATTCCGAGGCCCGGGTCGACACCATCGGCGACTCGATCACCGCGCACCCGACGCTCGCCGAAGCGCTCAAGGAAGCTGCGCTGATGGGGCTCGGGCGGCCGCTGCACTGGCCGCCCGCAAAGAAGAAGGCCGCGGCCGCCTCCTAGTTGCGTTGGCCCGCCGTCCCGAGCGGGCGGCGGGCGGCGAGGACGGTCGATCTATGCCGAGCGTGCCTGCTTGATCAGCGTCTTGCCGAAGTCCCACATGAGGCCCGATCCGCGGTGGGCCTCCTGCATGACGTCCTCGAACGCGTCGACGAAGTAGTCGACCTCGGCCGCGCCGAAGGTCAGGGGCGGGATCAGCTTGATCACTTCCATGTGGTCCGCCGAGACCTGGGTCAGGATGCGGTGGCGCTGGAACAGCGCGTGGACGACCGTCTGGGCGAACAGCCCCTTGCGCGCGGCGCTGAGGGCCGTCCACGGCGCCCCGCAGCTTCCACGAGGACGGCCGCCCGAACTCGATCCCGACCATCAGGCCGCGGCCGCGGACGTCGTAGACCATGTCGTAGCGCTCGACGAGCGCGGCCAGCCGCGTCTGTGAGCAGCTCGCCGGTGACCCGCGCGTTGTGGATCAGGTCCTCCTGGGTCGAGCACGTGGAGGGTCGCCAGACCCGCGGCCATCGCCTGGGCGTTCGACCCGAAGGTCGAGTCGTGGACCAGGACGCGGTCCATCGAGGAGTAGACCTTCTGGAAGATCCAGTCCCGGGCCATCGTCGCGCCGATCGGGATGTAGCCGCCCGACAGGCGCCTTCGCGGTCGCGACGATGTCGGGCTCGACGCCGTCGTGCTGGTAGGCGAAGAAGTCCCCCGTGCGCCCCACGCCGGTCTGGACCTCGTCGAGCGATCAGCAGCGCCTCGTGCTGGGCCAGCAATGCCTGCGCGTCGGCGAGGAAGCCCGGCGGCGCGACGGCCACGCCGCTTGCCCTGGATCGGCTCGATGACCAAGCCGGCGACGTCGCCGCGGCGCAGCTCGCGCGCGAGGGCGTCCAGGTCGCCGAAGGGGATGCAGGTGTCCGGCAGCAGCGGATCGAATCCCGCGCGGAACTCGTCGGCGCCGTTGACCGACAGGCTCCCGACGGTCAGGCCGTGGAAGGCGTGCTCGCAGTAGACGATCCGCGGCCGCCCGGTCGCGCAGCGGGCGAACTTGAGCGCCGCCTCGACCGCCTCGGTGCCGCTGTTGCTGAAGTAGACGCGATCCAGGTGCGGCGCACGGGCCAGCAGCGGCTCGGCCAGCAGGCCGGCCAGCGGCGGGGCATCGAACTGGGTCAGGTCCGCCAAGCGGAGGTCGAGGACGTCGTGCATGGCCTGCCGGACGACCGGGTGGTTGCGCCCGACCGCGAAGACGCCGAAGCCCGCCAGCATGTCCAGGTACTGCTGATCGTCCTCGTCGACGAAGTAGGCAGCCCTCGCCGCGCGTGTAGACCTTGTCGAAGCCGATCGCGTGGAGCATGCGCGCCAGCTGCGGATTCAGGTACTCGCGGGCCAGCTCATAGCGCTCGCCGCCCCGCTTGGCGAGCAGACCCGCAACGTCGAACGGCCCGCTAGTACTCACGTGAGACGGCTCCTCGGCAGCAAACGACGCGGGCAGCCCGGAAAAGCGGTCGTGTATCGTCTGGGCGTCCGGACTGCACAGACTGTGAAGTTAGTCGAGCGCACCACGATTCGCCCGCAACCACCGGTGTGATTCTGCCGCATTACTCGCTGAAATCTAACGCCCGAGGAGCGTGCCGGACACCGAACGGGCGGGCGGGGCAGTCTCGACGGCCGATCGCGGCTCGGCGGCGCTCGAGGAGATCGCCGCGACGTCGGCGTCGAAGATCCGTGCCGAGAACTTCCCGGTGGCCCTGCGCGTGCTCCCGCCGGGACCGCGTGACCGGCTGACGCGGCTCTACGCCTACGCGCGCTTCGTCGACGACGTCGGCGACACTGCCGCCGGCGACCGCCGCGCGCTCCTGGACCGCGTGGAGGCCGAGGTCCGCGCGCTCTGGGAGGCCCCCGCGACGGTGCGGATCCCTGCCGTGGCTGGGCTCCGGCCGCTCATCGACGCCTGCGGGGTGCCCGCTCGAGCCCTTCCTCGACCTCATCGCGGCCAACCGGGTCGACCAGGGGACCTCGCGCTACGCGACCTTCGACGACCTGCTCGGCTACTGCCGGCTCTCGGCGGCACCGGTCGGCCGGGTCGTGCTGTACATCGCCGCCGCCGCGACGCCGGCCAACGTCGCCGACTCCGACGCGGTCTGCGCCGCCCTGCAGGTCCTGGAGCACTGCCAGGACGTCGGCGAGGACGCCCGCGCCGGACGCGTCTACCTGCCCGCCGAGGATCTGGCGGCCGCCGGTGTCGGCGATGCGGACCTGCTCGCCCCGACGACCTCGCCGGGCCTGCGCCGCGCGGTCGCGGTGCAGGTCGGGCGCTGCGACGAGCTGCTCGGCGCGGGGCGCGATCTCATCGCGGCGGCTGTCAGGGTGGCCGCGCGTCGCCGTCAGCGGCTACCTGGGCGGCGGGCTCGCCACCGCCGACGCGCTGCGCGCCGCCCGCTTCCGACGTGCTCGAGCGGACCGTCCGCCCGAACCGGCTGCGCACCGTCGCGCACGCAGCCCGCCTGACCGTGAGGCCCTGAGTGAGCCACGGGGACGGATCCCGTCACGCCAGGCCTACCGCGAGTGCGAGCGCATCACCCGCGAGCAGGCCCGCAACTTCGCCTGGGGCATCCGGCTGCTGCCGCGCCCAAACGCACCGCGCTGTCGGCCGTGTACGCGATGGCCCGGCGCATCGACGACATCGGCGACGGAGAGTCTGCCGCCGACGAGAAGCTGCGGCGGCTCGGCATCGAGCGCGTCCGCGGCTGGAGGACCCCGGCGCCCATCACGACGATCCGGTCGCTGCTCGCCCTCGACGACGCCGCCCGGCGACTGCCGATCCCGCTGACGGCGTTCGGTGAGCTCGTCGACGGCTGCGAGATGGACGTCGCGGGCCGCAGCTACGACACGCTCGACGACCTCGTCGACTACTGCCGGTGCGTCGCCGGATCGATCGGGCGGCTGTCGCTCGGCGTCTTCGACCCGCAGCTGATCGGACGGCCGCTCCATACGGCCTCCGCACAGGCCGACGCGCTCGGCATCGCACTGCAGCTGACCAACATCCTGCGCGACATCCGCGAAGACCTGGGCAACGGCCGCGTCTACCTGCCCGCGCGCGATCTCGAGCTGTTCGGCTGTCGAGCTGCGGTTCCTGCCGGACGGGTCGCTGGACCCGTGCGACGGGGCACTCGCCGAGGTCATCCGCTTCGAGGCGGCCCGCGCCTGGGGCTGGTACGACCGCGGGTTGCAGCTTGCTCGGGGTCCTGGACCGGCGCAGCGCGGCCTGCTGCGCGGCCATGGCCGGGATCTACCACGACCTGCTGGGGCGCATCGCCGCCGACCCGTCGCTGGTCATGCGCGGGCGGCACTCGCTGCCGACGCGACGCAAGCTCTGGATCGCCGGACGCTCGATCGTGTCCCCGGGATCGACCGGTGGATAGGGACACCGCGGTCGTCGTCGGCGGCGGGCTGGCCGGGATCTCGGCCGCGCTGCGGCTGGCGGACGCGGGTCGCGCCGTCGTCCTGGTGGAGCGGCGCCGGCGCCTCGGCGGGCCGGGCGTTCTCGTTCCAGCGCGGCGCCCTGACGATCGACAACGGCCAGCACGTGTTCCTGCGCTGCTGCGAGGCGTACCGCGCCCTGCTGCGGCGGCTCGACGTCGCGCACCTGGTCACGCTGCAGGACCACCTCGACATCCCGGTGCTGGGCCCCGACGGGCGCCGGGCCCGGCTTGCGCGCGTTCCGGGCGTGCCCGCGCCGGCGCACCTGGGCGCCGCGCTGGCGGCCTACCGCCTGCTGCGCCCGAGCGATCGCGCGCGGGCCGTCCGCGGCGCGCTCGCGCTGCGGCCGCTCGACCCGGCCGACCGTTCGCTCGATGCCCGCACGCTCGGCGCGTTCCTGCGCGCGCACGGGCAGAACGACGCGACGATCGGCGCACTGTGGGGCGTCGTCGCGACCGCCACGCTCAACCTGCCCCCCGACGAGGCCTCGCTGGCGCTGGCCGCGAAGGTCTTCCGGACCGGCCTGCTCGACCACGCACCGGCGGCGGATCTCGGCTATGCGCGCGTCCCGCTCGGCGACCTGCATTCGACCGCGGCCCTGCGCGCCTTGCAGGCCGCCGGCGTCGAGGTGCTGCTCGGCCACCGCGTCGAGGCGATCGAACCCGGCGCGACGGTGACCGCCCGCGGCGCGGGCAGCTCGCGAACGTGGACGACGGACACCGCCATCCTCGCCACGGCCCACCGCGAGGCGTTCGCCGCACTGCCCGAGCTCGCGGGCACGCCCGCGGCGCCGGCCGCCGGCCTCGGCGCGGCGCCGATCGTCAACGTGCACGTCGTCTACGACCGCCGCGTCACCGACCTGCACTTCGCGGCCGCCGTCGGGTCGCCCGGTCCAGTGGTTCTTCGACCGCACCGAGGCGTCCGGGCTGAATCGCGCCCTGCCCGGAGGCCAGTACCTGGCGATCACGGTCTCGGCCGCGGACGCGATCTCCCAAGCCGGGGTCCGACGAGCTGTCCGACCGGTTCGTCGCCGAGCTCGCGCGCCTGTTGCCGGGCGCCCGCGGCACCCGCCCGCGTCGAGGCGTTCGTGACCCGCGAGCACCGGGCGACGTTCCGGCAGGAGGCCGGATCCGCGGTCCGCCGACCCGCCTGCACGACGGGGCTGCCCGGCATCTGGCTGGCGGGCGCGTGGACCGACACGGGGTGGCCGGACACGATGGAGAGCGCCGTGCGCAGCGGCACCGCCGCCGCCGAGGCCGCGCTCGCAGCCCGGACGCCCGTCGGCGTCGGAGCGATCCGATGAGCGCGTCGGGTCAAGGCCCGCGCGCCGCCGATGCGATCGCACGGGCGCGCGAGCTCGTCGAGCCGGCGCTGCGCGACGCGGTCGGCACGCTCGAGGACCCCCGGATGCGCCGAATCGCCGCCTACCAGATGGGCTGGTGCGACGCCGACGGCGCGCCCGACCCCGGGGGGCGGCAAGGCGATCCGGCCGACCCTGGCGATCCTCTCGGCCGAGGCGGCGGGCGGCACGCGCGGCCGACGCCGTCCCGGCGGCCGTCGCGCTGGAGCTGGTCCACAACTTCTCGCTGCTGCACGACGACGTCATGGACCGCGACGTCGAACGGCGCCACCGCCCCACCGGCTGGGTCGTCTTCGGCAGCGGGCAGGCCATCCTGGCGGGCACCGCCATGCTGACGCTGGCGATCGAGGTGCTGGTGGGCGCCGGCCCCACCGGCCAGCGCTGCCTGCCGTCGCTGCTGGCGTCGACCCAGCGCATGATCGGCGGACAGTCGCACGACCTGGAGCTCGAGGGTCGCTCGGACGTCACGCTCGACGAGGTACTCGAGATGGAGGCCGGCAAGACGGCCGCGCTGCTCTCCTGCGCGGCGTCGATCGGTGCGATCGCGGTCGGTGCTTCCGCGGAGGTGGTCGCCGGACTTGCGGCATTCGGGCACCAGGCCGGGATCGCGTTCCAACTCGTCGACGACGTGCTCGGCGTCGCCGGCGATCCGAGCGTCACCGGGAAATCGGCGTCCTCGGACGTGCGCTCGGGCAAGCGCAGCGCGCCGATCGTCGCCGCCATGCGTGGGGGCACGGACTCCGCAGACCGATTGGCGGCGATGTTCGCCGCCGCGCCGCCCGCCGCTGAGCGAGGACGTGGCCACCGCCACGGCGCTGATCCATGAGGCCGGCGGGGTCAGCTGGGCCTCCGAGGAGGCCGATGCCCGCTTTGCGCAGGCCCTCGCCGAGCTGGGCCGCCTGACGCCTGCCGAACGCGGCTGCCGTCGCCGACCTGGCGGCCGTCGCCGACTACATCGTCGATCGCACCCGATGAGCGCGAGCGATCCCACCCGGCGAGCCGCGTCCCGGCAGGCCCCGCGGTCGATGACGCGCTGCGCCGGGCCCAGGCGCATCTGCGCAGCCTGCAGGCGCCCGCGGGCTGGTGGAAGGGCGAGCTGGCGACGAACGTGACGATGGACGCCGAGGATCTCCTGCTGCGCCAGTTCCTCGGCATCCTGCGCCCGGATCGAGCTGGAGCCGCGCGGCCCGCTGGATCCGCTCCCAGCAGCGCGAGGACGGGACGTGGGCGAACTTCTTCGGCGGCCCCGGCGACCTGTCGACCACCGTCGAGGCGTATGCGGCGCTGCGCCTGGCCGGCGACGCGCCCGAGGCGCCCCACATGCGCCGCGCCGGACGTTCGTCCTCGGCGGCGGGGGCATCGAGGCCAGCCGCGTGTTCACCCGGATCTGGCTGGCGCTGTTCGGCGAATGGCCGTGGGAGCAGCTGCCCGGCGATGCCGCCCGAGCTCATCATGCTGCCGCCCTGGATCCCGCTGAACATCTACGACTGGGGCTGCTGGGCGCGCCAGACGATCGTGCCGCTGACCATCGTGTCGACCCTGCGCCCGGTGCGTCCGCTGCCGTTCCGCCTGACCGAGCTGCGCACGGGGACGACGCCCCGGCACCGCGATCCGGTCGCCGTCGCGCGGGCGCTCAACCGTGCTCGATCCGGCCGCTCAAGGCCTATCACCGGCGTCGGCGTTACCCCCGGGCGCACGGCGGCCATGCGCCGCGGCGCCGAGTGGATCGTCGCCCGGCAGGAGGCCGACGGCGGCTGGGGCGGGATCCAGCCGCCGTGGGTCTACTCGATCATGGCGCTGCACCTGCTCGGCTATCCGCTCGATCACCCGGTCCTGGCAGGCCGCGATCGACGGCCTCGAGGGGTTCCTCGTGCGGCTGGACACGCCGGACGGGCCGATCCGCCGGCTGGAGGCCTGCCAGTCGCCGGTCTGGGACACCGTGCCTGGCGGTCATCGGGCTGCTCGACAGCGGCGTCGCACCCGACGACGACGCCGTGGTGCGGGCGGGGCAGTGGCTGCTCGAGCGAGGAGATCACGGTGCCCGGCGACTGGGCGGTGCGGCGGCCGGACCTGCGCCCGTCCGGCTGGGCGTTCGAGTTCGCCAACGACATCTACCCGGACATCGACGACACCGCCGAGGTGGTCCTGGCGCTGCGCCACCTGGAGTCCGGACTGCCCGGCTGTCGGGATGCGCTCGAGCGCGCGACGGCCTGGACGATCGGGATGCAGTCCCGGGACGGCGGCTGGGGGGCCTTCGACGCCGACAACACGCGCGCCTGGTCGAGCAAGCTGCCGTTCTGCGACTTCGGGGCGGTCATCGACCCACCGTCGGCCGACGTCACCGCACACGTGGTCGAGATGCTCGCCCACCGCGGGATGGCCGGCACCGCGGCGGCCCGGCGCGGACTCGCCTGGCTGCTCGACGCCCAGGAGCCGGACGGCTCGTGGTTCGGCCGCTGGGGCGCCAACTACGTCTACGGCACCGGCGCGGCGGTGCCCGCGCTGATCGCGGCGGGCGTCGACGCCGACGCACCCGCCGATCCGGCGGGCGGTGCGATGGCTGGTCGCGCACCAGAACGCCGACGGCGGCTGGGGCGAGGACTTGCGCTCCTACGTCGATGACGCATGGCGCGGCCGGGGCACCTCGACCGCCTCGCAGACGGCGTGGGCGCTGCTGGCGCTGCTTGCGGCCGGCGAACGGCGCGGCGGTCGCGCGCGGCGTCGCGCTGGCTGATCGCCAACGCAGCGCCCCGACGGCGGCTGGGACGAGGACCTGTACACGGGCACCGGCTTCCCCGGCGACTTCTACATCAACTACGAGATGTACCGGCTCGTGTTCCCGATCAGCGCGCTCGGGCGCTACCGCCAGGCGCACCGCGCAGCCGGCGTGAGCCGCACCCTCGTGGTGACGGCGCTGCGGACCGAGCGCGCCGCGCTGCACCGCCACGTCGCCGGCGCCACGCTCGCGCGCACCGGCATGGGCCCGGACCGGGCGGGCCGGCGGCGCCCCGGGGCGGACCTGGCCCGACTGCAGGCCGCGGTCATCGCGGGGCTGGCCGGTGGTCTGGCACCCGACGCGCGACCCGGCGAGGTGGTCGTCGCCACCGAGGTCCGCGACGACGCGGGGAGCCTGGCCCTGCCGGGCGCCGCGGCGCTCGCCGAGCGCCTCGCGCGACGCGGGGCATCCGGTCCGCCTCGGCCCGATCGTCACGACGTCGCGCCTCGTCGGCGGCGCCGCCGAGCGTGCCGCGCTGGCGGCCGCCGGGGCGATCGCCGTCGACATGGAGTCCGCGCCGCTGGCCCGGCACCCTCGGCGCACGGGTGCCGGTCGCCGTGGTGCGGATCGTCGTCGACACGCCCACGACGCGCCCTGTTGCGTCTGGCCACGATCCCCGCAGGCATCGCCGCGCTGCGGCGCCTACGGGCGATCGGCCCGATCATCGGCGCCTGGGACGGAGCCGGCGCCGGCTGATTACAGATTCCCGGCCGATCGCAGGTGATCAGGCACCACGGGCGCGCGGCCCGCTAGGATGCGGCTACGCGGTCCGGTGGTGACCGTTCGCATCGAGTTCGCCGGACGCGGGCCCGGACCGGTCCGCGCAGGGAGGATCGTCGCCTGATGGCGGTTCCTGTTCGCCAAAGCACGCGCATCGGCTGGTACCTGTTCAGCCAGAAGCTCCGCAGGCGGAAGAAGTTCCCGCTCATCGTGGAGCTCGAGCCGCTGTTCGCCTGCAACCTCAAATGCAACGGCTGCGGGAAGATCCAGCAGCCGATCGAGGTGCTCCAGCAGCGCATGCCCGTCAGCCAGGCCATCGGCGCCATCGAGGAGGCGGGCGCACCGATGGTCTCGATCGCCGGGCGGCGAGCCGCTCCTGCACCCGCAGATCGACGTCATCGTCGACGAGTTGGTCAAGCGCAAGAAGTACGTGTACCTGTGCACCAACGCCGAGCTGCTGCAGCGACGCTGGGAGAAGTACTCGTTCACGCCGTCTCGGTACTTCTCGTTTGCGGTGCACATCGACGGCCTGCGCGAGGCGCCACGACGCCTCGGTCGCCCGTGACGGAGTGTTCGACAAGGCGATCGAGGCGATCACGTTCCTCAAGGAACAGGGTTTCCGCGTCACGACGAACTCGACGTTCTTCACGACCGATACTCCCGCAAACGGTCATCGACGTCCTGAACTTCCTCAACGACGAGGTCCAGGTCGACGAGATGATGATCTCGCCGGCCTACGCCTACGAGAAGGCGCCCGACCAGGACCACTTCCTCGGTGTCACGCAGACCCGGGCGCTGTTCTCGAAGGCGTTCGCCAACGGCAACCGCGAACGGTGGCGACTCAACCACTCGCCGCTGTTCCTCGACTTCCTCGAGGGCAAGGTCGACTTCGGCTGCACGGCGTGGGGCATTCCGTCCTATTCGCTGCTCGGCTGGCAGCGTCCGTGCTACCTGATGGCCGACGGGTACGTGAAGACCTACAAGGAACTCATCGAGACCACGGACTGGGACAAGTACGGGCGGGGCAAGGACCCGCGCTGCAACAACTGCATGGCGCACTGCGGCTACGAGCCCACGGCCGTCCTGGCGACGATGGGCTCGATGAAGCAGAGCCTGCGCGCGATCCGCGAGAGCTAGCGCCGGCTCGGGGGCGTCCCCGCGGGCTCAGCCCGGCGCCGTCCGCCCTCGAACAGCTCCACGACCGCGTCGAGCAGGTCCGGATGGGCCGCCGCGATGCCGCCGGGCCGGACGCCGGTGGGCGCGAGCACCCGCACGGCGCCACCGGCTTCGGTCACCAGCAGGCGACCGGCCATCCAGTCCCACTCCTGCACGCCGCGCTCGAAGAACGCATCCAGGCGCCCCGCGGCCACCCAGGCGAGGTCGAGCGCCGCGGCACCGAAGCGCCGGATGTCGCGGACCTGGGGGAGCACACGCATCAGCGCCGCGGCTTGGCGACGCCGCTCGTCGGCGGAGTAGTTGAACCCCGTCCCGACGAGCGCTTGGGCGAGTGCCGGCGGCGCGGCGATCGCCAGCCGACGCCCGCCGAGCCACGCTCCGCCGTCGCGCAGCGCCACGAAGACGTCCCCGGTGCGTGGCTGCGAGACGACCGCGGCGACCGGCCCGTCGACGTCGCACACCGCGATGCTGACGGCCCAGCTCGGGATGCCCCACAGGTAGTTCGTCGTCCCGTCGAGTGGGTCGACAACCCACTGCAGCCCCGATGAGCCCGCGCGCGCCCCGCCCTCCTCGGCGATCCGCCCATCCTGGGGCCGCTCACGATCGAGGATCTCGTGGATCGCGCGCTCGGCGGCGCGGTCGGCGTCGCCGACGAGGTCCGTCGCGCTGCTCTTGGACCCGACGCCGCTCCAGGGATGGTCGGCCCGCAACAGGAGCTGGTGCGCCGCGGCATCCGCCGCGCGGAGGGCGGTCTCGACGAGTTCCTGCGGCGCGGGCACACCCCACATCCTGCCGGATTGCCGCCCAAGGCGGGCCGCATGGCCGCCAACCGCGCGTCTTCGCTAAGATCATTCGCAATGTCCGAGGCCGCCCTCGCCCAGGTCGACGTCATCAGCCCGCGCAGCTACTGCGCCGGTGTCGATCGCGCCATCACCACCGTCGAGCAGGCGCTCGAGCGTCTCGGCTCGCCCGTCTACGTGCGCGGCGAGATCGTGCACAACCGGCACGTCGTCGACACGCTTGCCGCCCAGGGGGCGGTATTCGTCGCCTCGGAGCTCGAGGTACCCGAGGGCGCGACCATCGTCCTGTCGGCGCACGGCGTGTCGCCCGAGGTTCGCGAGAACTGCGCAGCCCGCAACCTGCGCGTCATCGATGCCACCTGCCCGCTGGTCATGAAGGTGCACGCCGAGGTCCGCCGCTACGCCAAGCGCGGGGCGACGGTGCTGCTGGTCGGCCACGCCGACCACGAGGAGGTCATCGGCACCTCCGGCGAGGCACCCGACCAGATCATCATCATCGAGGACGCCGAGCGCGCGCGGACCGTCGAGGTCTCCGATCCGACCAACGTCGCGATCACGACGCAGACGACGCTCTCGCTCGACGACACCGCCGAGATCGTGGCGGTGCTCAAACAGCGCTTCCCGGCGCTGCAGACGCCATCGACCGCCGACATCTGCTACGCCACCCAGAACCGCCAGGATGCCGTCAAGGTTGCCGTGGCCGACGGCGCGGACCTCGTGCTCGTGGTCGGGTCGCGCAACTCCTCCAACTCGAACCGCATGGTCGAGGTGGGACGTACGGCCGGCGCCGAGGCGCACCTGATCGAGAACGCGGACGCGGTGGACCAGGCCTGGCTCGTCGGCAAGCGCCACGTCGCGCTCACCGCCGGCGCATCCGCCCCGGAGGAGTTGGTGCGCGAGGTGGCCGCGCTGCTGCAGACCCGCGGCTTCGACCGTACCGGGTCGGAGACCCCCAGCCGGGAGGGCGTCTACTTCGCCGTTCCCCGGGGCGTCCACGGGCCCTAGGCCGGCAGGCCGCTCCTAGCGGTATCCGAGCGCGGTCGGTGCCGCGATCGGCGCGTGCCCGGCCAGGCGCTCGCGAGCCTCGTCCGCGTCGAGCGCCAGCCGCGGATCGATCTCGAGATCGACCGGCTCACCGTCCGCCCCGCGGGCGACCGCGACGCCGGCGCCCTCGAGCCAGCGCGCGTACAGGCGGTTCATGTCGCGCCGGCATGTCGCCGGCGAATCGGCACCGTCGGCGTTCTTGATCGGGCTGAACTGCTCCCCGCGCGCGATCTCGACGGTCATCGCGGCACGGGCCATCGGCAGCGCGTCGAAGATGAACGTCTCGAACTTGAGCGCGTTCGGCTCCTCGGGTGCGACGATCCGGCCGGAGTCGTCGAGGTAGGGGACCTTCTTGAGGGCGCGGTGGTAGGGCAGCTTCAGGCCGCCGTCGGTCAGGCGGCGCGCGAACGCCAACTCAACGAAGTGGGTGGCGACGTTGCCCGCCCACAACACCAGCTCGCCCGCGCCGTCGCGGGCCCCCGCGCTGCGGTCGTCCAGATCCGAGTACTCGACCACCACGGTCCGGTCCCCGCGGCGCGCGATGATCCCGACGCGTTCGCCGGGTGCGCGCTTCCGGACCGCGAGATTCGACATCTCCGCGCCCGCGGCCAGATGGTGCCCGAGAAAGCGTGCGTCGGCGATGCTCGTCAACGGGTTGTCGACCTGGAAGGTGAACAGCGTCGCGACGCCGCGCTCAGCGAGCCAGTCGAGCGTTCCGGAGCGTCGCAGGGCCAGCAGCAGGCCCCCGTGGCCGTCGGGTGAGAGCGCCAGGCGATCCGGAGCCTCCAGCAGGATCTCGCCCGTGCGGCTGTCGACGGCCGGCAGCGTGCCCTGGACGACGAATCGCACCGACGCCGGGTCGAGCCCGAACCAGCCGGCCGCGGCGAACGCCGCGCGTGTGTCGGCGTCGTTGGCGGGCGAGGTCAGGATGCACCACGGCAGCGCCGCCCCGTAGCGCGCACGCAGCGCGGCGACCTTGGCGGCGTGATGGGCGAACAGCGTCGTGCCCCTGACCGGGCCGAACGGGAAGTTCCCCTTCGGTCCGTCGAAACCCAGGCGCGTCCCCTGGCCGCCGGCCAGGAGCACCAGCCCCACGCGCCCGCCGCGCAGCGCGTCGGCCCCCGCCGCGCATGCCGCACGGTCGCGCGCCTCGTCCGCGGGTGTCCGCGCGAGCGGAATCGCGTCCGGCGGCCCCAGTGCACCCGCCGCGGCAGGAGCGTCGTCGCCGTGTCCGACGAACTGCCGCACCAGGCGTGCGATCAACTCGAGATCCAGTTCGGCGAGCTGCTGCCGAAGTGCCTCCGCGTCGGCCGGGGACGCCCGGGCGAGCACCTGGGCCAGGTGCTGCTGGCCCGCTGCCGCCAGGCGCTCGGTCAGCTGCGCGCCCGCCATCGGTCAGCCAATCTTCAGTGCGACCTTGACCGCGCCCGCACGGCGTTCGGCCATCATGCGGTAGCCGTCTGGCGCCTCCTCGAGGGAGAGCATGTTCGTCAGCAGTGGGCTCGGGTCGATCTCGCCCTCGGCCAGCAGCTCGAGCAGGCGCGGGATGTACAGGCCCATCGGCAGGAGGCCGCCCGAGATGGTGATGTTGCGGACGAACTGGTCGTACCAGTTGAGGATCGGGGTCTTGCCCATGAAGTGGTCCATGCCCAGGCACGAGATGGTGCCGCCCGGCCGGACCGAGCCGTGGGCGGCCTGCATCGACTCGGTGTTCGAGACCGAGTCGATGACCACGCGCGCGCCCTGGCCGCGCGTTGCGTTGCGGCCGAATTCGGTGAGCGCCTCGACCTCGCGGGCATCGCTGGTCGCGGTGGCGCCCAGCTCGCGGGCGAGCGCCAACCGGTCGGCGTGATGGCCGAAGCAGATGATGTTCTCGGCGCCGAGCGCGCGCGCGCAGTGCACCGCCGACAGTGCGACGGCGCCGTCTCCGATGACCACGACGTCGTCTCCGGGGCGCAGGCGCCCGGTGACCAGGCCGTGCATGGCGGTGGCCATCACGTCGATGATCGGCAGGAGCTTGGTCTCGTGCTCGGGTGCCATGACGGCCGCGGGGATCTTGATCATCGTCGTCTCGGCGAGGGGCACGCGCGCGTACTCCGACTGGCCGCCTTCGACCGGCCCGCCATGCCGCCACAGGCGCGGCGCCCAGCCGAAGATCGATGCCTGCTCGCAGCTGGCCCGGATGCCCTCCTGGCACCAGATGCAGTGTCCGCAGCTGACGCCGACAGCCACCATGACCCGGTCGCCGGGCGCGAACCCGCGCACGTCGGCGCCAACCTCGACCACCGTGCCGAGGAACTCGTGGCCCAGACGCGCGCCCGGTGCGAAGCCGAAGGCCTCGCCGGCGTTGAGGATGTGCAGATCCGACCCGCAGATGCCCGCCATGGTGATCCGCACGATGGCGTCGGTCGGGGCCAGCATGGTCGGCTCGGGAACGTCCGCCACCGCGACGTTGCCGTTGCCTTGGAAAGTCAGTCCGCGCACCAGCGCCTCCAGAATCCGTCGTTGCCGGGGGTCAACTCAAGCCACTGCGTGACAGCGCCTCATCGACGTCGGTGATCAGACCGGTCCAGAACGGGCCGAACTCCCCGTAGACCGCGCTGACCTCGTCGAAGCGCATCTCGTAGACGATGTCCTTGATGACCGTCGGCTCGTCGGCGAACAGGGTCACGCCCCACTCCCAATCGTCGAGGCCGGTCGCACCGGTGATCAGCTGCAGGACCCGCCCGGCATACCTGCGCCCCACTCGGCCGTGTCCGAGCATCAGGCGCTTGCGCGTGGCGAAGTCGAGGGCGTACCAGTTGGCACCCACGTTGCGGGTCTTGGACATGGGGTAGAAGGCGATGACCCGACGCGGCGGCAGCCGCGGGTAGAGACGGTCCTGGCGGTACCGGCCCATGCGTTCGCGCCACTCCGCCAGGGCCGCCTCGATGTCGGCGGTGCCCTCAGCACGCAGGCGCTCGCGCTCCTCGTCCTCGGTGGTCGTGTATTCCGACAGCTCGGTCACCGAGAAGAACGATGCGACGCATCGCACCGGGCCGGAGCGAATGCGCTTGGTGCAGCGATCGAGCGCGTCCAGGTCCGGGCCGAGCAGCATGACCCCGAAGTCCGCACGACCGCCCAGGACGCTGAACACGACCGCCTGGTTCGGGTCGGTCGCGGTGTACCGCGCGATCGCCGTGCGAATGTCCTCGCCGGAGGCACCCCGGCGGGCCCGCAGCAACAGATGGACGACTCCCCAACCCTCACCCACGATCGTCCCGGCGGTGTCCTGTGCCATGCCCCGGAGGCTACCGGACGCGGGCCGGCGGACCGAGGGCACCGCCGCGCCGCGGCAGCGCCCGGCTATCCCTCGAGGATGTGATCCAGCGCGGGCTGGACCGCGCGGCTGACGGTCACCGGTAGCAGGCGCACAAACGCGTTGAGCTCGGCCGCGCTGGCGCCGCCGACGATGCCGTTGGCCAGCCGCTCGAGCACCGCCTGTTCGCGATCACCGAGTTCGGGGGCCACCGGCGCAAGCGCCTCGAGGATGCTGTTTCGAAGCTCCGGATCCAGGACTTGCAGCGAATCGATGAGCTTCTGGGGAATTTCCGCCATCCCCGGGATTATCGCACAACGCGAACGTGCATGCGTCTTTTTGGAACATTCGCGATGGCCTCCGACGGCATCCGCGACCGGGGGGCGCAGCGTCAGCGATCGGGGTCCGCGGACACCCGATCCTCGCCGCGCGGGAGCACGAACCTGCGCAGGCGCGCGACCACCGGCTGGTACTCGAGCGCCGGCAGGGACCGACCGCTGTCCTCGGTGCGATCAAGGGCCTCGGCGAGGACAGCGACCGCTTGGTCGACGACGAGCGGCCGCAGCGGCAACCCCAACTCGGAGATCGGGCGCAGCAGCTCACGCCGGAAGCGCGGCTCGGCGAGGTCGTTGAGAAAGAACGCGTCGCGGGCCGCGCCGCCAAGCTCGCGCCGGTCGATGACGACGATCAGCGGCGCCCAGCGCCCCTCCTCCTTGGCGATCGCGATGATCAGGTGGTGCTCGGCGGAGTCCGATGCCGGCGAGGTCATCCAGGCCTCGACGGGCGCGGCAGCGACGAGTCCCTGGACCCATGGCCGACGCGCATACGCGCGTCCCCGACACCGCGCGCCGCGCAGCGTCCCCGGCCGCGCCCTCAAGCACCGAGGCGCATGCCAGGCAGGTGTCACGGCCTGCGGGCCCGAGACGGTGCAGCTCGGCGATCAGCATCAGCGCATTGGCCTCGTCGAGATCGGCAAAGGTCTGCTCGACGAGGGCGCCGACCAGGTAGGAGCGGTGGGGCGCGACCAGGCGGGTCGCCAGCCGCGATGCCGCCGGCACACGGTCGGACGGCTGCGGCAGCCACTCCTGGACCTGGCGGTAGGTCGCCTGCGCATCCAGGTCGCCCGCCAGATCGTCCAGGCACGCCGCCACCTCGGCCTGCTCGGGCGCGCCGACGCAGGCGAGACCCTCTTCGGCCCATCGGCGCGCGGCGACAACCTCGCCCAGCCGGATCGCCAGCAGGCATGCCTCGTAGCGGTCCTCGGGATCGCCGAAGCCGAAGGCCCCGGTCAGCACCGACAGCCCGTCGCGGGCCCGGCCCGCCCGTGCCAGTACGCGCGCGAGGCGCCGGCGGGCCTCGGGAACGCGCTCGGGCAGGTGCCGTCGCAACAGCGAGACGACCCGATCCTGGAGCTCGGCGGCCTCGACGGGGCGGTCGGCGGCCAGGTGGTCCGCGACCCCCCGCTCAAGCGCGTCGATCTCAAGCTCGGTCAGGGCGCCCCAGCGCGTACCGACAGGTGCGACCCATCCGAGATGTACCTCGAATCCCGCGTCCCGCAGCACGTCCGACAGCGGTCGGCCCGGGCGTCGGAAGGCGGTGGGATCGGCGGCGGTCACGTCGCACAGCGCATCGGCCAAGCGGATGCGGCGCGCCTCGGGAGCGACCGATCCGACGTGCACCAGCCGGCTGCGAACCGCGTCGACAAGCGCCGGTTCGGCGTCCGCGTGCTCCAGGTGCGATGGCGCAGGCGCCGCCTCGATCCGCCCGGCCGCCTGCTCGGCCAACCGCGCCTGGATGAGATCGCCCGGACGGATGTCGACGGGCAGCACCGCGCGCGTCGCGCCGACCGACGCGAATGGCGCCAGGTCGCCGTCAGTGTCGATGGCCCCGCGCAGATGCTCGCTGACCGAGACCAGCGAGGTCAGCACGACACCCTCGAGGGCCTTGGCGATGCTGGCCAGGCGGCCGTCGCCCAAGACGACGACCCGCGGGTCCGCGCGAAGGGCGGTCCGCACGGCCGCCGCCGGGTTCCTTGCGCGGGTGACGCCGGTGCGCGCGAGATCCGCGGCGAGGTCGTCGAGCGTCGCCGGTGCGTCTCCCAGCCGCGCGAGCGCGGCCTCCGCAATGCGGCCCATCCGGCCACACTACCAGCGCGCTCCGCCGTACCGAGACCGTCGCCGGTCCCGCTCGACATCGGCGCGCGGCCCGGGGGGCCGCACGGGCGAGCATCGGTGTGCACGGGGGCGGTCCGACGGCTTCCACGGACGCCGCGCCCAGCGTCGCGGACCCCCTCCACCATCGGGCGGCGGTGTGGTGAGATGTGGGCCATGGGACCCCACCAGGCAGCGCAACGCGCGATCGTGCCCGAACCGCTTGCATCCGCGCTCGCGGCGGTCGAGGCTGCTCCGCTGGCGCTCCTGGGACTCGGTATCCCGCGCTGCCCGGCCACACAGCTGCTCCCGGCGAGCCTCTCCGGCGTGGCCAACGCACGACCCGAGCTGCCGATCGCACTGGGCATCCTGGCGAGCCCGGCGGACTGGGCGGCGCGGGAGGCCGTCCTCTGGCCCCGCGGGATCCGGATCAGCCGCTCGGTGGTCCCGATCCTCGTCATCCTGCGCGACGGGTCCGCGATCGCGACGCGGCGCGGGGGCGCCTCGGCCTACGCCATCGACACTTGGCTGGCCGCACAGGCCGGGCTGGCCCCGACACGCCTGGCCGACCGATGGCTCGCCGGCGAACAGGATGAACTGGCCCGGCTGGCCGCCCGGCGCGCGCAGCATGCCGCGGTCACCGGGCGTGGTGCGACCGACTGAACGCTCGGCGCGCGACCGCGCGTCCGGGCCCGCCCGGCACTCGCGCGGACCCGCGCGCAATCGCTATAGTGCCATGCTTGCCAGAACGGGCCGGGCGGTGCATGGCCCGGATGCGTGTGACCTGAACGGAGACCGAGATTAGCCCCTACGAGATCATGATCATCCTCGACCCCGACGTGGACGAGGAGCGCCAGCAGGAGATGCTGGAGCGCGTCCAACAGATCATCCGGGACGCGGGCGGGGTCGTGGACCACGTCAATGACTGGGGGCGCCGTAAGCTCGGGTACGTGATGGACAAGAAGGCCGACGGCCGGTACGTCATCATCACGTGCTCAGCGACCGTCGAGGGGCTTGGCGAGGCCGAGCGGGTGATGACCATCAACAAGGAAGTCGTGATCCGCCACATGGCGATCCTGCTCAACACCGCCCAGGCCGAACGCGCGAAGGCCAATGGCGCGCCCTTGCCGGTCGACGACCGTCCCGAAGGCGATGCCCGCCCCGCACGCACGGGCCGCGGCGGCCCGCGACGCCGGCCCAGGTAACCGATGCCCGCAGATCTCAACCGCGTCACGCTGGTCGGTCGCCTGACCCGCGACCCTGAGCTCCGGCACACCGCCGGAGGCCAGTCGGTGTGCTCGCTCCGCCTGGCCGTCTCGAGCCGCGGGCGCGACGAGAGCGGCAACTGGTCGGACCGCGCGAACTACTTCGACGTGACCGTCTTCGGCCGGACGGCCGAGACCGCCTCGAACTACCTGTCCAAGGGTCGGCGCATCGGCGTCGACGGGCGGCTGTCCTGGCGCGAGTGGGAGGCCCAGGACGGCGCCAAGCGCCAGGCGGTCGAAGTGATCGCCAACGACATCTTCTTTCTCGACAGTCGCGGTGACAGCGGCGAGGGCGGCGGCTCCGGTGGTGGTGGCGGTGGCGCCGAGCGTGGCTGGGGTACCGCGGCGCCGCCCGCCACCGACCTGCCGGTTGACACGTCCGATCTTCGGCCTGCCGCACCTGCCGACGACGACGACATTCCTTTCTAAGCACGACTACCGCTAGCGGAGGCGCGAGCGCGAATGGACGCCATCCTTCTTCAGGACATCAACGGGCTGGGCGACGCCGGGACGGTCGTCTCGGTCGCGCGTGGCTACATGCGCAACTACCTGCAGCCGCGCGGACTCGCCGAGGTGGCGACGCCTGCGCGCATCGCGGAGGTCCAGCGCAACGAGGCCAAGCGCAAGGCCGCCGAAGAGCGGTCGCGGGCCCTGGCGGTGGAGCAGACCGACCTGCTCGGGCGCACGATCCTCACGCTGAAGGCGAAGGCCGGCGATGATGGCCGCCTGTTCGGATCGATCACCTCGGGTGACGTCGCCGACGCCATCCAGGAGGCGCGCGGGATCGTGATCGACCGTCGCCGGATCACGGTCGATCCCCCGATCCGGGCCGTCGGCACCTACAACGTGCCGATCGAGCTCGGGCCTGACCTCATCGCCGAGGTCAAGACGATCGTCAGCCCCCTGCTGGACTAACCCCGCGGCGGCCGCCGGCGCACCCGCGCCGGCGGCCGCACGGCCTACGGCCAACTCACGTGCCCGAGAGCGTTCCACCGCCCCAAAACCTCGAGGCCGAGGAGCTGCTTCTCGCCTCACTCATGGAGAATCCCGGCAACGTCGCGGAGACGCTCGCGATGATCGGGCCCGATGACTTCTACAAGGAAGGCCATCGGCGAATCTTCATGGCGGTCAACGACCTGTTCATGATCGGCGAGCCGATCGAGCCGCTACTGGTGGTCGAGCAGCTCACCAAGCGGGGCGACCTCGACGTCGTCGGGGGCCGCACCGCGGTGCTCGACATCATGGCGACCCCGTTTATCGCCGCCAGCTTCCGCAGCTACGCCGAGATCGTGCGCCAGACGGCCACCCAGCGGCGTCTGCTGCAGGTCGCCCAGCGGATCGAGCAGATGGTGGCCGAGCGCGAGGGCGAGACCAGCGACATGGTCCAGTCCGCAGAGGACCTCATCTTCGAGCTCAGCCAGAAGCGGGTGCGCGGCGATTTCACGTCCTCCAAGGAGCTGGTGACCCAGAGCTTCGAGCGCCTCACTGCCGCGAGCGCCGTCGGGTCGGAGGTCACGGGCCTGGCGACCGGCTTCGCCGATCTCGACCGCCTCACCGGCGGCCTGCGCCCGGCCAATCTCGTCGTCGTCGCCGCGCGGCCGAGCATGGGCAAGACGGCACTCGCGCTCTGCATCGCCGAGCACGTGGCCCTGCACGCGGACGGCACGGTCGCGGTGTTCTCGCTCGAGATGTCCGGCGAGGAACTGGTGCAGCGCATGCTCGGCTCGACGGCGATGGTCGACATGACCCGCATGCGCAGCGGCCGGCTCGCACCCGAGGACTGGCCGCGAGTCACACGGGCCGCCGACCAGATCGCCCAGGCGCGGCTGTTTATCGACGACTCGGAGGGCATCACCGTCGGCGAGATGCGCACGAAGGCCCGCCGTCTGAAGAGCCGCGAGGGGCTGTCGCTGGTGATCGTCGATTACATCCAGCTGATGGAGTCCCGCACCGGACGCCGCGATGAGAACCGGGTGCAGGAGTTGTCGACGATCTCGCGGGGACTCAAGATGCTGGCGCGCGACCTGGACGTGCCGCTGATCTGCATCTCGCAGCTCAACCGCTCGCCCGACAGCCGCCCGGACAAGCGGCCCCTGCTCTCGGACCTGCGCGAATCCGGCGCCATCGAGCAGGACGCCGACCTCGTCATGCTCATCTACCGCGACGACTACTACAACCCGGACTCCGAGGAGAAGGGGATCGCCGAGGTGAACCTCGCCAAGCACCGCAGTGGGCCCACCGATCGCGTGAAGCTCACGTTCATGGGCACCTACGCTAAGTTCGGCAACCTCAGGCGGGACAACTAACCGATGCCAGCAACCGTGATCGTCGGCGCCCAATGGGGCGATGAGGGCAAGGGCAAGGTCGTCGACCTGCTCGCCGAGAAGAGCGACCTCGTCGCGCGCTATCAGGGCGGCAACAACGCCGGGCACACGATCGTGGCCGGCGCGGAGACCTACAAGTTGCACCTCGTGCCGTCAGGGATCCTCTACCCGGGCACCCTGTGCGTGATCGGCACCGGCACGGTCGTCGACCCGACCGCCCTCGTCACCGAGCTCGACACCCTCGAATCACGCGGGCTCGACCTCGCCGGGCTGCGGCTGTCCGGCAGCGCGCACCTGATCATGCCGTACCACGTGGCCCTCGACGGCGCATCCGAGATGCGGCTCGGCCGCTTCTCGATCGGCACGACCCGCCGCGGGATCGGCCCGTGCTATCAGGACAAGGCGGCGCGGATCGGGATCCGCGCGCAGGATCTGCTCGACCCGAAGATCCTGGTCCGCAAGCTCGAGATCGCGCTCGAGATGAAGAACGAGATCATGGAGCGCATCTACGGCCTGCCCCGCATGGATGCCCGGGAGATCGCCGCCACACTCGCGCCGATCGCCGCGCGCCTGGCGCCCTTCATCGCCGACACGTCGCTGCTCGTCGACCAGGCGCTGCGGGACGGCAAGAACGTGCTGCTGGAGGGCGCACAGGGCACGATGCTCGACGTCGACCACGGCACCTATCCGTTCGTGACGTCCTCCAACCCGATCGCGGGCGCCGCGTGCGCCGGCATCGGCATCGGCCCGACCCGCATCTCGCGCGTGGTCGGCGTCAGCAAGGCGTACGCGACGCGCGTCGGCGAGGGACCCTTCCCGACCGAGCTCGACGACGCCGACGGCGCCCTCATGCTCCAGCGCGGCAACGAGTTCGGGACGACCACCGGCCGCCAGCGCCGCTGCGGCTGGATCGATCTGGTGGCGCTGCGCTATGCGGCGCGGCTGTCCGGGTTCACCGAACTGGCGCTGACCAAGCTCGATGTCCTGTCCGGGTTCGCGCGCGTGCGGATCTGCGAGGCCTACCGGACCCGCGATGGCGAGCTGCTGACCGAGTTCCCGTACCACCAGACCGTCTTCCACGGCTGCACCCCGGTCTACCGGGATCTCGACGGCTGGGACGAGGACATCTCCGAGTGCCGCGAGCTCAAGCGCCTGCCGGCCGCAGCCCGCGGCTACGTCGAGACCATCGCGGACGCGGTCGAGGTGCCGATCACGCTGATCGGCACCGGGCAGGGCCGCCACCAGGTCATCGACACCGTCGAGATCTAGCCCCCGCGCTTCCAGGGGCTCGCGACCCCGCTCCCCGCGGGAAAAACACGCCGTCCGGGCCGGACCTCGACGAGCGGTATATGCGAGCATGCGCAGGTGCGGCAGACGGTGCTGGTGGTTGGCGGCGGCGGTCGCGAGCACGCCCTGGTTCGGGCGCTCGCGCGCGCTGACGGCAACCCGAATATCTTCTGTGCCCCGGGCAACGCGGGCATCGCACACGACGCGCGGATCCGACCGCTGGACGTCAACGATCCGCGCGCGGTCGCCGCGCTGGCCGGATCAGTCGGCGCCGACTTCGTCGTGCTCGGGCCTGAGGCTCCGCTGGTCGGCGGCGCCGCCGACGCGCTGCGGGCGGCCGGTATCCCCGTCCTCGGGCCCTCCGGCGCGGCGGCACGCCTCGAGGGCAGCAAGGCGTTCGCCAAGGAGATCATGCTCGCCGCCGGGGTCCCGACCGCGGCGGCCGCGACGGTCAGCGACGTTGCGTCAGGGCTCGCGGCGATCGACGCCTTCGGGCTGCCGGTCGCGATCAAGGCCGACGGCCTGGCCGCGGGCAAGGGCGTCGTGATCGCCCAGACGCGCGCCGAGGCGGTCGACGCGCTCACCGACGCCGTCGAGCGCCGGATCTTCGGTGCGGCCGGCGAGGTCGTCCTGATCGAGCAGGGTCTGGTCGGTCCGGAGGTCTCGCTCCTGGCGATCTGCGCCGGCGAGCAGGTGACCCGGTTCCCGGCCGCCCGCGACTACAAGCCGATCGGCGACGGCAACACCGGCCCCAACACGGGCGGGATGGGCTCGGTCTCACCGATCCCAGATCTTGGCGACGCCGAGGCGGACCGCCTGGTCGACTTGGTGCACCGCCCGGTCATCGCCGAGATGGCGCGACGCGGGACGCCGTTTTGCGGGGTGCTCTACGCCGGGCTGATGATGACCCCAGACGGCCCGCGAGTGCTCGAGTTCAACGTGCGCTTCGGCGATCCGGAGACGCAGGCGCTCCTGCCGCGCCTGACCGAAGACGCGCTTTGGCTCCTCGGCGGTGCCGCACGCGGGACGGTGTCCGACCGGCCCGTGGCGATCGACCCGGATCCCTGCGTGGCGGTCGTGCTCGCGGCGGCGGGCTATCCGGGGACTCCGCGCCAGGGCGACCCCATCAGCGGGCTCGAGGCCGCAGCCGCGACCGGTGCCGAGGTCTACCACGCCGGCACCCGCACCAACGAGGCCGGCCAGATCGTGACCGGCGGCGGCCGAGTGCTCGCGGTCGCCCAGCGCGGCACCAGTGTCGCCGAGGCCCGCGCACGGGCCTATGCGGCGGCCGATCTCATTGCCTGGGAGGGCATGCACATGCGACGCGACATCGCGCTGGGCCTGTGATCCCGCGCTACTCACGGCCGGCCATGGCGGCGATCTGGGTCGAGGAGGCCAAGTTCGGCCGCTGGTTGGAGGTCGAGCTGGCGGTGTGCCGGGCCTGGGCGCGGCGCGGGGTGATCCCGCCCGACGACCTCGCCGCAATCGAGGCCAACGCCGCGTTCACGGTGGCACGCTCCCAGGAACTCGAGCAGACGACCAACCACGACGTCGTTGCCTTCCTGACCGACGTCGCCGAGCACGTCGGGCCCGCCTCGCGCTGGATCCACTACGGCATGACCTCCTCGGACGTGCTCGACACCGGTCTCGGGCTGGCGATCGCCCGTGCGGGCGAGCTGCTGGTGGCCGGGCAGGCCGCCCTCACCCAGACCCTGCGCGGATTGGCCCTCGCCCATCGCGACACGGTTGCGGTCGGCCGCACCCACGGGGTCCACGCCGAGCCCACGAGCTTCGGGCTCAAGATCGCCGGGTATGCCTTCGAGAGCCGGCGCAACGAGGAGCGCCTTGCGCGCGGCGTCGCCCAATGCGCGGTCGGCAAGCTCTCCGGCGCGGTCGGCACCTACGCGACCCTCCCCCCGACCTCGAAGCCGCAGGTGCTCGCCGAGCTCGGCCTCGGCGCGGAGCCCGTCTCGACCCAGGTCGTGGCGCGCGATCGGCACGCCGAGCTGGTGACCGCCATTGCCGTCGCTGCGAGCTCGCTCGATCGACTGGCGACCGAGCTGCGCCATCTGCAGCGCACCGAGGTGCGCGAGGCCGAGGAGGCCTTCACCATCGGTCAGAAGGGCAGCTCGGCGATGCCCCACAAGCGCAACCCGATCACGGCCGAGCGCATCTCGGGGCTGGCCCGCGTGGTGCGCGGGGCATCGGTCGCCGCACTGGAGGACGTGGCGCTCTGGCACGAGCGCGACATCTCGCACTCGTCCGTGGAGCGGGTGATCCTGCCCGACGCGTTCCTCGCACTCGACTACATGCTCGCCAAGGCGCGCCAGCTCGTCGACGGACTGGTGGTCCACACGGACCGGATGCAGGAGATCCTCGAGAGCTCGGGCGGCCTGGTGTTCTCCCAGCGGATCCTGCTCGCGCTGGTGGGCGCCGGGCTGACGCGGGAGGACGCCTACGCGATCGTCCAGCGCAACGCGATGAGTTGCTGGAACACCAAGGTCCCCCTGCGCGACCTGCTGGCCGGCGACCCCGAGGTCGCGGGCCGCCTCGATGCCGCCGCCCTGGACGAGCTGTTTGATCCGCGCTGGTACCTGCGGCACGTCGACGAGGTCATGGACCGGGTCGCGGCGCTGTGATCCCCGAGCCGATCGCACGCGGCAAGGTCCGCGAGATCTACGCCCACGGCGACGATCAGCTGATCCTGGTCGCGAGCGACCGCATCTCCGCCTACGACGTCATCATGCCCACCCCGATCCCCGACAAGGGGCGCGTGCTGACGGCAATGTCGCTGTTCTGGTTCGGCGAGACCGCAGGAGCTCGTGCCGAACCACCTGGTCGGCGCCGGGCTCGGGGATCTGCCGGAGGGCTTTCGCACCGGGGACTTCGCGGGCCGCGCCATGCTGGTCCAGCGATTGGAGATGGTCGAACTCGAGTGCGTCGCCCGGGGCTACCTGGCCGGCTCCGGTTGGCGCGAGTACCAGGCCACCGGCACCGTCGTCGGGCACCGGCTCCCGCCGGGCCTGCGCCTCGGCGACCGCCTGCCCGCGCCGATCTTCACACCGGCCACCAAGGCGGCCAGCGGGCACGACGAGAACATCAGCCGCGAGGCGGCCGCCGCGCGGTTCGGGATTGGCCTGGTGGTCGCGCTGGAGGCACTGACGATGGCGCTCTACGAGCGGGCCCATGCGCGCTGCGCCGAGGCGGGCATCGTCCTGGCGGACACCAAGTTCGAGTTTGGCCGCGACGCCGACGGCCAGCTGGTTCTCGCCGACGAGGTCCTGACGCCCGACAGCTCGCGCCTGTGGCCCGCCGACCAGTGGCACCCCGGCACGAACCCGGCGTCGTTCGATAAGCAATACGTGCGCGACTGGCTCGACGCGTCAGGGTGGGACCGTACCCCGCCGGGGCCCGAGCTGCCGGCAGAGGTCGTCGAGGGCACACGCTCCCGCTACATCCAGGCCTATGAACGCATCTCCGGGCACCGGTTCGGCGACTACCTCCAGGAGGCACACGTGAGGGGCCACCAATGACCCGCGTCGTCGTAACGGTCATGCCGCGCGAGGGCGTGCTCGATCCGCAGGGCCAGGCAGTCCAGGGCGCGCTGAGCCGGCTTGGGTTCGCGGGGATCCACGACGTCCGCCTCGGCCGACGTATCGAGCTCGAGCTCGTCGGGCCCGACCCCGAGGGCGCCGCGAAGCAGATGTGCGAGCGCCTGCTTGCCAATCCGCTCATCGAAGACTTCACCGTCACCGTCGAGGACTGAGCATGGTCGCCGTCGTGCGCTTCCCAGGTTCGCTCGATCACGACAGCGCCGTGCGGGCCGTCGCGGCCGCCGGGGGCACGGCGGCCTACAGTCTGGCACGCCGACCACGAGCTGCCCCCGGGCACGCGCGCGGTCGTGCTGCCGGGTGGGTTCAGCTATGGGGATCACCTGCGTCCGGGGGCGATCGCCTCGCGCGCGCCGATCATGGCGGCGGTGCGGCGGCACGCCGACGCCGGGGGCCTGGTGCTCGGCATCTGCAACGGCTTCCAGGTGCTGTGCGAGGCCGGCCTGCTGCCCGGCGTGCTGCGGACCAACGCGACGACCTCGTTCGTGTGCCGCCAGGTCGAGCTCGAGGTGCTCGACCACGACACGCCGTTCACGCGCGGGCTGGGCGACGGGCTCTCGATCCCGATCAAGAACCACGACGGGGCCTGGTTCGGCGATCCCGCGACCGCGCGGATCGTCCTGTCCTACGGGCCGAGAACCCGCTCGGCTCGGTCGCGTCGGCCGCCGGCGTGGCCAACGCGTCCGGCAACGTGCTCGGGCTGATGCCCCATCCCGAGGAGGCCGTCGACCGCCTGCTGGGCTCGACGGACGGGTCCTGGCGATGTTCGACGCGCTGGTGCGCGCATGAGCGTGGCCCTGCACCGGCACGCTCGGGCTGACCGATGACGAATTCGCCCTGATCCCCGACCTGATCGGGCGCGCGCCGACGGACCCCGAGCTGGTCATGTTCAGCCTGATGTGGAGCGAGCACTGCTCCTACAAGCACTCGCGGCGCCTGCTGCGCGCGCTTTCCGACCGCCGGACCGCACGTGCTGCAGGGGCCGGGCGAGAACGCCGGCGCGGTCGACGTCGGCGACGGCTGGGCGATCGCGCTCAAGGTCGAGATCGCACAACCATCCCTCGGCCGTCGAGCCGTTCGAGGGCGCCGCCACCGGCGTCGGCGGCATCGTGCGCGACATCCTCGCGCATCGGCGCGCGCCCGATCGCCCTGCTGGACTCGCTGCGCTTCGGCACGCTCGACCAGCGCCCGCAGCCGCCACCTGTTCACGCGCGCGGTCGCCGGCATCGGCCACTACGGCAACTGCATCGGCGTGCCGACGGTCGGCGGAGAGGTCGTCTTCGACGACCGCTACGAGGACTCGTGCCTGGTCAACGCCATGTGCGTCGGGCTCGTCAGGCGCCGACGGCATGCTGCGGGCCGCGCGCGTTCGGCGCGGGCAACCTGCTGGTGCTGATCGGGAACCGCACCGGCCGCGACGGCATCGGCGGGGCGAGCGTGCTCGCCTCCGCCGAGCTCAGCGACGACGACGCGGACAAGCGCCCGTCGGTGCAGGTCAGCGACCCGTTCACCGAGCGCAAGCTGATGGACTGCTGCCTGGAGCTCGCGGCGGGCGGACTGCTGCTGGCCCTCCAGGATCTGGGCGCCGCCGGCCTGACCAGCGCCGCCAGCGAGATGGCGGCCAAGGGCGGGGTCGGCCTCGACATCGACCTCGACCGCGTCCATCTGCGCGAGGAGGGGATGGCCCCGGCCGAGATCCTGGTCTCCGAGAGCCAGGAACGCATGCTCGGCCTGGTGGCGCCCGCCAGGCTCGACGGAGGTGCTGGCCACCTGTGCGCGCTGGGAGCTCGATGCCAACGTGATCGGCGCCGTGACGACGACCGGGAACTTCACGGCCCGTCCACGACGGCGAGGTCGTGGTCGACATCCCGGCCTCGGCGCTGACCGACGACGCGCCGTCGTATGCGGTGCCGCGCACGCCGGCGCCGTCCGGCCGCGCCGCTCGCACTCGACGCCGTCGCGGTCCCCGACGACCTCGGCGTCGCCTGGCTCGAGCTGCTCGGCCCGCCGAACATCGCCAGCAAGCGCTGGATCTACCAGCAGTACGACCACCTGGTCGGCGCCAACACGATCCGCCGGCCGGGCGGTGACGCGGCCGTCATCCGGATCCCGGGCATGGACCGGGCGCTGGCGATCACGACCGACTGCGCCGAGCGTCACTGCGAGCTGGATCCCCGCGGCGGGGGGCGCGCCAGCGTCTTCGAGGCCGCCCGGAACATCGCCTGTACCGGTGCGGTGCCCTACGCCGCGAGCGACTGCCTGAACTTCGCGAACCCCGAGAAGGGCGAGCACCGGCTGGCGACTGGCCGAGGCGATCGAGGGCATGAGCGAGGCGCTCGAGGCGCTCTGCGGTACCGGTCGTCTCGGGAAACGTGTCCCTGTACAACGAGAGCCCGGAGCGCGCGATCTACCCGACTCCGGTCATCGGCATGATCGGCCTGCTCGAGGACGCCGCGCGCAGCGTCGGGCACGGGTTCGCACGACGCCGGCGATCGGGTGCTGGTGCTGGGGGGCGGCGTCGCGCGCCTGGACGCCAGCGAATGGGTGGGCGCGGCGACCGGTGCGCCGGATCGGCCCGATCTGGTCGCGGAGGCCGCACTGATCCGCGCCATGGTCGCACTGGCCGACGCGGGCCTGGTGTGCTTCGGCACATGACGTCTCGAGCGGCGGCATCGCCGTGACGCTGGCCGAATCTGCGCTGGCGGGCGGTGTCGGTTGCGACGTCAGGCTCGATGCGGACCGGCGCGCCGACGAAGCGCTGTTCGGTGAATCGGGTGGACGCATCGTCGTCACCTGCCCGCTCGACAGGCTCCCCGAGGTGCGCCGGATCGCCGGAGACGTCCCCGCGCGGTCATCGGAACCGTCGGTGGCGATACTGTGGAGGTGCAGGTGGGCGGCGCGCGTGTCAGCCTCGATCTCGAGGCGGCGCGCAGCGCCTACGAAGCCACGCTGACCGAGGCGGTCGCATGAGCGACTTTTGGGACGACGACTCACCCCATGACGAGTGCGGGGTCGTCGGGATCGTCGCCCCGGGCCGGGACGTCTCCCGGCTGGCGTTCTTCGCGCCTCCACGCGCTCCAGCATCGTGGCCAGGAGAGCGCCGGCATCGCGGTCACCGACGACGGGCACGTCATGGTGCAGCGGGATCTCGGCCTGGTCGGCACGGTGTTCGACGAGCCGTCGCTGCGCAGCCTGTCGGGTCATTCGGCCATCGGGCACGTGCGCTACTCGACGACCGGTTCGAACAAGTGGGAGAACGCGCAGCCGGTCACCCGCAACCGCGGCGCGGGCCTGGTCGCGCTCGGCCACAACGGCAACCTGACCAACACAGACGCGCTGCGCGAGCAGATCGCCAACGATCCCCAGCCGCTGCAGGCGACGACCGACTCCGAACTGATCGCCGCGCTGTTGGCGCGCGAGCCCGGCGCGCTGCTGGATGCGGTCGTGGCGGTCGATCGGACGCCTCGTCGGCGCGTTCTCGGCCGTCGCGCTCTCGGAGGACGAGTTGGTCGCCTTCCGCGACGCGCACGGCGTGCGCCCGCTGGTGATCGGCAAGCTCGAGGGCGGCTACTGCGTCGCCTCCGAGACGTGCGCGCTGGATCAGATCGGCGCGAACCTCGTGCGCGAGGTCCGGCCCGGTGAGGCCGTCCGCCTGACCGCCGCCGGCGTCGAGAGCCGGCAGGCGCTGACGCCGTCGGTCTCGCGGATGTGCGTCTTCGAGCACATCTACTTCGCGCGCCCGGACAGCTTGCTCGACGGCCGCAACGTCTGGGAGCAGCGCCGCGCCATGGGCATCGAACTCGCCAACGAGGCGCCGGTCGAGGCGGACATGGTGGTCGGGCTGCCGGACTCCGGGACGCCGGCGGCCATCGGCTACGCGTTCGCATCCGGCATCCCCTACTCCGAGGCGGTCGTGCGCAACCGCTACGTGGGCCGCAGCTTCATCCAGCCCGACCAGGAACTGCGCAAGAGCGGTGTCAAGCTCAAGTTCAACCCGCTGCGCGAGATCATCGACGGCAAGCGGCTAATCGTCGTCGATGACTCGATCGTGCGCGGCACCACGACCGGGCAGGTCGTCGCGATGCTGCGGGAGGCCGGGGCGCTGCGAGGTCCACATGCGCATCTCGAGCCCGCCGATCGCCTGGCCATGCTTCTACGGGATCGACATGCCCTCCCGCCAGGAACTCATCGCCTCCGAACCATTCGATCGACGAGGTGGCGCGCCAGACCGGCGCGACCTCGCTCGCGCACCTGTCGCTGGACGGCCTCCAGCGCGCGATCGGGTCCCCGGCCGACCGCTTCTGCCGGGCCTGCTTCACTGGTGAGTACCCCATCGCCGTCCCCGACTCGACCACCAAGCTGCGCTTCGAAGCCGCCCGGACCCAACCGGCGGGAGCGCCGCGGGCGTGACCGACCGGGGCATCTCGTACCGAGACGCCGGCGTCGACCTCGCGGCGGCCCGCACCCACACGGCCAACATCGCCGGCTTCGTCCGCGGCGGGGTCACCGGCTTCGCCGGCGGACTGGCGCTGCCGCCGATGCGCGCGGGCCTGCTGTTGGCGTGCACGGACGGGGTCGGTACCAAACTGCTGCTCGCGCGCGAGGCCGGGCCTGCTCGAGGGGCTCGGTCAGGACCTCGTGGCGATGTGCGTCAACGACCTGATCTGCGCGGGCGCGCGGCCACTCGGCTTCCTGGACTACCTTGCCGTCGGCAAGCTCGACCCCGCGGAAGCCCGCGTCATCGTCGGCGCGATCGCCGCGGCCTGCGCGGAGGTCGGCTGCGCGCTGTTGGGGGGCGAGACCGCGGAGCTCCCCGGGCTCTATCTGCCGGGGCACTTCGATCTGGCCGGCTTCGCGGTCGGCGTGGTCGAACGCGACCAGCTGCTCGGCCCGGAGCGGGTGCGCGCGGGTGATCGTGGTGTTCGGGATCCCGTCGTCGGGCGTGCACGCCAACGGCTTCTCGCTCGTGCGGGCGCTGCTGGCCGACGGGGTCCTCGACTGCCCGACGGAGGTGCTGCTGACCCCGACACGACTGTACGTGCGCGAGGTCCTCGGGCTGCTGGAGCGCAGGCGTTCCAGTGCGGGCGATCGCCCACATCACGGGCGGCGGGCTGCCGGAGAACCTGCCGAGGGCGCTTCCCGACGGGCTCGAGGCCGTCCTCGACCCGGCGACCTGGCGGTTGCCCCCGGCGCTCGTCGCGATCCTCGACTGCGGCCGCGTCGACCCACAGGACGCATGGGCGACGTTCAACATGGGCATCGGGCTGTGCCTGATCGCCCCCGCCGAG
Organism: uncultured Thermoleophilia bacterium; assembly: GCA_963784985.1. Lineage (GTDB taxonomy): Bacteria > Actinomycetota > Thermoleophilia > Miltoncostaeales > Miltoncostaeaceae > CAITWD01. Next base: position 138,255 of record CAWATR010000015.1, read on the forward strand.
GCCGAGGCCGAGATCGTCGGCCGGGATCGCAGACGCGCGGATCATTGGCACGGTGGCGCCAGGCCGCGGCGGAGTCCGACGTGTCTAGCGCGTATCGGATCGTGGTCCTGGTGTCGGGCTCGGGCACGAACCTGCAGCGCCTGATCGAGACGGTGCACGAGCCGGGCGGCGCCGCCGAGATCGTGCTCGTCGTGAGCTCGCGCGCCGAGGCGCGCGGCGTCGCGCGCGCCGAACGCGCCGGCATCCCGACCCGGATCGTGAGCCGGGACCCGCAGGCGGACCGGACCGCGCGCGACCACCAGCTCGCCGACGTCGTGGCGGTGGCGCGCCCGGATCTGATCGTGCTGGCTGGCTGGATGAGCATCCTCACCGGCGCGTTCCTCGACCGCTTTCCGGACCGGGTGATCAACCTGCACCCGTCGCTGTTGCCGGCCTTCCCGGGCATGCATGCGATCGAGCATGCGCTCGCCTGGGGCGTGCGCTGGACGGGTGTCACGGTGCACTTCGCCGACGAGGAGGTCGACGGCGGCCCGCCGATCCTCCAGGAGCCGGTGCCGGTGCACTTCGGCGACACGCCCGAGTCGCTGGCGGCCCGCGTCCACGCCGTCGAGCACCGGTTGCTGCCGGACGCCGTGCGATTGTTTGCCGCGGGGCGCGTGCTCCGCGATCCTGACGCACCGCGCAAGGTCCAGATCCTCGAGGAGGGGCAATCGTGAAGATCCGCCGGGCGCTTATCTCCGTATCCGACAAGACCGGGCTGGACGAGCTGGCGCGCGGCCTGACCGAGCTGGGCGTCGAGATCCTGTCGACCGGCGGCACGGCCACGGCCATCGAGGGCTATGGCGTCCCGGTCACCCGCGTCGAACAGGTCACCGGTCAGCCCGAGATCCTCGGCGGTCGGGTCAAGACCCTGCATCCCAAGATCCACGGCGGGATCCTCGCGCGCGAGCACCTGGCCGAGGACCAAGCCGACATGGCGGCGGCGGGCATCGAGGGCATCGACCTGGTCTGCGTCAACCTCTACCCGTTCGAAGCGTACGTCGGGCGCCGCGGCATCACCGACGACGAGCTCGTCGAGCAGATCGACATCGGCGGCCCGGCGATGGTGCGCGCGGCGGCCAAGAACCACCACCGCGTGCACGATCGTGACCTCGCCCGATCAGTACGCGGGCGTCCTGGCCGAGCTCGCCGCGTCGGGCGGCGAGGTCGCGCCCTCCACGCGGCGGCGCCTGGCCGGGCGCGCCTTCCAGCTGACGGCCTCCTACGACGCGGCCATCGCCAACTGGCTGGCCGAATCCGACAGCGAGTTCCCCGAGCAGATCGTGATGACCTTCAACAGGTCCTTCGCGGTGAGCTACGGCGAGAACCCACACCAGCGCGGGGCCTACTACATCGAGCGGGGTGCACGCTCGCACCTGCTGTCGATGGTCGACAAGCTGCACGGCAAGGACCTGTCGTTCAACAACCTGCTCGACCTCGAAGGCGGGCGCAACCTGCTGGCCGAGTTCGAGCTGCCGGCCTGCGTGATCATCAAGCACAACAACCCGTGCGGCGTCGCGGTCGGGCCCGATGTGCGTAGCGCCTACATCAGCGCGCGCGACTGCGACCCGCTCTCGGCCTACGGCGGGGTGATCGTCCTCAACCGACCGGTCGACGCGGAACTCGGCGAGCTGTTGGCGTCGACGTTCGTCGAGGTGCTGCTTGCCCCGGGCTACGACCCGGCGGCGTACGAGGCGCTCACCCGCAAGCCGAACACCCGCATCATGCAGAACCAGGAGCGCCGCCGCGTCAACCCTGGCGAGCGTGACCTGCGACGGGTGACCGGCGGCGTGTTGATCCAGGACCGCGACACCGAGTCCGAGGAGCGCGCTGCGATGCGGGTCGTCACCGCCCGCCACCCGACCGAGGCCGAATGGGGTGATCTGCTGTTCGCCTGGCGCGTCGCCAAGCACGTCAAGTCCAACGCGATCGTGCTCGCGCGGGATCTGGTGACCGTCGGGATCGGCGCCGGCCAGATGAGCCGCGTCGACTCGGTGCGCCTGTCGATCGAAAAGGCCGACAGCGCCGATCCCGGGCGCGGTGTTAGCCAGCGACGCGTTCTTTCCGTTCGCCGATGGGCCGGACGCCGCGGTCGCGGCCGGGGTGCGGGCGATCGTCCAGCCCGGCGGCTCGATCCGCGACGAAGAGGTCATCGCCGCCGCCAACGATGCCGGCGTGGCGATGGTGTTCACCGGGCGGCGACACTTCCGGCACTAGCCGGTCGCGCTGCGCGTCATCTGGGCTACCCTGGGCGGGTGGCCGATCGTCTCAAGCCCTGGATCGTGCTCGCGGTAGCGTGCCTGTGGCCCGCGCAGGCGTTGGCCTCGATCCCCGCGGGGAACACCACCGACCCGCTGCAGCGCAGCGCACTGCTGTCGCTGGGATCGATCTACCGGGTCGAGACCACGGTCTCGATCGGTGCGCTGCGCGCCGGCAACGGCACCGGGCGGACCTACCCGCTCGGCCGCATCCACGACGTGACGCTGCTCGGCACGGCGTTCGTGGTCGTCCGGACGGGAGTGCTCGTGACCGATGCGCACGTCGCGGCACCGTTCGGCCCGTCGCTGGCGGTCGCCGCGGCACCGTTGGCGCTCGCGCAGGTCGGCAAGTTCGGCAGTGAGGCGGCCTACGCGAAGTGGGTGAGCGACAACCAGGTCGTCCCGGTACGCGCGAAGGTGGTCGCGTTGCGGGTCTGGCGCGCAACCGCCAACCCCGCGATCAAGGAGGCGCCCGTCCCGGCCCATCTGGTCCCGAACAGCGCCGAGGCCAACCCTGACCTCGCGCTGCTCCAACTCGACGACGACCACAACCTGCCAGCGCTCACGTTCAATGAGGGAGAGACGCTCGGCACGCCCATCGTGACCATCGGCTACGGGACCAGCACCCCAACGACGCTCGGCCTGCCGACCACGCTGGTGCCCTCGGTCAAGACCGGCCAGCTCGGCCCGACCGGCAAGACCAATGCGGCGCCCGGTCAGCTGGTGACCTACATCTCCGCGCCGATCTCCCACGGCGACTCCGGGGCCCCGGTCGTCGACCCATTTCCCAACGCCCAGGCCCACGGGCTCGTCCGCTTCCAGGACGGCGCCGGGGGGCTCATCGAGCCGGCGCAGGCGATCTTCGATCTGTTGGAACGCGAGCACATCCAGCCGCCGACCTCGGGTGGCCCGGTCTACGACGAGTTCGCCACCGGCATGAAGGACATGTGGTCCGGCAACTACGTGGGCGCGCAAGCGGCATTTGCGAACACGCTCGCCGCCGATCCGACCCATCCCCTGGCCGCCCAGGAACAGCGGCTCGCGGCACAGCTCGCGCAGGCCAAGCCCGCGCCGGGACGACCGGGATGGTGGCGGGTCTTGTTCGCCGGGATCGGCGCCCTCGCGGCCCTGGCGGCGCTGTTGTGCGTCTGGCGGCTGCGACGCCTGGGTCGCCTGCGCGACGGGCACGACGACGCGGCGGCCCATGTCCCGCCGGCGCAGTAGCTCGGCGCCGATCTAGACTCCAGGGTCACGGACACCTGCCATCGAGAGGCGCCCGTGCGTATCGGCGTTCCCCATGAGACCAAGCCGGACGAATACCGCGTCGCCCTGACCCCCGCCGGTGCTGACGCGCTGATCGCCCACGGCCACGAGGTCTGGGTCGAGCACGACGCCGGGGTCGGGGCCGGGCATCCCGACGATGCCTATATGCGGGTAGGGGCGATCATCGGCGAGGCCGCCGATTGCTGGGCGGCGGAGCTGGTCCTGAAGGTCAAGGAGCCGCAGCCGGCCGAGTTCGGCTTTCTCTCCGATGAGCAGACGCTGTTTACCTACTTGCACCTGGCCGCCAATCCCCGCGTGGCCGATGCGCTGTGCCGTGCCGGCGGCACGGCGATCGCGTACGAGACCGTCGCGGACAGCAATGGTCGACTGCCGCTGCTGGCGCCGATGAGCGAGGTCGCCGGACGCCTCGCCGTCCAAGCCGGCGCGCGCTTCCTCGAGCAGCCGCGCGGTGGCCGCGGGGTCCTGCTCGGCGGCGTCGCCGGGGTCGCGGCGGGCAACGTGACCATCATCGGGGGCGGCATCGTCGGGACGAACGCGGCCGTGGTCGCCATCGGGATGCAGGCCCACGTGACGGTCCTCGACGCCGATCTCGGACGCCTGCGGGACCTCGAGCTGGTGCTCGACGGGCGCGTCACACTGATCTACGCGACCCGCCTGGCGATCGCCGAGCACGTCGCCCGGTCGGATCTGGTCATCGGGGCGGTGCTCCGGCCCGGGGCGCGGGCGCCGCACCTGGTGACGCGGGAGATGATCCGCTCGATGGCGCCCGGGTCGGTTGTCGTCGACGTCGCCGTGGACCAGGGCGGGTGTATGGAAACGACCCGGCCGACGACGCACGCCGACCCGGTGTACACCGTCGAGGGCGTCGTGCACTACTGCGTGGCCAACATGCCGGCGGCCGTGCCGGTGACCGCGACGGCCGCACTGTGCAACGCAACGCTGCCGTACGCGCTGCAGTTGGCCGATCACGGATTTCAGGGCGCGCTGCGCGAGGATCCGGGCCTGCGGCCCGGCGTGAACATTCGCGACGGCAAGATTGTGAACGCCGCGGTGGCGGAGGCGCTCGAGGCCCGCTAAGCCGCAGGGCGGCAGCGCCGGATCGACAGGTCATCGCGGCTACGCTAGGTCTACCGGGACCCATCTCGTCTATTGGAGAAGACCTCGTTGCGCGTGGCACGCCGTGAGCACCGAGACACGGCACCGATTCGGGAGGATCGCCCGCACCGGGGAGATCGGCGCCGGACCGTACGCGGTGGCGCGCGTCGCGGACGCCGATGAGCGCGTGCCTAGCGCATTCTCGTGGTCGACGATCACGCCATTCTGCGGCGCGGCCTGAGCCTCATGATCGCGCGCGAGCCGGACCTGGAACTCGCCGGGGAGGCTGGGACGATCGCGGAGGCCCTCAGTGTCGCCGCCCAGACCGCGCCGGACGTCGTCATCCTCGACATCCGTCTTCCCGACGGAAGTGGCATTGCCGCGATCGCCCCGCTCCGGGAACTCACGCCGGCGCCCAGGATCGTCGTGCTCTCGATGTACGACGATTTCGACCACGTCAGGCGGGCCTTCGCCGAAGGTGCCGACGGCTATGTCGTCAAGTCATCGACCCAGGACACACTGCTCGAGGCGATCCGGAGGGTCGCGGCGGGTGGGACCTACCGTGATGCGAGCCTGCCGAGCCCCAACGGCCCGCACCCGGTCCGGAGCCCGATCGACGCCCTTTCGCCGCGCGAACTCGAGGTGCTGCGCCTGCTGGCGCTCGGCAACACCAACCACGAAATCGCCGACGCGCTCGTGGTCAGCGTCAAGACCATCGAGACCCACCGCGCCCATATCATGAGCAAGCTCAAGGCCGACTCGCGCGCGGCGCTGGTCCAGCACGCGCTCGCGGCCGGGCTGCTGGGGCCCGACTAGCGCACCCTCGTCGGCTCAGACGGCAACCGGCGGCCCGGCGTCCGCGTCACGACCCAGCAGGTTCAACCGAACGACGCTCGCGATCAGCGAGAGGGTCACGACAATCGCGCTGGTGACGCAGTACTCGCAGATCGCGTTGATCTGGAAGAGCTCCAGGTACGTGAGATAGGCGCTCAGCATCACCCCGAGGATGGTGATGAACAGCGCGGCGAGGGCCGCCCACTGGCGCGGTACGAGCGCGCAGAACAGCAGGCCGACATAGGCGAACAGGCCGAGGAACGCCACCGGCACGCCCGCGACGGTCGAGAACTCGCTGCGCTGCACCGTCAGGCAGCCCCCGCCCACCGCGCAGACCGGGGCGTTGCCGTGGTAGCGCTCCCACACCAGGTAGGCGGTGACCCCGATACCGATCACCGCCAGGACCGCGGCGGCGATGCGAATCCAGAAGTCGCTCGCGCTGCGGTCGAACCCCAAGGTCAGACCTTGCCGCCGTTGACCTGCTGCATGGCCTGGGTGATCGTGCGCTTCGGACACATCCCCCTGGACGACGACCGATCCCTTCGGGCCGTGGATGACGAACGTCGGGGTGGCCTGCCGATAATCCGGCCGCGGATGTATCGGCGGCGAAGCTGTTGGCGATGTCCAGGAACTGGGTGACGACGCCCTGGCCGGCGTTGGCCTGGTTCCACGCGGCGATGTTGACACCGGAGGTCGTCGCCGCGTCGTTGAGGACCCCCTGGGTGAGCCACGGGTCGAGCTCGCTGCCCTGGTTACGCAGGATCAGCTCGGTGAAGTACCACATGCGGTTCTGGGGGGCGGTCGCGAGTCCGGCCGTGCCCGCGTTGTCCGACTGAGTCGGCGGCGGGATGACCTGCACCGGGCGCAGCTCGATGCTGGCCTTCCCCGTGCGGACATAGTCCCGGATCAGCGGCGGTACGAGATTCTGGCTCGCCGCGCCGCAGACCGGGCACTTGTAGTCCATGTACTCGGCGATGCTGATCGGCGCCGTCGCGGACCCGAGCACCTGGCCGTTCTGCGGGATCCCGTTGAGCATCTGCGCGACGTTCGGGTAGTCGGCGGTGAACTTCTTGGCATAGGTCGAGTCGCTGGAGCTGCTCTTGGTCGCCTGCTGGATGCCGATGACCGCGGCGGCAACAACGATGGCGGCGATGACCACGGCGATGATCACCTTCTTCGACAACGCACCCTCCCGGAGATCTCAACATGGGACCTGGCACGCCGCATGCGCGCCGGTCGGCGCCCCGCGCCAGCCAACACAATGACAGCCCTTGCACGGGAAATGGTCAGCGGGGGCGTCACACAACATCGGCGCAAGGGGCGCCCAAGCTTACCCACGGGGCGTGGTGAGCGCCTTCGCGCCGACCGGCGCGGTCCCGCGCGATCAACCAGTCGGTCTCGCGTCCCCGAGGCGGCCGCGGTCGACGTCTGGCGCCCGCCGAGGTACCGGGCGAAGAAGCGCTCGATCGCACCAAAGGCGTCCATCCGGTTCTCGGGCTTGACGAACCCGTGTCCCTCGTCGTCCTTGCAGATGTAGTCGACCGGCACGCCGCGCGCGCGCAGCGCCGCCACGATCTGGTCGCTCTCCTGCTTGGTCACGCGCGGATCGTTGGCGCCCTGGATCACCAGCAGCGGCGTCGTGATGCGATCGACCCGGTTGAGGGGTGAGCGCCGCTCCATATCCGCCAGGTCCTCGGGGTCATCCGGGTCGCCGACATAGCGGAACCAGGTGCTCGCCAGGAGCGGGCGCCAGTAGGCCGGGAATGAGCGCGTCAGCGTGACGAGGCTTGACGGGCCGACGTAGCTGACCGCCGCCGCGAACACGTCGGGGGTGAACGTGACCCCGACGAGCGCCGCATAGCCGCCATACGACCCCCCGTAGATGCCGACGCGCGTCCGGGTCGGCGACCCCCTGGGCGATCGCCCATTCGACGCCGTCGATGAGATCGTCGTGCATCTTGCCGGCGAACTCGTGCTCGGCCGCGTGCATGAACCGCTTCCCGAACCCCGTCGAGCCGCGGTAGTTGACCTGGAGCACGGCGTAGCCCCGGTTGGCGAGGAACTGGACGGTCGGGTCAAAGCCCCAGGCGTCGCGCGCCCAGGGGCCGCCATGCACGAACAGCACCATGGGCAGCCCGGTCCCGGCGGATCCCGACCGGAAGCGTGAGGTAGCTGTGCAGCACCAGGCCGTCGCGCGACGGGATCGCGACAGGCGTCATCGGCGCCAGCGTGTCGGGGTCCAGCCACGGACGCGACCGATGCAGGAACTGCGAGGCCCCGGCTGGTCCGATCGAACAGGAACGTCGCGCCCGGGTCGCGGTCGTCGTCGAAGCTGACGATCCAGGCCGTCTCCTCGGCGTCCTGGCCACTGATCCCGGCGTCGCCGTGATGCAGCCGCCCGACGGCCTCCCAGTCCTCTCGAAAGCGGGCATCGAAGCTGTGGACAACCAGGCGATCGCGCAGGTACGCCGCCGCCAGCAGCTCGCCGGTCTTGTCGGAGATCACCGGCGCGGCAAGATCGGCCTCGTCGTCGGCGTCGATCACGCGCTCGGCACCCGTGGCGAGGTCGAGCTCCACGAGCCGCATCAGGTCGGCGTCGCGGGCGCTGCCGACCCACAGCGCCGTGCCGTCGGGCACGAAGCCGGCGATGATACCCGCCGTCCTCGTTGGCGAACTCGGCCACCTGACGGAATGCGCCCTCGGCGGAATCGCGCACCAGGATCGCGAAATCGCCCGCCGGGGTCTGGGCGCGCGCGGCGCGCACTACCCCGTCGCGATCGGCGGTCCAGTCGATGACGTTGCCCGGGTTCTCGGCGACGCGGACCAGTCGACCCGAGGCCAGGGTGAGGGCGTAGACGTCGAAGACGCTCGGATCCCGCCGATTCATCGACACGAGGATCTGGCGGGGCGTCGCCCGTGGCGCCGCCACGATGCCCGCACGGATTCCCGCGAAGGGCGTCAGGTCGCGGACCCGGTCCGGAACGCGTGGGTCGACGGCGTAGACGTGGTAGTTCTCGTCGCCGCCGGAGTCCTGGACGAACAGGACATAGCGTCCGTCGCGCGACCAGAAGTAGCTGCGTACACCGCGGTTGCGGTCGTTGGTGATCGGCTGTTCCGGTCCGCCGACGCGCGAGCGCACCCACACGTTGAGCACGCCATCCCGGGGCGCCAGAAACGAAATCGTCTGGCCGTCGGGCGACAAGCGCGCGGCGGTGCGCTCGGGATTGTCGAAGAAATGCTCGAGCGGAAGCAGGGGTGCAGGGCGCATCGGCGGATAATGCTAGTGGTCCGGCGGGCCGCGAGCCGTGCGAACGGGCGCGGCACGTAGGGCCGCAGCCACTCCCGGGTCCCGACCCGGCAAATCGACGCGAAACCTGTGAGACTTCGACCGGTACGCAAAGTTGACGCCGCGAGGTGCCGATCCGTAGATTACGGGATCGCCACTCGCGGGCTCGTGCCGAGTCCAGGCGCAAGACAGTGGGAGCCGGTGTGGGACCAACGAGTTCATCGGGCGGCAAGATCGCGCTGATGTTTCCGGGCCAGGGCTCGCAGCAAGTCGGCATGGGCGCCGGGTTGCACCGTGAGTACGCGATCGCGCGGGCGACCTTTGACGAGGCCAACGACGTGCTCGGCTACGACATCGCGCGGCTCTGCTTCGAGGGCCCCCACGACCAGCTGATGCGCACTGACTTCTGCCAGCCGGCCGTCCTGACGACGTCCGTCGCCGCCTGGCGGGTCGCGCACGAGCATGGCCTGGAGGCCGACCTGGCCATGGGCCACTCGCTGGGCGAATATGCCGCGCTGGTCGCATCCGAGACGATCGGCTTCGAGGCCGCACTGCGGCTCGTGGTCGAGCGCGGCCTGGCGACCGAGGAGGTCGCTGCGCGGGTGCCCGGGTCAGATGGCGGCACTGTTGGGCGCCACCGACGAGGAGGCCGAGGCGCTGTGCCGCGAGGCCGGCGACGTCTGGCCGGCCAACTACAACTGCCCGGGCCAGATCGTCGCCTCGGGCGGGCGCCGCGGGATCGACCGCCTGGTGGAGATCGCCCGCACGCACGGGTTCAAGACCCGCGTGCTCGACATCGAGGGTGCGTTCCACTCCTCGGTGATGCTGCCCGCCGCCGACCGCCTGCGCGAGGCCTTGGCCGGCGTGCGGTTCTCGACGCCCTCGATGCCGTTCCTGTCGGCGACGACCACGGCGATCGAGGCCAAGGCCGAGCGCGTGCGCGGACTGCTCGCCCAGCAGCTCACCGCGCCCGTCAAGTTCACGCAGTCGGTACGCACCGCGTTGGACCTCGGGGTCGACCAGTTCGTCGAGTGCGGCCCCCGGCGCGTCCTCGTCGGACTCGTTCGCCGCATCCGCACGGACGTCGAGGTGCTGCACGTCGGGTCCCCCGACGACCTGCCCGCAATCGTTGCACTTGCACAAGCGCGCGCCGATGCCCGTCGCCTTGGTGACCGGCGCTAGCCGCGGGATCGGCGCCGCCTGCGCACATCGGCTTGCCGCAGATGGCTGGGACCTCGGACTGACCTACGCGCAGGACCGCGCGTCATGCGAGGACACCGCCGAGGCGGTGCGCCGGACGGGACGACGTGCGATCGCCCTGCGGGTCGAAGCCCGCGATGCCACCTCGATCGAGACGGCGGTCGCCGAGATCGAACGGGAGCTTGGACCGCTGACGGCGGTCGTCGTCAACGCGGGCACGACCCGCGACGCCTTGGCGGTGCGCATGAGCGCGGGGGATTGGCGGGAGCCCATCGAGGTCAACCTCGAGGGCACCGCGAACACGATCCGCGCGGGCGCCAGCCGGATGCTGCCGCGCGGCGAGGGCAGCATCGTCGCCGTGACCTCCATCGTCGGCGAGCACGGCAATCCTGGCCAGGCCAACTACGCCGCCTCCAAGGCGGGCATCGTGGGGCTCATGCGCACCCTGGCCAAGGAGTTCGGGCCCGAGGGCATCCGGGTCAACGCGGTCGCCCCGGGGTTCATCAGGACACGGCTGACCGACGTCCTGTCCGACGAGCAGGTCGACCAGCTGCGCACGCGCACGGCGCTCGGGCGCCTCGGCGAGCCCGAGGACGTCGCCGGTCCGGTCGCGTTCCTGGTCTCGCCCGCAGCACGGTTCGTCACCGGCACCCTCGTCAGCGTGGACGGCGGCCTGTCCCTGTGACCCCGCGTGAATTGCGAGAGCGGGTGGTCATCACCGGCATCGGTCTGGTCTCACCGCTCGGGATCGGGCGCGACCGACGCCTGGGCGGCGGCGCTGGCCGGACGCTCCGGTGCCGGGCCGGTCACGCGCTTCGACGCATCCGGCCACGGGGCGCAGATCGCGTTCGAGGTGAAGGGCTTCGACCCGCTGACCTACATCGACCGCCGCGCCGCACGCCGGATGGATCGCTCCTCGCACTTGGCCGTCGCGGCGGCCGCGCTGGCGATCGAGGACGCGGGCCTGGTGATCCCGCCGGACGCCGAGCGCTACGGCGCGGTGATCTCGACGGGCAACGGCGGGAACGCGACCTACGAGGACGCGCACCGCACGCTGCTCGAGCGCGGCCCGGACCGGATCTCGCCGGTGGCCCTGCCGATGATCATCTGCAACATGGCGGCCGGGCACGTGTCGATCGCCTATGGGCTCAAGGGCCCGTTGTCGTGCGTGCTCACCGCGTGTGCCAGCAGCCTGCACGCCCTCGGCGAGGCTGCGGACATCATCCGACGCGGCGCTGCGGACGTGATGCTCGCCGGCGGGTCGGAGGCCGCGATCACGCCCTACGCGATGGCGGCACTCGACGCATCCCGCGCGATGTCGCACCGCAACGACGATCCGGTCGGCGCCAGCCGGCCCTTCGATGCCGAACGCGACGGGTTCGTGCTCGGCGAAGCCGGGGCGATCCTCGTGCTCGAGCGCATGGACCTCGCGCTCGAGCGGGGTGCGACGATCGTCGCCGAGCTCGCCGGCTACGGAGCGACCTCCGACGCGCACCACATCACCGAGCCGCACCCCGACGGCTGCGAGCAGGCGCAGGCGATCCGCCGGGCGCTGGCCTCGGGCGACATCGATCCCGCCTCGGTCGATCACGTCAACGCGCATGCGACGTCCACCCTCGCCGGCGACGCCTCGGAGGTGCAGGGCATCATCACGGCGCTCGGCGCGCCGCACGCGGAGCGCATCGCCGTGAGCGCGACCAAGTCCATGCACGGCCACTGCCTCGGCGCCACTGGTGCCCTCGAGGCGGCGCTGACCGCGCTCGCGGTGGCCGACCAGGCCGTGCCGCCCACGATCAACCTCGACCACCTCGACCCGGCCTGCGTCGGCGTCGACCACGTGCGCACGGCGCGCAACCAGGTCATCCGCACGGCGCTCTGCTCCGGGTTCGGGTTCGGCGGGCACAACGCGGTGCTGGCGATCTGCAAGGTGGATGCATGAGCCCGCGACGGCGCGTGGTGGTCACGGGCGTCGGCGTCGTCTGCGCACTCGGCGTCGGCCGGGAGGACGTCTGGCGCAACGCGATCGCCGGGACGCCGTGCGGAGCGCCGATCACCGGCATCGAGATCGGCGACGCGCCGGTCCGCATGGCCTGCCAGGCACGCGAGTTCGTCGTCGAGGATTTCGTCGAGCGGCGGCTCGCGCGCCGCGCGGATCGCACAACCCACTTCGCGCTCGCTGCCGGCCGGCTCGCGCTTGCCGATGCCCGCCTGACGATCGCCGACGACGGCCGCAACACCGGCTGCATCCTCGGCACGGGTACGGGCGGCAACCACGTCCGCGACGAGAACCACACGGTCATGCTCGAACGTGGCGTGGACCGCATCTCGCCCTTCGCCATCCCCTACAGCATGTGCAATCACCCGCCGGCGGAAGTCGCGATGCAGTTGGGCCTGCGCGGCCCGACCATGGCGATGGTTACGGCGTGCGCGGCGGGAGCCGACGCCATCGGGACGTCCACCGCGGTGATCCGGCGCGGGGACGCCGAGGCGATGCTCGCCGGCGGGACCGACGCGATGATCACCCGGCTGTGGATCGCCGGCTTCGACGCGATGCGGGTGCTCTCCCGTCAACGAGGACGACCCCGCCGGCGCCGTGCGGCCCTTCGACGTCGCGCGTGACGGCTTCCTGATCGGCGAGGGCTGCGGCGATCCTGGTGCTCGAGGAACTCGGGCACGCGACGGCCCGCGGGGCGACGATCATCTGCGAGATCGCGGGATACGGCGCCAGCGCGGACGCGCACCACATCACGGACCCCGATCCGACCGGCCAGAGCCAGGCGCGGGCCATGCGGGCCGCGATCGCCGAGGCCGGCGTCGAGCCCGGGGACATCGGGTACATCAACGCGCACGGCGGCGCCAGCCGACCCGGCGACCCGTCCGAAGTCGCCGCGATGCGCCACGTCCTCGGCGATGCCCACGCGGCACGTACCGCCGTGTCGGCGACCAAGGCCATGCACGGGCACTGCATGGGCGCGACCGGGGCGCTCGAGGCGACCCTCACCGCACTGGCGGTGTCCGAGGGCCGCATCCCGCCGACGATCAACTTGCGCGATCTCGATCCCGAGTGTGCGGGCGTCGACCACGTCGTCGACGCGGCGCGCGAGGCGCGCCTGAGCGCAGCGCTGTCGACCAACAACGGGCTGGGCGGCCACAACGCCGCGTTGGTGTTCGTGCCGTGGGAGGGCCGATGAGCCGCAGTCCGGAACGCAAGCTGACCCCGCGCGCCGAGAAGTCCATCCGGCTGACGCTCGCCAGCGCCCTGAGTGCGATCCCCGGGCTGCTGGGCATCGCCACGGGCACGGTCTGGCTGGGCTATGTCGCCTTCGCCATCATCCTCGCCGCCATCCTGCTCGGCCCCGTCTCGGAACGCCACTTCACCCGCTAGGCCTCCCCGGCGGCGACCTGCGGCACCGCCACCGGCCGCTCATCCGGGCCGATCGCCACGAACACGAAGCGTCCCGTCCCGCACAGGCGCCGCTCGCCGGTGAGCAGGACCTCGGCGACCATGGTGACCTCGATCGACATCGACGTCCGCCCGGTCGCGGTCACGACCGCCTGCACCTCGACGATCTCGCCGATGTGGACCGGGGCGACGTAGTCGACCTCGTCGACGCCAACGGTGACCACCGTCTGACGGGAATGTCGCGTCGCGGCGACGAACGCGGCCCGGTCCATCATGCTCAGTGCCACCCCGCCGAACAGCGTTCCGCGATGGTTGAGCTGCTCGGGCAGCACGATGTCGGTCATGCGCGTCACCGCCGGGGCGGCAAGGGCGTCGGCGAACGGGTCGACGGTGGCGTCGGTCATGCCAGGTCCTTCGCGGTCGGTTGCGGTGCCCCGTGGCGCCAGGGCGGCCCGAGCGCGTCGATGCGCGCGTAGGCGGGGCAGTCGGGGGCATGCGCACCCGGCAGGTAGCCGAGCGACGTCAGGAACTCCCTGGTGATCTCGGGCCCGGTGAACCGGAACGTCCGTCGGAACAGCCGCACCCATTCGTCCTGGGTCGAGCGGGTGCTGGGCATCCAGCCACGCGGCGACGCTGCCGTGGCTGGCGATCATCTCGCACATGACGCCCGCGTTCGCGATGATGGCCTCGATCTTGCGGCGATTGCGGATGACCCGGGGGTCGGTCACCAGGCGTGCGCAGCCCGACTCGCCGAGGGCGGCCACGTGCGCCGGCGCGAAGCCCCCGAAGGCGTCGCGAATGCCGTCGCGCCGGCGCAACACGATCTCCCACGAGAGCCCGGCCTGAAAGATCTCGAGCGCGAGCCGCTCGCACAGCACCTCGTCGTCGCGGCTCGGCACGCCGTACTCGAACTCGTGGTAGTCGTGGTGCACCGGATGCCCGGGCGCGATCGCGCAGTACGCGCTCATCGCCGGACGCCGGCCGGCCGCATTGTCACCTGTCGGCCCTCCCAGAGGTCCCGCAGGATACGCTAGGACACTATGGCGCAACCGTCCTGATGCCCGCGCCGTCCTCGATCGCGCGCTCGAGCAGCGGGTGATCCTGCTCGACGGCGCGATGGGCACGATGATCCAGCGGCACTCGCTCGAGGAGGCCGATTTCCGCGGCGCGCGGTTCGACGGCCACGACACGCTGCTCAAGGGCAACAACGACCTGCTCGCGCTGACGCGGCCGGACGTCATCGCGCGAGATCCACGAGCAGTTCCTCGCGGCCGGCGCCGACATCATCGAGACGAACACGTTCAGCTCGACGGCCATCGCGCAGGCCGACTACCGGCTGCAGGAGGCGGTCGGGGAGCTGAACCGCGGCGCGGCCGCGCTGGCGCGCCGGGCGGCCGACGCCTGGACCGCGCGCACCCCGGATCGACCGCGCTTCGTGGCGGGCGCCATCGGGCCCACCAACCGGACGTTGTCGATGTCGCCCGACGTCAACGATCCGGGCTTCCGCGCCGTGAGCTTCGACGACGTGCGCGACGCCTACGCCGAGCAGGTCCGGGGCCTGATCGATGGAGGCGTCGATCTGCTGCTGGTCGAGACGATCTTCGACACCCTGAACGCCAAGGCCGCCCTCGCGGCGATCGCCGACGTCGCCGAGGAGCGCGGCTCCGCGCTGCCCGTGATGATCTCGGTCACGATCACCGATGCCTCGGGGCGCACGCTGTCCGGCCAGACCGTCGAGGCGTTCTGGACGAGCATCGCCCACGCCCGACCGTGGTCGGTCGGGGTCAACTGCGCCCTGGGCGCCGCGGCGATGCGGCCCCACGTCGAGGAGCTCGCGCGGATCAGCGACTGCTGGATCAGCTGCTACCCGAACGCGGGCTTGCCCAATGCCTTCGGCGAGTACGACGAGCTGCCCGAGGACACCGCGCGGGTGCTGCGCGAGATGGTCGCGGACGGCCTGGTCAACATCGTCGGCGGCTGCTGTGGGACGACCCCCGATCACATCGCGGCGATCGGGCGCGCGGTCGCCGGCAGCGCGCCGCCCGGCCGCGCGCACGAACCGCAGCATCCGGGATGACCCACCTGGCCGGGCTCGAGGCCTTCGCGTTCGGACCCGGGAGCACGTTCACGGTGGTCGGCGAGCGCACCAACGTGACCGGGTCGCGCCGCTTCGCGACCCTGATCACCCGCGGGGATTTCACCACGGCCCTCGAGGTCGCGGTCGATCAGGTGCGCAACGGCGCCAACCTGATCGACGTCAACATGGACGAGGGCATGCTCGACTCGCCCGCGGCCATGACGACGTTCTTGCACCTGATCGCCGCCGAGCCGGAGATCGCCCGCGTGCCGATCATGATCGACTCGTCCCGCTGGGACGTGATCGAGGCCGGCCTCAAGTGCTGCCAGGGCAAGTGCGTCGTGAACTCGATCAGCCTCAAGGAGGGCGAGGCGGAGTTCCTGCGGCTGGCCCGGCGCGCCCGGCGCTACGGCGCGGCGCTCGTGGTGATGGCCTTCGACGAGGACGGCCAGGCCGAGACGCTCGCGCGCCGGGTGGCGGTCTGCGCGCGCGCCTACCGGCTGCTGACCGGCCGAGGTCGGTGTGCCGCCCGAGGACATCATCTTCGACCCCAACATCTTCGCCATCGGGACGGGCATCGAGGAGCACGCGCGCTACGCGATCGACTTCCTCGAGGCGATCCGCCAGATCAAGGCCGCCTGCCCGGGCGTCAAGATCTCCGGCGGGGTCTCGAACCTCAGCTTCAGCTTCCGCGGCAACGACGTCGTCCGCGAGGCGATGCACACGGCGTTCCTGTACCACGCCATCGCCGCGGGCATGGACATGGGCATCGTCAACGCGGGCCAGCTCGGGGTCTACGACAAGCTGGACCCGCAGCTGCGGGACCTCGCCGAGGACGTGATCTTCGATCGACGCGCCGACGCCACCGAGCGCCTGCTGGCCTTCGCCCAGACGATCAGCGGCGAGAGCGCCCGGCGCGGCCCCGACCTCGCCTGGCGCGAGCAGCCCGTGGAGGGGCGCCTCGAGTACGCGCTGGTCAACGGCATCGTCGATTTCATCGAGCAGGACACCGAGGAGGCACGCCTCGCCTACGGGCGCCCCATCGCGGTCATCGAAGGGCCGTTGATGGCGGGCATGAGCACGGTCGGTGACCTGTTCGGCGCGGGCAAGATGTTCCTCCCGCAGGTGGTCAAGAGCGCCAGGGTGATGAAGCGGGCCGTCGCCCATCTCGAGCCGTTCATGGAGGCCGAGCGGGCCGCCGGTGGGCGGCGTCGCCAACAACGGGCGCGTCGTGATGGCGACGGTCAAGGGCGACGTCCACGACATCGGCAAGAACATCGTGGGCGTCGTGCTCGGCTGCAACAACTACGAGGTCATCGACCTCGGCGTCATGGTCCCGGCACAGACGATCATCGATACGGCCGTCGCCGAGGGCGCGGACATGATCGGCCTGTCGGGGCTCATCACGCCGTCGCTCGAGGAGATGGCGGGCGTTGCCGCGGAACTCGATCGGCGGGGGCTCGAACTGCCGCTGTTGATCGGCGGTGCGACGACCTCCAAGCAGCACACCGCGGTCAAGATCGCCCCGCGCTACGACGGTCCCGTCGTGCACGTACTCGACGCCTCGCGGGCGGTCGGGGTCGTCTCGGCGCTGCTCGACGCGGATCGGGCGCGACGGCTACATGGCCGACGTCCGGGCGGACCAGGAACGCCTGCGCGAGGTCCACGCAGGCCGTGCCGCGCGCACGCTGCTGCCGATCGCGACCGCCCGCGCCCGGCGTCCCGCCGTTGCGTGGAGCCCGCCACCCGCCGCGCCGGCGTTCAGCGGGCTGCGTCAGATCGAGGTGCCGCTCGGCGAGCTCGTGCCGTACATCGACTGGACGTTCTTCTTCCACGCCTGGGAGCTGCGCGGGCGCTTCCCGGCCATCCTCGACCACCCCGACTTCGGCGCCGCCGCCCGCGAGCTCTACGAACACGCCACGGCCCTGCTCGAGGGCCTTGTCGCGCGAGGGACGTCTGCGGGCGCGGGGCGCCTACGGGTTCTGGCCGGCCGCCGCCGATGGCGACGACATCGTCCTGTTCACCGATCGCCAGCGGACCGCGACGCTGGCCCGGTTCCCGATGCTGCGCCAGCAGCGCGACTGGGGCGACGAGCGGCCGATGTACTGTCTGGCCGACTTCGTGGCACCCGCCGACGCCGGCGTCGATGACTGGATCGGCGCGTTCGCGGTGACCGCCGGACTCGGCGCCGACGAGATCGCCAGCCGAGTACGCCGCCGCCCATGACGACTACTCGTCGATCATGGTCAAGGCGATCGCCGACCGGCTGGCCGAGGCCTGCGCCGAATTGCTGCACGCCCGCGCCCGCCACGAGTGGGGCTACGAGTCGCCGGGCGAACTCTCCAGCCAGGACCTGATCGCCGAGCGCTACCGCGGCATCCGCCCGGCCTTCGGCTACCCAGCCTGCCCAGACCACACCCCCAAGCGCGATCTGTTCCGGATCCTCGACGCCGAGGCGATCGGCATGTCGCTGACCGACTCCATGGCGATGCTGCCGGCGGCGTCGGTCAGCGGCATCTATCTCTCCCATCCGGCGGCGCGCTACTTCGCCGTGGGCCCGGTCGGCGCCGACCAGGTCGCCGACTACGCCGCGCGGCAGGGACGGGAACTCGACGAGGTCGAGCGCGCGCTCGCGCCGAACCTCGGCTACGACCCGTCGCGCCCGGCTGCCACGGAGCCGGCCGGCGCCTAGTCGGTCGTGAACTGCTCCTTGGCGAACACGAGCCGCGCACGGTAGGCGCACTCGTACAGCGCCCGGAGCTTCTGCTCGGCGCGTGCGACCGACAGCCGCTCGAGTCCGGGGCTGGCGACGACCCACAACCCCGACGGGGGCACGTCGCGCGCCGCCTCGACGATCACCCGGGCGGCGACGTTCGGATCCTCGACCTCGGGATCGGCCCCGTCGACGACGACGACCATCGCCTCGTCCGGTCCGAAGCGGTAGACGCCGGCGGGCGCCGGGCCGGCCGTCTCGATGATGCGGGCCCCCGCGGCCGCGAGCGCCTGCGGGTCGGCGGGGTCGGTGGCCTTGACGGTGCGGTACGGGGCGGCCGCCACGGCGGCCGCGTACGTCGCGGGCGTGTCGTGGAGCGCGCCGGATGCGACGACGTCGACGCCGATCGCCACCAGCCTCGGCGACCAGTCGGGCGGTCCGGGCAATCCGCCGAGGGCGATCGTCGCAAGCGCCGGGAGCTGGACGTGGAGGCGTTCGAGTTCGTGGCGCCGCATCGGCAGGCATGCTGCCAGATCCGGGGCGCCCGCGGCGTGCCGACGGGCCGGCGCAGCCGGTGCGCGCGAACCCCCGGGGCGTACCGGATATGAACGGGGCCAAGTCCGGCCGAAATCGACGGCTGCGAGCGGTATCCTCACGCCCTACCGGTTGCGGGCCAATTCCGCAATCAGGCAAACTGTCGTGTTCTGACACCTATCACGGAGGGCACATGGCAACTGAGGTCGGTGAACGCGCAGTCGCGCTGCTCGAGGCGAATGGTCTGGCCCCAACGGGAACAGGTGTTCTGGGACCTGTCGACTGAGGTCCTGTACGAACACGCGATCACGAACGGGTCGGCCCGTCTGGCGCATGGCGGTGCGCTCGCCGTGACCACCGGTGTCCACACCGGCCGGGCGCCCAAGGACAAGTTCATTGTCAAGGAGCCCGGGAGCGAGGCCCGCGTGGGCTGGGGGGCCGATCAACCAGTCCATCGACCCCGAGCACGCCGCCAAGCTCGGCGCGGACCTGCGCGCGCACCTCAACGCCGCGCCGCAGCTGTACGTGCTCAACGCCCGTGTGGGATCGGACCCGACGCACGGCATCATCCTCCGGCTGGTGACCGAGAGCGCCTGGCACGCCCTGTTCACCAAGAGCCTGTTCATCGACCTCACCGACGAGGAGCGCGCCAGCCGCTCGACGCCGGACGGCATCATCCTCCACGCGCCGAGCTTCAGCGCCGACCCCGCCGTCCACAAGACCCGCCAGGGCAACTTCGTGGTGATGAACCTCTCCGAAAGCGAGATCCTGATCGGCGGCACCGCAGTACGCCGGCGAGATCAAGAAGTCGGCGTTCACGCTGATGAACGACCGCCTGCCGCTCGAGGGCGTCCTGCCGATGCACTGCTCGGCCAACGTCGGCCCCAAGGGCGACGTCGCGGTGTTCTTCGGCCTGTCGGGGACCGGCAAGACGACGCTCTCGACCGACGCGACCCGCCCGCTCATCGGCGACGACGAGCACGGCTGGTCGGACGAGGGCGTCTTCAACTTCGAAGGCGGCTGCTACGCGAAGGTGATCGGGCTGTCCGCCGAGGCCGAGCCGGAGATCTACGCGACCACGCGCATGTTCGGCACCGTGCTGGAGAACGTCGTCCTGGACCCGGACACCCGGATCATCGACCTCGACGACGACTCGCTGACCGAGAACACCCGCGGCGCCTACCCGCTGGAGTCCGTGCCGAACGCGGTGCCCGAGAAGCGCGCCGGCCAGCCGACGAACATCGTCATGCTGACCTGTGACGCGTTCGGCGTGCTGCCGCCGATCGCCAAACTGTCGCCCACGCAGGCGATGCAGATGTTCCTGGCCGGCTACACCGCCAAGGTCGCCGGCACCGAGATCGGCGTCACCGAGCCGCAGGCGACCTTCAGCTCGTGCTTCGGTGCCCCGTTCCTGCCGCAACCGCCGAAGGTCTACGCGGCGCTGCTCAAGGACCGCATCGAGCGGTACGGGGTCAACGTCTGGCTGATCAACACCGGCTGGACCGGTGGGGGCGCCGGCGTCGGCAGCCGCATGCCGATCAAGGTGAGCCGCGCCGTCGTGCGCGGCGCGGTGTCGGGCGAGCTCGCCGGCGCCGAGACCCGCACCGACCCGATCTTCGGGTTCGAGGTGCCGGTCGCCGTCGAGGGCGTCGAGCCGTCGCTGCTGGACCCCAAGAGCACCTGGCCGGACCCGGCCGCCTACGACGAAACGGCCACGCAGCTTGCCGCCGACATCGTGTCCCACGCCGAGACGGCCGGCCAGTAGCACCCGGACCGATCGGCCGGGGTCCGCGCACGCGCACTCCGGCCGATCAGCCGTTCAGTCTGCCGGCGGCGGGCCCACGGGGTCGGCTGGCTCCGCCCAGCGCGGCGCGCGGCGCTCCCGGAACGCCGCCAGCCCCTCGGTGAACTGCTCGGAGGCGTATGCCTCCAGGCGGATCCGCTCGATCGTCGCGGCGTCCTGCGGCGCCGGCGCGCCGGCCAGCAGGCTGATCGCCGCACGGGTGCCGGCGACGGCGGTTGGCGCCGCCTGCACGATGTCGGAGACGGTCTCGCCGATCGCCGCGGCAAGGTCGGCGGCGGGGACGACGCGATCCACAAGGCCGATCTGCTGCGCCCGTGCGGCCGAGACGGGCCGTCCGGTCAGAAACAGCTCGCGGGTCCGCGCCGGCCCCATGATCGCCAGGAAGCGCGCGAGCCCCTCCGGCGAGTAGACGACGCCGAGGCGGGCGGCCGGCATCCCGAGCGTGGCGCTGTCGGCGGCGATCCGCCAGTCGCAGGCGACCGCGAGCTCCAGCGCACCGCCGAACGCGGCCCCGTTGACGGCGGCGACGACCGGACACGGGCAGGCGGCGATGGCAGCCGTCGCGGCGCGCAGCAGCTCCTCGCCCCGGACGAGCCGTTCGGCGAGCACCGGACCCTCGAGGTCCGCCAGATCGAGCCCGGCCGAGAAGTGGCGCTCACCCGACCCCGTGAGCACGATCACGCGCAGTTCGCGGACGCGGCCGCTGCGTGTGCCGGACGATCGCGGCGAGCATCTCGTCGGTGACCGCGTTGGCGCGCTCCGGATTGTGGATCCGGATGACGATCGCCCGGGCATCCTCCTCGACGAGCAGCCCGGGCGCGGAAGGGATCTGGGGTGGCATCAGTCCTCGTGACGGGGCGCGTGTGACCTCGTCATCGTCACGACCAGGTGGCACCAGCCTACAGGCGCCCCCGCGCGGCGAACCGGCCCCGGTGCGCGGTGCCCTGCCGGGGCGACATCCGGCGCCGGCGCCGTCGGGTCCCGACGTGAGGCGGCGCCGATCAGCCGCCGAGCGACGCGTCGGCGAGCACCCGCTCGACGACGTCGTCAAGCGAAAGCCCCGCCGCCAGCGCCGCCTTGGGCAACAGGCTCGTGTCGGTCATCCCCGGGATCGGGTTGATCTCGAGCACCCAGATGCGCTCGTCGTCGTCGATGAGCATGTCGACCCGACCAAAGCCACGGCAGCCCATCGCCGCGTAGCAGGCCAGCGCCGTGCGCGCGACCTCGCCGGCCAGCTCCGAGCCGAGGTCGGCCGGCGCGACGAGCTCGGTCATCCCGGGCGTGTACCGCGCCTCGAAATCGTAGAACTCCCCGCTGAGCATGGCCTCGACGGCCGGCAGGGCCTCGGGCTCCTCGGTGCCGAGCACCGAGACCGCGATCTCGCGGCCGCGCACGAACCGCTCGATCAGCACGTGATCGTCGAAACTCAGGGCCGTCATCAGCGCGCGCGGGACGTCGTTCGGTTCGCGCGCGACCGAGATGCCGAGCGCAGATCCCTGCTTGGCGGGCTTGACGACCAGCGGCAGCCCGAGCCGTGCCTCGATCTCCATCAGGGCATCGGCCGCGCCGAGTTCCCTGAACGCACTCTCGCCGAAGGCGAACGCCGGCGGTGTCGCAATCCCGGCGTTGGCGAACACCGCCTTGGCGATCACCTTGTCCATCGCCCGCGCGCACGCCTGCACGCCCGAGCCGGTGTAGGGGATGTCGAGGATCTCCAGGAGCTCCTGGACGGTGCCGTCTTCGCCGCCCTTGCCGTGCATGGCCACGAACACCACATCGGGGCGCTCGGCACGCAAGGTGCGGACCAGGCTCGGGTCCGCATCGACGGGGATCACCTCGTGCCCGAGGCGCCGCAGGGCGGCCTCGACGTTGGCACCGGAGCGCAGGCTGACCTCCCGCTCCATCGAGCGGCCGCCCTTGAGGACCGCAACGCGCCGTTGCGCCGCTCACCGGCCCCCGCCGAGCGCCCGCTGCAGGTCGATCATCGCCTCGATCGCCGCGCCGATCCGCGCGACGCCCTCGGCAAGGACGTCCTCGCGTGCTCCCGAGAAGTTCAAGCGCATGCTGTTGCGCCCCTGGCCATCGAGGAAGGCCGCTTCGCCGGGCACGAACGCGACCTGGTGGCGCTCGATGGCACGCGCGAGCAGCTCGCCGGTGTCGATGTACTCGGGCAGCGTCGCCCACACGAACAACCCGCCCTCGGGTCGCGTCCAGGTCGCCTCGCTGCGGGAAGTGCTGGTCGAGCGCCGCGAGCATCGCATCGCGCCGGCTGCGGTAGATCCCGTTCAGCCGCGCGACGTGATCACGCCAGTCGACCCGGCGCAGATACTCAACGATGAACCGCTGGCTCATGGTCGAACTGCACAGGTCGACGGCCTGCTTGCCGAGGTTCATCTTGCGCAGGATCGGCGCGGGCGCGGCGACCCACCCGATCCGCATGCCCGGCGCGAGGATCTTGGAGAACGTCGACAAATAGATCACTCCGCCCGCGCCGCCGTCGAGCTCCCACAGACTCGGCAGCGACTCGCCCTCGTAGCGCACGGGCCCGTACGGGTTGTCCTCGACGATCAGCACGTCGCGATCGGCGGCGAGCGCGACCAGGCGCTCACGCCGGTGGCGGGCCATGGTCACGCCGCCGGGGTTGTGGAAGTTCGGGATCGTGTAGATCAGCTTCGGCTTCTGCCCCTGGGCCGCCAGGCGATCCAGCTGCTCCTCGAGCAGGTCGATCGACATCCCGTGGGCGTCGAGCGGGATGTGGATCACCCGCGCCTGGTAGGTCGTCAGCGTCGGCACGGCCCCGGGGTAGGTGGGGCCTTCGGCGATCACGATGTCGCCGGGATCGATGAAGGTCCGCAGCGCGAGTGCGATCGCCTGCTGTCCGCCCGCCGTGACCAGGACGCCGTCGGGCTGGGCGGGCATCCGGTCCTCGGCCATGAGCCGGCAGATCGCCTGGCGCAGCTCGAGCAGACCCTCGGTCGGCCCGTACTGCAGCGAGGATGCCCGGTGGTCGTTGGCGACCGCGCGCCAGACCTCCTCGTAGACCTCGGCCGGGAAGGAGTCGGTGTCCGGGAAGCCGCCGGCCAGCGAGATGATCTCGGGCCGCTCGGAGAGCGACATGAGATCGCGCATCGCCGACGACTTGATCCCCATCGCGCGCGCAGCGAAACGGTCCTCGAAGCGCGACGGGTCCCGCGGGACGGTGCGATCGGCCGTGGATGCTCCCTTGATGTCGTTCATCGCGGCCCCATAGGCGTCCTACAACCGTACGCGGTGCAGGGAAGGTCTGCCCGGCGGCCCGGTCGCATACCCGCAGTGGGTGCCTGATAAGTTTGCATGACCATGGTCAGCGGCCAAGCCCCGGAGACTCTTGCGCAACCGACGAGTCCCCGCCCGTATGCGCTGAGGATCTCACGTATCCGCCACGCCGATCGCTCGGCGTGGATCCAACTCCTGAAGTTCTGCATCGTCGGAGCCTCGGGCTACGTCGTCAACCTCGTCGTCTACTACGCGCTGATCCACGATGGCCGGCGCGCAGTACCTGGTCGCATCGGTCGTCGCGTTCCTGGTCGCCTGGTTGAACAACTTCGTCCTCAACCGCCAGTGGACCTTCCCGAAGGTCGGCACGTCACCGGTCAGGCAGGCCGCCAAGTACCTGATCGTGAGCGTCATCGGCCTGGTGGTGAACCTCGGCATCCTCTGGGCGCTCGTGCATGCCGGGACCGACACGTTACTGGCGCAGGCGATCGCGATCGCCGCCGTGACGCCGCTGACGTTCGTGTTGACCCGGAGTTGGGCGTTCCGCTAGGCACAGGCGGGTGGGGCCGACCGGCCGCAATTGCCGTGCTGGTGATGGTGGGACTGCTCCTGGCGTGCGGGGCGGCCGTTGGCGCCGTGCGCGCCAGCCAGTCGCCGACGACCGCGACGATCGCGACAACACCGCGCGCGACATCGGGCCACGCGCGCGAGCTGCCCACGCTCTCCACCCACACCGTGCTCGAACTGGCCGGCCGCTCGCAGGCCGTCAAGGACTGGATCGCCAGCCACCCCGTGTACCGCACGACGCCCCAGTACGACCCCACCGCACACCAGTGGACGGTCTACTACGTGTCGCGGAACAAGCAAGGCGTCGAGACGACCCAGGCCGAGGTGCTGATCGACGACAACACCGCCGAAATCCAGGAGACCCGCACCGGCCCGCAGGTCGCCTGGATGATGGCGCGTGGCTACTGGGGGGCCTTCGGCCGGCACATCAACGATCCCTGGATCTGGTCGGGACTGTGCGCGCTGTTCTTCATGCCGCTCGTGGAGATCCGCCGCATCTTCAGTTGGCGCACGCTCGATCTGCTGGTGCTGCTGAGCTTCTCGCTGTCGCTGATCTGGTTCAACGCCGGCGAGGTGCTCACCTCGGTGCCGCTGGTCTACCCGCCGCTGGCCTACCTGGCGGTGCGCATGGCGCTGATCGGCACCCGCCGGGTGCGCACGCAGCGCGCAGGGCGGCCCGGCGGGCCGGCAGCCCGACCGGGACGCCTCGCACGCCCCGTCGTTTCGCGGCTGGGCGCCCACGTGGCTGCTCATCGCGGTGCTGATGCTCTCGCTGGGCCTGCGGTACTCGCTGAACGCATTCGATTCCAACGTGATCGACGTCGGCTACGCGGGGGTCATCGGCGCGCACCAAATCGTCCACGGAGTCATCCCCTACGGGACGTTCCCGGCGGCCTGCGGGCACTGCGACACCTACGGCCCGCTGACGTACGTGGCCGTCGTGCCCTTCGAGGTGGTCGCGCCGTGGCACGGCAGCTGGGATTCCCTGCCGGCGGCCCACGCCGCCGCAACCGCGTTCGACGTGCTGTGCGTGGTCGGGCTGCTGACCCTCGGGTGGCGACTGGGCGGGTTCCGGCTCGGCGTGGCGCTGGCGACCGCGTGGGCGGCCTTCCCGTTCACCGCCTACGCCCTCGAGAGCAATACCAACGATGCCCTGGTCGCGGCGATGCTCATCTGGGGCCTGGTCGTCGCCGCGCGGCCGCTCGGGCGCGGGCTGATGCTCGGCCTGGCGATCGCCGCGAAGCTGTCGCCCGCGATCCTGATCCCGCTGTGGTGGCGCCATCCATATCCGCGCGGCCAGCGGCGCCACGGGTGGCTCTGGTTCGCCGCCGGGCTCGCGATTGCGATACTGCTGACCGGCTGGGTGATCCTGCTCGGGGGACTGACCGGCATTCACACCTTCTGGACACGTACGGTCAGTTATCAACTGGGACGCCAAACACCGTTCTCGATCTGGGGGCAATACCCGGGCCTGCGGCCCGTGCAGCTCGCGCTCATCGCGATCGTCGCGGTCGCGGCGCTGGCCGTGGTGCGCTGGCCGCGCGAACGCGATCTCCTGACACTGACCGCCCTCTCGGGCACACTCATGATCGGCCTGCAGCTGACCCTCAACTACTGGTTCTACTTGTATATCCCGTGGTTCCTGCCGTTTGTGCTGGTCGCCACCGTCCCGCACTGGCCCAGACCGCTGCCGATCGCACCGTCACCCGCCAGCGACGCGGGTGACGGTGTCGTGATGGCGGAAGCGACCGCCGGATGACCCGCCGCGACCTCGCACTTCCGGGCGGTCTCGTCGCGCTGGCGGTCTTCGCGTGGGCGTGGCCGCTCCAGCACGTGGCGCTCTGGACGGCGCGCGACGACGCTGGGCGACGTGGGCGTCTACCTGCGCTACGCACGCTGGATGTCCCGAGGACTCGTGCCCTATCGCGACTTCCACGTCGAGTATCCGCCGGGCGCGACGTTCATCTTCTGGCTCGTCTGGCAGTTGCCCGGCCAGTACCGCAGTGCGCTGAGCGCCCTGATGCTGGTGTGCCTGTGCGTGTGCCTGCTCGGCGTCGTGGCGACCGCGCGGGCCCTCGGGCTCTCGCCGGCCCGCCAGGCGATCGCCGGCGGGATCGTGGCGCTCTCGCCGCTGCTGCTCGGGCCGATCGTCGTCGAGCGCTTCGACATGGCCGTGGCCGCGGTGACGGCCTGGCTGGTCTACGCCGCGATCACCGAGCGCTGGAAGCTGATGTGGGGACTGCTGGCGGCCGGTGTGCTCATCAAGCTCATCCCGATCGCGCTCCTGCCGCTGCTGGTCATCTGGCAGGCCCACCGCCGGGGCTGGACCCCGGCGATTCGCGGGGCGCGCGTATCGATCGGGGTCGTGATCCTCGCCGTCCTGCCGATGCTGATCATCTCGCCGGCGGGTACCTGGTATTTCATCGACTACAACTTCCGCCGGCCGCCGCAACTCGAATCGCTGACCTCCAACCTGTTCCTGCTGCTGTCCAAGTACGGCCACTACCGCTTCCGGGTCGTCGAGACGTTCCACAGCAACGGCGTCGCAGGGCACGCCGCCGTCCGTGGTGGCGACGATCTCCATGCTCGTGCTGGTGGTGCTCGTGATCGCGCTGCGCGTGGTGGTCCTGGAGACTGCTCGGCAGCAGCACGGGCCCCGCGGACCGCGGGATCCTCGTCGCGGGGGCGGCGGCGACCATCGTCGCCCTGACCGTGTTCGGCAAGGTGCTCTCCCCGCAGTACATGATGTGGCTGCTCCCGGTGACCCTGGTCCTGCAGGGACGCTGGGGACGCGCCGCCATCCCGCTGACGGTCGCGGCCCTGCTCGTCACGCTCGCCTACTTCCCGACCCATTTCGCCGAGATCTCCAAGGTGCAGATCTACGTGATCCGCCTACTCACGCTGCGCAACCTGCTCCTCGTGGCCCTGCTGGTCGTCTGCTGGCCGCGGGCGTCGTCCGGACGGACGGCGGCCACCGCTGACACCGACCGGACGGCCGCCGCGACCCCCGAGCCGGTGGGCTGAATGCGCGCGCCGTCGAGCCGACCCGTGCCGCACCGCCGACGTTGCCGCCGAGATCGCCCGATGACCGGCGCGCGCCGCTTCGCGCTGCCCGCCAGCCTGGTCGCGCTGGCGATCATCGTGTGGACGATCCCGCTGCAGCGCGTCGGCGATCTGGACCGATCACCAGATCAACCCCGACGTGAACCTGTACTTCGACTACGCCCGCGCCATGGCCCACGGCGCAGTGCCGTACCGCGACATCCATATCGAGTACCCACCGGGTGCGACCGGCATCTTCTATCTGACCTGGTGGCTGCCCGGCAGCTACGTCAACGCGTTCAGCGGCCTCATGCTCGCCTGCCTGTGCGTGTGCCTGGTCGGCGTCGTCGCCACCGCCCGGGCGCTCGGGTACTCGCCGGCCCGCCAGGCGGTCGCCGGCGGGGTCATCGCGATCTCGCCGCTGCTGCTCGGCTCGCTCATCCAGGCGCGCTTCGACCTGGCGGTCGCGGCGGTGATCGCCTGGATGATGTTCGCCGCCGTGACCGAGCGCTGGAAGCTGATGTGGGCGCTGCTTGCCGTCGGAGTCGTCATCAAGCTGGTGCCGATCGCGCTGCTGCCGCTGCTGGTGATCTGGCAGGCCCATCGCGTCGGCCTACGCGCCGGCCCTCCGGGGGGCAGTCGCGGCGCATCGCGATCGCCGCGCTGGTCTTCGTGCCGTTCGCGATCATCACGCCGTCGGGGACCTGGTACTTCATGGCCTACAACCTGCGCCGGCCGCCGCAGATCGAATCGATGGCCGCGAGCGTGTTCCTGGCCATGCATGCGGCCGCGGGCACCTACGTGCACGTCGTCCACAACTACGGCAGCCTAGGGCTGAGCGGCCGCGGTCCCGCCGCGCTCGGGGTCGCGCTCACGATCGTGCTGGCCGTGCTCGTGGTCGCCTGCGCGGTCTGGTGCGCGCGCCTGCTGGCGCGGTCCCATCCGAGCCGCGACGTCGAGATCCTCATCGCCGGCGCGGCGGCCACGATGGTCGCCCTCACGGTGACGGGCAAGGTGCTCTCGCCGCAGTACATGATCTGGCTGTTGCCCGTCGCGGTGTTGGTCCCCGGACGCTACGGGCGCGCGGCACTCGCGACGATGGTGGCCGCGATGCTGCTCACCCAGGCATTCTTCCCCCTCAACTACTGGGATCTCGTCGAGCTGCACCCCCACGAGATCGCGCTGCTGGCGGTGCGGAACCTGACCCTGGTCGGCCTGCTGGTGCTGTGCTGGCCCCGCGCCTCGCTCGGATCCCTCCCGATCGCCGGACGGGTCATCGGCGGCGGCCCGCACGCGGCACAGGTCAACGGGCCGCCGACCGCGGTGCCCGCCCGACACATCGTCGACTGATTCGCGCAAAATCCGCCGCCGCACCCAGATCTCCGCCCGGGCTGGGCTATGGTCAGGTTGGTATTCGTGAACCGCACAACTCGGGAGGCATCTGGATGGCGACACAGGTTCGAGGCGGGATCGATGCGATCGTTGAGCTGCTGGGTGAGGACGCGCCGCGGCTGTTGGACCACCGCTGCACCACCATCCCCGCCAGCCGCCTGACGACTCCCGGGCCCGACTTCGTCGACCGCGTCCTGATCGACTCCGATCGCTCCATCCCGGTGCTGCGGTCGATCCAAACGCTGTTCGGGACGGGGCGCCTCGGCCGCACCGGCTACGTGTCGATCCTCCCGGTCGATCAGGGCATCGAGCACTCCGGCGGCGCCTCGTTCGCCAAGAACCCCGACGTACTTCGATCCGCTCAGGATCGTCGAGCTGGCGATCGAGGGCGGCTGCAACGCCGTGGCGACGACGCTCGGCGCACTCGGGATGGCCGCGCGCAAGTACGCCCATCGGATCCCGTTCCTGCTGAAGCTCAACCACAACGAGTTCCTGTCGTACCCCAACACCTACGACCAGATCATCTTCGCCTCGGTCAAGCAGGCACGCGAGATGGGCTGTGTGGCCGTCGGCGCGACGATCTACTTCGGCTCGAACGAGAGCAAGCGGCAGATCCAGGAGGTCTCCGCCGCGTTCGCCGCCGCGCACGAGCACGGCATGGCCACCGTCCTGTGGTGCTATCTGCGCAACTCGGCCTTCAACACGACCAAGTCCGGCGGGCCCGACTATCACGTCGCCACGGACCTCACCGGCCAGGCCAACCACATCGGCGTCACGATCGAGGCCGACATCATCAAGCAGAAGCTGCCCGAGACGGCCGCGCCCGGATTCGTCGAGCTGAACTTCGGCAAGTCCGATCCCCGCATGTACAGCGAGCTCATGTCCGACCACCCGATCGACATGACCAGGTACCAGGTCGCAAACTGCTACATGGGCCGCATCCCGCTGATCAACTCGGGCGGGGCATCCGGCGACAACGACCTGCACGACGCCGTCGCGACCGCGGTCATCAACAAGCGCGCCGGCGGGTCGGGCCTGATCTCCGGGCGCAAGGCATTCCAGAAGCCCATGGCCGACGGCGTGGCGCTGCTCAACGCGATCCAGGACGTCTACCTCTGCCCGGAGATCGACCTGGCCTGAGCGCCGCGACCGACGCGCGCACCCGGCGGATCATGCGCGCACCGACGGGACCTGATGGGATCCCGTCGGCGCGGTCGTGCCGCCGAGGGCTCGCCCCGGCATCGACTACGCTCAGATCGGGTGCTCGCGACGGCGCCGTCCCGGGCCGCCCGGTACCTCCAGCGTCCGGACACCGCATGCCGCAGATTCCAACGGGTCGCCCGCAGCGCCGCGATGACGACGCCGCTCGTCCACGGCGCCGACTCCTGGGCGCGGTGGGCTCGGGGCTCGGGGCCGCCTGCCTGGCCGGACTGGTGCTGGCCGCGACCGGCGCCGCAACCGCCCCGGTCGGATCGGTGGCGATCACCTCGCCGGGCACGCGCGGTCCACCGCGGGCAGTTCGTGCCCCTGTCGGCAACCGACCCGGTGGGCTGGTTCTGCCAGGTCCGGGCGAGCGACGGCCGGCACTCGAGCGTGATCACCGGTGTCGTGGCGACGCCGAACGGCCTGCTGCACTCGGGGTGGCTCGTCCCGCGCGCGACCCGGGTCCGCGCACTGGACCGTGACGGTCGCCTGCGGGCCATCGCCCGCGCCGTTCGCGCCCGGGCAGGTCCGCGTGGCCTCCCAGCGGCGCGTCGTACTCGCCCCGGTGCCGGCCTCGAAGATCACAGCCGGACATCGTCGACATCACCGCGCCGTTGGGGTATCAGTCCGGCAGCTACGCGGCGGGCACCGGCATCGTGATCGCCGCCTCCGGCCTCGTGCTGACCAACAACCATGTGGTCGCCGGCAGCACGGGCATCGCCGCGATCGACCTCGGGAACCGCCACCAGCTACCGGGCCCGGCTCGTCGGAATCGCGATCTCCGCCGACCTCGCGGTCCTGCAGCTGGAGGGCGCACACGGGCTGCGGCGTGCGCCGTTCGGCAACTCGGCGTTTGCCGTCCGCGGCAGCGGCGTCAGCGCGGTCGGCAACGTCGGGGGGCGCGGCGGGGCGCCGACGATCACCTCCGGGATCATCACCGCCGTCAACCAGCTCGATCGTCGCGACCGACGGCGTCGCCAACACGGTCGAGCACCTGACCGGACTGCTGCAGACCAACGCCGTCCTGCGGCCCGGTGACTCCGGCGGTCCGCTGGTCGACACGGCCGGGTCGGTCGTCGGCATCGATACCGCCGCGGCGGGTGACGGGACGTCGGATCCGACGGGCTTCGCCATCCCGTTCACGCCGGCGCTGGCGACCGCCCAGGCGATCCTCGCCGGGGTGCCGCGCCCGGGACTCGCGCTCGGATCGCGACGCATACACGGGATTCCTCGGCGTCCAGGTCGTCGGCGGCACGCCGCGCGGCGCCCGGATCGTGCAGGTCGAACACGGGTCGCCCGCCGATCATGCCGGGCTGCACGCCGGCGAGACGATCACGGCGCTCAACACCAACCCGACCGCCTCTCCCGCGATCCCGCCACGCCCGATCGCGACCACCGGGCAGCTGACCGCCCTGCTCGCTCACCTGCACCCGGGCGCCGAGGTCGCCGTCACGGTCACCGGCCCGAACGTGCCCACCACGCCCGTCTTGGTCACCTCGGGCGTCGGCGCCGCGCGCTAATCGACCGACACGCGGTCGGTGCCGCGGGGCCGTCGGCACGCCGCCGCGCCGGCGGGTGTGGTCGGCGCTGGGCGCCGCGATTCTGGGCCGCACGCGATCCGGTCACCGGCGGGCCGGTTAGATTCTCGGCATGGACGCCGCGCCACCGGACGACGACCTGGTGATCGGCGTCGCCGGGTCCGGACGCATCGACGGGCTCGAGTCCCTCTGGCTGGCCCTGCACCGCCACCATCGCGCGGTCGCCGCCGTGCCCGTGCAGTCCGACGACCGGCTCTCGTGGGAGCTGTGCCGCGCCAACTACCGGCGCCACATCGATGCGGACGAGGGCTTTCTGGTCGTCGCCGACCGACCGGCGGGCCCGGTCGGGTACGCGATGGTGCTGCTGCGCAGCGGTCCGGATGACACCTACCCGTTCGCCGGCCGCTTCGCCGAGGTGCTGACGCTGGTGGTCTCGCGCGACGAGCGCGGCGGCGGCGTCGGGCGGCCGGCTGCTCGATGCCGTTGACCGGAATTGGCGCGGCGGGGGATCCGCGACCAAGTGATCGCCGTGATGGCCGGCAACGCGGCCGCGCAGCGGCTCTACGAGCGCCGCGGGTTCGTCCCGGGCGAGATCATCCTGTTCCGGCTCGGCGGACCGCCGGGCGCCTAGGTGTCCAGGCACCGACGCCACCGCGGATCGCTCACCGGTCGCTGCCCGCTGGCGCGGCGCACCGCGTGCGCCCACTCGGGCAGCATCAGCGCGGCTCCGGCGAAGAAGCACAGCGCCCCGAGCAGCGTGCCGAGGTTGGCCCAGCGCGGATCGATCGCCTGGCTGCTGTGCGGGCAGCACGTAGCTGGCGATCGCCGAGACCATGAAGAAGATCGACCCGATCATGTTCAGCCACGCGATCTCCCATGCGAGCGACCCGGGCTCGAGCTCGAACAGCGGCCCGAGCGCGAGGATGGCGAACGCGCTCGAGACCAGGAACAGCACCGAGCCGACGAAGTCGGGGACCCAGACCAGGTGGTGCGTCTGGGTGGTGGTCAGGTTCGTGGCGATCGCGAACGCGGTGCTCGCGTTGAAGGCGAGCGTGCCCGGGAACTGCGTGGCCGCCGCCAGCCAGCCGCGGTCGTGCGGCAGCCAGGCCCGCAGGACGGCCGGCCGGCGCCGCAGGTCGTCGCCGTCGGGCGCCATCTGCGGGCTTTGGGACTGCACCAGCTGCGAGAACGAGGCGCTCGTGAAGAAGATCGAGCCGACGAAGAACGTGATCGCATCCGGACGGCTCCGACGGCGTTGACGTACCAGGGGATCGTGCCCAGCGCAAAGCACGCCGACCCGATCATGAACAGCACCGCGATCGCGGCGTTGAGGTGCCGCGGGCGCAGGCGCATCAGCGCACGCCCCGCGTGCGCCGCGTGCCTGCGCGCCGCAGGGCGCCGCTGCGGGCGGCCGTCGCCGCACCCCGACGGCCGCTTAGTGCCGGAAGCCTTCCTTGTGGATCGCCGACGGCGTGCGCTCGGGTTCCGTGGCGAAGGCCTCGAGCACGTCGTGCATGTGCGCGAGCAGCAGCCGCGCGAGGTCGTGGCTGAACCCGTGCCGCACCACGATGCGGCAGATCACCAGGTCGCTGCGGTTGTCCTCCATCGAGTAGGCGGGCACCTGCCAGCCGTACTCGCGCAGTCGCGCGGACAGCTCAAACAGCGTGAAGTTCTGGTCCGGGCGCAGCGACCAGGACAGCACGGGCAGGTCCGACCCGTCGGTGATGATCTCGAACGGCCCCATCTTCCCGATCTCGCCGGCCAGGAACTTCGCGACATCCTGCGCCGTCTGCTGGATCTTGGCGTAGCCGCTCCGGCCGAGGCGGACGAAGTTGTAGTACTGGGCGATGATCTGGCCGCCGGCCGTGAGAAGTTGATGCCGAAGGTCGGCATGTTGCCGCCCAGGTAGTTCACCCGGAAGATCAGCTCTTCGGGCAGTTCGGCCGCATCACGCCAGAGCACCCAGCCCACCCCCAGCGGGGCGAGCCCGTACTTGTGCCCGGACGCGTTGATGGACTTGACCCGGGGGACCCGGAAGTCCCATTCGAGGTCGGGCTGCAGGAACGGCGCGACGAACCCGCCGCTGGCGCCGTCGACGTGGATCGGGATGTCGAGTCCGGTGCGCTCTTGCAGGTCGTCGAGCGCCGCGTTGATTTCGGCGATCGGCTCGTATTCGCCCGTGAACGTGGATCCGAGCACGGCGACGACGGCGATCGTGTTCTCGTCGCAGCGCTTGACCGCTTCGTCCGCGCTGAGGATGAATCGGTTGCCTTCCATGGGAACGAGCCGCTCCTCGACGTCCCAGTAGCGGGCGAACTTGTGCCAGCACACCTGCACGTTGGACCCGGTCACGATGTTGCGGTCGGTCCGTCGGGCGCCCCGCTGCCCGCTGGCGCTGTTGCCAGCGGCGCAGCAGCGCCATCCCGCCCAGCATGCAGGCCTCGCTCGAGCCCGTCGTCGAGGTGCCGATCACGTCCTTGCGCAGTCGGGCGCGTTCCAGAGGTCGCCGAGCATGTTCACGCAGCGCAGCTCGAGCTCGGCGGTCTGCGGGTACTCGTCCTTGTCGATCATGTTCTTGTCGAAGCTCTTGGCCATCAGCAGCAGCAGCTCCGGCTCGGCCCAGGTCTGGCAGAACGTCGCCAGGTTGAGCCGCGCGTTGCCTTCCACCATCATCTCGTCGCGGACGAGCTCGTAGGCGTGGCGCGCATCCCACTCGTCGTCGGGCATCTTGTACTTGGGCGCGCTCCACGACGGATCCGTGCTGACGTAGACGTCGTCGGCGGCGTCCGCCTCGCTGAGCTCTTGACCCGGTGAACCGCCATGGTGCTCCTTTGGGTGTCCCGTGCCGCCGCTGATCGCCCGGCGGGCGCCATGGCGGAGAGTCTCTCATGACCGGAGGGACGCGCGACCGCCGTGGCGATGTCGCGCGCCTCGCTTGCGATCCTGGCAGACGGCCCTCGCGAGAGGTCAACATTGGTCTGCGGGGCCGGTACGGCGGGCGCAGTCGTTCGATATCGGTACCTGTATCACCGTCTGCCGGCGGCACCGGCGTCGTAGATTCGACGAGGTAGCCATGACCGAGCCCGAAGTATTCGTCCTCGCCGACCGCGCACTGAACGGCGTCGTTGCGCAAATCCGGCCCGACCAGTGGGACATGCCGATGCCGGCGGAGTTTCAGCGGCGCGACAGCGACCACACGCCGACGCTGCGGGAGATCGTCAACTACCACGCCTACGACGACGCCTGGGTCCCCGCGATGCTGGCGGGTTGGACGATGGAGGAGGTCGGCCACGAGGCCTACTCGGGCGATCTGCTGGGTGACGACCCGCAGGCGAGCTTCGCGGCCCTGGTAGACACGGCCTGCGCAGCGGCCGTCGCGGTCACCGACCCCAACCAGACGGTGCACTGCTCGTTCGGCAACTACACGGTCCAGGAGTACTTCTGGCAGATCACGATGTTTCGCGGCCTGCGGGCCCACGACATCGCCCGGGCCATCGGCGTCGAGCCGGCCCTGCCTGATGCGCTGATCGAGGGGCTCTGGGAGGAGATCAGCCCGCACGCGGAGGAGTGGCGCCTCATGGGGATCTTCCCGCCGGCGATTCCCGTCGCCGAGGACGCCCCACTGTGTGATCGCCTGCTGGGCCTGACCGGCCGGCGCCCAGGCAACGCCTGAGCCCGCGTCCGGCGGCGGGACCGCCCTGCGGGCTTCGCCTAGGCGAAGGTCTGCTGCCAGTCGCGAACGCGCGCGATCAGCTCGAGCGGCCGCTCGTCGATGAGGATCAGCTCACCGACGTAGATCCGACCATCGGTGCCATCGACGGTGATCGTGTCGCCCGGGTGCAGCTCGCTGCTGCCGATGCGCACCACCTGGCCGCCGAGATTGATCGACAGCTCGCGGCACCCGACCAGGCAGGCGATCCCCAGGTGACGGGCGACGACGGCGGCGTGCGACGTGCGGGCGCCCGCCGCGGTGACGAGCCCCCGGCACACCGACAGGCCGGCGATGTCATCGGTGGAGAGCTGCTCACGGACGAGGATCACCTGCTGGCCCGCGTCGGCGAACCGTGTCGCCGTCGCAACGTCGAGGGCGATCCGCCCGCACGCCACACCCGCGCTCGCCGGCACCGCCTGCGCAACCGGCTGCGGCTCCTGATCCGACGCGAGCCGCGACCGGCTGATCGTGTCGATGTCGTATGCCTGCAGGCGGGCGAGCGCGGTCGGAGGGTCGATCACGCCGTCATCCACGAGATCGCAGGCGATGCGCAGCGCCGCCCACGCGGTGCGCTTGGCGGCGCGCGTCTGCAACAGCCACAGCGCGCCGTCTTCGACGGTGAACTCGAAGTCCTGGGCGTCGCCGAAGACCGACTCGAGCGCGCGCCGGACGCGTCTGCAGCCGGTCCGCAAGCCCGGGGACCGCGGCGATCTGGGCATCGGGGTCGTGCGACCCGTGGCGCCCGCCGACGACATCCTCGCCCTGTGCGTCGAGCAGGAAGTCGACGTACAGCCGGTCCTCGCCCGTCGCGGGATCGCGCGTGAACCCGACTCCCGATCCCGAGGTGGGGCCGAGGTTGCCGAACACCATCGCCTGGACGGTGACGGCGGTACCTTCCAGGTCCGTCAGGCCCTCGAGCCGACGGTAGGCGACCGCGCGCGGGGCGTCCCAGGACCGCAGCACCCCCTCGATGGCGCCGAGCAGCTGCTGCATCGGATCCTGCGGGAACTCACGCCGGGCTTCGCTCGCGGAAGATCGCCAGGAGCTCCTCGACGATCTCCTGCAGCGCGGCCAGGCCCAGCTCGGAGGCGACCGGTACACCCGCCCGGCCCAGGGCGCGGGTCGTCACGGCGGAGAACGGCGCAACCGGGCACCCCTCGACAACCTCCGCGTAGGTCTCGATCAGACGGCGGTATGAGTCCCAGACGAAGATCGGGTCGCCGGTCGCCCGCAACAGCGCCGGCACGGTCACCTCACACAGCCCGACATTGAGCACCGTGTCCAGCATCCCCGGCATCGAGGCGGCCGCGCCGGAGCGCACCGAGACCAGGAGCGGCCGGCGGCGCGCGGCGAAGCGGCGCCCGGTGCGCTGCTCGATGTGCGCCAGCCCCACGCCGATCAGCTCGATGACGTCCTCGACCGACGCGCTCGCCGCCGGCGTGGTAGTCCGCGCAGACATCCACACCGAGCACGAATCCGGACGGAACCGCCAGGCCGGCGTCGGCCATGCGCATGAGGTTGGCCGCCTTGATCCCGACCCGCCGCGGGTCCGCATCGCCGTGGCCGTCGCCATCCAGGACGTACAGGCGCCCGTCCGCCGACGCAAGGCCGCCGGAGCTCATGGCACCGAGAGCTGCTCGAGGATGCGATCGCGCAGTCCGAGCGCAGACAGCAACAGCGCGTCGGTCGCACCCTCCGCGCACCGGCAGACGCTGTCGGCGAGATACAGGCTGCGGAAGTCGGGGGCCTCGACGACGAAGCCCGCACGCGCGGCCCGGTCGGTCGAATCGGCCTCATGCTCGAGCGCGGCCACCCGGTCGACCGCGACCAGGAAGTCCTCGAGGTCCTCGGGCGCCGGCCGGTTGACCACCTCGCGCGCGATCTCGAGCGCCTTGAGATGTTCGCGGGCGGCCATGACCGCGATCGACGCGAGCGGCTCGAGCCGCGGGTCGCACGAGCGCCGCCGCGTCGGCGGGCAGCAGGGTGAGCAGGAAGATGGCCTCCTCGAGATCATCCACCGCGTCATCGGCGATCGTGGTCAGCGCGGTGATCTTGTCGCCGGCGTCGACACGGCGTGCCGCCTCGCGCTGCCAGTTGAGGATCTCGTCAGCGCGGTGCTCGCAGCCGGACGCGCGCGCGGCCGCCCGGTCGGCGAACTCCGCGCTCTCCCCGGTGCCGAGCCGGACCACCACGGCCTGCAGGACCTGCGCGCATTCGACCAGCAGGCTGGCATGGTCGGCGCTCGCATCGAGCAGGCGACGGTGGGATGCGTCGATGTGACGAAGCATCTCGACGCGGATCTCGTCGCGGATCAGCAGCGGCGACTTGCCGGCCAACATCCCCTCGGTCGCCGCCCGCAGCGCAAAGCGCGTGATGTCAAGCACCGCGTCGCGGCCGAGGATCTCCACGAGCGGCTCGCCGTAGCGTGCAGGCACGCGCTCGGCGAGCTCGACCGCGTCATAGACCAGGCGCTCCCCGCCGAGCATCAGGAAGCCCATGTGTCCGACATTGGCGTCCGCGGCCCAGCGCAGGATCGCGACCGCATCTGCGCGCGACAGGAAGCTGTTGAGCCGCTTGCGGGCGCGATTCCAGTCGAGGACGAAGACCAGCCGCGACCCAAGGTGGCGAAGATACGCACGCAGCTCGCTGCGATCGCGGGCGTCGAAGCACCCGGTGGTGAGGTGATGGGCGCCGATCGCCGGCTCGCCGTGGCGTTGCTCGGTGCCGGACCAGCGTACGGGAAACGCGTCCAACATCGATTGGAAGAACTCCAGGCGCCGACGATGCACGTCCGTGTACGTCACCGTCACCTGCAGGTCCTCGATCGCGATGACCACGACATGCGCGTTCGTCGTGCCGAGGTCGTTCTGGATGAGCAGCCGGGCGCCGGCACGGGTCGCAGTGGTGGCCAGGCCCGGGTGGTCGAACTTCAGCGCCTGCGTGTCGTGGACGCCCGCCATGAACGCGGCCACCTGCGGTGCGTCGTCGGCGTCCAGCCCGTACACCGCGGCACCGTCCAGG
Organism: uncultured Thermoleophilia bacterium; assembly: GCA_963784985.1. GTDB lineage: Bacteria > Actinomycetota > Thermoleophilia > Miltoncostaeales > Miltoncostaeaceae > CAITWD01. The sequence goes on from CAWATR010000015.1 coordinate 176,512, forward strand.
CTGGTCGTCGCCACGCGGGTCTGGAGCCGGTTGAGCGCGCGATGCGCATCCATCACGACCAGATGCAGCGAGTCGCCGAGATCCCTGTCGGCCGAGGTGATCCGGTCGATGTAGCTTCCGCGCACGCGATCGCCGCTCAGATCGGACGGACCGGGCGCGAGGGCGTCCAGCCGCGCCCGGTCAGGGGCGTCGACGGCCTGCGCAGCGGCCAGCGGTGTCAGCATCTGCCTGACCGCTGCCAGCAGCGTCTCGTGGATGCGCTCGGCGTTCGGGACGAAGTAGATGTCGGCATCGATGCGCCGGGCCCGCTCGATGACATCGTCGTACTCCGGCTCGGGCACGCCGGCCGCGAGCCGTTCGTCACGCAGCGACGCGAACCGCTGGTCGGGAGCATCGGCGCGGGCGCGCGCCGCCTGGAGCAGGCTCAGCAGGTATTTTGCGCGGTTGTTCGCGTCGAGACCGTCGTTGAGCAACGCCGGCAGCACGAGTGAGGCTTCGCCGAGCGCCTCCAGGACGTCGTGCTTGACCGGTGCGGTGTCGGGATCGGACATCACGAGCGTACCTTCGGGTCGTCAGCAACGAAGGCCTCCGCACGCCGGGAGCCGGCCGGGCATCAGTCCTCGCACATCCCACGATAGGCGCACCGGGACGCGAGCGCGCGCGGGTGCTGTCACCTCGCCATAACCGCCCGCGCTCGATGGCCGCTCGGCGTGGACCTCCGGCTCGCATGGGCTGCCGCCGCGCGCGGCGCGGGCAGGGGCGGCGGCCGATCGCGCCGACCGCACGGCTCCCGACATGGGTGCTTGCTACGCTCGATCCAGGGAGGACCCGGCACGGCCGCGCGTGCGCGCGGCGAACCTCGATGACGGAGCGACCATGCGGGCGGTGCGGTTCAACCAGTACGGCGACGAGCACGTCTTGCAGGTCGTCGAGGTGCCGCGTCCGGTTCCGGGTCCCGGTCAGGTCCTGGTCCAGGTGCGCGCCGCCGGAATCAATCCGGGCGAAGCCAAGATCCGCGACGGCGCGATGCACGACATGTTCCCGGCGACCTTCCCGTCGGGCGAGGGCAGCGACTTGGCAGGGGTCGTCGTGGAGACCGGCGCCGGTGTCGACGGATTCGCGCCCGGCGACGAGGTCGTCGGGTTCACCGACACCCGTTCGAGCCACGCCGAATACGCGCTGGTGGAAGCGGCCAACCTCGTCCCGAGGCCACCTTCGGTCGCATGGGAAGTCGCCGGCGCGCTGTTCGTCGTCGGCACGACGGCGATCGCGGCGGTTCGCTCGGTTGGTGCGGGACCCGGTGACGTCGTCGTGGTGGCGGGAGCCGCCGGCGGCGTGGGCTCCCTCGCTGTCCAGTTGGCGCACCTTGCCGGCGCGCGGGTGCTCGGCATCGCCGGGGCTGCCGACGGGCCCGTGGCTGCGCGAACACGGCATCGAGCCCATCAACTACGCCGGCGACGTCGCCGCCGCGATCCGGGCGGCGACAGGCCAGGTCGACGCGTTCATCGACGCCGCCGGACACGGCAACGTCGCCCTCGCACTGGATCTCGGCGTCGCACGGGACCGTATCGACACTGTCGTCGACTTCGCGGCCGCCGCACAATTCGGCGTCAAGACCGACGGCAGCGCGGCGGCAGCGACCGCCGACACGCTCGTCGAGCTGCTCGGGTTGCTCGCGGATGGCCGGCTCGAGTTGCCGATCGGCAGGACATTCCCGCTCGACCAAGTGCGCGAGGCCTACCGGTTCCTGGATACCAAGCACGGCCACGGGAAGGTCGTGCTGATCCCCTGATCCCTGTCGGGGGCCGTCACCGTACCCTCGGCGTGCAGTGGCGATTCAATGGCTTGCGCGCCCGCATCGACCCTCGGGCAACGCATATCGTGCGGGCATTGGCGCTCGTATGTGCGTGACCGGGTAACGCAGCCGCACGGTACGAGATACCTCCCGGCGTGCCCGCTCCGACGGATGGGGCGCTGACGGTGCCCGCGCGACGCGACGGCGGGCCACGGGAACCGCCGCCCGCGCCGATTCTCGCGCTCGATGGCGACCAGCTGCTCGCGGGACTTCGCGGCGCGGCAACGGCCCTCGCATCGCACGAGGCGTTGATCAACGAGTTCAACGTCTTTCCCGTTCCCGACGGGGATACCGGGTCCAATATGCGCCTCACCTTCGCATCCGCCCTCGCCGACGCGGAGCAGGCCGCGGCGCCCGAGCGTCGCGTCAAGCATCATGGATGCCGCCGCGCACGGCGCGCTCATGGGGGCCCGTGGCAACAGCGGCGTCATCCTTTCCCAGGTCATCCGCGGCCTGGCGCACGGCGTCGACGGGCGCGCGACCGTGGACGCCGGCACCCTCGGCGACGCGTTCGCGCAGGCGACGAGAGTTGCCTACGCCGCGGTGATCAACCCGATCGAGGGCACGATCCTGACCGTGGTGCGGTCCGCTGCGGCCGGCGTCGCGGCGGCTGCGTCCAGCTCGGGCGACATCCGGGTCGTGCTGGCCGCGGGCGCGCAGGCCGCATACGACGCCGTCGACGGAACGATCGATCAGCTGCCGATGCTCCGCGACGCCGGCGTGGTCGATGCAGGCGGCTTCGGATTTGCCGTACTGCTCGCCGGCTTGTGCGCGGCAGTGACCGGCATCGCCGTGGAGCCGGGACCCGTGCTCGCCGCGCTGACCCGCACCGATCGCCAGCAGATCGCCACGGGTCCGAATGGAATACAGGTGGAGGCTGCTCGCGGGACGGCGGCGATGCCCGACCGCGAGGAGTCATGGGGGTTCTGCACCGAGTTCATCATCGAGGAGCCGCGCATCGCGACCGCCGCACTCCAGTCGCTACTGGCATCGGAGGGAGACTCGCTGCTCGTGGCGGGTGACGAGGTGCGAATGCGGGTACACATCCACACCGACGCACCGGATGAGGTCATCGCGATGGCGTCGCGCTACGGACGCGTCGAGCGCATCAAGGTCGAGGACATGTCAGCCCAGCACGACGACGTCCTTGCGCGGGGCGGCGGGGCGTCGTCGCCCGGATCCGCCCGCCGGGCCGCCGCGGTCGTCCCGGTCGCTGCCGGCCACGGTTTTGTGTCGATCCTGCGCAGTCTCGGTGCCGACCAGATCGTCGATGGTGGCCAGACCATGAACCCGTCGACCCACGACCTGCTGAGCGCCGTCGTCGCCGCCCGCGCCGAGACGGTGATCCTGCTGCCCAACAACGGCAACATCATCCTTGCGGCCGAGCAGGTCCACGAGCTTGCCGAGGGGGTCGACGTCCGCGTCGTGCCAACGCGCAACCTGCCCCAAGGCATCAGCGCGCTCTTGTCATGGGACCCGGGTGTCGGTATCGATGACTGCGTGGACCGGATGCGTGCGGCTGCCGCACGCACGCGAGCGCTGGAGATCACCCGCGCGGTCCGCGACGCCCGTGTCGGCGCCCGTGACATCCGCGGCGGCGACGTGCTGGCGATCCTCGACGGTGAGATCGCCGGCCACGGAGCACGTGAGGACACCCTCATCATCCAGATGCTCGGCGGTCTCGCCGTCCTGCCGGAATTCGTCACGATCTATCACGGCGCGGGAATCGATCCCGCCGACGCTGCGTACCTCCTGTCCTCACTTGAATCCGCGCATCCGACGATCGGGTTCGAGCTGCACGAGGGCGGCCAGGATCACTACACGTACGTGCTCGGACTGGAGTAGGTCGTGATCCACGTGGTCACCGACAGCACCTGCGACCTCGACCAGGCGACCGCCGTGGCGATGGGCGTGCGCATCGTGCCGCTCACGGTCCGGTTCGGCGACGAGCAGTTCCTCGACGGGATCGACCTACGGGCGGAGGAGTTCTATCGGCGGCTGACGGCAGCTCACGCCACGCCGACGACCTCGCAGCCGCCGCCGCACGACTTCGCGGCGGTGTACCGCGAGCTGCTGCGCGATCCGGACGATCAGGTCGTGAGCATCCACATCTCCCGCAAGCTCAGCGGGACGCTGCAATCGGCGCTGATCGCGGCCCGCGACGTCGATCCCGAGCGGGTCCATCCCATCGACAGCGAGTCGGTGACCATCGGCCTCCAGCTGCTGGTCGAGGCCGCCTGCCGCGATGTCGCATCCGGCGCAGACGTGGCGGCGATCATCGGCAATGTCGCGCTGCGTCGCGCCTGCCTGCCGATCTACTTCCTGCTCGACACGCTGACCTACCTGCATCGCGGCGGTCGCATCGGCCGCGCGCAGGCGTTCGTCGGCGGCGTGCTCAAGGTCAAGCCGGTGCTCGCACTTCGCGACGGGGAAGTCCATCCCCAGTCGCGCGTGCGCAGTCAGACGCAAGGCATCGCCGCGCTCGTGGAACTCGTCCGCGCGACCCCGGACCTGACCGAATTGCGCATCGTGCACGCCGATGCGCCCGACCTGGCGGCGCGCCTGCGCGACGCGCTGCATCCCATCGTCCCGAACATCCGACCCGAAATCGTCGCCCTGGGACCGGTGGTGGGGACGTACTCGGGCCCGAACGCCGTCGGCGTTGCCTGCCTCGGCGATGCCGGCCGTATCCCGAGCTAGGCGGGGAACCCGATCCCGTGCGCCCCTGGCGCGCGGACGGCCCCGCCAGCGCGAGTCGTCAATTGACGCCAAGCGCGCGACGAACGGCTCCCGAGACCGGTGATTCAGTAGTGTCGTCGCGTGCGGGCCGAGCCGACACAACGGTCCTGCGGTCGGGTCCGGCGCCGGCCGGGGCGGGTCCAGTGACCGCTGCGCGCGGCACGCTTCGCAGCGCGCTGCGCGTCGACGCGACGCTCGTTCGTCCCGTGGTGGGTGCAGTCACCGCCCTGCCGGTCGTCGCGGTGTTCGCCCTCGGCCTCGCCCTCGGCAGCCCTCGCGCCGCGATCGCCATGGCCCTCGGTGCGAACCTCATCGCCGTCGTGTCGCTCGTGGGTGCGCCCCGCCTACCACTGCGGCTCGCGCTGATCGACGCCGTGGCGATGGGACTGTCGGTATTCGTCGGGTCGGTGACCGGGCCGTATCCGTGGCTGCACGCGCTGATCCTCGTCCCGTGGTGCTTCGCCACGGGGATGTTGGTGGCCTTCGGGCAGACGCAGGCAACCGTCGGCACGCAGGCAATCATCGCCTTCCTCGTCATCGGGCGGTTTCCGGAAGCGCCGCTGGCCTCGTTCCACACGGCGCTGCTGGTGATCGGCGGGTCGCTCGTCGAAGTGCTCGCCCTCATCACCTTGCGCCTGCCGCCGAGCCTCCACCATCAGCGCAGCCGGCTGGCCGACACCTTCGATGCCCTCGCCGAGGTCGCGCGACGTGAGCCACAGCGCCCAACGATCGACGTGGCGGCAACCCTGGACGACGCCGGGCGAACGCTCTCCTCGCCGTCGCTGTTCGGCCGAACCGACGCTCGCGAGCTGCGGGCAGTGCTCGACCAGGCGCGGCGAATCCGGCTCGAGCTGTCGACCATCGCCGGATTGCGGGCGCGACTGGCCGCCGAGGGCAATCTCGGGGCGGAGACGATGATCGACGCGTGCCTCGCGGATGCGGCGGATGCGCTCCGTGCGATCGCGTCCGCACTGCGCCACCCTGGCCAAGCGATGACCTGGCACCCGGCCGCGGCAGCGTATCGAGAGAGCCTGGCCCAGCTCGAGCGGGCATTCGACCGCGATGACTCCTCCCGCGACCTCGGAGCCGAACATTGCGTGGCCGCGCTTGGCGCGATCGGTGGCCAGATGCGCGCGGCCGGCAATCTCGTCGAGGCCGCCGGGTCCGTCGGCGTCCGCACAGCGTGGCGACCGAGCATCGCGATCCCCTCGATCCGGGAGCCAGGGCGGCTGCGGCGAGAGGCGGACATCGTGCTGGAGAACCTCCATGGCGATTCCCCGGCGTTTCGACACGCCATCCGACTTGCCGTCGCCGTGCCTGCGTCGGCGGTACTGGCGTCGTGGCTCTCGCTCCCGCGTGGATTCTGGGTCCCGTAGGCGGTCGCGGTGATCCTCAAGCCGGACTACAGCACCCTCTTTGGGCGTGGGGTCGGGCGCGTCGTCGGGACACTGCTCGGGGTCACGTTGGCCGCACTGCTGATCAGCGGGCTCCATCCGGGGCTGCCCCTGACCACCGTGCTGGTGGCGCTCACCGCCTTGGCCGCCTACTCCACTTGGACGGCGAGTTTCCCGGTCGGAGTGGGCTTCGTCACCGCACTGGTGCTCATCCTGCTCAGCACGGCGCTGCCGGATCCAGTCAGCACCGCGGCCGACCGCCTGATTGACGTCTTGCTCGGCGGGGCGATCGCCGCAGCCGCCTACCTCATCTGGCCGACTTCGCCCCGGGGTGCGGTCGGCGACGCGCAGTCCGCGCTGTTCGCCGCGCTCGGCAGTTACCTCAGCCTGGTCTTCGATGTCGTCGAGGGCAAGCCGGTCGACCGCGGCCTGATCGCGTCGGGCTCCCGCGCGAACCGCGTGGCGTGGGCCAAAGCCGAAGCGGCGGTCGGTCGGGCAATCCAGGAGCCGTCATCGACCAGGATCGACCCGTCGGAGGGCCGGAGTCTCATCGCGGCCGCGCTGCGGATCGTGCGCGGTACCAATGCCTTGCGCATCGAGGCCGAACACGGGACGACGACCTCCGCGTTTGCCGAACTCGACGCCCTTCGCAGCGGCCTGCTCGATGCGCTCGCTGCGCTCGCCGATTGCTTTGCAGATCGACCGCCGCGTCCGCTCCCCGATCTGCGGCTGCTCTACCAGGCGATGGAGCAGTCCGCGGACGGGATCGCGATGCCCGGGTCGATTGCGCTGCATCTCGACGAGCTCGTCAATGCCACGGACACCGCAATGTATCTGGCGGGTCTCGGGGTGTCGTCCTCTCGGGAGGAGGCCCCGACGTGAGGACCGCGGCTGGTCGGGACGGCCGCCGCCGCGCGCGACGTCACCCAGACGGGCCGGCCGCGGCAACGACGGTCCGACGGTCTGCGCAGACGGGGTCGACATCCGTGTCCGGGCGTCGCCCGTTCGGGTACGCGGGCGCTTCTGCCCCGACAAAGTGGTCCGTGGATCGATACCGTGCGCGGCAATGGTGCTTGGACGATCTTGAGATGAGGCGCGCGCGCGAGCACGACTGGCTGGTCGGGATCACCGCGCTGATCGTGGCCATCACCGCGCTGGTGGCCGGCTCCGAATTCGGTTCGTTCCACGGATCCGGTTCCAACAACCGGCTCGTCGGCTGGATCGCCGCCCTCGTGCTGGTCATGTCGGGGGTCATCGCGACGCGGTACATCGCCCGTGGTTTGAGCAACATGGCCCCGCTGCGCTCGGCCCCTGCCGCCGGGGCCGCCGTGAGGCTGCTCGCGACCGGCATCGGCTACGTCATCGTCGTCTTCGCGGTGTTCGCCGTACTCGGTGTCTCGATCCAGCGCTTGCTCATCGGGGCCGGGCTGATCGGCATCGTCGTCGGCATCGCGGCCCAGCAGAGCCTGGGCAACATCTTCGCGTCACTCGTGCTCCTGTTCGCTCGGCCGTTCGTGGTCGGAGACCGGATCCGCATCCGGTCGGGCGCGCTCGGCGGCGTCTTCGACGCCTCGGTGCTGGAGATCGGTCTCACCTATGTCACCGTGCGCGTCGACGACGGAGAGATGAAGATCCCGAATTCCGCCATGCTCGGGGCCGGGGTGGGTCGACTCCCCTCCGGGCCCGGTCCGTCGATCACGGCGATGCCCGACGTTGCGCGTCGGCAACGCGCCAAGGATGACGCGTAGCGCCCGCAACCGGGCCCGAGGCGCCGGCGTGCGCGAACGGGTGAACCACCTCGGCGACGCACTGCTCCAGGTTGCGCCGTCATCCGACTCCAGCGGCGGAGCAAGAGCGACCAAATGAACCCGGAAACCTCTCGTGCGCAGGCTGTTCGCGGGTAATGCCCACGCCTCGCTTCGTCGCAGCCGCCGTGCTCTTCCCGATTGGTCTTACCGCGGCGGCGTGCGGCCAGGTGAGCTCGGCGTCGGTCGGGCTCACGGCAGTCAGGACGTCCCCCGGGGTACCCCTTTCTCGGATGGTGGGACAGATGATCGTAGTGCGCCTGCCCGGGCGCGTTCCGACCCCGTCGTTCCTCGCACGTATCCGCGCCGGTCAGGTCGGCGGCATCATTCTCTTTCCCGAGAACTTCGGACTCCCGGGCCCAGGCGCGCTGATTGCCCGCCTTCAGGCCGCCGCCGCGCAAGGCGGCGATCCGCCGCTCTTGATCGGGATCGACCAGGAGGGCGGCATCGTCAAGCGGCTGCCGGGGGCTCCCTCGCTGGCCCCGACGCAGATGGTGACTCCTGCAATCGCCATGGCACAGGGGTACGCCACGGCCCGCAATCTCATCCGGTATCAGGTCAACGTCGACCTTGCGCCCGTACTCGACGTTGGGCGCGGCGGCTTCATCACCCCGCGAACGTTCGGCAGTACGCCCACCGCCGTCGCGACGCGCGGGGGTGCCTTTGCACGCGGGTTGTCCTCGGGCGGATTGGTCGCAACGGCAAAGCACTTTCCAGGCCTGGGCTACGCGACCACGACGACCGACGCCGGTTCGGTGGCGGTGCATGCTCCGCGCCGCGCGCTCCTGGCAGACCTCCTGCCCTTTCGCGCCGCGATCTCAGGGGGCATACCGATGGTGATGATCTCAACCGCGGTGTACCCCGCTCTTGGCGTGACGGTGCCGGCCGTGACCTCGCGGTCGGTTGTGACCGGACTGCTCCGCACAACGCTGCGCTTCCGCGGCGTCGTCATTACCGACGCGCTCTCGACAAGGGCCGTCACGAGGTACTACAGCCCCTCCACCGCTGCCGTCCTGGCGGTCCGAAGTGGTGTCGATTTGGTCCTCGCAGCCGGGACGACCAGCCAAGGCGCTGATGCAACGTCCAAGGCCGCGTATTCAGCAGTGCTCGCAGCCGTCCACGACGGGCGTGTGTCCGCTCAAGCGGTCGCTTCGGCGTACGAGCTGATCGTCCGGCTCAAGCAGCGCTTCTCGTGATGGTGTGGGTCTTGCCGAGATTCGACATGCGATTGTCCTGTGCTTGGTTGGTACGACGTGGTCTCGGAGCGTGTGATCGGTGGGCGTCCGCGCCCGATCGGCTGCCTCGTCGGCGCTGGCCGTCGCCGCGCCACGCGATTGGGGCCCGTCCCCACAGCGGCTCACGCGGGTCGCGCCTGCCGGCGCAGCTCGGCGGACGGCGCCCGAGTGGTCAGTCGCTCAGCGCGGCACGGTTCCACGCGAGTGCCTGGGCAGAATGTCCGACCACTTCGGCGATGTCGATGACCGGAACGACCTCGACATCGTTCCATGCGGTGAACTTCGCCACGAACGACAGGACGATGCCAGGATCGGCTGCCTCGACCAGCACGTAGCCGCCGTCGCTCAAGTTGCCGACGAACGCGTGAACGGTGAGGCCGTCCTCGGGGGTCCACTTGCCAAACACTTTGAGCAGAGCCTCAAAATTGTCGAGGTTCTGATCGTGGCTGAGGCCCGCGTTGCGAACCTTGTATTCGATCATGTACTTCATGGCTTGCTCCTTCAGGAAGTGATGCCACCAACGGCAGGCGGAATGCGGCAGCGTGGCTAGGCCCAACGTAGTCCTCGGGCCCGAACGCGCACTGATTCGGCGCCTGCTGGTGCGAGGATCTTTCGGCGCTCTTTGCTGGGGTTGCGGGCCCCAGCACATGTCGAACGTCAGTGAGAATTTGGGTTCAGCTGCACCGACCGCGTGAGCCATCCTCGCGTCAACAGATGGTGCGTCTGCCCAACACGCGGCGCCCGGTCGACGCGATCGACTGGCTTCGGCCGCGCGGTCCAGAGCAGGCTGGGCCGTTTCGCCGGGCGGCTCCAGCGGCCTGCACCGGAGGTTGGTCGGGCGGGGCCCTCACGGATCTCCCCGCGGCCATTCATGAGGTCAGCGACCGCTTCGTGAACGCCGCGTGCCCGAGCCGATGCCGGCAGCGACCACTAGGCGACGAACCGGGACCGGACCGCCCATTTCCGGACCGCGCTCGCGAAGACCTTGGCCGATCGGTCGCGGGTCGCCGCCGGGCGCTGTTCCCGACCTGACGTCGGCGCCCGGTCGCCAGCGGGACCGGCCGGATCAGATCTCAGTGCTGAAGCGCTGTGGGCAAGTTGGGCCGTGTAGGGATCCGAACCGGCGACGTTGGGATCAAGAGTCGCGTCAAGGTCCGCACCGACGGGGCCCAACAACTCCTTCGCAATGGGCGCGTTACAGGACTACCCCGTGACTCTCCGTTCTGAGAATTCAACCCGGTCTAGTCAGATCGTGTTTCCACCTGGCGCCGGACCGCCCTTCGCGGATACCAGTCCAGACGCGCTCGCTGCGCGTGATCGAACGTCCCGCGCAGGCGTGTTAGGACTGTCCGTCGGGCGGCGGTGCCAAAGGCGGGCGGAGCACCGAGATGAGGTCTGGGTCGAACATCACGTCATCGATCACGATCCTGCCATTCGCTGGGCGGGCTCGCGGTCCACGCGACGGCTGCGGCAGGATTCGAGCGCGCCGCTCGTCGCGTCAACCCAGGGGTATCGCGGGCTCAGGACGCGTTGTCGCCCGGCATCTGTCCCGGTGCTTGCCCCGGCGATCGAGTCATGCTGGCGTACTGCGAGGGGCTGCACGCGTAGCAACGGATGCGCGGGCGTCCCTTGCCAGGGAGGCCGGGGCCAAAGTTGGGCCTGAACGGCCTACCGCACTCGACGCAAGTCGCCGGCCGGCCTGGTAGCTCCTCCGGCTTGGGGTTCACCAGTCGCGGTATGGCCTCCAGCTCATACCACGCCAGCAGGTGGGCACGGCCGTCCTGGCAATACCAGGCGTGCTTCGCGTGCCACATCTCCTCGCACCCCCCGCTGCACCACACCTTGCCGGCATCATCGGCGGGCGCGAAGGGCTTCTGGCACCACCCGCACAGGTAAAGCTCCGCGTCGCTCACTGGACACCCTTTGGTTTGCAGACGGAAACCTTTCCCAAACCGGGCCTGAATCGGGGCCCATTCTGCGCTGTTCTCCCCAGGCTGAGATCGCCCTGTCCATGTGATTCTCGCGATTCCCGCTATTTGGAAAATCGCGCTTTGGAAATGGCGTTATCTGCAGGTTCTTTCTGGCCGGGGTGGGGGCGGGGGCGGAGCGCACCCCTTGCCGCGACGAGAGTCGAACCCCCCGAACCCCGAGGCGCGCAAGATTGGCGATGGCGCCCCACATATCGACAGGCACTGGCCGTGGCGCAAGACCGCGGTTGCCGCTGCCGGCGGCCTCCGCGAGGTTGTCCTCGGATCGGCCCGGACGACGCCGACAATCAAACGGCGGTCCCTGGCCTGCCGCACCAATCCGAACGCAACTTGGCCCGTTTGCGTCGCTCACAAGGATCGCGTCAGCTGGGACTCGGACGTGGGCGGGCCAAGCCCGCTCGCCGACCGACGGCTGCCTGCTCGAAGGCACTGCGATCGCGGGCTGAGTCGCCTGCGGCGCCATCGAGCCGACACCGGCTCGTTGGCGCCGCAGGACTGACCCACGCGCGTTTGGGTCCACCTTGGGTCCGCCAGCTCGGGAACTGACGCGAACTGGCGGGAACAGGCCCGGACGACGACGGGGAGTGAGACCCACCACGTGCGCGGGTTACGCCCCGAGGTATTCCCGGCGCAGTCTCCCACGGTACCCGCCCACCCCGATCATTAGCGTGCCCGTCGCAGTCGCATACTCACCCAATGAGGCAGCGCATGACCTCCTTTTTGGTTTTGCCTTCGGCCAGGCGACGAGCCAGGTACTGGCGGCTCGGCGTGTGCGAGCGCAAGCGCACCACGACGAGGGTGTGCAGGGCCCGGTTGGCGTGGCGGTTGCCACCGCGGTTGAGTCGGTGGCGCTGCTGGCGGCCCGAGGAGGCGTCGACGGGCGCGACGCCGTAGATCTTGGCAAAGGCCCGTTCCGAGCTGAGCCGGCCACCGAACGCTGCTGTGTCGACTCGATGCGACATTCCGACCGACCGAGCCCCCCGTGCGTCCTCCAGGTCTCGCTCGCCTGGAGTCGTGCCCGGGATGATGGGCCTCGCGTCCTTAAGCGCTGAGATCCTCCGGGCAGCGCGGTCGGTTGCCTAGCCAGGCTGCTCGGGCGACCTCTGCGATCCCCCCACCGCTAGCGGGTCCGCCGACGATGCATCCTCCTCGATCGTGCTCCCCGGCGGGTGCGGCGCAGGATCGTCGTAGAGGACGACGGTGCGAGCCATAAAGTCCTGGAGGGCGCGGCGGCGGCGGTCGACCAGCACCGGCAGGAATCCCGTAAACAGGAGGAGGATTGACAGGGCGAGCCCCACCAAGCGCACAAACGAGCGCCGCAGGTTGGGCGCGGAACCGGTGATGTCGACGACACGGAGGCTCATGAGCCGCATCCCGGGTGTCTGTCCAGCTGTCGACCAGAACCCGACGAAGTAGACGACGTCAACCAGCAGCCAAGCGATGCCGATCAGCGTTCCGACAAGCCATGCCGGCCGCGGATGCCAGAAGAGCGATGCGACCAGGTCGACGACGGCGGTACCGGTGAGGAGGATCATCGCCACGAGCGCAGCGTCGACGGCGAGCCCGGTCCCACGGGTAGCGATTCCCCCATAGGGGACCGAGGGCGCCGAATCCGGCGCGACATGTGGGCGTGGCGGTCGGCGAAACCAGCGACGGGGCCCGCGCTCGGCGGCATCGTCGAGCCGGCGCACGCGGCGGCGGAGGCCGTCTGCCATCTCCTCGGCCAGCGAGCTCGATTGCCCCACGAGCGCCGTGCGCAACTCGGGACTCGAGGCGACGTGTGCGAGCACACGGTCGAACGCTGGGCTACGTACCATCCGGTCGGCGAGCTCGAGCGTGAGCCGGCTCTCCATGGCCTCGACCAGCATCCGCTCCAGCGCGGGGCTTGCCAGAACCTGCGCAACGACCTGTTCGGTCCGCTCGGTCTCGACCGTCGAGGCGACCTCTGGCTTGTGATCGGACCGTGCGAGCACCTCGGCCACGACCTGCTCGACGACCTGATGCTCGACGACGGACCCGGCGACCGCTTTCGGCAGCGGCCCCGCGAGGACACCGTCGACGACCTGCTCCGTCTCGGGAGCCGCGAGCACGTCTGCCGCAACCGTCTCGAGCCGGCGGCGCGCGTCGACCTCGGCGCTTCGGCCGATTTCTGCGAGATGATCGGCTCGACTTCGCAACGGTCGGGCGAGCGGCGCGCGCGCGACCGCGCGCGCGGGAACGAGCACCAGCCGGCCCGCTCTTGCTCCCACTCGGCCGGTCGTCACGACCAGTCCGATCACGACGTTGCGCCCGTTGGTCGCGCGCTCCATGCGGCCAGCCTCGCAGACCCTCCCCCTGCCAGCAAGCCACGTGCGTGGTCGCGCGCATGTGCGCGAGCCACCGGGTGAACTCCGGACGCGCGAAGACCTGGCGAACAGGGTCCATGAAACTCGCGGGCATCCGGTGGGACTTGGCAGGGTGCTACGCCGGAGTGCCTACCGCCCTATTGCGACGGCAACGCGAACGCGAGCCCCGCGACGTGGGCGGCGTCGCGGAGGTCGAATTCAGGGGCACCACCGAGGCACGCACGCCGCGAGCATTCCCGGGCATCTCTGACGCGTCTGACATGCCCGATAGCAGGGGAAGCCCGCAACCATGTGAGTCCGTATGGGCCGTGTAGGGATCGAACCTACGACCTTGGGATTAAGAGTCGCATTCACCGCGTCTCTGAGAACTAGGGCGATTCCCAGATCTTGGGAATTCCCAGGACGTTTCTGGGATCACGATGGCGTCGGCGCCCTGTCCGACCTCGTGCCGGTGTTCCCACTTTGTTCCCACCCCACCGTTGGCGGTCAGAGCAGCCTCGGGCCTGAACGGCCTCTGATTCATCTTCTCGCGGACGAGGGCCGCACGAGACTCGCGCGACCACCAGCGGGGCGGTGGCGGATTCAGCCTTCGAGTTGTCGCGCGGCGTCGATTGGGTCTGCGGGGCGCGACCGATTGACTAGCGAATGCTTGCCGGTGCGTAGCGACGCACCAGCGCGAGCGCCGCGCTGGGGTTTGCGGTCAGCCGCGTCCACACCGTCGCCCGCAGCGCGGGCGCGAAGTGGGCAGGGATAAAGACGCTATGCAGCCACACCCACTGGGCATGGGTGACCCGCTGCGCCCCGTCGTAGCTGTAGGCCTTCGTACCGAACGGGACCGGGTTGGCGTCGGTATTCGTAATTGGTGAGCGCCAGTGCGTCACCCGGACGGTTGAGCGCCAACGTGATGCCGTCGGCGATCCCGCGTTGTGTTCAGAATCTCGTCCACACGCCGTCGGCGCCGGCCGATGCCCCCGTCGCCGTGTACGCGCCCGGGCCGACGTGAACGGACCAATAGGCGAACGCGCGACCGGATTCGGCCAGCGCGACGTTGCCGAAGTCCAACTCGCTGCCGGAGCCGACGGCCTCGAGGACCTGCGGCGTCGTCCACGTCGTGCCGTCGGGGCCACGGCGGCATACTGGGTGACGTTGTAGAAGCCCGAGTCCGATACGGCCCACGCCGCCGCCAGCGCCCCGGAGCTGTTGATCGCGATGCTCGGCGCGATGCCGGTGGCAATCGTCGTCCGGCGCAGAGAACAGTCCGGTGAGGGCATTGCCGGTTGCGATCTTCACCTGGCTCTGGGTCACGTCCGAGGTCGGATGAAGGCCCAGGCGACCGCGACCCGTCCGTTCGGGGCAATCGACACCGACGGGGGCGCACCCAACGCCGATCCTTCAAGTGCGGTCGTGCCCATGGCGGTTGCCGGACCCCACGCCTTGTGGGCGGCCCGCAGCGCGACGTAGACGGTCGACCCGTGTCCTCGGCGGCGCTCCATGCGGCGATCGCATCGCCTTCGGCGTTGGTGCGCACCGGATGACCGATCAACCGGCGGTGGGGTCGGCGACGAGTGCCGGCGTCGCCCGCCAGATGGCGTTCGTGCCGGATCGGAACGCGCTGCGCACGGCCCAGCCCTGCTGCTCGTGGGCCGCCCACACGACCGTGGCCTGGCCCTTCGCGTTCATGGCGGCGCTCGGGGTGAAGAACCCGTCGTTGCCGCGCGCCGCTGCCCCGGACGGGACGACAAGCGTCCGCCAGGCGCCGGTGCGGGTGGCCCGAACCGACGAGTACACCGAGTGTGCCGGGGCGCGCCAGAGCACCACCGCGGCATCGGCGTCGTTGATCGCACTCACGGTCGACGTTCCGCCGTTCAGAGCCGCCGGTGAGCTGTCGCACGCTCCATCCGCCCGCAAATCCGTTCCGTGTCGCGACTTCAACGCGCGGCCGACCGGCCACATAGATGGTGCCTGAGGTCAGCGCATCGCCGTTTGCCGCAAGCGCGCCGCCCAGGAGCTGGGCTTGCGCGCCACGATGACCCCGCCGTGCCATGTGCGTCAGGCGCGGCGGCCTGCGCCGTCGTTCCGACGAGCGCAAGCGCTGCTGCCACACCGACAAGTCCCAGGCTTCGTCGCATACATCGAGGATAGGCCGCTTCTGCAGTTCGGGGATGAGGGTCTTAGGGGATGGGGCCTCGGTACAAGACCCGAAGACCTCCGATGCGCTCTGCGCGGCGGAAGACGATTGGGATCGACGCTGGGGTCTCCTGGCGCCGTGATACCTCAGCGCTGCGGCGGCGCTTTGCGCGTGCACAAGCCGCCGCCGGGGTTGGCGCGCTGGAGCTTGAGGGAGTAGAGAAAGTTCTCACGAGTCGGCTCCCGGGGCCGGTGTAGGGTCGCCGCAGGGTTCAGACTTGGCGCGGCTTCGCGATCGTCTGTCTTGTTTTCCTCAGCGCGGTAGCGCTCGTTGGCGCGAGCAGGCTGGTACTACGAGTCGTTCGCGCTCTGGCCAGGGCAGGCCATCCCGAGTCACCTTCATTGGTGCGGGCGCGACTTCTCGAAGAATGGCGGAGGACCGGTTTCGCTTACCCAGGCACAGCTGAAGTCCGGAGGCCGAGGCCTCAGGGTCGAGTTCCGCTCGAGATCCCGACCCCTTCTGTGGCACGCTATTGGGTCGTTCAAGAACGCTTCAACTGGGTGGAATAGACGACTTGCTAGTCAGCCGCTGATGCCCGCCGCGACGCAGTGATGGCTCGCGTGCTGGTGGAGCGCGAGCTCGTCATCGTGCCCGACCGGCTTGAGGTCGAAGACCACGCGTCGCACGGTACCCGTGAAGGCGTACGGGGCCTTGTCCTCGTAGGCAAGGTCGACGACGCCTCCGTTGTCGCGGCCCATGTCCATGCCGGCGTAGGTCGTGTAGAGCATCGCGATCGTGCGCGGCATTGTCCCTTCACCGATCTGCTTGTCGTTCGCCCAAAGCGTCACGTGGCCCCCGGTACCCGGCTTCGGCTCGTCGGCCTCGAACAGCATCTTCACGGTGACTTCGCCGATCGGGATGGGCGCCGTCGAGACCTGCTTGTAGGTCTCGACGCCGAGGAACTGATACGTGTGGTTGAGCAGGCCCTTTTCGTCGACCCACAGCGCGAAGCCGCCGATGAAGTCGGCGTTGGCCACGATCACGCCTTCGGCGCCGCCGTCCGGAACGACCAGTTCCGCCTCGATCGCGTAGGACCGCCCCTGAATGCGAGGCATCAGTGTGACTGCCACGTTCTGGACGTCGCCGGCAAACGTGTACCGGGTGACGGTGGGGAGCGGCGGCAGGATCCCGAAGAACGGCGCGAAGCCGCCGAGCAGCGGAAGCACCCGGTTCCGTTCTGCCTCCTCCCAGAAGAGGTCCTTGAGCTCCTCGAGCTTCGCGGGGTTGTCGGCGGCCAGGTCCCTTGCCTGACTGAAGTCGCTCGGCAGGTAATAGAGCTCCCAAACGTCCTGCTCGGCGTCGTATACGTCAGGAGCGAATCGAGCCAGCGTCGTGGGCGTGAGGTCCCACGGGATCTTGTCGAGCTTGGTGCACGCCCACCAGCCGTCCTTGTAGATCGCACGGCTGCCGTAGTTCTCGAAGTACTGGGTGGTGTGACGCTCGGGTGCACCTGCATCCGCGAGCGTGTAGACGAGACTCGTTCCGTCCATCGGCTCCTGCTCGATTCCGTCGACGACCTTCGGCTCGGGGACGCCCACCGCCTCGAGTATCGTCGGTGCGATGTCGATGCAGTGCGTGAACTGCGAGCGCAGGTCGCGACTTGGCGTAATGTCGCTCGGCCATGCGACGACCATCGGGTTGCGTGTGCCGCCCAAATGGCTCGCCATCTGCTTGCCCCACTGGAACGGCGTGTTGTTGGCGTGCGCCCAGGCCGCGGCGAAGTGCGGTGCGGTGTGGAAGCCGCCGAGCTCCCCGACGCCGCCGAACTTCTCGATCACCTTGAGCTGCTGCTCTGCGTCGAGAACGACGCCGTTGAAGAAGGTCGTCTCGTTGAATGAGCCCGTGACGGTGCCTTCCATGCTCGCGCCGTTGTCACCCCAGATGTAGATGATCAGGGTGTTCTCGAGGTCGCCCATCTCCTGGATGGCATCAAGGAGGCGGCCAACGTTCCAGTCGGCATTCTCAGAGTAGCCCGCGAAGACCTCCATCTGGCGTGCGTAAAGCTTCTTCTCGGCGTCGTTGAGTGAGTCCCATGCCGGGTACAGCTCGGGGCGTTCTGTCAGATCGGTGTCCTGCGGGACCACCCCGAGTTGCTTCTGCCGCTCGAGGGTCGCTTCGCGGTATGCATCCCAGCCGTCGTCGAACTTGCCCTTGTACTTGTCGGCCCAGTCCTTTGCAACATGGTGCGGCGCATGGCTGCATCCCGTCGAGTAGTACATGAACCACGGCTTCTGCGCGTCGTGCGCGCGCACCGCGTGGACCCACTCGACCGCCTTATCGGTGATGTCGTCCGGGAAGTAGTACCGCTCCCCGTCCTTACCCTCGGGCACGCCCGGAGTCGAGTTGTCCTGCGTGACGACCGGGTCGTACTGACCCGCGGCGCCGGTCAGGAAGCCCCACCAGTGGTCGAAGCCCCAGCCCGTAGGCCAGTGGTCGAACTGCGCGGCGGCCCCCATCTCCCGACCCGGTGTGAGGTGCCACTTGCCGAACCCGCCCGTAGCGTAGCCGTTCTCCTTCAGGATCCGCGGGAGGGCTGTGCAACTCCGCGGCCGCGAGCCGGTGTAGCCGGGGAACGGCCCCGGGAACTCGGCGACCCCGCCCATGCCGACCCGATGGTGATTCCGCCCCGTCAGCAGCGCGGCACGGGTTGGCGAACACACCGCCGTCACGTGGAACCGGTTGTAGGTGACCCCCATCTCCTGGACGCGCGTGAGGTTCGGCGTCTTGATCGCACCCCCGAACGTGTCGGGACCCCCGAACCCGGCGTCGTCGATCAGGACGACCAGGACGTTCGGCGCACCGTCGGGAGCCTTCGGACCGGGGATCATCGTCCAGTCACCCACCGAGTCCTTCAGCGTCCGTCCGGCGGTCCCGCCGAAGTTCCGGTCAGGAATTGGCAGCACCGTCCGATCCGGGCTGAACTTGCCCATCGCCTCTGCCAGCGACTCCTTGAGCGCACCCATTCCCTTCGTGTCGCCCTGGACGACCGACCGCAGAAGCGCGCCGGGAAGCGCCTGCTCGACCGCGAGACGTAGCTCGTCATCGAACACCACGATGATGCCCGCAGAGCCCGGCGGCAGGTTCTCGCCGATCTTGTCGTGGATCCCGGTCTCGACGCGGTGCTTGGCAAATTTGCCGGTGATGCCGCCCGCGGCGGCACCGATTGCCGCCGAGGCGAGCAGCGGCGGGGCGAACAGGCCCACGGCCACCCCGACCCCACCGCCCCAACCCATGCCTTTGCGACCCAAGTGGTCCCCGGTCTGCTGAACGGTGACGCTGCCGTCGTCGGCATGGGTGACCAGGATCGCGCCCTCGATCTTGACCGTCTTGGCCTTGACCAGCGCAACGAGTGCGTCGAAGTCAGTGCTTGCGCTACCGATGTCCTGGTATCCGCCGACGAACACGTCCGTTGGTGAGTCAGCCATCAACCGTCTCCTCTTGAATGGCGTTGATGCAGCCCACGACAACAAGAGACGAATCCGGCGAACATGACCCATCCGGTCCACCCGGAGCCGTCTTGGTAGGGGTCTGTGGACATCACGTTGCTCCTTCTCGGGGAATCGCCGGACGCTTGGAGCGGCCGGACGATTCGTGTCAGGAGCCGCACTCCCCGGTCGACCAAACGCGATCGGTCCCCGAGGGTTCTGGACGCGGCATCCCGCATGCACTCTCGTGGAGCGGGCGTCCCGTGGCATCCGGGGGGATCCCCCTACGAGCCCTTCGGCAATGCCGCAGTTTACGCATGATGCGGCTAAAAGCTGACAAGACTATCTGGCCACGCTCCTGGCGTGGCGCGGCTGCCATCGACGCGCAGCCTGGCGGGGGCTGACGTTCGGTCGTCGCCGTCGTGTGACCGGATCGGCTGAGTGCTTTCGAGCCGGATCCGGTGTGACATGCAGCGACGATCGTGCCGAGCGCCGACGTCCGGGGGGGGCCGATCTCGACGGCCTGGAGCGCGGGCACGTCTCGATCGGGACTCAGACGTGGCTCCGGGGCCCCGCTCGGACGTGACGGCGGTGCCACCGGCTCCTCGGAGCTGCCACGGAGGCTTGTCGGAGGCCGTAGCCACCCTGACGCTGCGACCAGCCTCCGCACGGCCGTTCGTACCCCGATGTGTCCGGACTAGCTGACTCCGAAGGTCATCGACCCGGGCGACCGGCGCCAGCTGCTCGAGCGCGGCAACTACCTGCCGCAGCCAGTGCCAAACCGGCGGGCCGGGCGATCGGGCGGTCTACGGGCGGGAGGCCAATCGGCTCGCGGCGGTGCAGCAGGCAGATCAGGAGTTTGCGCGGCTGGCCAGGCATCACGAGCCGGTCGCCGGGCTCGCGCGCGAGTCGGGTTGCTCATCGCCGGCGTGACCACTGCCGCGGTGCTCGCGGTTGCGGTCGTCGCCCACGCTGATGGCGCGCTCGGCGGCGTGCTGATCGTCACGGTCGCGCTGCTTGTGCTCGCGTCGTTCGAGGCGTCACACCCCCTTCCCGCTGTGGTCCTGCCTCTCATGCGGGCCACACAACAACACACTTGGACGGACCGCCGTCCGTCAGGCAGCATCCGGCGGCGTCAGGCTGTCGGCGGTGAGGTCGTCTACGTACGCATGCGGTCCAGGGACGTCGGTGCGATTTGGATTCCCTGAGTATCGCGCGACGATGGCGAGTCCGGCGATGACCGGCCCAACCACGGCGATCGCCATGCCGGAGCGCAGGATTATCGAGTTGCTCAAGAAGCCGATCGGCGCGAAGGCGACGGCCAGCCAGGCGGTCTACTTTTTTCGAGCGAGCTCGGCGGCGCCGACAGCCGTGACGGCGCCAAGAACCGGCACGACGCAGCGCGCCGCCCGCGGCGAGAGCACCAGATCGAACAGTGGGACGGGATCGCCCACACGATCTTGGAGACCGCTGAGAGGACACTTTCCGCCGTTGGCGAGAACGAGCACTCCTTCGACGGTGAGCGCCGCGACCACCGCACCCAAGAGCCGTCCGCGACGGCCGGTGAATGCGCACCACCAGACATACGCGATCGCGAGCAGGAACGCACCGGCGACGGCGGCGTGCGCGATGCGGAAGGCCAGCGCCGGCCGTGGAGCTGATCTCGCCCGTCGGCGAGATCAGCAGGCGCCCGAGACTCGTCTGGGAACATCGCGAGGGCTCAGGCGGGTGGGTGCCAGACCGACCCTCGCGGGGTTGGTCAGGTTTGCGCGGCATCGGCGCCGCGCGCAACCCGTTGCGACAGGTTGGCGAAATGTCGGGTCTGCATAATCCAGTACGCCGGTTGCCAAGACAAATGGTCGCCGGCGGAGGTCAGGGGTCCCGGGTTCGAGCAAGACTAGCCGCTGATCGCGAGACGCGTGCTTTCTCCGGCCAGCTCCTCGACTAGGACGGCCGGGAGGAACTCACTAAGCAAACGGGCCCGCGGGCCCAGGCGTCGGGCGGTGGCCGCGGACGTCAAGTGGCACAGGGAGTGCGAGCAACCGCACAGACTCAACCGCGCGGACCTCGAACCGAACGCTGCTGTGTCGACTCGATGCGACATTCCGACCGACCGAGCCCCTCGCGCGTCCTCCAGGTCTCCCTCGCCTGGAGTCTCGCCCGTCGGCGAGATCGACAGGCGGCCGAGACTCGTCTGGGAGCATCGCGAGGGCTCGACGGGGACCGGACCGTGCCCGGGATGACGGGCCTCGCGTCCTTAAGCGCTGAGATCCTCCGGGCAGTGCGGTCGGTTGCCTAGCCAGGCTGCTCCGGCGACCTCGGCGATCCCCCCACCGCTAGCGGGCCCGCCGGCGATGCATCCTCCTCGATCGTGCTCCCCGGCGGGAGCGGCGCGGGCTCGTCGTAGAGGACGACGGTGTGAGCCATGAAGTCCTGAAGGGCGCGCCGCCGGTTGTCGACCAGCACCGGCAGGAATCCCGTAAACAGGAGGAGGATTGACAGGGCGAGCCCCACCAAGCGCACAAACGAGCGCCGCAGGTTGGGCGCGAAGCCGGTGCTGTCGACGACACGGAGGCTCATGAGCCGCATCCCGGGTGTCTGTCCAGCTGTCGACCAGAACCCGACGAAGTAGACGACGTCAACCAGCAGCCCAGCGATGCCGATGAGCGTTCCGACAAGCCACGCCGGCCGCGGATGCCAGAACAGCGATGCGACCAGGTCGACGACGGCGGTACCGGTGAGGAGGATCATCGCCACGAGCGCAGCGTCGACGGCCAGCCCGATCCCACGGGTAGCGACTCCCCCATACGGGACCGAGGGCGCCGCATCCGGCGCGACGTATGGGCGCGGCGGTCGGCGAAACCAGCGACGGGGCCCGCGCTCGGCGGCATCGTCGAGCCGGCGCACGCGGCGGCGGAGGCCGGCCGCCATCTCCTCGGCCAGCGAGCTCGATTGCCCGACGAGCGCCGAGCGCAGCTCGGGACTCGAGGCGACGTGTGCGAGCACACGGTCGAACGCTGGGCTACGTACCATCCGATCGGCGAGCTCGAGCGTGAGCCGGCTCTCCAGTGCCTCGACCAGCATCCGCTCCAGCGCGGGGCTCGCCAGAACCTGCGCCACGACCTGTTCCGTCCGTTCGGTCTCTACTGCCGAGGCGACCTCTGGCTTGTGATCGGACCGTGCGAGCACCTCGGCCACCACCCGCTCGACGACCTGATGCTCGACGACGGACCCGGCGACCGCTTTCGGCAGCGGCCCCGCGAGGACACCGTCGACGACCTGCTCCGTCTCGGGAGCCGCGAGCACGTCTGCCGCGACAGTCTCGAGGCGGCGGCGCGCGTCGACCTCGGCGCTCCGGCCGATTTCTGCGAGATGATCGGCTCGACTTCGCAGCGGTCGGGCGAGCGGCGCGCGCGCGACCGCGCGCGCGGGAACGAAGCACCAGCCGGCCCGCTCTTGCTCCCACTCGGCCGGTCGTCACGACCAGTCCGATCACGACGTTGCGCCCGTTGGTCGCGCGCTCCATGCGGCCAGCCTCGCAGACCCTCCCCCTGCCAGCAAGCCACGTGCGTGGTCGCGCGCTCGTGCGCGAGCCACCGGGTGAACTCCGGACGCGCGAAGACCTGGCGAACAGGGTCCCTGGAACTCACGGCCATCCGGTGGGACTTGGCGGGGTGCTACGCCGGAGTGCCTGTCGCCCTATTGCGAAGGCGACGCGAGCGCGAGCCCCGCGACGTGGGCGGCGTCGCGGAGGTCGAATTCAGAGCCACCACCGAGGCACGCACGCCGCGAGCATTCCCGGGCATCTCTGACACGTCTGACATACCCGATAGCAGGGGAATCCCGCAACCATGCGAGTCCTGTATGGGCCGTGTAGGGATCGAACCTACGACCTTGGGATTAAGAGTCCCCTGCTCTACCAGCTGAGCTAACGGCCCGAGGTCGGACATCCTACCAACCCGCCGCCGAGGTCCGCGGGCCGGGACGAACTCAGCCCAGCTTCGCCAGGCTGGACCGAACCTGCGCGGCCTTTGGACCATTTGGCGCGAGCTGCAGGTACTTCTCGAACGCGGCCTTCGCGACCGGCTTCTGACCCGCCTGCACGGCGAGCGTCCCCAGGTAGTAGTACCCAAGCGGCACCTTGGGATTACGCTTGGTGAACTGGGTCGCGAGTCCGACGGCCGCGGCCGCCTGGCTGGCAGCGGTGTACACGGACGCAAGGCGGTCCATGAAGGCCGCGTTGGTCGGCGCCAGATCGGTTGCCTTGACCGCGGCGGTCAGCGCGCCGGTGAGATTTTGTTCGGTCAGGTACGCGGCGGCCAGCGCGTCCCACGCCGCAGCATCCTTGGGGTGCGCGGTCGTGTGGGTCTGCGCGCTCACCACCTTTGCGAGCGACGGGAGATGGGCCTTCACCGCCGCCGGGGTCGCGCCGGGCGGCGCGATCTTAAGGTATTTTTCGTACGCCGAATACGCCAGCGCCGACTCACCGGCGTCATCGGCCAGCTGGCCGAGCTGCACCCAGCCGTCGGGGTCGGTCGGCGCCTTCGCGGTGTACGACTTCATGACGTCGACGCCCTGGGTGTACTGGCCGGCGCCCGAGTACAAGGTCGCCAACGTGAAGGCCGAGGTCTTGTCGGCCGGATCGATCGTGAGTGCATGCTGTGCGGCGCTGATCGCCTGGGTGTTCTTGTTGGCCGCCTGATACGCGGTTGCAAGGTTGTCCCACGCCTGGACGCTGTTGGGCTGCGCCTTGACCGAGGCCTGCGCGTCGCCGATGAGCTGGCTCGTCGACGACGACGGGCCGCCGAACGCCGACACGAGGATCAGCACGATGCCGCCACCGACGAACGCGAGGGCGGTGAACACGGCCATGATGCGGGCGAGGCGCTTCGTGCGCTTTTCGTCGAGGAGCACTGGGGGTCACGCTAACACACGGACTTGCGCGCCTCCGCCGCGCGCGTTGCGATCTCCACAACGTCGATGCCCGGCACGTCGCCGTCCACCAATCGCAGTAGCCCGTCGGTCCAGACGCGGGTCACGCGCGACCCGGGATCAAGCGCGACGACGTGGGGATCGACCCCGCGCGCGCGCGACGCTGGGACCAAGGCGATGATGTTGGCGCGCTTCCCACGCACGATGGATCCGATCTCGTGATCGAGGCCAAGCGCCTCCGCGCCGCCGAGCGTGGCCATGCGCACGAGCTCACGCGGGGTCAGCTCAACGCCGGCATCGGCCTGGATCAGCGCACAGGTGCGCGCCTCGGCGCGGACGTCGTAGTTGCCGGCGCTCGCGGGGCTATCCGTCCCGAGGCCCACCGACACCGCCGCGTCGCGCAAGGCTGCCAGCGGCGCGACCCCGCAGCCGAGCTGACTGTTCGAGATCGGGCAGTGCGCGACGCCCACCCCGGCGGCAGCGAGCAGGCGCGGCTCGTGCGCACTGAGCTGAACGCAGTGCGCGGCGACCAGCCCTCGGCGCAGGGCACCCGCGCGCGCCAGGCGCGAGATGACGCCCTCCCCGGGTTCCCCGGGCCACATCGCGGGGGCCACCCCCCGCGATGACAGCGCCTGGGCAATCGTGCCCCCGCCGGTGCTGATCGCCTCCAATTCGGCCGGGGACTCCGCGAAGTGCGTGCTCCACGGTCGTGACGCCAATTCGGGATCCTGCCCCAGGAGCGTCCAGAATTCCGGTCCGACCGAATACGGAGCGTGCGGCGAGATGCCGATCGTGACGCCGGGTTTGGCGGCGATCCCGGCGCGGCTGTACGCGTCGCGCACCCGGGTCAGCGCCGGTCCGAGTGCGGCGACCGGCCCGTTGCCGAAGGCCTCCACGCAGCTGAACCCCTGGAGCCCCAGGCGGGACATCGCCGCCCCGCCCGCGCCCGTCGGTCCCGAGTCACACAGGGTCGTCGTGCCGGCCCGGAGTGCCGCCACGGCGCCCGCCGCGGCGCCCGCCTCCGTGAACCCCGGCGCCGCGGCTGCCACGGCCGTCAGGAATGCGCCGAGCCAACGGCCGAATTCACCGCCCGGCGCGAGTCCGCCGGTCAGGGCCCACTCCAGGTGGCAGTGCGCATCGACGAGCCCCGGCATGAGAATCGACGCGCCGAGTGCGTCTTCCGGGGCCTCGGGATACCTCCGCCGCAGGGTCGCAGGCGGTCCGACCCCCTCGATCCGGCCGTCGCGAACGAGGATGGCACCGGGACTGATGACCGGACCGTCGCCGCGGACGATCCAGTCGGCGCTCAGAAGGACGTCAGTGGTGCTCGACGTCTTGGGGGCTGTCGACGGGCTCCTTGGGCACGTCCGGCGGCGGGACCGCGGCCGTGGGGGGCTCGTCGCCCGAGATGCCCTTCTTGAATTCGCGCGCGCTGCTTCCGAGACTGCGCCCGATCTCCGGCAGTCGCTTCGCCCCGAACAACAGCAGGACAATGATGAGCAGCACGATGATGTGCCATGGCTGGATGTCCAACGACGCCTCGTTCGTACGCGTGTCACAGCGGACCGGACAGCAAACGTTCTCAGGGTAGCATGACCGCTGTGACCGCCCTGAACCGCAGCACCCGCCCGCGTCGCATCGACCCCATCGCGGCCGCGTGGGGCGGGCTCGTCGGGGGGATCGGCCTGGTGATCGCCGGGCCCCGCGAACTCGCCATCCGCATCGTGATCGTCCTGATCGCCGGCGTACTGTCCGGGTTTCTCACCGGCATGCGTGCGATCCGCCACCGCGTCGCCAACGCTGCGGCCGCGTGGGTCGTGGCCAACCTGTTCTATGCGGCCTTCGTCGTCGCCGCGAGCATCGTCCACTGGATCACGGGGCGCCAGCACGCACCGGCCTTCTTCCCCGGTGGCATCAGGCGCTGGCTGGCGATCACCCTGATCAGCCTGGTGGCAACGCTCATCGGCGGCGTGATCGCCAACTCGCTGCTGCGACCCGCCAGCCGAAGATCGAACTACTCCTGAGCGGAGAAGTTCTTGTGGTACTCGGAGGCGGTCGGTCCCGACTGACCCTGGTACTTGCCGCGGTACGGCTGATCGACGGGCGTCGTCAGCGTCAGGAACGAGATCTGGCCGATCGGCATCCCCGGGTAGATCGTGACCGGCAGGCGCGCCACGTTGGAGAGCTCGAGCGTGATCTGCCCGTCCCAGCCCGGGTCGATGTAGCCGGCGGTCGAGTGGATCAACAGGCCAAGCCGCCCGAGGCTCGACTTGCCCTCCAGCCGTGCCACCAGGTCGTCCGGGATGGCGACCCGCTCAAGCGTCGAGCCCAGCACGAACTCACCCGGATGGAGGATGAACGGCTCGTCGCCGGACATGACCACCACGTCGGTCAGGTCCTCAAGGGGCCGGCGGACGTCGATGTAGGGCTGCCGGTTGTTGTGGAACACCCGGAACTGCGAGGACACGCGGACGTCGACCGAGGACGGCTGCACCAGCGACGGGTCGTACGGATCGATCACCAGCCGCCCCGAGGCCAGGTATTCGCGGATCGTGCGGTCGGAGAGAACCATGTGCGCTTGAGCGTACCCACCGGAAGCCGCCATCCGCTACCCTCAGGAACGTGGACTTTGATCGTGGGTTCCGCATCGACGGCCTGCTCGACGCCCCGCTGGGAGCCGCGGCACGCGACGCACACACCGCGGGCCGCATCCCCGATTTCGTCGCCGGTGATCTGCTCATCGGCAGCGGTCCGATCGACCGCCTCGACCTCGTCGACGTCTCGGTCGCCGAACTCCGGCAACTCGTGCGGGCCGTACGCCTGCCGCGCTGGGTTATCGCCAAGAATCCGCTCTCGGGCGGGTACGTCGAGACCAAGGCGCTGATGCGCAACAACCGCCTCGCCACCGTGTGCGAGGAGGCCGCCTGCCCGAACATTGGCCGCTGCTGGTCGCGCCTGACCGCGACGTTCATGATCGCCGGCAGCAACTGCACCCGCGGCTGCCGGTTCTGCAACATCGCCACGGCGCGCCCCATCGGCCCGCCGGACCCCGATGAACCGGCCCGGGTCGCCGAGGCCGCCGTCCGGATGAACCTGCGCTTTGTCGTCGTGACCGCCGTCGCGCGCGATGACCTCGCCGACGGCGGTGCCGCGCACTTCGCCAACACGATTCGTGCCCTGCGGGAGCGCAATCCGGGCATCAAGGTCGAGGTCCTGATCCCCGACCTGCGCGGCTCCCGCGACGCGCTCGACATCGTGCTCGACGCCGCTCCGGACGTGCTGAACCACAACACCGAGACCGTCCCGCGACTCTACGCGCGGGTACGGCCGGGGGCCCGCTACGAGCGCACGTTGGAACTCCTGGCGCACTCGGCCTCCGCCGGGCTGCGCACCAAGACCGGCCTGATGGTCGGCCTGGGCGAGCGGCTTCCCGAGATCACGACGGTCTTCTCGGATCTGGTCTCGGTCGGCTGCGAGCTCGTCACCGTCGGCCAGTATCTGCGCCCGACGGCCGCGCACCTGCCCGTCGAGCGCTTCTACGCACCGTCCGAGTATCCGGCGCTGGCTGAACGGGGCCGCGAGCTCGGGCTCGCACACGTGGAGGCCGGGCCCCTCGTGCGGTCGTCGTTCGAGGCCGATCGCGTCGCCGAACACGGAGCAGTCGCGGCCTAGCCGCCCGCGCTCCGGACGCGGGCGTACGGACACCGCCCTGCGTGTTCCCACCGCGCCCGGAACCCGCGTCGGGGTCCTTAAGTCGTCACCGCGGACGCCGATACGTGGAGTGCCGGTTGCGATGGCCGCAACCGGGGCGCCGGCGGAGACACGGCAGGACAAGGACACGCGTAATGCACGACTACCGCACCAAGAAGATCGCCTTGCCGAGCGGGCAGATGATCGAGATCATCTATCTGATCGATCCGGATGCGGCGACCGACCCCGCCGACCACGACCCTGTCGATGCTGCCCATCTCGACGCCCTGCCGCTGCACCACTGCCCTGGGTGCGGCAGCGACCTGGTCTACCCGCTGGCCTGGCAGGAAACCGGCGACGGCATCTGGACGATCCAGCGCCGTTGTCCGAACTGCGAATGGCACGACACAGACACATTCGAGCAGGGCGAGATCGAGCCGTTCGACGACGCGATCGAGGTCGGCATGGAGATCCTGCTCACCGAGCTGCGCACGTGGACGTACTCGAACATGAACGATGACGTCGAGCTGCTGATCCACGCGCTCGATCGGGACCTGATCCTGCCGATCGACTTCTGATTTCGGCGGGCCGTCCGCGACCGGCGCGCGGGCATGATCGGTCGGTGCTCGACTAGAGTCCGGCCGTATGTGGGAGCTGAGTCCGTCCGAGGCCTATGACGCCTGGCAGGCCGGCGATCTGACGATCGTCGACGTCCGCGAAGAGGGCGAGCACGAGCGGACGCGCGTCCCGGGGGTCCCGCTGATCCCGATGAGCACCCTGGCCGACCGGGTGCACGAACTGCCCGATGGGCCGCTGGTGTTGCTGTGCCGCTCCGGCGCCCGGAGCGCACGCGTGGCCGAGTACCTGACGAGCCTCGGCACCTACGGCGAGGTGGCAAACCTCGACGGCGGGATCATCGCCTGGGCCGAGGAAGGCCTCCCCTACGAGGGCAGCGACCCCGTCTAGCCCGCGAAGCGCTTGACCACCCGGTAGCCGGTGTCGCGCTGCACCGCGGTGCGGCCGGTCGCGGCGATTGCCGACACCATCCGGGGCGTGTCCAGCCGGAAGGCCGTGCCCGCCGCGCGCACGACGTTTTCCTCGATCATGATCGAACCCATATCATCGCAGCCGAACTCGAGGGCGAGCTGGCCGACGCGCAGCCCCTGGGTGACCCACGACGACTGCAGATGGGCGACGTTGTCGAGGTACAGCCGGCTGACGGCGACCATCATCAGGTAGTCGGCCGCGGTGGTGTGCTGATGGTCCTCGCCGCGCTTGGAGCCGCCGCCGGACTGGTAGCTCCAGCAGACGAACGCGCGGAAGCCCGGCTGTTCGTCCTGGAGCTCGCGCAGACGGTGCAGGTGCTCGACCCGATCCTCGAGCGTGTCCACGGTCCCGTACATCATCGTGGCCGAGGTCGACATGCCCTGGCGGTGGGCCTCGCGCATGACCCCGAGCCATTCGGACGTCGTCGTCTTGCGCGGCGCGATGATCTCGCGCACGCGGTCGACCAGGATCTCCGCGCCACCGCCCGGAATCGAATCCAGGCCGGCGCGGCGCAGACGGCTGATCGTCTCCGGCAGCGAGAGCCTGGAGTACTGCGCGATGTGCATGACCTCGGACGGTGAGAGCGCGTGCAGATGGATCGGGTAGCGGGCCTTGATCGAGCGGAACAAGTCCTCGTAGTAGTCGATGCGCAGGCCCGGATGATGGCCGCCTTGCAGCAGCAAGGCCGTGCCGCCGAGCGCCAGGGTCTCCTCGATCTTGCGGAAGATGACGGCCTTGGGCAGGACGTAGCCTTCGGGGTCGCGCGGGTGACGGTAGAACGCGCAGAAATCGCAGTCGGTCACGCAGAAGTTCGTGTAGTTCACGTTCCGATCGATGATGAAGGTCACCACGTCCGGGTCCGTGACGCGTTCCCGCGCCGCGCGTGCGGCGGCCCCGACACGCACCAGGTCGTTGCTGCGCAACAGCGCCAGGGCGTCCTCGTCGGTCAGGCGCTCCCCAGCCAGCGCCCGCTCGAGGGCGATCGTGGTGGCGCTATCGGGTGCAACGGTGGTCATTGCGACGCGGTCGTCCTTGATGTGGGATCCCCGGGGGGCCCGCTACGCGGCGAGCAACTCCGGAACGTGTGCCAATTGTCCCGCCTCGCTCGCCAGACGCAAGAACTCGTTGAGCCCGGCACGCTCCTCGGCACCGAAACCGTAGCCGAGACGGCGGAAGTACGCCGCGATGAAGTCCTCGGGAAACGGGAACCGCGCCGCCGCCGCGCGCACCACCGCGTCCGGGTCGCGCGCGTAGTGCTCCTGGGCATCGGTCAGCAGTTGGCGCAAGTCGCCGAGGATCGCGTGCTGGGCCGGCGCCAGGTCAGCGCGCGCCGCCCAGACGGCAAACACCATCGGCAGGCCGGTCCGGGTGCGCCACAGCTCACCTAGGTCGAACACGTACCGCGCAAACGGATCGCGGCCACCAGACAGGGCCTCATCGGCGATCAACAGCACCGCGTCGCCCTCCGTGAGGGCGTCCTGGGGCGAGGTCTCCAGCAGGCGGAACACCGGCGCCGGGCCGAGCAGCACGCGCAGGAGCGCCACCGACGTAGCGCTGTGGGGCGTGACCGCCACCGAGCGGATCTCCTGCAGGGGGACGCGCGAGAACACCAGGATCGAATCGACGGTGCCCGCGGCCGAAATGCATGCCACCGGGACGAGCTCGAGGTCCTCGGCATGCCGGGCATAGGCGATCGAGGACATCGCCGAGACGTCCAGGTCGCCGTTGGTGACCGCCCGATTGAGCGTCGTCGGCAGGCCATCGGTATAGACGAACTCCGGGCCGCCGGCGAGCTCAAGGTGGTGATAGACCGGGTACATGTTCAGTGCCGAGATCCGGCCGACACGCAAGACCTCGGCCGGTGCCGGGCTCATCGCGCCACCGCCCGGTAGCCCACCGCGCCGGCCAGCCACTGCGCGTCGGTCGTGTCGTCGGGCGGGATCTGCCAGTCGGTGGCGCCGAACGCGACGGCGATCTGGGATGCGGCGGGCCCGAGGTGGATCCAATCCGGCCGCACCTGCGTGTCGTCCGGCAGCAGGTAGCGTGCCAGCGCGATGACCGCCAGGTCCTCGACGCCCCAGGAGCCGGGGCGGCTGGCGTCGCCCTCGCCGGGCGTCGGAGACACCGCACGCAGCAGGCCGGTCGCGCGCGCCAACGCGCCGAGGGCGATCAGCCGATCGACGGTCTGCTCGGCCGGCACGCCCGCCCCGTACGCGACGACGGCGACGCTCGCCCGGCCCGCCGCATGGGCGGCCCGGTGCGCCGGGACGGGCTGCTCGGCGCCGGTGTCGACGAGCCAGTCGGCCGGGACGGGCGTGCGCGAATAGGTGACGACGCCGCCTGGAGCGACGCCCGCGAGCTCGGCGGCGCGCAACGGATCCGGGGTCGCAAGCAGCGCGACCAGCGCGTCCCGGTTCACGCGTACCGATCCACAACGCCGTCGGCGACCAACTGCAGCGAGCGTCGATCGGCGCCGTCCAGCACGCCCGTGAGCACGCCCCGGGCGTCGTTGACGTATGCAAGCGCCCGCTCACGGGCCCGCACGACCCCGGGATGCGCGCCAAGGCGATCGCACAGGCGCTCGATCGCCGCGTCGTCGTCGCCGATGCCCCGGATCGCTCTGGCCAGCGCGGGCTCATCCTGGATGGCGTAGATCATCGGCAGGGTCACGGTGCCATCGCGGAGATCGGCCCCACGCCGCTTGCCCGTCACGGCCGACGCGCCGGTGACATCCAGGATGTCGTCGAAGATCTGGAAGGCCATCCCCACGGCCTCGCCGTAGTCCGTCAGCCGCTGCTGGGCCTCGGCCGAGCCGCCGCCGAGCATCGCACCCAGTCGGCACGCGGCGGCAAACAGGGACGCAGTCTTGCGGCGGACGCGGTCGAGGTACGCGCGCTCGGAGAGCGCCACGTCGAACGCGGCGCGCCCTTGCGCCAGTTCACCCTGCGACAGATCGAGCGCCGAGAGGGCCAGCACCTCGATGGCCGCCGGCTCGTCGGCGCCGGCCAGCTCGGCGAAGGCTTGGGCGAACAGGTAATCGCCAACCTGGACCGCGGCGTCGGCACCGTGCGAGGACGCGACCGTCTCACGACCGCGGCGCATCGTCGCCCCGTCCAAGAGGTCATCGTGGACGAGGGTGGCCATGTGGATGAGCTCCACCGCGACCGCCGCTCGAACCACGGCGTCGGCCGGCGCGCCGGCCGCACCCGCACAGGCGAACACCAGCAGCGGCCGCAGTCGCTTGCCCCCTGCCGCGAGCGTCGCCGCGCCCGGCATGGCCACCTCCGTGATGCCGTCGGCCACCACCGCACCCAGCCGCGCCTCACAGGCGCGCAGCGCATCCCTGAGTCCGGCGGTCACCACATGCGCGGTGGGGTGGGCGGTCGCACTCACACGCGTACTCTCCCATAGTGCAGGGCGACGATGCCCCCGGCAAACAGCTGCCAGCGCACGTCGCCCAACCCCGCGTGGGCCATCGCACCCGCGAGCTGCGGTGGCTCCGGAAACCGCTTGACCGACGCCGGCAGGTACCCGTACGCGGCACCGTCGCGACCGAGCAGCGTGCCCAGGAGCGGCACGACGCGATCGAACCAGAGCTGGTAGAAGCGGCGCAGGTGCCGGGGCGTCGTGATCTCCAAGATGACGACGCGCCCACCCGGGCGCACCACGCGCGCCATCTCGACGATTCCGCCGTCCAGATCGCTGACGTTGCGGATGCCGAAGGCAACCGTGGCACCGTCGAACTCGTCGTCGGCGAACGGCAGCGCAAGCGCGTCGGCCTGCACGAACTCGACAGGCTCGCCCCGCTCCGCCGCCTTCGCTCGGGCATGGTCCAGCATGTTTTCCGCGAAATCGACGCCGACCGCCCGCCCGCTCGCGGTGACTCGCCGGTACAGCGCGAACGCGAGATCGCCGGTGCCGGTGCACACGTCAAGCGCCGACTCCCCCGCCGCGACGTCCGCGGCGGCAGCCGCGGCCTCGCGCCAGCGCCGGTCCAGGCCCGCAGTCATCACGCGATTGAGCAGGTCGTAGCGTGGCGCGATGCGGTCGAACATCGCCCGAACTTCCGCCGCGGGGAGCCTCCCGGGGGTCTCTTGGCCCGCCGCCGGCTCGCTCACGGGGTCACCTGCGTGGGATCCGTCGGTCCCGCCATGGCCGCGTCCTCACCCCAGCGCGCCAGCAGCCCGTGCGGCACGCCCAGGTGATCGAGCGCCTTGCCGACCATGAAGTCGACCAGCTGGCTGACGTCAGTGGGGTGATTGTAAAAGCCCGGCGACGCGGGCATCACGATGGCCCCAGCCCGCGTGACGGCGGCCATGTTCTCGATGTGGACAAGCGAGAGCGGTGTCTCCCGGGTCATCAACACCAGCGTGCGGCGCTCCTTGAGCATGACGTCCGCGCAACGGTGGATGAGGTTGCGCGCGATGCCATGCGCGATCGTCGCCAGCGTCGAGCCCGAGCACGGGCAGATGAGCGCCGCGGGCGCCAGCGACGACCCGGAGGCAAAGGGCGCGGTCAGGTCGTCGAGCCCGAGGATCGTGACCTTGCCAGGCGCGGCTGCCGAACGCGCGACGAACTCGCGGACCACGGCATCCGGGTCCCGCGGCGCGTGGCGACCGGCGTCGAGAAGCTCGTGGCTGATCACGTGGGCACCGTTGCGACTCACGCACAGGCCCACCTCGCATCCGGCATCGGTCAGCGCCCGCAGGGCGGTCATGGCGTACGCCGCGCCGCTGGCGCCAGTCACTCCGAGGAAGATCCGCTTCACCGACGCCAATCCTAGCCCGCCTGTCGCCGCCCGGACCTGCGACCCGCCCCGGTTCCGACCGGTCGGTGCCACGGCGCGACGCCGGGCGCAGGACACGGGAGGCCCGGAGCCAACCGGGCCTCATCGCGACGGTCGGTAACGCGGCCGTATCTACTTATAGGTCGTGCCCAACCCGGCGAGGAACGTCGCCAGCTGCTGATACTCCGCCGCGGTGAAGTTCGCGAACGCCGGCATGGTCGACCCCGGCGTGGCGCATGTCGGACACTGGGTATGCAGGATGTACCAGTTCTCGCCGGTGTAGGTCGGCCCGCTCACGCCCGGGACCGCGACCGTGAGCTTGCCGGGATACGTACTCGACTTGCTCTTCGTCCCGGTGGTGGTGAGGTTCGGGCCCACCTGGCCACCGACGCCCTTGACCATATGGCAACTGGTACATCCCTGGGTGAGGAACAGCGTCTCGCCGGCCGCGGCCGCGGAGCCCGGGGTGATGCCCGTGAACGTGATCGACGTGGCGCTGGAGGTCGACGCCGTGCCGGTCTCGCCCTGATAGGTGAGCCACGCCAGCCCGATGAACACGAGGATCGCGGTCGACAGTGCGAACGGACGCTTGGAGATACGGCGCTCGGCACGACGGTCGATAAACGGTGTCGCCAGCAGCAAGACCATCAAGACGTTGGGAATGACGAACGTGGCCATGATGACCGGCATCAGGGTGTTCTGGTTCTTGAAAATCTTGAGTAGCTGGAACAGGAAGAAGAAGTACCACTCGGGCCGCGGCTCGAACGTCGACGTCGCCGAGTAGACCGGTGGGCCCACCCCGACCCGCTGCCAGATCGCCATCCCGATGATGGCCGCGAAGACTACGACCGCGACGATGTGGTCCTTGTAGATCGCGTAGGGGTAGAACGGCTTGCCTTCTTTTTTCGCCTGCGCGTAATCGCGCTTGTACGCCTCTTGGTCTGCGTGATTCACTCGCCCGCCTCCGCCGTCAGCGTCTGCGGCACGGGTTCGACCGTCACCTCACGGCGGCCTCGCGACTCGCGCTCGCGCGCGGCGGCGCGGGCGGCGGCCTCTTCGGCCCGGCGGGCGCGCATCGACCGCTTGGACCACGGCGGCTCAGAGATGCCGAGCTTGCTCACCAGGAACAGATGCAGTCCGATGAATGTCGCGATCCCCCCTGGTATCACCAGCATATGGATGGCGTAGAAGCGCGAGAGTGTACTTGGGCCAAACTGCGTGCCGCCGCGCAGGATGTCGGCGATGTAGGGACCGATGATGGGTGCGCTGGCGGTGATGTTCATGGCGACCACCGTCGCCCAGTAGGCCTTCTGGTCCCAGACCAGCAGGTATCCGGTCAGCCCCATGAACATGGTCATGATCAGCAGGAGCGCGCCGGTCACCCAGGTCAGCTCGCGCGGATACTTGTACGACCCGAAGATGAACACGCGGGCCATATGCAGGAACACCAGGATGATCATCGCGCTGGCGCCCCACTTGTGCATGCCGCGCACCAACCAGCCCCAGGTCACGTGGTTGGTGATGTTCTGGATGCTCGCGTAGGCGGTCGTCGGTTCCGGCTTGTAGTACATCGCCAGGACGATGCCGGTCACGGCCTGCAGGCCGAAGACGGCCATCACCGCGAATCCGAGGGTCTGGAACCAGCTCGTCTCGCCGGGAATGTTGCGCTTCAGGAACCTCCCGATGCCCGTCGACGCTGCGGTGCGATCGTCGATGTACTCGACGGTCGCGTCGGCCGCCTTCGCCATGGAACCCTTCGGCCCGATATCGGTGGTGCTCATCGCGCCTCCCTACGAGAACGGGTAGAGGTTGGACAACGTGCCGGTCACCGGCTCACCCGGATCGCGCAGCGAATACGGCTGCTGCGAGCTGTTGATCGAGAACGCGCTCCCTACCAGGACGTGGTCGGTCGGGCTGGTGCCCGCCGTCGACCACGATCCGTATTCGGTGCCCGCTTTGCCACTGGGTTGGCCAGCGCTGTTGACGACCTTCACGCTGAACCGATCCAGCGGGCGCGGCGCGGGCCCGGCGATCACCAGGCCGATGGAGTCGAACGCGCTGCCGTGGCACGGGCAGGCGTAGTTGTCGCCGCCCTTGGAGTACTCCACCGGGCACCCCAGGTGGGAGCAACGATTCCAGATGGCGGTGAGCTGACCGCCCTTGTTGCGCATGAACACGCGGGCGTCCGACCACTGCGACAGGCCGGAGACCGCGATCGAGGTGGTCTGGCCATCGGGGAAGCTGCTCATCGGGCCGATGTCGACCCACTGTTGCTGCGGAGACTTCACCGAGTCCGAGACCGCGAAACCGACGATCGGCACCAGGATGGCGGCGGTCAGCACCGCACCACCGGCGATGGCCACGCTGCTCAAGAAGCGGGTGCGGGTGACGTAGTCCGGATCGTCATCGTGGGAGTCATCCACAACGGGATCGATCGCCCGGGGACCAGCGTACCGGCCCTTGGGCTGCCCGTTCTGGGCGTCGTTCCCCTGGCTATCTGCCACCTGGTTCAACCTCCTCGAGCAATACGCATGACGACCTCGCGCCGGAATGGGGATTCAACCAGACCGCCGACCTCAGACACGCCCCAACCCACGGGCCAAGTGTCCCGTCGGACGGGGCGCTTGGACTCGGATCCGATCACCGCGGGCGATTCCCCCTATCGACGGTTCGGGTTCGACCGCGCGACGTCCTGCAGGCGACCCCCGGTCCCCGGATCAACGCGATCATAACGATCGGAGCCCCCCCGGTTCGTCAATCTCCGCTGTATGCGGCCGCTTTAGGGGCATGTGCCCCGCCGTGGCGGGGTCACTTACCGACTCAGGGCTCCGGCAGCGTGATCCCGAGCTCCGACCAGCGCTCGTCGACGCGCCGCCGGATCTCGGGCGACATCACGATCGCATCCGGCCACGGCCGCACCGGGCCCTCCCCGGGCCACTTGCGCGTGGCGTCGAAGCCGATCTTGGACCCGTAGGCGAAGTAGGGCGCCGCGTGGTCGAGGGCGTCGACCGGTCCGTCGACCATCAGATGGTCGCGGGCGGGGTCGACGTTGCTGAACGCCGTGAAGGCGACCTGCGAGATGTTGTGGACGTCGACATCGTGGTCGACGACGATCACGCAGCGGGTCAGCGAGAGCAGCCCGAGGCCCCAGACGGCGTTCATGAGCTTCTTCGCGTGCCCCGGGTAGCGCTTCTTGACCGACACGATCGCGCAATTGTGGAACACGCCCTCCAGCGGCAGGTTCATGTCGTAGAGGTCCGGCACCGTCATCCGGATCAGCGGCAGAAACATGCGCTCGGTGGCCTTGCCGAGGAAGAAGTCCTCCATCGGTGGCGGCCCGACGATCGTCGTCGCGTAGATCGGATCCCGTCGGTGCGAGATCGCGGTGATGTGCAGCGTCGGATAGTCGTCGACCGGGGTGTAGAAGCCGGTATGATCCCCGAACGGCCCCTCCGGGCCGACGTCGGTGGCATCGACGTAGCCCTCGATGACGAATTCGGCGTTCGCGGGCACCTCCACGTCCACGGTGCGGCATGGCACCATGTCGACGTTGTCGCCGCGCAGGAAGCCCGCGAACAGCATTTCGTCGATGTTGGGGGGCAGCGGCGCCGTCGCGCTGTAGGTCACGGCCGGATCCGTGCCGATCGCGATGGCGACCTCGACGCGGCCGGCCGAATCGCGCAGGTGGGCCGCGCCGTCTTTGTGGATCTGCCAGTGCATCATCGCCGTGCGCTCGTCGATGACCTGCACGCGGTACATGCCGCAGTTGCGCACGCCGGTGGTCGGGTCCTTGCTGAAGACCAGCGGGAGCGTGATGTACGGCCGCCGTCGTCGGGCCAGCACGTGAGGATCGGCAGCTTGGTCAGGTCGGGCGCATCCATCCAGACCTCCTGGCACGGCGCGCTCTTGACCATCCGCGGCGAGAACGACGCGAGCTCGCGCAGCTTGCCGAGCGCCTTCACCTTGGCGACCAGCCCCTGCGGCGGCTGCAGGTCCATCAGCACCTGGATGCGCGCACCGGGCTCGTCGAGCGAGTCGACCTCGAGGGCCATGCGCATGCGGGCATCGCTGCCGAACTGGTTGATCAGGACCGGGAACTCACTGCCGATCACGTTCCGAAACAGCAGCGCCGGCCCGAACCGCTTGGAGACGCGGTCAGTGATCTCGGTGATCTCCAGGTACGGGTCGACCGGCGCGGTGATCTCCACGAGTTCCCCCGCGTCGCGCAGCCGCTCGATCCAATCGCGCAGGTCCCGGATCACGCGAACACCGCGGCCAGGTCGGGCGGATCATCCAACGCGGCCGCCAGCTCGTCGAACCCCGACGGATCGGCCTCCTCGGTCGACCTTCGCACCG
Organism: uncultured Thermoleophilia bacterium; assembly: GCA_963784985.1. GTDB lineage: Bacteria > Actinomycetota > Thermoleophilia > Miltoncostaeales > Miltoncostaeaceae > CAITWD01. Next base: position 214,297 of record CAWATR010000015.1, read on the forward strand.
CCGCGGCGAAGCGGGCACGCACGGCCGGCTGGCCGGCACCGGCGATCGCGGCCGCCGTGCCCAGCCACAGGGCGGGCAGCTCGGCGGAGCGCCCGGTCGCGACGACGCCCGCCGAAAGCGCCACCAGGCGAGCCAGGGCGTCGACGACGAACACGTCCTGTGCGCCGGCGACGCGCACCAGGCCGGCCGCGAAGCAGTAGTCGCCTGCCAGGACGAGCCCCGAGGCGTCGGCGCGCACCAGTTCGCGCGGACGCCCATGGTGGGCGAGAAAGCCCTCCAGGATCAGGTCGAGGCCGAGCGCGTGCTCGGCCGCCAGCGGCGGCGAGACGAGCCGAGCCAGCAGCGGTTCCGCGGCGGCCGCGCCGAGGCCCTCGGCGAGGGCCGGCTCGGTGATCAGGTCCGTCCTCACGCGGCGGCCACCTGCGCGGCCTCGGCGAACGCAGCGCCGGTTCGGGCGAGGTCCTCGTCCGAATGCGCTGCGCTGACGAACCACGCCTCGAACTGCGACGGCGGCGGGTAGACCCCACGGGCCAGCAGCGCGCGGGCAAACGCCCCGTAGTGGCTGGTGTCCGATGTGGTCGCCGACGCGTAGTCGGTGACCGGCACGGCGGCAAAGAACGGGGTCAGCATCGATCCGACCCGGTTGACAACCACCGGCACCTGGGCCGCGGTAAAGGCCGCCTCGAGCGCCGCGCCGCGGGCTTCGAGTTGCTCGTACAGGCCCGGTGCCGCGACGGCATCCAGCACGGCGAGACCCGCGGCGGTCGCCAGCGGGTTGCCGGAGAGCGTCCCGGCCTGGTAGCACGGGCCCTCGGGCGCCAGCTCGGACATGATCGCCGCCCGGCCGCCGAATGCGCCGACCGGCAGGCCGCCGCCGATGATCTTGCCGTAACAGGCCAGGTCCGCCGTCACGCCAAAGCGCTCCTGCGCGCCACCGCGTGCGATCCGGAACCCGGTGATGACCTCGTCCAGGATCAACAGCGCTCCGGTGCGATCGCAGGCGGTCCGGAGCCCGGCCAGGTAGCCGGCGGCCGGGGGCACGACGCCCATGTTCCCCGCGACGGGCTCGACGATGATCGCCGCGGCGCCCGCGAGGGCCGTCTCGGCGGCGGCGAGATCGTTGTAGGGCACCAGACGGGTCGCGGCGGTCGCCCCTGCCGGCACGCCCGGGCTGGTCGGCACGCCGAGTGTGGTCGCGCCGCTGCCGGCGTCGGCGAGCAATCCGTCGATGGCGCCGTGGTAGCCGCCGATCGTCTTGACGATGATGTCGCGTCCGGTGGCCGCGCGGGCAACGCGCAGCGCGCCCATCACCGCCTCGCTGCCTGAGGAGGTCATCCGCAGCCGCTCGATTGACGGCACCGCGTCACGGACGGCCTCGGCGAAGCGCACCTCGCGTTCGGTCGGGGCTCCGTAGGAGGTCCCGCGCGGCAGCGCCGCGGTCAGCGCCGCGACCACCGCGGGGGGCGTGTGGCCGAGGATCGCCGGGCCCCAGCTCGCGAGATAGTCGACGTAGTCGTTACCGTCGACATCCCAGACGTAGGCGCCCGCCGCCCGGTCGATGAAGATGGGATCGCGCCCGATCGAGCGCATCGCCCGCACGGGCGAGTTCACCCCGCCGACGAGAACGTGCCGTGCTCGATCGAACAGCTCCGCGCTGCGCGCGTCGCGCGTCCTCATGCCGCAGCGGGCTCCCACTTGGGAAACGGCCCACCGGCCAGGGCGATGTCCTCCCACTGCCGGTACTCGGGCGTGTAGTAGACGAGTCGGATCTTCTTGAACTCGTAGGTCGAATACAGCACGGCCCGCGCGTCGGGATCGGTGATGCCGGTCTCCTCGGCAATCGCCCCGATGACCTCCTCGCAGAGCTCCTGCGAACGCGCATGGACCATCGTGAAGATCGAATAGGGCCAGTCCGGATACGTCGGGCGCCGGTAGCAGTGCGAGACCGACCGGAACGCGGCCATCTGCGGGCCGATGCGCTCGAGCTCGTCCTCGGGTACCCGCCAGACCGCCATGCCGTTGGCGCCGAAGCCGGCGCGCCGATGGTTGAGGACGGCCGCGAAGCGCCGCATGTATGACCGCGCCACGAAGGTCCGCGCAGCGCTCGAGCAGCTCGTCGGGATCGATGCCGGCCTCCGCGGCCCAGCGGTCGAACGGCGCCGGCTCGGCGGGCAGGTCCTGCTGCAGGATGCAGATGAACCGCTTGTCGCGGCGGTCGGCAGCACGCCGTCGCCGCGCACCGGCGGCGCCGCCGGCGCCGACTTCGCCGCGGCGTCCTGGGTGCCGGTCATGTCGAGCTGGACGTTGATCTTGAACAGCTTCAGGGTCGGCAGCGGGCGCATCGACTCGGCGCCGGTCGCCTCGGCCAGGATGTCGATCGTCTCCTGGAGCCCGAGGCGCGCGCCGGGCTCGACGGCGAGCGTGAACCAGAGGTTGAACGCGTGGCTGCGCCGGTAGTTGTGGCTGACCCCCGGGTGGCCGCCGACGATGGCGGCCGCCTCGAACAGGCGCTCGTCCGGGTACTTCGCCGCGACCAGGCTGCTCTCGTAGCCGAGCGCTCGCGTGTCGAAGATCGCCGACAGCTGGCGCACGATCCCGGCCTGGCGCAGCACCCGCACCCGCGACAGCACCTCGTCCTCGGACATCCCGATGCCCACGCCGATCCCGGAAGGGGTCGCGGACCAGCGGCAGGCCGGCCTGCAGCGCGTTCAGCAGCTCGCGGTCGGCATCGTCGGGCTTGTGGTGGATCCGCGCGGATGCGGTCGTCGTCACTCGGTCTCCTTCAACCAGCTGCCGCGTCTTCGGCGTAGTAGGTGATCACCAGGTCGGCCCCGGCCCGGGTGATGGCGGTCAGGACCTCGAGCGCCGCGGTACGTTCATCCAACCAGCCCCGCTCGGCGGCCGCCTTGATCATCGAGAACTCGCCGCTGACGTGGTAGGCGGCGACCGGCAGGTCGTCGCTGCGCGCACGGCGGAGATCACATCCAGGTAGGCGACGGCCGGCTTGACCATGACCATGTCGGCGCCCTCGCCGATGTCGAGCGCGACCTCGCGCAGCGCCTCGCGCCCGTTGGCCGGATCCATCTGGTACCCGCGCCGGTCGCCGAAGCTCGGGCGCCGACCCGGCGGCCTCGCGGAATGGCCCGTAGAACGCCGACGCGTACTTGGCCGCGTAGCTCAGGATCGCGACGTCCTCGTAGCCCGTGCGCGTCGAGCGTGCGCCGGATCGCCGCCACGCGGCCGTCCATCATGTCGCTCGGCGCGACGATGTCGGCCCCCGCGTCGGCGTGGCTCAGCGCCGCCCGGGCGAGCGCCTCGAGTCGACAGGTCGTTGTCGACCTCGCCGTCGCGCAGGATCGCCGCAGTGGCCGTGGGAGGTGTACTCGCACAGGCATACGTCGGTGATCACGACCATCTCGGGCACGAGCAGCTTGATCGCGGCGATCGCCTCCTGGACCTCGCCCTCCGGATCGCAGCTGGCGCTGCCCGACTCGTCCTTGTGGTCGGTCACGCCGAACAGCAGCACGGCCGGCACGCCGGCCTCGTACGCGCGGGCCGCCCGTACCGCCAGGACATCGGCGGACATCCGCGCATGTCCTGGCATCGCACCGATCGGCTCCTCGCGCCCGGCCCGTCGATGGCGAACATCGGCAGGATGAGCTGGTCGGCCGACAGCCGGTGCTCGCGCACCATCCGCCGCACGGTCGCGGTGCGCCGCAGCCGTCGGGGACGCACGACCGGAAACCCCGCCTGGCTGTCATGGGACGTCGGAGGCATCGTTCGTCCCCGAGTGTATCCCCAACCGGCGCGATCCGGCCGTCCCGGCGTCCCGCTGGCAAGATCCGGGCCGAATGCCTGTCCACCCGAGCAACCGGCCCCGCCCAGCCCGTGAGCGAGCCGCACCCGGCGGCCCGCCGGGCCCGACCCGCAGGAACTGCTGAACGCGTACGCCTCGGGGCGATTCCCATGGATGCCCCGAGCACGCGGCCGATCCGGTGCCCTACTACGAGGCCGACCCGCGCGCGGTGATCCCGCTCGAGGCGTTCCGCATCCCTCGCTCAGCGGCGCGCGGCATCGCGCGGGCCGGCTCGTCATCCGCGTCGACAGCGCGTTCGCGGGGTCTGCCGCGCGTGCCCGACCGGCCGGAGGGGACCTGGCTCGCCCCCGGCTCATCGGGGCTACTGCCGCCTGCACGCGATCGGCTACGCCCACAGCATCGAGGCCTGGGATGGCCCGCGCCTGGTCGGCGGGCTCTTCGGCGTGGCGCTCGGCGGGCTGTTCACCTCCGAGAGCATGTTCCACACGGCAAACGACGCCGGCAACGCGGTGCTCGTCGCCACGGCACGGCGCCTGGCCGAGCGCGGCTATGTGCTCTGGGACATCCAGATGGCGACCGAGCACACGATGCGTTCGGCACGGAACTCATCCCACGGGAGGAGTACCGCCTGCGTCTCAGGGACGCCCTACGGCTCAAGCGCAGTCTCATCGCGCCGGGTCGCCGTCGGACGTGACGCGCCGCCAGGCGGCGCGGGCGGGTCGGCCGG
>CAWATR010000016.1:0-47969 GCA_963784985.1 uncultured Thermoleophilia bacterium
GCAACGGTGGTCATTGCGACGCGGTCGTCCTTGATGTGGGATCCCCGGGGGGCCCGCTACGCGGCGAGCAACTCCGGAACGTGTGCCAATTGTCCCGCCTCGCGCGCCAGACGCAAGAACTCGTTGAGCCCGGCACGCTCCTCGACACCGAAACCGTAGCCGAGACGGCGGAAGTACGCCGCGATGAAGTCCTCGGGAAACGGGAACCGCGCCGCCGCCGCGCGCACCACCGCGTCCGGGTCGCGCGCGTAGTGCTCCTGGGCATCGGTCAGCAGTTGGCGCAAGTCGCCGAGGATCGCGTGCTGGGCCGGCGCCAGGTCAGCGCGCGCCGCCCAGACGGCAAACACCATCGGCAGGCCCGTCCGGGTGCGCCACAGCTCACCTAGGTCGAACACGTACCGCGCAAACGGATCGCGGCCACCAGACAGGGCCTCATCGGCGATCAACAGCACCGCGTCGCCCTCCGTGAGGGCGTCCTGGGGCGAGGTCTCCAACAGGCGGAACACCGGCTCCGGGCCGAGCAGCACGCGCAGGAGCGCCACCGACGTAGCGCTGTGGGGCGTGACCGCCACCGAGCGGATCTCCTGCAGGGGGACGCGCGAGAACACCAGGATCGAATCGACGGTGCCCGCGGCCGAAATGCATGCCACCGGGACGAGCTCGAGGTCCTCGGCATGCCGGGCATAGGCGATCGAGGACATCGCCGAGACGTCCAGGTCGCCGTTGGTGACCGCCCGATTGAGCGTCGTCGGCAGGCCATCGGTAAAGACGAACTCCGGGCCGCCGGCGAGCTCAAGGTGGTGATAGACCGGGTACATGTTCAGCGCCGAGATCCGGCCGACACGCAAGACCTCGGCCGGTGCCGGGCTCATCGCGCCACCGCCCGGTAGCCCACCGCACCGGCCAGCCACTGCGCGTCGGTCGTGTCGTCGGGCGGGATCTGCCAGTCGGTGGCGCCGAAGCCGCAGGCGATCTGGGATGCGGCGGGCCCGAGGTGGATCCAATCCGGCCGCACCTGCGTGTCGTCCGGCAGCAGGTAGCGTGCCAGCGCGATGACCGCCAGGTCCTCGACGCCCCAGGAGCCGGGGCGGCTGGCGTCGCCCTCGCCGGGCGTCGGAGACACCGCACGCAGCAGGCCGGTCGCGCGTGCCAACGCGCCGAGGGCGATCGAGCCGATCGACGGTCTGCTCGGCCGGCACGCCCGCCCCGTACGCGACGACGGCGACGCTCGCCCGGCCCGCCGCATGGGCGGCCCGGTGCGCCGGGACGGGCTGCTCGGCGCCGGTGTCGACGAGCCAGTCGGCCGGGACGGGCGTGCGCGAATAGGTGACGACGCCGCCTGGAGCGACGCCCGCGAGCTCGGCGGCGCGCAACGGATCCGGGGTCGCAAGCAGCGCGACCAGCGCGTCCCGGTTCACGCGTACCGATCCACAACGCCGTCGGCGACCAACTGCAGCGAGCGTCGATCGGCGCCGTCCAGCACGCCCGTGAGCACGCCCCGGGCGTCGTTGACGTATCCAAGCGCCCGCTCACGGGCCCGCACGACCCCGGGATGCGCGCCAAGGCGATCGCACAGGCGCTCGATCGCCGCGTCGTCGTCGCCGATGCCCCGGATCGCTCTGGCAAGCGCGGGCTCATCCTGGATGGCGTAGATCATCGGCAGGGTCACGGTGCCATCGCGGAGATCGGCCCCACGCCGCTTGCCCGTCACGGCCGACGCGCCGGTGACATCCAAGATGTCGTCGAAGATCTGGAAGGCCATCCCCACGGCCTCGCCGTAGTCCGTCAGCCGCTGCTGGGCCTCGGCCGAGCCGCCGCCGAGCATCGCACCCAGTCGGCACCCGCGGCAAACAGGACGCAGTCTGCCGGCGGACGCGGTCGAGGTACGCGCGCTCGGAGAGCGCCACGTCGAACGCGGCGCGCCCTTGCGCCAGTTCACCCTGCGACAGATCGAGCGCCGAGAGGGCCAGCACCTCGATGGCCGCCGGCTCGTCGGCGCCGGCCAGCTCGGCGGCGCCTTGGGCGAACAGGTAATCGCCTACCTGGATCGCGGCGTCGGCACCGTGCGAGGACGCGACCGTCTCACGACCGCGGCGCATCGTCGCCCCGTCCAAGAGGTCATCGTGGACGAGGGTGGCCATGTGGATGAGCTCCACCGCGACCGCCGCTCGAACCACGGCGTCGGCCGGCGCGCCGGCCGCACCCGCACAGGCGAACACCAGCAGCGGCCGCAGTCGCTTGCCCCCTGCCGCGAGCGTCGCCGCGCCCGGCATGGCCACCTCCGTGATGCCGTCGGCCACCACCGCACCCAGCCGCGCCTCACAGGCGCGCAGCGCATCCCTGAGTCCGGCGGTCACCACATGCGCGGTGGGGTGGGCGGTCGCACTCACACGCGTACTCTCCCATAGTGCAGGGCGACGATGCCCCCGGCAAACAGCTGCCAGCGCACGTCGCCCAACCCCGCGTGGGCCATCGCACCCGCGAGCTGCGGTGGCTCCGGAAACCGCTTGACCGACGCCGGCAGGTACCCGTACGCGGCACCGTCGCGACCAGCAGCGTGCCCAGGAGCGGCACGACGCGATCGAACCAGAGCTGATAGAAGCGGCGCAGGTGCCGGGGCGTCGTGATCTCCAAGATGACGACGCGCCCACCCGGGCGCACCACGCGCGCCATCTCGGCGATTCCGCCGTCCAGATCGCTGACGTTGCGGATGCCGAAGGCAACCGTGGCACCGTCGAACTCGTCGTCGGCGAACGGCAGGGCAAGCGCGTCGGCCTGCACGAACTCGACAGGCTCGCCCCGCTCCGCCGCCTTCGCTCGGGCATGGTCCAGCATGTTCTCCGCGAAATCGACGCCGACCGCCCGCCCGCTCGCGGTGACTCGCCGGTACAGCGCGAACGCGAGATCGCCGGTGCCGGTGCACACGTCGAGCGCCGACTCCCCGCCGCGACGTCCGCGGCGGCAGCCGCGGCCTCGCGCCAGCGCCGGTCCAGGCCCGCAGTCATCACGCGATTGAGCAGGTCGTAGCGTGGCGCGATGCGGTCGAACATCGCCCGAACTTCCGCCGCGGGGAGCCGCCCGGGGCTCTTGGCCCGCCGCCGGCTCGCTCACGGGGTCACTTGCGTGGGATCCGCCGGTCCCGCCATGGCCGCGACCTCACCCCAGCGCGCCAGCAGCCCGTGCGGCACGCCCAGGTGATCGAGCGCCTTGCCGACCATGAAGTCGACCAGCTGGCTGACGTCAGTGGGGTGATTGTAAAAGCCCGGCGACGCGGGCATCACGATGGCCCCAGCCCGCGTGACGGCGGCCATGTTCTCGATGTAGACAAGCGAGAGCGGTGTCTCCCGGGTCATCAACACCAGCGTGCGGCGCTCCTTGAGCATGACGTCGCGCAACGGTGGATGAGGTTGCGCGCGATGCCATGCGCGATCGTCGCCAGCGTCGAGCCCGAGCACGGCAGATGAGCGCCGCGGGCGCCAGCGACGACCCGGAGGCAGAGGGCGCGGTCAGGTCGTCGAGCCCGAGGATCGTGACCTTGCCAGGCGCGGCTGCCGAACGCGCGACGAACTCGCGGACCACGGCATCCGGGTCCCGCGGCGCGTGGCGACCGGCGTCGAGAAGCTCGTGGCTGATCACGTGGGCACCGTTGCGACTCACGCACAGGCCCACCTCGCATCCGGCATCGGTCAGCGCCCGCAGGGCGGTCATGGCGTACGCCGCGCCGCTGGCACCAGTCACTCCGAGGAAGATCCGCTTCACCGACGCCAATCCTAGCCCGCCTGTCGCCGCCCCGACCTGCGACCCGCCCCGGTTCCGACCGGTCAGTGCCACGGCGCGACACCGGGCGCACGACACGAGAGGCCCGGAGTCAACCGGGCCTCATCGCGACGGTCGGTAACGCGGCCGTGTCTACTTATAAGTCGTGCCCAACCCGGCGAGGAATGTCGCCAGCTGCTGATACTCCGCCGCGGTGAAGTTCGCGAACGCCGGCATGCCCGACCCCGGCGTGGCGCATGTCGGACACTGGGTATGCAGGATGTACCAGTTCTCGCCGGTGTAGGTCGGCCCGCTCACGCCCGGGACTGCGACCGGGAGCTTGCCGGGATACGTACTCGACTTGCTCTTGGTCGCCGTGGTGGTGAGGTTCGGGCCCACCTGGCCACCGACGCCCTTGACCATATGGCAACTCGTACATCCCTGGGTGAGGAACAGCGTCTCGCCGGCCGCGGCTGCGGAGCCCGGGGTGATGCCCGTGAACGTGATCGACGTGGCGCTGGAGGTCGCCGCCGTGCCGGTCTCGCCCTGATAGGTGAGCCACGCCAGCCCGATGAACACGAGGATCGCGGTCGACAGTGCGAACGGACGCTTGGAGATACGACGCTCGGCACGACGGTCGATAAACGGTGTCGCCAGCAGCAAGACCATCAAGACGTTGGGAATGACGAACGTGGCCATGATGACCGGCATCAGGGTGTTCTGGTTCTTGAAAATCTTGAGTAGCTGGAACAGGAAGAAGAAGTACCACTCGGGCCGCGGCTCGAACGTCGACGTCGCCGAGTAGACCGGTGGGCCCACCCCGACCCGCTGCCAGATCGCCATCCCGATGATGGCCGCGAAGACTACGACCGCGACGATATGGTCCTTGTAGATCGCGTAGGGGTAGAACGGCTTGCCTTCTTTTTTCGCCTGCGCGTAATCGCGCTTGTACGCCTCTTGGTCTGCGTGATTCACTCGCCCGCCTCCGCCGTCAGCGTCTGCGGCACGGGGTCGACCGTCACCTCACGGCGGCCTCGCGACTCGCGCTCGCGCGCGGCGGCGCGGGCGGCGGCCTCTTCGGCCCGGCGGGCGCGCATGGACCGCTTGGACCACGGCGGCTCAGAGATGCCGAGCTTGCTCACCAGGAACAGATGCAGTCCGATGAATGTCGCGATCCCCCCTGGTATCACCAGCATATGGATGGCGTAGAAGCGCGAGAGTGTACTTGGGCCAAACTGCGTGCCGCCGCGCAGGATGTCGGCGATGTAGGGACCGATGATGGGTGCGCTGGCGGTGATGTTCATGGCGACCACCGTCGCCCAGTAGGCCTTCTGGTCCCAGACCAGCAGGTATCCGGTCAGCCCCATGAACATGGTCATGATCAGCAGGAGCGCGCCGGTCACCCAGGTCAGCTCGCGCGGATACTTGTACGACCCGAAGATGAACACGCGGGCCATATGCAGGAACACCAGGATGATCATCGCGCTGGCGCCCCACTTGTGCATGCCGCGCACCAACCAGCCCCAGGTCACGTGGTTGGTGATGTTCTGGATGCTCGCGTAGGCGGTCGTCGGTTCCGGCTTGTAGTACATCGCCAGGACGATGCCGGTCACGGCCTGCAGGCCGAAGACGGCCATCACCGCGAATCCGAGGGTCTGGAACCAGCTCGTCTCGGCGGGAATGTTGCGCTTCAGGAACCTCCCGATGCCCGTCGACGCCGCGGTGCGATCGTCGATGTACTCGACGGTCGCGTCGGTCGCCTTCGCCATGGACCCCTTCGGCCCGATATCGGTGGTGCTCATCGCGCCTCCCTACGAGAACGGGTAGAGGTTCGACAACGTGCCGGTCACCGGCTCGCCCGGATCGCGCAGCGAATACGGCTGCTGCGAGCTGTTGATCGAGAACGCGCTCCCTACCAGGACGTGGTCGGTCGGGCTGGTGCCCGCCGTCGACCACGATCCGTATTCGGTGCCCGCTTTGCCACTGGGTTGGCCAGCGCTGTTGACGACCTTCACGCTGAACCGATCCAGCGGTCGCGGCGCGGGCCCGGCGATCACCAGGCCGATGGAGTCGAACGCGCTGCCGTGGCACGGGCAGGCGTAGTTGTCGCCGCCCTTGGAGTACTCCACCGGGCACCCCAGGTGGGAGCAACGATTCCAGATGGCGGTGAGCTGACCGCCCTTGTTGCGCATGAACACGCGGGCGTCCGACCACTGCGACAGGCCGGAGACCGCGATCGAGGTGGTCTGGCCATCGGGGAAGCTGCTCATCGGGCCGATGTCGACCCACTGTTGCTGCGGAGACTTCACGGAGTCCGAGACCGCGAAACCGACGATCGGCACCAGGATGGCGGCGGTCAGCACCGCACCACCGGCGATGGCCACGCTGCTCAAAAAGCGGGTGCGGGTGACGTAGTCCGGATCGTCATCGTGGGAGTCATCCACAACGGGATCGATGGCCCGGGGACCAGCGTACCGGCCCTTGGGCTGCCCGTTCTGGGCGTCGTTCCCCTCGCTATCTGCCACCTGGTTCAACCTCCTCGAGCAATACGCATGACGACCTCGCGCCGGAATGGGGATTCAACCAGACCGCCGACCTCAGACACGCCCCAACCCACGGGCCAAGTGTCCCGTCGGACGGGGCGCTTGGACTCGGATCCGATTACCGCGGGCGATTCCCCCTATCGACGGTTCGGGTTCGACCGCGCGACGTCCTGCAGGCGACCCCCGGTCCCCGGATCAACGCGATCATAACGATCGGAGCCCCCCCGGTTCGTCAATCTCCGCTGTATGCGGCCGCTTTAGGGGCATGTGCCCCGCCGTGGCGGGGTCACTTACCGACTCAGGGCTCCGGCAGCGTGATCCCGAGCTCCGACCAGCGCTCGTCGACGCGCCGCCGGATCTCGGGCGACATCACGATCGCATCCGGCCACGGCCGCACCGGGCCCTCCCCGGGCCACTTGCGCGTGGCGTCGAAGCCGATCTTGGACCCGTAGGCGAAGTAGGGCGCCGCGTGGTCGAGGGCGTCGACCGGTCCGTCGACCATCAGATGGTCACGGGCGGGGTCGACGTTGCTGAACGCCGTAAAGGCGACCTGCGAGATGTTGTGGACGTCGACATCGTGGTCGACGACGATCACGCAGCGCGTCAGCGAGAGCAGCCCGAGGCCCCAGACGGCGTTCATGAGCTTCTTCGCGTGCCCCGGGTAGCGCTTCTTGACCGACACGATCGCGCAATTGTGGAACACGCCCTCCAGCGGCAGGTTCATGTCGTAGAGGTCCGGCACCGTCATCCGGATCAGCGGCAGAAACATGCGCTCGGTGGCCTTGCCGAGGAAGAAGTCCTCCATCGGTGGCGGCCCGACGATCGTCGTCGCGTAGATCGGATCCCGTCGGTGCGAGATCGCGGTGATGTGCAGCGTCGGGTAGTCGTCAACCGGGGTGTAGAAGCCGGTGTGATCCCCGAACGGCCCCTCCGGGCCGACGTCGGTCGCATCGACGTAGCCCTCGATGACGAATTCGGCGTTCGCCGGCACCTCCATGTCCACGGTGCGGCATGGCACCATGTCGACGTTGTCGCCGCGCAGGAAGCCCGCGAACAGCATTTCGTCGATGTTGGGGGGCAGCGGCGCCGTCGCGCTGTAGGTCACGGCCGGATCGGTGCCGATCGCGATGGCGACCTCGACGCGGCCGGCCGAATCGCGCAGGTGGGCCGCGCCGTCTTTGTGGATCTGCCAATGCATCATCGCCGTGCGTTCGTCGATGACCTGCACGCGGTACATGCCGCAGTTCCGCACGCCGGTGGTCGGGTCCTTGCTGAAGACCAGCGGGAGCGTGATGTACGGCCCCCCGTCGTCGGGCCAGCACGTGAGGATCGGCAGCTTGGTCAGGTCGGGCGCATCCATCCAGACGTCCTGGCACGGCGCACTCTTGACCATCCGCGGCGAGAACGACGCGAGCTCGCGCAGCTTGCCGAGCGCCTTCACCTTTGCGACGAGCCCCTGCGGCGGCTGCAGGTCCATCAGCACCTGGATGCGCGCACCGGGCTCGTCGAGCGAGTCGACCTCGAGGGCCATGCGCATGCGGGCATCGCTGCCGAACTGATTGATCAGGACCGGGAACTCACTACCGATCACGTTCCGAAACAGCAGCGCCGGCCCGAACCGCTTGGAGACGCGGTCAGTGATCTCGGTGATCTCCAGATACGGATCGACCGGCGCGGTGATCTCCACGAGTTCCCCCGCGTCGCGCAGCCGCTCGATCCAATCACGCAGGTCCCGGATCACGCGAACACCGCGGCCAGGTCCGGCGGATCATCCAACGCGGCCGCCAGCTCGTCGAACCCCGACGGATCGGCCTCCTCGGTCGACCTGCGCAGCGCCGCGGCGAAGCGGGCACGCACGGCCGGCTGGCCGGCACCGGCGATCGCGGCTGCCGTGCCCAGCCACAGGGCGGGCAGCTCGGCGGAGCGACCGGTCGCGACGACGCCCGCCGAAAGCGCCACCAGGCGAGCCAGGGCGTCGACGACGAACACGTCCTGTGCGCCGGCGACGCGCACCAGGCCGGCCGCGAAACAGTAGTCGCCTGCCAGGACGAGCCCCGAGGCGTCGGCGCGCACCAGTTCGCGCGGACGCCCATGGTGGGCGAGAAAGCCCTCCAGGATCAGGTCGAGGCCGAGCGCGTGCTCGGCCGCCAGCGGCGGCGAGACGAGCCGAGCCAGCAGCGGTTCCGCGGCGGCCGCGCCGAGGCCCTCGGCGAGGGCCGGCTCGGTGATCAGGTCCGTCCTCACGCGGCGGCCACCTGCGCGGCCTCGGCGAACGCAGCGCCGGTTCGGGCGAGGTCCTCGTCCGAATGCGCCGCGCTGACGAACCACGCCTCGAACTGCGACGGCGGCGGGTAGACCCCACGGGCCAGCAGCGCGCGGGCAAACGCCCCGTAGCGGCTGGTGTCCGATGTAGTCGCCGACGCGTAGTCGGTGACCGGCACGGCGGCAAAGAACGGGGTCAGCATCGATCCGACCCGGTTGACGACCACCGGCACCTGGGCCGCGGTAAAGGCCGCCTCGAGCGCCGCGCCGCGGGCTTCGAGTTGCTCGTACAGGCCCGGTGCCGCGACGGCGTCCAGCACGGCGAGACCCGCGGCGGTCGCCAGCGGGTTGCCGGAGAGCGTCCCGGCCTGGTAGCACGGGCCCTCGGGCGCCAGCTCGGACATGATCGCCGCCCGGCCGCCGAATGCGCCGACCGGCAGGCCGCCGCCGATGATCTTGCCGTAACAGGCCAGGTCCGCGGTCACGCCGAAGCGCTCCTGCGCGCCACCGCGTGCGATCCGGAACCCGGTGATGACCTCGTCCAGGATCAACAGCGCTCCGGTCCGATCGCAGGCGGTCCGCAGTCCGGCCAGGTAGCCGGCGGCCGGGGGCACGACGCCCATGTTCCCCGCGACGGGCTCGACGATGATCGCCGCGGCGCCCGCGAGGGCCGTCTCGGCGGCGGCGAGATCGTTGTAGGGCACCAGACGGGTCGCGGCGGTCGCCCCTGCCGGCACGCCCGGGCTGGTCGGCACCCCGAGGGTGGTCGCGCCGCTGCCGGCGTCGGCGAGCAATCCGTCGATGGCGCCGTGGTAGCCGCCGATCGTCTTGACGATGATGTCGCGTCCGGTGGCCGCGCGGGCCACCCGCAGCGCGCCCATCACCGCCTCGCTGCCGGAGGAGGTCATCCGCAGCCGCTCGATTGACGGCACCGCGTCGCGGACGGCCTCGGCGAAGCGCACCTCGCGTTCGGTCGGGGCTCCGTAGGACGTCCCGCGCGGCAGCGCCGCGGTCAGCGCCGCGACCACCGCGGGGGGCGTGTGGCCGAGGATCGCCGGGCCCCAGCTGGCGAGGTAGTCGACGTAGTCGTTACCGTCGACATCCCAGACGTAGGCGCCCGCCGCCCGGTCGATGAAGATGGGATCGCGCCCGATCGAGCGCATCGCGCGCACCGGCGAGTTCACCCCGCCGACGAGAACGTGCCGTGCCCGATCAAACAGCTCCGCGCTGCGCGCGTCGCGCGTCCTCATGCCGCAGCGGGCTCCCACTTGGGGAACGGCCCACCGGCCAGGGCGATGTCCTCCCACTGCCGGTACTCGGGCGTGTAGTAGACCAGTCGGATCTTCTTGAACTCGTAGGTCGAATACAGCACGGCCCGCGCGCCGGGATCGGTGATGCCGGTCTCCTGGGCGATCGCCTCGATGACCTCCTCGCAGAGCTCCTGCGAACGCGCATGGACCATCGTGAAGATCGAATAGGGCCAGTCCGGATACGTCGGGCGCCGGTAGCAGTGCGAGACCGACCGGAACGCGGCCATCTGCGGGCCGATGCGCTCGAGCTCGTCCTCGGGTACCCGCCAGACCGCCATGCCGTTGGCGCCGAAGCCGGCGCGCCGATGGTTGAGGACGGCCGCGAAGCGCCGCATGTATGACCGCGCCACGAAGGTCCGCGCATGCTCGAGCAGCTCGTCGGGATCGATGCCGGCCTCCGCGGCCCAGCGATCGAACGGCGCCGGCTCGGCGGGCAGGTCCTGCTGCAGGATGCAGATGAACCGCTTATCAGCGGCGGTCGGCAGCACGCCGTCGCCGCGCACCGGTGGCGCCGCCGGCGCGGACTTGGCCGCGGCGTCCTGGGTGCCGGTCATGTCGAGCTGGACGTTGATCTTGAACAGCTTGAGGGTCGGCAGCGGGCGCATCGACTCGGCCCCGGTCGCCTCGGCCAGGATGTCGATCGTCTCCTGGAGCCCGAGGCGCGCGCCGGGCTCGACGGCGAGCGTGAACCACAGGTTGAAGGCGTGGCTGCGCCGGTAGTTGTGGCTGACCCCCGGGTGGCCGCCGACGATGGCGGCCGCCTCGAACAGGCGCTCGTCCGGGTACTTGGCCGCGACGAGGCTGCTCTCGTAGCCGAGCGCTCGCGTGTCGAAGATCGCCGACAGCTGGCGCACGATCCCGGCCTGGCGCAGCACCCGCACCCGCGACAGGACCTCGTCCTCGGACATCCCGATGCCCACGCCGACTTCCCGGAACGGGTCGCGGACCAGCGGCAGGCCGGCCTGCAGGGCGTTCAGCAGCGCGCGATCTGCATCGTCGGGCTTGTGGTGGATCCGCGCGGATGCGGTCGTCGTCACTCGGTCTCCTTCAACCATGCCGCCGCGTCCTCGGCGAAGTAGGTGATCACCAGGTCGGCCCCGGCCCGGATGATCGCGGTCAGCACCTCGAGCGCCGCGGTGCGTTCATCTAACCAACCCCGCTCGGCAGCAGCCTTGATCATCGAGAACTCGCCGCTGACGTGATACGCGGCGACCGGCAGCGTCGTCAGCTGGCGCACGGCAGAGATCACATCCAGGTAGACAACGGCCGGTTTGACCATCACCATGTCGGCGCCCTCGCCGATATCGAGCGCCACCTCTCGGAGCGCCTCGCGCCCGTTGGCGGGATCCATCTGGTACCCGCGCCGGTCGCCGAAGCTCGGTGCGGATCCGGCCGCCTCCCGGAACGGACCATAGAACGCGGACGCGTACTTGGCCGCGTAGCTCAGGATCGCGACATCCTGGTAGCCGTGCGCATCGAGCGTGTGCCGGATCGCCGCCACCCGGCCGTCCATCATGTCGCTCGGCGCGACGATGTCGGCCCCCGCGTCGGCGTGGCTCAGCGCCGCCCGGGCGAGCGCCTCGATCGACAGGTCGTTGTCGACCTCGCCGTCGCGCAGGATCCCGCAGTGTCCGTGGGAGGTGTACTCGCACAGGCATACGTCGGTGATCACGACCATCTCCGGCACCAGCAGCTTGATGGCGGCGATCGCCTCCTGGACCTCGCCCTCCGGATCGCAGCTGGCGCTGCCCGACTCGTCCTTGTTGTCGGTCACCCCGAACAGCAGGACGGCCGGCACGCCGGCCTCGTACGCGCGAGCCGCCCGTACCGCCAGGACATCCGCGGACATCCGCGCATGTCCGGGCATCGCACCGATCGGCTCCTCGCGCCCGGCTCCGTCGACGGCGAACATCGGCAGGATGAGCTGATCGGCCGAGAGCCGCTGCTCGCGCACCATCCGCCGCACGGTCGCGGTGCGCCGCAGCCGTCGGGGACGCACGACCGGAAACCCCGCCTGGCTGTCGTGGGACGTCGGAGGCATCGTTCGTCCCCGAGTGTATCCCCAACCGGCGCGATCCGGTCGTCCCGGCGTCCCGCTGGCAAGATCCGGGCCGAATGCCTGTCCACCCGAGCAACCTGCGCCCGCCCAGCCCGTGAGCGAGCCGCACCACAGGCGGCCCGCCGGGCCCGACCCGCAGGAACTGCTGAACGCGTACGCCTACGGGGCGTTTCCCATGGATGCCCCCGAGCACGCCGCCGATCCGGTGCCCTACTACGAGGCCGACCCGCGCGCGGTGATCCCGCTCGAGGCGTTCCGCATCCCTCGCTCAGCGGCGCGCGGCATCGCGCGGGCCGACTACGTCATCCGCGTCGACAGCGCGTTCGCGGAGGTCTGCCGCGCGTGCGCCGACCGGCCGGAGGGCACCTGGCTCAGCCCCCGGCTCATCGAGGGCTACTGCCGCCTGCACGCGATCGGCTACGCCCACAGCATCGAGGCCTGGGATGGCCCGCGCCTGGTCGGCGGGCTCTTCGGCGTGGCGCTCGGCGGGCTGTTCACCTCCGAGAGCATGTTCCACACGGCAAACGACGCCGGCAACGCGGTGCTCGTCGCCACGGCACGGCGCCTGGCCGAGCGCGGCTATGTGCTCTGGGACATCCAGATGGCGACCGAGCACACGATGCGTTTCGGCACGGAACTCATCCCACGGGAGGAGTACCGCCTGCGTCTCAGGGACGCCCTACGGCTCAAGCGCAGTCTCATCGCGCCGGGTCGCCGTCGGACGTGACGCGCCGCCAGGCGGCGCGGGCGGGTCGGCCGGTTCGGCGGGCGCGACCTCTGCCACGTCGGTCGTTGCGTCGCCCGCAACCGCACGACGCGCGACGGCGTAGTCGGCCAACACCGCCGCGGCCTCCTTGGCGATCACGACCAGCGGGATGGCCAGCACGACGCCCACCACCCCGGCCAACTGCGCCCCGATCAACAGGCCGAAGATCACGACCAGCGGCTGCACGCCCGCGGCATCGGCCATCGCCTTGGGCACCAGGCGCCGCACGGTCTCGTGGATCACCACGAACGCCACCACCACGCACACCGCGGCTGTCAGTGACGTCAGGAGCGCCAGCGTGACAGGCGGAATCGCCCCGAGAATCGGCCCGACGTACGGCACGAAATCGAACAGGAACACGAGCGTCATGAACGTCACCGCGAACGTCGCGCCGAGCGGGAAGATGCCGGTGACCCCCAACAGCCACAGCACCAGCCCGACCGAGAGGCTGATCAGCAGCGACACGAGCACCTGGGCGCGCAGGTACCGCATCAGGGTCTGCTCGGTGCGGCGCAGGAACTCGGCGGCCGGAGGCCCCCCGATCCGCCCGGCCAAGCGCAGGATCCGCGGGGCGTCGAGCACCATGTAGATCGAGGCCACCAGCGTGATCACGATGGTCACGATCACGCTCAGCACGCCCAGGCTGTACGAGAGGACGTTCGAGGTGCCCTGGGTCAGGCGATTCTGGACGTCGTTGGAGAAGGAGTTCAGTCCCTTCTCGACGTTCGCGTGGATGCCGTGCCGGTGCAGAAAGCTCTGCAGCCCGGAGATCTGGCTGCTCGCCTCGGCGTGATAGGTCGGCAGCTGGGTGTGGATCGTCTGGATCTGCGAGCGCACCGGCGTCACGACGAGCGCGATGACGCCGGCAACGAGCGCGAGCAGCGCCAGGAAGACCATCGCGACCGCGAGCCCACGCGGGATGCGCAAGCGGCGCAGGAAGCGGACGGCCGGGTTGAGCAGCAGCGCCAGGACCACCGAGAACAGGAAGACGATCAGGACCTGCCCGATCGTCTGCCCGATGATCCAGATCGCGACCACGAGGGCCACGACCACGAGGAACATGGCCCAAGGAGGTGTGGGCGGTCGGTTAGTCATCGCGTCCCAGGGCCATCGTACGCCAGGAGTTCCCTGGCCGACCACCGCGGTTCCCCCGCGGACCGGCTGAGGTAGTGTCAGACGGGATGTCAACGCAGCAGCGACAGCGGCCGTCCGCCGACCGGGTCGGGCGCAACCACCAGCGCCGCCAGCGCAATCGGCGCGCGCTCGTGACCGCCGGGCTGGCGGCAGTCGTCGTGGCGGTGGTCGTGGTGGTGCTGTTCTGGGCAACCGGCGGCGCGTCCTCGTCGAGCCCGGTCGCGAACTCGAGCCCGGGCAGCCCGGTACCGCTCACCACGCCGCCCCAACGGGAGTTGCTGGCCCAGGCGCCGCTGGTCTCGATCGCCTTGCCGATCAACGCGAATGCGATCACCGCGATTGTCTTCCGCTCCATTCCGGATCCGGCCGCGATCGAGCTCACCCCGACCGGTCCGCTGCATCGATACGACGAAGGCGCCAGCGGTAGTGCGCTGCCCGATCTCGAGCTGGACGTGGGCGCCCCCGCGGGAACAGTGGTCTATTCGCCGGTCGACGGCCAAATCATCGGTGTGTACAACAACATCGTCCAAGGTCAGGTCCAGGGCTACCGGTTGCTGATCGCCCCACAGGGTGCGCCCGGGGTCGCGGTGAGCGTGACCCACCTGGTCGCGCATCCCGGCACCCCGTCGCCGCAGGTCGGCCAGGCGGTGATCTCCGGCGTCACGCCACTCGGCCAGGTCATCGACCTGAACGGAGTCGAGGGCCAGAACATCGCCCAGTTCTCCGGCGACGCGGGCAACCATGTGGCCATCGAGCTCCAACGGATGGCCAATTCCTCGTGAGCGAGGGGTTCACCGCCCTGATGATCGGCGACGTGGTCGGCGGCGTGGGGCTGCGCGCGCTCGTCGCCCAACTCCCGAAGCTGATCGCCACCCACCGCCCCGATCTGGTCGTGGTCAACGCCGAGAACGCCGCCGACGGAAGCGGGACCTCGCCGCGCCAGGCCGATGACCTGTTCGCCGCCGGCGCCGATGTCCTGACCGGCGGCAATCACACCCTGCGGCGCACCCCATACCACGAGATCCTGCGGACGAACCCGCGGGCCCTGCGCCCGGCGAACCTGCCGCAGCCCGACGCGCCCGGCGCCGGGCTCGCGATCGTGGAAACGCACGCCGGCGACGCAGCGGTCATCAACCTGCAGGGGGCCGTGTTCATGGACGCCTCGGCGAACCCCTTCGCGATCGTCGACGACCTCGTCGCGGACGCCGCCCGTCACACCCCGCGGATACTCGTCGACTTCCACGCCGAGGCGACCAGCGAGAAGGTCGCGATGGGGCAGTACCTCGATGGCCGGGTGACGGCGATCGTCGGCACGCACACACACGTCCAGACCGCCGACGAGCGCGTGCTGGCGGGCGGATCCGCCTATATCACCGACCTCGGCATGACCGGGCCCCACGACTCGGTGATCGGCGTCAAGACCGCCACGATCATCAACCGCTTTCTCACCGGCGCTCCCGGACGCTTCGAGCCGGCCGAGGGCGGCGTCAGGGTGCAGGGCGTCGTGATCACCGCCACACGCGACGGCCGGGCCCAGGCAATCGCCCGCATCGACCGGCCGCAGCCATGAACGTCGCCTGGCCGCGGCCGTGCGACGCAGCGACGCGCATCCACGTCGATCCCGCGGGTGCGGGCGGCGGGCCGGCACGTGAAAGGAAGCCCTGATTGCGCGTCAT
The DNA here is from genome assembly GCA_963784985.1 of uncultured Thermoleophilia bacterium. Classification (GTDB taxonomy): domain Bacteria; phylum Actinomycetota; class Thermoleophilia; order Miltoncostaeales; family Miltoncostaeaceae; genus CAITWD01. The sequence continues at coordinate 15,507 of CAWATR010000016.1, forward strand.
GTCGCTTGTCGGCAACCGCCCACAGTTCGTCAAGGCCGCCCCGCTGTCGCGGGCATTGCGCGCCCGCGGCACCGAGATCCTGGTCCACAGCGGGCAGCACTATGACCCCGAGCTCGCCGACCTGTTTTTCGATGAGCTCGCCATCCCGTCGCCCGACTACGCGCTCGGGGTGGGCAAGGGCACCCCGCTGGGCCAGCTCGCGGCGATTCTGACCGGCCTCGAAGGCCTGCTCACGGCGACGGCGCCCGATCTGCTGCTGGTCTACGGCGACACGACCACGACCCTCGCGGGGGCAATCTCGGCCGCCAAGTCGGGGGTCCCGCTCGCCCACGTCGAGGCCGGTCTGCGCTCATTCGATCGCGCGATGCCCGAGGAACAGAACCGCGTCACGACCGACCATCTGTCGGACCTGCTGTTCTGCCCGACGCCGGTCGCCGTCGACAACCTGGCCAGGGAGGGGATCACGGCGGGCGTCCACATGGTGGGCGACGTGATGCTCGACGCGGCGCTCCTGTTCGCCGACGCGGCCGCAGACAGGCCGGGACCGGAGGCCTACGGGCTCACGCCGGGCGCCTACATCCTGGTCACGGTCCACCGCGCCGCGGCGACCGACACGACCGAGGCGCTCGCATCGCTCGTGCAGGTCCTCAGCGCGCTGCCGGGGCCGGCGCTGTTTCCGGTCCACCCCCGAACCCGCGCCAAGCTCGAGGCGGCGGGATTGTGGGAGGCCGCGACGCGCATCCCCGACGTGCAGCTGGTCGCGCCGGTCGGGTACCTGGACTTCACGCGCCTGCTGACCCAGGCCGGGGCCGTCGTCACGGACTCGGGCGGTGTGCAGAAGGAGGCCTGCCTGCACCGGATCCCGTGCGTCACGCTCCGCGACACGACCGAGTGGACCGAGACCGTCACGCACGGGTTCAACACCCTGGCCGGGATGGATGCCGCCCGCGTGGCCGCGGCGCTCGCCAGCCGCCGCGATCCCGGCCGCGGCACCGGATCTCTACGGTGACGGCCACGCCTCGGAGCGCATCGCAGACCTCGTCGCCGAGTTCGCCGCGGCGCGCTAGTCCTCGATGCCGGGGTAGCCCAGGCGCACGACCTCGGCGTCACTGCGCGGGCGCTCGTAGACCGCGTCCGGGCTGAGCGGCACCATCATCGCGTGGGCCCGCATCAGCACATACAGGCGGGTGTCGTGGTGCTCGCGCTCGAGTGCCGTCCAGTGGTGCGACTCGCGGATGTCGAAGATCCCGAACGGGATGAACAGGCCCGCCACGAGGCCCGCCATCTCGCCGGCCCCGTGACTGAAATGGTCGAAGATCATCAGGATGATGACCGCGAACATCACGACGCCGGCCAGGCGCGTGCGGCGTTCCCGCGCCGCCGCGATCGTCTCGTAGACCGCATTGCGCGGCGGCGCCTGGAACTCGCCGGCGACGCCGCAGGCGCCGACGGCTGATGAGCCACGCGGCGACCAGCGACGGGGCGCCGATGACAGCGACGGCGATGACGAACCGCAGCCCGTCGACGCCTTCGTTGAGCAGCCACGCCAACATCCACCAGCCGACCGTCGCCGCACCGATCCCAAGGGCCGCGATCCCGCGCATGCGGACCTCGTCGCGCACGCGCACGAGGCGCGGCAGACCGGCGAGTACGCTGTCGGCCACCTGGTGCGGTCCTTTCGGTCGGTTGCGCCACTGGCTACGATATCGCGCCGTTGCTGTTGTTCCCGTTCCCCTCGAGTCCAAGAAGGTCTGATTGAGCGCGCCTGCGCCCCGGGTCGGGGTCATCGGTCTGGGCTACGTCGGGCTTCCGCTGGCGGCGGCGTTCGCCGAGGCGGGAGTCCCGGTCCTCGGCCTCGATGCGATCCAGTCCAAGGTCGACCAGATCAACGCCGGCCGGTCGTACATCGAGGACGTCGCGAGCGAACGCCTGGGCGCCCCTGACCGCGCGCCGGCCTGATCCGCGCGACGACCAACTGGGATGAGATCCGGCAGGTCGACGCGGTGTTGATCTGCCTGCCGACGCCGTTGGACGAGCACCGCGAACCCGATCTGTCCGCGGTGCTCGGCGCCGCCGAGAGCCTCGCCCAGCGGCTGCGCCAGGGCCAGCTGGTCGTCCTCGAGAGCACGACCTACCCCGGGACGACGCGCGACGAGCTGGCCCCGATCCTCGAGCGCTCGGGGCTGCGGGCGGGCCGCGACTTCTCGCTGGCCTTCTCGCCGGAGCGGGTCGACCCCGGCCGCGTCGACTGGACGACCCGCACCACGCCGAAGGTCGTCGGCGGGCTGACGCCCGAGTGCACGCGCCGCGCGGCCGAGATCTACGGGCTGGCCATGGACACGATCGTCGAGGTCTCCACGCCGGAGGTCGCCGAGATGACCAAGCTGCTCGAGAACATCTTCCGCAGCGTCAACATCGCGCTCGTCAACGAGCTGGCGGTGCTGTGCGACCGGATGTCGATCGACGTCTGGGACGTCATCGACGCCGCCGCCACGAAGCCGTTCGGCTACATGCCCTTCCGCCCGGGCCCCGGCCTCGGCGGGCACTGCATCCCGATCGACCCCTTCTACCTGACCTGGAAGGCGCGCGAGTTCGACTTCCATACCGAGTTCATCGAGCTCGCCGGGAAGGTCAACTCGCAGATGCCCGCGTTCTGCGTGTCCAAGGTGATCCGGGCCCTCAACAGCCGCCGGCAGGCGCTCAACGGCAGCAAGGTGCTGGTGCTCGGTGTCGCCTACAAGAAGAACGTCAACGACACCCGCGAGAGCCCGGCGCTCCGGATCATCGACCTCCTCGCCGCCGAGGGCGGAATGGTCAGCTATCACGACGCGTACGTGGCGACGCTGGCCACCCGCGCGCTCGAGAGCGTGCCGCTGACCCCGGCGACACTCGCGGCCCATGACGTGGTCGTGGTCGTCACGGACCACGACGGGGTCGACTGGGACATGGTGGTCGACCACGCGCCGCTGGTCGTCGACCTGCGCCGGGTCGTGCCCGACGCGCCGAATGTGTGGCGCCTATGAGCCGCGTACGCCTCGGCGTCGTCGGGATGAACTACTGGGGCCCGAACCTCGCCCGCAACTTCGCCCGCATGTCCGACGCGGAGCTCGCCTGGTGCTGCGACCTCGACCCCGAGGTCCTCGACCGGCATCGCGACGCATACCCGACCACGCAGTTCACGACCCGGTTCGACGACCTCCTCGAGGACGCCGCGCTCGACGGGGTCGTGATCGCGACCCCGGTGCCGACCCACGCGGCGCTCGCCAAGCGGTCGCTGCGCGCCGGCAAGCACACCTTCGTCGAGAAGCCACTCGCGCTGGCCGCCGCCGATGCGCGCGAACTGGCGAACCTCGCCGACACGGCGGGCCTGGTCCTGATGGTCGACCACCTGCTGGTGTACCACCCCGGTCTGCAGCGGGTAAAGCAGATGATCGACGCGGGCGACCTCGGGCAGGTGTTCTATCTGTACGGCAACCGCCAGAACCTCGGCATCGTCCGCCCCGACGAGAACGCGCTCTGGAGCCTCGGCCCGCACGACATCTCGGTGCTGCTCTGGCTGGTCGGCGAACGGCCGATCGAGGTCTCGGCGCGCGGCGAGAGCTACCTGCAGCCGGGCGTCGAGGACGTCGTGTTCGGGCACATCCGCTTTCCGTCGGGCATCCTCGGTCACCTGCACCTGTCGTGGCTCGACCCGCACAAGATGCGCAAGATGACCGTCATCGGCTCCGAGAAGATGGTCGTCTTCGACGACATGGAGACCGAGCGCAAGGTGACGCTGTACGACAAGGGCCCGATCCCGCGCACGGAGACCTACGGCGAGTACATTCAGGTGCGCAGCGGCGACATCTACATCCCCAAGATCCCGGCCGTCGAGCCGCTGCGCGTCGTCTGCGAGGAGTTCGTCCGGTGCGTGGCCGACGGCCAGCGGCCGCTCGCCGACGGTCGCGCCGGTGCGACCGTCGTCGAGGTCTTGGAGGCCATGACCACGAGCCTGCAATCCGGCGGGGTCGGCATCCCACTCGCGGAGGCAATCCAGTGAGAGAGAACCTGGTGCTCGGCGCCAACGTGACCATCGGCAGCGACGTCGAGATCGGCGCCAACGTGGTCATCCACGACGACACGGTCATCGGCGACGGGTGTGTCATCCAAGACAACGTCGTCCTCGGCAAGGCGCCGCGCCTGTCGGCCCGGTCCACGGCCCGTCGGGATCCGCTGCCAGGCCTCGAGCTCGGGGACGGCGCGGCGGTGTGCTCCGGCGCGATCGTCTACGCCGGCACGACGATCGGTCCGAAGGCGATCATCGGCGACCTCGCCTCGGTGCGCGAACGGTGCGCGATCGGCGAGGGCGTCGTCGTCGGGCGCGGGGTGTGCGTCGAAAATGACACCGACATCGGCGCCTTCTCCAAGATCCAGTCCAACAGCTACATCACGGCGTACTCGACGCTCGAAGACCACGTGTTCATCGCCCCGTGCGTGACGACGACCAACGACAACCTGATGGGGCGCACCGAGGCGCGTCACGGGCGAATCCGCGGCGCGATCATCCGCCGTGGCGCCCGCGTGGGCGGCGGCGTCGTCATCCTGCCGGGCATCGAGATCGGCGAGGAGGCGTTCGTGGCGGCCGGCGCCCTGGTCACCCGCGACGTCCCCGCCAAGCGCCTGGTGGCCGGGTTGCCGGCCAAGGTGTGGCGCGACGTCCCACCGGAGGAATTCGTCGCCGAGTAGGCGCCTCAGGCCGGCGACCCGCCTGCCGAGCGCCGGCCGTATTGGGCTTCGTAGTAGGCCCGGTATGCGCCGGATTTGATCGGTTCCCACCACTCGCGGTTGGCCCGGAACCAGCCGACGGTATCCGCCAGGCCCTGCGGGAACGCGACCTCGGGGGCCCAGCCGACCGCGCGCAGCTTCTCGGTCGCCAGCGCGTAGCGCCGGTCGTGGCCCGGGCGGTCCGCGACCTGCTGGATCAGGCTGGCATCACGGCCGGTGAGCTCCAGGATGCGCTCGGTGATCTCCAGATTGGTCCGCTCGTTGCCACCGCCGACGTTGTAGACCTCGCCGGCGGTGCCGTGTTCGAGCGCCGCGAGGATGCCGGAGCAGTGGTCGTCGACGTGGATCCAGTCCCGAACCTGCTGGCCGTCGCCGTAGACCGGCAACGACTCGCCGTCGAGGGCATTGGTCACGAACAGCGGGATCAGCTTCTCGGGGTACTGGCGCGGGCCGTAGGTGTTCGAACCGCGTGTGACGACGACGTCCATGCCGTAGGTGCGGTGCCAGGCCAGCGCCTGCAGGTCCCCGCCCGCCTTGCTGGCGGAATAGGGACTCGACGGCGCGAGCGGATCGGTCTCGCGAAACGCTCCGACGGGAATCGACCCGTAGACCTCGTCGGTCGAGACCTGGACGAAGCGCGCGACGCCGGCGCGCCGGGAGCAATCAAGCAGGACGGCGGTGCCGACCACGTCGGTCAGCGGGAACGCGGTCGGATCGAGGATGCTGCGGTCGACATGGCTCTCGGCCGCCATGTTGACGACCACGTCGACGCCCTCCAGCGCACCCTCCACGGCCTCCGGGTCGGCGATGTCGGCGTGCACGAACCGGTACCCCGGCAGGTCGGCGACCTCGGCCACGTTGGCCGGGTTGCCCGCGTAGGTGAGCTTGTCGAGGTTGGTGACCGAGTAGCCGCGCGCCAGGGCCATGCGCACGAACGACGAGCCGATGAACCCGCAACCGCCGGTGAGCAAGATCCTCACGACCCCTCCTGGAGGTACGCACGCAGTGCGGCGCGCCACTCGCGCAGCCGCGGGGCGCCGGGGCGGGTTACCGCGAGCACCGAGCGCGGCGGGCGTGGGGCGGGGCGGGCCAGCTGCGCGGTCGTGATCGATTCGACGCGACAGGCGATGCCGGCGTCGGCGAAGATCGCCTCCGCGAAGCCAGCCCAGCTGACCGAACCGCCGCCGGCCGTGTGGTAGATCCCGGCGGGCAGGCCGAGGACCGCCTCCAGGGCCGGCGCCAGGTCCCGCGTCCAGGTCGGCGAGCCGACCTGGTCCGCGACGACCTGCACGGCCTCACGCTCGACCCCCAGCGCGCGCATCGTGTCGACGAAGTTGCGTCCGTGCGACCCGTAGAGCCACGCCGTCCGTGCGATTCGGGTGCCGATCGGATGGGCCTCGAGCACCGCGAGCTCGCCCGCACGCTTCGTGCGCCCGTAGGCACCGATCGGTGCGGTCGGGTCGTCCTCGCGATAGTCGCGGCCAGCCGTCCCGTCGAAGACGTAGTCGGTCGAGATGTAGACCAACGGTGCGGCCCGGCGGGCCGCGGCCCGCGCGACGTTGCCCGCCCCCGCGGCGTTGACCGCGTAGGCCGCCGGCTCGTCGGCCTCGGCGGCGTCGACGTCGGTCCACGCGGCGGCATGGATCACGGCCTCGGGGGCGACCTCGCCAAGACAGGCATCGACCTGTGCGGGATCGCGGATGTCGACCTCCAGATCGACGCCCACGACGTCGTGCCCGCGTCCGCGCAGGTACGGGATCAGATCGGATCCCAGCATGCCGGCGGCACCGGTGACGAGCACGCGCACGGGACTACAGCAAGCCGATCGATGACGAGTCCCCGACCATGAACCGGTACGCGCGCGGCTTGGCGTCGGAGCGGGCGATCACGACACCGCGCCCGACAAGGCTGCTCTCGATGCGGGCGTCGATGTCCTGGACCCGGCTGTCCTCGAGGAAGATGCTGTGCTCGACCTCAGCCCGCCGGATCACCACCCCGCTGGAGATCGCCGAGTACGGCCCGACGTACGCGTCCTCCACCAGGGCGCCGGCACCGATGATCGCCGGCCCGCGCACCGACGAGTTGATCAGCCGCGCACCGGCCTCGACGACAACCCGACCCTCGATGGTCGAGTCCTCGAGCGTGCCGTCGAGACGGGGCTCGAGCACATCCAGGATGAGCCGGTTGGCCTCGAGCATATCCTCGAGCTTCCCGGTGTCCTTCCACCAGCCGGTGACCACCGACGGCTCGACGCGCAGGCCCTGATCGATCAGATACTGGATCGCGTCGGTGATCTCCAGCTCACCCCGCGCGGACGGACTGATCGCCTTGGCGGCGGCCAGAATCGCCGGCGTGAACATGTAGACCCCCACGAGCGCCAGATCGGACTGCGGCTCGGCTGGCTTCTCGACCAGCCGCACGACACGCCCCGCAGACAGCTCGGCGACCCCGTAGGACTGCGGGTTGGGCACGCGCTGGAGCAGGATCATGGCGTCGGCGTCGCTGTCCCGAAACTCGGCGACCAGTTCCTGGATGCCGTCGCGCAGCAGGTTGTCGCCGAGATACATCACGAACGGCGCGTCGCCGAGGAATTCGCTCCGCGGTCAGGACCGCGTGGGCCAGGCCCAGCGGGGCGTCCTGCCGGATGTAGGTCACGTTGAGCCCGAACTGCGTTCCGTCGCCGACCGCGGCCTCGATCTCGGCGTGCGTGTCACCGACGACGATGCCCACCTCGCGCACGCCGGCGTCCCGCAGCGACTCGAGCCCGTAGAACAGCACGGGCTTGTTGGCGACCGGCACGAGCTGCTTGGCGCTGGTGTGGGTGATCGGGCGCAGCCGGGTGCCGGCGCCCCCCGGACAGGACCAGCCCTTTGAGTTCCTTGGCCATGACGGTTCCGGACGCTACACGAGTCGACGGTCACTATCGTTTGCGGTCGTGACCGACGACCAGTGGCTCAGCGCGCGCACTTTCGCGGGCGCCGATTTCGATCCGGAGCGGCTCGTTGCCGCCAAGCGCGCCGCCGGCACGACCGTCAGCGTCTGTCTGCCGGCCCTCAATGTCGCCGACACGATCGGACCGATCCTCGCCGCGGTCCGAGACCGCTGGATGGACGGCCTGCCGCTGGTCGACGAACTGGTCGTGATCGATTCCCACTCCCGCGACGCGACCGTCGCGATCGCTCGGGAGACCGGCGCGAGCGTCTACCAGGACGATGCGATCCTGCCGGAGTCCGGCAGTGCCCGCGGCAAGGGCGAGGCGCTCTGGAAGAGCCTCGCGGCCACCCGCGGCGATCTGATCGTCTGGCTGGATTCGGATCTCGTGGACTTCTCGCCGACATACATCCCGGGGCTGTTGGGACCGCTGCTGAGCGACGACGACATCCGGTTCGTGAAGGCGATCTACACGCGTCGGCTGGGTGAGACCAACGATGGCGGGCGCGTCACCGAGATCTGCGCGCGGCCGCTGATCAATCTGTTCTATCCCGAGCTGGCCGGGATCGCCCAGCCGCTGGCCGGCGAGCAGGCCGGCCGGCGCAGCCTGCTCGAGCGGGTGCCGTTCTTCACCGGCTATGCGGTCGAGATCGGCCTGCTCATCGACATCCTGGAGACGGCCGGGCTCAGCGCACTCGCCCAGGTCGACCTGGGCACGCGGACCCACGTCAACCAGCCGACGCACGCGCTTGGCGAGATGGCGTTCGCGATCCAGCACGCGGTGCTGCGGCGACTCGCCCGCGACGGGCGCGTGCCCGGAAACGCTGGCCGGCGCGGACGGCTACGTGCGCCCTGAGCGGCGCAACGGCGGCTGGGTGCTGACGACGACGCCGATCGCCCCGACCGAACGCGCACCGATCCGTGAGTTCGACGGGTATCGGGAGCGCCGTGCCCGCTGACGGCCGCTGCTGCTACATCGACCTGGACAGCACGCTCCTGGGGTACGGCGGGTCGATCCTGCGAACGGGCGACAACGCGCCGACCGACGCCGGCATCCGGGCGCTGGAGGCCCTGCACGCCGCCGGGGTGCCGTTCGTGTTCGTCAGCGGGCGCAGCCGCCTGCGTCTCGAGACCATCGGCCGCCTGGTCGGCGCGCATTCGGTGCTGGCCGAACTCGGGGCGCTCGAGGCCGGCTATCCGACCGCACCGGGCCAGACGGTGCTCGAGGCCGTCTCGGCGACCGGGATCATCGACGAGCTGCTGGCCCGCGAGCCGCTGCTCGAGATCCATCCGGGCGCCAGCTGGGGCCGCGAGGGCAGCCACTGCCTCCGCGGCATCGCCAGCGCCGATACCGCGCGATGGGTGACCGACTACAGCGGCGGCGCCTTGCGCTTCGCCGACAACGGACGCATCGGCCCGGGAGATGTCCACGTGTTCCACGTCCTGCCGGCCGGCGCGAGCAAAGCGGCGGCCGTGCAGGCGCACCTGTCCCGCTACGGGTTCGATCCGGTGGCGTGCCTGGCCGTCGGCGACTCCGCGGAGGACATGGCAATCGGCGCCTACGTCGGGGACGTTCGCCCTGGTGCGCAACGGCGCCGACGCCGATCCCCAGCTGGCGGCGCGGGCGAGCTGGATCACGCGGGCGCGAACGGGCCCGGCGTGCTCGAGGCCGTCACGGGGTGGCTCCGGGTGCCGCGCCGCGGCCGGACGGCCGCCTGGCGCTGACGCCTCGTCACGCGGCGCCGGTGGCGCCGCGCGCACGGGCCCAGACGCCGGCCAGTTCGGCGCCCATCGCCGCGAGATTGGTCTCCGTTGCCGCCAGCGCGTCGGGCTCGGGCGCGAGCTCGCGATTGATCGGGAACGCCGCCGTCAGGCCCATGCGCCGCACCATGCCCGGCAGGAGCGCCAGCGACCCCGTCACCGCCACGCACGGCACCCCGGCGTCCCGCGCGGCCACGGCGACGGCGCTCACCGCCTTGCCCTGCATCGATTGCGCGTCCAGGCGCCCCTCGCCGGTGATGCACAGCTCGGCACCGACGAGCCGCTCGCCGAGGCCGGCCGCCTCGAGCACCAGCGGCGCCCCGGGCGTCAGCGATCCCACCGAGCAGCGCCAGGATGCCGCCCGCGGCCCCGCCCGCGGCCCCGGCGCCCGGTGTCGCGCTGACGTCGACGCCTGTCGCGTCGGCGAGCACCTCGGCCAGGTTGGCAAGGCCGGCGTCCAGGCGCGCCACCGCGGCGGCATCGGCGCCCTTCTGCGGGCCGAACACGACCGCCGCGCCCGCCGGACCGCAGAACGGGTTGGTCACGTCACAGGCGAGCAGGATCTCGACGGCGTCGATCCGGGGATCACGACCGGAGGTATCGATCGCGCACACGCGCCCGAGGTCCGCGCCGGTCCCCGCGAGCTCGCGACCGTCGGCGGCCAGGAAGCGCACCCCCAGGGCCCGGGCGAGGCCCATCCCGCCATCGTTGGTCGCGCTGCCGCCCAGGCCGATGATGATCCGCTCGGCGCCGAGATCGAGCGCCATGCGCAACTGCTCACCGGTCCCGTAGGTGGAAGTCCGTTCGGGATCGCGCTCGGCCGGCGACAGCCGCTCGAAGCCGGACGCCTGGGCCAGCTCGACGACGCAGGTGTGACCCGGGGAGCTCGCCGATGGCCGCCTCAGTCGGCCGGCCCAGCGGGTCCGCCACCGCCGTGGCCCGCCGCCGTCCCTCGCGCGCGGCGACCAGCGCGTCGAGGGTTCCCTCGCCGCCGTCGGCGACCGGCACGAGGCGGACCTCCGTGCCCGTCGCGGCCAGCTGGATCCCGGCGGCGATCGCCCGCGCGGCTGCTGCCGCCGACAGCGCCCCCTTGAAGGCGGCCGGCGCCACGACGACCGGTCCGATCACGGCGACGGCTGCTCCCGGTCCCAGGTCAGGCCGAGGAAGCGCATCTGCCACGCGTGGAAGTCCTCGTCCTCGAGCTCGTCGCGGGCGGCCGACATCTGGATCGCGTCGGGCCCCACCGGGATCCGGAAGCGCGCATCGTCGTCCAGCGCCGTCGCGACGACGGCGGCCGCGACGTCCTCCGCGCCGACCCCGAGGCGCTCTCGCCATGAGCGGAAGCCGGTGCGCAACTGGGCCAGCAGCGGCACATACGGTCCCTCCCCGCGGGCGATCGCGCCGGTTGCGATCGTGGCCGCCGGAAAGTCCGTGTTGACCATCCCCGGCTCGACGACGTGCACGCGGACCCCGAACGGGAGCATCTCGACACGCATCGCCTCGGCCCAGGCGGTCATCCCGTACTTGCTGGCGTGGTACATGCCGAGCAGCGGGTTGGCCAGGCGGGCACCGATCGACGACGTGCAGATCACGACCCCGCGGCGCGCCTCGCGCATGGCGGGCAGCACGTGCTGGACGACGGCGGCGTTGCCGAACAGGTTGGTCTCGAACATGCGCCGCACCAGGTCGAGATCGACGTCCTCGGCCGCGCCCATCACCGCATAGCCGGCGTTGGGCACCACGCATGCCAGCGCACCGCCCGCCACACGGTGTGCCGCCTCGGCGCCGGCGGCGATGCTCGCGCCCTCACCGAGGTCCAGCTCGACGATCGTCAGGCCCGGATGCGCCGCGAATGCCGCGCGCGCGGCGTCGACATCCCGCACCCCCGCAACCGCCTGCCAGCCGGCCGCCAGGAAGCCCTCCACGGTGGCCCGGCCGATGCCACGGCCGGCGCCGGTCACCAGTACGGTCGGCGCGCTCACGCGCCTAGGCTACCGCGTGCCCGGCCCGCGCTCACGGCGCCGGCGGTGACACATCGGCGCACCAGCACCATCGGTGTTGGGAATGTGCAGGGTGAACGTGCTGCCCACCCCGGGTGCGGAGACCAGGTCGATCCGGCCGCCGTGGGCCTCGGCGAGGCCACGGGCGATCGCCAGCCCAAGGCCGGCGCTGCGCCCTTCACGGCTCGGATCGCCACGGTAGAACCGGTCGAACACAAACGGCTGGTCCTCGGCCTGGATGCCCTCTCCGGTGTCGGCGACCTCGAGGCGGGCCTCGTTGGCGACGCGGCGCGAGCTGACGATGATCGACCCGCCCGCGGGCGTATGGCGCAGCGCGTTGTCGAGCAGGATCAGCAGGATCTGCTCGACGCGCGCCGGGTCCGCGTCGACGGGTGCGATCCCGTCGTTGCGGGCCCGCAGCGTCACCCCCGCGGCCTCCGCCAAGGGCAGGCGCGAGGCGACGACGCCGTCAACGAGCGCATCGAGATCGAAGTGTTCGCGCTCGAGCGGAACCGCACCGCTGTCAAGACGCGCCAGTTGCAGCTGCTCTTCGACCAGGCGCTCGAGCCGGGCGCTCTCGACCTCCATTAAGCCCGAGGAACTCCTCCTGGTGGGCGCGGTCGACGCCGCCGCCCTGCAGCAACTCCAGCAGGCCCTTGATCGCGGCCAGGGGGGTCTTGAGTTCATGGGAGACGTTGGCGACCAGATCCCGGCGGGCGCGTTCGAGACGTCGCTGTTCGGTGATGTCGCGCAGCGGTCACCACGACCCCGGCGCCGGGATCGGCGACGCGCGCGATCGCCAGCTGCAGCTCGGTGCCGCCCTCGAGGGTGATCTCGCTCTCGCGAACGTCGTAGATCGCCATCGGGGTCGCGGCCGCGATCGCGGCCCCGATCGGCGCCGGCAGGTCGGAGATCGACTCCACCGCGACCGGGTAATCGAGGCGGAGCAGGCGCCGCGCGGCCGGGTTGATGAGCGTCACCTCACCGCGGTCGCTGACCGACATGACCCCCTCCACCAGCGAGGAGATCAGGACGCGGGCGCGGTCGCGCTCGCTGGTGATCTCATCGACCTGTTCCTCGATGCGCCCGGCCATGCGGTTCAAGCTGTCGCCGAGGACGGCGAACTCCCGGATGCGCTGGCGCGGAGCGCGCGCATGCAGGTCCCCGCGTGCGAGCGACGCTGCGGTCGAGGCGAGCACCGAGATGCGGCGCCCGACGAGCAGGCTCAGGCTGTACCCGGCGAGCGCCGCGAGCGTGAGCACGGCGGCGACCGCCAGCACCAGGCGCGCCTGGATCGTGGCGAGCTGGTCTCCCGGAGAGCCCGGCGACCTTTGACGCCGCCTCGACCGTGAGCTCGGCGCGAAGTGCCGTTCACGTTGGTTGGGGTCACTGATGCGTAGACGACACGGCTGCCGTCGGCGAACCGATCGACGCGAGGTGGGCGCACCCCAAACTGGCTGTGCAGGGATCCAGCGACGCGCAGCAGCCGCTCGATCGGGCCGAGACGACCGACGTCCCGTACTCGGTGATCCTGACCTGGGCCTGGACATTGCCCGCGATCTGGTTGGCGGCCTGATTCGAGCCGACGCGGTTGGCCAGATCGTTGGCATCGTGCTGGTTGGCGACCTGGTCCGCCAGCTCGGCATTGAGCTCGCGCGCGGTTGCGCTGGCGCGGGCATCGCGCAGGCTCGACTGGAACGTCGGCACGATCGAGAGCACGACCGCCAGGCTGGCGAGGGCCCCGACCGCGATGAGGATCGCGACCAGCCAGACCTGAAGTCCGGGCCCCCGTCGCAACGCGCGCCTCACGTGCGGGTGACGTCGGCTCCGAAGGCGTACCCCACACCGCGCACGGTGCGGATGACCGTCGGGTTCGCGGCGTCGGCTTCCACCTTCTGGCGCAGGTGGCGCACGTGGACATCGACGCTGCGCAGATCGCCGAAGAACGACCCCTGCCAGAGGTGGTTCATCAGCTCCTCACGGGTGAACACCCGGCGCGGGGCGGAGGCCAGCTTGTGCAGGATCTCGAATTCGCTGAAGGTGAGGTAGATCTCCCCGCCGTCGCGCATGACCGTCCTGGCGACCGGGTCGATCTCCAGATCGCCGGCCCGCAACAGCTGCCCCCGTTCGGGCTCGCTGCGCGCCCGGCGCAGGTTGGCCCGCACCCGCGAGACGAGCTCCCGTGGGGAGAACGGCTTGGTCACGTAGTCGTCGGCACCCAGCTCGAGCCCAAGCACCTTGTCGAGTTCCTCGCTGCGGGCCGACAGGATGATGATCGGGGTCACCCGATCGGCACGGATCTGCTTGCAGACCTCGAGGCCGTCCACCCCCGGCAACATGAGATCGAGCACCACCAGGTCGATCTGCTCCTCGGCGATGACGCGCAGCGCGTCGTCACCGCGTGCGACCGCCACCACGTCGAAGCCGGCGTCCTTGAGGGCGTACTCGATCACCGCCCGGATCGCCTGCTCGTCCTCAACCACCATGATTCGCTCAGCCATGCCCTGAAACGTAGCGCCTAGCGCGGACCTTGCGGTTTTTTTTCATCTCGCCTTCACTTCCCCCGCAGAACCTTCATATTCCGCCCATGCGCGACGGGGGCGGCGCTAGCGGTGCGGGTCCGGCGGGCGGCCCGCCGGCATCAGCTGTTCGCTCGTCAGCAGCGCGATGCAATGCACGAGCGCCGGCAGCACGGCGGCCAGGCACTCGCGTGCACCCGCGGGCTTGCCGGGCAGGTTGACGATCAGGCTGGTACCGCGGATGGCGGCGGTCTGGCGCGAGAGCATCGCCGTCGGCACGCGGCCGCCGGAGGCGGCGCGCATCGCCTCGCCGAGGCCGGGCAGCTCACGTCCGCAGACGGCCCGCGTCGCATCCGGGGTGACATCGCGCATCGCCGGGCCCGTCCCGCCGGTCGTCAGCACCAGCACGCACCCGTGGACGTCGACGAGGTTGATCAGGGCGGCCTCGATCCGCCCGGCCTCGTCCGGCACGAGCTGCTCGACCGAGATCCACGACGAGATCAGCAGCTCGTCGAGCGCCGTCCGGACCGCCGGACCGCTCTCGTCCGGGTAGTCGCCGCTGCTGGCGCGATCGGAGACTGTCAGGATCCCGATGTGCGGCGGTTCAGGCACCCGCGCCCTGCTGGGTCTGCGCGACGACCTGCCGCTTGATCCGCGCCACGATCGCGCTCATCCCGCGCAGGCGCAGTGGCGAGACCAGCTCACCCAACCCCATCGACAAGGCGAAGTCGGGCGAGGTCTCGAGGACCTCGTCGACCGACGCCCCGTCGAGGCCCGCGGCCAGGATGCCCGCATAGCCGCGTGTGGTAGGCGCCTCCGGCGGTGCATCGAAGAACAGGTGCACGCGCCCGCCGTCGATCTCGACGGCGACGAAAAACGGCGTCTGGCACTCCTCGACCCGCTCGAGCAGCTCGTGCGCGCTCGTGTACCGGTCCGGGAGGGCGGGCAGCCCGCGTGAATAGTCGAGCAGCATCTCCAGGCGCAGCTGCTTCGGCGACAGGCGAAAGTCCTCGACGATCTCCTCGAGGGCCGGCGGCAGCATGCTCAGGCCGCCGGGCCGACCGGGCGCTCGATCGGAACGCGCACCGCGTTGCCCCATTCGACCCATGATCCGTCGTAGTTGCGGACATTTGGAAGGCCCAGCAGGTGGGTGAGCACGAACCAGGTGTGGCTCGAACGCTCCCCGATGCGGCAGTAGGCGACCACGTCGTCCTCAGGGCGGATACCCAGCTCACCGAGGTAGATCGCCGCAAGCTCCTCGACCGGACGGAACGTCCCGTCCTCGTTCGCGGCGCGGCGCCACGGCACGTTCCGGGCGGTCGGGATGTGCCCGGCGCGCAGCGCGCCCTCCTGGGGGTAGTCGACCATGTGGGTCAGCTCGCCGCTGAACTCGCCCGGGGACCGCACGTCGACCAGCGGACCTGCCCCGATGTGGGCGAGCACGTCGTCCTTGAATGCGCGGATCGTCGTGTCGTCGCGTGCGACGATTGGATACTCGGTCGGCGCGGGCGTCGGGACGTCGGTCGTCATCGGGCCGCCCCTCGGCGATCCAGCGCTGGCGGCCGCCGTCGAGCAGCCGCACGTCGGGGTGGGCGAACAGACTGCACACCCACAGGGCGTAGGCCGCCCACCAGTTGAAGTTGTCCCCGTAGAAGACGATCGTCGTCTCGCGGGTGACGCCCTTGGAGGACATCAGCCGCGCGAAGCCCTTCGCGTCGACGTAGTCCCGCGTGAGCTGATCGTTCAGGTCCGCGTGCCAGTCGATCTTGACCGCGCCGGGGATGTGGCCGGTCTCGTACAGCAGGACGTCCTCGTCGGACTCGGCGATCACCAGGTTGGGGTCGCCCGCATGGTCGGCGAGCCACTGGGTGGTCACCAGTCGCTCGGGGTGGGCGTAGCGGGCCAGCTTCGGGTCGGTATCGAGCGGTGCGGGCATGCCAGCTCCTGGAATCGGCGGGGTGAGCGGGGCGCAAGGCCTTCCGGCAGGCCTGGCGATGCGGCCGCCGCACGGGCCCGGCGCGCGTCCGCCGCGCATCAGGCGCGCGCGCCGCGTCCGGCATCCCGACGGCCCGCATTGGGCCTGCGCTTGCGCTGGTTCGACTATGCCACACTACGGATTCCACGTGACCGAACCGCTCGAGATCCATACCGCCCGACCCGATGAGGCAGCGTTCATCGGGCGCATCTACGACGAAGGCATCGCCGACGGCAACGCGACGTTCGCCACCGGGCCGCATCCCGCCGAGGAGCGCGAACGGTGGCTCGCGGCGCGGCCGTCGAACGCCCCGGTGTTCTGCGCGCACCTCGCCGGCGCGCCGCTGGGGTGGTCGGCGCTGGCACCGTTCTCGCACCGGCCCTGGTACGTCGGAGTGGCCGAGTACACCGTCTACGTCGCACGCGAGGCGCGCGGCCGAGGTGTCGGCGGGCAGCTGCTGACACATCTGCTGGCGAGCGCCCCCGAGTACGGATACTGGAAGCTGGTCGGATTAATCCTCGCCGATAACGCTGCCGGCCTGCGCCTGGCCGATGCGCTCGGATTCCGGACCGTCGGCACCCACCGCGCACACGCGACGCTCAGCGGCCGGTGGCGCGACGTGACGCTGGTCGAGCGCCACCTGGCGGTGCCCGACGAGCCCGCCGGTACCGCGGGGCTCCACACCCCGCAGTGATCGGCGTGCCGGAAGGTGCGAGAATCCCGGCATACGCACCGCGCTGCGGAGGGTTCGATGGCTGAGGAAGTATCGGCACGCCAGGACGTCACGGCCACGCCCCCGGGCGCCGATCCCGAGCTCATGCAGCGGCTGTACGCGACGATGCACCTGATCCGCACATTCGAGGAGCGTGCGGCCGAGGAGTACATGCGCGGCAACATCGGCGGCTTTCTGCACCTGGCCATCGGCGAGGAGGCGGCGGTCGTCGGCTCGGTGCTGGCCCTGCGCCCGACCGATCCGATCACCTCCACCTATCGCGAGCACGGCCAGGCGCTCGCCCGCGGCAGCGCACCGCGCGCGGTCATGGCCGAGTTGTTCGGGCGCGAGACCGGCCTGTGCCACGGCCACGGTGGCTCGATGCACCTGATGGACCGCGAGCACCACTTCTTCGGCGGCTACGGCATCGTCGGCGGCTCGATCCCGCTCGCGGTCGGCCTGGCGTTCGCCATCTCCTACCGCCAGGAGGACGCCGTGGCACTGGCGATGTTCGGCGACGGCGCGACCAACCAGGGCGTGCTGGCCGAGTCGATGAACATGGCCAAGCTGTGGAACCTGCCGGTCGTGTTCTTCTGCCTGAACAACCAGTACGGCATGGGGACCTCCGTCGACCGCGCCTCGGCGGAGATCCAGCTGCTCAAGCGCGCCGACGCGTTCGACGTCCCCTCGCATCGCATCGACGGCATGAGTGTGTTGGAGGTCCACCAGGCCGTCAACGACGCCGCCCACCAGGCCCGCACCCACCAGGAGCCGGTGATGATCGAGGCGATCGCCTATCGCTACCGGGGCCATTCGATGAGCGACCCCGATCGGACCCGCCCCGAGGACGAGAAGGCACGCTGGCGGGCCCGCGACCCCCTGATCACCTTCGAGCGGGTGCTGCTCGGTGAGGGGCTGGTCACCGCCGAGGAGCTCGCCGGATTCCGAGCGGCCAACCAGGCGACCGTCGACGACGCCGTCGCGTTCGCCATCGATTCGCCGTTGCCGTCGGAGGCGGCGCTCGCCGACGACGTCTATGCGCACCCCTGGAACGACGACCCGCGCGGCGACGCGCGGATGCCCCGGAGGACCGCGTGAGCACCGAGATCTCGGTCCCGACGGTCTCATACCGCGAGGCGCTGACCCAGGCGCTGCGCGAGGAGCTCGAGCGCGACCCGGACGTGTTCTTGATCGGCGAGGACATCGGGCTTTCGAGGGCTCGTTCAAGGTTACGCGCGGATTGCTCAACGAGTTCGGTCCGCGCCGGGTCGTCGACACGCCGATCTCCGAGGCCGGCTTTGTCGGGATCGGCGTCGGCGCCGCGATGGCCGGCCTGCGGCCGGTCGTCGAGCTGATGACGGTCAACTTCGCCATCGTCGCCATGGATCAGATCGTCAACAACGCCGCCAAGATCCGGTACATGTTCGGCGGCCAGGTCTCGGTGCCGCTGGTGATCCGGATGCCGGGCGGCGCCGGGCACCAACTGGCGGCGCAGCACTCGCACTCGCTGGAGGGGTGGTTCACGCACGTGCCCGGGCTGAAGGTCGCCTGCCCGTCCACACCGTACGACGCCAAGGGGCTGCTCAAGACCGCGATCCGCGACGACGATCCGGTGATCTTCCTGGAAAGCGAGGGGCTCTACGCGAAGAAGGGCCCGGTCGGCGGTCCCGACGAGCTGGTGCCGTTCGGCCAGGCCGTGATCCGCCGCGGCGGCGGGCACTGCACGATCATCGCCGTCTCGCGCATGGTCTGGATCGCGCTGGCAGCCGCGGATCTGCTGGCCGCCGAGGGCGTCGAGTGCGAGGTCATCGACCCGCGCACGACCCGTCCGCTGGACATGGACACGATCGCCGACTCGGTCCGGCGCACCAACCGCTTGCGTGGTGGTCGACGAAGGCTGGCCCGAATGCGGTCTGGCGGCCAACCTCGCTGCGCGCGTCTACGAGGAGTGCTTCGACTGGCTCGATGCGCCGGTGCGCCGGGTCACCGCCGCAGACGTCCCGATGCCGTATGCCCGCAACCTCGAGCAGAGCGCGCTGCCCGCGCGCCGAGGACGTCGCCGGCGCGGTTCGCACGACCCTGGCACGTGGGGGTGCCGCATGAGCGAGCTGCTGATGCCCAAGCTCAGCGACACGATGGAAGAGGGCACGGTCCTCGGCTGGCTCGTTCCCGACGGGGCGGTCGTGACGCGCGGGCAGCCCATCGTCGAGATCGAGACCGACAAGGCCGACATGACCGTCGATGCCCCCGAGGACGGCCCGCTGCGCATCATGGCCGCGGAGGGTTCGGTCCATCCGGTCGGCGCGCCGATCGCATGGATCGGGGCCGATGCACCCGACACCATCGTGGCTCCCGAGTCGTCGGGCGCCGTCGTCGCGGCCCCGTCGGCCGAGGAGCCCGCGACGAACATTCCCGTCGGCGGCGACGGGACCCCCTCGGAGATCGGCATGACCGTCGTCGCGGCCTCGCCGGACCCCGTCACGCCCGCGACGCCGCAACCGGCGCAGGCGCCCGGGACGCATCCGGACCGGACGCGCATCATCGCCTCACCGCTCGCGCGCCAGCTCGCGCGCGAGGCCGGCATCGACCTGGCCGGGGTCCGCGGCACGGGGCCCGGCGGACGCATCGTCCGGGCCGATCTCGACCACGCCCGTGCCCCGGCAGCCGGCACGCCCGCCGGGGCCGTCCCGGCCGTGCCGCCCCCGGCCGTCGGGCCCCCGGTGACCCCGGCCCGTCACGCCGGTGCGATCGGCTTCGGCCAGCGCATCCCGGCCACGCGCCTGCAGCGCACGATCGCGCGCCGGATGCACGAGTCCGTGTCGGCCGCGCCGCACTTCGCACTGCAGCGCGATGTCGATGCATCCGAGCTGATCGCCGTGCGGCGCCAGTTGGCCGCCGCCCGACCCGACACCCCGACGCCGAGCGTCACCGATCTGGTCATTCGCGCGCTCGCCATCGCGGCCGCCGAACGCCCCGACGTCCTGGCGCGCTGGGACACCGACGCATTCGTCATCCCCGACGGCGTGCACGTCGGGGTCGCCGTCGCCATCGAGCGGGGCCTGCTGGTGCCCGTGATCCGCGACGCGAACGCCAAACCCGTCACCGAGATCGCCGCGCAGGTGCGCGACCTCGCCGCGCGCTGCCGCGACGGCAGCATCACGGCCGGCCGAACTCGAGGGCAGCACGATCACCCTCAGCAACCTCGGGATGTACGGCATCGACCGCTTCACGGCGATCATCAACCCGCCCGAGGCCGCGATCCTCGCCGTCGGTGCCGCCCGGCCCCAGCCGGTCGTGCGCGAGGGCGCAGTCGTCGTGCGCGACATGATGACCTTCACGCTGTCGGTCGACCACCGCAGCCTCTACGGCGCCGAGGGCGCGACCTTCCTCGCCAGGATCGTCCAGCTGCTGGAGATGCCGTACAGCCTGGTGGCGGCCTGATGGCGGCAGCCGGGCCAGCACTGCTGGTGCGCACGGAACGCATCGGCTATGCCGAGGCGTGGCGCATCCAGCGCGAGCTCGCCCGCGCGCGCCTGGGCGGGGTGATCCCCGACGTGCTCTGGCTGCTCGAGCACCCGCCGGTGTATACGATCGGCCGCCACGGAACCCGGGCGGACCTGTTCCTGTCCGACGAACAGGTCGCGCTGATGGGGGCCAGCGTGCACGGACGTCGACCGTGGCGGCCAGATGACCTGGCACGGCCCCGGCCAGACGACGGCCTACACGATCCTGAGCCTGCGGCCCGCACGCCGGATCAAGCGCGTCGTCGAGCACCTCATCGGCGCCATGGCCGACGCCTGTGCGTTTGCCGGGGTCCGCGATGCCCGGGCCGACGGGGCGAGGGTCGGCGTCTATCGCGCGGGACGCAAACTCGGCAGCGTCGGCATCCGCGTCCAACACGGGATCACCACGCACGGGGTCGGGCTCAACCGCGACCCCGACCTGGACGTGGTTCGCGCTGATGACCGCCTGCGGCGCGCCGGGCGTGCCGGCGTCGTCGATCGCCGCCGAAGGCGGCGACCCCGACCGGACGCGCGTGGAGCAGGCGCTGGCGGCCGCGTTGACCGACCGCTTGCGCCTGCACGACGACCGAGCTCACCCTCGAGGAGCTCTGCGGCCTGGCCGGCATCGTCGTCCCCCAGGCGACCGCGACCGCCGCCGCCTAGTTGCGACGCAGCTCCCAGGCCGCGAGCGTCGCCGCGATCAGCGCGTCGCTGCTGTCGGGCGCTCCCACATCGGCCAGCCAGCGCTCCAGCTCCGGCCCCGGGACCTCGTACGGCTCCGCATCCGGGTGGGCCGACAGCAGCGCATCGGCGATGAGCTCCGGATCGGGAGGGAGCATCCTCAGAACACGTTCACGCCGGCGGCCAGCCCGACGATCACGATCAGGATCCCGTACCCCAGGTAGCCCACGCCCAGCAGGATTCCGCCCAGGCCAATCGTGAACACCGCCAGCACCAGCCAGGCGGCCTTCGGCAGCCCGCCGGCCCCGAGGGTCCAGCCCGATCCGGGGTCCGGCGGCCTGTCGTTGGAGGGTTCGTCCATGGCCCTTAACCTATCCGACCCCGGCTGGCGCAGTCCTCTCGCGGACCGCCCCGCATCCGAGCCGGGCGAGCAGCGCTCAGACGCCTGCCGGCGTGGCCCGGGCGGCGAGCTGGCCGCACGCCGCCGCGACATCCGCGCCGCGCGAGCGACGCACCGACGCCTCGAGCCCGGCGCGCTCGAGCGCCGCCAGGAACCGCTTCACGACGCTCGGGCCGGGAGGCCCGGTACTCGCCGCCGGTCGCGTTGTACTCGATGAGGTTGACGTGAAAGCGGCCATCGCGCAGCAGCTGCGCCAGCCGCTTGGCGTCCTCGAGGCCGTCGTTGACCCCGTCCAGGAGCAGGTACTCGATGAACACGCGCCGGCCGGTCTTGTCGCAATAGCGTCGGCAGGCGGACAACAGGCTGGCGATCGGGTAGCGCTGATTGATCGGCATCATCCGGCTGCGCGTCTCATCGTCGGCCGCATGCAACGAGACCGCCAGCCGCACCGGCAGCGGGAACTCCTGGAGCGCAGCGATTCCGGGAACCCAGCCGACCGTTGATACCGCGATCTGGCGCGCCGAGATGCCGAGCCCCGGCGCGGGCCGGTGCAGCTCCTCGATCGCGCCCAACACCGCCGGCAGGTTCTGCATCGGCTCGCCCATGCCCATGAACACCACGTTGGACAGGCGCGCGCCGTGGCTGTCGGCCTCGCAGGCGGCGATGAGTGCCTGCTCCACGATCTCCCAGATGCTCAGGTCACGCCCGAAGCCCATCGTGCCCGTCGAACAGAACTGGCACGCCGAGCGCGCAGCCCACCTGGCTCGAGACGCAGAGGGTCCGCCGGCCGCGGGCGTGGGCGATCAGGACCGCTTCGATCTGGCGCCCGTCGGCGAGGCCGAGACGCCACTTGACGGTGCCGTCCACCGACACGACGCGCTCCTCGGGCTCCACCGACCAGAGTGGCCCGTGCCCGGCGAGCTCGGCCCGCAGCCCCTTGCCGAGCGTGGTGACCTCATCCCACGAGCGTGCGCCCGCGCGTTGGGCACGGACGATCTGATCCATCCGATAGCGTGGCTGCCCGAGCTGCGTCGAGCAGACCCGCGACTGCGTCACGATCCATCGGGCGACCGTAGCAGTCCGGCTGAGCCGAACGCCGCGGCCAGACGCCGCAACTCGTCGGCGACGTCGCCGCCGGGCTGGATCGCGAGCTCGGTGACCCCGTCGGCATCCAGTGCGCGCACGCGGTCGGCCAGTTCGGCGGCCGTACCGGTCACCGAGAAGCGCCGGATGTGCTCGGGCGTGACCAGCTCCCGATCGGCGTCGAGGACGATCTCCACGAGGTGCCCGCGATGCAGATCCTGGTGGCGCCGGGCGGCGTCGAGGTCGCGGCGAATCCGCTCGAGAGAGGCCTCCGCGCGGGCGCGCAGCTCGGGTTCGAGGCCCTCAAGCCGCCACGGCTGCTCGGCGAATTGGTGGAACGCGACGGCGACGACCGGCCCGACGGTGGCCGTCAGCCGGGCGGAGTCCCACGGCTCGCCGTCCTCACGAACCGCCCCGACGGCGTGCACCACCAGGGGAATGCGGTCCCCGACGCCCGCACGCACGAGCCCGAGGCCCCCCGGAAAGAAGATCCCCGTCATCGCGCCATCGCCGGCGGCACGCGCCAGCGCCTGGGCCCGCGGGCCGCTGCAGGAGACGTAGATCGGGATCGGCCACGGCCCATCCGCGCCCGGGACCCGGATCAGGCGCACCGGGGCGTCGCCCTCGGAATGGGGTACCTCGCCTCCGGACAGCAGCGCACGCAGCTCGGTCGACCTCGGCCTCGAGGCGGGCCATCCGCACCGGGGGCAGTCCGAGCGTGAACCGGCCGGTGAAACCGGCCCCGATGGCCACCGCCACGCGCCCGGGCGCCAGGGCGGCCACCGTCGTCAGTGCGCTGGCGGTCACGACCGGGGCCCGCAGCCCCGGCACCAGCACGCCGACGCCCAGGCCGATGCGCGAGGTCCGTTCGGCCGCGCGCGCCAGCGTCACGAAGACGTCGTCGTAGAGCAGTGGCGAGTCGTAGCACCACGCGCGGGCGAACCCGAGCTGCTTCGGCGAGCTGGATGTGCTCCGGGGTCTGGCGCGTTGGCGCGAAGAACGCCGACAGCTCGTACCGCCATCAGGCCCCCTCCCCGACGAGGTCGTCGGCGCGGATCTCCTCGATCTCCCGATACGGGACGACCTCCGGGTACACCCGGCCGCCGAGGACGATCACCACGGCGGCAAGCACCAGGGACGCGGCCGAGAAGATCCCGAGCGCCGCCGTGATGCCGATCGCCTGCGAGAGGTATCCGAGCCCGATGGTCGGGATCGTCCCGGCGTAGGCGCACATGTAGAGCGCCGAGAGCAGCTTGCCGCGCTCCAGGATCGGCACCGACACCCCGCAGATCGCCGTCGCGCCCTGCAGGGTCAGCCCGTTGAGCAGCCCGATCACCGCTGCGGCGATGAGTACCAGCGCCACGGAGTTGACCTGCGAGGCCGAGACGACCAGCAGCGAGGCGACCGCGCCGCCGCCCACGCCCCACATCACCGCCGGGCGCGGCGCGACGCCGCGCGCAAACAGCGGCGTCACGCCACCGAGCCCCAGCTCGAGGAACCCGACCAGGCCCACGATCGCCAGATTGGTGACGCCCAGCACCGAGACCATGTAGAGCGGCACCACCGAGAGCAGCGTCGCGTCGAGGAACCCGAGTGTGAACGCCGCGGGCGCGAGGAAGGTTGCAAAGCCGGCCATCTGGCCGGCCGGAACGCCGACCTGGATCCGCCACCGCCCGCGGGAGGCTTTTGTGCGCCGGATCGTCTCCGGGGTGATCGCGAACGCCACGAACGCCACCACCATGAGCCCGAGGTACACCTCGAACGGCGCGCGGATGGGCTGGCTCGAGTTCTGGGCGATGACGCCGGCCATGCCGGGGCCCAGACCGAACCCGAGCCGGAACGCCAGTCCGGCGACGACTGCCGACCACGCCTTCTCGCCGGGGCGCGCGTGGTCGACGATGAACGCCGTCCCGACACCGAGGAAGCTGCCGATCGCAAGCCCCTGGAGCACACGTCCGGCGAACAGCATCTCGACGTTGCTGGCCCAGCCGAGCACGATCGCCGCCAGGGTAATGCTCACCATCGCCGGTGCCATGACCTTCTTGCGCCCGACCCGGTCGGAGATGCCGCCCATCACGAGCATCGTCGGGACCACCGTCAGGGTGTAGGTCGCGAACAGCAGCGTGACTTGCCCGTTGGTCAGGTGGAAGTCGCTCTGGTAGAGCGGCAGCAACGGCGTCACGATGCTCGTGCCCATCGTGAAGATCAGCAGCGCGATCGTCGCCGTCCATGACGAGCGGGTCATTGCACTCCTTGGCTGACACGCGGTCCGACCCCGCATCAAACCACGTGCCCTGTCACCGCGCCTGCGACGCTCGCTCGCGCATCCCCGTTGCTCACGCGCTAGCCTCGCCCTCTGTGACCACCGAGAAACTCTGGCGCTACACGCGGCTCTCGCGCATCTGGGCCCGTACCCTCATCGTCGTCGGGATCCTGGTGTTCGCAGTGGGCCTGTCGATGCAGATCGGCGACAGCTCGAGCGCCTTCGCCAGCTGGATCGTCACCGCCGTGGCGACGGTCGTCCCGAGCACGCTCGTGTTCTTCTTCCTGCTGCGCGGCTGGATGGGCAACGGCGGACTGCCGAGCGCCCGGCTGCCCGACGCGGCCGCGGACTCCGGCGTGCCCCGCCGCAGCGAGCCAACCTCGCGGAACTGGCTGACCTGGACGCTGACGCTGGGGGCGGCGCTGTTCGTCTCGAGCGTGCTGATCATGGGCTTCTTGATCGGCGTGCTCGGCGGCGGCGGCGTCGCCGAAGGGGTCGTGGCAGGCGTGCTGATCGCGTGGGGCCTGGTGACCACACGGGACGTGCGGCGTGTCGAGCGCATCGAGGCCGAGCAGCAGCGCGCCTACTTCGCCGCGTGCCGGCGCCCGGTCAGCGTCGGGTCGGTCTTGGTGTGGCGCACGACGACCGCGGCCGGGCCCGGCAGCTGAGCGCGCCCCGCGCGTTCGGTCCGAGCCGCCGTGCGACTGCTAGAATACCCCACAGGGTATTGAACGGACCATCACATCGGGGGCAGCGTGGCAGGTGAGCACAACGTGGTGATCGTCGGCGGCGGGCCGGCCGGCCTGACTGCGGCAATCTACGCCGCGCGGGCGAACCTGGCCCCGGTGATCGTCGAGGGCTACGCGGCGGGCGGCCAGCTGATGATGACCACGGAGGTCGAGAATTACCCGGGGTTCCCCGAGGGAATCCAGGGACCCGAGCTGATGCAGATGTTCCGCGGCCAGGCCGAGCGCTTCGGCGCCCGGCTGATCACGGCCGATGCGACCCGGGTGGATCTGTCCGCGCGCCCGTTCGGCGTATGGACAGACGGCGAGGAGCTGCGCGCCCAAGCGCTGATCATCTCGACGGGCGCCTCCGCGCGGTGGCTCGGCCTGGAGAGCGAGACGCGGCTGCGCGGCTTCGGCGTCAGCTCCTGCGCGACCTGTGACGGCTTCTTCTTCCGCGACCGCGAGTTGGTCGTCGTCGGCGGCGGGGATTCGGCCATGGAGGAGGCGCTGTTCCTGGCCCGAATGGCCTCGAAGGTCACCGTCGTGCACCGACGCGACGAGTTTCGCGCCTCACGGATCATGGCCGAGCGGGTGATCAGCCACCCCAAGGTCGCCGTCCGCTGGAACGCCGAGGTGCAGCAGGTCCTCGGCGACGGGGTGGTCGAGGGCGTGCAGCTGCGCGACACCGTGACCGGTGCCGTCGAGACGATCCCCGCCGCAGCGGTGTTCGTGGCGATCGGGCACGATCCCAACACGCAGCTGTTCGTCGGCCAACTCGACCTCGATCCGGCCGGCTACATCCTCACCGACGGGACCCGTACCAGCGTCGAGGGCGTGTTCGCCTGCGGGGACGTGCAGGACACCGTCTACCGTCAAGCAATCACCGCCGCCGCCAGCGGCTGCATGGCCGCGATCGACGCGGAGCGCTGGCTCGAGGCCGCCCTGCACGAAGCGTCCGCATCCGGACACCACGCGTAACCCGGCGCCGCCGTCACAACGAAAGGACAGATCCCAAATGGCCGACGTGCTTGAAATCACCGCAGACAACTTCCAGGCAGTGGTCCTGGAGAGCGAGCGCCCCGTGCTGGTCGACTTCTGGGCCGAGTGGTGCGGTCCGTGCCGGATCATCGCCCCGGTCGTCGAGCAGATCGCCAGTGAGCGCGCCGACTCACTGGTCGTGGGCAAGCTCGATGTCGACAAGCACGGCCCGATCGCGGCGCGCTACGGCGTTCAGGGCATTCCGTTTCTGGGCTTGTTCGAGCACGGCCAGCTGACCCGACAAGCCGTCGGTGCGATGCCCAAGGCGCAGCTCGAGAAGCAGCTCGGACTCTAGGCACGAACCCAAAGGACCAGCAGATGCCCACCTATGACCTTGCGTGCAGCACGTGTGACACGAACTTCGAGCGCTTCCGCCAGGGCTTCCTGCGTGAGGAGGACCGCGTCTGTCCCGACTGCGGGTCCCACGAGGTCACCCAGCGGTTCACCGGATTCGTGACCACGCGCCCGGCACGGGCCGACGTGGCACCGACGGTGACCGGCTTCGGCGGCGGATGCTGTGGCGGCTCCTGCGGCTGCGGTGGGCACTGATGGCGACCGCTCCTGCGCCGACAACCCGGGAACAGCTGCTGGTTCGGCTCCGGCGCGCCGAAGGCCAGCTGCGCGGCGTCCAGCGCATGCTCGACGAGGGCGCGGACTGCCGCGAGGTGCTCACGCAGCTCTCGGCGGTCAAGGCGGCCCTCGATCAGGTCGGGCTGCACCTGATCACCGACCAGATGCGCACCTGCGTCGCGGACGGCGAGGGCGACTGCGTCAAGCAGTTCGAGGACGCCGTTGCGACCTTCCTGCGGTTCGCCACGCTGGCGCGCTAGATCCACTCCGCGATCTCGGTGAGCGTGCCTATGCGCGGCGCGATGTCGCGATGGTGGCCATGGCGATCGATGAGCACGGCGCGGATCCCCGCGGCCCGCGCCCCCGCCAGGTCCCTGGCAGGATCATCGCCGCACGCGAGCGCGGCGTCCGGCCGTCGACGCCGAGCGCCGTGAGGGCGGCGGTAAACAGGCGGCGGGTCGGGTTTGGTGACCCCGACGACGGCGCTCACGACGACCGCGTCGACGCCACTCGCCGAGCCCCAGCCGGGCCAGATGCTCCGCGAGCGTGCAGTCCCAGTCGCTGACGACGCCGACGCGGACTCCGCGTGTGCGCAGTGCGCGAAGCACCGGCAGCACCTCCGGATAGGCCTCGAAGCGCAGCGCACCGACGAGCAGCTCGGTCAGCTGGTCGACCGGTGGCGCGGCCTCCAGCTGGCCCGCGAGCACCTCCGCGCATGCCCTGCGCAGGCCGGCGACGGCTGCGGGCGTCCGACCGGACGAGATGGTGGCGCCGGTAGTAGTCGATCTCGACCCCGAGCGCGGCCGCCACCCGGTCCTCGGGATTCGGGTATCCGGCTGCGGCGAGCGCGCGCGTTAAGGCGGGCGCCGGCGGGACCAGGCGCACCATGGTTCCCATCGCGTCGAGCAGCAGCGCGTGTGTGCCTTCGGGATTAGGGGCGGCTGACATCCCGGTCTATACTGCCGCGCGCGAGGAAGAAGGTCGATGACACCACGACGCCTACGCCGCAAGTGGCTCCTCGGGGCAGTTCTCCTCGGCGCCGTGTGCCTCATCTGGGCGCCGGCGCTGATCGCGATCCCGTACACGCGGGGCCCCGGCGGGGTGCACGATGTGTGGGCGCGACCCGATCAAGGCTGGGATTTTCTCTTTGACGCAATCACCGAGTCGCGAAACGCGCAGTTGGGCACCTCGCAGGCCGCGCTGCAGCGCGCCCAGGAACTCTGGGCGGGACCTCCGGCAAGCGCGATGAGCGTCACCCTCACCTGGACCGACGGACCGTTCCGCGTGCCGGTGCCGGCTGGCGGGACCCACCCGGCCCGCGACAACGCGCGCGCGCTGCCGACATCGGCGCTCGAGTGGATCGTCGACGGGCACGTCGGCGTCGGCCCGACCCAGATGATCGGGATGCTCGACTACACCCACGGCCGCCTGGTCTGGGACATCCGCAACCGCGTGAGCGTCCCGTCGTGAGCTATCTCCAGGCCAGGCGGATTCGCAAGGCCCGCCGGCGCAAGCAGCGCCGGACCGCGCGGCTGCGCGTCGTCCTGCTGTGCGTTTTGGGCCTGCTCGGCGCCACGGTGCTCTTGGCCGGGCTCGCGCTCAACCACGAGATCAAGAAGGTCGCCCAGGAGACCGCGCATCTCAACATCAAGACGCTCGGCCAGAACACCGCGATCTACGACCGCTACGGGCACCTGCTGGGGATCGTGGCCGGCGAGCAAAACCGCACCCTGGTCTCCAGCGCCCAGATCCCGAACCAGCTCAAGCAGGCGACGATCGCGATCGAAGACAAGCGCTACTACCAGCACCACGGCATCGACTACGTGCGCCTGGCCGGTGCGGCCCTGCACGATGTCGTCGGTACCGGAGGACTGCAGGGCGCCTCGACGATCACCATGCAGCTGATGAAGGTCCTTGCGCTCGGCGGCAACGACCAATCGGTGGACGGGAAGATCAAGGAGGCCTACCTGGCCGTCCAGTACGAGAAGACACACACCAAGGACCAGATCCTCAGCAACTACCTCAACAGCGTCTTCTACGGCAACAACGCGGTCGGGGTCGAGGCCGCCTCACTGACGTACTTCAACAAGCACGTCAAGGACATCACCCTGACGCAGGCCGCGCTGCTCGCCGGCCTGCCGCAGGCGCCGACCGAGTACGACCCATTCCGGCACCCGGTGGCCGCACGGGACCGCCGCAACCTGGTGCTCCAGCAGATGGCCAGCCAGGGATTCATCTCCCAACAGACCGCCACACAGGAGCAGAAGGCCGGGCTGGGGCTGCACCCGGGCAACGCCTACAGCGCCGTGCCGAAGGACGGCTACTTCTTCCAGTACGTCAAGCAGAACCTAGAGCGGACCTATGGCCAGGCCCGGCTCGCCGACCAGGGCCTGAAGGTCTACACGACGATCGACCCGAAGCTGAACACCCAGGCCCAGGCGGCGATCAAACAGAACCTCGGCCAGCCGGGCGATCCGGAGGCGGCCATCGTGATGATGGATTCCCGCACGGGTGCGATCCGGGCGATGCAGTCGACTCAGAGTTCAGCCAGAACAACCAGTTCAACTTCGCGACGCAGGCCCTTCGGCAGCCCGGGTCGACCTTCAAGGCCTTCGTGCTGACGACCGCGGTCAACCGCGGCATCAACCCGTACACGACCGACTACGTCTCGCGACCGCTTGAACTTCTTCGATCCCACCTGGGGCCAGATCAACGTCCAGACCTACAGCAACACCTACGCGGGGCGGATCAGTATCCTCAACGCGACACTGCAGTCCGACAACTCGGTCTACACCCAGATGACCCTTGACCTCGGGCCGCAGGCCGTCGTCAACACCGCCTATGCGATGGGCATTCCGCGGGCCCGCGCCCTGCCGGTCTACCCGTCGGTCGGCCTCGGCTCCGGCGTTGTCACGCCACTGGACATGGCCTACGCCTACAGCGCGCTGTCCAACCAGGGCGACCGGGTCGCTCCGCTCTCGATCACCAAGGTCGTCCCGCCCAACGGGCCCGCCGTCGGGAACCACGCCTCGCTGCGGCGCGTCCTTCCGGACGGCGTCGCCTACGAGGTGACCAAGGTGCTGCACGAGAACGTGCTGGCCGGGACGGGCACCGCCGCCAACATCGCCCCGAACATCGCCGGCAAGACCGGCACGACCAACAACTTCGTTGACGCCTGGTTCATGGGCTACACGCCCTGCTACGTGACCGCGGTCTGGGTCGGCTACCCGAACGCCAGCGGGACACCCAAGTACATGACCGACGTCCACGGCATCGCGGTCGCCGGCGCCACCTTCCCGGCGCACATCTGGGCGTCGTTCATGCGCAACGTGCTGAGCAACCCCGAGTACGCCTGCCCGCTCTCGGACTACCCGCTGCCGAACAACCCGGTCGCGTGGAAGCCGTTCTCGAGCGCGTTCACCCGATACGCACCGCCGCCGACCACGACGAACACGTCGACCTCGACGACCGGCACGGCGCCGGCCACCACCACGCCCCGGCCAAGAAGCCTCCCGCCAAACC
The DNA here is from genome assembly GCA_963784985.1 of uncultured Thermoleophilia bacterium. GTDB lineage: Bacteria > Actinomycetota > Thermoleophilia > Miltoncostaeales > Miltoncostaeaceae > CAITWD01. Next base: position 45,957 of record CAWATR010000016.1, read on the forward strand.
GACGCCGAAGCCACCCCGACGCCCCACCCCGACGCCGACGCCCCCCACCACGAGCCCCACCACGACGGCGGGGACCAAGCCGCACGGCTGATCGCGGATGGCTCGCGCCGTGAGCCTGCAGCCCGTGCGGGAATGGGACCTGCGGGCCGAACGGGTCACCCGTCCGCTCGTCGCCGGAGCCGTCGCCGCGGTGCTCGCGTGGATCGTGTTTGCGTTCGGGCCGCCCGGGGGCGACGCGGCCACGCACCTGTACCAGAGCCCAGCTGGTGAGCAGAAACGGCCTGCAATTCTGGGACAATCTCTGGTATTCGGGCCGTTACAGCCTGATCAACTACACGTTGCTGTACTACCCGCTGGCGGTCGCGGTCGGGCAGGCGCTGGTCGTCGTCGCGTCGGTCGGCGCCGCGGCCGCGGCCTTCGCGCGCCTGGTGCGGACCGAGTGGCCACGGCTGGCAACCGCCCCGGTGGTCGCCGCGACCCTCGTGTTCCCGTTAGCGGTGATCGCGGGCGTGTACCCGTTCCTGCTCGGTCTGGCGTTGGGTCTGCTCATGCTCGCCGCGGTCCAAGCCCATCGGATCTGGCTCGCATCGCTCTGGCCCTGCTCGCCGTCGCCGCCCATGTCCTTGCCTTCGGCTTCGTGGGACTGTTCCTGGTCGCGTGGGCGCTCGCCGACCGCACCTGGGCTGCGCGACCGCGGCTACCGGGTCTTCGCCGTCGTGCTCGTCGTGGTCGCCGTCGTCCAGGTCCTGCTGCTGCGCGCGTTCTCGCTGCCCGGCGGGCGCTATCTGTTCGACCCAAAGGACCTGGCCGCCATCCTGTTCTTCTGCGCCGTCGGTGCCGCGCTCTCATATCGGCAGCCGGGGATGCGCGCGATGTGGATCTTCTTCTGGCTGTATGCGGCGGTCGCGCTGGTCGACTTCGCGGTGCCCAACGCGATCGGCGGCAACATGGTCCGGCTGGTCGCGCTCGCCGGAGTGCCGCTGCTGCTGATCCCGCTCGGCGCGCGTGCCTACCGACCGCGTTGGGTGGCGACAGCCTGCATCGTGGTCATCGCGGTGTGGCAGGGAATCTCGCCCATCACCGAATGGCAGGCCTCGGCGGCCTCACCCGGTCAGGACGCGGCTTTCTGGACGCCGGCGCTCGCGTTCCTGAACGCCCACGCCGATCCAAACTACCGGGTTGAGGTGGTCCAGTCCAAGCGCTATTGGGAGGCGTACTACATCGCCGGTCACGGGTACGCGATGGCGCGTGGCTGGTACCGGCAGGACGACTATCCGACGAACGCAGTGCTCTACAACAGCCCCACCGCCACGACCTACCAGGCGTGGCTGCGATCGGTCGGCGTCCGGTATGTCCTGCTGCAGTCCGGGACGCTCGACTTCACCGCCGACGCCGAGGCCGCCCTCCTGCGCAGCGGGGCGTCGGGACTCGAGCTCGTCGCCCAGACCGGCTCCTGGTCCGTGTATGCGCTCCCCGCTCCGACGCCGATCGTCACTCCGGCCGGCGCCGCGCGGGTCACCCGCATCACCCCGACGACGATCGCCATCCAGGCCACCCGCCCGGCAACGCTCACCGTCCGTGTCCACGATACCCCGTACTGGACCCTCCAGAGCGCCGACGGGTCGGCGTGTGTCGCGGCGGGCGCCGGGCCAATACGACGGTAGCGGTGCGACATGCCGGCGCCGTCGAACTGCGCTTCGTGATCCGGCCCGCCAGCCTCATGCGGGCGCTGCTCGGCTCACGGACGTCTTGCCCGCCGGTGCCGACCCCCTAGGCGCGCACGGCGGCTAGGGGCTGGTGACCTGCAGTTGCATGACCAGCACGACGTCGACAAGATGGTGGCCGCAAGCACCCACCCCACGCGTCGGCGCGATCCGTCCTGCAGCCAAGCCGTGACCGGCCACACGAGCGGAAAGGCGACGAGGCCAAACCGCATCATCGAGGAATAGCTACCGCTCAGCAGCGGGACGCCCAGCGCCAGAATCGTGAACAGCACCCATGGGCTGCGCCACC
>CAWATR010000017.1:0-74125 GCA_963784985.1 uncultured Thermoleophilia bacterium
ATTCGGCGCCGTGCCGTCGGTGACGAAGATGACCTCGCACGGACCCGCGGCCGCGCGCTCCAGGGCGGTCCGCAACGCGTGTTCGTCCGGCGCGTCGAACACCAGATGCCACAGGCGCGTGCGCCGGGCGGCATCGTGCATCCAGTCGGGAAACCGGCTCTCGGCGTGCGCCGGCGCCGGGCCCTCGAACACGGCGATGACGTCCGCCAGGTCGGCAAAGCCGCGGTCGACGTTCGCCTGGCCCATGTTGAAGGCGACGGCCAGTCCCCGCGCACGCGCGACGGCGGCGAGCTGCGCGTACTGCGCGAGCCGGTCCGCGGTGCCCGGCACCTGGTCGAAGAAGACCCCGTCGACGCCGAACCAGCCGTGGTGGCGGTCGATCTCCGCGTCGGTGGCGGCCCGGGAACGTTCGCCGTAGGCCGTGTCGACGTAGCCGTAGACGACGTGCCCGAGCGCCTGGGCCGCCTCGACCCGGGCCCGGTAGCGGGCGTCGCGAAACGCGCCCGCGCCGGAATCCGGGTTGATGATCACCAGGGATCCGGCCGGAGCGTGCGCGACGCCGGCCCAGATCTCCGGATACACGTCGGGGTCCGCGTAGATGGGGATGCCCAGGCCAAGCCGCGCCGGTCCGTCGCGGCGCGCGCCGCCCGTCAGGTCACCGGGGCTGTGCACGCCGCCTAGGCTACCAGCGCACCGCCGGCACCCCTCAGCCCCGCGCAGGGCGCGCCACACGGCGGGCGCCCGCGCTAACGTTGAGGGGTCGCGTCACCGCCCGAAGGCTGCTTGCGTGTTCGATATCTCTCCGGTCCACCTGATCCTCTTGGCCGCCATCGCCCTGATCGTCTTCGGGCCGCGGCGCCTGCCCGAGATGGCGCGCAACCTCGGACGCGGCGTACGCGAGTTCAAGTCGTCGGTGTCCATGGATGATCCCGCCGGCGCCCAGCAGCCCGCGCCGGAGACCGCCACCCCGACCGCGCCGGCCGCGGCCGGCGCACCGCCCGCGACCGCCGCGCTGGGCACGCCGGGCCACGATCCCGGCCTCGAGGGATTCCTCCGTTCGGGCGACGACCAGCCCGGCCGGCCGGCCGACTGAACGGGCGCCGCGCGCGGTCGCGCGGGGACACCGTCGGCCATCACGTCAGGCCGGGCTCCTAGAATGCCGGTCGGTGCAGCCTTCCGCTCCTCACGTCGACATCGGCGCCCGCATTCTCATCGTGGACGACGAGCCGTCGATTACCGACGCGCTGTGCACGGCGCTGCGGTACGAGGGCTACGACGCCCGGGATGCCGGATCCGCCCGGGCGGCGCAGATCGCGATGCAGAGCTTCTCGCCGGACCTGATCGTCCTGGACGTGATGCTGCCCGACCGCGACGGGTTCGCCCTCGCGCGTGACCTGCGCGCCGACGGCCAGGACGCGCCGATCATCTTCCTGACGGCCCGCGACGACACGGCCGACAAGCTGGCCGGACTCACGCTCGGCGACGACTACGTGACCAAGCCGTTCAGCCTGGCCGAGATCGTCGCCCGCGTCGGCAACGTCCTACGCCGCACCAAGGGCGCCGAGGACCACGCCGTGCTGCGCTTCGAGGACGTGGTCCTCAACGAGGACACCCACGAAGTGCGCCGGGCCGGTGAGCGCATCCAACTCACCCGTACCGAGTTCGCGCTGCTGTCGTTCTTCATGCGCAACCCGCGCCGCGTCCTGTCCAAGCACCAGATCATCGACGCGGTCTGGGCCAACGACGCCACCATCGACCCCAACGTCGTCGAGACGTACGTGAGCTACCTGCGCAAGAAGCTCGGCACCGACCGACCCCAACTGATCCAGACCATCCGCCTGGTCGGCTACGCCCTCAAAGAGCCCGAGGGATAGGTGTCCCTGCGACTGCGCCTGCTCGCGCTGGTGGCCGGGCTCGCGATCGTCGCCCTGATTGCGGTCGAGGCCGTGACCTATGCCGAGTTGCGGTCGTTCCTGTACTCGCAGGTCGATCGCACCGTGTCCACGAGCGTCGAGCTCGTCGGTGATGCCGTCGGCACCCAGCGGCCGCTCAACCCGAGCAGCGTCGAGGCGCTGGTCTCGACGACACCGGGGCTCTACGTCGGCGAGCTCGGGCCCAGTCGGAAGATCGAGTGGCGGGCCCTCGGCGTGCCGAGGGGCCAGGCCCCGCCGCCGCCGCCGGCGCTCACCCGGCTCATCGCCCGTACCGACAGCGACGCCCCGGGACCGACCACCGTCGGCGCCACGCACGGCGATCTGCAGTATCGGGTGGCGATCGAGCCGATCGGCACCTCGCAGGCGCTCCTGCTGGCGGCACCGCTGGACGGGGTCAACGACACGCTCAACCGGCTCCTGGCGATCGAGCTGGTGGTCTCCGCCATCGCCGTCGCGGGTGTCCTTGGCGCTCGGCGCGTGGCTGATCGCCGTCAGCCTGCGCCCGCTCTCGCGGATCGAGCGGACCGCGTCGGCGATCGCCGGCGGGGATTTCTCGCGCCGCGCCGAAGGCGCGCGCGCAAGCACGGAAGTGGGGCGGCTGGCGCTCGCGTTCAACTCGATGATCTCGCGAATCGAGGCGGCGTTCGCCGAGCAGTCGGAGTCCGAGCGCGTGCTGCGACAGTTCGTTGCCGACGCCTCGCATGAACTGCGTACGCCGCTGACGGCGGTCCGCGCCTACGCCGAACTGTTCGAGCGCGGCGCGAAGCATCATCCCGACGACCTCGAGCGGGCCATGGCCGGCATCCAGCGTGAGGCGGCCCGCATGAGCGTCCTCGTCGACGACCTGCTCCTGCTGGCGCGTCTCGACCAGCACCCGACGATGGCGGCGCGCGAGGTCGATGTCGTGGCGATCGCGCACCTCGCCGCCGAAGCCTCGCGCACGATTGATCCCCGCCGGCGGGTGCACCGTCGTTGCGCCGCACGCGGCGCTGGTCTGGGGTGACCCCGATGCGCTGCGCCGCGTGCTCGACAACCTGCTCGGCAACGTCCGCGCCCACACGCCGGCGGGCACGGCCGCGACCATCACGGTTGCCGAGGACGGCGCCCACGTGCGGCTGGAGGTCTGCGACGAGGGCCCGGGTCTGCCGCCCGAGCTCGCCTCGCACGCCTTCGAGCGATTCTCGCGCGGCGACCAATCGCGCTCACGCGACGCCGGCGGCTCGGGCCTCGGCCTCGCCATCGTGGCGGCGATCGCCGAGGCGCACAGCGGCACCGTGGCCCTGACCAGCGCGCCCGGTCACGGCGCGTGCTTCGTGGTGACGCTGCCGGCCGCGCCCGACGCCGCGCAGCAGGACTGAATCGCCCGTTTGCAGGGCTCTTGCCAAGGTCATACCTGCCCATAACGCACGCCTAACCGCCGTCACAGGGCCGACACAGTTCACCCGTTCAGCGTTCTTGCCGATGAGTCAGAGCGGTGCGCCGTCTGCGCCGCAACGCCCCCGAGACAAGGAACGTTGGCAGCATGCGTGACCTTCAGGGACCACACCCGGATCCGCGGCCGCACGCGCTGCACCACCCCACCGCGCGCCGCCACGGGCAGCGCAAGCTGCGCCGGTGGACGGCGGTCGGCGGGCTCGCCGTCGTCGGACTCACGGCCGCGACGGTCGGCCTGGCCTACAAGGCGTCCGCGGACGAGAACACCGCCCGCAACGCCCAAAAACAGCGCGTCATGACCGAATACCAACGCCGCCAGGCGATCCAGGCCGCGAACCTGGCCACGGTCCGGGCCGAGCAGCACACGCTCGCCCGTACCCTGGCGCGTGAACGCGCCTTGATCGCAACGCGCCGCCGCCAACGCGCACAGCAGCTCCAGGCAATTCAGGTGGCCCAGGCCGCCGCGGCGGCCGCGGCAGCGCGGAGCGCCGTGTATGCGTCCGCACGCGTCTCGGCTGCCCCTGCACGCAGCGCCGCACCCGCGCGTCCGGCCACGGCACCCCGCCGGACGGCGGCATCGGCCGACACGGCAAGCGGTGGCTCATGACGGGCGCCGCCTTGACCGCCCGGCCGCCGCGACCGTGCATGCGACCGGGCCACGCCTGGGCGGGCGGCTCGCGCATCCCCTGGGTGATCCCGACACGGAGGAATCATGAACGCGCATGCGCTCTGGTATCTGACCCGCGGGACCGGCATCGTCGCGTTGGTGCTGGTCACCGCCTCGGTCGTGATCGGCATCCTCGCCTCGCTCCGCACGGGCGGTGCCCGGACGCCACGGTTCGTCGTCGCAGGCCTGCACCGCAACGTCTCGCTGATGACCGTCGCGTTCATCGTCGTCCACGTCGCCACGACGATCATGGATGCCTACACCCCGATCCGCGTCGTCGATGCCGTCGTGCCGTTCGTCTCCGCCTACCGCCCGATCTGGCTCGGCCTCGGCGCGCTCGCCTTCGACATCATCCTGGCCCTGGTCATCACGAGCCTCGTCCGGGTGCGCATCGGCCTGAAGACCTGGCGCGGCATCCACTGGTTCGCCTATGCGTGCTTCCCGGTCGCCGTCGTCCATGCCCTGGGCACCGGCTCCGACGCGTCGCAGCGCTGGATGCTGGGCGTCGTGATCGCGTGCGGGATGGCCGTCGCAATCGCCGCGATGCTGCGGGTCTGGCAGCTCGTGCCGCAGCGCGCGACCGGCACCCGGCGTCGCGGGCAGCGCGGCGTGATCTTGACCTACCGGACCCAGCGCGTCGCGCTGCGGCTCCTGGGCACCGCGGCGATCATCGCGGTTCCCGCGCTGACCGCGCTGTGGGCCGTCGGCGGACCGCTCGCGCCGAAGTGGGCCCAGCGTGCCGGCACGCCGGCCACCAAGTCCTCGACCCAGAACACGCTGGCGGCACTCGCCGCCCAGCAGACGGCCCTCGAGCAGCAGATGGCGAGCCAGATCACCGCCGCCAACCTGCAGGTCCGGCAGCAGCTCAAGCAGGTCAACGCGGCGATTGCCGCCGTCCGTGCGGCCTCACAGCCGGTCGTCGCGACCGGAGGATCCGGAAGCGCGCCAGCGGCGGGAGGCGCGCTCATCCGGCAGCTCGTACGCGGCCGCTCCCGTCGCCGCACCGGCCGCCGTGGCGGCCGCGCCCGCCGCGGCCCCGCGCGCGGCGACCGGGGGGTCCTGAGACCGGAGGTCGGTGGGCGGCGGGCGGCGGACCCGCCGCCCACCGCAGCCCTCGGGAGACCCGCTGCGCGCATCACGGGGTCGTCCGTCGACGACCGGCCGAGGCGTGCGCGAGCAGGCGCCGGCGTCGGACCGGACGTCCCCGCCGGCTCGCATGCGCGCGGCAGCGCCGCAGACGTCATGCTTGCACCATCGGCGGAGGAGACCCGCCGCATACGCCGTCACTTCCCGCGTTGTGCACGGTAAAGAGCCGCTAACGGGACTCACAGGCAATTCACAGCCGTACCCGGCACGATGAGCCGCGATGTTGACCCGGACGACGTCTCGACCGCTCACCCGGCGCAGTCGCCGCGAGCAGCGCGCATGACCAAGCACCGCATCTCGCGGCCGCGCCACGGCGCGCGCCGGACGGCGCCCGACCGACCGCATGGGACCGCGCCTGCGTCATCGCCGGCGCGGCGACGCGCTGTTGCGTCACGGCACGAGCGTCGCGATCGTCGGCGGCGTCGCGCTGACCGCCTGCTTCGGGATCATGGCCTACCAGCACGACCTCCGCGCACGATGCGGCGCGGGCCGCCGCCAAGGCGCGCCTGCTGGCCGCCGAGCGACACCAGTACGAGCTCCAGCAGGCCGCGCTTGCACGCGTGCGCGCCCAACAGCAGGCCGCCGCCCGCGCGGCACAGCTCGCCGCGCTGCGCGACGCCCAGGCGCAGGCGCGTGCCCGGCAGCTGGCGGCGCGCGCAGCGCGGCCGCGGCGGCCCGCGCCCACCAGTACCCCGGTGGCGTCCGCGGCGAGCGCCGGCACGTCAAGCGGCCGTCGTCGTCCTCGGTGTCGCCGTCGTCGTCGACGCCGCCCCCGAGCGCTCCGACGCCGGTCGCCACCTCGACCCCAAGCGCAGACCCCGAGCGCCCCGGTCGCCTCCTCGGGCGGGTCATGAGCGCGACGGGATCATTCGACGCGCTCGGCACGACCGCGGTCGCCTGCGTGGCCGACGCTGACCGGCTCGCCGGACGCCCTGGCGATCCTGCGCGCAGCAGCTCGCCGAGATCGACCGCGCCTGCAGCCGCTTCCGCGACGATTCCGAGCTGACGGGCGTCAACCGCGGCGACGGGTCGCCGCGCTCGTCAGCCCGCTGCTGTGCGAGGCGGTGGCGGTCGCGCTCGAGGCCGCCGAGACGACCGGCGGGATCCTCGACCCGACCGTGGGCGCCGCGGTGCGCGCCAACGGCTACGACCGCTCGTTCGCCGAGATCGGCGCGTCGGGCCCGCGCCTGGGACGGGTCACGCTTCGCGGGCGTGCCCGGCTGGCGCATGGTCGAGCTGGATCCCGCGACGCGGACCCTGCGCGTGCCGAGCGGGCGTCGAGCTCGATCTCGGCGCGACCGCCAAGGCGTTCGCCGCCGACCGCGCGGCGCAGGCGATCCACGCCGCCACCCAGACGCCCGTGCTCGTCTCGCTCGGCGGCGACATCGCGGTCGCCGGCGCCCCAGAGGGCGGGTGGCCGGTGCTGATCGCCGACGACCACCGGGCGGCCCTCGACGGGCCGGGGCCGGTCGTCGCGATCAGCGCCGGCGGCCTGGCGACCTCCAGCACGACCGTCCGCAACTGGAAGATCGGCGACGCCGAATACCACCACCTGATCGATCCGCGCACCGGGACATCGGCGCGCACGCCGTGGCGGACAGTGAGCGTGGCCGCCGCCAGCTGCCTGGCCGCCAACACCGCCAGCTCGACCGCCGCTGATCCTCGGCGATGCGGCACCGGAGTGGCTGGCCGACCGGGAGCTGCCGGCGCGCCTGGTCGCGTCGCGACGGCGGGCGCACCTACGTCGCCGGCTGGCCGGAGGATCCGTCGTGAGCGCGCACGCGCTCTGGTACCTGACCCGCGGCACGGGCCTGGTGGCGCTGGTGCTGGTCACCCTGTCGGTGGTCATCGGCATCGCCTCGTCGCTGCGCACCGGCGGCGCACGCACGCCGCGATTCGTCGTCTCGGGCCTGCACCGCAACGTCTCGCTGCTGTTGGTGGTGTTCATCGTCATCCACGTCGTCACGACGATCCTGGATGCCTACGCCCCGATCCGGCTGGTCGATGCGGTGATCCCGTTCATCTCGGCCTACCGGCCGATCTGGCTCGGCCTGGGCGCGCTCGCGTTCGATCTGGTCCTGGCGCTGGTGATCACGAGCCTGGTGCGGGTGCGCATCGGCCTGAAGACCTGGCGCGGGATCCACTGGCTCGCCTACGCGTGCTTTCCGATCGTGGTCGTCCACGCCCTCGGCACCGGGTCCGACGCCTCCCAGCACTGGCTGCTGACCGTCCTGATCATCTGCGTGGCGGCGGTCGTGGCCGCGGTGCTGTGGCGGCTGTGGGAGATCCGCTCGGAGCACACACCGCTGGCGGCCGCCGGCGCGGCCGTGGCGATCATCGCGCCCCTGGCGCTGATCGGCTGGGCCAATACCGGCCCGCTGGCCCACGGCTGGGCCAAGCGCGCGGGCACGCCCACCAGCCTGCTCGGCGGCCGCTCGTCGTCGAGCGGGCCGGCCGGTGGCGACGACCTCGACCAAGCCGCCGCTGCCCAACCCCCCCTACTCGGGCTCGCTGTCCGGGACCATCACCGCGGGCGCGGTCGACAGCTCGGGCAACACGTCGATCACCATCGCCGCGACGACCTCCGGGGGCGCCCGTGCGCTGCCTGAAGATCGTGCTCAACGGGCAATCCGACGGCAACGGCGGCCTGAACACGCTCAACAGCAGCTCGGTCACCTACGGTCCCGCGTCCGATCCGACCCTGTATACCGGGACCGTGATCCAGTTGCAGGGCAACCAGGTGTCGATCAGCCTGTCGAGCACGAGCACCACGCCCGCCAAGCTGCTGCTCAACACGAATCTGTCGATCAACTTCAGCGGCGGAACGCTCACCGGAACGTTCCAGGTGAGCTGACCGCGGAGGACGCGTGACGACCACGCACCGCAAGTCCCCGACGACGCTCCCGCGCCTGCTGGGCGGCCTGGACGCCGCCGAGGGGCTGGCCGCGCTCGATCGGCACGTCGGCTTCCACGGCGCCCTGCCCGTCCAGGCCGACCCCGGCCGACCCGATCCGATCCTGATCGAGTCGGTACGCGCCAGCGGACTCGGCGGGCGCGGGGGCGCCAACTTCCCGGTCGCCCGCAAGATCGATGCGGTGCTGGCCCAACGCGGTCGGCCGATCGTGCTGATCAACGCCACCGAGGGCGAGCCGCCGAGCCGCAAGGACCATGTCCTGATGCGCGGCGCCCCGCACCTGGTCCTCGACGGCGCGGTGGTCTGCGCGGCGATGGTCGGCGCCCACGAGGCGGTGATCGCCCTCGAGGCCGGGTCCCGGCGGGAGTTCGCGGCCCTGGACCACGCGCTCGCCGAACGCGAGCAGCGCCACGTCGACGGCCGCCTGAAGATCCTCCTCGAGACGGTCCCCGACGGCTTCGTGATCGGCGAGGAGCGCGCGCTCATCAACGCACTCAACGGCGGCCCGGGCAAGCCGACCTTCGCCCCGCCCCGGCCGTTCCAGAAGGGCATCGGGGGTGCGCCGACCCTCGTGCAGAACGCCGAGACCGCCGCCCAGCTCGCGCTGATCGCCCGCCACGGGGCCGAGTGGTTCCGCGGGCTCGGGACCGCGGCCGAGCCCGGCTCGGCGCTGGTGACCCTCACCGGAGCCGTCGCGAATCCCGGCGTATACGAGATCCCGCTCGGTGCGGCGCTCGAGGATCTGCTGGCGGCGGCGGGCGGGCTCGCCGCCCCGGTCAGGGCGTACCTGATCGGCGGGTACTTCGGCACGTGGATCGATGCGGCCCACGCGCCGGGGCTGCGCCTGACCAACGCCGACCTGGCGCGCCTGGGCGGCGGCCTCGGCGCGCGCGCGATCATCGCCCTGCCGGCGCGCGCCTGCGGGCTCACCGAGACTGCGCGCGTGGCGCGGTGGCTGTCCGCGCAGTCCGCCGGCCAATGCGGTCCGTGCGTGCACGGGCTCGACGCGATCGCCGGCGCGATGGAACTGCTTGCCCGTGGCGACGGCCGCCAACTGCCGGACCTCGCACGCTGGCTGCAGATGGTGCCCGGCCGTGGCGCCTGCCGGCACCCGGACGGGAGCGCCAAGCTGATCGCCAGCGCACTCGAGGTCTTCGGCGACGAGGTGCGCCGGCACACCGTCGACCGCAAGTGCACTGGCGACGGCACCCCCGTGCTGCCGATTCCCGCATCCACCGCCGGCTGGGCGGCCCCGGTGAGCGAGCGCCTGCGGGTGAACTGGACCCGCTGCGATGCGCACGGGCTGTGCGCCGAGCTGTTTCCCGAGCGCATCTCACTCGATGACTGGGGCTATCCGATCATCGACCCGGCGCCGATCTCCCCGCAGCTGCGCAAGCACGCCGAGCGGGCCGTCGCGCAGTGCCCGGTGCTGGCGCTGATCCTGGAGCGCAGCGACCAGTAGCGCCGCAGCGCCCGGCTAGACCGGCTCGGTCCGCAGCCGCGCGACCACGCGGTTGACCAGATCCGCCTCGGCCGGATGCGTGAGCGCACCGCCGGGCGCATCGATCTCGCGCCAGGCGACCCGGCGGATCTCCCCGGGCGGACCGTCGGAGGGCCCGCCGAGCGCGCCGGCGATGACCGCCATCAGCCAGTACTCGGTCGACTTGGCCACGCGACCGTCCGGACGGTCGACGGTGTAGGTGATCACCTCCAGGTGCTCGATCGCCTCGCAGATGAGCCCGGTCTCCTCGCGGACCTCCCGCAGCGCCGTCCCGAGCGGCGCCTCGTCGCCGTCGATCGTGCCCTTGGGCAGGCACCAACTCCCGGCGGGATGCCGCGCCGGCTGCACGGCGGCCACGCACAGGGCACCATCGGCCACCGCCAGCACGACGCCCCCGGCGCCCCGCGTGGGGCGCTGCGCGGCGTCGGGCTGGCGAGGTCGTATCGGTTGCAACATGTCCCCCGGACGGCCGATGGCGATGTGCCAGAAGCTAGCATCGGGACCATGCGAGTCGGAGTGCTCACCGGCGGCGGCGACTGCCCCGGTCTCAACGCCGTGATCCGCGGCGCCGTCCGGGCCGGGATCACCCGCTACGACCATGAGTACGTGGGGTTGCGGCGCGGCTGGCGCGGATTGCTCGAATGCGAGACCACACCCCTCGATCTCGACGTGGTCCGGGGGCTGATCGGCAAGGGCGGCACGATCCTCGGCAGCTCGCGGACCAACCCCTACACGCGCGACGGCGGCGCCCGCCTGGCCGCCGACAACATGGGGGCGCTCGGCCTCGACGCGCTGATCGCCATCGGCGGCGAGGACACCCTCGGGGTCGCGAACCGGCTGCACCACGACTTCGGGCTGAAGACCGTCGGCGTGCCCAAGACGATCGACAACGACCTCTCCGGGACCGACTACACCTTCGGCTTCTGGACGGCGGTCCAGATCGTCGTGGAAGCCATCGATCGCCTGACCACGACCGCGGAGTCGCACGACCGCGTCATCGTCGTGGAGGTGATGGGCCGGCACGCGGGGTGGATCGCGCTCGAGTCCGGCATCGCCGGCGGCGCGCACGCGATCCTGATCCCCGAACTGCCCGCCGATCCTGACCGCGTGGTGGGCTACCTTCGCGAGCGCGAGGCGCGCGGGCAGCATTTCGCGATCGTGGTCGTCAGCGAGGGGGTGCGGCTCGGCGAGGGCACCGCCACCGGACCGCGCGACGAGTTCGGCCACGAGGCACTCGCGGCGGTGGGAGTCGGCGAGCGGCTGGCGACCTACATCTCCGAGGCCACGGGCAAGGAGGCGCGGGCGGTCGTGCTCGGGCATGTGCAGCGCGGCGGCACACCGACGGCCTACGATCGGGCGCTGGCGACCCGGTTCGGCATCCACGCCGCCCGCATGGTCGACCAGGGCGCATTCGGGCGCATGGCGGCGCTGCGCGGCGCCGAGATCATCGACATCCCGATCGACGACGCGGTCGGTGCGCTCAAGACCGTGCCGGCGGAGCTGTTCGCGGACGCCGAGGTCTTCTTCGGCTGACGGCCTGCGGCGCGCCGCGCCACCGCTCGCGAGGCGCACCGGCCAGAAGCAGTGCTAACCTCGCCGCCCATGGGTCGCATGCTGATCATCTGCGAGAAGCCATCGGTCGCCCGGGACGTCGCCACCGCCCTGTACGGCCGCAAGGTCAAGCGTGTCGGGGACTTCTACGAGGGCCCCGACGGTGTCGTGGCGTTCGCCGTCGGCCATCTGCTCGAGCAGGTGGACCCGGACGAGTACGACCCCAAGTACAAGAAGTGGCGCTACGAGGATCTGCCGATCCTGCCGACCGAGTTCCGGTACACGGCCCGCGACGCGCGTGCTCAGGCCCAGCTGCGTGCCCTGCACAAGCTCATGGGCGCGGCGACGACCGATGTCATCGTCAACGCCTGCGACGCCGGGCGCGAGGGCGAGCTGATCTTCAAGCTCATCCTGCAGACCGCGTCCAAGACGGCCCGGGCCAAGCCGGTCAAGCGCGCCTGGTTCTCATCCATGACCCAAAAGGCCATCACCGACGCGTTCGCACACCTGCGCGACGACGCGCAGATGCGCCCGCTCGAAGATGCGGCCCGCGCCCGCAGCGAGGCCGACTGGCTGGTCGGCATGAATGCGACCCGCGCGGCGACCACCAAGGCCGGCTCGGTTCGCCGCGTGCTCTCGCTCGGACGCGTGCAGACGCCGACGCTCGCGATGATCGTCACCCGCGACCTCGCCATCACGGCGTTCGTCCCCGAGGACTACTGGGAGGTCGACGCGACGTTCCAGACCGCTGACGGGGCGCGCTATCTCGGCAAATGGCACACGGGCACCACGGTCCGGCTGACCTCCGCACACGCCGCCGAGCAGATCGCCGCCGCAGTCGCCGGCCGGCCGGCCCGCGTGACCTCGGTCGAGACCAAGCCGCAGGTCGTCCAGGCCCCGCTGCTGTACGACCTGACCACCCTGCAGCGCGAGGCCAACAGCCGCTTCGGCTTCTCGGCGCAGCGCACGCTGTCGACCGCCCAGGCGCTCTACGACCAGCACAAGCTGCTGACCTACCCGCGCACGAACTCGCGCTACCTGTCCGGTGACATGGTCGCCCAGCTCAAGCCGATCGCACACGCGATCGGTGCCGCCGCGCCCGACTACGCCAACGCCGCTCGCTACGTCCTCGACCTCGACAAGCTGCCGCTGCGGCGCGTGGTCGACGACACGAAGGTCACCGACCACCACGCGATCATCCCCACCGAGGGCAACCACGATCTGAGCGGCCTCTCCCGGGACGAGCGCCACCTGTACGACCTGGTGGCCAAGCGCTTTCTGGCCGTCTTCCACCCGTCGGCCAAGTTCGAGCGGACCGTCGTCGAGACCGAGTGCGAGACCCACAGCTTTCGCAGCCGCGGCAGCGTGCTCGTCGAGGCCGGCTGGCGCGCCGTCTACGGCGACGAGGCCGCGCCGCCGCCACGCCTCGACGGCGAACGCGCCGAGGCGGCCGACGCTCAGGAACCCGAGCAGGACCAGTCCCTGCCCCCGCTGACGGCCGGCATGGATGTCAGCTGCGCCGACAGCGAGGCGCTGGCGAAGGCGACCAAGCCGCCGGCCCGCTACTCGGAAGGCACCCTGCTGCGCGCGATGGAGACCGCGGGCAAGCTGGTCGACGACGATGAGGCCGCCGAGGCGATGAAGGATGCCGGCCTCGGCACCCCGGCCACCCGCGCGGCCACGATCGAGCGGCTCATCGACGCCGGGTACATCGAGCGCGAAGGCCGCCAGCTCCGGGCCACCGAGAAGGGCGTCGGGCTCATCACCATGCTCGGCGACCACGTGCTCACCAAGCCGGAACTCACCGGCAAATGGGAGCAGCGGCTCAACCTGATCGAGCGCGGCCAGGACGACCGCGCGGCCTTCCAGAGCGACGTCGAGCAGTTCACCCGCGACATCGTCGACTGGTTCGCCGACAAGGAGCGCGACGACCTGCGCGTCGAGCGGCACGCGCTGGCGCCGTGTCCGACCCCCGGGTGCGGCGGCCAGATCGTGGAGTACCCCAAGAGCTACGGGTGCAACAGCTACAAGGGCAAGGACGACCCGGGCTGCGGCTACACCCTCTGGAAGACCCAGAACGGCAAGACACTCACCCTGGAGGAGGCGCTCGGACACATCGCCAAGGGCGAGTCGAGCAAGGACCTCGTCGTCGAGCGCGAGATCATCGGCCCCTGTCCCACGCCCGGGTGCGGCGGCAACATCGTCGAGCGCAGCCGCAGCTTCGGCTGCACCAGCTGGAAGAGCCGCAGCGACACCGGCTGCGGGTTTGTCATCTGGAAGAAGGCGCGCGGCCAGGCCGAGGTGGACGTCGAGACCGCCCGCAAGATGGTTGCCCGCGGCGAGACCAACGCGGCGGCGACCACGGCCAAGGAACCCATCGGCGCGTGCCCGACCCCCGGCTGCGGCGGCCAGATCGTCGAGAACTCGCGCGCGTACGGGTGCACCAGCTGGAAGAGCCGCAAGAATCCGGGCTGCGGCTTCGTGATCTGGAAGAAAGAGCGCGGCAAGGAGCCCATCACGCGCGAGCAGGCCGTCGAGCGGCTCGCTGCCGCCCACGCGGCCGCGGGCGCCCCGCCCGCTGCCCGCACCGGTTCCCGAACCGGCCGTGCGCGCCTGATCGACCGCCGACGGAGCGTCTCCTCGGGGGGCGTGCGGCCGTATCATGGGCGCTGCGCGGCGGCCCGCGGCGCACCGGACCCCCGGTTGCACCTCCGATCAAGGAAGTCGACATGGATGCTCTTGAGGCGATTCGCCTGCGGCGCAGCGTGCGCAGCTACACGGACCGCCCGGTGGCTGACGCCGATCTCGACCAGCTCCTGCGGCTGGCGCTGATGGCCCCGACCGGTGGCATGGCCCAGGCCTGGAGCCTGATGGTGATCCGCGATCCCGAGCGGCGCGCCGCCCTCGCGGAGATCGTCATCGCCGGCGGCGGGGCCTACTTCGCCTCGGTTCGGCCCGCCCCGCCCGGCCGCAGCGCCGACGAGCACCGCCAGTGGGGCGTCGACTACGCCAACGAGGCGCTGGGCAGCTATCGCCACGTGCCGGTCTGGCTGCTCGCCCTGGTCGTCCCACGCAACCTGTTCCCGCCGGAGGACCGCGAGTTCGAAGACCGCGCGGACGACATGTCGATCGCCTTCGCGATGGAGAACCTGTTCGTGGCCGCGCGGGCCAAGGGGCTGGGGACCGTGCCGACGGTCTTCCACTGGTACAACGAACCCGCCCTGCGCGCGCTGGTCGGGCTCCCGGAGGAGATCCGCGTCCCGATCGTCACCCCGCTCGGATACCCGACCGAGTTCCCGGTCGGTCTGCCGCCGCGCCTGACAGGAACTGCGCCGCCCCTGGCGAACGCTCGTCCACGACGAGGAATGGGGCAACACCCGCGCGGGGTGACGTGTGCCCGCGCGATTCCGGGTGACCGGGCGTACACTCCCCTGCGCTCGGTCGTCGTCGCCCCGTTCTCCGGGCGCCGCCGGCCCTGCGGTCTGTTCATGACCACCGCACCCCACATCACCACCCGCCCCCCGCGCGCGGCACACACCGAGGCCCACGCCCCCGACGGTCTCGCCACCCCGGCCCACCGGCGCCCGGGCGGGAGCAGCCGATCGTGACCTCCCCTCCGCCGCCGCCCGAGCCAGGCGCGCCGCCGACCGACCCGGAGGAGGCGCACACCCGCGAGGACGCGCGCGCACGACGCCTGCGGCGACGGATGCGGGTCGTCTACGACGTGCCGACCCGGGGCCGGATGCGCAAGGCGGTCATCGGCGTCCCGCTGCCCACCGGAGCCCTCGAGGACGAACTGCTGCCCAAGCGTCTGGCGCTGCCGGTCTTCGCCTCCGACGCGCTCTCCTCGGTCGCCTACGCCACCGAGGCGGCGCTGCTCGTCCTGGTGGTCGCCTCCGCCAGCGCGGCCAAGGACATCGTGCCGGTCAGCATCGCGGTGGCCGCCCTGCTGGCGATCGTGATCGCCTCGTACCGCCAGACCGTCCACGCCTACCCCCAGGGCGGGGGCGCCTACGTCGTCGCCGGTGACCAGCTCGGCGAGGCCGCCGGCCTGATCGCCGCGGCGTCGCTGTTGGTCGATTACGTGCTGACCGTCGCCGTGTCGGTGGCGGCCGGCATCCTGGCGGTCACCTCCGCGGTGACCTGGCTCTCGCCGGCGCTGTTGCCGCTCTCGTTGGTCGCGCTGGTCGGGCTGGCGCTGGTCAACCTGCGCGGTCTGCGCGAATCCGGGCGGGCCTTTGCCCTACCGACCTACGGGTTCATCGCGATCATGAGCGTGACGATCGTGATCGGCGTGGTCCGCGACCTGACCGGCACCCTGCCCCACGCCATCACCCCGTCGCCGGTCACCCCCGGTACCGCGGCAACGATCGGCGTGCTCGTGCTCCTGCGGGCGTTCGCGTCGGGCTGCAGCGCCCTGACCGGCGTCGAGGCCATCGCCAACGGCGTCCAGGCCTTCCGGCCGCCCCAGGCCAAGAATGCGGCCTCGACACTCGGGGTGCTGGGCATCATCGCCGTGTTCCTGTTCCTCGGGGTGACGTATCTGGCCTACCGCACGCACGCGATGCCCTCGAACACCGACTCGGTGCTCTCGCAGGCCGCCGCAGCGGTCTGGCACGGCCCCGCGCTCGGCCAGATCGGCTACTACATGGTCCAGATCTTCACCTTCGGGGTGCTGGTCCTGGCGGCCAACACCGCCTTCCAGGGCTTTCCGCGGCTGATCGGGATGATGGCCCAGGGCAGTCACGCCCCGCGCTGGTTCCAGTTCGTCGGCGACCGGCTGGTGTACTCGAACGGCGTGACCGCACTGGCGGTGATCTCGGGCATCCTGCTGATCGCGTTCGACGCGAACGTCAACAACCTGATCCATCTCTACCTGCTGGGGGTCTTCCTGGCGTTCACCCTCTCCCAGGCCGGCATGGTGCGCTTCTGGCTGCGCAAGCGCCACGAGGGCCACGCCTGGCACGGGCTGCTCGGCAAGGTCGCAATCAACCTGGCCGGCGCGATCGCGACGGCGATCGTCTTGGTGATCATCCTCGGGACCAAGTTCTTCGAGGGCGCCTGGATGGTCACCGTCACCATCCCCATCATCGTCGCGCTGTCGATCCTGGTCCACCGCCATTACCGGCGCGTCGACGTCCTCAAGGACTTCGCACCGGGCGAGGCAGCCGGAGCCGAGCGCGCCGCCGTGCGGGTTCGCGGTCCTGGTCGACCGGGTCGACGAGGGCACCGCGGCCGCAGTCCAGACGGCCAAGCTGATCGCACAGGGCGCGCAGGTGACCGGACTGTTCGTCGGGCTGCGCAGCGACTGGGAACTGGTCTCCGACGCCTGGCGGCGCGACCACACCATCGATATCCCGCTGGCGCGGATCCCGCGCCGCGACGGCGAGGGCATCGACGGCGTGCTGACGTACCTGCGCCGGATGACCCGCGACGACGGCACGGATCTGCTGGTCGTGCTGCCGACGCACAATCGGCGCGTCTCGCACGCGGCCTTCCGGGCCTGGCGGCAGTATCGGCGCCTGCGTACGCGCCTGTTGCGCCAGCCGCGAATCGCGGTGGCGGAGATGCCCAAGTCGATCGCCGGCCAGTGGTGGGAGGCCGACCACGTCGTGAGCCTCGTGGCGATGGTCAAGTCCAACAAGCCCTCCCTGCACGCCGTTGCCGTGGCGATGGCGATCTCCGGCGCCGATACCTCGGCCGTGCACGTGGCCGGGAGCGAGGCGGCCGCGATCTCCGCTGAAGCGTGGCGCGAATCGGCCCCGGTGCACCTCGAGATCATCGAGTCCCCGTACCGCGACCTCGGCGGCCCGCTGGCCTCCGCGGTCGAGGACATCACCCACGCCGACCAGCACGCGATCTGCCTGCTGGTCGTGCCGGAGATCGTGGTCTCCAAGTACCGCTTCCTGCACAACCAGCGCACGGCGCTGATCCGCCGCGCGCTGGTCGACCAGGAGCGTGCGGTGCTCTTGACCGTCCCCTACGCGATCGGCAAGGTCGGCACGAATGCGGTATCTAGGGGCCCTCCGCGAGATTGCTGGCACCCGATTTGGCACAGTCAGCCATCCAACGTCGCCAGTCTCGCTTTGGTGTTGGCTCGCTCCAGGTACGCGTCGACGAGCGCCGCGGCCTCGCTCTCGTTGCCCGGCATCAGGTGCCCATAGCGGTCGTACGTGATGCTGATGTTGCTGTGCCCCATGTACGTGCTGAGCGCCTTCGCGTTGACGTCGGCGGCGATCATCAGCGACGCGAACGTGTGGCGGCACTCGTGCATGCCGATCGGATCCAGCCCAGCCGCCTGCCAGTGCATTGCGGGCGCGTCGCTGAAGATTCCAGAGCGGGAAGTGCTCGACCTGCTGGCCGGGGAACAGCAGACCCTCCCCTGACCCGCTCATGCGCAACTCGACCAGGACGTCGCGCAGCACCCCGAGGATCGGGACATTCCGACGTCCCGCGCGGGACTTGGGTTCGACGTACACCTTGGATTTCGGATCCCATGCCCTCTCAACCCGGATGATGCCGGTCGCCAGGTCAACGCAATCCCACGCCAGGGCTTGCCCCTCGGCGGATGGATCAGCCCGCGCAGACACATTTGCGAACACGCGACTAAAGGAGGGGTAGGCGTCCTGCGTAACATCGCGCGGACCTCACCGAGCGGGGAGTTACGTTTTCATCTATTTGGGGCTTGGCTAGCGCTACGAGCGACCGATCACGCATCCGCGGTCGATCGAGCCGGTGTGGTGCCAATGGGTTGTCGCCGCACCGGCGCGCTCGTCCAGACGCGAGCGCGAGTCGCGGGTTACCGCTCGCCGGCTCCGTACCCGCCCGCGTCGCAAATCCGTCGCAACCCAGCTGTTCCTCGGCCGGGACAGCGCGGGAACATAAGGCCTGCTCAGGTCGGGATTCGATATCCCCCGTCGTCCCGCAAAGTCCCTGCAACTTTGGCCTCCGGAGCCAAAGGTCGCAGGTTCGAATCCTGCCGCGCGCTTACTCGAACCGCTCGCCCTCGCGAAGCGCTGCCATCCGCTCGCGGTACTCCTCCACGTCGATCTTGCCACCAGCGAGCCGTACGCCGAGGAGGTCGGCCGCATCGGGGAGGGCCCGTGGTGCGGCCTTCGCCACGACGAACAACACCACGACCGCGGCCAACGCGATCGGCGAGAACATCAGGATGATCCGTTTCATGACCTCAGTCTCCGGCCGTTTGCCTCCCTCGACGTGATTGTAGTCCGCGACTCACAGCACTGGCCGAACCGCTACCCGTGAGCCGCTTGGAGCGCCGTCGTCACGTCGGCGCCGTAGACCACCCCCACGCCAACAACACACCAAGAAGGGTCGCCACTGAGACTCCGGCTATCCAGAAGCCGAGCCTGAATGAGAGCCGTTTCTCATACAACTCTTCAAACTTCTCTTCAAACTTCCCATGCCGCTCGACCCTGTCCCGCTCCTCGTCTATCTGGCAGGCGGGGCAGATCCACCCCTCAGTCAGGGAGTGGCGGCCGAGCCAGCCATGCATCGGCACAGCCATCTCGTCACACCGAGCGCACCGCTCGAGTTGCGGCATCGTGAACCTGCTTCGGAGTCTGGCCTCGTGGAGACACGATAGACCCGTACGCTGGCACTGCGACGAGCGTGCGACAAGCGGACGCCAGGGTCATGGTGATGACCATCCCCGACCGGTGAATATCGGAGGGTCACGGCGGGACGCACCGGCGTTCTCAGTTCTCATGCGGTCAGGTGCCGCTGCCGTGGCACAGTCGTGGCACAGTCACACGCCCATTCAGGCGGTCTAGAGCGGTCTTGAGCGGATATCCTCTGTCGGCCGAGATCACCCTGTTCATGCGGAGAACCGCATGAACAGGGTGGAAAGCGTTGTGCGAGACCGAACCTGCGCAAACGGTGCTCTTGACCGTGCCCTCACGCAATCGGCAAGGTCCCACGAATGCGGTATCAGGGGGCGCTCCGCGAGTCCCTGTAGCGCGGCGGGGTCCGAGCACGCGATTCGTTGTGCGGGTTGTCGGTGCTCATCGGCACGCACCAGCTGCAGCCTCCCGAGCCAACGGTCGCAGCTGCGAATCCTGCCGAGCGTGCGGGGAGTGAGACGATGCGGAGGAACGCAGGTCCGGGACCGGCCCAGGCGGCCCCGGACCGGTCGGACCGCGAGGCGCCCTGATGCCGCCTACACGAAGTAGTTGTGCACCTCGTGAAACGTCATGGCCGGTGGGCCGGAAATACCGGCCTTCTGCGTCTGAGGGCCGATCTGTTCCTGGGCGAACTTGTCGAACTGCGCCTGGGACTCCCAGACGTCGATCACGCGAAAGCCATCGTCGGTGCGCGTCACGACGTGGAAGATCGCACCTTCGGGCGTCGGTCCTCCCGGCTCGAGACCCATCGCCGCAATGACCGCGTCGTACTGGTCGAGCGTGGCACCGGGGAAATCCATCACGATTGCAATAGCCATGGTTCCTCCAGTTCGGTTGGGTGTATCGCGATCCTCGTGCGCATCCGGAAGGCTGTCAACGGGCCCGCGATGGCAGCACTCCGCGGCGCACGGCGCCCGATCCTGACTCCACGTCTGGCGCTGGCGAGGGATTGTCGCCGGGCGGGTACCAGCAGATGACGATCACCCAACACCCCGGGATCTGGGTGGTGGCCTGTCTGATGAACACCCAGGACGACGCGGCACACGCAGCTGGGCATGATTCGGATCATCCGCATCCTGAAGTAGGACGGGAACCGCGGCTCGGGGGAGGCCCATCCCCGTGGGGCGCCCCGTCCGGGCGCCCCCGACCGCCGCGCGCGGCGGTCGGGGGCGGGGCGAGAATCCGGGGGTCTGCCGGTTGGCGGGTGGGCTTGACCTGGATGCCCACATGACCGAACATATGTTCGATGATTGTTGCGATCGCGCTCCCCCGCTTTCCCCTTCTTGTCGCCATGCTCGCCAACGGCATCGCGCTCGACACGCCCGCGGCGCTTGCCCCGGCACCGGGTGCCGCGCAACTGGTCGGCATGTGCACCCGCACGGCGGATATCCACGGCATACGCCCGGGTCTGCGCGTCGGCGAGGCCATCGCGCGCTGCCCGGACCTGGTGCTCATCCCGCCGGACCCCGACGCCGTCGCCGAGGCCCACGAACGGGTCCTGATCCGCCTCGAGGAGCTCGGCGCAGCCGTTGCATCCGACGCGCCTGGAGAGGCGTGTTTCGAGGACACCGGGCTGGTGCGGCTCCACGCGGGGCGCGAGAACATGCTGCGCCGCGTGCGGGCGGCGCTCCCCGTCGGCGCCAATGGGCGCATCGGGGTGGCCCCGACCCGTTTTGCCGCCCAGCAGGCGGCCCGCCAGGCCCACCCCCGCACGCCACTGCTCATCGGACCGCACGACATCGACGCGTTTCTTGCGCCGCTGCCGGTGGAGCGCCTGCCGCTCCCCCGGGCGACCGTCGACGCCCTGTGGGATGTCGGGATACGCACCATCGGTGCCGTCGCCGCGCTGCCGCGTGCCGCGGCACTGGAGCGAATGGGTTTCGAGGGGCTGCGCGCCTGGCGCATCGCGCGAGGCGCGGGCGATGGCCCGCTGCGCCCCCGCGTCCCGCCCGAGCCCCTGGAGGCGCACTGCCGCTTCGAGGAGCCGGTAGGCGTCCTGGGCACGATCGAGGTCGCCGCCCGGCTACTGCTCACCGAGCTCGCCGATACGGCGCGCCAGCGCGGTGCGTCGCTGCGCACCCTGCACGTGCGCGCCCGGCTCGCCGGCGGCGGCTCCTGGACGCACCACATCGCGCTGCGCGAGGCCACCACCGATCCCGATCGCCTCGCGCTCGCCGCGCTCGGCTCGCTCGGGCAGATCGGCGCACCCGTCTCCGAGCTGGCCATCCGCACCGATGCCTCCGGCGGTCAGAGCGCGCGCCAGATGACCCTCGAACGCCCCGAGCACACCGAACGCCGGCGGCGCACCCGCGAGGCCATCGCGCAGATCCGTTCCGCACTCGGCGAGGACGCCATCATGCAGGCGATCACGCTCGAGCCCTGGTCACACCTTCCCGAGCGGCAATGGGCACTGGTCCCTTACGACATCTCGCTGTCCCGCGGCTCGCGCGAGTGATCTGCACCCCCGCCGGCATGCCCCATGCCATCGAGATCATGGGGCGTCGCCGCGGGGTTGTCGACATCCGCGACGAGTGGATCGTTCAGGACCGCTGGTGGACCGACCAGCCGGTCGAGCGGCATTTCTTCGAGCTCGTGGTCGAGCCCGGCCGCGTGGTCACCGTGTTCCGTGATCTTCGCGACCACGAGTGGTACGCCTACGGCGGGCATGATCGCCCCCATGGCATCATCCGGAGCCTCGGCGCTCGCGAACCCTGAGCGGCGGGCGGAGATCAGACCGCCCTCCGGGGTCAGCGAGGCAATGATCGACTCACGCGCCATCGGGCGGCCGAAGAAATACCCCTGGCCCGCATCGCAGCCCAGCTCGCGCATGCGCTCGGACTGCGCGGCCTGTTCGATGCCCTCGCCGATGACCCGCAGCCCCAGGGCGTTGCCCATATGGACCATGCCCTCGGTGATCAGCGCCTGGTTGGCGTCCATGAACACCCCCTGCACGAAGCTCCGGTCGATCTTGATCCCACTGATCGGCAGCGAGTGCAGGTATGCCATCGATGAGTAGCCGGTCCCGAAGTCGTCGATCTCGATGCTGACCCCAATCTCCCGCAGCTCCTGCAGCTGCGCGCGGGCGGCCTCCAGATCCTTGACCACCGCGGTCTCGGTGACCTCGAGGGTCAGTCGCGACGGATCGATGCCCGCCTGGTCGAGCAGCCGCCGGATCATGCGCGCCAGACCCGGATGGGTGACCTCAGACGCCGACAGGTTGACCGCGACCCGCAACGGCGCCGGGCTGCGCCCGTCCAGCCAGCGCAGGTCATCGAGGGCCCGCGTCATCACCGCGGCATCGAGCATGAGCGCGGCACCCGTCGACTCGGCGATCCCGACGAACACCGGCGGGGGGATCTCGCGGCCGTCCGGCATCGTGAGCCGGGCCAGGGCCTCCAGGCCCTCGACCCGTCCGGTCGCGAGGTTGACCACCGGCTGGTAGACGACCCGCAACCGTCCGCTGCTGATGACGCTGCGCAGGTGGGTCAGGATCTCGAGCCGGTTCTCGGACTTGGCCCGCATGCCGGCGTTGAACACGCGCCAGGTGCTGCGGACCTCCTTGGCCCGGTAGAGCGCGATGTCGGCGTCGCGCAACAGGTCCGCGGGCACGACCTCGGAATGGCTGCTGGCGGTCAGCACGCCGACGCTGGCGGTGATGTTCACCTCGTAGGCACCCAGCTGGAAGCGCTCGGACAGCAGCGCGACGATGCGGGCCGCGAGCCGCTCGGCGTCGCTGCTGGAGATCTGCGGCGGGCAGATGATCACGAACTCGTCACCGCCCAGCCGCACGACGCGATCACCGGAGCGCACGCTGCGCATGAGCCGGTCCGCGACCAGCCGCAGCAGGTCGTCGCCCGCATCGTGGCCGAGGTCGTCGTTGACCAGCTTGAACCCGTCGAGATCGACGTACAGGATGCGCGAACTGCCCCTCGCCGGCATCGCCGTCCAGGAGGCCCTGGAGGTGCTCGACGGCCCAGCCCCGATTGAACAGCCCCGTCAGATGGTCGCGCGTGGCCTGCTGCTGCAGGCTCTCGTGGGCGGCCCGGGCCCGCGACTGCGCGCGGTTGTTCTCCTGCAGCAGGCGCGCCATCCGCATCACGATCACCACGCTCACCATGATCGTCACCACAGCGGCGACCGACCCGAGCGGCGGGAGGCCGAGCACGGGCGCAAACAGGTCCAGAAACGCCGGCAGCGCCAGCGCGATCGCCAGAAACACGAGCCGCGTGGCGTGATCCTCATGCGGCTCCGCGCGGGTGGGCTCGTCGAGCCGGGTCGTGGCCGGGTGCAGGGCCGCTGCTGCCGCGAGGAAATACGCCATCGGATAGGCGAAGTTGCTCACCTGCGACGTCGGCAGCGTAGTACCCGACGCCCAGGGCGTAGGCCACGTCGGCGGCGTACATCGCCGCGAATGCCCCCACCATCAGGACCAGGGGCATGCCCCGTCGCCCGGGCGAGAGCAACAGCCACGCGATGCCCCCGAGCAGCGGGATGTCGAGCATCGCGTAGACCACCGCCAGCATGTTCGCGGCGCTCCAGCCGCCATCGAACGTCCCCGGCGCGACGAGCTCCAGCTGGACGAGGATCGTCCCCAACGCGATCGTCAACGCCAGGGCATCGAGCCCCGAGGAGCGCGCGCCACGCGTGCCGCGCGCGAGCACGAGCCGGAACAGCCCGAGCGCGATCAGGAGATAGCCGGTCATGTAGAAGGCGTCGGCCACCGAGGGCTGGGGCGGGTTGCCGCCGGCAAAGATGTCGTAGCCGAACCAGATCGTCTCGGCGATCCCCCACGATGCATAGCCGACCGCGAACAGGATCCAGGGGCGGCGCGGCTGGTCTGGGGTGCGCTGCGCGCGCCAGAGCCAGACGGCGCCCGCGGTCACGGCCGCCACCGCGACGAGCCCGTCCGCGGCGGCCTGCCCGAAGAAGATGGCGCTCACGGCGCTGATGACGGCCGCCAGCAGCAGGCCCGCAGCGATCATCCGCTCGCGGGAGCTGACGGCGCGGATCCGGTGCAGGACCCTCACGCCGAGCCTGCCGACGCGTCCTGACCCGGACGCCGCACGCCCACGCCCAGCGGCCGAGGCGTGATCGCCCGGCCGGCGCGCGCCGGCAAAGGGATCGTCGATGGATCGCACGAGTGGGAGATGGCGTGCACGCAGGGCGCCCTTCGAACGTGACTTCGAAGCAGGTATCGACATTTGCGACCGCGCACTCAAGCGATCGGGCCGGGTGCGCGGCCGCACCGCGCCCGCCCGCCGGCGCGTACCGTTTGGTATGCCTTGCATTCGGGATTAGCCTCCGCTAAAAGATTGGCTGTGCCACGGCTATTTCCATCCTCGCCGGCCGCGGACCGCGCCGGGGGCGAACGACCCCGCAGCCCCGGAACGGGTCTGCGCCGGGCCGCGCTGCCGTTTTCGCCCGCCGTCGAGGACTACGCCAAGACCCTGTATCGGCTCGAGCAGCTGACCGACGACCCGGTTCCGACCGGCGCGATCGCCGCGCGCGTGGACGTCTCCGCCCCGTCAGCGTCCAATATGGTCCGGCATCTTCAGGAGCTGGGTCTGGTGAGTGTCGTGCGTGGGCGCGGTGCGCGGTTGACACCCGCCGGGCGCAAGGTCGCCCGCGGTGTCATCCGGCGCCATCGCATCATCGAGTGCTTCCTGATGGAGGTGCTCCAGCTGCCCTGGGATTGCGTGCACGAGGAGGCCGACCTGCTCGAGCACGCGGTCTCCTCCCGGGTCGCGGAGGCGATGTGGGAGGCACTAGGGCGCCCTGCGCGCGATCCGCACGGCGACCCGATCACCGCCCTCGACGATGACCGCGACCCGGACAAGGACGTCCTGGAGCCCCTTGAGGACTGGGGTCCCAACGCGGTCGGCGTGCTCGTGCGTGTCTCCGACGCGCAGCCGGAGGCGCTGCGCTACATGGCCGAACACGGCATCGCCCCGGGCCTGCCGGTCAGGGTCCTCGCGCGCGAGCCCTTCGGCGCCGGTCAGCGCGTGCGGATCGGCGACACCGACCAGACGATCGGACCCGAGCTGGCGCGGCTGATCTTCGTCCGGCGGACCGGGTGAGCGCGACGACCCGCGTTCGCCACGGCGAGTTGTCCCCGGCCGAGGACCTCCTGCCCGGCGAGGTGCGGATCATCCAGGCCGCGGCCGGGACGCTGCGCGGCGACCGACGCGGGCTGCGTCGCTACCTGCCGTTCCTGGGTCCGGCGTTCATCGCCGCGGTCGCCTACATCGATCCAGGGAACTTCGCCGTCAACATGGCCGCCGGCTCGCAGTTCGGCGACCAACTGCTGTGGGCGGTCGTCGTCGCCAACCTGATGGCGATGCTCGTCCAGGCGGTCAGTGCCAAGGTCGGCATCGCGACGGGCAAGAACCTGGCCGAGCTGTGCCGCGAGCACTTCCCGCGACAGGTGGTCATCGGCCTGTGGGTCCAGGCCGAGCTCGTGGCCATGGCCACCGATCTTGCCGAGTTCGTCGGCGCGGCCCTGGGCATCAACATCGTCTTCGGTCTGCCGCTGTTTGTCAGCGGCCTGATCACCGCCGTGGCGGCCTTTGGGATCCTGGGGCTCCAGTCGGCGGGATTCCGCCGCCTGGAGACGGTCATCGCGGTCCTGGTCGGCGTGATCGTGGCGTCATTTGCGATCCAGGTGGTGCTCGCGCGCCCCAGCGTGCCCCAGGTCGCCCACGGCACGTTCGTGCCGGGCATCGCGGGAACCTCTGCGCTGCTGCTGGCGGTGGGCATCGTCGGCGCGACCGTCATGCCGCACGTGATCTACCTGCACTCGGCGCTGACCCAGGGGCGCCTGGTCGGCCGGACGCCGGAGACCCGGCGCCGGATCTACCGCTTCACGCTCATCGATGTGGTCATCGCCCTCGGGATCGCCGGCATCGTCAACATGGCGATGCTGGCGATCGCGGCGGCGGTCTTCCACGACCACGGGATCACCGACGCCGGCAGCAACCTCAAGAGCGCCTCGGCGGGGCTCGGCCACGCCCTGCACTACCACAGCGGGCTGATCTTCGGCATCGCGCTCCTGGCGTCGGGCATCTCCTCCTCGTCGGTCGGGACGATGGCCGGCCAGGTGGTCATGCAGGGCTTCCTGCGCCGCCGGATTCCGGTGTTCTTGCGCCGGGCGGTCACCATGACGCCGGCGCTGATCGTGCTGGGCGTCGCGATCAACCCCGCCGAGGTCCTGGTGCTCAGCCAGGTCGTGCTGTCGTTCGGGATCCCGTTCGCGCTGGTGCCGCTGGTGATCTTCTCGCGGCGGCGGGCGCTGATGGGCAGCCTGACCAACACGCGGCTCACCACGGCCGCCACCATGCTCGTGACGGCCGTGATCGTCGTCCTGAACGTCGTGCTGATCGGAGTCGCGGTGGCGGGCTAGGTCGGCGCAGGCGGGCCGCGGACCATTGGGAAAGCTCCCGAGGTATGCGAACATATGTTCGATGACCGCCGCCTACATCGAGCTGCACGCCCATTCGGCGTTCAGCTTCCTCGATGGCGTCTCGACGCCCGAAGAGCTCGCCGACGCCGGGGCGGCGGCCGGTTATGCGGCCATGGCCCTGACCGATCACGACAACCTGTGCGGCGCGTTGGCGTTCGCATACGCCGCACGCGATGCGGGCATCCAGCCGATCACCGGGTGCGAGATCACCCTGGCCGACGACAGCCACCTCACGCTGCTGGCGGCCACGAGCGCGGGCTATGCCAACCTGTGCCGGCTGATCACGATCGCCCATGCCCACACGCGCGATGCGCGCGACCGCCGTCCCGGCGCCCCCGCACTCGACCCTGCGCTGCTTGGCGGCCTCGCCGAAGGGCTGATCTGCCTGACCGGATGCGCCCGCCAGGGGCTCATCCCTCGGCTGGTCGCCGCCGGGGAGCACCGGCGGGCCGCGACGTGGCTGGCACGCCTGCGGGAATGGTTCCCGCCGGGACATCTGTACATCGAACTCCAACGTCCCCACCGCCGCGGCAGCCATGCGCTCGTGCGGCACCTGCGCGAGCTGGCGCACAGCGCCGGGGTCCCGATCGTCGCCACCGGGGACGTGCACGCCCATCACCCCCATCGCGCATTTCTGCAGGATGCGTTCGTGGCGATCGGCCACCGCCAGACCCTCGACGCGTCCGAGCAGGTCCGGCGCGGCAACCGCACCGCGGTCCTGCGGTCACCGGAGCAGATGGCCGAATTCTTCGCCGAGCTCCCCGAGGCCGTCACGGCCACCGGTGAGATCGCCTCGCGCTGCACGTTCGATCTCACCCGCGACCTGGGATACCGCTTCCCCGACTTCGTGGCCGGGCATCCCGGCGAATCCGCACGCGAGGCGCTCGCACGCGTGTGCGCCTACCAGCTCGGCGTCCACTACCCCAACGCCCAGCGCCGCGCCCAGGCGCACGCACGCCTGGACCAGGAGCTGGCGCTCATCGAGCACCATGGGCTGGCGGGGTTCTTCCTGCTGCACCGCGACATCCTCGAGCTGGCGCGCGATGTCGCGCTCGAGGTGCGCCCGGCGGGCTCCGCCCGGCGCCAGCTGCCTCCCGGCCGCGGGCGTGGTTCCTCGGTGGGCTCGATCGTTTGCTATCTGACCGGGTTGTCGCATATCGATCCGATCGCCAACAACCTGTTTTTGGGGCGCTTCCTCAACCGCGACATGGCCTCGGTGCCGGACATCGACCTGGATTTCCCGCGCGACATCCGGGAGCGCCTCATCGCCGAGGTCATCAGGCGCTACGGCCACGAGCACGCCGCGCTCGTGGCGGCATTCCCCACCTTCAAGGCGCGCATGGCGATCCGCGAGCTGGGCAAGGCCCTTGCACTCCCCGAGGCCGACCTGACACGGCTCTCGCGGCTGGCCGATGGCTGGTCGAGCGCAAGCGACCTGCGGCAGGAGCTTGTGCGGCTGCCCGACGGCGAGGCCAAGCTGCGCTCGCCGCGCTGGCGGGCACTCGTCTTCCTGGCCGCACAGGCCGCCGGGCTACCGCGCCATCTTTCCCAACACTCGGGCGGCATGGTGGTCAGTGCCCAGCCGCTGGTGGAGTTGGTGCCGGTCGTGCCGGCCGCGATGCGCGAACGCCAGATCTGCCAGTGGGACAAGAACTCCTGCGCGGATGCCGGGTTCGTGAAGATCGATCTGCTGGGGCTCGGCATGCTCTCGGCCGTCGAGGAGTGCGTCGACCTGATCGCCCGCACCGCCCACGAATCCATCGACCTGTCGCGCATCGACTTCGCGGACCCGGCGGTCTACGCCGAGATCCAGGACGCCGACACCGTCGGCACCTTTCAGATCGAAAGCCGGGCCCAGATGCAGAGCCTGCTGCAGACGCGGCCCGAGAACCTCGACGATCTCACGGTGCAGGTGGCGCTCATCCGCCCGGGCCCGGTCTCGGGCGGTGCCGTGCACCCGTATGTCCAGCATCGCCGGGCACGGCGCGCGGATCCGGACTTCGTGCCCCCATACGATCACCCCCTCCTGGAGCCCGTCCTGCGCGAGACGCTCGGGGTCGTGGTCTTCCAGGAACAGGTGCTCGAGGTCGCCATGGCGTTGGCCGGGTTCAGCCCTGGGGGCGCCGAGGCGCTGCGCCGCGCGATGAGCCGGACCCGCAGCCGGGAGGCGATGCTCAAACTCTGGGACCAGTTCCGCGACGGCGCACGCGCACGCGGGGTCGACGACGAAACGATCACCACGGTGTTCGCCAAACTGGTCGGCTTCTCGAACTTCGGGTTCCCGAAGGCCCACTCGGCCGCCTTCGCCGTACTCGCCTACCAGAGCGCGTGGCTCCGGCGCGCCTACCCCGCCCAGTTCCTGGCGGCGCTGCTCAACGCCCAGCCGATGGGCTTCTACCCCCCGGCAAGCCTCGTGCGCGATGCCCAGCGACGCGGCGTACGAGTCGTGCCCCCGTGCGTGAATGCCGCCGAGGCGACCTGCACGCTCACCTCGGATGGCGCCGTGCGGATCGGCTTGGGCTATGTGCGCGAGGTGCGCACCGATGCGGCGGCGGCGCTCGTCGCCGAGCGCAACGCCGACGGCCCCTTCCGTGATCTGGCCGACCTGTCGGCCCGCACCGCGCTGCAGCGCACCCAGCTCGCCCAGCTCGTGCGCTCCGGGGCCTGCGACGCATTCGGCCAGCCGCGCCGCGCGATGCTGTGGCAGCTGCCCGGGCTGAGCCGGCCCATTCGCCACGACGCACACACCCAGCTGGCCCTGGCGCTGCCGGCGCCCGAGGCACCGGCGCTGGACGAGCAGGACCGCTTCGAGCGAATCGTGACCGATTACGAGACGATGGGGCTCTCGGTCGGCTGGCACCTGCTGGCGATCCTGCGGCCCCAGCTGCCGGCCGACACGCGCACGGCGCGCGAGCTGGGCGAGCTGCCCACCGGCACGCAGGTGTGCGTGGCAGGGATGGTGACCGCCCGCCAACGGCCCGGTACCGCCAAAGGCATCGTGTTCCTGTTGCTTGAGGACGACACCGGCATGACCAACGTGATCGTCTACCCCGACTGCTACGAACGCCACCGGACGCTGCTGCGCGCCGAGCCGCTGGTGGTCGTGCACGGACGCCTCGAGCGGCGTGATCGCAACATCAACGTCATCGCCGAGCGCATCGAGCGCATCGCGCCGGCTGCGGACCGCACCAGCGAGGAGGCCGCGCGGGCCCGTCAGGCCGTTCCCGCCGGCCAGCACTTCGGTCGCGGCCGCCGATAGCGAGCGACAGCGGGTCCCACGCGCAGTAGGATGGGCCCATGCATCGGATCCGCTCCCGCCGCCTGCGGTTCATCGTCGTCGCCTCGATCGTCGCCGGCTATGTCATCGGCACGCTGATCGCGCGTCGGCGCGGCTACAACATCGGCGGCGCGACCATCGTGCGCTGCCGCCAGGGGCACCTGTTCTCCACGATCTGGATTCCCGGCGCCTCGCTGAAGGCGGTCCGGCTGGGCTGGTACCGGCTGCAGCGCTGCCCGGTCGGGCACCACTGGACCCTCGTGCCGCCCGGTGCGCAACGTCGACCTGACCGCCGACGAGCTGCGTTTCGCCCGCGACCACCACGACGTGCGCCTGCCGTAGCCCCGCCCCGCCGCCTCAGCTCACGCCGGGGCCCGCGGTGCCGGGTAGCACCAGCAGCGCCGGTCCGGGCTGCGCGACGACCGTCATCTGGGTGATCTGCGCCGGCAGCATTGCGGTGGCGCCGGTCACCGTGGCGGTCCCGTCGTAGTTCGCGCGCCAGGTCGCGGCGACCTCGCGTCGCCCGCCGGCGCCGATGACGACCAGCTCGCAGCGGGTCCCCGGCCGCACACCGGCCAGGGCGATCTCCAGACGCGAGCCCTCCGGCGTGGCCACCAGCGCGACGCGCCCGGACACATGGGTCGAGGAGCTGGCCGCCGAGATGACGGTGGCGCGGGCCGTTCCGGGCCCAAGCGCCTGCGACAGGCCCAACCCGCCCAGCGCGACCACCACGCATGCCGCGGCGATCGCCCCCGCCAGACGCCGGCGGCGCCGGCGGATCCGCGCCAGCTCGGCCAGCAGGCGCTCGGCGCCCTGCGGCTCGTCGGCGCGCCCGCCGGTCAGCTCCGCCGCGGGGGCCCCTGCCAGCAGACCGGGAAGCGGCGCCAGGCGCACCAGCTCCCGGCTGCACTCTGGACAGCCCTCGAGATGGGCGTCCACCTGGGCCCGCTCGGCCGTGTCCAGCGCACCGAGCACGTACGCCCCAAGCTCGAGGCGAATCACCTGGCAGTCAGCGAAGGTCATGGCGCGCTCCATCCCCGCTCTTCGAGGATGAGCCGGAGTGCCCGCAGTGCGTAATAGCTGCGCGACTTGACGGTTCCCGGCGGGATCCCGAGCACGTTGGCACTCTCGGCGACACTCCGGCCCCGGAAATAGAGCTCGACCAGCACCTCGCGATGGGCGAGGCTCAGCTGGCCCAGCGCGTCGGTCAGCTGCCACCTGTCGAGTTCGCGATCGAACGACTCCACGCCCGCAATCCCTTCGAGCTCGCCGGACGGGGCCTGTTCGCGCGCGGTCTTCGCACGCCGCTGGCGATCGATGGCCAGGTTACGCGCGACCCGCATCAGCCACGGACGCAGCGGACGGCCGTCGGCGGCCAGGCGTCCGGCGCGCCGCCAGGCCCGCAGGATCGTCTCCTGGACGATGTCCTCGGCGGCCTGGTGGTCGTGGGTGATCGCCGCCACGTAGCTGGTCAGGACCGCGCCGTGCTCGTCGTACAGCGCCCGGACGAATCGGTCGTCGGTGGCCACCGGATCTCGCTGTCTGCCCACACGGTGTTCACGCATGCACTCGCTCAACGGTTCAGCGGACCCCGGTCAGGCTCGGTCTAGCGCGAGCCGACGGCGCCCGTCAACCCCCACGGGCGCGGGGGCGACGCGCCGTCGCGTCACGCACCCGGGCCCTGAACCGCCCGGCCGCCACCGGCGTGAAGGGGACGTGGATGCGGTGCGCGTGCCGGCGCTCGAGGGCGATCCGCACACTGGGCCCCGGCGCCGCATCCCACCCATCGCCAACTCCCCCACCTCCCGAAGGAGCCACGATGTCATGCAGTCCGGTACGCCGCCTGGTCGGCCTGGCGGCGATCGCCGTCGTCGCGCCGCTGACGGCGGCAGCGGTCGCCGCGGTGGGCACCGGCAGTCTGGGCCCGGTCAGCGCCACGGCGGCGCCTGCCCACACCACGGCCGTCCGGCCGCCGCTGGTGATCCGCATCTCGGCGCCGGGGTTCGGCCACGTGCTGGCCACCCGCCGCCGGTTGCCGCTGTACACCTTTGGCCCCGAGCGCAAGGACCATCGAATCCACTGCGTCGGTTCGTGCGCCACCGCCTGGCCGCCCGTCATCGTCCCGGCCGGCACCCGGGTCCCGGTCCACATCAAGGGGCTCGCCGGCACATTCGGCACGATCGCCCGCAAGCACGCCCGCCAGCTGACCCACAACCGGCTCCCCTTGTACACGTTCGCATTCGACAGCCCCGGCCAGGTCACCGGCAACCGGACCAACGGCTTCTCGGTCGTCCGCGGCTGACCCCGCCCAGCGCGTCCGGCGGACGCCCCCCACGGAGTGCCGTTCCACGCGTCCGCTGATGGCCCCCGGGCCGCAGGCAGCCCGACGGGCCCAGCTTTGCGGAGGGCAATCATGAGACCTCATCGCACCCGTCACGCCTGCCGCAGCGTTGTCGTGGGCATGGCGGGACTCCCCACGCTCGCGCGGGTTGCGGCCGGCTGCGGCAGCTCGTCGAGTTCGTCCACCACGACGAGATCCCCGACGGCGGCGCCCGCGACGCGCGCCAGCAGCACGACCGGCGCGGCGACCGTCACCACCGGCACCCTGTCAGCACTCGGGACGGTGCTCGAGAACGCGCAGGGCGGGTGCTCGACGAACGACCGCCAACCCCGCCGGCGGGACGGTCGTGACCTACGCCGGGCGCCCCCTCTAGAACTACATCGGCGACTCCTCGTCGGCGACTCCTCGGCCGGGACGGCCAACGGCCAGGGTTCGGGCGGGGTGTGGTACGTGGTCACGCCGTCCGGCGCGTACCGCGATTCCAGCTGAGTCGTTGACCCGGCGGGCTCGCCGCCGTCGCGCGGTAGACGTCGGTCACATACGGGAAGGCGATCGGCTCGGCGAGCCGCTCGACCACGGCGTGGCACGTCCGCCATCAGTTCCCGTCGCTCATCCTCGGCCATCACCGCCACATAGCTTGTCGACAAGACCCGCTGGTACAGCTGCCGGCGATCGACAGGCTGGAGGTGCCGGAACCCGCAGCGGGCGATGCGCGTGAACCCGCCCGCGCTGAGCACCGGCGTCCAGTCGGTGCCGGCGGCGTACGGGCTGCAGCGGTCCCAGCGCATCGCTCTCGAGAACTCGGCCACCCACCCCACCGACTCGTCCCGGTTATTCCACAGCAACCCCAGCCCGCCGCCGTCGACGAGCACGCGGCGAATCTCCGCCAGCGCACGCGGCGCGTCGAACCAGTGGAATGCCTGCGCGACGAACACCGCATCCGTCGCGGCGTCCGGCAAGGGCATCGCCACGTCGCTGCCGTCCAGCACGCGGACACCGGGCACCGCCGCGTCGAGCACCTCGCGCATGCCCGCGGACGGTTCGATCGCCGTGACGTCGTCGAAGCGCTCCCGCAGCTGGCCGGTCAGCAGCCCGGTGCCGGCGCCGAGGTCGACGACACGGGCGCCGGGACCGAGCCCCAGCGAGCGGACCAGGAACTCGAGGGCCGCCGCCGGATAGCCCGGGCGGGCGGCCTGATACGTGGCCCCGTCCGCGAAACCGCGCGCACCGAGCTCGCGTCGCGGCGGCATGGCAGGGTCCGCCTGGCTCACCGGCACCCGCCGGAATCGCCGGCCGCATGCGCCGTCCGGACCCGCGGCGGCGCGCTCGCGCCGGCCCGCCGCCGTGCGCCGCACGGACCCACACCGCGCTGTGCCCCGGACCGCCCGCGACCGCGCTCGGCCGGCGGGCCTGCACCCAACAACCCGCATCGCTCCGCGGCTCCTCCAAACGTCTAGGCCTCCCTAGCCGGTCGGCTAGTCGGAAAGCTAGCCGATCACCCCGTGGAACTCACTATCACCCAACTGATCTTCTATAGGAGGCCGCAGGTGATCGTCCCGTGCACGTTCACGGACCAGAAGGTTGGACAAGGGAACGCGTATTTCGGGCAGCGCACACCAATCACGAGGATTCAGCGAGCCCCTCGACGCGAGCGCCTGGACCATCCCGCACGGGCGCACCACAGATTGGTCGATGCCGTTCACGCTCGGTGCACCCCTCGGCCCGGCCGGCGATATCCCCATCCCAGAACCCGGCGAGCGACTCGACGAGGCAGCGCTCGATGACGAGGTCGCCGCCACGCTGGCCCCGCCGCCGGCCGGGTGCCTCGTCGCCGATGACTTCGCGAGTGCCTGGTACGTGCCCGAGCTGCCCCGACCGCGGACGCCGGTCGTGCCGGCCGCGCGCCGGATCCGCCACCGCCCCGCCGAGCGTCGCCCCGCAGACCGCGATCACGCTTCGACTATCCGCTGTCCGAGCCCGCACTGTGGCCCGACGCGTTCGATCCGGACTATGGGCGCCCGTTCCGGCCCGAGCGCGCCCAGACCGCGCGCCCAGCAGCACGTCGCGCGGAGGCGCCGGCGGTCGATCCCGGCTGGGTCCAGCGCCACCGGATCGGCCTGGTCGTCGCCTTCGGGATCATCCCGTTCGTGACGGTCCCGATGATCGCGCTGCTCGGCACGCGGTCGGCACGCCTGGTCCTCGACCTGCAGGTGCCGCAGATGTCGTACTTCCTCGATTGGGTGATCGTCGGTGCGGTCACGGTCGTCGCCGGCACCCTGGTCGCCATCCGCTACGGCGTCCGGCGCCGCCGGGCCCGCGAGCCCGTGGCCGCGGTCGGCTTCGAGGCCGTGGGCCAGGAGACATGACCCGGCGCACCGAGCTCATCCATCTCGTCGTCGTCTTGCTCGTCAGCGTCACGCTCATGGCGACGACGGTCTTCGTCGTCGTGCGAACGCCCGATCTGATCGCCCTGGCGTACTGGGTCCTGGGGACGACGGTCGTCGGCATCTGCCTGGTCTCGTTCCTGGTCGGCAAGCGCTACACGCACCTGCCCCCGGCGCCGGGCGGCGTGCTTGTGCATCGTGCCCGCCTACAACGAGCCCCAGGCCCTGCTCGAGACGACGGTCGGCTCGCTGCTGGCCCAGACGGTCCCGGTCGACATCATCGTCATCGACGACGGTTCCGAGACGCCGGTCGCAACCGACCACCGACGACCCGCGGGTGACCTGGCTCCGCCAGGACAACACCGGCAAGCGCGGCGCCCAGGTCGCCGTCCTGCGCGCGATCCCCCGCGACCGGTACGCGTTCATCCTCACCGTCGACTCGGACTCCCAGCCGTATCCGGACGCCTGTGAGCACCTGCTGCGGGCGATGTCGGACCCCGGCGTCCAGGCCGCGACGGGGATGATCTACACCAGCAACCACGACGACAACATCATCAGCCTCGCGGCCGACATGGACATCGGCACCTCCTGCGTGATGATGCGCGCCTCCCGTTCGATGATCGGCGCCCTGGAGACCACCTCGGGGGCGCTCGCGATGTACCGCAGCGCGCTCCTGTACGACTATCTCGACGAATACGCCATCGAGTGCGGGACCGGCGACGACCGCTGGTTGTCGCTCCGGGCGCTGCTGCGGGGCGAAGTCGTGGCGGTCGCCGAAGCCCGCGTGGAGACGCAGATGCCGTCGACGGTGCGCGGCACGTACCGCCAGCGACTGCGCTGGGCACGCTCCTGGTGGTGGATGCTGCCGTTCGTGTTCCAGAACCTGCGCTTCTCGCAGATGATGAGCCCGCTCTACGGGCTGACCCAGCTGCTGATCAGCCCGATCTGCATGCTCTACATCACCCTGGAGGTCATCGGCATCGCGACCGGCAAGCAGCTGGTCGGTACGACGATGCTGGCCGTGGTCATCGCGGCGTACCTGGTGGTGCGCTTCGGTCTGTCGGCGCTGTACCTGGTCGGCCGTCCCCATCTGACCGTCCTCCAGAAGCTGCGGTGCCTGCTGATCGGCACGCCGGCCGCGGTCGCGCTCAACCTCGTCCTGTTGTCACCGACGCGCTACTACGCCCTGACCCGCCTGGCCGACAACCGCTGGCAGACCCGCACCGTCGCCCCCGAGGCGTCCTGATCCAAGGTGGGCGGGATCGGCCCCGGACCGGCAGGGGCGGCGCGACCGGGCGCCGCGCGATCTCCTGGGGGCGAGTGTCCCGGTCCCGCGAATCGGTATCCGGCCATACTGGCGCACGTGAACAACTCCCGATTCAGGCTCGGGTGGGCCGTCGTCGCCGTCGCGCTGTGTGCCGTCGTCGCCGGTGTGGGGCTCGTCGGTGCCGCGCGCGCCGACGCCGCGCCCGCGCCGAAGGTCGTCGTCTCACTCACCTTCGACGACGGCTTCGAGACCGTCTGGGGGGTTCGGCCGCAGCTGCGCAAGTACGAGATGCACGCCACATTCTTCATCAACAGCGGCAAGCTCAACCAGACCGGGCGCCTGACCTCGAGCCAGGTCCGACAGCTCGCGGCCGACGGCAACGAGATCGGGGGGCATTCGGTCAGCCACCCGAACATCGCGAATCTCGATCCACTCGAGGCCAAGCGGCAGATCTGCGACGACCGCGTGGCGCTCGCGGGCCTGCTCGGCACGGCACCGACGGACTTCGCCTATCCGTACGGGGCCTACACGCCCGCGACCCAGGCGATCGTCGCCGGGTGCGGGTACAACAGCGCCCGCCGCGTCGGCGGCGTCGCGAGCGCGTCGTGCCTGCCGGCGTGTCCCTACGCCGAATCGATGCCGCCGGCGGACCGCGTATGCGATCCGCACCGGCGTCTCCGTCGTGCCATCGACCGCAGCCACGGCCCCCGAGAGCGAGGTGGCCGCCGCGCTCCGGCACGGCGGCGGCTGGCTGGTGTTCGTGTTCCACGCCTACTGCGACGGCTGCTCGGGCATCGGCGTCAATCCCGCCAACCTCGAGCATCTGCTGGCATGGCTCCGGTCGATGCGCGCCAAGGGCGTCGCGGTCGAGACGGTGCGCCAGGTGGTCGGCGGCCCGATCCGGCCGCTCGTCGCCGGGCCGCTCCCGCGGACTGGCACCGCGCTGGTCAATCCCTCGCTCGAGACCCCCGGCTTCGGCCGGGTCGTCCCGGACGATGAACAGAGCTACTGCTGGGAAGAGGCCGGCTACGGCACCAACAGCGCGGCCTACGCCCGGGTCCCCGATGCCCGCACCGGGCACTGGGCCGACCAGATCACCGTCGCGCAGTACTCGACCGGTGACGCCAAGGTGCTCGTGCGCCAGGATCTCGGGACCTGCTCGATCCCGGTCACCCCGGGCAAGAACCTGATGCTCAGCGCCTGGGTCAAGTCGTCAGCCCCGACGCGCCTGGTGGCGTTCTACCGCCAAGCGGGCCGACCAATGGGCATACGCCGCCGGATCGCCGACGTTCCCGCCCGACCCGAGCTGGCACCAGATCAGCTGGACGACGCCAGCGGTGCCGGCGAACGCGGCGCGCATGAGCTTCGGCGTGTCGGTGGCAAGCGTCGGGGCGGCGACGGTCGACGACTTTGGCCTGGTGGTGCACAGCCCACCCAACGTGGTCGGCGAGAGCAATCGCGCGCGGCTGATCGCGATCTCGGGCGTCGTGATCGTCGCCATCGGCCTGGTGCTGTTCTGGCGGCGTCGCAGCGGCGGCGCGCGCCGCGGGCCCGGCAGACCGGACAGGTACAGCCAGCGCCGCTGACCCGTCGGTCGGCCGCTCAGCCCCCCGCCAACTCGGCGAGTCGCGTGACGGTACGCCAGTTGCGCGTCGTCGCGGCAAGCTTCAGCCGGCGCTCGAAGAACTCGTTGCTGAGGACCGTCCGCCCATATCCGGTCGGGCACCAGACGTAGATCTCGTGCCCGCGCATGCTGAACTGGTCGGCGCCCTCGGCGGCGGTGTCCAGGTCGGCCAGCAGCGCGGGATCCGGCGCGCCGTCGAGAAACGTCACGTACAGCCGATTCGGTCTCCCCCCGCGTCGCGTACGGGTTGTGCGCGAGTATCCGCTCGAGGTCGGACGGGGTCCGCAGGATCACGGTGACATGGTGGCCGAGCTCGGCGGCGATCGCGCCCCGGAGCTCATCGGCCAATCGCCGCCGCGTCGTCGCGGGGAGTGGCGAACAGCACGTTCCCGCTCTGGATGTAGGTCGTGACGTCCGTGTGGCCAAGCCCGCGGAACAGCTCCCGCAGCTCCACCATCGGCACCGAGCGGCCGCCGACGTTGACGCCCCGCAGCAGCGCGACATAGCGGTTCGTGCGCGGCCTGTGCGTGCCGCGTCCGACCCGGTGCCGGGTGCACCCCCCACCGCTCAGCCGTCCGGTGGGTCCTGGTCCCCGCGATCCTCGTGCTCGTGGCGGTACCGCCGGAACACGTCCATGAGGTCCGCCTGCGCGGACGGGCGGGAGCGCCTCCGGTTCGACCTTGCCGAGGGCGGCGATCATCGCGCGGATCTGCGCGAGGTGCGCGCTGCAGTTCGGGCACGAGCGCAGGTGGCGCTCGTAGCTGCGCCGCTGGCGCCAGGACAGCGCGCCCTCCAGGTAATCGGTCGCAAGCTCGACGGCATCACGACAGGCCAGATCCGCAGACAGCAGCGGCACCGCTAGTCCCCTCCCTCGAGCAACGCCTCAATACTACGACGCAGTCCCGCGCGGCCCCGGTGGAGCAGCACCCGCTGATTGCCCGGCGTGATCTCAAGCATGTTGCACACCTCGTCAGAGGTCAGTTGCTCGATGTCGCGCAGCGTTACGACGACGCGCTGCGCCCGGGGGCAGCTCGTCGAGCGCGGCGGTCAGGTGCGCGAGCATCGGCGCGGCGGCAAGACGCTCCTCGACCTCCTCGAGGCGTTGGCCGGAGGCGTTCCCCAAGCCGATGTCAGCGCACGAAGAGGATGCGCAGGCTCAGGAGCGCCAGGAGCCCAGCGATCACCCCGAGCTCCTTCCACAACAACCGGCGCTCGGTGCGTCGATCATGGGCCAGCTGGTGGTCGGGGTCCCAGGGCTGGCGGACGGGTGCTGGCGAGTCGGTCATCCGAAGACCTTTCCGGTGTTCTCGGTCTTCTCCCATTCATCTCCGCCCCCGGGCTTCCTTCACGTACGCGGCAAACGTGATCACGTCCACGGGTGCGCTCCCGTTCTCCCCCCGGATGACCCAGTTCCTCGGATAACCTGCATCCGCGCGGCCTTCCCCGGGCCTCTCCCCGTGCACCCGATACCCCGATCGACGATCCCGGACACGAATGTTCCTCGCACTCCGAGAGGTCAGGCGCGCCAAGGCGCGCTTCGGCCTGCTGATGGCCGCAATCGCGTTGCTGGTGTTCTTGATCCTCACCCAGCAGGCACTGCGGACCGGCTTGATCACGTCGTTTATCGGCGCGATCCAGCGCCAGTCCGCGCCGGTGCTCGTGTACTCGGTCGACGGGGAACGCACCCTGCAGGGCAGCATCGTCAGCCCCGACCTGGAGGCGGCGATCACGCGGGTCCCGGGCGTCGGCAGAGGCCGGCCGGATCGGCCAAAACACCTTCACGGTCGCGGTCAACGGCCGCCCGCAGTCCGATGCGGCGCTGATCGGATACGAACGACGCGGGCTCGGCGCCCCCAGCAGCTTGAGCGCCGGCCGGCTCCCCGACGCACCGGGCGAGGCCGTCGCGAGCGCCAGCGATTTCGCGATCGGTGACCACATCAGGATCGTGGGCGGGACGCCGGGACCCGAGCTGACCGTTGTCGGGCTGGCCCGAGACGCACAGATCAATGTCACCCCCACCCTGTTCGTCGCGTGGCCGGACTACGTGGCCGCCTCCCGTGCGGCGAACCCCGATGCGGCGGCGATCCTGCCGAATGTCATCGGCGTCAGCCCCGCGCCCGGCGTCAGCCCGGCGCAGCTTGCGGCCCGCATCGACGCAGCCCTCCCGCAGGCCGATGCGCTGACCAGGTCACAGGCCGCCGCCGACACGCCCGGGGTCACGTCGATCCAGGGCTCGTTCGAGGTCATCTTCGTGCTGTTTGCGCTGGTGGTCCCGCTGGTGACGGGTCTGTTCTTCCTGATCATCACGCTCCAGAAGTCGCGCTCGCTCACCCTGCTGCGTGCGATCGGCGCGCCGGCCGCGG
Organism: uncultured Thermoleophilia bacterium; assembly: GCA_963784985.1. Classification (GTDB taxonomy): domain Bacteria; phylum Actinomycetota; class Thermoleophilia; order Miltoncostaeales; family Miltoncostaeaceae; genus CAITWD01. The sequence goes on from CAWATR010000017.1 coordinate 39,506, forward strand.
TGCTCGTGCGCGCGCTCTTGGTGGAGGTGCTGATCATCCTCGGCGGCGGCATCATCATCGGCACGCTGCTGTACACGCCCCTCTCGCAGCTCCGGATCGGCGCCTTGTCGTTGCGCTTCGACCCGGTGGCGGTCATCGAGTGGGCGGCGTTGCTGCTGATACTGGGGGTCTTGAGCGCCTTCGCAGCCGTCCAGCGCGTGTTCCGGATCGATCCGGTGGAGGCGACGACCGGTGAGGGCGGCCGATGAAGCTCGCCCTGCGTGAGCTGCGGCGCCGGCCGGGGCGCTTTGTCGTCGCCACGATCATCCTCACCCTGATCGCGCTGCTACTGATGTTCCTGGGCGGCCTGCTCGACGGCCTGGTCGGGAGCAGCACGGGCGCGCTGCGGGCACAGCGAGGGCAATTCATCGTCTACTCGTCGACCTCCCGCAACGCCCTCGTACGCAGCCGCATCACGCCCGCCACCCAGGCGCAGATCGCCGGCGTCGCCGGCGTCGCCAACACCGGTGGGCTCGGAAGCGTCCAGGTGGGGGCACGCGTTCCGGGCCACGGCCCGCGGGATCTGGTCCCGGTCGTGCTGTTCGGCTACGAGCTCGCCCCGCGCGGGCTGCCGCTCGAGCCGCCCGCCCCCGGCGAGGTGTATGCCGATAGCACCCTCAGGGCCCAGAACGTCTCGACCGGCACGGTCCTCGAACTCGGCCCGGCGCGATCGCCGGTACGGGTCGTCGGATTCGTCGACGACAGCCAGTACCTGGGCCAGTCGTCCCTGTGGGGATCGTTGGCCACCTGGCGGCGAGTCCTCGACGACAATCGGCCCGCCGAACGGGTCGCCGCCGGGACCGTCCAAGCGGTCGTCGTCCGCCAGAACCCCGCCCACGGCACGACGGCGCGGGCAATCGACCTGGCCACCGGCGGCGCAACGACCACGCTGACAATCGACCAGGCCATCAACGACCTGCCGGGGGTCTCGCAGCAGCAGACGACCTTCAACGAGATCATCGGCGTGACGGTCGTGATCGCGATCGTCGTCGTGGCGCTCTTCTTCGCGCTGATCACCATCGAGCGCACGGCGCTGTACGGCGTCCTCAAGGCGTTGGGCGCGAGCTCGTCGACGCTGTTCTGGGGTGTGCTGGTCCAGGCGCTGGTGGTCACGCTGATCGCGTCGGCCGTCGGGATCGCAGCGTCAGCTCACCCTCGCCGCGCTGATCCCGCCGGGATCGATCCCCTTCGTCGCCACGCCCTTGCGCCTGTCGACCAGCGTCGCCTACCTGGTGATCGCTGCCGTGATCGGCTGCGCGTTCTCGCTGCGCCGCGTGCTCCGGATCGACCCTGCGGCCGCGATCGGTGGTGGCCCGTGACCGGCCGCAGCGTCTACCCGGATCGCCCGTCCCATCGATTGCGGAGACCTCGATGCCCGTAGTGCGCACCGATGTGGCCCTGTCGATGCAGGGAGTTCGCAAGACCTTCCGCGTCGGCGACGACGAGGTCGTCGCGCTCGACGGCGTGAACTTGGACGTCGCCGCCGACGAGATCCTGGCGCTGGTGGGCCCGTCCGGATCGGGCAAGACGACGCTGTGCTCGATCGCCGGCGGCCTCCTGACGCCCACCGCGGGGTCGGTGGTCGTCGGCGGCCAGGACATCTCGGACTACGGTCCGCGCCAGCTGACCGAGTTCCGGCGCAGCTCGGTGGGGTTCGTGTTCCAGACCGTCAACCTCGTGCCGTTCCTGACCGCGCGCGAGAACCTGCTGGTCGTCGACGAACTCGGCCCGCGCAGCGGCGCCAGGGGACGGGCGCGCGCGGACCAACTGCTGGAAGAGCTCGGGCTCGCCGATCGCGCCAAGAATCTCCCGGCCCAGCTTTCCGGCGGTCAGCGCCAGCGGGTGGCGATCGGGCGCGCGCTCATGAACGAGCCGGCCCTCGTGCTCTTCGACGAACCGACCTCGGCGCTCGACACCGAGCTCGGCGATCAGGTCGTCCACCTGATTCGCCAGGAGATGAAATCGCGCGGCAAGGCGGCGATCATCGTGACCCACGATGACCGCATCACCCACTACGCCGACCGGATCGTGCGGATCGTGGACGGGCGGGTCAGCGACGCGGGCATGCCCTCCGCCTGAGCCGCGTCACGGCGTGGTCCGCTCGCGCGGGGACACCGCGCGCTCAGGCGCCGCGCACCTCCACTGCGGGTGAACTTGACCCGACCATCGCCAGGGGTGCGCGATCAGGCCGTGAAGCTCTTCCCGCAGCCGCATGAGGCCGTCGCGTTCGGGTTCTTGATGACGAACCCGGCCCCCTGGAAGCTGTCCTCGTAGTCCACTTGGGCCCCGAGCAGGTACGGGACGCTGAACCGGTCGACGATCACCGTCGCGCCGGCCTCCTCGACGACCTCGTCGCCGTCCTCGGGCGCGCCCAGCGAGAGCGCGTACTCGAACCCCGAGCACCCACCGGGAATCACCTGCAGGCGCAGTCCCGCGCCGGGGTCTTCCTCGGCGACGAGGTCCTTGAGATGCTCGGCAGCTGAAGCGGTGAGGGTCACCATCCGCGTGTCCGTCCTTTGGGCTCGACCTGCGACGCCACCGATTGTGGCAGGACCGCCGGCATCGCGCAAACTGATTGCCCGGTAAATCACACGGACCCGCCGGAGCTCAGCGGTTGCGCGTCGACACCCGTTCCGCCTGCATTACTTCCCGTCCAGCACTCCCCGCAGCGTGCGGACGAGGCCGGCGACATCGGGGTCGAGCGGGCTCGCCACGAGCGTGGTGACCCCCGCCCGCCGCAATGCCGCGATGCGGTCGGCGATCATCGCGGGCGGTCCGCAGAGCGTCAGTGCGCTCAGCAGATCCGGCGGGATTGCGCGCGCGGCATCGTCGCGGCGCCCGGACAGGTAGAGGTCCTGAATCGTCCGCGCTGCCTCCGGCCACCCCAGGCGTGCGATCACCTCGGTGTAGAAGTTGGCCGCGCGCGCGCCCATGCCCCCCACATATCGCGCGATCTCCGGGCGCATCAGCTCCCGCAGCGGCCCCACCTGCTCCTCGGCACCGATCGCAACCGCCATACTCACCGTGATCTGCAGTGCACCCAGTCCAGGCGAGCGGCGGGTCAGTCCGCGTGCCAGGGCGCCACCCCAGGCGTCCTCGACCCGCTCCGGGACGAAGAACAGCGGGTACCAACCGTCGGCGATCTCGGCGGCGAGCTCGACCATGCCGGGCCGCATCACCGCCAGGTGGATCGGGATCCGGGGCACCCCGCCCGGGCTCAGCAGGCGCAACGGGCGACCCAGCCCGGTGCCCGCGCCCTCGGGGAGCGGCAGCTGCATCGTCTGCCCCGCGTACCGCGACAACTCGCCCGCCCACAGCATGCGGCAGACCGCGACCGTGTCGCGCACGCGCGCGGCCGGCCGCGTGAAAGGCACCCCGTGAAAGCCCTCGATCACCTGGGGCCCGGAGCTGCCGAGGCCGAGCTCGAAGCGGCCGCCCGAGAGCACCGCGAGGCTCGCCCCGGTCTGGGCGATCAGCGACGGCGTGCGTGTGTGGACCGGGATGACGCCCGTGGCGATGGTCAACCGCTCGGTGCGCGCGGCCAGAAAGCCCAGCTGGCTCGGCGCGTCGTAGCCCCAGGCCTCGGGCACCCAGACCACGTCAAGGCCCGCCTGCTCGAGCGCGGCGATCCGGTCGATCTGCGCGCGTGGCTCCCTGGTGTAGTCGATCGTCATCCCGAGCCGCATCGGCCGTCCCTTCGCCCCGCGCCGGCGCCAGCAGCCTACGCGGGCCGACCGGCTACCGCACGAGCCCGGGCAGGTACTCGGCCGGGTAGCGCTCGCCCGCCGCCGCGCCCCGCGGCGCGATCGCATCGAGTTCGATGAGGTCGGCGGCGCTCAGGCGCACGTCGACGGCACCGGCGCTGTCGGCCACGTGCGCGGGCTTGCGGGCACCCACGAGCGGGACGACGTCCTCGCCCTGCGCGCACAGCCATGCCAGGGCGAGCTGCGCGAGCGTGATGCCTCGGGCCTCGGCGAAGTGCGCGAGTGCATCGACGATGGCGAAGTTGGCATCCAGATCGGCACCCTGGAACCGGGGGACCGCCCGGCGCCAGTCGCCCTGCTCGAGGTCGTCGGGTCGCCGGATGCGGCCGCCGAGCAGTCCCCGCGAGAGCGGGCTGTACGCCACGAACCCGATGCCGAGCTCGCGGACGGTCGGGAGGATCTCGGCTTCGACCTCGCGGGTCAGCAGCGACCATTCGCTCTGCAGCGCGGTGATCGGGTGTACGGCGTGCGCCCGGCGGATGGTCGCCGCGCTGGCCTCCGAGATGCCCAGGTACCGCACCAGCCCGTCCTCGACGGCCGTGGCCATCGGCTCCCAGGTTGATTCGATCGGCCGGTCGACCGGCACGCGGTGCAGGTACCAGATGTCGATGTGGTCGACGCCCAGACGCTCGAGGCTCCCCTCGATCGAGCGCCGTACGACCTCCGACCAGGGCCGATGCTCCGTGCGTACTGGCGGAAGTTGAACTTGCTGGCCAGGAGGACCTGGTCGCGATAGGCACCGATCGCGCGACCGACCATGCGCTCGTTGTCGCCGCTGCCGTACACCTCCGCGGTGTCGATGTGGGTGATCCCGAGCTCGCGCACCCGCTCGAGCGTGGCGAAGGCCTCGCGCTCGTCGATCGGGCCGTAGATCCCGGTCAGCGCCATCGCGCCGAACGCGATCGTCGACGACAGCGGACCCGAGGTCCCCAGCTGGCGGTACTCCACGTCGCTCCCTCCTGGCCGGGCCGATGCACGGGGGCGGGGCACGCCCCTGCGGTCATCCTGCCAGCCGGTGGGCTCCGCACGCCCCGCCGAACCGGCCCAGCGCCGCGTCGGTCGGGGCTTGTGCTGGCAATCGGCTCGAGCAGGATCTCCGCACGACGCCCCAGCGACCGGTCGAGGTCCGACCGTGGTCACCCTGCTGCAGCCTCGCAATTGTCCGTGGGCCACAGCCGTCCGCCAGCCGCTGGCCAACGTGGGACGGGACGACGGGGTCGTCCAGGTGCCGTCTGAACGCCGCCTGCGCCACGCGGTCCTCGCGCTGACCGGAGAGGACAAGACCCCGGTGCTCATCAACGTCGCCACCATCCCCTGGGACTCCCACCGGATCGTCGCCTCCCTGTACGCGACCCATCGCGACGAACGCCAACACGAGCGCCCGCAGGAGATCCGTGAGGAGATCCACGAGACCGCCGCACACCACCAGGGATCGGAGACCGCACCCATGCCCGAGCGTTACGCCAAGGTCGACCCGAGCACGTTGCAGGAGCGCGAGCGCACGGGCGGAGGTGCGGCATCGCGCGACCTCGGTGGGGCCCTCGGCGCGGAGAACCTCACCGCGCGGGTCTGGCGGTTCGGCCCCGGCCACGAGATGGCGTACCACCGGCACCGTGCCCATTAGGAGTTCTCCCAGCTGGTCTCGGGTGGGCCGCAGGAGGTCCTGATCGAGGGCGAGCCCGTCGTCGTCAACGACGGCGAATGGCTGCGCCTGCCCAAGGACACGACCCGCAAGATCCAGAATCACACCGACGGCGAGGCCATCTGGCTGACCATCGGCGCGCGCCGCCCGGGATGGCATCAGGGACGGCGTGCGGATCGACATCGCGACCGGGCAGGAGATCCCCCCGCTCGGACCCCGCGAGGAGCCGGGCAGCGGCGCCTGTACGATCGCCGGCAGCCGACGCGGCTCGACTGCGCCGCGTCGGCGATCCCACGGCCCGATGACCAACCCCTCCCCAACCACCGCCCACCGGCGGGCCCGCCTCGGATCGGGTGCCGCGCTGTGGGCCTGCGCCATCGTGGCCGCCATCGCCGCCGCGGCGCTGGTCGGAATCGCCACCCGCAACGGGTCGGCCATCTCGCCCGATTCGGCCACCTACGTCGCCGGCGCACGCAACCTGGTCGCCGGCAACGGCTACTCGGACTTCGCCCTCGTACCCATCACCGACTGGCCGCCCGGGCTGTCGGTGACGCTGGCCGCGCTGCACGGGGCGGGCGTGGGTGCCCTGACGGCGGCCCGCTGGCTCAACGCGGCGGCCCTGGCCGCGGTCGTGCTGCTGACCTTCGCACTCGGGCGCCGGTACCTCACCCGCGGCTGGCTGGCGCTCGCGGCGGCGCTGGTCGCGGGCTTCGCGCCGGCGATGCTCGGCGTCTTCTCGTTCATCTGGAGCGAGCCGGTCTTCTGCGCGCTGTGCCTCGGGCGTCCTGCTCGTCCTGGAGCCGATCGCCCGGAGCCCCCGTGCATCGTGGTGGCTGATCGCCGCGGCCGGGGTGCTCGCCGGCGCCGGCTTCGCCTACCGCTACGCGGGGATGACCCTGGTCGCGCTCGACGGTGATCGGCGTCGCCGTCGGCGCGTGGGGCAGCGGGGCGCGGCGGGTCATCAGGCGCGCTGCCGGCGCGCTGGCGATCGGTCTGGTGGTGCCCGCGCTGATCGTGGGGCGCAACCTCACCCACGGGTCGCTGACCGGTCAGCGCATCCCGTCCACGGCGACCCTGCACGGCGTGCTCGACAGCTCCGAGCACTTCTTGGCCGGCTGGCTGCTGGCCGATCACCATCCGGGCCGGTCCGTCGGCGCGGTCGCTGATCGTCGCCGTGATCGCCGCCTGCGCCGTTGGGGTCGCCCTCCGCGTTTCGCGCCGTCGGCCTCGGCACGCCTGCCGGCCGCGCGCTCGTCCCGCCGGTTGTCTTCGTTGTCGGCTATGCGCTCTACATCCTCATCACCGAGTTCCAGACGATGATCGATCCCCCCGGCGACCGGATCTGCTCGCCGATGCTGGCGCCGGCCGCGGTCCTCGTCATGGTCGCCGTCGATGCGCTCCTGGACCGCTGCCCGCCGCGCATCGCGACGGCGTGCACCGGTGCCGCGGCCATCGTGCTCGGCGTCTGGATCGCGGCGATGCTCGTCACCTCGGTCGCCCACGCACGCGCGTTTGGCCGTCAGGGCGTGCGCTTCACGGCCGACGGCGTCAGCGTCGGCAACTGGACGGACTCCGCGTTCATGCGGGCCGTGACGGCGACTGCCGGCCGGGAGCGTGCTGTATTCCAATCAGCCCGGCGGGGTCTACCTGGCGACCGGGCGCCAGCCGATCGCCTATTCGGGGCAGCCCACGGCCTACCCGCCCATTCCCGTGGACCGCCAGGCCACCACGCTGATCGCGCAGATCATCGCCGCGCGGGGTCCCGTGTACCTGGTGTGGTCGCTGCCCAACCACCGCCCGCACCTGGTCACCCCGCAGGATCTGGCCGCGCGCGGGGTGCGGCTCGTTCCGGTGCTGGTGAGCCCGCGCGGGATCATCGACCGCGTCGGCGGCTGAGCACGGCCGTGCCTAGGCGGCCGAATCCCTCGCCAGGGGCGGGGCTCAGCCCGAAGGTCTGCCGGACGTTGGTGATCATCCGCTGGAACTCGCCGGCATTGCGCAGGGCGTAGTCCTCGGCGTTGTTGTTGAAGACCACGATCACGTCCTCGACGCGCTTGCTCATCTGGGCCACGGGAGCGATGAACTCCTCGAGCTCCTCTGCCGAGTAGCGGTAGTTGAACCGCTCGGCCACCGATTGGGCGCCCTGCCAGGTCTCGGCGTTGCGCCCGTGCAGCCGCAGGTACGCCGAGCTCCGGACAGGTCACCTCGATCAGTGGCGGCATCGCCGAGATCGCGTCGGTGCGAGGCGCATCAACGCACACGTAGGCGGCGTCGCGTTCGGCGAGCATCGCCATGGTCGCCTCGCGCGCGGCGCCGGTGACCCACGAGCGGTGTCGGAACTCGACCGCGACGCGCACCGGCGCCAGACGGCCGATGATCCGGGCCACCTCAGTGCGCTGGGCGTCGCCGCAGGCCACCGACGGCGGCAGTTGCAGCAGGATCGCCTCGAGCTTGTCGCCCATCGGGCCGAGCGCCTCCAGGAGCGTGTCGATCGCGGCGTCGCGCAGCTCGCGGGAGGGGCGCGCGATGCGCCCGCGCGAGTCGCTGGCGAACGGCAGGGTGCGCAAGGGCCCCGGCAGCCGCGACGGGTCGCTGCGGTGGCCCGAGATCACCTGGTGGGCCTTGACGACGAAGCGGAACGCATCCGGGGTGCGCTCGGTCCAGTTCTCGACCGTGCGGATCGCCGGCAACGCGTAGAAGGTGGCGTTGACCTCGACCATCGGGAAGTGCTCGGCGTAGTAGCGCAGGCGCCCGGCGGCGTCGTTCTTGACCTCGGGCGGGTACCAGCCGGCCTTGATGAACTCGGGGTCCGTCCACGAGGCGGTGCCGACGTAGATCGCCATCAGCCGCGCGCCCGCGGGCGCAGGGAGGATCTGGGAGTGCGGCGCATGGCGCCTGCGAGCTTAGCGCCCGCCCGGCACCGGGTGGCCGTTAGGCCTGGGGTTCGGGTTCCTGCTCGGCCACCAGCGCGGCCGGATCGCCGCTCGACCAGCCGGTCGAGTGCGGCGACGACCTCGGGGCAGAACTGGGTGCCCGACAGGCCGCGGATCTCCCGTACCGCGTCGCGGAACGGCACCGCGATCCGGTACGGGCGGTCGTGGATCATGCAGTCCAGCGCGTTGGCCACCGCGATGATGCGGCTCTCGATCGGGATCTGCTCGCCCGCCAGGCCATTGGGATAGCCGCTGCCGTCGAAGCGCTCGTGATGGAAGCGCACGAAGGTGCGGACGTCGCCCAGATCCGCGCCCGAGAGCATCCGGTACGCGATCTCGGGGTGCTGGCGCATCTCGTCCCACTCATGCGGCTCCAGCGGTCCGGGCCGGCTGATCAGCTCGTCACTGACGCCGATCTTGCCGACGTCGTGCAGCAGACCCGCCAGGCGCACCTCTTCGATCCGGTCGACCGACAGGCCGAGTTCCTGGGCGAGCATGGCGCTGATGTGCGCGACGTTCTGCGAGTGCCCGCGGGTGGTCGGGTGCCGGTCGTCCACCGCCGCCGCGACGCCGACGATCGTCGCCAGCAGCGACTCGCTGGCCTGCTGCTCGCGCAGGTCCTGGTCGTCGATCATGGCCGCGACCTCGCGATCGAACAGGAATGTGCGGTCGCCGCCGTGTCGGCGTGCCAGCGCGAGCGCCGCGCGGGCGAACCGCGCCAGCTGATCGGCGTTGCCGGCCTGGTCGGGGAAGCTGGCGACGCCCACCGAGAGCCCGACGCCGGCGGGGACGAGCCCCGCGGTGCCGCTGTCCTGGCGCACGCGCTCGGCGATGCGGAACGCATCGAGGCCCGCCGAGGCCGGCAGGATGAGCGCCAACTCGTCGTCGGCGATGCGACAGCCGACGTCGGTCGCCCGCAAGCCCGACACGATGTGGTCGACCAGGTTTCCCAGGAAGGTGTTCGTCGAGTCGGTGCCGGCCTCGCGGCGCAGCTCGTTGAGCCCGTCGACGCCGAGCACCACCAGCGACAGCGATTCGCGACTGCGGATCGCGCGGTGGGTCTCCTGCTCGAGGCGCGTGGCGAAGTAGCGGTCGTTGAAGAAGCGGGTCACCGGGTCCACGGTCGCCAGCGCCGCGATCCGGCCGCGCATGGCCGCCGCGCCCAGCGTCGCCGTCGCGTGGTCGACCAGGCTCTGCAGGGCCTCGAGGTCCTCGGCGTCCACCCCGCCGACATGATCGGTCACGATCGCCAGGATGTAGGTGCGGTCGTCCTCGCCCCTGACCACGACGAGCCCGACGCCGACCACGCCGAGCTCACGCAGCGGTGACGCGGCCGGCAGCGCGCCCGACCAGGGACGACCCTCGACGCACAGGCGCGAGAGTTCGGTCGCGACGAGCCCGCCGAGCGTCTGCTCGGCGACCGGATCGAGCCCGGTCCCGGCGATGATGCGACCCTGCTCGGAGGCGCCCGAGACCAGGATCCCGCCGACACCGCCCACCAGCGTGCAGCTCGCATCGACCAGCCGGCCCAACCCGCGCTCGGCGACGTCGAGATCACGCAGCGAGCGCACCGCCCGCGCCAGTCGGCGCGCGCGGCCGCGTTGCTCGACGGCGCGCCGCCCGAGCCGCTCGGTCGCCAGCGCCTGCGCGAGCTGCGCAGCGAGGATGTCGACCACCGGCCCCGGTTCGGCATCGATCTGCTCGCCCCACAGCGACAGCGCCCCGAACTGCACACCCGCGGCCATCAGGCACACGACGTGGCGCGCCCCCTCGGCGGGCGCCTCGCCCGAGCGGGCGGAGGTCTCGGGCGCACCGACGTCGTTCAGACGCACCACTTCCCCGCCCTCGGCGCCGCACAGCTCGCAGGCGGCTTCGAGCGCGATCGTGCAGAGCCGCTCGGGGTTGCGCTCGTTTGCCATGAGCTCGACCGCCTGCGCCAGGCGCACCGTCGCCACATCGTCCTCGTGTTGCCGCGCCCCGGTAATCACACGGCCTCCTCGCCGTCGATGCTTGCGTGTACCCCATCGGCACACCCATGCACCAACTCAAGGGCCGTGCATCCCGGGACTGCCCACCGTGCGGGCATCCCGGGAGCGGCACGGGCTCAGGCAGGCAGCGCCGGCATCGCGGCGAGCTCGGCGGTGGCGTGGTCGAGCTCGTCCTGGCTGAACTCGGAGTCCACCATCTCGCCGGCGAGGTACTGCTGGTAGGCGGCCATGTCGAAGTTGCCGTGGCCGCACAGGTTGAACAGGATCGTCTTGGAAACGCCCTCCTGACGCGCACGCTCGACCTCGTCGACGACCCCGCGGATCGCGTGCGAGGCCTCGGGCGCCGGGATGATGCCCTCGGCCCGGCCGAATGCCACCGCCTGCTCGAAGCACTCGAGCTGCCGGTAGGCCCGCGCCTCGACCAGGCCGGTGTGCACCAGGTGCGAGACCAGCGGCGCCATGCCGTGGTAGCGCAGCCCACCGGAGTGGATCGACGGCGGCACGAACGAGTGCCCAAGCGAGTGCATCGGCAACAGCGGCGTCATGCCGGCGGTGTCGCCGAAGTCGTACCCGTAGACCCCCCGCGTCAGGGTCGGGCACGATGCCGGCTCGGCGGCGACCACCTTGATCTCAGCGCCGGCGAACTTCTGGGCCAGGAATGGGAACGCCAGCCCGGCGAAGTTCGAGCCGCCGCCCACGCAGCCGACGACGACGTCCGGCTGCGCCCCGGCCAACTGCATCTGCTCGATCGCCTCCTGGCCGACGACGGTCTGGTGCAGCAGCACGTGGTTGAGCACGCTGCCCAGGGCGTAGTTGGTGTCCTCGCGGGTCGCGGCGTCCTCGACCGCCTCGGAGATCGCGATCCCGAGGCTGCCGGTCGAATCCGGGTGCTCGGCCAGGATCGCCCGCCCCGCGTTGGTCTCCGGGGAGGGGCTGGCCACGCACTCACCGCCCCAGGTCTCGATCATGACCCGGCGGTAGGGCTTGTGTCGTAGCTGACCCGCACCATGTACACCTTGCACTCGAGGCCGAACAGCTGGCAGGCGAGCGCCAGCGAGGAGCCCCACTGTCCGGCACCGGTCTCGGTGGCCAGGCGCCGCACGCCCTGCCTCGGCGTTGTAGTAGGCCTGTGGCACCGACGTGTTGGGCTTGTGCGAGCCGACCGGGCTCGAACCCTCCCATTTGTAGAAGATCTTGCAGTCGGTGCCGAGCGCCCGCTCGAAGCCGAGGGCGCGGTGCAGCGGGGTCGGACGCCACAGCGCGTAGATCTCGCGCACCGGGTCGGGGATCGCGATCCAGCGGTCTTGGCTGACCTCCTGGAGGATCAGCTCCATCGGGAAGATGGGCGTCATCATCTCCGGCAGCAGCGGACTCCCGTCGGGGGCCAGCGGCGGCGGCAGCGGCGTCGGGAGATCCGCGGCGATGTTGTACCAGCGCGTCGGAATCTTGTCTTCGGTCAGCAGGTAACGATGCTGCGGCATGCGGTCCCCTCTCGGCCCTCGGCAACGATGGGTTCCAGTCTAGCCCCCGCCGGCGTGCGGACCGCGCCCCGCAAGCCGCGTCAGTCGCCGAGTCTGTGCAACTCCTGATCGAGTCGCGCGAGCTCGTCCGGGGTCGCGTTCGATCACCGGCCGCCGCGACGGCGCGGTTGCGTCGGATCCAGGCCCGCGCGATCAGCGGGATGGCCACCAGCCCAGTCAGGATCAGCACCGCCGGGACGATCCAGACGATCAGGTCGAAGCCCGACTTGGGCGGCGTGGCCAGGATGTCCCGACCGAACTGCTGTACCAGCGACTGCTCGATCTGCTGCGACGTCCAGCCCGCGGCGGCCTTCTGCTCGATGTAGGCCTTGATCCGCAGGGCCGACGGGGCGTTGGAGACGTTGAGCGGGACCTCGCAGGTCGGGCACTTGAGCTGCTGCTCGAGCCCGAGGATGTCCACGCTGGCCACCGCCGGCGCCGCAGCGATGGCGAGGATCAGGGCCGCGCACAGGGCGGCGAGCAGACGGCGCATCACGGGGCTAGGACCGTTCGGCGACGATGGAGTCGAGCACCGACACGAAGCTGTTGACGTTCGCGCTGGCGCCCGAGGCCGTCAGCGGCCCGCGCAGGGCCGCGGCGATCTTCCCGTTGCGATCGATGATGAAGCTCTCCGGCACGCCCGTGGTCCCGTAGGGGCCCTCGATGTTGCCCTCGCCGTCGCGCACCGTCGGGAACGTCAGCCCGTACTGGTTGTGGAAGCCCAGCGCGTCGCCGGTCAGGTCCTTGACGTCGACCCCCAGGACGTAGACGCCCTGGGTCCGGTAGCGGTTCCAGATCGACTGCAGGATCGGGGCCTCGTCGGTGCAGGGCACGCACCACGAGGCCCAGATGTTGAGCACGACCGGATGCCCGTGCAGCTGGGCGAGCGACAGGTTCTGCCCGGCCGGCGGCAGCCCGGCCGCGCCGGTGAGCACCGGCAGCGTGAACGCCGGCGCCGGGACGCGCTCGCCCTTTGCGATCGACGCATCGATCGAGTTGTTGACGTTCCGGTTGACCAACCCGACGATCAGCAGGGTGGCGATGGCCGCGATCACGAGCGCGCTGATCACGGCCATCGTGATCTGGCGACGATCCCAACCGCGGCGGCTGGTCGGGGACTATGGCGGGGTCGTCGGAACTCACGCGGGTAAGCGTAGCGCCGCGCCCCCGCGACGGACGGCGGCCCTGGCCCGTACCAACGCCGCCCGGCCGGTCCGCACGGCCGGCTACCGGCGCCCGAGCAGTTGGGCGGCGGCGGCGGCCGGATCGTTGACGCGCATGAGGGCCTCACCGACCAGGATCGCGTCAACCCCTGCGTCCTCGAGCGCGCGGACGTCCCCGCGGGTCGCGATCCCCGACTCGGCCACGACGGTCACCTCCGGTGGCACCCGTGGGCGCAGCCGCAGGCTCGTCGCCAGGTCCACCTCGAGGCTGTGCAGATCGCGATTGTTGATGCCCACGATGCGCGCGCCCACCGACACCGCCAGCGCCAGATCGGCCTCGTCATGGACCTCAACGAGCGCATCGAGCCCGACATCGTCGGCGGCGCCCAACAGCCGGGCCAGCGCAGCGGCATCCGGAAACGCGGCCACGATCAGGAGCGCGGCACTCGCACCGGCCAGTCGCGCCTCGACCAGCTGATACGGCTCGACGATGAAGTCCTTGCGCAACAGGGGCGTCGGGACCGTGGCGTGCGCCTCGACCAGATCGTCGAGGCTGCCACCGAACCATTCCGGCTCGGTCAGCACGGAGATCGCCGCGGCCCCGGCCGCGGCGTACGCGGTCACGATGGGCGCAACCGCCGCGTCGGCGCGGATCGCGCCCTGGGACGGGCTCGCCCGCTTCATTTCCGCGATCAGGCCCATCCCTGGAGCGGCCAGCGCATCGGCGAACGAGCGCACCGCGGGTGCCGCGGGCAGCCGCTCGCGCAGTGCGGGCTCGCTGAGATCGGCGCGGCGCGCCGCAAGACGCTCGCGGGTGTGGGCGATCACCGTCTCCAGAAACGTCGGCACGCGGAACTCCCTCGGGCGGGTCAGCTCGCGACGCGCGGTGCGAGGCGCTGGGTCGCCGCGCAGAACGCGGCCAGGTGCTCGACGGCGGCGCCCGTGGTGATGCTGCGCATCGCCCGCGCGATGCCCTCGGCCAGGTCGCCCGCGGCGCCGGAGATCCAGATGGCCGCGCCCGCGTTCAACACCACCACGTCGTGGGCCGGCCCGGGCGCACCGGCCAGGAGCTCGCGAATCTGCCGGGCGTTGTCGGACGGCTCGCCGCCGGCGAGCACGTCGCTGCCGCCGGCCGCGAACCCGAACTCGGCGGGATCGATCTCGAGGTAGCGCACCTGCCCGCTGTCGACCTCGTAGGCGTCGGAGATGGTCGCCGCCGACAGCTCGTCCATGCCGTCGCGCCCCCGCACGACCAGGGCGCGATGCGTCCCCAACAACGCCAGCGCGGTCGCCATGCGCTCCATGGCGCCGCGGTCGGCCACGCCGATCAGCTGGTGGGTGGCGCCGGCCGGGTTCGCCATCGGCCCGAGGAGGTTGAACACGGTCCGGACCGCGAGCGCGCGACGCACCGGCACGACGTGGGCGAAGGCCGGGTGGTGCGCGGGGGCGAACATGAATCCGACGCCGGTCTCCGCCAGGCAGAGCGCGACCGCATCCGGCGACAGGTCGATGCGTGCGCCGAGCGCCTCGAGCACGTCCGCGCTGCCGCTCTTGCTCGTGTTGGAGCGATTGCCGTGCTTGGCGACGGCGACGCCGGCCCCGGCGGCGACGAACGCGGCCGCGGTCGAGATGTTGAAGGTCGAGATCCCGCCGCCGGTGCCGCAGGTGTCGACGAACGGCCCGGGCGGCCCGGTCACCGGCACCAGGTGTGCGCGCAGGACCTCGACCAGCCCGGCCAATTCCTCGGCGGTCTCCCCCTTGGCGCGCAGCGCGATGAGCAATCCGGCCGCCTGGATGTCGCCGGCCTCGCCGCTCATGACCAGGCTGAGCGCTTCGGCGGCACCCGCACGACCGAGGTCGTGCCCGTCGAGCAGGCGGTCGATCGCGCGCGAGACGACCGGCGACGGCATCAGGCCTCGAGGGCCAGGAAGTTGGCCAGCACGGACTTGCCCTGGTCGGTCAGGATCGACTCCGGGTGGAACTGGACGCCCTCCACGGGCACGTCGCGGTGGCGGATCCCCATCACCACGTCGTCGTCGCACCACGCCGACAGCTCGAGCCCGGGAGCGAGGTCGGGTGCGACGACCAGCGAGTGGTAGCGCGTGGCGACCATCGGATCCTCGATCCCGGCGAACACGGTGCGTCCGTCATGGTGGATGCGGCTGGTCTTGCCGTGCACCGGCGCCGTGCCGCGGACGACCTCGGCCCCGAAGGCTGCGCCGATGGCCTGATGACCCAGGCAGACCCCGAACACCGGCACCTTGCCGGCGAAGTGCCGGATCGCCTCGACCGAGATGCCCGCCTCGCGCGGGGTCTTCGGGCCCGGGGAGATCACCAGGTGCGTCGGCTCGAGCGCGGCGATGCCCGCCAGGTCGATCTGATCGTTGCGGTGCACGACCACCTCGGCCCCGAGCTCGCCGAAGTACTGCAGCAGGTTGTAGGTGAAGCTGTCGTAGTTGTCGACGATCATCACGCGCGCCATCGGGTTCACCATCCCCGCTGGGCGGCCGCGACCTCGATGGCCCGGAACAGGGCCGCGGCCTTGTTCTGGGTCTCCTGGTATTCGAGCTCGGGGACCGAGTCGGCGACGATGCCCGCGCCGGCCTGGACGTGCACCCTGCCCTTCGCGCAGACGATGGTGCGGATCGTGATGGCGGTATCCAGATCCCCGGTGTAGCTCAGGTAGCCCACGGCCCCACCGTACGGTCCGCGCCTGGTCGTCTCAAGCTCGTCGATGATCTGCAGGGCCCGGACCTTGGGCGCGCCCGACAGGGTGCCGGCCGGAAAGGTCGCGCGCAGCGCATCGCAGGCGCGCCGGCCGATCGCGAGCTCCCCGACCACGCTGCTTTCGATGTGCATCACGTGGCTGTACCGGTGCACGCCCATCAGTTCCTCCACACGCACGCTGCCAATCTGGCAGACGCGCCCGAGGTCGTTGCGGCCCAGATCGACGAGCATGACGTGCTCGGCACGCTCCTTGGGGTCCGCAAGGAGGTCCTCGGCGAACTGGCGGTCTTGTTCCTCGCTGGCCCCGCGCGGGCGGGTGCCGGCGATCGGCCGGGTGTGGACGGTGCGCCCCTCGACCTTGACGAGGGTCTCCGGCGAGGATCCGACCAGCGCGTACTCGTCGAACTCGACAAAGAACATGTATGGCGACGGGTTGACGGCCCGCAGCCCCCGGTAGATCGCGAACGGATCCAGGTCAACCTCGGCCGAGAACCGCTGCGAGGGGACGATCTGGAATGCGTCGCCGGCGTAGATGTACTCGCGGCAGCGCTCCACCGCGGCATGGAAGGCCGCCCGCGTCGTGTTGCTGGTGACCTCGCCCAGGTGCGGCGGCCCCGCCTGCCCGCGCGCGCGCTCGGCGATCAGGGGCCCGGTCAGGGCCGCCTTGAGCTCGGCGATGGTGGCGACCGCGGCGCGGTAGGCCGCCTCGGGGTCCTCCGAGTGTGAGAGCACGCACGGCACGCTGACGGTCAAGGTGTGCTGCAGGTGGTCGAAGACGACGACCGGACCGGTGATCATCACCATCAGCTCTGGCAGCCCGAGGTCATCGTCCGGACCCGGCCCGATCGGCTCGACCCGGCGCACCAGGTCATAGGCGAAATACCCGACCGCGCCGCCGGCGAACGGCAGGGGCGGCCCGGTCGCGGGCAGCATCCCGACGGCCTCGACGACGTCCTGGACCGCCGCGAACGGGTCCTCGGCGCTCCAGGATCGTCACGGCGCCGTCGGCCGCGGTGTGCACCAGCTCGCCGTCGCGCCCGCGCACGATCGCCTGCGGGCGCACCCCGATCATCGAGTACCGCCCGAGGCGGCCGTGTTCCGCCGATTCGAGCAGGAACGCCGGGCCGCCGTCGCGCAGCTTGAGAAACGCGGCGACGGGGGTCTCGCAGTCGGCGATCCAGCTGTGGGCCAGCGCGACCTGGCCGCCGTGGGACGACAGCTCGCGCACCTCCTCCAGCGACGGCGCGATGGTGAGCTCGGACGCCGGCCGCAGCGGGGTCATCCGCAGATCGGTCATGCGGCGCTCGCCCGCGGTGCCTGGCGGCGCGCCAGCTCCGCGGCGACCTCATCGGGGCGCACGCCCGAGGCCTGCCACAGGACGGTCAGGTGGTACAGCAGGTCGGCGCTCTCGTAGATCACCTGCTCGCGCTCGACGCCCTTGGCCGCGAGCACGACCTCGGTCGCCTCTTCCCCGACCTTCTTGCAGACGGTGTCGATCCCGCGCGCCAGCAGGCTCGCGGTGTAGGAGCGCTCCGGGTCGGCCTCGGCCGCGCGCGCCGCAACGGTCTCGGCGAGGTCCGCCAGCGCCGCGAACGGCTCGTCATGGGCCCCGGCGAGCTGGGTGAAGAAGCAGGTCCGCGCGCCGGTGTGGCACGCCGGCCCCTCGGGGTCCACGAGCACCAGCAGCGCGTCGGCGTCACAGTCGGCGACGACCCCACGCACGCGCTGGCGGTTGCCGCTGGTGGCGCCCTTGTGCCACAGCTCGCCCCGCGACCGGCTCCAGAACCAGGTCTGCCCCTCGGCGAGCGTCCGCTCGAGCGCGTCGCGGTTCATGTAGGCGACGGTCAGCACGCGCCCGGAGCTCGCGTCCTGGACGACCGCCGGGACCAGCCCCTGTGCGTCGAAGCGCACCTGGTCGACGGTCATTGCCTGGGCTTGCTCGAGAGGAGTCATGGGTGCATCCTGCGGTTGGTGGCTCGGATTTGCTCGAGGACATCGACGGCGCTGGCGGACCCGACGCGCGCCGCGCCGGCAGCGATCATCGCCTGCACGTCCGACACGGTCCGCACGCCGCCGGACGCGGTCACGCCGATGTGATCGGGCAGTGACTCGCGCAGCAGCTCGACGTCCTCGGGCGCGAGGGGGGTGTCCAGCCCGCTGCTGGTGATGGCAAAGTCCGCACCGGCGTCGGCGACGATCTTGCAGGCCATGCGCACATGCGCCTCGTCGAGCAACGGCGCCTCGATGATCGCCTTGACCAGCACCCGGCCGCGCGCGTCGTTGGCCGCACACGTGCGGATCGCGCGCACCAGCCGGAGCAGCTCGTCGCGGGCGACGCCGAACGCTCCCGCCCGCAGCGCGGCGAGGTTGATCGGCACGTCGAGCTCGTCGGCGCCGTCGCGCACGGCCCGCTCGGCGACCGCGATCTGCCCGCGCACCCGGCGTGCCGGGGGCGCGGTCGATGACCGCGCAGGTCCTGACGTCGCTGCCGCGCAGGCGCGCGGCCACGACGCGCGTGTACTGCGGGCTCGCGCAGACGGCGGCCACGTGGACGGCGCGGGCACGCTCGCAGGCACGCTCGATGTCCTCACGCGTCGTCTCGGGTGCAAGCACGGTGTGATCGAGCGTCTTTGAGAGGTCCGCAGTACGCATTACCGACGCTCAAAACGCATTGGCACGCAGTATATCCGGGACTCGCCGCGCCCCTCCGGCGATGCGCGGCCGGCCCCGCTAGAAGCCCAGGCGGTTGAGCATCGAGTCGTCCTGACGCCAGCCCCGGCGCACCTTGACCGTGAGATCCAGGTGCACCGGGACACCCCACAGCTCCGCCAGCGCCTGGCGTGCGGCGGTGCCGATCGCGCGGATCATGTGGCCGCCCTTGCCGACCACGATGCCCTTCTGCGACTCGTGGTCGACGAGGATCGCGGCCTCGACGAAGATGCCGCCGCGATGGGCGGCGAGTTCCTCGACCGCGACCGCCAGGGCGTGCGGCACCTCCTCGCGCAGCCGCTGCAGCGCGGCCTCGCGGATCAGCTCCGCGGCCTGTTCGTCGGGGGTCTGGTCGGTCGTCTGCTCGGCCGGGAAGTAGGCCGGGCCCTCGGGCAGCAGCGGGCCGAGCTCGGCGCGCAGCGCCGCCAGGCCGTCACCGGTGAGGGCGCTGACCGGATGCAGCGCGGCGAAGTCCGGGATGAGCCCGGCGGCGGCGGTGATCGTCCGGGCGATCGCCTCCGGGCGCGACCCGATCGGTCTTGTTGACCACGATCAGCGTCGGCCGCTCGGTGTGGCGCACCCGCTCGGCGATGAACCGGTCACCCGCGCCGATCGCCTCGGCCGCGTCGAGCACGAAGATGATCGCATCGCAGTCCTCCATCGTCTGGTTGACGGTGTGCTGCATGCGTTCGGTCAGGGCGTCCCGCGGGGTCTGGAAGCCGGGCATGTCCTGCAGCACCGCCTGCCAGCCCGTCGCCGTGCACGACGGCCGAGATCCGGCGTCGGGTGGTCTGCGGGCGCGGGGACACGGCCGCGACGTGCGCACCGGCCAGCGCGTTGGCGAGGGTCGACTTGCCGACGTTCGGCCGGCCCGCCAGCGCGATCAGACCCGACCGGTACGAGGTTGTGGGGTCCACCCGGTGATCTCCGAGCTGCTGAATGCCGCGGTCACGGTGCCCCGGGGAGGCTACCGGTCGCCGGCGCTCAGCCCCAGAGCTGGAAGACGACGATCGTCAGCCCGGTCCCGATCAGCGCGCCGGCCAGGACCTCGACGGCCGAATGGATGCCGGCCTCGACGCGCGACTGGGCGACCAGGAGCGCCATCAGGAACGCCAGCATCGAGACCAGGCCCGCGTGGGCGAACGGGTCGGCGATGATCGTGATCGCCGTCCAGCCGGCGAACGCCACCGCCGCGTGGCCCGACGGCAGGCCGCCCCGCAGCGGCGTGCCCTGGCCGGTCGCCGCCTTGATCGACGAGCACGACCACGATGGTCAACAGCACCGCGCCGGCGACCAGCAGCGTCGGCGCCGCATGCAGGCCGGTGCTCAGCTCGTGATGCGGATCGGAGATGTGCGAGTAGAAGACCAGGTACGCGGTGGCGATCGCGTTGACGGCGGCGATGAGCACCGCGCCGGCGGCGACGTCCTTGGCGACCTTGATCAGCGGGTGGTAGTCGGTGACGACGGCGTCCACGGCGGCTTCGATGGCCGTGTTGAACATCTCGGCCACCAGGACCAGGCTGATCGCGGCGATCACGGCGACGAACTCGAGCCGGGACAGGTTCAGCGCCAGCCCGAGGATCAACACGATCGCCACCGCCGCGATGTGCAGCTGCATGTTCCGCTGGGTGCGGATGGCGTAGACGATGCCCGCGAAGGCCCAGGTGAACGACCAGCGCAAGGATCCTTGTGCGGGCAGGGCGCTGTCGCGCGCGAACCGCCGCCGCGGGTCCGGCGGTTCGGATCCGCCCGCAGCCGGGGCCCCCGGCTTGGTCTTGCCGGTCGCGGCGCTCATGCGGCCTTTCGGTGGGCGTACCGGTCGATCAGCTCGTCCTGGAGGTGCAGCATCTCGCCCGCGTCGGTCTCGTGGTCGTAGCCCAACAGATGCAGCAGGCCATGGACCGCCAGCGTTTCCAGGGGCTCCTCGGCGGCCTCCGGGCAGATCACGATGTCGCCGAGCTCGGGGGCCGGCCCCTCGTCGGGCCAGCCGTTCGCGAGCTCTGGGCCGTCGACCGGGAACGCGAGCACGTCGGTCGGGACCGGCAGGTCGCGGTGGGCACCGTTGATGTCGGCCATCTGCTCGGGCCCCACCACCATCAGCCCCAGCGTGGCCCGCTCGACCGCCAGCTGCGCACAGGCGAACTCGAGCACCTCGCCGAGCCGCGCGGCCACCTCCGGCGGCGCCTGTGCGGCGATCTCGATCACGGGCGCTCCGGCGCCTCGTCCGCGGCCGCGTAGGCGTCGACGATGCGCTGGACCAGCCGGTGCCGGACAACGTCGTGCCGGTCGAGCGTCACGAACGCGATGTCGGGGGTGCCCTCGAGGATCCGCTTGACCGCGATCAGCCCCGACCCGCGGTCGCGCGGCAGGTCGACCTGGGTCACGTCGCCGGTCACGACCATCGTCGACCCGAACCCGAGCCGCGTCAGGAACATGCGCATCTGTTCCGGGGTCGTGTTCTGCGCCTCGTCGAGGATGATGAAACTGTCGTTGAGCGTCCGTCCCCGCATGAACGCCAGCGGCGCGATCTCGATCTGGCCCCGCGTCACGAGGGTCTCGACGCGCTCGGCGTCGAGCATGTCCTGAAGCGCGTCGAACAGCGGGCGCAGGTACGGGTCGACCTTGGCGGCCAGGTCGCCCGGCAGAAACCCGAGCCGCTCCCCGGCCTCGACCGCGGGGCGGGTCAAGATGATGCGCCCGACGTCGCGGCGCGACAACGCCGCGACCGCCAGCGCGACGGCCAGATAGGTCTTGCCGGTCCCCGCCGGGCCGATGCCGAAGCTGATGGTGTGATTGCGGATCGCGTCGACGTACCGCTTCTGGCCCGGTGTGCGCGCCGTGATCGTGCGCTGGCGGTGTCGCCAGACGACGTCTTCGAGCATCGTGCCGACGGGCTGGCGCACCACGGCGGCATTCGCCAGCGCCTCGACGGTCGTCGCGTCGACCGGCAGCCCGCGCCCGACCATGCCCGAGAGCTCGTCGATGATCTCGACGGCGGCTTCCACGGAGTCCTCGTCCCCGTTGAGCAGCACGCGGTTGCCGCGCAGCGAGATGCTGAGCTCGAGCCGCTCCTCGAGTTCCCGCAGGACGCGGTCCTGTTCACCCGCCAGTTCGACGGCGACCGGGTCGGCCACCTCGATCGTTCGCTGTGACATGCGGCCGCCTACATCGATTCCGACAACAGCGCACCTCCGAGGATGTGCCAATGCAAATGAAACACCGCCTGTCGGCTGTTTGGACCGTGATTGGTGACCGCGCGGTAGCCGCCCTCGGCGAGCCCCGCGCGGTCGGCGACCTCGGCGAGGAACACGGGCATCCGGGCACGTTCTGCATCGGTCAGCGCCGCGACTTCCGACAGGGAGGGCACGTGCCGGCGCGGGACGATCAGCAGGTGCACCGGCGCCTTCGGCGCGATGTCGCGAAACGCGACGAAATGCTCGTCCTCATGGGTGATCTCGGCGGGGATGTCGCCCGCGACGATGCCGCAGAAGATGCACTCGGTCATCCGTTGGTCTCTCCATGGGTCGATGCCGCGGCGTGTCCGCGGTCGAGGTGGCCGGTCAGCGCCAGCGTAATGCCCGCTGCCACGATTGCCGCGGTCTCGGTCCGCAGGGTGGTGTCCCCAAGGTGACACACCTCGGCGCCCGCGGCACGCAACCGCGCCAGTTCCGGCGCCGCGAACCCCGCATCCGGGCCGACGACCAACGCGATCGGCGCGTCGGGCCGCGGGACCGGCGAGCGCCTGGGAAAGCGAGATCGGCGCGTCGGGATCGAGCACGATCGCGTGCCGCCCGGCGAGCGCCGCACAGAGCTGATCGATCGTCCAGAGTCCATCGATCTCCGGCAGGCTTCCCTGCCCGGACTGGCGCGCGGCCGCCTGCGCGACGCGGCCGAGCCGCTCCCGGCGCCGCGCCCACGCGGCGGCCGCGGGCACGCGCTGCGAGCGGGCACCCGCGAACACCGCGATCCCCGCGACGCCGAGCTCCGTGCATTTCTCGACGGCCGTATCCAGGCGACCGGCCTCGCAGAGCCCGAGGCACAACCACACGGGCGCCCGGCGCGCCGCGCGACGCGGCGCTGCGCCGAGCTCGAGGACCGCCGCATCGCCGGCGGCGATGAGGACCGCCGGCCAGGTGTCCCCGCTCGGGGCGATGATCTCGACCGCGTCGCCGACGCGCCGGCGCACGACACGGGTCAGATGGTGCGCGTCGTCCGACGGCAACACGACGTGCTCCCCGGCGACGGGCTCGTGGGCGATCAGGTACCGGAAGGTGTGGCTCACGGGCGGGTCAGGCGCACGCTTGCCCAATCGGGCCCGACGCGCCGGTCGGCGGGCACCAGGCCGGTCGGCGCCCAGGCCCGGCAGACCACCGCGAGCTCGTCCGGGCGCATCCCGCTGAGGATTGCCGCACGGGGGACGCACCCGGCCAGGCGCGGCGCCAGCGCGATCAGGATCGTGGCGGTGAGGTTTGCCAGTACGACCTCGGCCGCCGGCAGGCGCGCCTCGAGCACGTCGCGCAGGCCAACCGCCAGGGCTACCCCGTTCGCGCGGGCGTTGGCGATCGTCGCCTCGACCGCCAGCGGGTCACGGTCCCAGGCCCAGATCGGCGCGAACCCGAGCTTGGCGGCCGCGATGCCGAGCACCCCCGAGCCGCAGCCGATATCGACGAGGGGTCCCGGCGCAACCGCAATGAGCAGTTCGAGACAGCCGCGCGTGGTGTCGTGCTGGCCGGTGCCGAATGCCATCGCCGGATCGATCACGACGTCGACGGCCTCGCCGGACGGCGCGTGCCACGGCGGCCGCACCCGGATGCGTCCGGCCACGTCAACCGGCTGATGGAACTCACGCATCGCCGTCCGCCAGCCAGCGTCCTCGTCGGCCCGCCCGAACTCGGCCCTCGCGAGCGGCGCCAGCACCGCCCGCAGCCGGGCGAGCGCGCCGTCGGCACCGCCAGGCGCCACCCAGAACTCCAGGCACGTGCGTCCATCGGGCAGGGCGCGTCTCGCGGCACCCGGTCCCAAGCGCCGCGCACGCCGCCGCGAGCGTCAGCTCGGCCTGCGCGGCAGGCACGACGACGCTCAGCCGAACCAGCTCAGCGGAAGGCGTGGCGGAGACGGTCGAAGAAGCCTTCATCCTGGCGGTAGGCGTGCTCGTCCAGGACCTCGGTCAGCTTGGCAACCGCCTGGCGGGCGTCCTCGCCCTCGACGCGTGGCACCTTCACGTCGACGATCACCCGGTGATGCCCGCGCCCTCGGCCCTGGACGGCGGGGAACCCCTTGGCCCGGAGCACGATCTGCTCGCCCGACTGCGTGCCCGGGTGGAGCTCGATCGTCTCGTCCCCGTGCACCGTCGCGACGGTGAGGCTCGTGCCGAGCATCGCGTCGGTCACCGGGATCTCCACCTTGCTGAAGATATCGAGCCCCTCGCGCCAGAAGCGCTCGTCCTCGGCGACGCGCACCTCGACGTACAGATCGCCCGTGCGCCCGCCCCGAGCGCCCGCGTGTCCGCCGCCGGCAACGCGGATCTGCTGCCCGGTGGAGATCCCGGCCGGGACCTTGACCGTCACCTTCCGGTGGGCCCGCACGCGGCCCTCGCCGCCGCAGGCCGGACAGCGCTCGCGCGGGATCGTGCCGACCCCGTGGCACGCCTGGCACGTCTGGGCGCGCACGAACTGCCCGAACGGACCGCGGCTGACCTGACGCACCTGCCCCTGGCCCGCGCACGTCACGCACGGGTCGATCTCGGTATCGGCCGGATACCCGCGTCCGTCGCATTCCCCGCAGGTGTCGACCCCGTCGAACTCCAGGTCCCGATCGACGCCCGTGGCCGATTCGACGAAGCTCACCTCGATCTGGATGCCGAGGTCCTCCCCTTGCCCGGGGGGCGCCTGACCGCGCCCGAACATGTCGCCGCCGAAGACGGCGTCGAACAGGTCCTGGAAGGACGCGAAGTCGTTGAAGTTCGTCGCGCCGGCCCGGTTGGAGAGCCCCTCGTGGCCGAAGCGGTCGTAGGTCTGGCGCGTCTCGGGGTTCGAGAGCACCTCGTAGGCCTCGGCGGCCTCCTTGAAGCGCGCCTCGGCCGCGGGGTCCTCCGGATTGACGTCCGGGTGCAGCTCGCGGGCGCGCCGGCGGAACGCCTTCTTGATCGCGTCGTCGCCGGCGTCGCGCCGGACGCCGAGGACCTCGTAATAATCACGCTTCTGGGTGGTCATTCCGCTCCGCTCAGCCTAGCAGCCATCCGGCCGATCCCTCCCGACGCCCGCCCGGCTCAGCTCGTCGTCCTCGTCGTCGCGCTCATCGTCATCGCCGTCGGGATGCGTCGCCAGGTTCGCCTGCGCCTGCTCGATCAGCGCATGGGCCTCCTCGAGGCTCACCGCATTCAGCAGCAGCCGTGACAGGCTGCGGGCGTCGCGGGCGATCAGATGGTCGACCGCCCCCTCCTCGATCCAGAACGGGGCCGCGTCGGGGTCCTGGCGCAGCAACTCGACCGCCTGGTGTCCGCAGTCCAGGGTGTAGGTGGCGATCGCGTACTGGCCGGATTGCGCCTCGCCGGACTCCGGGCGCCACGGCATCAGCGCCGCCGAGCGCACGCCCCCCGGTTCGATCACCTCCGAGGCGAGCTCGATGTCGCGCCAGGTCAGGTCGACGGGCACCCGCAGGTCGAACAGCAGGTCCTCGGCCTCGCCGACACGATCGGCCGCGCTGGCGATGACCGCGGCGACCCAGTGCGCCTCGGCGAAGCTCAACCCGGTGAACAGGTCGGCCTCGTCGAGCATCGGCGCGAGCTGCGCCTCCGGGACGCGTGGTGATGCCCACCGCATATTCCTCCGGGCCCACCGCGCCGGCCTCGACCTTGGCGAGCACCCGCACGGCGGCGTTCGGCTCGCCGCGCAGCGGCCGGCGCCAGACCTCCAGGATTTCGTAGCGATCGTCTATTCGTAGACCCCTTCCAGATACCGCGAGAACACAGCGGCGGCTTCACGCACGGTCGACATTGCCAGGCGGTAGTCCATGCGGGTCGGACCGAAGAGCGAAATCGTGCCGAGGTTGCCGCGTGCAACCCCGTAGTTGGCCGCGACCATCGACAGTCCCTGCAGCCCCGGCTCCGGCAGCTCGCTGCCGATGTGCAGGTACACCTCGTTGCGGGACATCGCCCGACGCAGCAGCGCCAGAAGCGTATACCGCTCCTCAAGCTGTTCCATCAGCGCCCCGATCGCCGCCAGGTCCTGGCGCGACTCGGCCACGAACCGCGCCCGCCCGCCGACGAACAGGTGATCCGAGGTCTCCTCGGCCATCTCCGAGAGCGCCGGGCTGAGCGCATCGAGGAACTCGTGCTCGCGCACGCTCAGGCTCGTGTCGCTCAGGCGCGCATCGAGCATGCGTGCGCCGACGCCGATGCCGGTCAGACGCTCGTTGAACACCGCCTTGGCCCACTCCACCAGCCCGGAATCCACCGGACGCTCGAAGGCGATGATGCGCTTGTTGACGGACCCTGTCGAGGTGATCACCACGACGGTCACCAGCTGCGGCTGCAGCTGCAGCACCTCGACGTGGCGGATGGTCGCGATCCTGGTCACCGGCGCGGTCACGACGCCCAGCAGCGAGGTCAGCTCGGAGATCGCGTCGGCCAGGCGCTGCAGGGCGCCCTCGACCTCGGTCCGCATCTCCCCGAGGTCGACCGCGGTCTGCGAGCGCATCGGCCGCGGCCAGGGCGCCGCCACCGCGCGGCACGAGCCGGTCCACGTAGTACCGATAGCCGCGGTCGGTGGGGACGCGGCCGGCCGAGGTGTGCGGATGGCTCAGGTAGCCGAGCTCCTCCAGACGCGCCAGCTCGTAGCGGACCGTCGAGGGCGCGAAGTCGATGCCGTGCGTGCCGGCGATGTGGCGCGATCCGACCGGCGTGCCGCTGGCGATGAAGCGCTCGACGACGGCGCGCAGGATCAGTTCCTGGCGCGGCACTGAGCTCGGCGGGAGCGCCGCCGGCGTCCGATCCGGGCGAGGTCGCTCATGCGTACTCCATCAGTTCGTGCAACACCGCATTCTGAACAAAGCGGCCCCGGCGGGTGAGCGCGACGCGACCGGCGGCCGCCGTCGAGCAGCCCGCCGGCCTCGAGCCGGGCGATGACCTCGGGGTGATCCGGCGGTCCGGCCCACGCGGTATCCAGGGGGCGGTCGAGGCGGAGCCCGAGCATCCAGCGCTCCCGGCGTCGCGTCGCCGCGTCGAGGGCCTCGGCGGTGCGGGCCGGGACCCCGTCGGACCCGACCTGGCCGAGGTAGGCCGCCAGCCCGGCCACGTTGCGCCAGCGCACCCCGTCGACGGTGCTGACCGCGCCGACGCCCAGGCCCAGGTAGTCGCGCGCCGACCAGTAGGCGAGGCTGTGCCGGCACTCGTGCCCGGGCCGGGCGAAGTTCGCGGTCTCATACCACCGGTAGCCCGCGGCTTCGAGCCGCGCCACGATCGACTCGTAGGCGTCGGCGGCCCAGTCCTCGTCCGGGAGCTGGGCACCCATGCGCGCCAGGGCGGTCTCCGGCTTGATCTCGAGCTCGTACCAGGAGATGTGGTCGACCGCGAGCGCGAGCACCTCGGCCAGGTCGGCCTCCAGCTGCGCGGCGGTCTGCCCGGGCACCCCGAACAGCAGATCGACGCTGACCGAGCCGAAGCCCGCCTGCCTGGGCGCAGTCCGACCGCCCGGCGAACCTGGTCGGGGCTCGCCTGGCGATCGAGCGCCCCCAGCAGCTCCGGCTGGAAGGACTGCGCGCCCAGCGAGACGCGGGTGACCCCGGCACGGCGCAGTTGCGCGAACGCGGCCGCGTCGACCGTCTCCGGGTTGGCCTCGATCGAGACCTCCGCGCCGTCGGCCAGCAGCGGGGCGAGGTCCTCCAGCAGCGCGGCGATCCGCGCCGGGCGCATGAGCGTCGGAGTTCCGCCGCCCAGGTAGACGGTCTCGAGCGGCCCCAGCCCGGCACGCTCGGCCGCGAGCTCGCTGCGCAGCGCGGCGAGGTATGCGTCGCGTCGGTCCAAGGCGCCCACCTCGACGACGAAGCCGCAATACCCGCACCGTGACGCGCAGAACGGCAGGTGCACGTAGAGGTGGCGGACCATCGCCGCTACTTCCGCGCCCCGTTGCCGTCCGAGCTCGAACCGAGCGTGAGCACCGACAGGAACGCCTCCTGGGGCACCTCGACGCTGCCGACCTGCTTCATGCGCTTCTTGCCTTCCTTCTGCCGCTCGAGCAGCTTGCGCTTGCGGCTGATGTCGCCGCCGTAGCACTTGGCCAACACGTCCTTGCGGCGGGCCTTGATCGTCTCGCGGGCGATGATGCGCCCACCCACCGCGGCCTGAATCGGCACCTCGAACAGCTGGCGCGGAATCGTCGCGCGCAGGCGCTCGACGAGCGCTTTGCCGCGCCCGTAGGCCAGGTCCTTGTGGACGATCATCGAGAGCGCGTCGACCGGCTCGCCGGCGAGCAGGATGTCCAGCTTGACCAGCGGGCTCTCGCGGTACCCGGCCAGCTCGTAGTCGAGCGAGGCGTACCCGCGCGTGCGGCTCTTGAGCTGGTCGTAGAAGTCGGTGACGATCTCGGCCAGCGGCAGGTCGTAGACGATCTGCTGGCGCTGCTCGATCGGGGTCATCGTCACGTACTGGCCGCGCCGCTCCTGGCAGAGCTGCATGACCGCGCCGACACCGTCGGTCGGCACCAGGATCGTGCAGCGCACGTACGGCTCACGGATGCTCTCGATGTTGGTCGGCGGCGGCAACTCGACCGGCGAGCGCACCGCCAGCTCCGTCGCCGCCGGTCGTGGTCAGCTGGTACTCGACGTTCGGGGTCGTCGCCAGCAGCTCGAGATCGTATTCGCGCTCGAGGCGCTCGCGCACGATGTCCATGTGCAGCAGGCCGAGAAACCCGCAGCGAAAGCCGAACCCCAGCGCCTGGGAGGTCTCGGGCTCCCACTGCAACGAGGCATCGTTGAGCGAGAGCTTCTCGAGCGCGTCGCGCAGGTCCGGGTAGTCGTCGGCGTCGAGCGGGAACAGGCCGCAGAAGACCATCGGCTTGACTTCGCGGTAGCCGGCGAGCGGGGCGGCTGCGGGCCGCCGGGCCACGGTCAGCGTGTCGCCGACCTTCAGGTCGCCGACGGCCTTGAGCCCGGTGACCAGGTAGCCGGACTCCCCGGCCGCCAGGCGGCCCGGTCGAGAGCATCGTCGGGGTCATGACGCCGACCTCCTCGGCGGCCACCTCGCGCCCGGTCTGCATCGCGACGAGCCGGTCGCCCTTGGCGAAGCTGCCGTCAAACGACGCGCACGAATGCGACGACGCCGCGGTACTGGTCGTACACCGAGTCGAAGATCAGCGCGCGCAGCGGCGCGTCGGGGTCGCCGTGCGGCGGCGGGATGCGCGCGACGATGGCCTCCAGGACCTCGCGTCACCCCCTCCCCGGTCTTGGCCGAGATGCGCAGGACGCTCGACGGATCGACGCCGATGAGCTCGGCCACGGCGCCGGCATGCAGTTCCGGCTCGGCCGCCGGGAGGTCGATCTTGTTGAGCACGGGGATCAGCTCGAGGTCCCCCTCGATGGCGAGATAGGTGTTGGCCAGCGTCTGGGCCTCGATGCCCTGGCTGGCGTCGACGACCAGCAGCGCGCCCTCGCACGCCGCCAGGCTGCGGGAGACCTCGTAACTGAAGTCCACGTGGCCGGGGGTGTCGATCAGGTTGAGCTGGTAGGTCTGCCCGTCGGCGGCCGTGTAGAAGACACGGACCGCCTGTGCCTTGATCGTGATCCCGCGCTCGCGCTCGAGATCCATCGAGTCGAGGATCTGTTCCCGCATGTCCCGCTCGGTGACCGCACCGGTCAGCTGGAGGATGCGATCGGCCAGCGTCGACTTGCCATGGTCGATGTGGGCGATGATGCAGAAGTTTCGGATCAGATCCTGTTGCACTCAGGTCATCGTAGCGCCCGGACCAGCCGCGTCAGTTGGCTGAGCTCGGGCATGTCGACGGCCTGGGCCCCGGCCAGGAACGCGAACCCTGCCGCGACGGTCGCCGCGGCCATGCTGACGAGCTGACCGATCAGCGAGTCTCCCACGACCGCATTCACCACGTGCCAGACCGCCCAGGTGAACCCACCCATCACCACCCCGGCGAACAGGCACTGCGCGAACCCGCGGGTGATCGCACGGCGCGGCAGGCCGCCGATGCGGCGCTGCAGCAGCACCATCAGGACCGCGAAGGTCACGACGCTGACCAGCGAGGTCGACAGCGGGATGCCCGGCGTCCCGAACGGCTTGTAGAACGCCAGGTCGCCGACCGCATTCAGGCCCAGACCGAGCAGGGCGACCTTGGTGGCGATCCACGGCTCCTGGAGGGAAAAGAACGTGCGGATGACCAGCAGGCTCGCGCCGTTGAACGCAAGGCCGAGCGTGAAGGTAAACAGCGCCTGTGAGGTCAGGTGCGTGGATGCGTCGTTGAAGGCCCCGCGCTGATAGACCAGACGCGTGGCCGGCTCGGCGAGGACCATCAGGAAGATCGACGCCGGCACGAGCATGAAGAAGATCTGGCGCAGGCCCCTGGTCACCATCTCCCGCACCCCGGCGAGGTCGTTGCGGGCGGCCATCCGTGAGATCGCCGGGAACAGCACCGTCGCGATGGCGACCGAGAACACGCCCTGGGGCAGCACGTAGAGGCGGAACGCCTTGTCGATCGAGCTGACGGCGTCCGTGCTGACCAGCCCGGCGAACACGTTGTCGACCGAGGCGTTGATGTTGATCAAGCCGAGCCCGAGCGAGACCGGCAGCATCATCAGGAACACGCGACGCACCTCGGGCACCCCGCGTCCGAGCGAGAACTTGAACGGGCCCTTGCCGCGCATGTACGGCAGCAGCCACAGCAGCTGCGCCAGCGTGCCGAGGACGATGCCGACCGCGTAGCCCATCACGCGTTCGCTGGCAGGCAGCGCGACGTCGGCGATCCCCAGGCAGACGATGATCACCACGTTCCACAGCACCGGCACGAAGCCGGTGACCCCGAACTCGCCGTTGGCCTGCAGGACCGCCGCCATGATGCCGGTGAGGGCCAGCAGCAGGATGATCGGGAACATCACCTGCGACAGGCGCACGGTCTCGGCCTTGAGCTCCGGAGAGAGGCCCAGCGCGAACCACGGCATGAAGATCGGGGCAAGGACGATCGCCAGCAGCGTGATCGCCCCGAGGACCATGACCACCAGGCCGATGACGGCGCCCACGACCCGGTCGGCTTCCTTCTTTTGCCCGCCCTCGATGAGCTGGGTGTAGATCGGGATCAGCGCCGCCGACAGGGCCGAGTCCGCGACGAGGCTGCGCACGATGTTCGGCACGTTGAACGCGATGACGAACGCGTTGATGTTGCCCTGGGTGCCGAACATCGCCGCGGCGAGGATCTCGCGCGCGAGCCCCGCGACCCGACTCAGCCCCGTCCACGTCGCGAAGATGGCGGTCGAGCGCCCGGTCGGGCGTTCGACCGCGGGCAGTTCCACCGCGGGCAGTTCACCCCGTACGCCCTCATCCGCGCTGAGCGTCTCCCAGCCCATCGGGACGTCGTCGACGAGGTCCCGGGTCGTGACCCCGTCGGCGTCGGTGGGGGGTGTCTCGCCTGTCATCTGATCGGTGGTACCATACGCGGCCGTTCAACCGACGGAGGGCATCGCCAGGTGGCGAACATCAAGCAGCAGAAGAAGCGCATTCTGATCTCCGAGCGCCAGCGCGCCCGCAATCTGCGGTACCGCTCGACCATCAAGACTCTGACCCGCAGGCTCCTCGAGGCCTCCGAGGCGGGTGAGCCCGATCTGGCCGAACGCGCCCGCGAGCTCGAGCACCTGATCGACCGCGCCGCGGCCGAGGGCGTGATCCACCCCAACAACGCCGCCCGCAAGAAGAGCCGGGTCGCCCGGATCTCGGCCGGCGCGGCGACCGCCTAAGCCCCCCGCAGGCCCCGGGCTAGACCAGCGCGGCCCCGCGCGCGATCGCGACAAGATCGCGGGCTGCCGATTCGAGCACGAACAGCGCCCCGCCCAATTCACGCTGGGCCGAGACGCGCATCTCGATCTCCAGGCGCGCCAGTCGCGCAACCGCCCGCGCGGCCCGCCGCCCGGAAGCGTCGCGGACTGCTCGGCCACCTTCTGAGCCGGGTATCCCTTCATGCCGGTCGCCGCGCTGACCGCCTCCGCGCTGGCCCCCGGACCGAGCTCCTGCGCGCGCGCGAGGGCGCGATAGTGCCGCGCGAGGCCGGCCACGATCACGATCGGCTCGGTACGGTCGTCGCCGGTGACCAGGTCGCCGAGCAGACCGAAGGCCAGCGGCGCATTCGCCGGCGACGAGCGCGTCGGCGAGCTCGTACACCCGCGCCTCGGGGTGTTCGGGCGTGACGTCGGCGACCATCGCCTTGTCGATCGGCGCGCCGCCGGCGTAGGCCACCAGCTTTTCGGCCTCGTGGGTCAGCATCAGCGCGCTCAGCCCGGTGCGCTGGGCATCGCTGGGCTCGCCGCAGGCCCGGTCAACTACGTGTCTGGCCAGCGACGGGCTCACGTGGCCTCCCAGGCGCTCGACCTCCTGGGCGAAGTGCCCCTCGAGCCAGCGCCGCCGTTCCTTGGGCGTGCTCTTGGTCGGACCCCAGCGGCGTACGTCGCCCACCCGCTCGACGACCTGCTGGAGCCGCTGCGGCAGCGCTCCGGTCGACACGAGCGTCAGCACGCTGGTCGGGTTCGGATCCTCGAGATAGGCGACCAGCGTGTCGGCCTCGGCGGCGCGCCAGGCGTCGGCGCCGGACACGATCACGGCCTGCAGGCCGCCGAACGACAGGGTCTGCAGCGCCGCGACCACGTCGTCGATGGGGGCGTCCTTCGCGTCGAAGCGCTCGGGCTCCCCGCCGCCCTCCCGGGCGACGCGCCCGACGAGCCGCGCCACGGCGCGATCGACCTTGGGCCAGTCTTCTCCCTGCAGTGCGTAGACCGGCAAGAGCGGTTCGGCGCGGCTGGCCATCGGGTGGATCGTAGCGGCCGGCGGCCCGTGGCGGATCCCGGCGCGGCGCTACCTGACCACGAAGTTCACCAGCCGGTCGGGAACGACGACCTCGCGGACGATCTGCTTGCCCTCCAGTGCCCCCGCGACCTTCGAGCGCGCGCGCACCAGCGCGAGCGCCGCGGCATCCTCGAGCCCGGCCTGGGCCTCGAACCGGTCGCGCAGCTTGCCGTTGACCTGGACGACGAGGGTCACCTGGTCGCGCACCAGCAGCGCCGGGTCGGCGGTCGGCCAGGGACCTCCCACAGCGTCTCACCGCCGAGCGCGTCCCAGAGCTCGCACGCGACGTGCGGCGCGAACGGGAACAGCACCGAGACCGCGGTCTGGACCGCGTATCGAAAGACCTGGTCGCCCCGGGCTCGTCCGCGCCGCGCTCGGACTGGTGCGGGTGCAGGCGTTGACCAGTTCCTGAATGGCGGCGATCGCCGTGTGGAACGAGAAGCGCTCGCCGATGTCGAGCGAGACCTTGGCGATGGTCCCCTCCGCCCGGCGCAGCAGTTCCAACGAGGCCGGTGAGTCGGCCAGCGCCGCCGGTCGGGACGGTCGACGAGCCCGCCCGGACCCGCCGCGCGGACGAGCCCCCAGAGGCGGTCCAGGAACCGGCGGGCGCCCACCACGCCGCGGTCGCTCCACTCGATGTCGTCGGCAGCCGGGCCCATGAACAGGACGTACAGCCGCAGGGTGTCCGCGCCGTACCGGTCGACGATCTCGTCCGGGCGAGACGACGTTGCCCTTGCTCTTGGACATCTTGGCGCCGTCGCGGTAGATCATGCCCTGGGTGAACAGCCGCGCGAACGGCTCGCGGAACCCGACGCAGCCCGAGGTCGTTGAGCACCTTCGTGAAGAACCGGCGTAGAGCAGATGCAGGACCGCGTGCTCGACGCCGCCGATGTACTGGTCGACCGGCAGCCAGTAGTCGGCCAGCGCCGCTCGAACGGCGCGCTCGACAGGTGCGGGGCGGTGTAGCGCAGGTAGTACCACGACGAATCCACGAACGTGTCCATCGTGTCCGTCTCGCGCCGGGCCGGCCCGCCGCAGGCCGGGCACGTGGTGACCAGGAACTCCGGGTTGGTGGCCAGCGGGGCTCTGCCCCTTGGTGCGTAGTCCTCGACGTCGGGCAGGACCACCGGCAGCTGGTCGTCCGGGAACGGCCACCGGCCCGCAGTCCGGGCAGTGGATCACGGGAATCGGCACGCCCCAGTAGCGCTGGCGGGAGATCAGCCAGTCGCGCAGCCGGTACCCCACCGTCGCCTCGCCAAGCTCGCGCTCGGCCAGCCACGCCGCGGCAGCCGCCGTGGCCTCGTCGACCGCCGAGCCCGTCCAGGAAGCCCGAGTTGACCATGCGCCCGGGCAGGCGTGAACGCCGTCCTCGAGGGGCGCGTCAGCCGCGGTCTGCGCGTCGGCGACGACCCGCCGGATCGGGAGCGAATACTGCCGTGCGAAGGCAAAGTCTCGCTCGTCGTGACCGGGCACGGCCATGATCGCCCCGGTGCCGTAGTCCATCAGCACATAGTCGGCGACCCAGACCGGAATCTGCTCGCCGTTGATCGGGTTGACCACATGGCGCCCCGTGAACACGCCGGTCTTCGGCTTGTCGGTCGCGCTGCGGTCGGCCAGTGACGCGCGTCGCGGCGGCCGCGCGCATAGGCCAGCACCGCCGCGGCCTCGGGCCGGCCCTCGACGAGCCTGGCCAACACGGGTGCTCCGGGGCCACCAGGAAGAACGTGGCGCCGAAGAGCGTGTCCGGCCGGGTCGTGAAGACGCGGAAGGACTCCAGCGCGCCGTCCTCGGTGCGAAACAGCACCCGCGCGCCCTCGGAGCGGCCGATCCAGTTGCGCTGCATTGCCAGCACGCGTTCGGGCCAGTCCTCCAGCAGATCCATGTCGTCCAGCAGGGCCTGCGCATAGTCGGTGATGCGCAGGAACCACTGGGTCAGCTGGCGCAGCTCGACCTCCGCGCCGCAGCGCTCGCAGTGCCCGTCGACGACCTGCTCGTTGGCCAGCACGGTCTGGTCCGCCGGACACCAGTTGACGGCCGCCTCGCGGCGCTCGGCCAGGCCGCGTTCGAACATCCGCAGGAAGATCCACT
>CAWATR010000018.1:0-14809 GCA_963784985.1 uncultured Thermoleophilia bacterium
TCGACGAGAAGCTGCCGGCGCCCCCGGCCCACGGCCGCTGAAGGAAGCGGTTTCGGGCCAGTTCCGGGTGCGGCCCGAACCGGCAGAGCTTTCTGGTGGCGGCGGCGAGCACGTCGGGTACTTGCGTCTCCTCCCCGGCGAGAGCCCGCGCGCTCACCCAGACCGGGACGGCCGGACCGGACTTCCCGGGGTTGTGCGTGCCGCCAAGCCATTCACCGGCCGCCTCGCGCAGCCGCGCGCGCAGCAACGTGGACTTGCCGGTTCCGGGGCGAGCGGGAATCAGGCACGCACACCCGGTCGGCCTTCCGGAAGACCGCTTCGGCAGGTTCGGAAGGAACGGCAAGGCAGGCACCTCTTCCCCCGGTGGCAGAGCCGTCGCCGGGCATGGAGTGCCCGTCCCGGGCCGCAGGGCGGCTGCGCTGGCGCACGTAGACCTCGGCCAGTGGAGGCGGTTCGGGAATGCCCGGATACGGGTGCTGCCCAGCGGCCTTCCGGGCTGCTTCAAGGTAGCCGCGCACCTCCTCGTCCAGGCTGTCTCCGCGCTGGGCATCCTCGTGAAGCCTTTTTCCAGTGTGGGCGGAGCCTACCCACGGGCCACTTGGCCTTGTCGGTGAGGGTCCATTCGAGCATCACGGCGACCACGGACCACAGATCCTCGAAGTCCTGCGGCACGCTAGGGCTCCTTCGAGCCCTTCTGCTTGGGGAACCAGTCGTTGACCGTTTGGAAGGTCGGGTCCGGCGCCCGCCTTCGCTGCGCGGCCAGGGCTCGTCCTCTAGGCGGTCTGCGGCTGTACCGGCGCCGGTTGGCCTCTTCGACCGCGGCCTTCTCCGTCTTCCCGAGCTCACGTAGCTCGGCCTCGAGCAGCCCAAGTTCCTTCGCCAGAACTTGCCGTCCCGAGACGGGTCCTTCCCGCCACCCTCACTTCTTCATCCTCCACTCCATGGCTGGTCCGATCCGACGCGATCCGGTGGCCTAGGGCCGACCGGGCGCTGACCTGCAGGGTTTGCGGCCGGAATCCGGCGATCCGGCACTCCATAGCCGGAGACCGGGCGCTGTGGCGATGGTACCCGTGACCGCCTCGTCCGGGGCGGCGGAAACCGTGTGGCGAAAGGACGGACACATGGGCATCTGGGGGGCAGTGGCGTTGCTGGCCGGGCTGGTGATCCTCGCAAGCACCACGGTGGTCATCACCGGCCTGGCGCTGAAGGACACCGCTCCCCGAGGACCGCGCCGGGATCCTGCGTGCCATCGCAGAGCTGGTGCGGGAACTTCGCCCGTGACCGTCCGGCGCGGGCGGTCCGCCGCCTCATCGCCACCAGGCCATCCCTGGCCGGGCGCCTCCAAGAGTCGGGGCTGATGTAGCAGCGGAGCGAGAAGTCACGTTAAGGAACCCGTCCCCGGCGCCCTTAGCGTGACTGGCCGTTCCAGAACTACTGACCCAAGAATGCGAGGCGGTGAGTGTCTGTTTGGTTACCTTGGGGGGCAGACCAAGTACGCCGGAAAGCGGCAGTGGGCTGGTCAGCGGCCTGTTAGTCGCTGAAGACTCGTTCGACGACTTCGGCGTTCTCGGCTGACCCGGCTCTGAAGTACCTGGCCGCGGTGTCGATTGAGGCGTGTCCGAGCAACGCCTGGACCTGGGCAGGGTCGGCCCCGCCCTGGCGGAGCCGGGTGGCAAAAGTGTGACGGGCGCGGTGAGGGCGCAGGCCGGGGATGCCGGCGTCGTCGCCGGCGGCGAGCACGACCTGGGTGACGCCGGAGATGGTGAGCGGGCCGCGCTGCCCGGTCCAGATCGGTCCGGGGTGGCGGCCGCGCACGTCCAGCCACGCGGAGACGAGTTCGCGGGCGCGGCGGGCCAGCGGGGCGTAGCGGACTTCGTCGCCCTTGCCGTGCAGGCGGACCTCGCCGGTGCGGGCGGTGATCGCGAAGTCCCCGACATCCAGCCGGGCGCACTCCTCGACCCGCGCGCCGGTGTCCAGCAGCACCGCGATGATGGCGGAATCACGAGGGCCGCGGCGCGCGGCCGCGCGGCGGAGCGCGGCCTCCTGCTCGGCGGGTGAGCGCGTCAGGCTCGCCGGGCCTGGGGATCCGGACGCGTTTCACGGAGATCCGAAGGCCGGCCTGCTCATACATCAGCGTGACGGCAGCCAGCGCCTGGTTGACCGTCGACGCGCGGGCCCGGGCGGCGAGCATGTCCCGTTTCCAGGCGGTGACGGCGCCCTCGGCGCCGACCAGGTCCGCGAACGCGTCGCCGTGGGCGCCCGCGTTGGCGGCCAGCCAGGCGGCGTACGCGGCGGCCTGCCGCTTGTAGGCCCGGACGGTGCGGGCCGCCAGCTTGCACCGGTCGAGGTGGCGGCCCAGCGCGGCGAGGGCCTCGGCGGCGGCCTGCGTGCCGCCGCCTTCGGGCCGCAGCGGGACGACCTACCTTTCACCTGCCCGGCTCGGCGATGGCCAGGTCGACCGGGTGCCCGTCGCGGGTGAGCGCGCAGTCGCGACGACCGGCCGCGGTCGCGAGTCCAGGTGATGTCCGCCGGCGCCGGGTCGCAGCAGCCGCGCACCCATCCCAGCATCTCGCCGAGGCGCCGCGCATGACCAGCTCCTCCCGCTCGTCCCACTGGTCATGGGCGGCGTCGATGGGAGGGTCCTCGCCGCGCGGGCGGTAGACGGGCATCTCGGTGGGCATCCGCCAGCGCGCGTACCCGACGGTGACGGCGGCCGGGGACAAGTCGGCCGGGTCGTCCCGAAGGAGAACGTGATCACCGTCGGCTCCCGGGGGTCGGCCACGGGCACGCGGAGGGTGGTCTTCCTCATCGGGGGCCTCCTTGTTATCCGCTAGTTCCGCCCCGGTTCCAGCCGCCCGGAGCGTCGTTATCGCTGAGATCATAGCCGGTCTCAGCGGATAATCACACTTATCCGCTGAGTGTGTCTAGGTGTGGGACGTCAGGCTCGGCTCGCTTGGCGCCGGGCCCGCGATAGCTGGGGTCAGGGTCCGCTGTCCGCCTGCGCAAGGCATGGGCGCCGCTCACCTTCACCGACGAGGACCCGCCCGCGCCGGCCAATCCTGTCACCCCGGCCCGGCGTTCGGCCCGCGCCCAGGCCAAGGCCTCCGGCCAGCACGACCCGGCCGGCCGCCCCTACCGCAGCTTCCGCGGCCTGCTGGACCACCTGGCCACCCTGACCCGCAACCAGGTCCGCTTCGCCGGGATCCAGGTCACCGTCCCGGTGCTCACCGAGCCGACCAGCACCCAGCGCCAGGCCTTGGAGCTCATCGGCGCCCCGATCCCGCTCACCATAAAGTAGCCAGAACACGCCAGGCCAATACCGGGAAAACCCCAGCTCAGACCCCGAATCACCGACCAAACTGGCAGCAACTTCGGGCTAAGGAGCGCGGGGTGGTCCGGCTCAGCGGGACTTTTCGTTCGCCTGCTACATCAGCCCCGCTCACCTCTCAAGGGTGATATCCCAAGTCAAGGGCGGTGCTGAACTGTAAAGTCAAGGGCGATGCTGAACTGCAGGTGTCAGCAACCGCGGGCCAGCGGCTCGCGAATTCCGCACTGATCACTGGAGGACCCGTGAGTGCAGACACACCCGTCCTGGACACGCTCGCCGCCATGACCGCCGCCTCGGTTGATCACAGCTCCGCCCTCTCGCCGCGCGACTTCGTCCTGGCGAGGGTGGCCGCGCTGATCGCGGTGGACGCGCCCCCCGTCTCCTGGTTCGCCAACGCCTCCGCCATCACCGAGAGCGGGCTGACCGCCGAGGATGTCCAGGGCGTCATGATCGCAGTCGCCCCGGTCGTGGGCGCTCCCCGGGTGATGTCGGCCGGGGGCACATCCTGCGGGCCCTCGGCTTCGCCATCGCCGTGACCGACGCCGAGCCGGACGGCGAGCAGTAGCACCAGCGGCCGCGCGGGGGCCGTGCACGATTGCGGGTGAGAGGCGGACCAGATGGCCGCCGGAGCGGCCGCAGGGAAGGTCGCGCACCTGACCCTGGAGGAACGCCTGGACCACGAGTAGCGACCGGATACGCCGGAATCAGGACACGCCGTTGGGTTTAAAGTGGTCCAGGTCAGATCTTGGCGGTGAAGTGTCGGATGACCTGGATTGAGCGGACGGCCTACCCGAGGTTGCCGCGCGCCGTTTCACTGAAGGAGTTGCGGGAGTCGTTCACGCCGAGTGATGACGAGATGGCATGGGCGCGGACTCACACCCAGTCGGGGTTCCGGTAAGAACCACGCCATGAACACCGCCAGAGTGTCCACTTTGCTGAACACTGCAGCTCGGCGCAGGACCGGGCGGCGGGCACCCTGTCGGGCTCGATTACTCGATCTGGCCTGGGCAGCCTTCCGGGTTGGGATCATCGCTGAGTGATCTTCTCCGTCGTCTACCTGGCTCGTGCGTCGTCTGCTCGGCTGTCTGATGGTGCTGGCCCGGCGTGAGGTGTCCAAGGATGCCGAACTCCTGGTGCTCCGGCACGAGAACGCGGTGCTGCGCCGCCAGATCGGCCGGGTCCGCTACCAGCCGGGCGACCGGCTGTGGCTCGCGGCACTGTCCCGGCTGATCCCGCGGCGCCGGTGGGGCGAGGTGTTCGCGGTGACCCCGGCGACGCTGCTCGCCTGGCACCGGCGGCTGGTCACCCGCAAATGGGACTACACCAGCCGGCGGCGTCCCGGGCGGCCGTCCACCGCAGCCGCGATCCGCAAGCTCGTGATCCGCATGGCGACGGAGAACCCGACCTGGGGGCACCGTCGCGTGCAAGGCGAACTCGTCAAGCTCGGCCACCCGATCGCGGCCTCCACGGTATGGCAGATCCTGCATGCCGCCGGGATCGACCCCGCGCCCCGCCGCACCGGCCCGACCTGGAAGCAGTTCCTGACCGCGCAGGCCCGCGGCATTCTCGCGGCCGACTTCGTCCACGTGGACACCGTGCTGCTCCGGCGCATCTACGCGCTGATCGTCATCGAGCACGGCACCCGTCGCGTCCACCTGGCCGGCATCACCGCCAACCCTGACGGCGCGTGGACGGCACAAGCAGCCCGCAACTTCCTGATGGACCTCGGCCAGCGCGCGACCTCGGTCAAGTTCCTGATCAGGGATCGCGCGGGCCAGTTCACCGGCTCCTTCGACGCCGTGTTCACCGCGGAAGGCATCAGGATTCTCGCCAGCCCGCCGCAGGCGCCCAGAGCGAACGCGATCTGCGAAAGGATCATCGGCACCCTGCGCCGCGAGCTCTTCGACCGGGTGCTGATCGTCAATGAGCACCATCTGCGCCGGGCGCTGACCGAATACCTGCTGCACTACAACACCGCCCGGCCGCACCGTGCCCTCGGCCAGCTCGCACCCGCTCAGGCTGACACCCGGCCACCGCAGATCAACCTCGCCGAGCACCGGATCCGCCGAAAACAAGTCCTCGGCGGACTCACGCACGAGTACCAGGTCGCCGCCTGACGCCCCGCCCCGCTGCGAGAAGAAGCAGGTCACCGCCACGATCGTATATTCGAGCCCAACAGGCCGTGGTTGTCAGCAGACCTCGTCATCGACAACACCATTGCGGCGGCCCCGCGAATCGTCGACGAGGCTGAGCTCACCGCAGCGTACGAGGGCTCGCCGTGCCACATCTGCCGCGTTCACGCAGCACCTGACGGGGCCGTGCGACTGCCACGACTCTCGGCGAGCGTGGACATATCACTCGGCCTGGAGCGCCCGCAGTGTTGCAACGACCGACTCGCCGAGTGCCTTGAGGTCATATCCCCCTTCGAGAACCCAGACAGAGCCAACGGGGCCGTGCGAGCACAGGTCGCAGATCCGGGCAGCGACCTCACCGTACGTCGTGGTCGTGAGACGCAGGCCCCCAAGCGGATCAAGTTCGTGCGCATCGTATCCGGCACTGACGACAACGAGGTCGGCGCCAAACCGGGACACGGCGGGAATGATCGTCTCGTCGAAATGCTCGAGCCATTCATCAGACCCGGTCCCCGGTGGCACGGGAATGTTGACGACGTTGTCATGGGCACCTCGATCCGCACTCCGGCCCGTCCCAGGGAATAGCGGCATCTGGTGGATGGAGGTGTACAGAGTGTCGGTGTCGTTCCAGACGATCTCCTCCGTGCCGTTGCCATGATGCACGTCGATATCGATGACGGCGACACGGGGTGCGCCCGATTCTTGCGCGTGACGCACGACGACGGCCGCGTTGTTGTAGAGACAGAATCCCATCGCCGTGTCCCTCCCCGCGTGGTGGCCCGGCGGGCGAATCAGCGCGACTCCATGTCGGACATCACCCGCAAGGACGGCGTCGCACACCGCTACCGCGCTCCCCGCCGCTAGCCGCGCGGTACCGGCCGAACGGTCCGTGCAGTACGTGTCGACATCGAACCATCCGCCCCCGGACTGTGACATCGCCTCCACCGCCGAGATGTGTGCCGCGCTATGGACACGCAAGAGGACTGAATCGTCAGCGCGGGCGGGCCGTATGCGCACGAGACCCGCCAGGTCCGCTGCACCGGCGATCGCAGCCGACACCGCACGTAGGCGCTCGGGCCGCTCGACGTGGCTCGCGGCCCAGTGGTCGAGGAAACACTCGTCATCAACAAGCGCGACCCTGGTCATGGCCCTGCCCAGCCCAATCTGTCCATCTCGACTTCCGCCTTTCGTGACTCGGTCACTCGGATGAGCCGATGGCCGTCGTAACCATGGAGCCACACGCACACAACTGGTGAAGATAGCGGGAGCACCGGCGTTGCCAACAGGTCCGTCCATCGACTCCGAGCCGTCGAGGCACGGCGCGCGGCGACGAGGTCCCTGACATCAGGCCCCGGACCATCCGGTCACCTCGGCCAGCTCGATGAGCCCGTGGAGGGCTTCGGTGGCTTTGCCGAGTTCGGCGGCGGCACTGACCAGGAGGGCAGCGGACGCGCCCGCTGCGGTCTGCGCCCGGCAAGGGCTGCCTGAGCCCGGGTACAGCGGGGGCAGACCAACTTGGTCTCCCCCCGATTTTGTCCCGCTCTCCGTTTTGCCCCTGCAGGGCTTGGCGTTCACGAACGCGATGCAGGTCATGAGTCTGGCCACTCTTTTTGCGGCGCCGTAGTCCACTGGTGGCCGCACTTGCGGCATTCCCAGCGATCGGGACCATAGGGTGGGCTGCCGCCAGCCCATGTGACATGGTCAGGGTCCGCCCCGCACCCGGGGCAGTTCGCGGGCTCGGGCAGGGTCGTCATCGCTGGCCGCTCCCTCCGCAGCTAGGGCAGGTCCGGGGCGTGCAGGAGTGCCCCGGTCCCTTGCAGTTGCAGGATGCGGCGGGGGACGAGTCCGCCGCCGCATGCCGAGCATGTCTCCGGGCGCGCTCCGGTACCTTGAGTGATCCCCGAAATTACCGGAAAGAAGACGCGTCAGGATGTTCCTCGCGCACTGGCATTCTGTCCGCGCGCCAGATACGGGTTCGGGGAAGATCCGCACAGCCGTTGGCGCGAGCGACGATCTTGGCCGGGTCGCCCGGCCATCCCGGTGTCGGGGTAACGACCGTATGGGATATTCACGTAACCGGAGCTGCGCAGGTCAGCGCCTTGCCGCCAGAGTCGGCCTGGGAGGGCTGGATCCCGGCCTGACCTGCGGATTCAGCAGCGAACTGAACCAAGTACGGAGAAACATCGGCCGCGTGAAGGAACGCGCCGTCGGCGCCGAGGTCGCGAAGGCGCTCGATCCCGGTCAGCAGTTCATCAAGATCGTGCACGAGGAACTCGTCGCGACGCTCGGCGGTACCACCGGCAAGCTCACGATGAGTCCCAAGCCGCCGACCGTGCTGATGCTCGCCGGTCTGCAGGGCTCCGGTAAGACGACCGCCGCGGCCAAGCTCGCGAAGTTGCTGAAGTCGCAAGGGCTGCAGCCCTGCTCGTCGGCGCCGACCTCCAACGTCCGGCCGCAGTCGAGCAGCTGCGCGTGCCTCGCGGGCCGGGTCGACGTGCCGTTCTACAGCGAGGCCACCGATCCGGTGAGCGTTGCGCGCGGCGCGATCCAAGAGGCGCACCGTCTCGGTCGCAACTTCGTGATCGTCGACACCGCGGGTCGGTTGCAGATCGACACCGACCTGATGGACGAGCTGCAGCGCCATCGCGCGGCGGTGCAGCCCCAGAACACGCTGCTCGTCGTCGACGCGATGACCGGTC
The DNA here is from genome assembly GCA_963784985.1 of uncultured Thermoleophilia bacterium. Taxonomy (GTDB): domain Bacteria; phylum Actinomycetota; class Thermoleophilia; order Miltoncostaeales; family Miltoncostaeaceae; genus CAITWD01. The sequence goes on from CAWATR010000018.1 coordinate 8,160, forward strand.
AGGAAGCGGTCAACGTCGCCGAGGCGTTCAACGACGCGGTCGGGCTCGACGGTGTCATCCTCACCAAGATCGACGGCGATGCTCGCGGCGGCGCGGCGCTCTCGGTCAAAGAGGTCGTCGGCAAGCCGATCCTGTTCGCCGGTACCGGCGAGAAGCTCGACGAGTTCGAGCCGTTCCACCCCGACCGCATGGCGAGTCGCATCCTCGGCATGGGCGACGTGCTCACGCTCATCGAGAAGGTCGAAGCCACCTTCGAAGAGGACGAGAAGCGCCGGGCCGAAGAGCTGTTGCAGAGCGGCCGGCTCACCCTCGAGGACTTCCTCGAGCAGATGCAGCAGATCAAGCGGATGGGACCGCTGCAGAACGTGCTCGGGATGATGCCGGGCATGCCCAAGGAAGTGAAGAACGCCGAGATCGACGACAAGGACATCGGGCGGATCGAGGCCATCATTCGTTCGATGACGCCCGAAGAACGCCGAAAGCCCGAGCTCATCAACGGCTCCCGGCGCATGCGCATCGCCCAGGGGAGTGGCACGTCGACCACCGAGATCAACAACCTGCTGAAGCAGTTCAAGCAGGTGCAGACGATGATGAAGGGCATGGGCGGCGTCACGCGCAAGCCCAAGGGCGGCAAGGGAAAGAAGGGCAAGGGCGCCAAGCCCAAGGGCCCGAGAATGCCGCCGGGTTTCCCGGGCTCGGCAAGGGCTTCCCCGGATTGCCCGGTGGTGGCGACCCCGATGCAGGTGGTCTCGGCGGAGGCCTTCCGGGATTCCCACCCCGTTGAAGTAGGCTCCCCGGGCTGTTCCCCGAAGAGGAGTTTGTGTTGGCTGTCAAGATCCGTTTGATGCGCGTCGGCAAGAAGAAGCAGCCGACGTATCGCGTCGTCGTTGCCGATCGCGCGCAGCCCGCGCGACGGTCGTTTCCTCGAGATCCTCGGCCAGTACGCGCCCCGCCAGGAGCCGTCGGTCGTCTCGATCGACGGTGAGCGCGCGCTGCACTGGCTGAACGCCGGTGCCCAGCCCACCGAGAGCGCGGCGAAGCTGCTGCAGATCGCCGGTGTGTGGGACGCGTACAAGGACGCCAACGGCAAGGTCGCGGCCTCGAAGCCGAAGGTGAAGGTCAAGGCGAAAGCCGTCAAGGAAGTGAAGGACGCGCCGGCACCGGCCGCAGCTGCTCCTGAGGCCGAGGTTGCGGCCGGAAGCGCCCGCCGCTGCCGAAGAGGCCGACGCGCCGAAGAGACGACCGAGGCATGAGCGACGAGCTCGCCGACGACGGCTTCGAAGAGGACGACGACTTCGAAGAAGAAGACGACGACTTCGACGATGTTGCCGCCGAGGGCAACCGGGTCGTCGGTGCGCGTGCCGCGCGAATCGGTCGAGCACATCGCTCGGCACCTGGTCGACGACCCCGACGGCATCTTCGTCGACGCGAACGAGCGCGGCGACAACGTCACGTTGCTCGTGCACGCGAGCCCGGGCGATCTCGGTCGCATCATCGGCAAGCGCGGTCGTGTGATCCAGGCCGTGCGCCAGGTCGCGCGCGCGGCCGGCGCCACCGAGGACGTGCGCGTCACCGTCGACGTCGCGGAGTAACGACCGGTGGGCCTCGGCGCCCGGCTCGAGGTCGGGCGGATCGGACGCGCGCACGGTTTGCGCGGCGATGTGGTCGATCACGCCCGTCAGCAACGTTCCCGAGCGGTTCGCGAAGGGCTCGACCCTCTGGGTCGACGATCGCGAGCTCGTCATCGCCGTCGTCGCGCCCGAACCAGCATCGTTTCGTCGTGCGGTTCGACGGCGTCGACGATCGCGAAGGCGCCGACGCTCCTGCGGGGCAAGCTCGTCGAGGCCGAGCGCGCTCGCCGGAACCGCCCGACGGCGAGCTGTGGGTGCACGAGCTCATCGGCTCGGAAGTACGCGACCGGGCCGGAGCGTCGGTCGGGCACGTCGGTGGCGGTCGAGGCCAACCCCGCGCACGATCTGCTCGTGCTCGACGGGGGTGCACTGGTGCCGATGGTGTTCGTGGTCTCGTCCGAGTCCGGCGTGGTCGTGATCGATCCGCCCGACGGCCTCTTCGATCTCTGACGGCGGCCGGTAGTCGCGTGCGTATCGACGTCTTCACGATCTTCCCGGAGTACCTCGATGCGCCCCTCGACGTGTCGCTGCTCGGACGCGCGCCGTGCCGGCGGTGTGCTCGACGTGCGGTTGCACGACCCGCGCGCATATACGACCGACCAGCATCACAGCGTCGACGACGCGCCCTTCGGCGGCGGTGCGGGCATGGTGATGATGCCGGAGCCGTTGTTCGCCGCGGTCGAGGCCGCGCAGCCGCCGCGTCCGTTGCTGCTGCTCTCCGCGAGCGGCCGCCGGTTCGATCAGGCGCGCGCCCGGGAGCTCGCGGCCGGTCCGGGCTTCTCCTTGATCTGTGGGCGGTACGAAGGCGTCGACCAGCGCGTTGCCGATCACTTGTGCGACGGTGAGCTGTCGGTCGGTGATTTCGTGTTGTCGGGGGGCGAGGGCGCAGCGCTGATCGTGATCGACGCGGTGGCCCGGTTGCTACCCGGCGTCATGGGCAACGAGGCGTCGGCGGGCGAGGAATCGTTCACGACGACCGGCTCGAATACCCGCAGTACACGCGCCCGGCCGAGTTCCGGGGCTGGGCCGTGCCCGACGTGCTGCGATCGGGCGATCACGGCCGGGTCGCCCGCTGGCGGGCCGCGCAGGCGCTGCGCCGGACCCTCGAGCGCCGGCCCGATCTGGTCGGGGGCGAGCTGAGCCCGGCCGATGCGGCGCTGCTGGCCGAGTTCCCGGAGCCCGAGGATCCCGGGGCCCGGGTTCCCGGACGACGGCCCTTCCCGCTAACCTCTCGGGTCGCGCTCACCCGGGCGCGCGCGTTCACCGGGAGCCCCCTCATGCACCTCACTGATCTTGTCGACCGCGCCGGTCTGCGCGACGACATCCCCGATTTCGCCCCCGGAGACACCTTGAAGGTGCACGTCCGCGTGGTCGAGGGCAACCGCGAGCGGGTCCAGGTCTTCCAGGGCGCCGTCATCCGCCGCCAGGGCGGCGGGGTCCGGGAGACGTTCTCGGTCCGCAAGATCAGCTTCGGCGTCGGCGTCGAGCGCACCTTTCCGGTGCATTCGCCCATCATCGCCCGCATCGAAGTCGTCACTCGGGGCGACGTCCGCCGGGCGAAGCTCTACTACCTGCGCGACCGGATCGGAAAAGCCGCAAAGATCAAGGAAAAGCGGTTTACTTAGATCCGTTCCGGCTCGCGGCTCAGGACTGCCGGGTCCCGACGCCATCGTCGACGAGTTCTGTCGCCGCTATCCGAACCCCAAGACGGCCTACGACTACCGGTCGACGCTGCGCCGTCTGTTCGCTCACGCTCGGTGCAGTCATCCGGCGGACTTGACCGAGACCGACTTGCTCGAGTACTGCACCGCGGGCGACCCGGCGAACAACACCGTCTACCAGCGCGCCGACGAAGGTCCTGACCTTTCTTCGTTGGTGCGCGCGTCGGGCTCATCGAGCACAATCCCGGCGAGCGGCTGCGGGATCCGGACAGTCCGCTGCGCGCCTATCGCCGGACCTACGGCAAGGTGCAGGCCCGAACCCGGGCCGATGGCTCACCTACGACGAGGCGTTCGTGCAACTCGTTGGAGCCTGCGACGACGGAACCGTCATCGGTCTGCGCGACGAGATCGTCATCCGCCTCGGTCTCACCGGCCTTCGTGTCTCCGAGATCGCGGGTCTTCGCATCGACAATCTTCGCCACGCGCCGACGCTTGCATGGACCGGCAAGGGTCACAGCCCACGACACGCCACCTTGGGTGCCGCACTCATGGACGCGCTCGGCCGCTACCTCGGTGAGTATCCCGAACCGGGGTCGGATGATCCCGTCGTCTGTCGTCAGGTAAAGGGGGCGGCGCGCCGAGGTGGACCGCGTCGTATCGACTGGCACCAACCCGCCCGGAACCGTTCGCTGTACGACATCATCACCGGTCGCGCTCGTCAGGCCGGTCTTGGACATGTCGCGCCCCATGATCTGCGCCGGACCGCGGCGGGGATTCTGCACACGGCGACCGGCGACGACGGCACCCATCATTTCGATCTGTTGGACATCCAACGCGTGCTCGGCCATTCCGATCCGGCGACGACGATGCGCAGCTACCTCGCACCGATGGAAACCGGCGTACTCGACCGCGCCGCGTGCTTCCTCGACTGAACTGCTCAGACATCTTGGCGCTCCAACACCTCCGGGTCGACGCATTCGATGCACACCTCTGACCCGGTACAGCCGCATCCTGCCGCCCAACGCCGCAACACGAACGGCGGAGCACAGTCCTCACAGATTTCGTTCGGGTCGCACCCGCACGGCTTCGATCGTTGCAGCTTCTCGATGTTGTCTCGCAGCCAAGTGTCGCGATCTTCGCCGCCCATCTGCGCGAGCTCGGCGGGTGCCAATCCGCACCACGTCGGACCCCACACGAACGGAGTATCTCCGAGCCGAGCTTCGTTGCGTTCTGCGGCACGCTCGCAACGCGCGAGCAGCTTGGGGAGATCCTTCGGCCGAACGCCGAACGCCGAGACGCCGTTCCCGACCCGGCGACGATCGAACGTGATCGGACCCGAATGCCCGTAACGGGCGCGCTTCGCCATGATCCGCCATCGCACCAACCGAGCCAGCCGACGCTCAAGCTCATACGCCACGGCATCACTCACGACGCGATCTTCCTCATCCGGCTTGAACCCAAGATTGCGGCCGACGTATCCGTAGTAGCGCCCCACGCGTGGGAAGTTTTCCGGCGGCTTCTTCTGCGCCCACTTCGCCGACTCCCCAGCGAGATAGGCCGCGACCTCAACGCGGTCCTTCGTGCGTGCGACCTCATCCGTCCAAAACGCCACCGCCACATCGACACCACGCGCGTGATGCGCCCGAACCACACCCTGCGTACCGACGACCTCGGACCAGGAGTCCCGCAGCCACATCGCGAACTCACCGCCGTGCTTGCGTCCGATCGCAGGCAGCTTGGCCCGACCCTGATAGCGGCCGTACTTCTGTTCAAGTCGATGCCGCATGAGCGTTCGCTGCCGAAGCGCTTCGTACTCATGCACCGGAACCGCGTCGGGGACCGCGAGGTAGAGGTGATGGTGCGGCCGACCGGACTCTTGAAACTCCTTCACCCACACGCCCGCCGGCGTTCCCCACCGCCGCCGCCATCGCTCCAAGAACGCACGCCGATGATCTTCAAGCGCGCGGCCATCCGGAACCCACTCTCGCCATTCACCCGGATACGTCAACGACAGCATCACCAAACGGGGACCGAGCATCTCCCACGGCAACGAGGCGAACACCCAACGCATGCGAGTCCGACTCCGGAACGACTGACCGCTATCGCCCCGGCGACGCTTGGGAAGCCCGTTCGCGGGCAACGCCCACCGCTCGTGCCAGCCGAAGGGTCGAAGCTCGGGATGCTCGGGGTCCGCCACCCACTCCCGCGCCAAACGCACCGCGCCCGGTGAGACGATCAGATGCCATTCATTCGCCATACCCCACCCATTTCGTCATCCGTGATGACGGAACGGTACGAGTGAGGTGAGACAACTAACACGAACACGAACGCTGAAGGGGCCCGGCCGTCGCCGCGCTCCGCAGCGGCTCACGGCCGTCCTCCCCAGATCAGCGTTCCTGCGTTGATGCCGCCGTCGCATCTCCCGACCAAAGCAGCAGTCATCGGGTCATGGTGGCGAGGGACCGGGGCTACTTCTTGGCCCTTCTCTTACCCGCCGAAGCAGGAAGACCGGATTCCACTCCTTACCGGCCAAGACGGCCACCGCCGGTCAGCTTCGCATAACCGGGCGAGCCGAACGGCAGTTCGGTGCGGCCGTGTCTACTCGTCCCTCAAGCGTCGATGCTCGGTCAGCAGGTGACGACAGACGCCGAAAGAGGACACGATCACGCCGGCCAAGATGAGCAGCAAGATGACGAAGAGGACGATCAGCGCCACGGGATCGAAGAACACGGTCAAACGATAACGCAGCGGCCCGATCGGCAGATTTGCGCTTCGTCCGTTAACCGTAATGGCCGGATGAAATGCCAGTGTTCGGGGTCTCCCCAAGCTGTGCCACATCGGTATACATCGCCAGCTAGGTACCAGCCGCGTGTACTGCTGCCAAGCGGCCATGCCACTTTCGCCGAGCCGTGGCCGAGGCGGGAAGTCTTGCGCCCGGAGTTCGGCGTCAGTCGCGGTCAGCGGGTTGAAGCCCGGTGTCGGCACGACCATCCCATCAGGTACGGCACACGGATTGACTCTCGTGATCGGATGCAATGTCGTTGACGTCGGCCCAGTTGCGGTCACCGACGTGAGCTTCACAGCGCTGCCGCAAGCGGCAAGCCCCGAGCCGATGAGCAGGATGCCGCCGATGACAACTGTGAGTCGCCGCATACGCATTCGACGGTAGCCGGCTCGGGTCCGGTTCCACCCGCACCGATTGCCCGGTCTGGGACGCTTATGCGAGCAGCGGTCGGAGGCACCGAGGCCCCGGGCGTCCAGGCGTGGGACCACCCCTCCGGAACAAGGAATCGACCTGGCCAGTCCGAGATGTCCGAATCGCGTGAGCGTGCAGTTATGACACAGGGAGATATCCGTA
>CAWATR010000019.1:0-36329 GCA_963784985.1 uncultured Thermoleophilia bacterium
CGCGGGCGCTAGTCGGCGCGGGGCGCCGGCGGCGCTAGGCGACGACCGACCGTCGTCGGAACGCGACCATCGCCACCACCAACAGCGCGACCGTCAGGACGCACAGGACGACCAGCGGCACGGCGTCGACGCTCCCGCCCGGGAGGCGCGGGACATGCGTGAACGCCGACAGGTCGAGCACCGCCCGGGGCAGCTTGAGCAGCGGTCCGAAGAAACTGAGCACGAACATCGCCGCGACGATCGACCAGCCCACCACGCTCAGCCGCGGGACCACGCCGACCAGCACGGCCGTCAGCGCCACCACCAGCCAGACGGCCGGGACCTGCGCGACCGCGCCGGCCAACGCCGCGCCGATCGAGGTGGGGGCCCCGTCGAGCACCGCCGTCACCCCGGCGCCCAGGCCCCCGAGGATCACGACGATCGCCGATCCGGCGAGTGCGAAGAACAAGTGGCTCGAGATCCAGCGCTGCCGGGTCAGCGGCGTCGAGAGCAGCAGCTCCAAACGCCCTTCGGACTCCTCGGCACGCGCGGTCAGCAGGGCCTGGACGCCAAACACGGCCGCGACGATGCCCATGAGATTGATGATCTCGGCCAAGTAGAGGTCGACGAAGTTGTGCCCGCTGCCGAGGAGCTGCTGCCCGATGGCGCTGTGGGAGATCACCGAGGCCATCGACTGCGCGACCGACCCGACCAGCGCGCCGTACGCCGCCAGGCCCACGGCCCATCCGGCCAGGCGCGCACGCTGCAGGCGCCAGGCCAGCCCGAACGGCCCCGCCAGCGAGCCGGGCATCGGCCGGACCGTGGTGGGCGGCGATCAGGCCGCGGCCGAAATCGCGCCGTGCCGCCAGGCTGGCGGCGATCGCGATGAGCGCGAATGCCGCCAGCAGCGACGGGAGCAGCGTCCACCACCGGTTGTCGGTGAACGCCGAGATCTTCTCCGTCCAGCCCAGCGGTGACAGCCAGGTGATCCAGTGGTAGTTCGATGCGTCGCCCCACGCGCGGATCAGGTAGGCCGCCGCCAACGCCCCCACCGACATGCTGATCGCGGTGCGGCCGAAGCTCCCGACCTGGGCGGCGATGGCCGCGACTCCCGCGAAGAGTACGCCGGCGAGCGTCGTCGCCAGGCCGTAGGCCAGGGCGCCCTCCGTGCTCCCGCCCGCGGCGATCAGCCCGATGGTGATCGCCGCGCCCGTGAGCGCACAGGCGATGATCGCCGTCGTGACGCCCGCAGCGAGAAAGGCGAACCGACCGACACACCCGGCCGCCAGCAACTCGGTCCGGCCCGTCTCCTCGTCGGTGCGCGTGTGGCGCACGACGGTCAGGATGCTCATTACCGCGACGAAGATCGCGCAGATGCCGATCGTCCGCCACGCGGTGTAGCCGCCGGCGTCGCCGAGGTCGGTGGCGGGCCCGAGCAGCAGCGCGAAGGACGGGTTCGACTGCAGGGTGGCCGAGAGCGCGATGCGGTCGGCCAGCGTCGGGTACAGCGACGCGTAGCTCGCGTAGGTCACGACCGGGATGAAGGTGATGCCGACGACCCAGACCACGAGGCGACGCGATCGAGCCGCAGCGCGTGACGCACGAGGACTCCGAACCCCGTCAGGGGATCGGTCACGAACGGTCGTCCGAGTACTCGCGCAGGAAGAGCTCTTCGAGCGTTGGCGGCTGGGACACCAGCGAGACGATTCCGCACGCGGTCAGGCGGCCCATGAACTCGGTCAACACCGGCGTCTCCACATCGCAACGCAGGCGGTTGTCGTGTACGAGCGGATCGTGGATGCCGGGCCACTGGTCGAGGTCCGTCGGCATGCGCTCGAGCGTCGCGACGATGTTGGTGCGCGTGACGCGGCGCAACTCTTCGAGGGTGCCGCGCTGCACCACGCGACCCAGGCGCAGGATGCTGACCCGGTCACACAGCGCCTCGACCTCGGACAGGATGTGGCTCGACAGGAGGACGGTCTGCCCGGCCGCCTTGGCCTCGTCGATGCACTGCTGAAAGACCGACTCCATGAGCGGCCAGGCCCGAGGTGGGCTCATCGAGGATCAGGAGCTCGACGTCGGACGCCAGCGCCGCGACCAGCGCGACCTTTTGCCGATTGCCCTTCGAATAGCTGCGGCCGGTCTTGGTCGGGTCGAGCTCGAACCGCTCCAGGAGCTCCGCCTTGCGGGCCGGGTCGAAACCGCCCCGCAGGCCCCGAGCAGGTCGATGGCCTCACCGCCGCTCAGCTGCGGCCAGAGGCTCACCTCCCCGGGCACGTAGGCCAGGCGGCGATGCAGGGCCACCGTATCGCGCCACGGGTCGCCGTCCAGGAGCACGGCCTCACCGGCGTCGGCGTGCAGCAGGCCCAGCAGGACGCGGATCGTGGTTGACTTGCCCGAGCCATTGGGCCCGACGAACCCGTGGACTTCGCCGGTGGCCACCTCGAGGTCGAGTTGGTCGAGGGCGACCGTCTGGCCGAAGGTCTTGCGCAGTCCGCGAATCGTGATGGCGCTGTCCGGGGAGCCCTCCCGGCCGGCTGCGCGATTGGACGTCCTAACGATAGGTCGACGCACCGGACGTTCGCGCGGTCCGCGGTGCGGGAGGACCACCGGGTAGCATGCGCCGCATGCCCGAGGGCCCGTCGATTTGCCTGAACATGATCGTCCGCAACGAGGCGCACATCGTGCAGGAGGTCCTCGACGCCGTGTCCCCGCACATCGCCTCGTGGGTGATCGTCGACACCGGCTCCGACGATGGCACCCAGGACGTGATCCGCGCGCAGATGCGCACGCTCGGAATCCCGGGCGAGTTGCATGAACGCGAGTGGCGCAACTTCGGGCACAACCGCACCGAGGCGCTCGAGTTGGCGCGCGGCCACGGCGACTACATCTGGGTCATGGATGCCGACGACATGGTCGTGGGCACGCTGGATTTCCGCGGGCTGACGGCCGACTGCTACGCGCTTCGGTACGGGTCCGACTTCAGTTACTGGCGCAAACAGGTCTTCCGCAGCGGGCTACCGTGGCGGTATGAGGGCGTCGTCCATGAGTATGCGGTCTGCGACGCGCCCGCCACCGACGCCCGCCTGGACGGCGACTACTACATCGAGTCCCGCAGGCTGGGCGGACGCAACCTCGACCCGAAGAAATACGAGCGCGATCGCGATCTGTTGCTGGCCGAAGTCGCGCGCAACCCCGACGACGCGCGATCGGTGTTCTACCTGGCCCAGAGCTACTACGACGCCGGCGACCCTGAACACGCGCTCGAGTGGTATCGGCGACGGGCCGGTATGGGTGGCTGGGACGAAGAGGTCTACTACTCGCTGTTTCGTTGCGGTGAATGCCAGCTGTGGCTCGGCGCACCGTGGCCCGAGGTCCAGGATGCCTTCCTGCGGGCCTGGGAACACCGGCCGGTCCGTGCGGAGCCGCTGCACGCGCTCGCCCGCCAGTACCGCATCGACGCGCGCTACCAGCTCGGGTACCTGTTCGCCGAGCGCGCCGCAAGCATCGCGCTGCCCGCCGAGGACGCGCTGTTCGTCGGTGCCGACGTCTATGCCTGGCGCGCACGCGACGAGCAGGCCATCTGCGCCTTCTGGATCGGCAAACCGATGGAGAGCTTCGCGCTGTGCCGGTTGCTGCTCGCCAATCCCGACCTCCCCGACAACGAGCGCGAGCGCGTCGCCGAGAACCGGGACTTCGCGGTCCCGGCGCTGCTCGAGGCCGCCTCGACGTACCCCGAGGTCCTGGTGCGGACACTGAGTGTCGGTCGCCGCGAGGCGGTTCCCGACGCCGCCGAGGCCGGGGTGCCGGCGACGAACCTCGGTACCGCGGGCGTGCGCCCGGGCACCGGCGATGCCGAGGTGACGCTCACCGTCGAGACCGGCGCCGACCGGGCGGCGTTCGCACACACACTCAACTCGTTCCTGCGCTGCTGCGTGGACGTCAGGCGCGTCGGTCGCTTCATCGCGATCGATACCGGCTTGAGCGACGACGACCGGGCCTGGCTTGCCGAGCAGTACCCCTTCGTGGAGGTGGCAGGCGGCTCGGCGCCGCTGTCGCGCGTCGAGTTCACCGGGCCCTACTGGCTGCGAATTCCCGCGGGTTGGGAGTTCTTCGGCCCGGAGCGCTACGTCGGCCGCGCCCTCGAGGTCTTCGCCGCCGAACCAGAGATCGGACAGGTCGGCATCAATGTCAATGATGCCGAGACCCTCGCGGGCCGGACACCCGGCCCGCAGGAGATTCGGCGGACCGCCGCCGGGAGCCGGTACGTGCTCCTGGCCGCGCCGGCGCAAGTCCGTGGCCCCGCCGTGCTCCGCACCGAGGCCCTCGACCCGGCGGTCGCTGCCGGGTCCGGCCGGCCGACGGCAAGCTTCGACGAGATCCTGTGCGTGCGAGCGGGGTCGGGCGCAACGGCCGCATGACACGGTGACGGCACGGGACTTTCGGCGGACGGCGGTCGGGTATTCTCTGAGCAGACCGCGCGGCCGGCCACGGATCTGCGGTGCGGTGCGTGTTTCGGATCCGGCCCTTGATCAGCCGGCCGTCGAACCCAGGAGAAGCTATGGAAGAGATCGGGCCAGTCGACTACGCGATCATCGCGTTCCCGGGCAGTGAGTTCACGGGCGAGATTGCGCCGGCGCTTGCGGAGTTGGTGGAGGCGGGGACCGTGCGCATCATCGACACCGTGTTTGTGCAGAAGACGCTGGACGGCGATGTGATCGGCGTGGAGCTGACCGAGCTCGACCCGAACGTGGCGGCGGCATTCGCACGCGCCGGGTTCGAGGTCAGCGGGCTGTTCAGCGAGGAGGACCTGCTGGCGACCGGCGAGGAGCTCGAGCCGGGCTCCTCGGCCGTGCTGTTGGTCTGGGAGAACGTCTGGGCGCGCAAGGTGGCCGAGGCCGTCCGCAACGCCAACGGCGAACTGCTCGACTTCGGTCGGCTCCCGCATGACGTCGTGCAGGGCGCGCGCGAATGGGCGCTCGAGAATTTTGGCGATGACGCATAAGGAGATCGAGGAGCGCGCCGCGCTGCCGGATCAGGGCATCTTCACCGAGGCGGAGCTCGTGGCCAAGGAGGGCCAAAAGCTGGGCTTTTGAGCGCTGACCCGGCGAGCTGCGTGTCTGGCGCTTCAGGAACGCCGGACCGCCGCCGATACTGAATCCACTCGACCCCCGGGCGCAGGACGGCCCGGGGGTTGCTAGTTCCGGGCCCGCGGCCCGAGCCGGGTGGCCCCGCGCGTCGGCAGGCCGCAATCGCCAAGCGGCGAACCCCGTTGACCGCACGCCCCGGGCCCGGTCAAGATCGTCACACGGCGCGCCGGCGCGCGCAGACGACCTCGACGGGGAGGGGCATGCCGTGGCGGACACGTGCACGCATCTGGACACCATCCACCGCCGCGAAGATGGGACGGGGGTCGAGGGCTGTCCGGCGTGTCTCGCGATGGGCTCCCGTTGGCTGCACCTGCGTCGGTGCACCGAGTGCGGGCAGATCGGCTGCTGCGACAACAGTCCGAATCGCCATGCCACCGCCCACTTTCACGCGACCGGGCACCCGATCATCCGGTCGGTTGAACCTGGCGAGGATTGGTACTGGTGCTACGTCGACGAGCTCGGCTTCGTGCTCGCCGGCGGCGACTGAGCCACCGGGGAACCCGCGATCAGGCGACCGGCGGAGGCGAGCCCTCGGCGCTGGCCGAGAGCGCCGGATCCCATTGGCATGCCGCGCAGGCGTGCCGGAAGACTGACAGCGCGAAGTCCATGAACGCGCCGGCCGGGTCAGGCGCGGCACGCGCCTCGGTCCAGTCCAACAGGTACTCACCGAGCCCCGCATCCCAGCGCCCCGGCGCCGGTGCCGGGGAGATCGGGACATATCCCGGCGGAGTCGGGAAGGCGTACACGTAGAACGCTGGCTCGCCGTACCGACTGTCGCCGGGCCACCAACCGAAGGCGACCTCCTGGGCGGTCATCGCGTTGCGCATGATGAAGTCGTCGGACGGCGGCGTGGCGGGTACCCCGGAGAACAGGCTGACGGCGAGGTCGAACGAGCCCCACCAGGCATTGACCGGCGTCGCCCGGCCGCGGTAGGGCGCACGCAGACGCGCCAGTACCAGCGCCGCGTGCGTCGCCGCGTCGAAGTACGCAGTGACCTGCCGGGTCGTAGGTGGCGTGCTCCTCGTCGGCGTCGAGCGGCGCCGTCCACGGGACCTCCTGCGGGGTCGGGTTGATCGCGATGTCGTCGCCGGCGACCGCGCGCGCCGCCTCGAGGACGTCGCGTGTCACCTCGCCGACGGCGCGGTGCGGCGTCAGTGAGATCCGCCGCGCGCGCCCGTCGCTGTGCTCGACGACCGCTTCATGGGTGTGCAGATCGAGCGCGGCGACGATTGCGCCCGAGCCGTCCGGCACCGGGAGCGGCGGGGTCTCCCAACCGCGGGCGGTGAGCCGCAGGGCCGCGTGCTGGAGCTGGGGTTCCGGCGGGGCGAGCGCGACCGCCAGCTTCCCGAGGACCTGGGTGTGTGCGTGCAGCGTGTCGCAGGTGGCCTGCCAGTCGGCGTAGTTGGGCAGGGGTGGCCACGCGGAGGTCATGGGCCATCCTAGAACGCCGTGCGCGCGGCGCTCAACCGGCATCAGTCGATGTCTAGCGGGGTTCGGTCCGGCTGATCGCCGGGACGCCCGCCGGGCTCAGTGCGCTCCCGGGGCGCCTTCGGACAGGTACGCCAGCAGGGCCCGGTCCGTGAGCAATTCGATGGGCGCCTGATCGTCGGTGAGCGGCGTTCCGCCGGCGGCCACCGGCGTGAGTTCGCGCCCGAGCTGCAGCGCCGGGCCGCGCGCCGGTCCGCGCGTCGCAGCGAGCGCCCGTCGCAGCTGGGCGGGGTCGGTGGCGTGGGCGAACCCCAGCACGATCGAGTTGAAGCTGGTGAACTGGGCCGCCACGACGGTCGGGAACACCGACCGCATCGTCGTCGCGATGCGGTCGACGAGCGCCGTCTGGTCCGGCGGGGTGCCAACGTTGATTGCGGCCACCCCGTTGGCGGCAAGATGCGCCGCGACCAGGCCGAAGAACTCGCGCGTGGCGAGGTAGAAGGGGATGTACGGCTGTGTGTAGGCGTCGATCGCGATCACGTCGTAGCGCGGTCGGTTGCCCTCGAGCCAGAACCGCGCGTCGGCGGTGTAGACATGCAGGCGCGGGTTGGACATGCCCAGGTAGCGGCGCCCCGTGGAGGTGACCAGCGGGTCGATCTCGACCCCGTCGATGGTCTCGCGGGGCCAGATCCGCCCGTAGAGCGTCGCGACCGTGCCGCCGGCGTTGCCGAGCACCAGGAGCCGCCCCGCCGCACCGCCGGCGACCGAGGGGAGTGCGGTGAAGGCGTCCCAGTAGTTGCTGGTGAGGATGCCGTGCGCCGGCAACAGCGAGTGGGCCGCCCAGCCCTCGTTGAGGTGCAGGACGCGGTCGCCGTTGGACTCCTCGACGACTTGGACGAACTGATACGGCGACTCGCCCTCGAACAGCACACGCTCGCCCGGTCCCGCGGGTTTGATCGGCCCGAGCGGCATCAGCAGGAGGGCCACGGCGATGAGCGGCGCCCACAGCAGGCGGCGGTCCAGTGCGGGTGCGGCGGTGACGGCCAGGACCACCGCCGTGCACAGCAGCGTGCGGCGAGTGCCGATCAGCGGGATCAGCACGAGCACCGGCAGGAACGTCCCGATGATCGCGCCGATCGTCGAGAGCGCGTACAGACGCCCGGCGACCGATCCGGTCTGGCCAATGGATACGACGCTCAGTCGGACCGACCACGGCGCGACCGCGCCGAGCGCGGTGACGGGGATGATGAACATCGCGAGCGCACCGAAGAAGCTCGCGATGAACGCCCCGGCCGACACGTTGGCGAACGCGTTGGCCGAGGCGAGGAACAGCGGCCTCGCCACGAACGGAATCGCCGCGAGGGCGAGCGCCGCCACGAGGACCACGGTGGCCAGCGCCCGGTAGGTGGGGAAGCGGTCCGCCATCCGCCCCCCGATCCAGTACCCGACCGCGAGCGACAGGAGGATCAGCCCGATCACATTCGACCACACCAGATCGGAGGCCCCGAAGTACGGCGCCAGCAGCCGCGCGCCGGTCATCTCGGTCGACAGCGACGCGGCACCGGCCACCAGGACCAGCGCCGCAAGCCACCAGCGCGCGAGGGCCGGCCGCACCGGGGGACCGGCGCCGGACTCGTCTGGGGCGCTGCGCTGCTCGCGATCGGTGTCGATCATCGACACATAGTGTCGCCGTCCGGCCGCCGCAGGCAAGCGCAGGCCGGTCTCCGCGCGCGCGGCGGACGCCTGGAGGGGTCGCCCGGTGCGTCGACGGTTCCGCTCGCCTGCCGCAGCAACCCTGCGAGCCGCGCCCGAACCTGGGGCGGTCCGAGTGGACGCGACATCTGTGAACGTTTAGGGTCCGTCAATCGGCGCCGGACGCAAGGAGTTCCGCCCATGTCTCCCCGGGCCACTCGAACGTCGTGCTCGCCACGGCACGGCACGTTGGCGCTCGCCGCGTTCGGGCTGGCGGTCATCGGAATCGGTGGCGGCAGCGCCGTCGCCACCAGCGCCTCAGCGCCGGTGCTCACCTCGCTGTCGGCACGGCCCCGCGCCCTGCCCGCGACTGGCGGGCGCCTGGACGTGTCCGTCACGGCGGCGCATGCTGCCATCTGCGTCGTCGCGTCGAGTCCGGCGATCAAGGGGCTGCCGACGACGCTCGCCTGTGGGTCGGGCTCGGCATCCGACTCCGTGCGGGTCGGGGCGAATCTGACGTTCGCGACGCGCCGGTTCGAGATCCTGGCCCGTGCCATGAGCGGAGCCGCATCCTCGGGACTGTTGCACCGGTGGGTGACGCAGCCGGCGCTTCCCCGGACCCCGGTCGTGGTGACCTGCACCGGGGCCGCTGCCGTGAAGCCGGCCTACTACCTGTTGGCCTGCGCCGACGCGAACGCGTATTGGAAGGGCGTGACCTGGACCAGATGGGCCCATACCGCCGAGGGGCACGGAACGTTGGTGATCAACGACTGCAGGCCGGCCTGCTTCGACGGTCACCTGCACTCCTACGCCATGAGGGTATTGCTCGACCGGTACATGATCGTGGCACCCTACGGTCCGCTCTACTGCCTGGCCACGATCAGGTATTCGGTCAACGGCAAACGGGAAGCCTATACCGCAGCGCTGCCCACCTGACCCGCGCTGCGCCGTCGCCGATGGTGATCAGCGGGGGTCGAGGAAGGTGCCGTCCTCGGGGGAGTACCAGCCGAACAGTCCGAAGCTGGCCACGGCGTCGACAACGCGTCCGGCGCGCGCCTCGACCGGCACGCGCGGGTCGAGGACATGGCACGTGTCCGCGCCTGGGCGCAAGACGATTCGCCGGGCGTTGACGTCAACAAACTGCACCGCACCGGCCGGCAGATCGCGGTTCGGCTCGGCGTGGCGGTCGGACCCGGCGAGCAGCAGCCAGCCGTCCCTGAGCTCCCCAAGACCTGCGACCGGGGCGTTGGAGGTGGGATCCCAGACGCAAAAACCGGTGTGGGCGGCGCGTACTCGGCGGCGTCTGAACATCCCCGCACCCTTCCTTCGGACAGCGGGTGCTGGCGTCATTCCCCGGCGCGCTCGCAACTGAAACGCGGGCGTCAGCTCGCGATCGGACCTCGCTGCCGTGCGTCAGCGTGGCGCCGTACCCCTGATGGCAACGACCTCACGGCGCACCTCGACGTGGGCATAGGACCCGCTCGGCTCGCCAGTTCGATGCGCGCCGCATCCCAGAGCGGGACGTCGCACACAGTAAATACAATAAAACCAATTGACTTTGCGTAGTTAAATACACAACACTTCTTGTCAGCAATGGAACATCGCCCTATCGTGCCGCGACATGCCCGCCCCGGAGACCGGGGCCCACCCCGAGCAAAGACATCAATTGTCGATTCCGAAGAGCCCGAGCCAACGGCGCCGGCGAGCGGTCGTCGCGGCGGTCGCAGCGTCGGCGGTTGCCCTGGCCGCCGCCGGCAGCGCGCTGGCAAGCGGCGGCAGGCTCAATCTTGTCGCCTACTCGACACCACAATCCGCCTACAGCGCGCTCATCCCGCTCTGGCAGAAGACGCCCGCCGGCAAGGGATGGTCCTTCGCCCAGTCATACGGTCCGTCGGGAGACCAGAGCCGCAAGGTCGTCGCCGGGTTGCCGGCGGACGTCGTCAACTTCGCGACCGAGCCCGATGTCAGCAGACTCGTGAAGGCTGGACTTGTCAGTAGCGCCTGGAACCACAACGACAACGCCCACGGCGGGTTCGTCAACGATTCCGTCGTCGTGTTCATCGTCCGCAAGGGCAACCCGAAGCACGTCCACACCTGGTCGGATCTCCTGAAGAAGGGCGTCTCGGTCGTGACGCCGAATCCGATCAGCAGCGGCGGAGCGCGCTGGAACATCCTCGCCGCGTACGGGGCTCAGCTGGTCCAACACAAGTCCACGGGCCAGGCCAACGCCTACCTCAAATCGCTGTTCAAGCACGTGCCCGTCCAGCCGGCCAGCGCACGCGAGGCGCTGACCGCCTTCCAGAACGGCGAAGGCGACGTGTTGCTCGATTACGAGAGCGAGGCGTTCTTTGCGAAAACGCACGGGGTGTCGCTCTCCTACGTGATCCCGCCGCAGACAATCCTGATCCAGACGCCGATCGCGGTCCTCAAGGGCTCCGCGCACCTCGCGACCGCGCAGAACTTCGTCAACTTCCTGTGGTCGACCAAGGCGCAGAACGTCTTCGCCCAACACGGCTTCCGGCCCGTCGTCGCGTCGGTCTTGAAGGCCTACACCAAACAGTTCCCGCACCACGCCCACCAGTTCACCATCAAGCTGTTCGGGGGTGGACCAGCGCGAATAACGCGTTCTTCTCACCAAACGGGATCGTCGCCCAAGCCGAGAAGTAGCGCCCGGACCCGGCTTGTGCAGGCGCCCCAGCCGGTGGCCGACCCCGGTCGGCTGGCCGGCTGGGGCGTGGGCTGGGCGATCCGATCGAGGCCTCGCTGACATCCCGCCGCGCACTCAGCGCGATCCCGGCACCACACCGCACGGCGGTTCAGGCGGTCAACATCGCGCCGCCGGCACCGGGCGCCAGCAGCTGGCAGCTCGTGGCCCCGACCGTGGCGTTCCCGGCGTGCCCGGGGCCGCATCGCTGCAATGTGCCGGGCGGCTGCTGCTCGGGCTCGCACTCGTCGGCGTCACGTAGGTGGTCGTCTCGTCTGTCGGCGACCCCACGGCCGGGACGCTCGGGGGAACGGTCGTCGTTGCGATCACGACCACGGAGTGGGTCATGACCCCGCTCGGTCTGCGCTAGCGCGGCCCGCGGCGATCCGACCGCCGGGCGGGACACACGTCGGGACGGCGCGACGGGCAATGCTGCCCGGCGGCGCTATCCTTGGCGCGGCGGGCGCCGCCGCCGGCGCACACCGGCGAGCGGTCCACGTCCATCGGGCGACGCGACGATCGGGCGGGCGGTCGAGCGGCATGCGAAAGGACAGGCTGTGGGCGCAGCGTTCGCGTTTCTCGCGGCGTATCTGGCAAGCGCGGTCGAGCTTGTCGAGGCGTTCACGATCGTGCTCGCGGTCGCGGTCGTGCGGGGCTGGCGGGGCCCGCTCCGAGGCGTGCTCGCAGGGCTCGCCATCCTCGCTGTCGTCGTCGCGGTGCTTGGACCCGCGCTGCGCCGCGTGCCGATCGACGACCTGCGCATCGTGGTCGGGACGGCGATCACCATCTTCGGCATCCACTGGCTGCGCAAGGCCATCTTGCGCGCGAGCGGCTACAAGGCGCTGCGTGATGAGCAGCAGGTCTTCCGACAGGTCAGGGCGTCGGCGACCACCGAGGAATCCGCGGGAGCACGCTTCGATTGGTATGCGTTCACGATCGCGTTCAAGGCCATCCTGCTCGAGGGCTTCGAGGTCGTCATCATCGTCGTGAGTTTCGGCGGCGCCCGAGGGCACCTCGACGTGGCGGTGATCGCGGCCCTTGCGGCGACGATCACCGTCGTGACCATCGGCGCGATCGTTCGGGCGCCGCTGACGCGCGTGCCGGAGAACTCCATCAAGTTCGGGGTCGGCATCCTGCTGACCAGCGTTGGCACGTTCTGGGCGGCCGAGGGTCTCGGCGTGCAGTGGCCGGGGTCGGAAGCGGCACTGCTCGTGATCGCGGCGATCGTTACCGGGGTCTCGCTGCTGCTGGTCGCTCGCCTGCGCACCCGTCGCGAGCTGGCAACGGAACGCACCTCGGGCGGATGACCGCCGTGCACTCGGTCGGCACGGCGGTGTCGACGGCGGCCATCGGCGCTCGTTCGCCGAGCCAGCGATGGTGCAGGCCATGAGCTCGAGACCGACCGCCACGAAGCGGCTGACCACCACCTGGTCGACGTGAGCGTCGATCTCGGTCCCGACGCGCTGGATGACGGCCTCGGCGGCGCCGGTCGGAAGGCGGGCAGGTCGAGCCTGACGACCGTCGAACTCGCAAGGAACGCGCACAGGTCGATCGCCACGTCGTGCTGACGGGAGTCGAGTTTCGCACCAACATCAGCGTGACCCCGGCTGCGCGACCATGAAACGGCGGGTTCATCCCGTTTGGGGGATGGTGCCCCACCCGGACGGTCGTAGCCTCAGCCTGATCCGACGCGAAGGAGGCGAGCCATGAGTGACCACAGGGACGCGTTGCAGGGGCCGCTGGTGGTGCACAAGGAGCAGGAGCTCCTCGATGACCTGCAGAACTTCCAAGATCCCAAGCAGGAGTGGCGGCGGCTGGTCTCGGAGCTCTACGGCACATTTTTCTTGGTCATCGTGGCGGCCGGCGGCGGCATGATGAGCCAGGCCTTCCCGAACACCATCAGCCGCACGGCGGCCGTGGTCGCACCGGGGCTGATGGTCATGGGCATCATCATGTTCATGGGCAAGGTGTCGGGTGCGCATCTGAACCCGGCCGTGAGTATCGCGTTCTGGCTGCGCGGCGACTTCCCATGGCGTCGCGTGCCCGGATACGTCGTGGTGCAGCTCGTCGGGGCGACGCTTGCCTGTCTGTTCCTGCGCGAGGTGATCAACGTCTCGGCCAAGTACGGCTCCAACTACCCCGCCCACGGCTATTCGGCCGGTGCGGCGTTTTGGATGGAGGCGCTCCTTACGCTGGGGCTGGTATCGGTGATCCTCGGCACCGCCTCCGGCGCGCAGAACATCGGGATCTTCGGGGCGATCGGCGTCGGGGGCTACATCGCCCTGGCAGGACTGTGGGGCAGCCCGATCTCCGGGACCTCGATGAACCCGGCGCGCACCTTTGGCCCCGACCTGGTGGGCAACGACTGGACCAGCTACTGGGTCTACGTGGCCGGGCCGCTTGCGGGCGCGGTCGTTGCCGTCGGTATGGCCTACGTGCTGCGCGGACCCGGCGGCGGTCGTTCGGGCTCGCTTGCCGCCCAGGGGGTGCTTGCGCCGGAGATCCAGAAGCCGGCCGACGAGTGACGGGCCCCCCCGTCGCCCGGGACCGGCGGCGCGACGGTGCGCGTCACAGGGGGCGCGCGCGCCGCGTCGGGCCGCCGGCCCGGATGCCGGGCTGACCGTGCCACCGGGACCACATCGCGCAGACCCCGAGCAGGTGGTGGTCGAGAAGCGCAAGTGGGACGGGACGGTCTCCGCGCGCTCGGTGTCGCGGCTTGTGTCGCGGCAGGGGTCGGTCTGGTGCTGGCGCACCGAGATTGGGACGATCCGCGAGCGGCCGCGGCTGGGTGCGCTCGAGGTCCTCACCCAGGAGGAGCTCTCGGTCGCTGGCCCGGACTGGTGGGTACTGACGGCCTTCCTCGACCCAGACGGCGGCATCGAGCGCATGAAGGCCGATGCCGCGACGCCGGTGGCGGCCGAAACGGATCGCCTGCTGTCGTTCATTGATCTCGACCTTGACCTGCAGATCGAGGGGCCGACGGTCATCGTGCGTGACGAGGATGTCATGGTGCGGCGGGCCCGGGAGATGGGCTACCCGCCCGACGTCTGCCGCCAGGCGCGCGCTGCCCTCGAGGATGTTGCCGCGCGTTGGGCGACGCATCGGTGGCCGTTCGACGGCGCGTTGACGCAGCTCGGTCTGCGGGCGGGGCCGACGACGCGGTCGTAGACGGCGGCCCCGCGCCGCGTCAGCGCCGCGCCAGGGGCGGTCCGCCCCCCCGTCGAGGTGGGCCCTAGGCGCCTGCCCCGTGCGCGACGGCATTGAGGCTCGCGTGCTGATGCAGGGCGACCTCGTCATCGAGCCCGACCGGCTTGAGGTCGAAGACCACGCGTCGCACTGTTCCCGTGAAGGCGTACGGTGCCTTGTCCTCGTACGCAAGATCGACGACGCGTCCGTTGTCCCGGCCCATGTCCATCCCGGCGTAGGTCGTTAGAGCATCGCGATCGTGCGTGGCATTGTCCCTTCGCCGATCTGCGTGTCGTTCGCCCAAAGCGTCACATGGCCCGCCGGTACCCGGCTTCGGCTCGTCGGCCTCGAACAGCATCTTCACGGTGACCGCGCCGATCGGGATCGGCTCCGTCGAGACCTGCTTGTAGGTCTCCACGCCGAGGAACGAGGAGGTGTGGTTCAGCCCCCGTCGTGGTCGACGAGCTTGCCGAGCAGGCCGCCGGCCGCTGCCCCGGCGGCCACGGAGGCCAAGAGCGGGGCGCGAACAGGCCAACCACCAGGCCGACCCCACCACCCCAACCCAGACCTTGCGACCCAAGTGGTCCCCGGTCTGCTGGACCGTGACGGTGCCGTCTTCCGCGTGGGCGACGAGGATCACGCCCTCGATATCAATTTCCTTGGCCTTCACGCGCGCCACGAACGCCTCAAAGTCTGCCGTGGCGGCGTCGATCGCCGAGTATCCCGCGACCAAGACGTCGGTCGGTGTATCGCTCATGCGTGCCAGCCTCTCGTTCCCGATCCGGCGGATGGGGTCAGGTGCCTATCGTGGGATTGCGTGGACGGGCGAGTCCATCTTGGCCCATGTGTCGATCCACACGCATCATCTCACCGGGATAATGCGCTGCGGCCCCGGCGCCGGCGGATGCCTCACGACGGGATCAGGCCGAGCTCGCGCGCCCGTGCAGACGGCCGCGCGGCGCTGCGTCGCCCGGCATGGGCGCGTCGGTGCATGCCGCCAGGTCGGTGCGTGACCGGGGCCGCGCCGACTGCGGCGACCTCGCCGGGCGCGCTGGTCACCGGGCAAGGTCGCCTGATGTACCGACCTGCCTAGCGGCGCCGTGCAACGCGACGCGAGGTACGGCGGGCGACTCTCCGGGATCCCATCATGGTGTGCTCCTTGCGTGTGCGGTCAGGTGTGGGTGGCGCGCCGGGCTAGCTGGTCTTGTCGAGCGCGTGCGCGTCGATCTCTTCGCGCGCCAGCAGGCCGATGGCGACCAGGTCGAGCGGGCTGATGAATCCGTCGGAGATCCTGAAGCCCCCTGCGCGGGCGATCGCGTCGCGCAACGGCACCGCCCAGTGGTGTTCGAGCAGGATCAGTGCGGCGGCCGAATCGTTGGGGATCTCCTCGATCACATCCCAGGCGTCGTCGTCATCGAAGACCTCGACGCCGTCCTCGGCGGCCTGGGCACCGGCGACCGCGCCGGCCTCCATGCCTGCGTCGCCGTCGATCCCCAAGCCGATCAGGGCGGCGACCTTGCTGCCGAGTTCCTTGGCTTCGTCTTTGGTGAGGTTGCTCAGGTGCATGACCTCGATGTCGCCGGCGGCGTCCTTATAGACCGCCAGCGCGTCGATCACGCGCACCGTATCGCTCTCCCGCAGGCGCTCAAGTTCCTCGATGACCTCACCGTGGAAGTCGGGGTGCTCGAACCCCAGGACGAGTAGTTGTACGGGTCCAATAGCCATGTTGTCCTCAGTCTCGGCGGTGTTGTTGGTGCGTTAGGACGATTCTCGCGAACAAGTCCCAGCACGTCCACACTGGGCACGTCTCGGCGACAGCCGCCCGGTGCTGCTGCTCGGGTCTCGGTACGGACTTTGCGAATATCGCAGGTCCTGGGGACCGGCACATCATCCCGACGGCACGAACCCGCGTCAGTGCCAGGGGCGGGCGAGCCAGCCGCCGATCCCGGGCGTCGCGGGCCACGGCGTCCGCGCGAGCTGCACCGCGGCGATCGCATGCAGGACGGCCCGGCACCGCCGGGGCAAATTTGGGTGGGCAGCGGCACCCGATGTAATGTGATTCATCCCCCTTGGAGGATGCTCGACGGGATCGTCCGGGGGTTCAATGCAGCGACCGAGCTTCGAAACGCCAAGATCGCCGAGGTCCACGGCCCGAACCGCCGCTCAACGCGACGCGCGGTCCTTGCCGCATCAGGGCCAGCGAGGGGGGAAACCATGACGACAGAACCACGCGGCGGCCGGCGGGCCGGGCCCAAGCTCAAGGTCGAACACCCGACGATCGCGGAGCGCGCCGCGCAGGGCCGCGATGCCCGCGCCGAGGTGCCGCGATCCGCACACGCGGGCTTTGGCGCGACGTTTGAGCGGCCGGACCCGATCGAGCTGCTCGAGCGCCAAGCCGAGACCCGGGTCCCGGAGCTGGTGCCGATTCGCTACGGACGCATGCTGGTCTCGCCGTTCACGTTCTACCGCGGGGCGGCCCTGATCATGGCGAGCGATCTCGCCACCACCCCGACCACCAAGCTTCGAGTGCAGCTCTGCGGCGACGCGCATCTGTCGAACTTCGGCGCCTTCGGGACCCCGGAACGGCGCCTGGTCTTCGACATCAACGACTTCGATGAGACGCTGCCGGGGCCGTTCGAGTGGGACCTCAAGCGGCTCGCGGCGAGCTTCGAGGTCGCCGGGCGCGATCGGAACTTCACCGCGCCCGACCGCGACGCGGTCGTGCGCGAATGCGCCGGGACCTACCGCACGACGATCGCCGCATTTGCCGGACAGACCAACCTCGAGGTGTTCTACGCGAGCCTCGACATCGACGAGACCATCGCCAAGTTCCAGGCGGCGGTCTCCAAGGCGGTCGTCAAGCGCGCCGAGAAGATCACGGCCAAGGCCCGCACCCGCGACAGCATGAGTGCCCTCGACAAGCTGACGCACCTGGTCGACGGCGAGCCGCGGATCACCCCCGACCCACCCTTGATCGTGCCGATCGCGGACCTCATGGAGGATGAGCAGGCAGCGATATTTTCCGAGCGGATCCACGGGCTGCTGCGCGAGTACCGGCGCACGCTCGACACCGATCGTCGGCGGCTGCTGGAGCGGTACCGCTTCGTGGAGCTGGCGCGCAAGGTCGTCGGGGTGGGGAGCGTCGGCACGCGCGCCTGGATCGCGCTGATGCTGGGGCGCGATGACCAGGATCCGCTGTTTCTGCAGATCAAGGAAGCCGAGGCGTCGGTGCTCGAGGAGTTCTGCGGGCGCAGCGATTACACCAACCACGGCCATCGCGTCGTGGCGGGCCAGCGCCTCATGCAAGCCGCCGGCGACATCTTCCTCGGATGGATCCATGTCACCGAGGGCCTCGATGGACGCGAGCGCGACTTCTACATCCGCCAGCTGCGCGACTGGAAGGGGTCGGCCGAAATCGAGCGGATGGCGCCCGAGGCGATGAAGATCTACGCCCGGATGTGCGGCTGGACGCTTGCACGCGCGCATGCGCGCTCGGGAGACCCGATCGCCATCGCGGCCTACCTTGGCAAAAGCGACGTCTTCGACCGCGCGATCGCGGCGTTCTCGGCGAGCTATGCCGATCAGAACGAGCGGGACTACGCCGCGCTCCAGCGCGCCGTCGCGAGCGGACGGATCGTGGCCGAGACCGGCTTGTAGTCAGGCACCTCGAGGGCGCGGCCCGGGATCGCCAGCGCGGCGTTCTCCGGGCGGCCCGTGATCCGGCAGCGGCGATCGCCGCCGCCCGCAGGTCATCCGGCCGGCGGGCCGCCGTGGCAGCGCTTCCACTTGCTGCCGCTGCCGCACGTGCACGGATCGTTGCGACCGCGCCGGGCGTCTGCCGCCGCGTAGTGGCCCATGATCTCCGCCGGCGCGCGCCCGCCGCGCAAGAGCGCGGCCATCGTGCCCATCGGATCGCCGATGTGGTGGAAGAAGACCTTGAACCCGGGGCACAGATAATTGAGCCCGGGCTCCCCGTCGGGCGTGCGGACAAAGCGGTCCTTCGGGCAGCCGCCGTGGCAGGCAAAGCGCACATCGCACTCCCGGCAGTACTTGGGCAGCGTGTCCCGCTTGGCCACACCGAACGCCTGCTGCTGTTCGGAGGCGACCAGGTCGATCATGCGGTGCTCGGTGATGTTCCCGAGCCGGTAGCGCGGCTCGACGAAGTGGTCGCAGGAGTACAGGTCGCCGGTGTGCTCGAGCGCGAGGGCAAGCCCGCACGTCTCCGAATGCACGCAGAGCCCCGGCGGTTCGCCGACCCAGTTGGCAAGCGCGACGTCGAACATCTGCACGTAGACGGTCCCGACGTCACGGCGCACCCACTCCTCAAAGACATCGACGAGAAAGCGCCCGTACTGCTCACCGCCCACCGAGCGCGAGGTCGTGCGCTCGCCTTCTTGGACATACAGCGGTCGGTCCCGCCACGAGGTCCAGGGGACGGCGCCGTCGGCGGTCGCCTCCGTGACGCGCTCGACGATCGGGATGAACTGCATAAACCGCGCACCGCACACATCGCGCAAGAAGCAGTAGACCTCGCGGCCGCGGTCTGCGTTGGCCGCATGCACGGTCGTCAGCGCGTTCCACTCGACCCCGACGGCGGTCAGCTGCTCGAGTCCGCCGCATCACCTGGTCGAACGATCCCCTGCCGCCCTTGTTGACCCGGTAGGTGTCGTGGAGCTCGCGGGGGCCGTCGATCGAGATGCCGACCAGGAAATCGTGCTCCAGAAAGAATGCCGCCCACTCGTCGTCGATGAGCGTGCCGTTGGTCTGGATCGAGTAGACCGCCCGCTGGCCGGGCCGCAGATAGCGGTTGGCGATCTCCACCGAACGTCGGAAGAACTCGACACCCATCAGGGTCGGCTCGCCACCCTGCCAGGCGACCTGGACCTCTGGGACGCCGCCGTGGGCGTCGATCAACTGCCGCAGGTAGGTCTCCAGCAACTCGTCGGCCATGCGGAACCGCGAGCCCGGGTAGAGCATCTCCTTGGACAGGAAAAAGCAGTACGCGCAGTCGAGGTTGCAGACCGCGCCCGTCGGCTTGGCGAGCAGGTGGAACGCGGCCGGCGCCCTCGTGGCCGCGGCTTGGTCACGGCTCGAAGTGGTCACGGGCTGCGGACGGCACCCGAGGACGGCGTGGTCATCCTCGCTCCTTGTCGCGACGGCGTTGTGGCAGGAGGCGCACTGGTCGCGCTCCAGCGCACCGACTGTAGCGGACCGCGCCGCGACGGCGATTCGGGCCCACGCTCGCGGCCTGACCCACGGCTCGCCACGGCTTGTGCGTGTTGGGCCGGGTCTGCCGGCCAGGCGCGCCGGCACCGATCATCGGACGCGTGGCTGCCGCCGGAACAGCGGATCGAGGCGTCCGCTGCGCGCATCGGCCGCGCGTCCGAGCGCTGGGAGCGCGAGCGCGTGCTCGATCGTCGCAAGGACGCCGTAGTGGTCGACCGCCGCGCCCGTGCGGGACCCTGCGATGACGTCCGGACCGGCGACAACGGTCGCGATATGACCGCCCCGGGCGCCGCCGCCGCAGCACCCGCGATTCGTCGTGCCTTCGTCCCAGGTCACGACGAGGAACCCGTGGGGTCCGATCTCCCGCAGCAGCGACGGCACGGTGCGGGCGAGGAATCGATCTCCGGTCGCAATGCCGCAGTCGTGGGTGTCGTCGCAGAGGTTCGGCGTGATCCAGGCGAAGGTCGGGAGCCGGCCCGCACGCAGGTCGGCCGTGAGCGCGCCGAAGCCGACGAGGTTCTTGCAGCGCGCCGGATTGCCGGCGATGTCGCGGTAGTAGATGAACGGGTTGTGCTTCTTCGCATAGTCGCCGACGCCGGCGCCGGCAAAGCACCGCGCGGGATACCCCTCGAGGTAGGCCTTCCAGGAGATGCCGGCGCCGCTGAGCTGATCGACGATGTTCGGGCGCGGCGGACGCTGCAACCGGTGCAATCGCTGGTGATGCCCTGCGTTGCACCGCTCGTGAGTGCGAGGTAGTTCGGAAGCGACGGGTGCCCGATCGCGAAGCTCTGGGTCGCGACCCCGTAGTGCCGCGCGAGCCCGTTGAGATAGGGCGCGGCGGCACTCCCCAGCACTTCGCCGGACTCCTTGTTCTCCATCACGATCACGACGATGTGCGAGGTCGTCGACGCCGCCACGACTCGTGTCGGGCCGGTTGCTCGCAGGACGCCCATCATTGCGAGGCCGCACCCGATGACCGCCAGCACAAGCACCACGACCGCGCGATCGCGCCGCCGTCGCGTCCGCACGGATGTCGACCCAAAGTCCATGCCCACGACTTTGGCACAATCCCCTGCGGCCGGCGCCATGAGCGAGGTGGTCCGGGCTCAGCGGCGCCCCATGCGCGGTGTTCGGTCCGTCCTCGCCGCTGGCAGCGGGTCTCGCGGCGAACGGCCCAAATCCTCGGCAGCCGCACGGCGGGCACTGGTGCCGCACGATCGGACGATGGTTGACTAGACCTGTCCCCACGGCGCACATCGTGGTCGCACCTGGGGGGCAACGGTGATCATCTGTCGAGATGCATTGACGAACCTCGGCGTGGAGTGTCGTTTCGGGCACCCGTCGTTCGTTGAGAGATACGAGAGGTCCGGAACGGGGCCGGATCGTCGCAGGAGGAGACGCCCATGACCCAGTACCTGCTGTCAGTGCATTCCGTCGAAGGCGAGGAACCGCCGTCGGCCGACGAAATGCGGCGGATGTATGCCGATGTCGAGGTGTTCAACGCAGAGCTCCGGGCCACCGGCGCCTGGGTGTTTGCCGGTGGCCTTCACCCGGCGGACACGGCGACGGTGGTGCAGGTGAGCGCCGGCGAGGTGCTGATGACCGACGGCCCGTTCGCCGAAACAAAGGAGCAGCTCGGGGGGTTCTGGATCATCGAGGCCCCCGACCTCGACGCCGCCTTGGCCTTGGCAGCCAAGGGATCTGCCGCCTGTAAGGCGCCGGTCGAGGTGCGCCCCTTCCAGGAGATGCCCGAAGGCGAGTAGCGGTATGGGCGCCTCAGCGAAGTTGGGCGTTGAGCAGACGTTCCGGCGGGAATCCGGTCGGGCCGTGGCAACCCTGGTCCGCGTCTTCGGTGACATCGAGCTCGCCGAGGAGGCGGTCCAGGACGCCTTCGTCGTGGCGCTTGAGCGCTGGCCGGCCTCCGGCGTGCCACCGAACCCGGGTGGGTGGATCGTCACCACGGCCAGGAATCGAGCGATCGATCGGGTCCGGCGGGAAGCCTCGCGCCACGACCGTCACGTCGAGGCGTTCCGGCTTCAGCGGGTGACCGAGCCGGTGGAGGTGGGACCCGTGGACGATGATCAACTTCGCCTGATCTTCACCTGCTGCCACCCGTCGCTGGCGGCGGATGCCCAGCTCGCGCTGACGCTCCGACTGCTCGGGGGTCTCGAGACCACCGAGATCGCCCGGGCGTTCCTGGTCTCCAGCGATGCCATGGCGCAGCGGCTCGTCCGAGCCAAGCGCAAGATCCGGGCGGCGCGCATTCCCTACCGGGTGCCGGAGGAGACAGAGCTGCCCGAGCGGCTGCCCCCGGTGCTTGCCGTCGTCTACCTGATCTTCAACGAGGGGTATCTCGCCAGCGCCGGCGACGACCTCATCCGGGCCGACCTGAGCCGGGAGGCGATCCGCCTCGCCGGTCTCTTGGTCGACTTGATGCCCGACGAGCCCGAAGCGCAGGGGCTCCTCGCGCTGTTGCTGCTGATCGAGGCGCGCCGCGCTGCCCGTGCGGCGCAAGACGGGTCGCTGGTGCTCCTCCCCGATCAGGACCGCGCGAAGTGGGACCAGATCCTGATCGCGAGGGGACATGCGCTCGTGGCCGCATGCATCCACCGCAACCAGCCGGGTCCGTACCAACTTCAAGCCGCGATCAACGCGGTGCATACCGACGCAGCTTCGGCGGCCCAGACCGATTGGCGGCAGATTCTCGAGCTCTACGAACAGCTGTACGCGATCTCGCCGACGCCGATCGTCGCCCTCAACCGCGCGGTTGCAGTCGCCGAGGTACATGGCGCGGCTGCGGCGTTGGCCCAGATCGAGACGGTCGATCTGCCCGGGTACCACCTCCTGTATGCCACCAGGGCGGACCTGTTGCGCCGCCTCGGGCGACATTCCGAAGCTGCCGACGACTACGACCACGCACTTGCCCTCACCGCGAACAGCGCCGAACGCCGGTTCCTCGAGCAGCAGCGCCAGTCGCTGTGTCGTCGGTAGGCGCAGCGCGTCGCGATCCGGAGCGTCCGTCGGTCGTAGGAGGCCTCGGGCATTCTCAGGCCGTTCAGCATCGTTGGGATGCTGAACGGCGCGAAGACGGGGCGCCACGCCGTCCGCGTACGCGCACCTCACCTCGGATCGGAGAAGCACGCGGCGTACGCGATCCTTGCCCAGGCCGGTCCGAACCGCCGCCATCGCACTGGTGTGCTGCGATGACGCCGAGATGCGGCGCACCATCGCTGCGCACGCCAAGGCCGCGCGATCTCGACCTGGGATGGTTCACGCTCGGAGCTTCTTGCCAACCTTGACCCGGCCCGCACGCACGATTGGGTGCGCGCCGCACTCGGCGAGCCCTCCGGCCCGAGCAGCTCGCGTCGGCGATCAGATCGCAGGGGCCGAGTGAGCGCTCGGCATCCGCACGGCATCCCGTTGCCCGTTGCGGTTTGCTCAGCGGGTCTCGGCAGTCCCGGCAGGTGGCCGGACCGGCATGCTCAGCCCGGACAGCGCCCGTCGTGGCAGCCCTGATCGGGAGATCCGAACGCCACCGGTGCACAGTCGATGCACGCGTCACCGCGCCATGCGTCGCGGCCCGATTTCACCGCGACGCCCGCGATGAACAGTCCGGCAAGGGGATCGAGCCACCAGGCGCCGAACAGCGCCTGGCCCGCGAGTCCGATCACGACCGCGATGGCCATGGCCGCGCACAGCATGTTCTGCGCCCCCTCGCCCTGGGTGGCGGCGGATCCGAGGCGAGCTCCCAGTCGCTGCTTGGCGCGCCCCAGAAGGGGCATGATCACGATGCTGCTGGCCGCAACCGCGATACCCACCGGGCTCGGCCCGGCGTGATGTTGGGTCGCGAGGTCGTAGGTCGACTGAAGCGCGACGTACGGCGCAAGCACCCAGAAGGAGACCGCGACTGCCTTGTGCGCACGGTGCTCAGCGGTGTCGGAATGCATGCGCGACCCCGTAAACCGCCAGATGACGATCACCGACGCCATGCCCTCGACGCCGGACGACAATCCAAACCCCACCAGCGCGACGGATCCGGCAACGATGCCGGCGATCAGGCCGACGCCGCCCTCGATCCCCATCCATGCCAGCGAGAGCCACGACAACATGCGGGCCCGGCGCGCATCTCGCAGCCACGCGGCATCGCGACCCGCGGGCCGCCGCGCGCCGAGGTCCGGCAGGTCGGATCTGAGATTGCTCGACGTGCTCGCGCTCAGCTGTTCGTCGTGGAACCTGACCTGAGTATAGGTCGAACCGATGTGACGCTCGCCGCCGCGCCGAACGCTCCGCATCACCGGGCCTCTCGTAACACGCCAGACAGGGTTCGAACCCGTGACCGACGGTGGCGTCGCCCGATTGGATCTCACCGATGCGACCAGACCAGGCCGTGATGACGATCGAGCGCGTCCTCGTTTGTTGGGTTGTGACGGCGCACAGCGAGTTCCTGCTCCGACGTGGCCGGCTCGGCGACAGCCTTGTCGGGCTCAGGCACCGGGGTCAGGCTCGGGAATCACGGACGGTCGTACTGGGACTCCATGGACGGCATTGCCGCGGGACGTTCGATCGTTGCCGCCAGTGGAAGGGATCGGGGATCAGCGCGAGAAGCGCCGGGGTCCTGCACGCGGGCCGCTTGCCGCCGGTCGGTGGATTCCGATGACACACGCTTCGTGCGAGCGTCACGCCCACCCAGGACGAGGGCTCAGCGATGAGCCCCGGGGAACGTCAGGCCAGGAGTGCCGAGAGGAGCCCGGAACACGGTCGAGCACTTCCCGCGATCGGCTGATGCGGAGCAGTCGCCGAGGGGTTGGAGACCTATCGGGCGCGTTTGCGGCCGTCGGGTCAAGGGCGGTGCGGCGCGGCGGCTCGCAGCGGAGGCGGTGGGTTGTCCCCGGCACCGTCGGCGCGCTGCGAACTCGGCGCCGGACCGGACGGCCCCCCGGATCACGCGGACCTGACGGCTGCTGAGTGCTGGATCCGGTGGCTGGGCTAGTGCACGAGCGGGCGCACGTTGAGCAAGCCCTCGGGGAACGAGTCCGGGTCCTCGGGGAGCGGACCGGGTTCGGCCATCGCCACGAGCGCCGCCCGAACCCCTGCCGGGCTCGCATACGGATGACGGGCGATGTAGAGCGCGGCAGCGCCGGCCACGTGCGGTGAGGCCATGCTGGTGCCGGAGGCCACGAAGTAGCCGCTGCGGTCGTAGAAGCGGGGGACCGTCGAGGTGATGCACACGCCGGGTGCGGCGATATCCACCGCGGATCCGAAGTTCGAGAAGAACGCCATCGTGTCGTCCACCTCGGGGAATCCGCAGTCGCCACTGCCAACGCCTCCGGGCCGCCCGTCGTAGTCCGCGTACGCCGACACCGTGATGACCTCCGGGTAGGCGGCAGGGATCTCGTGGGCGGCGTCCTGCGACTCGTTGCCGGCAGCGACCACAGCCGTGACCCCGGCCGCGACCATGCGGCAGATCAGGGGGTGCAACGTATCGCCGACGACCAGCCCGCAGTGACCGTCGTCGGGAAAGAGCGGGGCAAGATCCGCGTCCCAGCTCGATGTTGGCGACCTCGATCGTCTTGGCGTGGGCGGTGACCCAGTCGATCCCGCACAGGATCCACGAGTCGTCGGCGTAGCCGCTGCCGTCGAATACCCGGACCGACCACAGCCGCACTCCGGGGGCCACCCCGACCACGCCGATGTGGTTGTCGAGCGCGCCGATGATGCCCGCCACGTGCGTGCCGTGCCCGACTTGGTCAGTCCAGCCGCCTGGGCTTGTGGTGCAGTTGTGCCCGCCGACGACGTTGAGATCGGGGTGGGTGGGGTCGATCCCGGAGTCGATCACGGCGACGTCCACATTCACGCGCCGGTCACGCCCGTCGACGTTGCGGTCGGCGCCGATGCGCCGCACCCCGGTCGGGATGATCTGCGGGCCGATGCGAAAGCCCAGCGGCGGGCCGGACCCCGTCAACTGCGCAAAGCCGGACGAGCCCGGCCCGGCCGCGTCGGAGAGCCTGAAGCGCCGGTTCGGCTCCGCCGTCCGCGCATCGGGGTCCTTCGCCAGGGCGGCGCTCTGGGCGGTGGTGAGGTCGGCCGCGAACCCGTCCGCCGCATGGGTGTAGACGAAGTCGGGGGTGATCCCCTGCTGATGGAGCTTGGCGGCGACATCGGTGCCGGGCTTGTAGACCACGATCTCGTTGGCGCCGAAGGCAGCCGGCGCAAGGATCGCGCAGCACGCGAGGGCAAGTACGAGGAAGACAAGCCGGCGTGCGGTGCGTGTCATGCGGGAGGTCGCATTGTCGCCATCCGATAAACCAACAAAAAGTATCGAAAGTGAGAACGAACCTACCACCGCGTGCGATTCCCAAGCAACCCCCCGGTTGGCGGGACGACGATGCGGGGTATCGCCCTGTCAACCGGGATGTCAGGCGAGCGTTTTCGGAGCGGGGCAGCAACGAAATCGCGCACACTCATTCGAGGGGGTTGATCGGACGTCCTCGCTCGTCTCGCCATCGCATCCGCCGACGTTCCAGACCTCGAAGCCAAGGCCAGCGGCTCGGCGCAGGCGGCTGCTGCCATGCCCGGGGGAGTCTCCCGCATCGTCCTGGACCTTCCCGCATGGTGGTCGGACCGATTCAGACCGACTCGGGCGATCCGGTGACCTGCGGTCTTGTCGCGCGTCGGATGCAGGCGTTAGTGGCGTCGCTGGTGACGGCCAGGCGATCTTGTGTACCGACAACAACGGGCTGAGGTGGGAGTCGCAGTAACTGTAATGGTTCGCCGCACCCTCCGTCAGGTCCGGCTAGCGGAAGGCCCTTCGGAACGGTTCCTGGCGCCAGGCGGCTTACGGCGCGGGCGGCGGGTTCGGCCCGTAGGCGACCGTGAATCCGTTTGCGTCAACTCCCGATGGACTTGCGACGATGGCACCGTTCTGCACCATGAACAATTCGTCGACGAGCACCTTGTTGCCGTTGGATCCCAATCCAGAGAACGTCACGTTCGGTGTAAAGACCCCGAGCTGTTCAATTGAGCCGTTCAGTAGCGAAGGGGCTTCGACAATCCACTCCGCCGATGTTTCCGGGCCCGCGTAGTACTGATAAGTGGTGAAGTTCTGTCCGGTGGTCTTGTCGGCGACCTCGATCCCCCACGTCGTGCCGGAGAACCGCGCGATAGTCACGGTGACGCTGTCCCCTGGGTTGACGGTCATCGATAGGATCGGCGTCTCGGGTGCCGGCAGAATCTCCCACCACGGGTAGATCAAGACCGTGTTGCTGACAGGGTCGTAGCCCTCATGGACCCCGGCTTGGATCAGAGAGTTGTTCGAGTTGCCATCGATGCCGACCCACTCGCTCGTGGCGGTAGCACCGGCGGTGGGACTCAGGTTCGGAACATTGAAGGTACCCTGAGCCGCGTAGAGCCCAGTCCCTTCGAGGACATAGCCGGACCAGTTCGCGGTCTGCTGAACCACCGGCTGCTGGAGCGCCTGCTGCCTGAGTACGATCGCAACCGTGGCGAGCTCGCCATATCGATTCCGTGCGGTGAATCGAAAAGTCCAGGATCGGCCATTCACCGTTGAGGGCACGTGGCTGGTGTACCCGTCGCGACAGTTCACTCTTGTCGGATTCCGTCCGATCCAGAAGGCGGGGCTCGCACCGAGTGTGCATGAGGTCCAGTTCGTCGCCGCATAGCGCAGCGTGAAGGTGCCACCCCCTGACGGGATCGTTCTAGTAGTCAGCGAAATTGTGGCCGTCTCGCACAGCCGCACTCGACGGCGGACTGTTCGATGATGCGGGTGGGTGACCACCGTGACGACCTTGCACGTCCTTGCCGACGTTGCGGCGGACGCCGCACCAGTGAATCCGGCGCTCGCGACGACGATGAGCAATGCCACGAACAGGCCAACCACGCGCGGCGCCGTGAATCGCCGGCGCAGGGTTCGACGGGCATCGTGTTCGCTCATCAGTTCGGACCTCTCCACTGACTCGTCGCGCGACAAGAGCCAATGGGGTCGACGTGGCCGGGGCATTCGTTAGGGAACCGTATGAGCCCGCGCGCTCGCGAGCCTAGTGCCACGTGGCGCTACAACGCAAATGGCCACGTGCGGAAGGGCACGGAGGAAAGATCGCCAATCCCATCGTCGGCGACGCGATCTGGAGCATCCCCACCCTTGTGACCCTCAACCCGATCGCGGCCCCGATCACCCACGTCGGCTTGCACGTGTCCGCAGTCGTCCACAGCTACCACACCGACCTGTTCCTGCCACCGCATTGAGGGCTTGCACATGATTAGTGCCGCGAGTGATGGACCGGAGGCTGTCCCCGCCCAAGCTGCTGACCGTGCCGAAGTACGGACCGGCGGCCTCCCGCAGTCGGAGCAGGCTGGCACGGGGCACGATGGGCTGCTGACGGTCATTGCCAACCTGTCGAAGTACCACCGTGAGCACGAGAAGTACTACTCAGAGGCGCCGCTCGCCGACGCGATCGCGTTGCCGCGCTCGGCGCGGACACTGAAGGCGCTCGCAGAACGATGGGCAACCGTTGAACCCGCGACCGACCCGGTCCGTAGCCCGTTTGCCGGAGCGCCCGATCTCAACGACGAGCGTGCGATTGAGACCAGCGGCGTGCTCTTTATGGAAGGCGAGGGCGAGCCTGCGGAGATCACCCGGATCAAGACCAACTTCCAGACCGCGGCGGCGAGCGGCGAGCAACTCGGCGCGTGGCTGTCGTCCGCGATGGAGGCCTCCTGGGGCATCGCCGAAGCGCTGCTCGCCTATCCGGAGCTCGCCGACTTGTTGGGCGAACGCCATCGCATCATCGGCAACGACTGGCAGAACGCGTCAACGTCGCTCCTGAGTGCGCGATATCTACGCCGCGCAGTCGCGATCCTGGGCCGAGTGGACTTCACGCCAGCCGCGTTGCGCGCGGACCTGCGTGGAGCCCGCACCGCACCCGGCTACCTCTATTCGGCCGCAGAACTGATCAACCACGCGGCCGACCTCTCGGCCGCGAGCGCCATCCTGGTCCACGACAACGAGCGCCGGTGGCGGGTATTCCACGACCGTGTCGAACAGATCAGCGCCTGACTGCTGTGTGCGACGAAGCCTAGGTTGACCGACCTACGCCGCCGCGCTGCTCCAGGCCTATCTCGAACCGGCACCTGCCGAGATGCAGTTTCGGGGCTTATGCGTTGGCTGACCGCTGTTCAGGGTGCTCCTGTGTTCGGCAGCTGCGCGCCTCCGAGTCCCGACGGACCGGCGGGCGGCCTCCGGCACACTTTGCCACAGGCGGTCGAATGGAGAACGTTAGTGGTGGTGGCTGTCGTCTCTGATGGTCACCCACGACTGCCACGTAATGCGCAGGATCACGAGCGAAATTCCCAGACCGATAATCGGGTCCGCAATCGGGACCCCAAGGGCGACGACGATCGCCGACGCCACGACGGCCAGCGAGACGTAGGCATCGGCACGCGCATGGTTGCCATCGGCGATCAGGGCGGCGCTGTTCAGTTGATGTCCGGCACGAGTACGGATCTTTCCCGCCCCGAAGTTGCCCAGGTATCCAATGACACCTGCTGCTGCCAGCGCCCAAAGGTGCGTAGGCGGGCTCTGGTGGATGAGGCGCTGGACGGCCTCGAACCCGGCGACGCACGCGCTGACGAAGATAGCGGCCACGACGAACAGTCCAGCGGCACGCTCGGCGCGTGCTGAGCGCAGCAGAAATGCGGCGCCAAGGGGCACAGCTGTCAGCGCATCACCAAAGTTGTGGATGAGGTCAGCGAGAAGCGCCACCGAGCCCGACACAATGAAGACAACCGTCTGGGCAATTGCAGCCAGCCCAAGAACGCCAAGCGAGATGAGCACCGCGCGTACGCCGTCGTGCGAGCGCTTGATGGACTCGTCAACGAGTCCATGGGAATGACCGTGCCCGTGGTCGTTAGGGTGGTCGTGGTGGGGCTGTGCATGCTCATGGTGCGCGGCGTCGGCGTCGGAATGCGCGCAGTGATGGTCCCCAGCGTGAGGGCGGTTGTGCCCGTCCACGTCAGACGTGCTCTAGGTCGGTACGCGTCGAGATGCGACTACGTCCCAGGCGAAGGTGCTCGACGTGAGAATGGCCTGTGCGAGCAACTCTCCGAGCCTGGGGCATCATCGAGGTGGCAGGCAGAACCTCTCAGGTGCACGGCTGGCTGATCCGGGGCGCCCGGCCTATCCGCCGCACACAAGCGCGTAGCGGCGCAGCCGATGATCTGCTGGCGCGGCAGCGGTCGTACCCGCGACAATTCAGCTTGGAACGGTGAAGAGGCCGGGCCGGGGCAGGACGGTGCGGGGCAGGAACAAGTTGCGGCTGTCCTTGCAGCGAACTATCGGCAACCACACGAGCCGATCCCGGACTGCTCGGGGTCGCAGCATTCGGACTTCGCTTCCGGCTCGCAGCACTCGACCTGAGCGGCCGGCGAGCAGCACGACTCCGCGGAGCTGCGGCGTGCGCGGACGACTGCTGCGACGGCATGTTGATGGACCCGATGGGTTGTGACGATTTCGACGTCGGTGAACCCGACGGCGGGGAGGATCGCTTCGTACTCTTGGAGCGTGAGTGCTCCGGCAACGCACCCCGTCCACTCCTGCATGTCTGCCCGTGTCGCGTTGTCCATGTCCTGGTCGGCGATCACGTCTGAAATGGCGAGCCGACCTCCGGGTCGCAGCACGCGTGCCACTTCTGCGAGCACCTTGGTCTTGTCCGCCGCAAGGTTAATGACGCAGTTGGAGATCGCCACATCTGCGGAGGCGTCAGGAAACGGCAGCTCCTCGATGTAGCCCTTGACGAACCGCACGTTGGCCACGCCCGCATCGGCGGCATTCCGCCGCGCCAAATCGAGCATCTCGTCAGTCATGTCGATGCCGATCACGAAACCGGTAGGTCCGACCCGTCGAGCGCTGATGAGGACATCCGCGCCTGCGCCGGACCCAAGATCGATGACTACTTCACCGGCATTGAGCTCCGCCACGTCCGTGGGCACCCCGCAACCGAGCGAGAGGATGTCGGAGTCGGCCACATCGGGCTCCGCGTCCGCGTACAGCGATGAGCCGAACACCTCACGCCCTGCATCGTCTGTGGTCCCGACGTCCTGGCAACAGTCGCCGGTTCCGCATCCGCATTCGGCTGACATCGCGGCGGCGGCATACCGCTTCTGCACGAGCTCTCGAAGCTCGTTCTCGTCTAGCCCAGCCATGCGCTGAACTCCTCAAGGGCGTTGGGGAGGACGTAGTAGTACGCCCACAATCCAGGGCGCTCGCTCGCCACGATCCCCGCGTCGCGCAGTACCTTCAAGTGGTGCGAGACCGTCGGCTGGCCGACGTCAAACAGCGGGGTCAACTCGCACACGCACACCTTGCCTGCGTGCTTGCGGAGCACATCCACGATCTGGATGCGGATGGGATCTCCAAGCGCCTTAGCGATCTTGGCCATCCGCTCGGCGCCCGCGCGCGCCACCTCCGGATAAACGACCGGGGCACAGCACGGCGCTCCGGGCGCGCGCTTCTGCTTCGGGGTGAGTTCCAGATCGACGCTCATCGATTCATTAGTAACACTTACATCGATAGCTTTCAATAGACCAGTTTGTCGGTCACACTTGAGTTACATGCGGGTTCGACCGCACCCCACCACGAGGAGTCCGTCGATGCGCGTCGCGGTGATCACCGACATCCACGGCAACCTGCCTTCGCTCGAAGCGGCGCTTGCTGCGATTGAGGCCATCGGTGTGGACGAGGTCTACTGCGGCGGGGACCTCGTGGGTTACGGCCCGCACCCGAACGAGGTCTGCGCGCTGATCGAAGACCTCGGGATCCCGACGATCTACGGCAACTACGACTACGCGATCGGGCGGGATCTGACCGATTGCGGATGCGCCTACATCACGCCTCATGACCGCGACCTGGGGCAGCAGTCGGTGGACTGGACGCTCGCTCACACCGATGAGCGCTCGAAGGCCTTCATGCGCGAGCTTCCCTTCGAATTGCGCTTTGCGATGGGCGATCAGCGCGTTCGCCTGGTGCATGGGTCCCCTCGCAAGGTCAATGAGTATCTGTTCGAGGACAAGCCGGAGTCGCTCTACAACCGCCTGGCGGCGTCGGCGGACTGTGATGTGCTCGTGTTCGGTCACACCCACAAGCCCTGGATCCACACCTCCGGGGGCGTGCAGTTCGTCGACCTGCGGCTCGGTCGGAAGCCGAAGGACGGCGATCCGCGTCGCGCTTTGTGATCCTCGAGCTCATCGACGGGCGTGTCGCGGCGTCGATCGAGCGTGTGCCGTATGACGCCGAAGGCGTCGCGCGCGAGGTGGAGTCGGTCGGCTTGCCGGGCGAGTTCGCCGAGAAGCTCGTCGCGGCGGTCTAGCAACCGTGGCGCTCCGACCCGGACCTCGCGCGCCGCCTGTTCGCGGAGGCTCTCGGCACCTCTGCCTGGTCTTCGCCGGCACCGGCGCGATGATCGCGATCAATGGCGTCTCGGAGGGGCAGCTCGGCCACGGTGGCTGTCGCGGCCGCATTCGGCCTGGTCGTCGCCGTGATGATCTTCGCCGTGGGGCGCATCTCGGCGCGCAGTGAACCCGCATGACCCGGTACGCCGGTCGGCGGCGTCGTTCCCGATTGTCGAGGTCGTCGGTGCCTGGATGGCGGGGGTAGGAGCCGATTTGTCGTCGGCGGCCTGCGGGGGCTCGTGGCATCGGGGCGGCGGACGCGGCAGAAGAGGTAGCGAGTAGCAGACTCGTCGTCGGAAGCCGGGGTGCGGCGGTGCTGATGATCGTCATCCTCGCGGTCACAACCGACACCCGCGCGGCCGGATCGCTTGCAGCGATTGCAATCGGCGGGACGATCGGGTTGGAGGCCCTAGTCTTGGGTCCGATCACCGGCGCATCCATGAACCCGGCCCGGTCGCTCGCGCCGGCGCTGGTCACGGGGACTGGACGAACCTCTGGCTCTACATGGTGGGCCCGATGGTCGGTGCGCTGGTCGGCGTTGGTGATCTACGAGGCGCTTCGGGGCCCGCAGGGTCACGTCGTCGGGCCTGCCGACGCGCAGCTGCCGGTCGTGGTTGAGGAGATTCCGGACAGGCAATAGCGCCGCCATGGCAGATCACGCATCGACCGTCTGCTCGCGTGCACGGGCCCGCTCCCACGGCCTGCCATTTCGACTTGGATTGAGAGGACACGATGACGAGTCACGAGTATCCGCAGATCACGTTGACCACGGAGCAGAAGCTCCAGATCAAGCAGGCCGCCGAGCGGCTCAGGCAAAGGTTCGACGGTGTCGTCAACGCCGAGACGATCGAGCGGTTCATGAACGATTCCCTCGACCAGCTGATCGAACGGGCCCGCCTGACGAAGTGGGTCCCGCTGCTGGCCGAACGGTACGCCGGTGAACGGTTGCGCGCGCTGGTGCGGCTCCAGGCCGGGCTCACCCTCACGACGCCGGCGGTCCTCTTCTTGTGTGTCCACAATGCCGGGCGCTCGCAGATGGCAGCCGGATGGATGCGCAGCTTGGCGGGTGATCGCATCGAAGTGTTCTCTGGGGGCTCGGAGCCCGCCGAGATGCTCAATCGTGGGGCCGTCGAGGCAATGGCGGAGGTCGGTATCGACATCACCGGAGAGATCCCGATGCCATGGGCCGATGAGGTCGTTCGGGCCGCGGATGTCGTCGTGACGATGGGATGCGGGGATGCCTGCCCGCTGTTCCCGGGCAAGCGCTATCTCGACTGGGAACTGGAGGACCCCTCTGGCAAGTCGGTCGCGGAGATCCGGCCGATTCGCGACGAGATCGCGCAGCGTCGTCAGGGCGCTGATGACGGAGCTTGGGGTCGCGCCGGCGGCATAGGACACCTGCGCGTCCGTGCCATCTCCGGCCCCGGTTGGGTCGCAGTTCATCGCGCGCGGTGACGCCGGCGGCGCCTCAGGCCAACGCCGACCGCGGTGCTTGCACCGACAAGCCCGGCGAGAAGCGCGGCGCGTCCTTCGTGGTATCGGCGTAGTGCGGAGCGCGAGTGGCGCGAGCACCGGCCGGGCACTCCTCCGACAAGCATGAGGATGTTCCCGCCGGGGAAGCCGAGTTCGAGGTCGATCAGGGCTCGACGTCCGCCACGCACGGGGCCGTCGGCCGGCAACAATCGCGGCAGCCAAATGCGGTCGGCGGTCGGTGCCCTTCCGGCTGGGGCGCCGGTGCCGCCGCGGGCGAGGAGATCGTCGAAGCCTCTCGTAGGGCGGGGGCCTGTCCCCAGGTCTCGCAGAAGGCGACAATCCCGGCGCTGTCGATGAGGTAAACGGCGGCGGCCAGGCCGCCGTATTCGCCTGCATGCTGCCAGCCATGCCGTCGATCAGTACCGGCCACGGGGCGTTCTTCGCGCTTGTAGGCGCGGCCGTCCTCGAGCTTCTCCTCGGACGAGCGGTACGCCCCGTGTGGCTCCCCCGGGTGGGCTTGGCTGATGAGCACTTCGACGAACCGCACCTGCTCGCCGTAGAGCCGGTAAGCTCTCTCATTCGTCACCCCTCCGCGCGTGACCGGACACGTGTAGCTCACGAAGTGGAGGAGCACCGGCCGTCCGCGGAAGTCGCTCAGCTCACACGGATGCCGTCGGTGGAGGGCAGCTCGAAGTCGGGCGCCTCGGAGCCAGGGGGGAGGCCGGTGCGGAGAAGTTCGGCGACCATGTGTCGCATCCGGAAGTGTCGAAGTTGAAGTCCTCCGCTTGGATCGAGAGGTCGATAGCAAACCGCTCGGACTCACCCAGGAGCCCGATCGCCTCCTTCTTGACTTCGGTGACTGGCATGGGTCCAGCCCAGCAAGCCTCCTCTACCTTTCATACTTCTCGCTTGGCGCCTTCCCGCGGGCGGGCGCCTGAGGCCGCCTCACCCGAAGCAGGGAGCGTGAATCCTGTCCCAGTCCAGCACGCGCGCTTCAGGTAGCCGTTAATCGACTCCTCGTCAGCCACTGGTGACGCGAGATAAGTAGACGTGCTCGACCTTTTTGACACCCGGATACTGAAGCCCCCAGTTGTCGATGATCCGCCGCATCGCTTCCACCCAGTCAGTCTTGGTAGTCCTCCCGGCTGAACAGCGTCGAGCTCATAATCAGCGCCTTTTCGTGGTGCAGCAGACCGATCCGCCCTCGCACCTCGCCTTTCCAGCCGTTGCCGTCAAGCGCGAACGCGCTGCCATAGCCGAACATCTGCTCGATTTATCCTTTGAGGATCGCCGGGAACGCGAGCCAGTAGACCGGCGCGATGAACGCCATCGCGTCGGCATCCGCCACGTGCCGC
This sequence comes from uncultured Thermoleophilia bacterium, assembly GCA_963784985.1. Classification (GTDB taxonomy): domain Bacteria; phylum Actinomycetota; class Thermoleophilia; order Miltoncostaeales; family Miltoncostaeaceae; genus CAITWD01. The sequence goes on from CAWATR010000019.1 coordinate 34,656, forward strand.
CAATGCTCGTGCCGCGTCCTTCGGTCCGTGCTCACGGATCACCGTGCGATTCCCGAATCGTCCTTGCCCGTGCATCGCACGGCGCGCGAGGAACCGCTTCAGTGGATTGGACCCTAGGTACTGTTGATAGACTGTCTGACGGGGGTTCCACCGCTCCAGGATGTCGGGCCGGGATGTCCGGGTGAAGCGACGTCGCCCCATCAGCCATCGTGAACACCGGATCGAACTTCATCGCGTACAGATCCATCACGTCCGGGGTGCGCCTTCCTCCCGCAGGCCTCCTTATACTTGTCAAGCACGACGTGGCAGAACGACTTCGGGTTGGGATGGGCGTACACGACGAGGACTCTCATGGCGTCACCGGTGGCCCCTCCCGGATTGGGTCATCTCGCGTTGGATGTCCGCCTCGGTGATCGGCTGGTGGAGGCTGGCTGGCCAGCGGCCGAATGCGCGCCAGGCGTCGAGTGCGAGCAGGAACCCCCAGATCACCGAGACCCAAGCAGGCCACGGCATGCCGCCGTCGCTCGACCGGTCACTCAGCGCCCAGATCAGCCAGAGGACGCCGTTGACCGCGACGTAGCGCGGCAACGTCCTGGACGAACTTGTGCTTCCGCTTGAGACTCGCGATCGCGGCCTCGCGCAGCTCCGCGTCGTCAAGTTCGGGGGCGACCGTCGGTCCCGAAATCGAGTCTTGGCCTTGCGTGCTTGGGACGCTCCAGCTCACCACGTCACCTCCACGAACTGCCTCATCATGCAGGCTCCGTCGAGTTGCACGGTCCGGCATCAGGGCGTGCACTGATCGTCGCTACCACCATTTGCGGAACGTGAGCCACCCAGACGTGGTGGGTCTTCGACCGTAGCCCCGTCTACGTCGGGCCAGAACTCGGTGGGGAGCCGGTCTCCGAGGGTCGCGCCGACAGCGAAGGCCTTATTGCGTCGGGCAAAAGTCGCTAGGTGTCCTCGCCCGGCACCGGGTACTGAGCGCCGCACCATTCGCAATGAGTGGCGGGTTCCCCGGCGATCTCAGGAGCCGCCAACGGCTGCATGCCCTCGGGGCTTTGGCGGCGACGTATCGGGCTCGAACTCCGCTCCGCACCACTCACAGTGCGTCGCATTCGGCATGTCGTCCCGCTTGGTGTTCATCCAGTCACACCCCATTCTTTCGGAGGCATCTCCTTGCCCAAGGGTGGAAGCATATGGCGGTGCCTGCCGGATGCTTGCCCGGTGGTCCTGGGGCTAAGCGGCTTCGTCGCGGTCACCCTGCGCCCGCCCAGCAAGGTACGCGTCGAACGCAGCCAATAGGTCTAGGTCGCGCCGGCCCCCCGGCGGGACCGGCTTCGGTTCATTGACAGCAGGAATGGTGAGCGGCTGCATGAGAGCGCCGCCACCGCTACTGGTGAGCCCGAACGCCTGCGCGAGCTGGCCGACCAGTTGTAAGGGCTCGACGGGAGCGCCAAGGGCCACCACATTCGCGGCAATCTGGAGCACCAATTCTATCGTGACCGTCGAGGAGGCCCGTGACGGTGACCGGATCTCGCTCGCCGAGGCGGTCGAAAACGCACGGTCCGACGCAACCTAGTTGCGTGATGTTTGCGGCGTGCCCTCTTGGAGGCCCCTGCGGTTGGTCTCATAGCGCGCCAAACAATTGGCGCTTTGCAGGTAGTCTTTGGTACG
>CAWATR010000020.1:0-139798 GCA_963784985.1 uncultured Thermoleophilia bacterium
TCAGGCTGCGCGTCGGCGCCACGGTCACGCGCAACCGCGCGACCGTCCACAAGGGCGGCGGCGGGATCTTCTACTTCTCCGGCACGACGCTCGTCGGCGTGTCGGCGGGCCACAACGTGCGCCTCAACGTGAACGGCAACGTCGTAGCGTAGCCGCGCGCCCGGTCGCCGGCGGTCCGGACGGGACCGCCGGCGACCGGGTTCCCAGGTCGGCGAGGGTCGTCAGGGTCCGGGTGTCATCAGCGACGGGTCCCCGGCGACGATCTCGGCGGCGATCCGCCGGGCGGCCGCCTCCGGGGTCTCGGGCCCACCAGCCCCGTCGTCGGCGAGCCGCTCGGCGACCCGACGGGCGAGGATGCCCACGGCCCGCCGGCCGATCTCGTGGCGCAAGCGTTCGGTGCGCCGTCCGGCAAACGCGCCCGTCTGCGCCAGCCAGGCGCGATGCGCCCGGGCGGCGGTCCAAAGTTCGGGGATCCCGGTCCCCGCGGTGGCGACCGTGGTGCACACCGGCGCCCGCCACGCCGTCCGGGGGTCGTGCCGGGGCGCGCCCGCGTCGAGCATTTGCTCAAGGTCGCGGACCGCGTCGCGGGCCCCCGGCCGGTCGGCCTTGTTGACGACAAAGACGTCGGCGACCTCGAGCAGGCCGGCCTTGCTGGCCTGGATCGCGTCGCCCCAGCCGGTGCTCACGACGGCGATGACGGTGTCGGCCGCGTGGACGATCTCGAGTTCGATCTGCCCGACGCCGACGGTCTCGAGGATGACGACCGCGACGCCGACGGCACCCAGCAGGCGCACGCAGACCGGGACCGCGTCGGCGAGCCCTCCGGTCGCCCCGCGATGGGCCATCGACCGCACGAACACCTCACGGCGGTCGCCGATGTCGAGCATGCGGATGCGGTCTCCGAGGATTGCCCCGCCGGTGAGCGGGGAGGACGGATCGACGGCGATGACCGCGACATGCGGCGCGGGGCCGGGGTGCGTTCCGGCCGCGGCCGCGGCGAGGCGTCCGGTCAGTGTGGATTTGCCGACACCCGGCGCGCCGACGATGCCGATGATCCAGGCCGGCGGCTCGGCACCGAGAATGGCCCGGTCGAGCGCCTCCGCGCCGTCGCCGCCGGACTCGGCGATCGTCAGCAGGCGCCCGAGCGCCCGCCGGCTGCCCCCGCGGGCCTCGCCGAGCAGCACCTCGACCCGGGCCGCGGTCGTCACCCGCTCGTACCGGCGACCGACGCCGCTGCGTCGCGGACGGTGGCCACGACCGTCTCGAGCGGGGTGCCGGGGCCCAACACGGCGAAGATGCCCGCCTCGGCCAGGACCGGGACGTCCTGGGCCGGCACGATGCCGCCGATGATGACGGGGATCTCGAGCCCGGCGCCGGCGACCGCCTGGACCATCAACGGACCGAGTGTGAGATGGCCCGCGTTGTGCATCGAGATCCCGATGACCGCGACGTCCTCCTGCTCAGCGGCGAGCGCCACCGACTCGGGCGTCTGGCGAAGCCCTAGGTAGACCACCTCGCAGCCGGCATCGCGCAGGGTGCGGGCGATGACCTTGAGCCCGCGGTCGTGCCCGTCGAAGCCGAGCTTGGCCAGCAGTACGCGGATCGGCAAGGCGTCCGGCATAGGCCACCGCCGCCTCGGTGTAGGTCCCGAACACCGACTCGAGGGCCGCGGTGACCTCGCCGAGCGTCGCGTCGGCATGGACCGCGTCGATGATCGCCGGCATGACGTTGCGGACCGGGTCCCGCGCGGTCGCCACGACCGCCTCGAGCGCACCAGCGACCCGCTCGGCCGAGCGGTCGCGCCGTACCGCGGCAAGGCGGGCGCGCTGGTCGGCCTCGATGGCCGGATCGATCGACTGCAGGGACGGCGCCACGCCGCCGCCCTCGGTGAACGCGTTGACGCCGACGATGATCCGCTCGCCCGCGGCGGCCTCCCGCTCGAACCGGTACGACGCGTCGGCGATCTCACCGGTGAAGTAGCCGTTCTCGATCCCCGCGATCACCCCGTCGAGCATCGAGCCGTGCCCGAGTCCCTCGATGTGGGCGAAAATCGCCTCGGCGCGTCGCTCGAGCTCGTCGGTCATCCACTCGACGTACGCCGACCCGCCCAGCGGGTCGGCCACCCGCGGTGCACCGGTCTCGTAGGCGATCACCTGCTGGGTTCGGAGCGCCAGGCGCGCGGCGTGCTCGGTCGGGAGCGCCAACGCCTCGTCGTAGGAGTCGGTGTGCAGGGACTGGGTGCCCCCGAGCACCGCGGCCAGCGCCTGCAGCGCGACGCGGGCGATGTTGACCTCCGGCTGCTGGGCGGTAAGCGAGGCGCCCGAGGTCTGGGCGTGAAAGCGCAGGCGCAGGGCGCGCTCGTCGCGCGCGCCCCAGCGGTCGTGCAACCAGCGCGCCCAGATCCGCCGCGCGGCGCGGTACTTGCCGACCTCCTCGAAGAAGTCCGAGTGTGCGTTGAAAAAGAACGACATGCGCGGGGCGACTTCGTCGGCGCTCAGCCCCGAGCGCATGGCGGCCTCCAGATAGGCGAAGCCGTTGGCGAGGGTGAAGGCGAGCTCCTGGGCGGCCGTCGAGCCGGCTTCGCGGATGTGGTAGCCCGACACCGACACCGGGTGCCAGCGGGGGAGCTCAGCGCGCGTAAAGCGCATCAGGTCCGTGACCAGCCGCACCGACGGGACCGGCGGGAAGATGTACTCCTTCTGGGCCTGGAACTCCTTGAGGATGTCGTTCTGGATCGTGCCTCCGAGCGCGCCGCGCGGGGTCCCGCGCCGGTCGGCGATCGCCACGTACATCGCCATCACGGTCACCGCGGGCCCGTTGATCGTCATCGAGGTCGTCACGCCGCCGAGATCGATCCCCGCAAACAGCTCATCCATGTCGGCGAGGCTGTCGATCGCGACGCCGGCGCGGCCGACCTCGCCGACCGCCCAGGGGTGGTCGGAATCGCGGCCCATCAGGGTCGGCATGTCGAACGCCGTCGACAGGCCCGTGACGCCCGCGCCCAGCAGCTCGTGGAAACGGCGATTCGTGTCGGCGGCCAGGCCGAAGCCCGCAAACATGCGCATCGTCCAGAGCTTGTCGCGGTACATGCTCGCGTAGGGGCCGCGCGTGAACGGCGCCTGGCCCGGCGCGCCGAGTTCGCCCGTGCCGTAGACGCTCGCGACGGGGACGCCGCTCAAGGTCGTTTCGCCCACGCCCCGCTCGCCGTCGGCCGGGACGAACGCGGTCTGGGCCGGTGCCTGCGACTCGGCGTCGGTGCTCATAGGCCGATAGTTGCACGCGCCACCCGTCACGGGAACCCCGCGGGCGACGTCCGGCGGCCGCCTGCTAGCGGGTTGCGGTGGGCTCCGGGGACGGCGGCGCCGGAGCCTCGTCGGGTGCGCTGGGACGGGCCGCCGACCCCTCGATGTTGAAGTGCGGCATGCGCCGGTCGAGCCACTTCGGCAGCCACCAGGTCACGCGGCCGAGCAGCTCGAGGCTCGCCGGCAGCAGCAGGCAGCGCACGATGATCGCGTCGACGAACACCGCCACTGCGAGCCCGAACCCGAATTCCTTCAGCGTGCGCTCGTTGCCGAGGGTGAACGACAGGAACACGCAGATCATGATCGCCGCGGCTGCGCTGATGACGCGCCCGGTCACGGCGATGCCCTCGGCGACGGCCTCCGAAGGGTCGTGGCGGCGCACCCATTCCTCGCGGATGCGCGAGATCAGAAAGACCTCGTAGTCCATCGAGAGGCCGAAGACCACGGCGAACATGATCACCGGTATCCAGGCCTCGATCGGGCCCTTCTGGACCCCGAAGACGCTCGCGAAGTGACCCTGTTCGAAGACCGCGACCGTCGCACCGATCGCGGCGCCGATGGTCAGCAGGTTCAGGATGGCCGCCTGGATCGGGATCACGATCGACCGGAAGATGAAGAACAACAACAGCGCCGAGAGCACGATCACGATGCCGATGAACAGCGGCAGCTTGTTGCCGAGCACATTCGAGAAGTCGATCGCGCCGGCCGTGAAGCCGCCGACGAGCACCGTCGTGCCGGTCTGGTGCTTGAACGGCGGCAGGACGTCGCCCCGCAGGTGGTTGACCAGGTCCGTCGTGGCCTGTGCCTGCGGAGCCGTTTCCGGGAACGCCTGCATCACGGCGACGGTGCCGGAGGGCGCGATCCGTGGCGGGCTCACCGCGACGATCCCGGGCGTCGCGGCGACCAGCGCCCGCAGCGCGGGCAGGTCGGACTGGCTCGCCTGGTTCGGCAGTTGGGTGACGATCGACAGCGGCCCGTTGAAGCCCGCCCCGAACCCCTGGGCGAGCATGTCGAACGACTGGCGCGTGCTGGTGTTGGCGGGATCGTTGCCGGCGTCGCTGCTGTCGAGCCGCAGCGAGTTGAGCGGGACGAGCAGGAGCAGCATGATCGCCAGCGAGACGACGGCCAGGGGCCACGGATGGTCGCGCACGACGTGGCTCCAGTTGCGCCAGAACCCATGCGACTGGGCGGGCGCCGCCACCACCGCGGCGGCCTCGGCCGGCGCCGGTTCGGACCGCGTGCGGCCGAGCCGCCGCCGGATCCAGCCCTTGCGGGCGAGCCGTGGTCCGAAGCGGGACAGCAGCGCCGGGAGCAGGGTGAGGGCGGCGATGACGGTCAGCAGCACCACGATGACCGCCGCGATCGCCAGGCCGTACATGAACGCGACACCGGTCGCGAACATGCCCAGCAGCGCGATGATCACGGTCACCCCCGCCAGCAGCACCGAGCGTCCGGAGGTGTCCATCGCGTTCAGGACGGCGGTCTCGGTGTCGCCCGAGGCGAGGTACTCCTCGCGGAAGCGCGTCACCAGGAACAGCGAGTAGTCGATCCCGACCCCGAGGCCGATCATCAGCGCCAAGTCGGTCGACACGTTCGGCATATCGACGACGTAGGTGGTGAACGCGATCATGGCGACACCGGTAAACAGCGCCAGGCCGGCGGTCACCAGCGGCAGTCCGGCCGCGGTCAGCGAACCGAACGTCACAAGCAGGATGATCAGGGCGGCGACGACACCGACGGCGGTCGCAGGACCGACGTTGAACCCCTCGGCGGCTTCGATGACCTGGCCGCCCGCGGCCACCTGCAGGCCGGGGACGTGGATCGCCTTGATGGCCGTCAGGACGGGCTTGCCGGTCGCCGAGCCCATCTGGTTCGCCGGTTGGTTGTAGTTGATCGTCGCGAACGCCGTCTGGCGGTCACGCGAGACCTGGAGGGCGCCGCGCGGTGTGTAGGGGCTGATGACGGCCGCGACGTGCGGGAGCGAGGCGACGTGGGCGAGCAGCGGCTCGATCGCGGCCTGGACCGCCGGCGAATCGATCGTCCCCTGCGAGGTGTGGAAGACGATCTGGTCGACGTCACCGCTTTGGGCCGGGAACTCCTTGGCCAGCAGATCGTGTGCGCGCTGGGTCTCGGTGCCGGGCAGGGTGTAGACGGTCGAGTAGCTCGGTCCGACCGTCTGGGAGACGATGGTCGCGCCGACGGCGACGGCCACCCAGATGATGGCGACCAAGAGGCGGTGCGCCATGCACCAGCGGGCGAGCGCGCGCATCTGCCGCTAGGCCCCCGCGCCGGCCGGCACCCGTGCCGGCGGTTGGGTCATGACCACGCTCGCTGCGTCTGCGGCACACAACGCCACGGGGGACCTCGCTCAGTTCCGGGGGATACCGCGGCGACCGTGCCGTCCGCCGGCCGAGGCTCGGGCGGACCATCCGCGGGACACCCGGAACGTTAGCCGCTCGGCGGCCGGTGTAAAACCACCCGCGGCGCCCGTGTGCGCTCGGAGCGATCAGCGACTGGCCGGGAGTCACACCCCCGGCCAGCCTCGACCGTCCGATCAGCGGCGCGGGTCGTGCCGTCGTCAGCGCCGCCCCAGGTTTGCCTGCGCCTCGTCCCAGCGTGCGGTGAGGGCGAACAGCACCGCGACATCCAACCCGATCACGATGAGACTCCACAGCGGATATGCCGGGAACCACGCGAACTGGCCGAGCAGGTTGACCGCCACCACGATCACGGCGAACCAGCGTGCGACCTCGCTGCCCGAGAACAGCCCATACGCAGCGCAGGCCATGATGATGCCCCAAATGACCAGCAGCCATCCCCACGTGCTGTAGCTGGTGCTCACGAGCAGACCCGAGTTCGGCACCACATAGACCGTGTGCTTAATCAGCGCCGCGAGGCCTTGAATCATGTTGACGCAGCCCACGATGAACAAGACCACGCCGGCGAAGGCGATCCAGCCGCTCCACGACGACGGTTGGCTTTGTGTTGACATGTGTCGCTCCAATCCTGTGTGGCTGGAGGCGCGTCAGGGCCAGCAGGGCCTGGCGCGACCCAAGCCGTTGACATAAGGGGGGCGTTGGGCCACCCACCACGCGGACGGGGGTCTGTCCGGGTGCGCGGGTACGCCTTGGGGCGAACCGTAAGTGCAAAATGTCACATAGTCAACGCACGAATCCTGCGCACGTCCGGAGTCGTGCGCTGGCGCGGCGGTGTGCGTGGCCCCGTCGCACGCACGAACCGCAGGGTGTGCGGGGCGGGGCCAGGGCCGGCCGCCGCCGCGGCACACGCCGAGAAAGCCGCGCAATTTGCGAATCGTCTCGGTGATTGGTGACAAACTGGTGTGGATGCCAGGCACGTGCGGTCCTAGAGTGATTCGTATCTATTCGACCTACCGGGAGGCGTGGTTGGCCGTTGATGGAGATGCGCCGCAGATGAGGCCCGCCCGACGGCAGATGCCGCCGAGCGGCGTCGCGGCATGGGTGCGGCGACGGGCCGCGGTCCCGCGCGCGGCGGCGCCCGCAGCCACAAGGTTGCCCAGTTTGCGTTCGCAGGGCGTTCCGGCGATGCGACCGGATGGGTGGCGCGCAGGACTTTCCCGGTATCCTCCGGTCCAGGCATGATGACGAATGTCCCGCACACAAGTTGTCGCCGCGGCCGCTCGGGGCATCGACGGGCCGCCCTCGCAGGGGCAGTATCTCCGAGGACCCGCAATTCAGTAGTTGGGCAGCGCGTTGCCCTGGCAATCCCCCGACAGCCGCGGCTCCCGGAACGTCACGGGATCTGGCGGTCCACCCCCGCGTGGCCCACGAACACACCCTCGGTCTCGAGGTCGGCGACGCGCACTGACGCGTAGGAGGAACGATGGAGCAGCGAGGGAACGCAACCGCCACCACGTCGCAGCCGCCGGCCACTGAGGAGCTGATCCGCGAGCGCCTCGAGCAGGAACGGGCTCGTCTCGAGCAGGAGATGGGACTCGAGTCACAGGAGCCCGAGCACTTTGCGCGCCCGGTCGAGCGCCCGTTCACCCGTGACCAGCGTCCGCACACAACCGTGCTGTTCGGTGGCCTGACCTGGAAGCATGAACGGTTGATCGAGGGCGGGCTGGCCGGCCTTGGCTACTTGTGCGAGCCGATGCCGGTTCCCGATGTCGCGGCCTTCCAGCTCGGCAAGGAGTACGGCAACAACGGCCAGTGCAACCCGACGTACTTCACGGTCGGGAACCTCGTCAAGTACCTGCAGGACCTCGAACGCAGCGGTCTGTCGAGACAGCAAATCCTCGACGATTACATCTTCGTCACCGCGGGTGCCTGCGGGCCGTGCCGGTTTGGCATGTACGAGGCCGAATACCGGCTCGCCCTCCGGAACTCGGGGTTCGACGGGTTCCGCGTCATCCTGTTCCAACAGGCCGGCGGGATGGACCAGTCTGGGGCCGAGGCGGGCCTCGAGATGAACCTCGACTTCTTCCTCGCGATTCTCAACGCGATGAACATGGGCGACCTGCTCAACGATGTCGGGTACCAATTGCGGCCGTTCGAGGCCGAAGAGGGCGCCGTCGACGTGGCGCTTGCCGAGGGCATGGAGCGCCTCTACGAAGTGCTGCGCGACAAGCGCACCTTCACCCTGGAGTCGTCTGTGGCCCGGCTGCTGTCGGACCGCAAGCTCGGAGACGTCACCAAGAAGGCGGGCCTGTTCGCGGACCAGCTGGTCGGCAAGACCTACACCGACGCGTTTGCCGACGTGGGCGAGATCCTGGCGCAGGTGCGACTCGATCGGACGCGCGTCCGGCCGATCGTCAAGATCACGGGCGAGTTCTGGGCGCAGACCACCGAGGGCGACGGCAACTACAACATGTTCGCGTTCCTTGAGCGCGAGGGCGCCCAGGTCGTCGTCGAGCCGGTCGGCACCTGGATCATGTACCTGATCCACCAGGGCAAGCAGATGATCCTGGACCGCCGCCACACCGACGAGGACGAGGCGATGCCGCCCGCCTGGCGGCTGGACCGGCGGATGGCCAACGAACTGCGGGCCCGGCGCAAGGTCGCGAAGCTGACGCTCGCCGAGGCCGTGTTCCGGCGCGAATGGCAGCGCCTTCGCGCGGCCCTCAACGACATCCCGCACGACCTGACCGATCAGTACGAGCTCCAGCGCCTCGGGCATCCGTACTACAACTCGCGCTCGGGCGGTGGCGAGGGTCACCTCGAGGTCGCGAAGAACATCTACTACTCCAACCGTGACCTGTGTCACATGGTCCTGTCGCTCAAGCCGTTCGGCTGCATGCCCTCGACGCAATCCGACGGCGTCCAGTCGGCGGTGGTCAACCAGTTCAAGGACATGATCTACCTGCCGATCGAGACCTCCGGCGAGGGCGAGGTCAATGCCCACAGCCGCGTGCAGATGGCGCTGGGCGAGGCCCGCGTCAAGGCGCGCCAGGAGATCGAACGGGTCCAGGACGAGACCGGGATGACACTCGAGCAGGCGCGCGAATACGCGGCGGAGCATCCGCACCTCGAGTCGGCGCTGTACCGCGTGCCGCACAGCAAGGGCTGCATCGGGATGGCGGCGAACTTCCTCGTCCACGTCGCGGATCTCCACCAGGCGGAATCGCACGGAAAGATCGCAGTGTCGCGCGGGGTCGCCTGATGGCGACCCCCGCAGGATTCCGTGACTACGAGCGCCTGTATGTCGGGCTCGACGTCGGCTCGACGACGGTCAAGGCCGTCGTCGTCGACCCGGCCACCGACGAGATCCTCTGGCAGGACTACCAGCGCCACGACACCAAGCAGCCCGAGAAGGTGCTCGAGTTCCTGACCCGGATCGAGACCGACTTCCCGCTGGCGCCTGAGCGCTTCCGGATCTTCATCACCGGCTCTGGCGGGAGCGGCATCGCGCCGCGCATCGGCGCGAAGTTCGTCCAGGAAGTCAACGCGGTCTGCCTGGCGGTCGAGAAGCTCTATCCGCAGTGCGGGTCCGTCATCGAGCTCGGCGGCCAGGACGCGAAGATCATCGTGTTCAAGGAAGACCCCGAGACCGGCAAGAAGAAGAAGATCCCGTCGATGAACGACAAGTGTGCCGGCGGCACCGGCGCGGTCATCGACAAGATCAACGCCAAGCTCCAGATCCCGGCCGACGAGCTTTCGGAGATGGGCTACGCCGGGATCAAGATCCATCCGGTGGCCGGCAAGTGCGGGGTGTTCGCCGAGACGGACGTGAACTCGCTGCAGAAGATGGGCGTGCCGCCAGACCAGTTGATGGCATCGCTGTTCGACGCGATCGTCGGCCAGAACCTGTCCGTGTTGACCCGCGGCAACACCTTGCTGCCGCACGTGCTGCTCCTCGGCGGTCCGAACACCTATATCCGCGGAATGGTCGACGCCTGGAAGGAGAACATCCCCAAGATCTGGCAGGAGCGCAAGACGCCGCTGCCGGAGTGCGACGACCCCCGTGATCTGATCTGGGTGCCCGATAACGCCCAGTACTTCGCCGCGCTCGGCGCCGTAGAGTTCGGCAAGGAGGAGGAGGAGGGCGTCGGCACCTATCGCACCTCCAAGCTCCTGCGCCACTACATCGACGTGGGACGCCTCGAGGAGAAGCAGGCCTCCGGCAGTCGCGGGCTCTGGGATTCGCGCGACGAGCTCGACGGCTTCGTGGAGCACTACACGATCCCGAAGTTCATCCCCGCGAGGTTCGAGCCGGGCGAGGTCGTGCGCGGGTTCGTCGGCCTGGACGGCGGATCGACGTCCACCAAAGCGGCGCTCCTCGACAAGGACCGCAACGTCTTGGTGAAGGCGTACCAGCTCTCCAAGGGCAATCCGATCGAGGACACCAAGGACATCCTCGGCGCCCTCAAGACACAGGTCGAGGACGCCGGGGCCACCCTCGAAGTACTCGGGATCGGCACCACCGGCTACGCCAAGGACATCCTCAAAGACGTCCTGCGGGCCGATGTCGCCCTCGTGGAGACGGTGGCGCACACCGAATCCGCGCTGCATTTCTTCTCCGACGTGGACGTGATCGTCGACGTCGGCGGTCAGGACATCAAGCTGATCGTCATCAAGAACCGCCAAGTCAAGGACTTCAAGCTCAACACCCAGTGCTCGGCCGGCAACGGCTACTTCCTCCAGAGCACGGCTGAGACCTTTGGCTTCGACGTCCGGCAGTACGCCGACATCGCGTTCGGCGCCGAGGCGATGCCGACCTTCGGGTACGGCTGCGCCGTGTTCATGCAGTCGGACATCGTGGACTTCCAGCGCCAGGGTTGGAAGCCCGAGGAGATCATGGCGGGGCTCGCCGCGGTGCTCCCCAAGAACATCTGGCTCTACGTGGCCCAGATGCCGAACCTTGCGTCCCTGGGGACGAACTTCGTCCTGCAGGGCGGCACGCAGCACAACCTGGCGGCGGTCAAGTCGCAGGTCGACTTCATCGAGCAGCGCTTCGCCGGCAAGGACGTCGCGGCGAAGATCACCGTGCACCCGCACTGCGGGGAGTCCGGAGCGATCGGGGCGGCGATCGAGGCGGGCCGCCTCTACGGCCGCGGCCACCGGACCGAGTTCATCGGGATCGACCGCATCCAGGAGATCACCTACACCTCGCACCGCAGCGAGGACACGCGCTGCTACTTCTGCAAGAACCGCTGCCTGCGCACGTTCATCGACGTGAACGTCGGCGAGGACCTCGCCGACGAGCCGCACGAGAGCAAGATCGAGATCCTGCCGGGCGTCAAGCGCCTGATCGTCGGCAACTCCTGCGAGCGGGGGCTCGTCGAGGACGTCGACGCCATGCGGGTGATCAAGAAGGGCATGGACCAGAACCGTCAGCTCTACCCGAACTTCCCCGAGTTGTCCGCCGCCGCGGTGTTTCGCTCGCCGGGGGCCCCGGTCGTCGCCGACCCGCCGACCAAGCGCACGCTCACGGCGGGCCAGCGCCGGCGCAACGAGGCGGCCGCGAAGCGCGACACGCTGCGGATCGGCATTCCGCGGGTCCTCAACGCGTATTCGACCAATCCGCTGTTCGCCGGCTGGCTCGAGGCGCTCGGCATCCCGCCCGTCAACATCGTCTACTCCGATTTCACCAGCGAAGAGGTCTACAAGGAAGGTGCCAAGCGGGGCGCGATCGATCCGTGCTTTCCGAGCAAGATCGGCATCCCGCACGTCCACAACCTGCTCTACAAGCACCACGCCAAGAAGCCGCTCGACGTCATCTTCTTCCCGATGATGGACACGCTGAACTCGCATCTGAGCTGCACGCTCGGCCAGCGTGCCTGCCCGACCGTGACGGCGACCCCCGAGGCCGTGAAGGCGGCCTTCACCAAGGAGGGGGACGTCTTCGCGGAGATGGGCGTGATCTACAAGAACACGTTCGTCCACATCGACGATCCGCGTCTGTTCGAGAAGCAGCTCTACGACGACTGGGCGGAGTTGCTCGGGCTCACGCAGGCCGAGCACCGACGCGCGGTCGACGAGGGCTATCGCTGCCTGGAGGCCTACGAGACCAGCATTCGCCGGGCCTCACGCGAGGTGCTCGACCAGCTCGAGGCCGAGGATCGCCTGGGCATCGTGCTCTTGGGGCGCCCGTACCACAATGACCCCGGCGTCAACCACGAGATCTTCGCCGAGTTCCAGCGAATCGGGTATCCGGTGTTCACCCAGGACTCGCTGCCGATCGACGACGACCTCATGGAGCGCCTGTTCGGTGCCGACGTTCGGGCCGGCCGCATCCAGGACGGATTCGACATCAGCGATGTCTGGAAGAACTCGTATTCGGAGAACACCAGCCGTAAGGTCTGGGCCGCCAAGTACGTGGCGCGCCATCCGAATCTCGTGGCGCTCGAGCTCTCGTCGTTCAAGTGCGGCCACGACGCGCCGATCTACACGGTCGTCGAGGAGACGGTCCAGTCGTCCGGCACGCCGTATTTCTGCTTCAAGGACATCGACGAGAACAAGGCCACCGGCTCGATCAAGATCCGCGTGGAGACGATCGGGTACTTCCTGCAGCGCTACCGTGAAGATCTGGTCACCGAGCGGAGCTCGCGTCAGCAGATCGAGCTCCGTCTGGCGGAGCTCGAGGCGCAGCTGCGGGCAGAGCTGGCCGGCGCAGCGGCCGGGGGAGGTCAATGAGGCCCGAAGACCGCGTGATGTTCGAGATCTACCGGGAGAGCAGCTACAACCTCAAGTACCGCGTCGTGTACTTCACCGAGCTCGGCGACCACAACAAGGACGACGAGATTGGCCGCGCGCTGGCCGGGGACCACGTCTTCGACGGGTTCCTCGGCGCCGAGCAGAAGCGGGAAGCCAAGAGGGTGATCGCCGGCCTGGTGGAACGGCTCAACGAGGGCGAGCCGCTGGGCCCGCCCGAGATCGAGCGCGAGCTGGAGCCGTTCCTGGCCTGAGCGTCCGGGCGGCGGGGTCGGCCCGCCGCCCCGCGCGCGGCGCGGACGCGCACCCTCGGACGTCGGGCGCGGCCTACAGGCCGCCGGGCGGTCCGGGGAGCCCGAGCAGCTGGATGATGCTGAACACGAGGATCAGCGCCCCCACGCCGATCAGGCCGTAGCGCGCCTGCCGCAGCGGGAAGTGGCTGCTGATGCCGACCAAAAAGAGCACCGTCGCGAGAAACACGGTGTCGCGCACGTACTGGTCGCTGGTATCGCCGGCGGCCGCGCCCTTGGCGAAGGCGACATCGGCTCGTGCGTCGTACGCGGTGGCGGCGACCTGCTGGGGGATCACGTACTGCGGCATGTAGGCGGGGCCGGGCGGGGACTTCGGGTTGTGCGCCGGGTCGGTGGCCAGCCACGCGTTGAGGGCGGGGCGGTAGCCGGGACGCAGGCGCCGTACGGCCAGCCGTTCGGCGCTCGTATTGCCCGCGAGGTACGCGGAGAACCAGGCGTTGAACGAGACCGAGTCGAGCGTCCGGATCTGCAGGGCCTCGAGATCGGCCCGGTTCGCCTTGGTCCGCAATGCCGATGCCTGGGCAAGCGAGACCGAGGAGGCCGTGCCCCACTTGGCGGCGGCGTATCCGGAGAATGCGGCGAGCACGGCGACCAGGGAGAGCAGCAGCGCTTCGACGATCGACAGCGCCCGTGAGCGGCGATCGTGTTCGGCGTCGGCCGCGCCATGCGCCCGATGGGCCCCGATCTCCTTGCCGACCTCGCTGGGCGAGAGCCCCTCCGGCATCCGTCCGACCTCGCGTGGGGTTGTCGCGACGGCCCCGGCGGCGGTCGCGCGTGCGCCGGAGGCTACCAACGGCACCCCGGTGACGCGTGGGGGATGCCGGTCCGCCGCGCCCTCGGCTCACGGGGCGCCGCGCCGCGCACGCTGGTACGCTCGAGGAGAAGGTTGAGTCCGCAATGAACTTTGCCGAGCGCGCGCTCTCCGGGCGCAGCGTCGTGGCAGGCAGCGCGGGCCGCCTGCCCGTCCCAACGACGCCCCGGGGGGTCCCGGACTCATGCTCCACGACGAATCACCCGCGCCACCGATCGCCGAGCAGATCGCGCTCGACGAGGCCGCACAGGCCCTGCTGTTCACCGCCGCCCGCAGCGCGAACACGTTCACCGACGAGCCGGTCACCAGCGACCAGCTGCGCGCGATCTGGGAGCTGGCCAAGTTCCCCCCGACCGCCGCGAACACCAACCCGTTGCGGGTGCTGTTCGTGAGCTCGCCCGACGCACGGGCGAGGCTGGTCGATCTCATGAGCGACGGCAACAAGGCCAAGACCGCGTCGGCCCCGGCGGTCGCGATCCTTGCCGCCGACCTCGACTTCCACCAGTACATCCCGCAGCTGTTCCCGGCGCGCCCGGAACTGCGCGAGTACTTCGCGGCAGACGACGACGCGCGGGCCGCGCACGCCCGCTTCAACGCGACGCTCCAGATCGGCTATTTCCTGCTGGCGATCCGGGCGGCGGGGCTCGCCGCCGGGCCCATGGCGGGCTTCGACGCCGCCGGCGTCGATGCCGAGTTCTTTCCCGATGGCCGGTGGCGCGCGCTGCTGGTGGTCAACATCGGCAGGCCCGGCGAGCACCCGTGGTTCGACCGGCTGCCGCGCCTGGACTTCGAGCAGGCCGTGCGTTTCGTCTAGGAATCGCCGGCCACGCGCCCGGCGGCCAGCAGTGCGTGCGCGGTGGGCCGCCGGGCGTGGGGGTGTCGACGGGGATCGCCGATAGAGTGTGCGCGAGCTGGGCTGGTGCGCGTCACCTGCCCGCCGCTTCCCGGCCGCGCATGGTGCGCGCGCCGATCGCGACCTCCGACGAGGATCCGCTCATCGCTGAAGCTCTCGCACTGCTCGCGGCCCTCGCGTTCGCCCTGTCGACGGTGATGCAGCAGCGCGGGACCTACGAGGTCCCCAACGTGTCGCTGCGCAATCCGCGATCCCTGCTCCAGCTGGTCCGGCGACCGGTCTGGCTGATGGCGTTCGGGGTCATGCTGGTGGGCTGGGCGTTCCAGGCTGCCGCACTGGATCGCGGGCGGGTCGCGATCGTTCAGGTCTTCCTCACGATGACGCTCGTGTTCGCGCTGCCGCTCGGGGTCTGGCTGACCAAGCAGCACGTCACGCGGCGCGAGGTGATCGCGGCCATCGTGATCGTGGCCGGCCTGTCGGTGTTCACGCGCGTCGGCGACCCGGCCGACGGACGCGACAACGCGCCGAGCGCGGCGTGGTTGGTCGCCACGCTCGTGGTCACCGGCTTCTGCGCGGCCCTGGTGCTGATGGGCGACCGCGGCAGCCTCTCCTTCAAGGCCGCCGCCAACGGCACCGTGTCGGGCGCGACGGCCGGTCTGCTCGCGGTGATGGCCAAGCCGGTCCTGGCCGAACTGCACACCGGCGGGCTGAGCGCCGCGCTGAGCGACCCCAAGCTCTATCTGGTGGGCATCTACGCCGTCCTCGGCGTGGTGTTCCAGCAGTTCGGCCTGGCGACCGGCAAGCTGGCCCCGACCGTCGCGGCGGGGTCGGTCGCCAGCCCCGTGGTGGCGGTTGCGTTGGGCGCGGCGCTCCTGGAGGAACGGCTCGCGCGGCCCGAGTGGCACGTCGTCGTGGCGCTGGCCGCGCTCGGGGTCGCCCTCGCCGCGGCGGTCGTCATCGCCAACGCACCGCATCCGGGCAGCGACGACGCGCCGCCGGAGGCCATGTCCGAGACGGCGTAGCGCACGGGGCCGCGGGCAGCGCGATCCCTCGCGCTGCCGACGCGCCGACGCGCCCTAGTCGTTCTCCCGCTCGCTGGAGTGCTCTTCGTCGGCTTCTCCGTAGACGCCCTTGTCCGGCTCGTCCTCGGCCGCGCCGGCATCGCGCAGGATGCGGTTGGTGCCATCCCATTCGCTGGTGGCGTGGTCGATCAGTAGGGCTTCCGACTGCTCGAAACCCTCCGCCACGCCACCGCCGGCCTCGATCACCGGGGCCATCGCCGGGTCGCTCGCCTCGTCCGAATAGGCGTCGTCGACGGTCGGAAGCGGTACAAACTCCGGTTCGTCCTCGGGGCGCTCTTCGTCGTAGTCGTCGTCGGGTCTGTCCGCGCGCGTGCTCATCGGTTCCTCCATTTGCGGGTATACCGAGAATAGCCCCGCGATCGGGTCCGCGGTGCAAACCCCGCCGCGCTGCGCCGGACGCGATCGCCGGGTCGGCTCGTCAGGTGGGAGTACCGCTCCGCGCCCACGCACGCCAGCGACCGCTGCGGGCGCCGGTCTCCGGGCGTCTAGCGCGGCTGAGGCCGTGGCTGACGGCAGACCCGCTGTCCGTCGCACACCGGGCAGGGATGGGGGATCAGCCCTTCGCCGTTGCGGGCGGCGCTCCAGATCCTTCCCTGACCCCAGCAGGTCGCGCAGAAGCAGGTTCCGGCCGGCGCGAGCGGCAGCGGCGGAGCGGTCGCGGTTTCGCGTCGCTCGATCCGCCAGTCGAGCCATCTCGGGTACGCGACGGGAATGCTGCCGGGCTCTGTAACGGCAAACACCGAAGGATCCTTTGTTGTGGCGATCTGACCACACGATCGGCCGTGCGTGCAGCGACTTGAGCACCGTGGCCGGCAATCCGCTCAAGCCGCTCCGTGTCGCGAATATTGCCCGGACCCGTGCCGGCTCACGTTGGCCCTGCGTCGAAGATTTCGGCGAGCGACCTCGACGTTTTGCGAACTTCGCCTTCGGGTACCACGCGCGCCCGGGTCGGACTGCGCGGCGGCCGCTCCGCGCGCGGTCAGCGCGCCGTGCCGGTGCCGCCGGTGGTGTCCAGCGCGTCGATCGCGCGCATGTCGGCGGGGCCGAGCTCGAAGTCGAAGATCGCCGCGTTGGCCCGGATGCGCTCGCGGTGGGTCGACTTCGGGATCACGATGGCCCCGTGTTGGATCGCCCAGCGCAGCGTCACCTGGGCCGGATCACGATCCACGCGTCTCGCGATATCGACGATGACCGGGTGCGCCACGGCGCGACCGCGATCGAGCGGGCTGTAGGCCTCGAACGCGATGCCCTGCCCGGTGCAGTACTCGAGCAGGCGCTGTCTGAAGTGCAGCGGGTTGAACTGGACCTGGTTGACCGCCGGCGGACGCCTGGCGCCCGCCACCAGGGCTGTCAGCCGATCGACACCAAAGTTGCTCACGCCGATCGCGCGGGCAAGGCCCCGCTCCCGGAGCTCCTCGAAGGCATGCCAGCCGCGGCGCTCGGCGAAGGGCATGGGCCAGTGGACGAGGTAGAGGTCGACGTAGTCGAGGCCCAGCCGCTCGAGGCTGCGGGCGAGCTCGCGCGCCGGGTTCGGCCTGATGGGCATCCACTTGGTGGTGACGAACACCTCGTCCCGCGACAGGCCGCTGTCGCGCACCGCGATGCCGACGCTGCGCTCATTGCGGTACGCCGCCGCGGTATCGATGTGGCGATACCCGGCCTCGAGCGCCCACGCGACCGCCTGCTCGGTCGCAGGGCCGCTGGGCACCTGCCAGACCCCGAGGCCCAGCAACGGCATCTGCACGCCGTCGCCGAGGTCGCGCGTCGGCTGGGATGCGGGGAAGCTCGCGGATGGGGTCACGCCCGCATCGTTGCACGCCGGGTCCGGACGGCGCGGCGATGCGGTGACGCGTCGGATCAGGAGACGATCTCGATCCAGCCGATGAGCTGATCGTCGCGGATCTGCACCATCGGCAATCGGGCAGTCGCCAGGCGCGGCTGATCTACGACGCGATGGTTGGCGATCGCAGCCTGTTCGCCAACGCCCAGGGGATCGAGCGCCTCTGGGAGGTCTCGGGGCAGCTGCTCGACCACCCGCCCATGACCTTCCGGGGCCCGAGGCCATCCACAAGCTGAGTGCACCGCGCACGTGGCGGCTGCCGTTCCAGCGAAACTGGCCGGGCCCGCGCACTAGCGGGACGCGGATCGACATCGCGCGGCGGCCCGCGTCGGGCTCGCGTGCGCGCCGTGGCGCACGAACCGGCAATGCGGCCATCGGCCGGGGTGCGCGACGGCTGGTAGGTTGGCGGCCAAATGCTCGGACGCGTCGAACTCATCGTGCCCGCGTCAGCGTCGGCCGCCACCGTCGCCGACGCGGTGGCAGCCGGCTTCGCCCGCGAGGCGGGCCTCTCGGACGCGGCAGCGGCACGGGTCATCGAGATCGTGCGGCGACTGGTGGACTTCAGCGTCGAGCAGTCCTATGAGGGGCGTCCGGGCGGTGATATCGAGCTGCAGCTCGAGCTCGACCCGCAGGGCGTCGGGATCAACCTGCACGACTGGGGCGCGCCCATGCGGCGCGCCGGCGGCCCGGATGGGCCGCTCCCGGCGACCCTCGAGCCGGTCGCTCGTCTTGCCAGCGACGTGCGGCTGATCAACCTCGCCGACGACGGCAAACGGATTGCGGTGCATCTCGTCGCCACGCACGCCGACGCGGTCGTC
This sequence comes from uncultured Thermoleophilia bacterium, assembly GCA_963784985.1. Classification (GTDB taxonomy): domain Bacteria; phylum Actinomycetota; class Thermoleophilia; order Miltoncostaeales; family Miltoncostaeaceae; genus CAITWD01. The sequence goes on from CAWATR010000020.1 coordinate 18,149, forward strand.
GGCGGGGGGGCCGAGGGCGCCGCGGACACCGACCGCGGGCGGCGGGCGCAGACCCGCGATGACGTCGTCATCCGCGACGCGGAGCCGGCCGACGCCGAGGCTATCGCCAAGCTCCTGTGGCACGGCTATGTGCTCGGCTACCGCCATCGGGACTTCTACCGCCCGGTGTGGATCGAGCAGGCAATGCGTGACGGACGGGTGCTGAGCACAGTGGCCTGCGCGGACGGAGCGGTGATCGGCCACCACGCCGTGATGGTCACCGCACCGGATGAGGCCGCCGAGAGCGGGGTCGCGCTCATCGATCGCGCCTGGCGAGGGCTCGGACTGTTCGATCCGATGTTCGACCACACCCTCGCCCGCGCACGCGCGGCGGGCCTGCCGGCGCTGTTCGGGCGGGCGACCTGCGCACACCCCTACAGCCAGCGAGCGGAGCTCAACCACGGCTATCGCGAATCCGCGCTGATGCTCGGCGGGTCGCCTCCGGCGATGGCCCAAGCCCAGCTGGCCAGCGACCACGCGTCGCCGAAGCGGGGCGCCAACCTCGTCGCGAGTCGGTCGCTGCTGGAGGCCCCGGAACGGGCGATGGCGCTGCCGACCAGGTATGCGGATGAGCTGCACGCGCTGGCGGAGCACGTCGGCATCGTGGTGCGTCAACCAGACCCGGGTGCCCAGCCGTTCCCCGTCGCGGCGGCGTTCGTACCGGATGAGGAGGACGACACGGCCTACCTGCGCGTCTCCGGCCGGGCGCTCGGCGACCGACGGGGGCTCGAGCGCCTGCTGCGCAGCGAGGTCGCGCGCCAAGCGGCGGTGCTGTACGCCGACGTGGACCTCACGACGCCGAGCGACGATGCGGTGACCGCGCTCCGCGAGCAGGGCTTCTTCTTGAGCGGACTGCTCCACGCCGGGCCCGGTGGGCGGGACTGGCTCCGGCTGCAGCGCCCCCAAGCGCCGGTGGAGGTTGACTCGCTCGCGCTCGCGGGCGAACGCGGCCAGTGGCTCCTGGAGCGCATCCTGGGCGACCGTCGAGAAGTCGAGTGAGCCGGCGGCACACGCGGCGCGCGGAACCCCCGATGCCACGAACGGCGCGATCAATGCCGAGCGGGGCGTGGTTGCGACCAGTTCGCGTGCGCGCACGATGATGTTCTTCGACGATCCCCGCCACCGGCGGGCGACGCAGATTGTCGCGATCGCCACGGTGGCGGTGTTCCTCGTGGGCTTCTTGGCGCTGATCCTCGTCGCCGCGTTCGGCAGCCCCGTCTAGGTTCGCTGCCGCCCCGCGTTCCGGCGACGGGCACGGGTGCGCGCGCAGCGCGATCCGGCGGACCACGTCCTCGAGCGGTCTCGGGCCGCCGGTGCAACCCTGACCGATAGAGTCGTCGGTTCGGGGACGGGACAATCGCCGGGGTGAGCATGGGTGCGTGGCGTGTGTGGGTGCAGCGGTCGGTGCAGGCGGTCGTGCTTGCCGCCGTGCTGGCGTTGGTCGCCAACGGCGCGCCGACCCAGGCGGCAACCTCCGTGCGTACCGCACGTCTGCCGATGGGGCTCAGGAGCGTCGACGGAGCGAAGCAGGTGATCGTGGTGACATCGGCATCGTCGCGGTCGACCGTGGCGACGCTCCGCGCGTTCGAGAAGGTCGGCGGCGTGTGGCGAGCTGCGCTTGGTCCGGTGCGCGCTCGCGTCGGCTACAACGGCTGGCGCGCGCCGCGCCGCCGGCGGGAGGGCGACGGAACGACGCCCGAGGGCATCTACGCGCTGGGGACGACCATCTACGGCACGAACCCGAACCCGGGAGTCGCCTCCGGGTATCACCGTCTCGTGCCCGGCGACTACTGGGACGAGAACCCGGCGACCGGCGCGACGTACAACACGTTCCAGCATTCGGCGAACGCGGACTGCGCCGACAACCCCTACGGGGGAGCGACCGAGTGCCTCTGGCTCGAGACCGCCCCCTATGCGTATTTCGCAGTGATCGACTTCAACGTGCCGGCCGCCGGCCCGTTCGGCTCGGGCATCTTCCTGCACGTCGGCACCGCGTCGCCGACGGCGGGGTGTGTCGCGGTCGCCCGGACGACACTCGTGCGAATCCTCAGGTGGCTGCGGCCGTCCGAGGCCCCCCGGATCGTGCTCGCGGGACCCTCGTCACCAGGGCGCTACTAGGCCCGTGCGACGTCGATCTCAGATCGCGGGTCTGTCCGCAGACGTGGTCTCGCCCGCGCGGGCCATCTGCACGCATCACGCCAACGGCGCACCGAGGGATGAGTCCGCGCATCCGACCCCGTCACCGACCGATCGGCGGGGCGCCGGGACACCCGTGAGTCCCAGCCGACGCACGTCGGGTCCCGGCGCCCTGGGCAGCCTCGGTGTGGTCGCGGTGGCGGCTGCGCTCGTCGCCCTGGTTGCCGGGTGCGGCGGTTCGGGCTCGCACGGGCAGACCACCATCACGCGGACCGCTGTCCCGGTCCGTGTGCCGCCGCCCGCGCCGCCTCCGCGACCGACACGGTTCGCGGTGGGCTTCCGCGAGGTGCGGATGGTCGACCCGACCCGATTCATACGGCTCCCGAACGGCACCAGCGAGCCGCGGACCTTCGTCGTCGAGGTGCGCTATCCCGCCCTCGGCCCGGTCAGGGCGACCGACGTCGTCGACGCCCCCGCCGCCCGCGAGTTCGGGCCGTTTCCGCTGATCGTGTTCGGCCACGGCTTCGACGTCACGCCGTCGCTCTACGCGCGGCTGCTCCAGGCCTGGACGCGCGCGGGCTATGTCGTGGCCTCGCCTGTGTTCCCGCGCGAGAACCCCGACGCCCCGGGCGGTCCAGACGAGGCCGATCTGGTCAACCAACCGGCCGATATGCGTCTGGTCATCACGCGCATGCTGGCCGCATCGCACGCGCCGGCGAATCCGCTGGATGGGATCGTCGACCCGTCGCGCATCGCGGTCGCCGGTCAGTCCGATGGCGGGGACACGGCCCTTGCGGCGGCCTACGACCGCCCCTATCGCGATCCTCGCATCCGCGCCGCAGTCATCCTGTCCGGCGCCGAAATCCCCTTTGCGTCGGGCTTCACCGTGCCCCGAGGCGCCGCGCCGCTCCTGGCGACGCAAGGGTCGGCCGACACGATCAACCCGCCGCAGGCCACCACCGCGTTCTTCGCAAGCGCACCGGCCCCGAAGTTCCTGCTCACCCTGATCGGGGCCGGCCATCTTCCGCCGTATACATACGAGCAGCCGCAGCTCGGCATCGTCGAGCGCGTCACCATCGCCTTCCTGAACCACTACTTGCGCGGCGGGCCGCTGCACGCCGTGGTGGCGGCAGGCACGGTGCCGGGTATTTCGCGGCTGACCTCCGACCCGTGATCCGGCGGGCATGGAGCCCCGGCCCGCGGCGGTCGCCGTCGCGACGGCCAACCTGCGGCCTCGTGCGGCCGACGCGCCGGTCGCGGTTCGACGCGAATGCGCATAATGCGGGCGCCGCGCGCAGGCGTGGGGGCGAACCTGGCCTTTTGGTTGGTTGCGCCAATCACGGCTCCCGCAAAAATCGGGGTATGAACCCTCCGTCCGGCCGGTCATGAACCATCCACCTGACCGGGCTCGCGGAGTGCGCGTCTGGGGCGTGGCCGCCATCCTGGCGATCGTCGCGGCGCAAGTCGCCACGCACCTGATCGATGTGGGCGCGTACGGGCTGCGCAACCGCGCGTTCGATTCCGGCCTTGATTCGAGCGTCTTCGGGGTGGCGAGCAGCCTGCTCGTGGTCATCGCGGCAGTGGCGGGGATCGCCGCCGGCCTGACGAGCCGTCAGCGCTGGCCCGGCATCTGCGGCGCGGCACTCGCCGCCTACGCGGTGCTCAGCGCACTCGAGGTGCCACAGACCTCCGGCGGGTTGCTCCTGGTCCTGCCGGTCCTGCTGCTGATCCTGGTCGGGCTGTGGCTGTCCGCGCGCGAGGGGCCCGAGCCTGTCGCGCGTCTCGTGCGGATCGCCGTCGGGCTGCTGGTCCTGTCGTTCGTGCTGCACGTCGCCGTCCCGGTCGGGTTGCGGCACCTCGGGATCGCCGACGGCTCATGGCCGTATGAGATCAAGGTCGCCGTCAAGATGGCGTCAGAGATCGCCGGGTTCGGCCTGGTCGCGGTCGCCTTTGCCGCGATCGTGTCCGACAACTTGGCGGGTCGCGCGCCGCGCATCGCGGCGGCGCTTCGCGGCAGCTCAACCGCGGGGTGAGGCGCATCGTGCTCGCGGTCCCGCAAGCCCGCCCAACCACCGGGGGCCGCCGCGTTCCGGCGTCCCGCGTGCGACGCCGCCATTCGCGTCCGCACTGCCTCGCTCGCGCGTCCGCGCACCGCCGGCACCGGAGACCGGGCGTGACCGATACGGCGGCGTCGATTGGCACGGGTGTCCTGGTCGCGACGCAGCCGGTCGCGGCGCTTGAGCGTCTGCGCGTCCCATACACGGTGCTCGACACCGGTCCGGTACCGCCGTTCGAGTGCACGGGCCTTGTGGTCGTCGCGCCGGTCGAGTCCGGCGATGGGCCGACGCTGAGTTTCCCGCGCGCGGTCGCCGGCGAATCGGCACGCGGCAGTGCGTTCACGTTCGGCCGCCTGCCGGTGTACGCAGCGATCATGCGCGACGAGACGGCGCGGGCGCTGCTGCGCGACTCGGGGCGGGTCTGGAATCGCGACCTGCCGGTCTGCGACGCCACCGGCCGGGCCGTCGGCTCGTCGTGGACGAGCGCCGACGGCAGCGTGTTCCTGCCGTTCGATCCGGACGATGCGCTGCGCAGCCTGGAGTCGGAGCGCTACCAGGCCACTGGCGGCGGGCACCAGACCCACGCTCCGACGCGCGGCGCAGCGCACCTACTACGCCGCGCGGCCGCTGATGCCGCGCGGGACCCAGCTCTGGCTGCGCCGCCGGCTCCGCCACATCCAGGCGCGCTCGCGGTTTCCCGGATACCCGTTCGACGCCTCCGCAACGCTGCTCGACGGGCTCGTCGGGCAGCTCTGCGCACGCGTCGCCGGGCGCCCCTTGCCGACGATCGCCCCGTGGCCGGCGCCACACCGCTGGGCGTTGGTCCTGACGCACGACGTGGAAACCCAAACGGGTCACGACGCCGTGGCAATCCTCACCAACCTCGAGCGGCGACTCGGCCTGCGCTCGAGCTGGAACTTCGTCCCCGAGCGGTACCGGGTCGATCCCGGCGTGATCGAGCGCCTGACCAACGACGGCTTTGAGATCGGGGTCCACGGACTCCGTCACGACGGGCGCGACCTCGAATCGCTCGCGACGCTGACCAACCGCCTGCCCGCCATGCGCGCCGCGGCGACGGCATGGGGGGCGGTCGGCTTTCGCTCTCCCGCCACGCACCGCGTCTACGAGTGGATGCCCAGGCTCGGGTTCGCCTACGACTCGTCCTACCCCGACACGGACCCGTACGAGCCGCAGCCCGGCGGGTGCTGCTCGATCCTGCCGTTCTTCAACCAGGACATGGTCGAACTGCCCATCACGATGCCCCAGGACCACACGCTGTTCGAGATCCTTGGCCACCGCGACGAGCGCGCGTGGCTCGACAAGGCGGGCGCGCTGCGGGATGCGGGCGGGCTCTGTCTCATGATCACCCACCCCGACTACATGCTCGACCCGGTCCGCGTCGGCGCCTACGAACGGCTCCTGGACGCCGCGCTGCGGGACGACCCCTGGTGCGCGTTGCCACGCGATGCGGCGGCGTGGTGGCGAGCCCGGGCCGCGTCGCGGATCGTCGGGACGGTCGACGACTGGCGGATCGAGGGCCCCGTGCACGACACCGCGTCGATCCGGATGGTCGATCCGCAGTGACCTCCGGCCGTCACCACCTGCTGATCATCAGCGCCCAGATGCCCTATCCGGTGCGCAGCGGCTTCCAGGCGCGGGTGTGGAACCTCGCGCAGGCCGCCGCGGCCGAGCATGAGGTGACCGTGCTCGCCTACGCGTACCCGACGTGCCGCGCACCCGCCGGCGCCGTCCCTGCCGCGCGGGCTCCGCGCTCGAGACGGTGCCGTTCGTCCCGCCCACCGGCGTGGCGAAGCGCGTGGAGCAGCTGCGCTGCATCGCCGCCGGGACGCCTTGGGCGACGTCCAGCGTCACGACGCCGCAACTGGCCGAGGCAGCGCGGCGGATCGCCCAGCGACGGGCGCGTGAGCGTGGTCATGCTCGAGTCGAGCGCGCTGGCGGGCCTGCCCGTCCCCGCTGCGTTGCCGGTGATTCTCGACGAGCACAACATCGAGTACGAGGTCGCCCAACGCCTCGCTCGGGGCGAGTCGTCGCCCGTGCGCCGGGTCTTCCACACCTGGGAGGCGCGGCGTCTGCGCGCCGTCGAGCAGGCCGCGTGGCGGTCCGCGCACACCACGCTCGTGACGTCCGACACGCGAAGCCGCGCTGATCCGTGCCGCGTACGCGGGCGTGCGGGTGGTGGTCGTCCCCAATGGCGTCGACGTCGAGGCGTTCACGCCGACGGCCGGCATCACGCCCGAGCCCGGACTGGTGGTCTTCAACGGCGTCCTCGACTACCGGCCGAACCGGGACGCCGCGCGGTGGCTGGTCGATGCGGTCTGGCCACGCGTGCGCGCGGCCGCGCCGGACGCCCGGCTGCTCATCGTGGGCCGCGGGTCGGCGGCCGACCGCCTGCGCCTGGAGCGGGACGCGGTGGCGACCACCGGCGAGGTGGGAGCGTCGCCGGCGTTGCTTGGCCGCGCCGCGGTGGTCGTCATCCCGGTCAGGATGGGCGGCGGCACGCGCCTGAAGGTCGTCGAGGCGCTCGCGATGGGCCGGCCGATCGTCTCCACCACGCTCGGCTGTGAGGGGATCGACGTCATCGACGGCGAGCACCTGCTGATCGCCGACACGCCCGACGACGTGGCCGGGGCGACCGTGCGGCTGCTTCGCGACGAGAGCCTGGGCGCCCGGCTTGGCACGCGCGGCCGCGCGCTCGCCGTCGAGCGGTACGCGTGGGACGTCGCCGCACGCGGCCTGCTCGACACGCTGCGCCGGATCCCGCCGCGCCCGCCCCGCCCGCCGCGCCCGCCCCGCCTCGCATGCTCGCCCCCAACCAATAGCCGCCGTATGCTCGCGTTTTCTCGCCGTCAGCCCGCGCGCCCTCGGGCCCTGATCGTCCGCCAGACGGACCTGTACGAGATGCCGGTCCGTCGACAGGCCGAAGCGCTCATGGGTGCGGGCTACGAGGTCGAGGTGCTCGTGCATGCGACGGGCCGGGCGGCCGCGGCGCGTCACGATCAACGGCGTCCGGGTCACGAGCCTCCCCGTCGGGATCACCAAGTCCTCCAAGGCCGGGTACGTCGCCGGCTACGGGGCGTTCTTCGGCTGCCGCGGGCGCCGTCGCGGGGCGCTGTGTGCGGCGCCGATACCGCGTCGTGCAGGTCAACTCGATGCCGGACTTCCTGGTCTTCTGCGCGGCGTTCGCGAAGCTCACGGGCGCCAAGGTCGTCGCCTACATGAACGAGCCAACCCCGGAACTCGCCCAGACCATCTTCGGCTCGCCGCGGATCACGCGGCTCATGGTCCGATTCGAGCAGGCGGCGCTCCGGTTCGCCGACCGCGCCGTGACCGTCACCCCGCAGCTGCGCGACCGCTACGCCGAGCGCGGCGCCGACGCGTCGCGGATCAGCGTCGTACTCAACGGGACGGACCGGTCGACCCTGCTGGCCGGGTGGACAGCCCTCCGCCGCGCCGCCGCGCGGCGACCGGTTCACCGTCATCTGCCATGGGACGATCGAGGACCGCTACGGGCAGGACACGATCGTCGAGGCGGCGGCACTGGCCCGTGACCGGATCCCGAACCTCGAGGTCGTGTTCACCGGTCGCGGTTCGTACGTGCCGGCGGTGCTTGCGCTCGCGCGGCGACTCGGGGTCGACGACATCACCCGGTTCGAAGGGTGGGTCGACAGCGCACGGATGAACGACCTGCTGCACCACGCGAGCGTGGGCGTCATCGCCCAGAAGTCCTCGCCGTACTCGAACCTCGTGACGACCAACAAGATGACCGACTACTGGATCCATGGCTTGCCGGTGATCGCGAGCCGTCTGGATGCGCTCGAAGCGCTCTGCGACGGGACCGCCCTCGAGTACTACGAGGCGGGGAACGCGCGAAGCCTGGCGGACGCGCTGGTGCGGCTTGCCGACGATCCGGCCCGCGTCGCGCGAGCTCGTCGCCAACGCCGATGCCGCGCGCGGATCGCTATGGCTGGTCGACGCAGAAGGGCGAGTACCTGGCCGTGTACGACGCGTTGTTTGCACCGTCGCCGCCGCGCGTCGCGGCCGTCGGCGTGTAGCCGAGCGATCCGGCGCACTGCGTCCGGCAGGTCGCCGGTCCGGGATCGGTCGACGCCGTCTCCCGGACCGGTGTTGCGGCGCGCGCCGGGCGACTCGGCGACGTGCATCAGCCGCGACCCGACGGGCCAGTGCGCCGACGTATCAGTGTGCAGTGCGTGCCGCGGGGCTCGCGCGGCGGCGGCCTAGGCCAACGTAGCGGGCGCCCCCCGCGTTCGGGGGGGAGAAGCTAAGTGGAGGCTCGCCGCGCGCGCGAGACCGCGGACTCCGCCCGCCCGCCGACGGGCTGCGCCATTCGTCCGATGTCCCTGCACTGGTGCGACTCCGCGGTCACGTGGGGTCCGGAAAGGTCCCGGATATCATGTAAATATCACGTAAACTCACGCGGTCGGAGCAGACGTCGTCGGGATGGTCGTCGGCCGCGGCCCGGCGCGGCCTCGGCGTGACGCGCTGCGCGGCCAGGACGCGGGCCGATCGCGCGAGATCGCTGCCGGCCGGCCCCGCGCTGCGCAGGCCGTTCGTTTGGGGGGGCCCCGGGCGGTGCATCGGGACGCGATGTCGTGCCGGCGCCGGGCGGAGTCGGCCGGCGGCGGCTCGCTCGCCTGGCCTCCCGGCCAGGATGCCTCGCGCGCCCCCGTCCAAATGGGCAGTTCGAACGGTGACGACGTTTAGCCGCCCGGCCAGGCTTGGCGAGGATCCCCGTCCCTATGGACAGTAGCCGGACGGGCGCGGCTGTAAGACGCTAGGCGCAATGCGCGTGCCGACGACCCTCCGTTGCAATACGGCTTCCCGGAGCGGAACAACGCCGGCCGATTGTGACGTCGCGATCGTCGGCGCCGGCCCGTACGGGCTCGCCGCCGCGGCACACCTCGCGCCAACCGACGGCCTCGAGGTCCGGGTCTTCGGGCGTCCGATGAGCTTCTGGGACGAGCAGATGCCGCGCGGGATGCGGCTGCGCTCGCCGTACGTCGCCTCGACCATCGGCAACCCCGACGACACGCGAACGCTCGACGCCTACCAGCGCGCGACGGGCCGCCTGGTGACCCGGCCGGTGCCGCTGAGCGACTTCGTGGCCTACGGACGCTGGTTCGCGGCGGGCCTGGCGACGGCGCCCGACGAACGATTCGTGCAGACGATCGAAACGAGCCCGGCGGGGTTCGTGCTGCGGCTCCAGGACGGCGACACGACCACCGCGCGACGGGTCGTGGTTGCGGGCGGCATCGCGCCGTTCGCGGATCGTCCGGCGGTCTTCGACGGCTCGACGCCGAACACGCGACGCACGCCAGCGAGCATCGCGATCTTGGGGTGTTCGCCGGACAAGCGCGTGCTCGTCGTCGGCGGCGGCCAGTCGGCGCTGGAGTCCGCCGCGCTCCTGAAGGAGGGCGGGGCAAGCGTCGAGATGGTCGTCCGCGAGCAGCGGATCTTCTTCCTGCGCCGCGCGCCGATCATCCACAAGCTGGGGCCGATCACCAAGGCCGCGTTCGCACCGGCGGAGGTCGGGCCCGCGGGCATCAGCCGCCTGGTCAGCGCGCCGCGCGTGTTCCGGTCGCTGCCACGCCGCACGCAGGATCGGTTCAGCGTCCGGTCGCTGCGTCCGGCCGGTGCCGCGTGGCTGACCGACCGGGTCCGGGACGTGCCGATCAACCTCGGCCGGACCATCGCCGCGGCGCAGGTCCGCGGCGGCCGCGTCGAGGTGACCCTGGACGACGGGTCGCGCCGCGAGGCCGACCACGTGCTGATGGCCACCGGCTATCGCGTCGACATCGCGAAGTACTCCTTCCTGCCCGCCGCGATCCTCGGCCGCGTCCGGCAGGTCGACGGCTACCCGGTCCTGTCGACCGGGTTCGAGACGACGCTGCCGGGCCTCTACGTGATCGGCGCTCCCAGCGCGTGGAGCTACGGCCCGCTGATGCGGTTCGTCGCCGGATCCGAGTTCGCGGCGCCCACCCTGGCGCGCGCGATCAGGACCGCCGGCGCACGCAGCCGGGCACGGTAACCGACCATGAGGGCGCACTCGGCCCCGTGCAGGCTGCCCGGCGCGGTGGTAATCGGCGCCGACTACCGGGGACTCGCCGTCGTCCGGAGCCTCGGTCGGCGCGGCATCCCGGTCTGGGTGCTGCGTGACGGCGACGACACGCTCGCCTCGCGAAGCCGGTTCGCCACGGCGCGGGCCGACCTGACCGGCGCGACGGACCTCGAGCGCACCGCGTTCCTGCTCGATCTCGCCGCCGCACACGCGCTCGACGGGTGGACGCTGTTTCCGACGTCGAACCGCACCGCGCGGCTCGTCGCGATGCATCGCGCGGCGCTCAGCGGGCGGTTCACCTTCACGACGCCGCCGTGGCATACCCTGCGCATCGCATACGACAAGCGGCGGATGGTCGCGCTCGCCGCACGGCTCGGCATCGACCAGCCCCAGACCTGGATCGCCGAGACCGCCGTCGACGCCGCGCGTATGCCCGACCGCTATCCGGTGTGCGTCAAACCGGCGATGAGCCAGGTCACGTCCACGAAGGCGTGGCGGGCCGACTCGCCGTCCGACCTGCGCGATCGGTTCGCGCACCTGGCCACGCTGATCGACCCCAGCGAGCTGCTGATCCAGGAACTCGTGCCGGGCGGCGGCGACATGCAGTTCTCCTACGCGGCCCTCTGCGACGACGGCGAGCCCGGTCGCGTGGGTCGTGGCGCGACGCACCCGCCAGCATCCGGCCGATTTCGGTCGTGCGTCGACGTTCGTCGAGACCGTCGCTGAGCCGGAGGTGCGCGCCATCGCCGAGCGGATTCTTCGCGATCTGCGCTTCACCGGCCTGGTCGAGGTCGAGTTCAAGCGCGACCCGGACACGCGCAGCCTGAAGCTGCTGGACATCAACCCGCGCGTCTGGGGGTGGCACAGCCTCTGCCAGCGCGCCGGCGTCGACTTCCCGTACCTCGCCCGCTGCCTGGCACTCGGCGAGCCGGTGCCGGCGACCGAGATGCGGACCGACGTCCGGTGGTCACGGCTGACCACCGATCTGCCGACCGCGCTGCGGGAGATCGTCGCGGGCCGGCTCGGCGTCGGCGAGTACCTGCGCGACGTGGCGGGGCCCGCGCGAATCGGCGGTCTTCGTCCGCGACGACCCGTGGCCGGGCGTGACCGAGATCCCGATGCTGGTCGGCATCGTCGGGCGGCGGAGGCTGCGCTCGTGGCGTGGGCCGTCCGGCGTGGCCGTGCCGCGGGACGACGAGTCGTGGGCGGACGAGGCCGACGGACCGACGCCGGTCGCCGGCGGGCGGGTGCTGGATGTCGACGACATCTAGGCCATCCACCAACGCGGGTGTCGCGGCGCCCATGCGCGTTCGCCGGTTGAGCGTGGGTGATCCGGCGTGGCAGCGGTTCGTGGACGAGCACCCGGGCGCGCTCGCGTACCACCAGCCGGCGTGGGCGGCGATGATCGGGCGGGTGTACCGGTTCGACGCGTTCTGCCTGGTGCTCGTCGATCAGCACGATCGGATCCGCGGCGGCATCCCCGTCATCGCGACCGGCCGGCGGCAGCGCCGCTGGTCGAGCCTGCCGTTCACCGATGTCTGCCCGCCGCTGGCCGCTGCCGACACGCCGGTCGGCGTGCTCGTCGACGCGCTCGAGGATGCGCGCCGCACCGCCGGGATCAGCCGCTTCGCGATCCGCGACGCGCTGGCGCGCGGCCAGCAGTACCCGGCGGGGGTGACGCACGCGCTGGCGCTGACCGACCACGACACGCTCTGGGCCGGATTGCACCCGTCGCAGGTGCGGCGATCGATCCGCCGCGCGGAGCGCGACGGCGTGCGAGTGCGCGTGGCGACCCGCCTCGAGGACATGCGCACGTACTTCGGGCTGCACGTCTCCACGCGGCGACGGCTGGGCGTGCCGTCCCAGCCGCGCCGGTTCTTCGACGCGGTCTGGCTCGAACTGATCGCGCCCGGTCACGGCGAGCTGCTGCTCGCCGAGCGCGACGGTGCCGCGATCGCGGGGATGGTGCTGCTGCACGGATCGCGCACCGTCACCTACAAGTACGGCGCGTCGCTCGCCGAGGCGTGGCAACACCGGCCGAACCACGCGCTGTTCTGGCATGCGATCCGCGACGCGTCCGACCGCGGGTACCGCACCTTCGACTTCGGCCGCAGCGACACGACCGACGCGGGGCTGCGCAGCTTCAAGGCGTCCTGGGGCGCCGTCGAGGCGCCGCTCGTCTACACGCTGCTCGCCGACGTGCCGGCCACGCGCGGCGGCTCGGCGACGCCAGGCGTCGCCAGGGCCGTGATCCGGCGCTCACCTGACATCGTCTGCCGCGCGGCCGGCGAGATCCTCTACCGGTTCACCGCATGAGACGCCTGCTGGTCATCGCCGCGCTGGTCGTGGCCGCGTTCGCCGGGATCGGCGGTCGTGCGCCTGCTGAGCGGCGGCGCCACGCACCACACCGGCGGGAGCACCACGGTCATCGCGCCCCCGCCCGGGCCGGCGGCGCGGGTGGTCGCGACCCGGGCCGCCGGGCTGCACGTCCAAGGCAACCGTCTCGAGAACGCCGCCGGGCAGCCCGTCGTGCTGCGCGGCGTCAACCGGTCGGGGACCGAATACACCTGCGTCCACGGCTACGGCATCTTCGACGGCCCGAGCAATGCCGCGTCGGTCCGCGCGATCCGGTCCTGGGGCGCAACGCTCGTGCGGATCCCGATCAACGAGGACTGCTGGCTGGGCATCAACGGCGTCCCGCGGGCCGATTCGGGCGCCGCCTACCGTGCGGCGATCGTCGCCTACGTCGCCGAGCTCCAGCGGGTCGGCATCACGCCCGAGGTGTCGTTGATGTGGGCCGCGCCGGGCCGCTACCGCGCGACGTACCAGTCCGCGGCGCCCGACGCCGATCACTCGCCGGCGGTCTGGACCAGCCTCGCGCGCACCTTCCGAGGCAATCCCAACGTCATCCTCGGGGTGTGGGGGGAGCCGGCCGTCGGCGCGTCGTGCTTTGCCAACGGCGGCGTGTGCGGTGGCGACCTACGGACCGGTCAACGCGCCGTACCGATCCGCCGGCTCCAAGCAGGCCGTGCGCCTGATCCGCGCCGCAGGGTTCGGCGGGGTGATCGCGGTCCCCGGGCGTCGCGTGGGCGAACGACCTGTCCGGCTGGCTCGCCAACGAGCCGCGCGACCCGCGCCACCAGCTCGTCGCCGAAGCGCACGTCTATGGCGGCCAGGTCTGCTCCACGACCGCCTGCTTCAACCGGACGATGCTGCCCGTGGCACGTCGCGTCCCGCTCCTGTTCGGCGAGCTCGGCGAGTCGGTCGACGGGCAGCCAGTGCGCGTCGGGGGCGGTGCGGACGCATCCTCGGCTGGGCCGCCAGTCCACAACGTCTCCTGGGCCGCGTGGACATGGGACACCTGGGGCACCTGCGGCTCGCTGATCTCCTCCTACTCCGGAACGCCCGCGAACCCATACGCGGCCTTTGTCCACCAGACCCTGAAGGCCTCGGCATGACCGACTCGCGAGGCCCAGCGTGAACTCGAACACGGCCAGCCCACCCGGTGCTGCGCGTCCCGTTTCTCGACCTGTCGCCGCAGACGCGCGCGGTCCGCGACGCGGTGCTGTCCGACTTCGGTGCCCTGTGCGACACGAACGCGTTCATCAACGGTTCGGTGTGCGGCACCTTCGAGGAAGCGTTCGGGGTGTGGGTCGGCGCGGCGTGCGCGGTCGGCGTCGCCAGCGGCACCGACGCGTTGCGGCTCGGGCTGCTGGTCGCTCGGGCTCGAGCCCGGCGCGGAGGTCATCTGCCCGGCCAACACGTTCGTCGCGACCGTCGAGGCGATCCGCCAGGCCGGACTCACCCCGCGGCTGGTCGACGTACGCGAGGACGATTACACGATCGACCTCGACGCGGCGGAGAGCGTCGTCAGCGAGCGCACCGGCGCGCTGATGCTCGTGCACCTGTACGGGCAGATGGCGGACACCCGCGCCGCCACGCGGATCGCGGCGCGGCACGGGCTGCGCGTCGTCGAGGACGCCTGCCAGGCGCATGGCGCGACCCGTGACGGCGTCCGCGCCGGGGCGGCACTCGACGGCGCGGCGTTCAGCTTCTATCCGGGCAAGAACCTCGGCGCGTTCGGCGACGGCGGCGCATGGTGCACGAACGATCCCGACCAGGCGCGCGTGGTCAGGGCACTTCGCGAGCACGGCCAGTACGCGAAGTACCATCACGCCTTCGAGGGGTACACCGCGCGCCTCGACGCGTTCCAGGCGGTGGTGCTGCTCCACAAGCTCCGGTTCGTCGAGCAGTGGACGCGACGAGCGGCGCGCCGCCGCGGCCTACTACCGCGAGGCGCTCGCCGACGTCGACGACCTCGTCCTGCCCTACGTGCCGGACGGATCGGACCCGGTCTGGCACCTGTACGTGGTCCGGGTCGCGGACCCCGACGGCGTTGTGCGCCGCGCTGGCCGAGCGGGGCATCGCGACCGGCCGTCACTACCCGATCCCGGTGCACCAGACCCAGGCGTACCGGCACCTCGGGCGCGACGGCGAGTTCCCGGTCACGGAGCGGTGTGCCCGCGAGACGGTCAGCCTGCCGATGTTCCCGGGCATCACGGCGGCCCAGCTCGAGGCGGTCTGCGACGCGGTGCGGGGTGCGCTCTGATGCGCCCGGCCAACGACGCCCCGTACCGGCTGATCCGCGACGTCGAGTTCGGCGACGGCGTGGTGGTCTACTCGTTCACGAACCTGTACGGGTGCGTGATCGGCGACCGGACCCAGGTCGGGACGTTCGTCGAGATCCAGCGCGGCGCGCGGATCGGCGCGTCCTGCAAGGTCCAGAGCCACGCATTCATCTGCGACGGCGTCACGATCGGCGACCGCGTCTTCGTCGGGCACGGCGCCATGTTCGTCAACGACAAGACCCCGCGCGCGGCCTTGGGCAACGGCGAGCTGCTCAGCCGATGCCGACTGGGAGCTGCTGGCGACCGTCGTCGAGGATGACGCGAGCATCGGCACCGGCGCGGTGATCCTCGGCGGCGTGACCATCGGGGCAGGCGCGCGGATCGGCGCAGGTGCGGTGGTCACGCGCGACGTGCCGGCCGGCGCCACCGTCGCCGGTGTCCCGGCCCGCCGCCTCGCCGCCCGCCCGGGCGCCCCCGACGCGGGCCTCCTGACCTCGACCGGCCGCGCGCCGCGCCGCCGGGACGGTGATCGTGCAGCACAACGACCCGCACTCCGAGCACCGACCCGACCCCGCGCCGCACCGCGCCGCCGACGCCCCGCCGGGCACGCCCGCCGGTGCCGGACCGCTGACCGCGGATCCGCGGACGCTCGAGATCCTGGCGCACCGCCGCAGCGCCCGCACGCTCAGGCACCGCGGCTGGCTCGTGCGCCGCGCGCTGGTCATCGCGGACGTGACGGGCCTGTTGGCCGCGTTCCTGATGGCGCAGCTGGTCATGTTCGTGGTGTTCGACCAATCGGTCCCTGGCCACACGGCGCTCGCGACCGTGGTCGTGTTCGCCTCGATCCCGGCCTGGATCCTGGTCGGCAAGCTCTACGGCCTGTACGACCAGGACGGCGAGCGCGCCTACCACTCCACCAGCGACGACATCGTCGGGGTGCTGCACGTGACCACGATCGGCACCTGGACCTTGTACGCGTTCGTGCAGCTGACCGGCGTCGCCGACCCGACGATCGCCCGCACCGTGACCGTCTGGCTGCTGGCGGCGCTGTTCATCATCACGCTGCGCGTCGTCGCGCGCCGCATCTGCCGGCACAGCCTGACCTACCAGCAGAACACGATCATCATCGGCGCCGGCGACATCGGCCAGCGCGTCGCGCGCAAGCTGCTCATGCACCCCGAGTACGGCCTGAACCTCGTCGGCTTCGTGGACAACGACCCCAAGCCCCGCCGCACCGGCCTCGAAGGGCTGCGGCTGCTCGGGACGCCGACCGAGCTGGCGCAGATCGTCCAGGCGCTCGACATCGAACGGGTGATCGTCGCGTTCTCCAACGACACCGCGCAGCAGACCATGCAGGTCGTCCGCAGCCTCGGCGACGAGCGCGTGCAGATCGACATCGTGCCGCGCCTGTTCGAGCTGCTCCCGGCCACCGTGCGGATCGACACGGTCGAAGGCCTGCCGATCCTCGCGCTGCCGCCGGTCAAGATGGCCCCCTCGTCGATGGTGATCAAGCGCGTCGATCGACGTCGTCGTCAGCGCCGCGGCGCTGCTCGTGCTGGCACCGCTGTTCGCGGTGATCGCGTGGCGGGTGCGGCGTGACTCGCCCGGGCCGATCCTCTTTCGCCAGACGCGTCTCGGGCTGCACGGCGAGCCGTTCACGACGCTCAAGTTCCGCACGATGTACGTCAACACCGAGTCCCGACGAGCACCGGGCGTACATCGCCCAGACGATGAACGCGGACACCGCCGAGGATCGCAACGGGATCTTCAAGCTCGACCGGGCCGACGCGATCACGCCCAGTGGACGGTGGCTGCGCAAGACGAGCCTCGACGAGCTGCCGCAGCTGTGGAACGTCCTGCGCGGCGACATGAGCCTGGTCGGTCCGCGACCGTGCATCCCCTACGAGACCGAGAACTTCCTGCCGCACCACTTCGACCGGTTCCTCGTTCCGGCCGGCATCACCGGCCTGTGGCAAGTGACCGCCCGCGCCCACGCGACCTTCCGCGAAGCGCTCGACATGGACGTCGCATACGCCCGTGGCTGGTCGCTCGGCCTCGATCTGAGACTGATGTGCCGCACGCCGGCGACCCTCCTCGTACGGAAAGGAACGACGTGAGCGTGTCCATACGCCCCACCGAGCCCTCCGAGGCCTTCGGTGACCGGTTCGCGGACGACCCCGTCCGGGTCGCCGTCGTCGGACTCGGCTACTGGGGTCCGAACCTCGTGCGGAACCTGCAGACCCTGCGCGGCGCCGACCTGCAGATGATCTGCGATCAGAACCCGCAGCGTCTCGACCAGATCATCCAGCGCTATCCGACCAGCCGGACGACGGTCGACTTCGCCGATGTCCTCGAGGACGACGCGATCGAAGCGGTCGTGATCGCCACGCCGATCGGGACGCACTTCCGGCTCGCCGACGCCGCGCTGCGCGCCGGCAAGCACGTCTTCGTCGAGAAGCCGCTCGCGGCCAGCAGCCGGAGGCGCGGGCCCTGGCAGCCACGGCGGCCGCGAGCGGCCTGGTGCTGCTGCCCGGCCACACGTTCCTGTACTCGCCGCCGGTGCTCAAGATCCGCGACCTGATCCGCGCCGGCACGCTCGGCGACATCTACTTCGTCTCGACCAGCCGCGTCAACCTCGGCCTGCACCAGACCGACGCGAGCGTCGTCTGGGACCTGGGCCCGCACGACTTCTCGATCCTGCAGTTCTGGCTCGAGGAGACGCCGACCATGGTGTCGGCGATCAGCCGCAACTGCATCATGCCCGGGACGCCCGACGTCACGTTCATCAACCTCGAGTACGCCTCGGAGACCATCGCGCAAGTCGAGTTGTCGTGGCTCGCGCCGTCGAAGCTGCGCCGCACCACCATCGTCGGCTCGGAGGCGATGGTGGTGTACGACGACACCTCCAACGAGCCAGTGCGCGTGTTCGACTCCGGCGTCTCGCTCCCGGACCCGTCATCGTTCGGCGAGTACCGGCTCTCGTACCGCACCGGCGACATCGTCTCGCCGCGGATCCCGGTCGCGGAGCCGCTGGCGCTCGAGCTCGCCGACTTCTGCACCGCGATCCGCACGGCGACCGCTCCGCACTGCACCGCGCAGCTGGGCGTGGAGGTGGTGCGGGTGATCGAGGCGGTCGACGCGTCGCTGGCGACCGGTCAGCGCGTCGCGCTCTCGCCGGCCGGCGATCACCCGGCCGGGCCCACCGACCGCGACGGCCTGGCCGACCCCGTGCCGCGTGCGGTCACGTCGCTGCGGCCGGTGAGCATCCCGGTACCCGAGCATCGCGCCGCGGGGCACCACGCCACCGCGCGCGCGACGGACGCCGGTCATGAGGCGCCGTTGCGCGCCGACGCCGCAAGGGGCAGTCACATGCGTAGCTGGCAGACCTTTCTCCGGGACGGCCGGGCCGTGTTTCGCCGGCACTGGAAGCTGTTGGTGCTGCCGATCCCGCTCGCCCTGGCGATCACGATCTGGGTCGTGGTCTCGACGCCGACGATGTACCAGTCCCAGGCAGCGGTCTGGTCGAATATCACCTCGCCGCAGGCGGCCGCGTCCGCCCAGGCCGCCAACGGGGCGATCCCGCTGACCCGGCGGCCGACCAACAGATCGCTGCTGGACGAGCTGCTGGCCACGAACGCGTTCCGCACCACGGTCGCCACCACCAGCCCCCTGGCCGGCTGGCTCCAGGCGAACCCGCCCTCGAGGCTCACGCCGTCCGGGCTCACCGGGCTGTTGCACGGCACCCCGGCGCTGACCGAACGGATCCGCTCGGCCCTCCTGTCGGGGACCTCGACGACGCTCAACGGGCCGCAGGTGATGACGATCAACTTCAGCGCCCAGACGCCGGACCTGGCCCGCGACACCCTGCAGGCGATGCTCGCGACCTTCGCCGCCCAGCGCGCAGAACTCGTCGCCCAGAGCCAGGGCACCTTCCAGGTCCTGGATCCGGCGAGCACCCCGGCCGGACCGACCACCGGCGCCAGCAAGCGCGCTTGCGACGATCCTGTACGGGCTGATCGCGGGGGTGATCGTCTCGCTGCTGGCGGTCGTCGTCCTGACGCTGGTCGGCCAGCGCGGCCGCCGGGCCGCCGCGTCGGATCACCCGCCAGCGTCGACCGGCCGCGCTCCGGCGCGCTGGCGCGGCACCGTCCAACGGCCCCGCCGCCGCGCCGGCGTCCGCCGCCGTGGCCGCCCACGGCGATCCGCCCGCCGCCCGGACGGGGGCGCGATGATGATGGCCGCGCCCTTTGCCCGGTGCCCGGCCCGTCGGCTGGGCCGATCCACTCTCACCCGACCGGGGTCGAGCGGCCGCGCCGCCGCGCCGGCCGCACTGGTCGGGGTTCGCCCCGACCCTCTACCCGCGAGACGACGGCAGCCAGCGATCCCGACCCGCTCGGGCCCGGCTGCGAAGGAGCGACACTGATGCGCAACTGGCAGACCTTCCTTCGGGACGGCCGCGCCGTGTTTCGTCGGCACTGGAAGCTGTCTGGTGCTGCCGATCCCGCTCGCGCTACTGATCACCATCTGGGTCGTGGTGTCCACGCCCACGATGTACCAGTCCCAGGCGGCGATCTGGTCCGACATCACCTCGCCGCAGGCGCCGCGTCCGCGCAGGCGGCCAACGGCGCGACCCCGCTGACCCCGGCCGCCCAACAGCAGTCGCTGCTCAACGAGCTGCTCGCGACGAACTCGTTCCGCACCACGGTCGCCACGACCAGCCCACTGGCCGCATGGCTCCAGGCCAACCCGCCCTCGACGCTCACCCCGTCCGGGCTGACGGGGCTGCTTGCACGGCACCCCGGCGCTGACCGAGCGGATCCGCTCGACCCTGCTGTCGGGCACCTCGACGACGGTCAATGGCCCGCAGGTCATGACGGTCAGCTTCGCTGGCCCAGTCGGCGAGCCTCGCCCACGACACCCTCCAGGCGATGCTCAACACCTTCGCGTCCCAGCGCGCGCAACTCGTCGCCCAGGCCCAGGGCACGTTCCGGGTCCTCGACGCGCCGAGCACGCCGGTGGGTCCGACGAGCGGCGCCTCCAAGGGTCTGCAGACGGTCCTGATCGGCCTGTTGGCGGGCATCGCGACCACGCTCGTCCTGGTCGCGATCATGGTCCTGCTGCGCGATCGCAAGCGGCGCGCGGGTCTGCCCGAGGGTCCCGAGCCGACCGCAACGGGGCCGGGGACATCGCCATCCCCGCGGCTGCGCCGACGGCGGTGACCGTCGCCGGACGCGCACGAGCACGGGGTCGCCCGCGACGCGGCCCCCGGCGCGGTGCTCGCGCAGGACGCCGGAGGACGTCGCCGA
Organism: uncultured Thermoleophilia bacterium; assembly: GCA_963784985.1. GTDB lineage: Bacteria > Actinomycetota > Thermoleophilia > Miltoncostaeales > Miltoncostaeaceae > CAITWD01. The sequence continues at coordinate 38,412 of CAWATR010000020.1, forward strand.
CGCCAACGGGCACCATGCACCCACCGAGCCGCCCGCCGCGGAGCTCGCGCAGGAGCCGGCGGACGTCGCCGACGCGAACGGGCACCTTGCACCCACCGAGCCGCCCGCCGCGGAGCAGGTCGCACCGCCGCCGGGGTCGTCGACGGGGTCGTGCGCGACGTGCGCGTCGTGCGGAGCGACAGCACGCGCCGGGTCGTGTGGGTGGTCGCGACGGCATCCGGCACGCCGGAGATCCCGCGGCGGACCCGCGTTGCGCTCGAGGGCAGCCCGCACGGACCGGGGACCGTGCGCCGCAGCGAGCGGACCGCGAACGGCAACGACGTGTACCTGGAGCTGTCGGGCGTGCTCTCGAGCGCGCCGCGCGACGGCATGCCCGCTGCGGCCGACAAGGCCTGGATCGGGCACGAGCTCACCCTGGTCCGCGATCCCGGCCGCGCTCGGCGCCCCACGTCGCCCGCCGGTCGCGGGCGTAGGGGCTGGGAATGCGCCGCGACGACGACACCGCAGTCCTCGGTCCGCACGCACCAGGTCACGCCTCCAGCGGTGAGCGGGGCGTCGTGACCCGCTGGGGCGAACTCCTCCTGGTGCTGTTCATCGTGCTCGGGCTCATCGCGCTGCCGGCGGGCCGCGCGACCCGCATCGCGCTCTGGACGACGAGCCTGCTGTTGATCGGCGTGTGGGTGGTGGCATGGCGGTAGTGCCCGACACACGGCTGCCACGCGACCCGGGCGTGCCTGCGGTCGTCATCGGGGCGCGTGATCACGAGCGTCGTGTTCGGCCTCGTCGCCGGGCAGGCGGTCAACGGCGGCAAGCCCGCCGACCTGCTGGTGATGGCGCTCGTGGCGTTCGTGCCCGGTTGTGGTGATCTGGGCGCCGCGGATCGGTGTGCTCGGGCTGCTCGCCGGGGCGCTGTTGATCGAGCAGACGCTCGGTGCAGGGCGTCAGCGGCCTCGTGACCGATCACATCCCGCTCTTTTCGGGCGTGTCGCAAAGCGCCCACGGCAACGCGGTCGACATCCTGATCGTGCTGCTGTTGGTCGTGCTGATGATCCGCGGCGCCGACGGCACCACGCGCCTGCCACGGACGACGCTCGGCCGATCGATCGCGTGGCTCGCGGCGGCGGTGCTGGTGGGCCTGCTCGTCGGCGTTGCCCACCACGGCAGCACGCGCGTCGCGCTGATGGAGATCCGGCCATACCTCTACCTGGCGGCGACCTACGTGCTGGTTCAGGCCTTCCTCGGCACGCGCAAACTGCTGCACGCCGCGCTCTGGGTGATCGTGATCGCCAGCGGGGCCAAGGGCGCTGCAGGCGATCCTCGCATTTCTGTCGGTGCGCAACGAGAACCCACGTCCGGATGCGGTGCTGGGCCACGAAGAGGCATTCCTGTTCGGCCGTGTTCATCATGATCGTCGCGGCCCTGTGGCTGTTGGACCGGCGGGGCCGGCTGCGGACCGTCGCCACGTGGCTCCTGCCGCTGGTGCTCGTCGGCGACATGGTCAACAGCCGCCGCACGGCGTGGCTGCTGCTGGCGGCGGGCCTGCTGGTGATCGGGATCGTCGGCGCTGTCGCGCTGCCCGAGCGCCGGCGCTTCCTGGTGCGGGTGGGCGTGTGCCTGGCGGCATTCCTGGCCGTCTACCTGCCGGTGTACTGGAACCAGACCGGCACGCTCGGTCAGCCGGCGCGCGCGGTCCATTCATTCGTCAGCCCGGATCCCCGCGACGCGTCGAGCGATCTCTACCGCGCCCAGGAGAACGCGAACCTCACGCTCAACATCCATCAGGGCGGCATCCTCGGCAAGGGGTTCGGCGTTCCGATCGACTACGCCCTGCCGATCGCCAACATCTCCTCGATCGACCCGCTGATCGCCTACGTCCCGCATGACGGGGTGCTCTATGTCGTGATGCGGATGGGCCTGTTCGGCGTGATCACGTTCTGGTGCGTGATCGGCGTGGGGATCATCACCGCGTGTCGGCTCGCGCGCCGTGCCGACCGCGACGCCGCGCTGATCGGCTTGGTGACCGCCGCCATGATCGTCGGCTACACCCTGCAGGGCTACAACGACCAGGGCTTCTTCTTCTATCGGATCGCCATCTGCATCGGGGTTGCTGCTCGGCCTGACCGAGGTCGCGACGCGGCTTGCCGACGCCACCGACCGGAAGGCCGGCGCCGCCTGATGCCCATCGACGCAGGCCAACGCGCCACGACGCTCCTGGCCGTGGCACGCCGGCGATCCGGCGGCGCGGGGCTGCGTCTCGCGGCGATTCGGCTCCTGAATTACCTGACCAACTACCTCGTCGTCCACATCCCGAGCTTCACGCTGCGCCGCCTCTGGCTCTCTCGCGTCCTCGGGATCCGACTGGGCCCCGGCGCCGGCGTCCACCTGGGCTGCTACATCTGGTTCTACGGGCCGTCGCAGATCCGTCGGGACGGCATCGAAATCGGGGCGTACACCCGGATCAACCGCGACTGCACGCTCGACACGCGCGGCGGACTCGTGATCGGCGACAACGTCTCGATCTCGCCCGAGGTGATGATCCTCACCGCCGAGCACCGCTTGACCGACGCGCGCTTCGTCGACGAGTCTCGCGCACCGGTGGTGATCGGCGATCACGTGTTCATCGGCTCGCGCGCCATCATCCTGCCGGGCGTGACGCTCGGGCGTGGAGCGGTGGTCGCCGCGGGCAGCGTCGTCACGCGCAGCGTCGACGAGCTGGTGATCGTCGGTGGCGTCCCGGCAAAGCCGATCGGCACCCGGCCCGACCACGCCACCGCATACACCCTCGACGCGCCGTTCCCGATGTTGGAGTGAGCGTGGCCGTCGACACCGCCACCCAAGCCCTGGGCGACGCCGGGTCGCACACCTCCGCGCCGCACACGGCGGAGCCAAACACGCGGATCTACCGCAACCTCGGCGCGCTCGGCGGCGGGCAGGCCGCCACGTGGTTGGTCACCCTCGCCTGGACGCTGGTCGTCCCGCGGATCCTGGGACCCGCCGGAATCGGTGTGATCGTCACCGCGATCAGCGTCGCGGGCATCTTCAGCGTCCTGCTCGGGCTCGGGACGCGCAACTACCTCGTGCGGGAGATCGTCGTCGCACCTGACAGCCGCGCCGCGCCTGGTCGGCACCGCGCTCGTCCTGCGGCTCGTGATGGTCCCGCTGTTCTGCATCGCGACGGTCGCGTACACCGTCGTCGCCCACACGCCGCGCGATCAGACGATCGTCATCTACCTGGCCTCGGCGGCGGCGCTGGTCCTGCTGATCTGCGAGCCATACCAGGCCGGGTTCCAGGCGGCGGAGCGGATGGAGTACCTCGCCTACGGCGACGTGATCAACAAGACCGGCCAGAGCGTCGTCGGGATCCTGCTCGCGGTCGTCGGCATCCGCGCGGTCGGCATCACCGCGAGCTGGGTCGCGGTCGCGCTGGTCGTGCTGGTCGCGACCCACGCCTGGTGGTCGCGCCTGTCGCGCGTGGAGCTGCGCACCACGCCCGGCGAGCTTGGGCGGATGTTGCGCGGATCGGCGGCGTATTGGGCGTTCGGGGTGTTCTTCCTGATCTACCTGTGGATCGACACCGTGATGCTGTCGCTGATGACCAACCCCCAGACCGTCGGGTACTACGGCGTTCCCACGCGCCTGTTCCAGACGATGATGTTCCTGCCGGTGATGATCTCGACGGCATGGCTGCCCCGCCTCGTGCAGGCCTTCGAGGAGGACCCCCGGCACCTGCGCCGTGCGGCGCGCCAACCCGTCGAGGTGGTCCTGATCCTCGGCCTGCCGATCGGTGCCGCGACGATCGTGTTCGCGGGCCCCGTCCTCGGCTTCCTGTACGGCCCCGCGTACCGTCCCGCGGTTGGCGTGATGATGCTGCTGGGGCTGTGCATCCCGCCGATCTTCCTGAACATCCTGCTCAATCAGGTCCTGATCGCGGCGAAGCGTCAGTCGACGTGGACGTGGGTGATGCTCGGGGCGACGATCGTCAACCCGCTGCTCAACCTCGCGCTGATCCCCTACACGCAGACGAAGTATCACAACGGTGCGCTCGGTGCCGCGGCGAGCCTCGTCGCGACCGAGATCCTGATCGTCGCGGTGGGCCTCGTGCTGGTCGGACACCACGTGATCACCGGCGCCGGCGTCCGCCGGGTCACGGCAAGCGCGGTGGCCAGCGGGGCGATGGTCGTGGCGGGCCTCGGCACCAGAAGCCTTGGCGCCGGCGTCTCCATTGCGTGCGCGGTCGCCGGGTTCGCCGTCGTGGGCGCCCTCGTCGGGCTCGTGACACCAGGCAAGATCCGCGACGCGCGCCGCGGGTTCGCGGCGCTGCGGGGGCGCTCGCAACTCGAGCCGGAGGCCGCCGGCGCGGTGCACGCGCACGAGGTGCTCGCGGGCGTGGACCCGATTCCGGGGGATCCGCTCTGGGCGCTCGACGGCGTGGCGGCCAGCGGGCAGCCCGTTGGGCCCGACCCCGTGTGGGCGATCGACCGCACGGCGGTCGGCGTCGCGCGCAACGGGCACGACCCCGCGACGGCATCGGATGGCGCCCCCAAGCACACGCGGCACCGCCGGCCGGATCCCGAGCCGGCGATCGACCGCGCCGCGACCGACATGGCGCCGAACGGGCACGATCCCGGGTCGGCGCCGGATGACCCCGTCGACGATGTGCCACGCGACACGCCGGATCCCGCCCGTGTCCCGCCGGCGGTCAGCGTGCCGCCGATCCCGCCGGATCCCGCCCGTGTCCCGCCGGCGGTCAGCGTGCCGCCGATCCCGCCGGGTCCCGTGCGGGTCCACCCGTCGGCGGTGAGCGTGCCGCCGATCCCGCCGGCGTCCGTGGAGGCTCAGGGCCTGCCGGCGGTGAGCGTCCCGCCCATCCCACCCGCTCCCGCGCGGGCGCACGCCGAAGCGGCCGCCAGCGCGTCGCCGACCCATGCTGATCCCGACCCCGCACTGGCGCTGTACCGCGCAGCGGACGACCTGATGCGGCGGGCCGACGACACGATGCCCACGGGGGCGGGCCTCGCCAACGCCGCCGACCGGCACTGCCAGTTCGCCGAGCGCTCGCGTGCCCTCGGACATCGGCAAGACGCCGAGCTCGCATTCGGTCGGGCGTTGGCACTCGCCCGGGATGCGGCGGCGCCGCCAGCTGGCGCGGACGACGAGGTGCGCGGCGCCGCGGAGGGCGTCGCCGGGCGCGCCCTGATCGGACTCGGCCAACCGCAAGCGGCACTGGACCATCTGAAAATCGCGGTGCTCGCCGCGCGCGCTGCCGCAGACGGCAGGGCCGAAGGGGCGTATCTCACCGATGCCGCCCGGGCCCTCGGCGCCGCAGGCCGCATGCCCGACGCCCGGACCGCCATCCGACGTGCGGTGCGCCTCCTGGCAGAGGCCGGTGACCGCGCCGGCCTCGGCCGGGCGCTGGAGACCGCCAGCGCGCTGAGCGAGGACGCGGGTGACTTAGCCGCGGCCCTCGCCGAACAGCGCAGGGCCCACGCACTCCGCCACGGGCCCGAGGGCGAGCCCGGCCGCGGTGGCGGCACCGGCGCTGCCCGGGGCGCCGCCGCGCGGAAACCGCGCGCGGATCCTGCACACCGTCCGGCCGGGGAGACGGTCGATCCGGTGACCGGCCTTCCGAACCGCCGGTACTTCGACGACCGGCTCGACGAGCTCGTGGCCGGCTGCGCTGGCCCGGTCGCGCTCGCGGTGTTCGATCTCGGATTTGCCCCGCGGGCCAGCGGCGGTCAGGCGCGTCCCGTCCGGGACGAGGTCATGCGGGCCTGCGCGCGCGTGCTGCGCGAATCGAGCCGCGACCCCGACCTCGTGGCACGATTCGGGCCCGCCGAGCTGGCGGTCGTGTTGCCCGGCACCGACCTTGCGCGCGCCTCGGCCATCTGCCAGCGCATGCGACGGGCGATTGCCGAGTTCCCGTGGGACACCGTCGAGCCCGGGCTCACGGTGACCGCGTCGGTCGGGTGCGTCGTCGGGCGCCCCGGCGTTGGGTCCGACGAGATGTTGGCGCGCGCCGACCGGCAGCGGTCTGCGACGAAGGACGTCCGTTGAGTGGCCTCAGCTTGATCGTGACGATCCTGATTGCGATCCCCGGTGTGGTCATGCTCGCGATCACCGGATACCTGGTCGTGCTGGCTGCCGCGGCGTTGCGCTACCGGCCGCCGCCGGAGGCCGCAGACCCGCCGGGCGCGGCGCCCGTGATGGTCGTGGTTCCGGCGCACAACGAGGAGTTGCTGATCGGGCGGTGCGTGGCGACGCTCCGCAACCAGACGTACCCCTCCGACCGGTACGGGATCCTGGTCGTCGCGGACAACTGCACCGATCAGACCGTGCGCGCCGCGGCGAACGCCGGTGCGAGCGTCCTAGAACGCATCGACACGACGCGGCGCGGGAAGGGGTGGGCCCTCCAGTTCGCGATCGACACGCTCTTGGCGCGCCCCGATCCCCCGCGCGCCGTCATCATCGTGGACGCGGACGGCGAGTGCGACCCACGGCTGCTCGAGACGCTGACCGGGGTCATGAACGCCGGCGCGCGGGTTGCGCAGGCCGATGACGAGCTCGAGAGCGGGGGGTCCTCCCGCGCCACGCTCCGCGCCGCGGCATTCACACTGGTCAACCGCGTGCGCCCACAGGGCCGCGCGGTGCTGGGCCTGCCGTGCAGCTTGTGTGGCTCGGGGATGCTCTTCTCGCGCGAAGTCCTGGAGGCGTTCCCGTGGGACGCGTTCACCGCAGCCGAGGACACCGAGTACGGACTCCGGCTGCGTGCGGGTGGGGTCAGCGTGGTCTACACGAGCCGTACGCGGATCGTGCACTCCGCCCCGCCGACCTTGGCGGCGGCCGACGTGCAGCAGGACCGCTGGGTCGGCGGCAAGTTCGCGCTCATGCGCACCCGGGGACCGCGGCTGCTGGGCCAGGCGATTCGCCAGCGGCGCCCGGCCCTCGTCGACGCGGTGATCGAGCTGGCGGTGCCGCCGCTGGCGCTCGCGGCAGCGAGCATCGTCGCGGGCCTTTCTGTGGCCGCCGTCGCGGTTGCGACCGGCCTGACATCACCCGCGCCGCTGGCGATCTGGGGTGCCGCAGCAGTGCTCCTGTGCTGCTTCGTGGTGGTCGGGTTCATCGCAGGGCACCTGCCCCGCGCGGCGTGGCGGGCCCTCCTGGCGGCACCGATGCTCGTCGTCTCGCGGGTCGTGCGGCTGCGCCGGGTGGTCGGGTACGACGCCGATGCGTGGGTCAGGACGCCCCGATCCGGCGAGGGCACGCCCGACGATGCGGCCGTCGACCCGCTCGAGACGCCCCACCGCTGAGGTGCCGTCGCGCCGGCGCCGCCGCCGGGCTATGCCGGTGTGCCCCGCGGTGCGGGAGCCTTGAGGAGAATGCCGAACAGCCGGTCACTGTCGTCGTGGCGCGCGACGATCGACCGGGCGGCGCGGGCGCCGAGTGCGAACGTGCCGAACGCCCGATTGAAGTCGATGTCGTCGGCGATGACGACGCCTCCGGGGGTGAGCGCCGGCCAGGTGCGCGAGAGCTCGAACTGCACGTTCCGGGTCGTGTGCATGCTGTCGTGGACGAACAGGTCGATCGTTCCGAGCGATCTGAGCAGCGGGCGCAGCCGCTGCCGGCTCGAGCCGCGGATGAGCGTCCAGCGGCCCCGCAGCAGCTCGGGGACGGCAACGCCGACGTCGGTCTGCAGGTGGCGCTCGATCAGCGGCGGCAGGTCGATGCTCCAGAGCCTGCCCGATCCGTTGGCCGCGAGCGCCGCGAGGATGAATCGGGTGGTCACGCCGTGGGCGACGCCCGTCTCCACGACGCGCTCGGGCCGCAGATGACGGACCAGGCAGTAGGCGGCGCCGACCAGCGAACGTCCGCCGTCGTCCCAGCCGGCGAACGTTCCCCGGCCCGGCTCCAGGCCGCGCGCCGCCAGATCGTCGACCGTCGCCCGCCAGAGCCCGTCGATCTCGTCGTCGCAGGCACACGGCAAGGGCAGACCGAGCGCCGCATGGAGGTCGTCATGCCAGTCGCGCGTGATGGCGTACGGGAACGGCGGGCGGCGGCGCTCGCGGCGCTCGGCGAGGCGTTCGAGGATGCGATCACACCCGGCGTACGGATCCGCGACGACGGCGCGGCCGGCACGCGCCGCGTACGCCGCGCGCGCGCCAAGCGCCCGGCCGTGATGGCTGGTCGGCTCGCTGCCCACGGTCACCGCTCGCCGGGCCCTCCCTGCCTGCGCGCGACCCAACGATGCGTCTGAACGCGGTCCATGTCTCCACTCTTGTGCGCGGCGGCGCAGGTCATCCGGGACGTGCCCGAGGACACCGTGTCGCGTCGGGTCGGGCACCTCACCGTACGCTAGCCCGTGCGCCTGCGGACGTCGGTCGAGCCGGGTGTGTCATCGCGGCCCGCGTGTGGTCGGGAGGCGCGGCCGGCGGCGTCCAGGCGGTGGTCGACTGACGACGCGACATCACCTCGGCGTCAGGCGAGCGGGTGCCCGCGGGCAATCTGCCTCGTGTCATCGCGGACCGCAGGCGGGTCCCGCGCCGCCCGGCGTCACCCGCTGCGCCATGTTGCCGTGCCCTGGTCGACAGACACCCCGGGTCGTCCGGTAGCGTCGACACGGGCGGCTAGGTTTGCAGTACCGGCAGCTCGACGTCCGCGGCCCGCGAGGCCGATCAGCCGCTGCAAGGAAAGGACCCTGACGTGAATTCGGGTATTTTGGCGGCGATTCTGGCCGTGGCGTATCTGGTGTTGTTCATCTGGCTCGGCATCCGCACGCTGCGCCACGGGCATTGGGTGATGTTCATCATCGGCATCTTCATCCCGCTGTTCTGGATCATCGGCGCGCTGATTCCGCGACGGCGGTAGCGCGCGGCCGGGGACATCCGTGCCGGCCGTCGCAGACGAGGCCCAGTGGCTGTTCGCATATGGCTCGCTGGTCGCCGAGGCGGCCCCCGGGGATCAGTCGTCGGCTGACCGGGTCGGGGCTGATCGCGGACCTGCCGGGGTTCCGTCGCGTGTGGGGCGTCGCGATGGACAACCGCATCAGCATCCCCGGCTACAAGTACTACGTCGACCCGGTCACGGGTAGCCAGGCCTGCGCGCGTCGTCGCGTTCCTGGACATCGAGCCGTGCGCGGGACAGCACGGTCAACGGGATCTGCGTCCCGGCGACCGCCGAGCGGTTGGACGGCCTCGATCGGCGCGAGCGGCAATACGTGCGTATCGATCTCCGGGAGCACTTTCCGACGCTGTCCGGGTCCGTGTGGGTCTACGTCGGCTGCGAGCCGGGCCGGGTCCGGCGTCGAGAGGGCGATCGCACCGGAACCACGGTTGTCGCCCGAGGACTACATCGCCGGCGTGGAGCGCGCATTCGACGAACTCGGTGCGCGCGAACGACGGGCCTATGACATCTCCACGGCGTCGGCGGGCTGCCCGGTGATCGCGCTCTCGCGCCGCCGCGTCCCGGGCGGACTCGGCGAGGACGCCACGCGCGGGGCCGTCTGAGCGACGCCCTGCACACGCGGGCCAATGGCGTGCGGCGGGCCGGCGAACCCGACCCGCACGGCGGTGCCGCTGGGTGGCCTCGCGCGGACGGGTGCGCGCGTCGCGGTCCCGGCCGGTGATGCCGGCGGAGCCATCGCGTACGATTCCGGCCATGCAGACGACGTCGATTTCCGGCGACGGTTCACGTCGACCTGGCCGGGCACACGGCGCTCGTCACCGGCGCCGCCAGCGGCATCGGGCGCGCGTGCGCCGAGCGCCTGGGCGCGGCGGGGGCGAGCCTGGTCATGGTCGATCGCGACCGCGCACGGCTCGAGGCGGCGGCGGCCGGCATCGGCGCCGACTACGTCTGCATCGATCTCTCCGATGCGGCGGCGGTCGCGGCGCTCGAGGTGCGTGCCGACATCGTCGTCAACAATGCGGGTCTGCAGCACGTCGCCGCGCTCGAGGACTTCCCCGCCGAGATGTTCGCGCACATCATGGACGTCATGGTGGAGGCACCCTTCCGCCTGGTTCGCGCGGCGCTTCCGGGCATGTACGAACGTGGCTGGGGTCGGGTGATCAACATCTCGTCGGTCCACGGGCTCGTGGCATCCCCGTTCAAGTCGGCCTACGTCACCGCCAAGCACGCGCTCGAGGGCCTGTCCAAGGTCGTCGCACTCGAAGGCGGCCCGCGCGGGGTCACCTCGAACTGCATCTGTCCGGCGTACGTCCGCACGCCCCTCGTGGAGCACCAGATCGCCGACCAGGCCAAGGCGCACGGGATCTCCCCGGAGGACGTCGTGCGCGAGATCATGCTCGAACCGGCGGCGATCAAGCGCCTGCTCGAACCGGCCGAGGTCGCCGAGCTGGTCGCGTATCTTTGCTCACCGCCCGCGTCATTCATCACGGGCGCGTCGATCGCGATCGACGGGGGCTGGACCGCCCGCTAGGTGTGCGACACCCCGACCGCTCGATGTCGGCGGCGCGGTGGAGTAGCTAGGATTGGAGGGCATGGCGGCAGCGCTCTTCTCACCGCTCACGATCCGCGCGGTCACCTTCCGCAACCGGATCGGCGTGTCGCCCATGTGCCAGTACAGCAGCGTGGACGGGCATGCGAACAACTGGCATCTCGTGCACCTCGGATCTCGCGCGGTCGGCGGCGCGGCGCTCGTGTTCACCGAGGCGACCGCCGTCGAGGCACGCGGGCGCATCAGCCCGGGCGACCTGGGCATCTACTCCGACGCGCACTGCGCGATGCTCGAGCAGATCACCGCGTTCGTGCGCGCGCAGGGGGCGGTGCCCGGCATCCAGCTCGCGCACGCCGGTCGGAAGGCGAGCACGACCCGGCCGTGGGACGGCCACCGTGCGGCCGGTCGCGACGAGGGCGGCTGGGACGACGTGGTCGCGCCGAGCGCGATTCCCTTCAGCGACACCTATCCGTCGCCGCGCGAGTTGGATCAGGCCGGGATCGCGCGCGTCGTGGGCGGCGTTTCGCGCCGCCGCCCAGCGTGCGCTGGAGGCGGGCTTCGAGGTCGCCGAGATCCACGCGGCGCACGGCTACCTGCTGCACGAGTTCCTCTCGCCGCTCAGCAATCATCGGACCGACCGGTACGGTGGCGGCTTCGACAACCGCATCCGCATGGTGTGCGAGACCGTCGCGGCGGTCCGGAGCGTCTGGCCCGACACGCTCCCGCTCGTGCTCCGCGTCTCGGCGACCGATTGGGTCGACGGGGGCTGGACGATCGACGAGACGGTGGAGCTCGCGCGCCATGTCGTCGAACTCGGCGTCGACATGGTCGATTGCTCGTCGGGCGGCAACACGCCGACCGCGCCGATCCCGGTCGGCCCCGGGTATCAGGTGCCCTTCGCCGAGCGTGTCCGCAACGAGGCGGGCGTGATGGGCGCGGCCGTCGGGCTCATCACCGACGCCGCCCAGGCGGACGAGATCGTCGCGAGCGGTCAGGCGGACATCGTGCTGCTCGCGCGGCAGGAGCTGCGCGACCCCTACTGGCCGCTGCATGCCGCTCGGGAGCTCGGCGTCGAGGTCGCACGGCCGGTCCAGTACGAACGTGCGCGGTAGCCCCGAAGCGCCGCCGTCGACGGTCGGGGGCACGCCGAGGTCCTCCCGGGCCGCAGGCCGTCGTGCCGGGCTGGTGGCTAGGCGGTCCGGTGCACCCCGCGCCGGGCCGCCAGTCGGTCGATCTCGAGGGCGACGCCGACCGCGTCGGCCTTGAGGGTGCCGTCGGCCTGGTCGGCCACGTGCCAGGCCTCGCGGGAGAGATAGGCAAGTCGCGCGCCGGCATCGGAGCGGCTCAGGCTCGCCTGGGCCTGTGCGGTGATGTAGTCGAGGATCTCCCGGACTTCGCGGTCGCTCCAGACCACCGGGACACCGGGGATCTCCTTGTTGCGGTAGATCAGCCACCCGCAGAAGCCGATCAGCGGAAGCTTGAGCAGCGACGGCACACACCAGAATCAACGCGGGCGCGAGCGGCGGGTTCGGGCCCGACCAGCGCCATCACCACGAACAGCAGCGAGCCCGACAGCGCCAGGACGACCATCGCGAGCACGGTAACCAGCATCCGCGGCCTGCGCGCGCGGCCGTGCTCGTCGAACAGATATCGGTTGAGGCGGTCTGCCATCGTCCCAATCACCCCGTCCCCGGCGCCGGCCGGCGTCCGGCGGTCCGCTGTCGTCCGTGGGCTCATGCTACTCCCGTCGCTTGCGTGGGCGCACGCCACGCCGACGTGCGCTGACGATTCGACCGCCGTCGGTGGATGTCGCGGTCGTGACGGGCGCCTCGCCGTACCGGAGGCGCCCGCCTGGGCAAATCAGTGCAGGAGCTCGAGCGAGTTGGCGTCGGGGCCGGTTCCGGCATCGTTGACGTAGTAGATGCCGCGTCCGGACGGCGCGAGCGCGAGCCCGAACAGGTCGCCGGCGCCGTCGGGGACGAGCGTCGTGGTGGCGAGCTGGCGGCCTCCCGGAGTCGTCTCGACGAGGTTCCCGTCGCCGGCGTTGGTGGTCACGATGTGCCCGTTCGGGGCGATCATCAGCCCGAGCGGGTTCATCAGGTTGTGCCCGCTCGATACGGTTCGCCCGCCGCTACCGAGCACCCGCATGCGGGTCACGGCGTCCGGTATGGCGGCGATGCGGTTCCCGGCCGTGTCGGCCACGTAGAGCACCCCATGCGCACCGAGTCCGACGCCGGTCGGCCCGACGACGAGGGCGTTGGGGTCGGTGTGCTCGACGAACCCGGTCGCGATCACGCGCTCGGAGGTCTTCTGCGGGATGCCGTACCGCGGCACGTGGAAGGTGATCCGCACGACCGTGCCGCGTGCCACGTTGCCGCCGCCGGCGGCGACGGTGCCGTTCAGGACGTTGGTCACGAACAGCACCACGTCCCGGCCGGAGTCGCGTGCCGTCGCGTCCCAGGGCCCGTTGATCGGGCCGCCGCTGATCCGCTCGACGACGCCGCCATGGGCGTCGAGCACGGTGAGCCCGCCGGCTTGGGCGTTCGCCGACATGCCGCCGGCCGCCGGGAGGTTGCCGACGATCACGAACCCGCTGCGCAGCACCACCAGCGCGGTCGTCAGGCCGACGACGCCGCCGGGCGTCGAGGGCGCGATGCGCGCGAACTGGTGGACCGCGCCATGCGGCGAGACCTCCATGATGGTCGACCCGGTGCCCTGCTGGTTGGCCGCGTTGTTGAAGTTGCTGACGAGCACGTCGCCGCGGCGCAGGTCGCCGATGGTTGTCGGGACGACCGCCGTCCCGTACGGGTTGACATCACCCGCGGCCGGCCCGCTCGTGGGCACGGTCGAGGCGATCAGGCTGTTGGTACCAAAGCGGCTGATGAACGGCTTCGCGGGCGCGCCCGTGGCGACGGCCAACGACGCCGCGGTGAGCACCGCGACGCCGCCGGTAGCCGCGGCCAACCGCAGGGTGCGCCGTCGGGGGACCGGGTTCACGAGTCTTCCTCCTGGGATTGAGTTGGCGGAACGCGGACTGCGCCGATCGCGCAGACCCGGCGGCCCAGCGCCGTCGAGGCCACCGGCCGCCGCAGGCGGTACCCCTAGAGCACGGGCGGGCGGCCAGATTGGTTCAGCCGGACCCCCCGGGGCCGGTGCCCGGACCCGCAGCGCGACCCGCGGCGGGGGTCGGCCGGAGTGGACAGCCGCCGCCCGCGTGGCCCAGAATGGTTGCGCCGCCGACGTTGGTGAGAACCATGCCTGGCTTGCCCACCGGGATCGTCACGTTTCTGTTCACCGACATCGAGGGGTCCACGCGGCTCGCCGATCGCCTCGGCGGCGCATGGGGTGCCGTCCTCGAGCGCCATGATGCGATCCTGCGCGAGGCCGTCACCACACATGACGGCGTCGTGGTGAGCACGGCGGGCGACAGCGTGTTTGCCGCGTTCCCGGTTCCCGAGCGCGCGCTTGCCGCGGCGACTCGCCGCCCAGCGCGCGCTCGCCGACGCCCCGTGGCCCGAGGGCAACCCGGTGCGGGTCAGGATGGGGCTGCACACCGGCGTCGCGGAGGTCGCCGGCGCCGACTACGCCGGCCTCGAGGTGCATCGCGCCGCCCGCATCGCCGACGCCGCCCACGGCGGCCAGCTGATTATCTCCGAGACCACGCGCGCGCTCATCGCGTCGGCGCTGCCCCCGGGGGTCTCGGTGCGCGACCTCGGCGCGCACCGGCTCAAGGACCTCACCCAGCCCGAGCGGCTGTTCCAGGTCTCCATCGACGGCCTGCCGGCCGAATTCCCGCCCTTGCGCACGCGCGGGCGCCGCCTGATCGTGCTTCCCACCCGCACGACGAGCTTCATCGGACGGGTTGCCGACATCGAGCGCATCAGCGCGCTCCTCGAGCGGGCACCGCTGGTCACGCTCACCGGGCCGGGGGGCACCGGCAAGACGAGCATCGCCGTCGAGGTCGCGGCCCGCACGGGGACCGCGTATGCCGATGGGGCGGTATTCGTCGGGCTCGCGGCCCTGCGGGACCCGGCGCTCGTCGCTCCGGCGATCGCGCGGGCGCTCGAGCTGTCCGAGGAGCCCGGACGATCTCCCGAGGACGTCGTGCTCGCGCGGCTCGCCGCCGCCCAACTGCTGCTCGTGCTCGACAACCTGGAGCAGCTGCCCGACGCCGGGCCGTTGATCGCGAAGCTCGCCGCCGCGGGCCCCGAGGTCCGCGTGCTCGCGACCAGCCGCGCGCCGCTGCGGGTCGGGGGCGAGGCCGAATACCGCCTCGGCCCGCTGGCGCTTCCGGATGCCGCGCTCGGCGCCGATCCCGCGACGCGGGGCGCGGGCGACGCCATCCAGCTGTTCGTGGAGCGCGCCCAGCGGGTCGACCCCGCGTTCACCCTGACCGCCGAGAACGTCGATGCGGTCGCCGAGATCTGCGCGACCCTCGACGGGCTGCCCCTGGCGATCGAGCTCGCGGCGGCCCGGCTGCGCGTGCTCACCCCGGAGGCGATCCGCCTGCGGCTCGATCAGCGCCTGCGCCTGCTGACAGGCGGTGCGCGGGACGCGCCCGAGCGCCAGCAGACGCTGCGCGCGACCATCGACTGGAGCCACGAGCTCCTCGACGCACCAACCGCGACGCTCTTTCGCCGTCAGGCGGTCTTCCAGGGCGGCTGGACCCTCGCGGCGGCCGAGGCCGTCACCGACACCCCGGATGCGCTGGACGGGCTGGAGGCGCTCGTCAACCAGAGCCTGGTGGTCCGCGACGACGCCGACGGGGCCGAGCCGCGGTTCCGCATGCTCGAGACGATTCGGGAATACGCGCTGGATCGGCTCGACGGCGTCCGGGGAGCTGACCAGCTCTGCGCGATGCCCACCTGGCCTGGTACCGCGAGCTGGCCGAGCGTGAGGGCGCGGCGCTCGAGCGCGAGCACGACAACCTGCGCGCGGCGCTCGGGTGGTCGCTCGAGGCGGACCCTGAGAGCGGGCTGCGCATCGCCAACCGACTCGCGCGCTTCTGGCTGGCGCACGACGACGTCCGCGAGGGGGAGACCTGGTTCGTACGGCTGCTCGGGCGCACCCGGCGGCACGCCCGCCAGCCGCGCCCGCGCCCTCGCCGAACTGGCGGGGCTGCGCTATTGGCAGGAGCGCTATCCCGGAGGCCGAGGTCGACTACCGGGCGGCGCTGGAGGCCTACCGGGCGATCGGCGACGCGGTCGGTGCCGAGGACGTGCTCTACAGCCTCGGCTGGGTGGCGGCGGCCAACGCGGACTGGCCTGCGGCACAGGCCATCTTTGCCGAGGTCCTCGGCGAGTGCCGCGTGCGCGACGACCGCCAACGGACCGGCCTGGCGCTCCAGGCCCTCGGGATGGCCCAGCACGGGGGCGGCGACCGACCCGCGGCGCGCGCCACGATCGAGGAGGCCGTCACGGTGTTGCGCGAGGTGGGGGATACCTACGGTCTTGCCAACGCCCTCTATGACCTCGGGCGCATCCTGCGGGCGCAGGGCGAGCCGGACGCCGCCCGGGTGCGCCTGCTCGAGTCCCTTGCACTGCATGCCGAGTCCGGGCAGGTGCCGAGCACCGTGTTCGTGTTCGAGGCCCTCTCGCGCCTGGAGGTCGAGGCGGGCCGTCCGGAGCGGGCGGTGGCGTTGGCCGCTGGCGCCGACAACCTGCGGGCGACACTTTCCGCGCATCCACCGGAGGCCATCGTGGAGCGCTGGGATGTCGATGCCGCGATCGGGACTAAGCTGGCGCCAGACGTTCGCGACGCAGCCTGGGCCCAGGGTGCGGCCCTCGAGTTCTCCGAGCTGCTCGAGCTTGCAAGGGAGTGTGGCGATGTCGGATGAGCACGTGCAGACGGTCGAACGGCTGATCGACGGGCTCAACGCCAAGAACGTCGGCGTCCTGGACGAGGTGTTCACCGAGGATGCGGTGATGGAATGGCCGCAATCCGGGGAGCGGATCCGGGGTGCCGAGGTGCGCCGGGCGGTCTACGCCCGCATGGAGACCCTGCCGACGATCACCCCGCGGCGGATGACCTCCGTCGCCGACCTGGTGATCGCCGAGGCGCACCTGGACTACGACGGCGTCGGCTACGACTGCATCTTCGTGTTCGAGATGCTGGGCGGCCGGATCGCCAAGGAGACCGCGTACTGGGCCACGCCCTACGAGCCGCCGGCCTGGCGCGCCGCGCTCGTCGAGCGCATCTGAGGCCTAGAGGCCGGTCGCCGCCTCGCGCGAGAGGTGCTCGTGCACCTGGGTGACCACGACGGCACCGTCGCCGACCGCCGACGCCACGCGCTTGACCGCGCCGTGGCGGACGTCCCCTGCGGCGAAGCACCCCGGCAGGCTGGTCTCAAACGCCGCAGGGGGGCGCTCGAGCGGCCAGCCCGGGTCGGCCGCGCCGGTTGCAAGGTCGGGGCCGGTGAGCACGAAGCCCCAGGGGTCGCGCGCCACCGCCGTCGGCAGCCACGTGGTGTGGGGCTCGGCGCCGACGAGCACAAACAGCGCCGCCGCCTCGACCGTCCGCTCGCGGCCGGTGCCGCGGTCGGCGAGCACCAACCGCTCGAGCCGGCCATCACCGCCGCCACCCACGACCTGGGTCGCATAGGCCACGTCCATGTTCGGCGCGGCGTCGATCTCGTCGATCAGGTACCGCGACATGCTTTGCGCCAGCGAATCGCCGCGCACGAGGATCGTGACCTGCCGTGCGTACCGCGACAGGTAGCGGGCCGCCTGGCCGGCCGAATTGCCCCCGCCGACCACGTAGACACGCTCACCGGCAAGGGCCGGCGCCTCGGCGATCGACGCGCCGTAGAACACGCCGGCGCCGCTGAGCGCTTCGAGCTCGGGGATGCCGAGTCGCCGGTAGGTGACACCGGTCGCCACCACGACGGCGTGCGCGGTGACCTCGTCACCGCCGGACAGCGTGACGCAAATGCCGTCCGCGGCTGCCCGCAGCGACGTGACCTCGCGCATCATCAGGAACTGGACGCCGAACAGCCAGGCCTGCTGGTAGGCGCGCATGGTGAGGTCGGCCCCGCTGACGCCGCGGGCGAAGCCCAGGTAGTTGCGGATCAGCGAGCTGCTGCCGGCCTGTCCCCCGATCGTCTCCCGCTCGACCACGAGGGTCCGGAGTCCTTCCGAGCCGGCGTAGACGGCCGCGGCGAGGCCCGCGGGGCCGGCGCCGACGATCAGGACGTCCACCTCGCGATCGACCAGCCGGGTGGGCAGCCCGCACGCCTCGGCGACCTGCTCGTTGGTCGGGTCGCCGAGCGCCCGGCCGTCGAGGCCGACGATCACCGGGAGCCGGATCCCCGCCGGAAGGCCGGCAAGGATCGCGCGACCCTCGTCGGTGTCTGCGAGCCGGAACCTGTGCGGGACGCCGTTGCGGGTGAGCAGGCTCCGAACCTCGCTGGTGCGGGGGGAGCGGCGCTCGCCGACGACCGTGATCGGTCCGCCGCCGGAGGGCCGGCCGCGTGACCATTCGTGCACGAGCTCCGCGACGGTCCGGTGGAACAGCTCGTCGGGGGAGCACCACGGCTTGAGCACGTAGCAGTCGATGCGACCCAGTGCCATCGCCCGGAGCACCGCATCGGCGGTTTCGCGGTGGGCCCAGTCGCCCCAGCGGATCAGGAGCCCGCGTTTCGCGTCGGGGTGGACCTCGCGCACGTGGGTCAGCAGTTCGGTGCCGGTCGTGTCGGGGAGCCACTGGTCGGCCAGGACGACCGCGACCTCGGCGTGCTGTGTCCGAAGGTCGTCGAGCGCGGTGACGGCCTCGTCGCCGGTGCCGACGCACAGGATGCGGTAGTCGGACCCGAAGCGGCGGGCGAGCTCGCCGGTGATCCGGGCGAGTTCATCCGGGTCATCGTCGACGGCGAGGATGACCGGTTGGCGCGGAGGGGTGTCGTCCGGAGGGGGCACGGGCCCGAGATACTCTAGCCGACGAGGCCCGACGGGCGGGAGCGTCGAGGGACCGGGACCGGCGCGTTCCGGCGGCGTGTCGGGGCGTCCCTCGGCGCGAACCGGCGCGGCGATCACGTTGCCCGGCGGGGCGAGTGGGCACTGCCAGGTCGCGTTGTAGCGGCAGGACGGGTGGTAGAGGAAGTTCAGGTCGACGACGAGCGACCCGGACGCACCGCCAAGGTCGGCGCCCTTTGCCGTGTCGAGCGCGTAGCGGCCGCCGCCGTAGCTGGTGTCCCCGGCGGTGCCGTCCCGCAGCGGCAGGAAGAGTCCGCCCCCGTATTGCTCCAACCACCACACGTCGAGTGATGCCCCGAGCGGCGGGGGCAGCGCGACATGTCCGAGGAGCCGCATCGAGTGGTGCCCTGGCCGTCGGTCGGGACGGCGAGCCGCGCCGGCTCCGAGGGTGCCGCGAGCGCGAGCGCGAAGCGCAGCTCGGGGTCGTACGGCCAGTACGGGATCCCCTGGGCACGCATCGGATCATCCGGCGACAGCGGGCTCTGGGGATGGCTCCGGCACAGGTCGTCGCGCCCGGCGCGCCACAGCGCATGCCCATGCTCCGGATCGGGCTGCGCCCGTGACGGCCGCGTAGAGCTCCTGGATGCGGCGGCGCCAGTCCGCCAGGTCGAACTCCGGCACGCTCATCGATACTCCTCGCCGCCGCGGGTGGGCGGCGCCGTCGGGAGTGGCGATGAGGTCAATATGACCGTGTACTCGCCGACTGTGAACTCCGGCGGCAGCTCGCACGAGCGCACGCGGCGCGCGCCGGAGTCCTCCTGGGGACGCCGCGCACCGCAGCGCGGGCATCCCGACCCGTCCGAGCGCGCCGCGCGATGGCTCGCGCGTGCTGTTCGAGAAACGCCCGGCTCGCGGTGAGGTCGTGGGTGTCGAACCCCTCCGAGAACCGCGCGTAGATCCCGCGCAGGAGCGGCGACGCCCTCCGCCGAGCGCTGCCGTTGACGACAGCAGCGTTGCCAACGACAGGCCTGCTCGCAGCGAGAAGGAGTGGGCACCTTGCGCGTCGGCAAGATCGAGCGCACGCCGGAGGCACGCTTCGGCCGTGTCGACGTCGGCGTCGATTCCGTGACGGCGAGCGGCGAGCAACTCGCCGCGGAGCCGGTGGAGTTCCGGCTCATAGTTCCGCTCGCCCTTGCGTTCGACGACCGCGAGGAGCTCGTCGATCAGCTCGAGTCCGTCAGCCGTCCGGCCGTCGAGCACGTAGAGCTCCGCGAGCATCGCCAGGTATCCCGGGTCCCTCAGCCCAAGGCGGTCGACCGCGGCCCTCATCGCGGTGATTCCGCCAGCTGAGGTCGCCGCGCCGGCCGCGAACCCACGCTCCCAGGATGGCTGCCCAGTCGACGTACCCCAGCAGGCCGCGGTCGCGCGCTCGGGCCACGATCGCGTCGACCTCGTCGGCCACGTCATCGAGCTCACCACGTTGCCGGTGAACGAAGGCCACCGCCAGCATCGCGTTGAGCCTCGAGAAATCGTGGTCCTGCGCCAACCGGATGGCTTCCCGACCGGCCACCACGGCCTCGTCGACCTTGCCGGTTGCCCAGGCGCTCAAGGCAATCGCGCGCTGGGCGCATGAGCCGGGATCGTGTCCTCCGAACTCGGCACAGTGGCGCTCGTGCCATTCGGGTCGATACAGCCGCAGGCCGGCATCGATGTGCCGACGCGCGCGCGGATAGTCCGGGATCTGGATGAGACTTGTCCACAGCGCGTGATGGGCCTGGAGCCGGAACTCGTCGTCGTCTTCGCGCGTGGCGATCTGCATGAGCTCGTCGCCGAGCCCGACGGCACGCTCGGCGGACACGAAATGCGTCGTGATCCAGAGGCCCCAGAGGATCGGGAACAGTTCCCGGTCCGCGACCCGGCCGCGGGCCAGCTCGAACGTCCGCTCGTAGATGCGGCGGGCGTCGGGCGACCCGAATCCCCGGATCGCAAACGTCGCGGTACCGAGGTGCCGCAGGATCTCCAGCTCTCGCGTCTGGGAGCGATCGCGTTCGGGAAGCCGCTCGTGGCAGGCGAGCGCCTGACCCAGGAAGTCCTCGGCTTCGACGAACGCCCCTTGGCGAAGTGCGGCCGCCCCGGCGCGGGTCAGGTAGAACTCCGCCTTGGCGAGCGCATCGACGTCGGCGTCCGCGTCGCCGGCGGCGCGGAGCCAGTGATAGGCGAGCAGCGCGTCGAGCGCGTCCGAGGTTCTCGGAGTGGTCCTCCAGCCAGGTGGCCGCAGCCCGATGCAGCTGGCGGCGCTGGGAGTAGACCAGTGAGCCGTAGGCGACCTCACGCGTCATCCCGTGACGGAAGCTGTACGCGGAGCCGCCTGCTGCGCTGAGCAGTCCGCGCTCGGTGAGCGCGCGCAGCTCCTCGGCGACGTGGCCGCGCTCGCCCTCCGCCGGGAAGATGTCGCGTACCTGGTCGACCGCGAAGTCGCGACCGAGCACGCTCGCGGTCTTCAGCACGAGCTGCTGCCGGGCCTCGAGATGATCGATTCGGCTCATGATGACGCCCTGAACCGTGTCGGGCACCGCGAGGCCTTCGAGGCTGCCGTCCGCGTCGGCGAGTCGGCTCGAACCCGCCTCGACGACGACGACACCCGCGTCCCGCAGTGAGAACGCCAATTCCTCGCTGAAGAACGGATGGCCCTCGGCCCGCTCGAGAATGAGGTCGCGAACCTCATCCGGCAGGCGGTCGACCCCGAGGCTTCGGCAGATCAGTTGCAGGGTCTCGTCGGACGACAGCCTGTCGAGCAGTACGCGAACGGCCCCGTCGAGGACTTCCGCGGCCACGGCCGTCGGCTCCGCGAGGGGCCGGGCGGCAAGCACCATGAGCGCCCCCGGCAGGTCGTGCCTGACCTGGAGTGCCGAGCGACCAGGATGACGCGTCCAGCCACTGCGCGTCGTCGATCGTGATCACGAGCGGTTCGCCGCCCGCGGCGGCCGCATAGCACCCGCCCGAGCAGGAGCCTGGTCCGGTCGGCCCGCACTTCCGGCGCGTACGCGGACACCGCCGGGTCATCGGGAAGGCGGAGGCCAACGACGCCGTTGAGCAGCGCGGCCTCCTCGAGGGGCAGCGAGCGCCCGCGCAGCCAGCGGAGCACGTGCCGTCGGCGAGCACCCGGGTTCTCTGCGACGCTCCCCAGCTCCAGCGCATCCCAAAGGATCGGGCGCCAGCGCGAAGTAGGGGGTCGATACGTCCACCGAGCTGCCCCAACCGCTCGCCACCCGCAGTCCACGGGTCTCGGCCTGCTCGATGAGATCCTCAACGAGTCGCGACTTGCCGATGCCGGCCTCGCCTTCAATGACCACGACCCCGCCGAGGCCGGCCGCAAGCCGATCGAGGGCATCGGCGGTCAGGCCCCGTTCGGCTGCCCGACCCACGACCGGCACGCGCTCCGACCGGCCGCGAATGACCTTCGGCATGTCCCCGTGCGGACGGAAGACCGGGACCGTCTGCGCCTTGCCCTTCAGCCGGAGCGGGGAGAGCTCGTCGTACTCGATGCTGTCGAACACCAGCGCGGTCGCTGCGTCGCAGAGGATGTCATCGGTCGCGGCCTGCATGAGGCGCGCGGCCAGGTTGACGGTGTCACCGACGATGGCGAAGTCGCGCCGTTCCGGGCCGCCGATCGGCCCGCAGAACAGGGTCCCGGTGGTGACGCCGATGGCGCTGCGCAGGTCGTGATCGGCCACCACCTCTTCGATCTCGAGCGCGGCCCGAATTCCGCGGGCCGGATCGTCCTCGTGGGCACGCGGTGGCATGCCGAACGCCGCGAACAGGACGGTGCCCTTGTCGCTCTCGACGAGTTTGGCGATTGACCCGTCGTAACGATGGATGACGCGCTGGATTGCCTGGACGACCGCGTTGAGCTGCTCGATCGCATCCTGGTCTGCATAGCTCACCCCAAGGAGGTTGACGAACACACAGGTCGCGCGGCGAAACTCCGCCAACCATCCTTCCCCACCTGCGCTCAGTCGGGCCTCGAGCGCGGCCGGGACGTATTCGCGCAGGCCAACCAGGGCTTGATCGGGCATCTCGATGGGATCGATGCGACGCTTTGCGGGCGGTGAACGCAGTGCGTGGACCCACGCGGCACCCTCAGGGGCGGGGTCGCCGTCGTAGCGCCCGGCCACGAGCTGCGACAACCCGGGGGCCAGCAACAGCCGACCGGGTGCGGCGCGCGGCTCGAGCAGCCCGAGCTCGACCACGGGCGGACCGGCCACGAGGCAGCGCTTGCGCCCGTCGACGCCCCCGACATGCACGACCTGCAGCACGCCGGCGGCCGCGGTCATCTTCATCGACAGGTGGACATCATGCGAGGCGTCGGCCTGGTCGAGGATCCCCTGCAGGGCGAGCCCGCACCCGATCGCCCTGACGGCGGCGTCGGCGAGCTCCTCCGCGCCGGCCCACCAGACGACCAGCATGGCATCGCCTTCGAAGTCGACGATCTCGCCGCCATGCGCCGAGCTCTCGGCAACCAACGGGCCAAAGTAGTCGCTCAGGAGCCCGGCCATCTCCTCGGCGCCGGCCGCGCCGTGGCGCGCCAAGCGTTCGGTCAACGGGGTGAAGCCGGCGATATCCAGCCGGAGGCACACCCCGGGCTCGGAGTCGAGCCGTGGAACGGCGATCGGCGTCGGGTCTGCCGCGAGGCGACGGGCCACGATCCGGGGGACGTAGCTGGCGAGCGCGTCCGCGAGCGGTGGAACATGGGGGTCGGGCATCGGCGAGCCTCGATCGGGCTGCGAGAAGTATAGGCCCGACGATCGTTGCTCGGCGACACGGCTCGGCCGCCGACGGACGTACGCGGCCGTTGTCCTCGGTCGAACCGGCCTCAACCGCGACTATCGCACCAAGGCCGCCGACGGGGAGCCGTTTGCGGCGGTGGGTCTGGCGCGGCCCACCGGCATCCCGGGAGACGCCTTGGGGCTAGCCGCCGGTCACCACAATCACGACGGAGTACGCTCCCCGTCCCGGGCTGCACCGCAGTGCCTCGCCGCAGGACGTGCGCGACGCGGACACCCTCGCCCGTCCGGGAGCGAGCGCTCGCAGCGTCTCGGTGACGGTGCCGTTGCCGCTCCCGGGAACACCGCCCGGACGCGAGGAGTACGTCGGCGAGCCCGACACCTTCACGACGGAGGGCGCGGTGTTGCTGGCGAACGTCCAGTAGGTCGAGTGCAGCACAACGCGGAGCGTCGCGCCGGTGCGCACCCTCACGGCGTGACCGTTGTCAATCTCGGACAGTTGCCGGTGGGCCGGCGTCGCCGACCCGCATGCCGCCAGGCACCCCGCCACGCAACAGCCGGCGAGCAGCGCGAGCACAGCTCTCGCCGCCGCTCCTCGACGATCGCCCCGCGCAGAGATCACGAGACCCACGCCAGCTCACTGACACGACGGCCTCGGCGAGCGTCGGCGACGGGTGACCGCCGGCTGCGGTGTGGCGGACAGGGAACTCCGCAGCGCAGCCGCGACACTGGCCCCCCGGATCCGCGCGGGCGGGCCCGGGGCGGGGTCGCTCGTCGGTACCGGACGGCGCGCCGGCGGTGACCAGGGCATCATGCTCGGGGCCGTCCTCATGATGTCGACGGCGGCCACGCTCCGTCGCCGCACGCGGCGATGGAGCCGCATTGGCTCCGGCCCGTGACTGCCATGTGGGTCCTACGTGTCGTGCGACAACGTCGCCGGCGGGACATGGGAAGACCATAAGCCCGTTGCACCGGCCGTGCAGCATGTCGGCGGGCTGCGTGTCAGCCGCACCGACAACGCGCCGGGGGTCACCACAGGTCCCGGTCAGGCAGCGTTGCTGAGCTCGTAGTACCGGTTTCGGGTGCCGGCAGGAACGGCGTCGCGCCGCTCGAGCTCGATGATCACGTGGGCACAGAGGTCGGGGCTCGCGTAGCAGTAATGGCTGACGAGCGCGTACTTGAGGAGTTGTTCGACCGTGAGCAGCCCAAGCGAGAGCGGGTCACGAACGTAGGCGATGTCGGCCTCGAGCAGCTGACGAAATGGGGCCCGGGCGTCGCCGCCGTTGATTGTCGGGGCGATCGACCAGCACTTGATGTCCTCGAAGCAGTGCGGGGCGAACCCGTGAGCCCGCATCCAGACATCGACCTGACCGAATGTGGGTTGCCGCTCGTAGAGCGCGATAAACGAGACCTCAAGCTGAATCGCCACGCAATCCCTGAGCTTGTCGTGCCCGTGTTCCAGCACCATGAGCTCCGACCCCTGGACATCCATCTTCAGGAAGTCGATGAGGGGCACGGTGGCGATGTCGTCGAGTCGCGACGTTTCGATGTCCTCGGTGCCGATTCCCCGCCCGAAGTCGGGAAAGCCGTTGAAGAACTTCAGCGCGGCATCCGACGGCTCCAGCAGGGAGGTCATGCCGGTCGCGCGCTCGGCGAGGTGGAGGGTCCTGGTCGTCCCATCGGCGATGAACTCGGGAATGACGGTGACGTCGTCGCCGTACGCGGCGGCGATGGCCGCGGTTTGCCGCTCATCGCCGTCGAATGCCGTCAGGTGGGCAAGACCCCGGTCGATGAGCCCGGTGTAGACGGGCCGTTCATTGATGAATGCCGCGCCGATGTCGGCGATCTGGATCTGACCCCGAAAGCCGAGGAGCTGTTCGAAGCTCACCTGCGAGCGCTCCGCCCCTCCGGCTGCCGGCCGGTGAGCGGGGCGGGGCAGCTGGCGATGCAGGGCACGTCCTGCGCGTGCACACTGCGCACGACTGCGCGGCGGGACGGCGCGCGCTGGCCTCGCGGATTTGGGTGGGCTCTCACGACGCTCGACACGGCGATCCCTTTCGCGGACCTACTGGCCAGCCTGATGCGACATCGCGTCACGATACTCCTGATCGGTCGGCGGGTCGGCGTCGTGCACCGCAGGCCCGCACGACGGGCGGCCGCGGTGCCGTGTGACCGCGGTCCGCTCCGCTCCAGACCTCGGTCGTCCTGGGGGCGAAATGGCGTTAGGGTCTCGTCGTGGACGCGCAAGGTTCTGCAGCGGGCGCACCGTGGCCCTCCTCCGGCGAGCGGCCGATCCGCGCGGCAGAGGTGGTCGGCGCCCTGTCGCTCGCGACCGACCTCGGCACCGGGCAGCCGCTCGAGCACGCGCTGCGCACCGCGGTGATCGCGGTCCGACTGGGCGAGCTCGCCGGAGCGTCGGTCCAGGAGCTCGTCGACGCGTACTACGTCGCGCTCCTGCACTCCTCGGGGTGCACGTCGGACGGGCACGAGGCCGCGCAGATCTACGGCGACGACATCGTGCCGCGGGCCGCGTTCGCGCTCGTCGACGCGGGCAATCCCGAGGAGGTCGTGGCGTTCCTCAGGTCGAACGTCGGACTCGGTCGCACGCCGGAGCTCCGCGCCGTCATGGTCGAGGAGGCCATTGCCCACGGCCTGCCGGCAGGCCCGCCAGACATTGGCCATGCACTGCGAGGTGGCGCAGCGATTCGCCGGATGGCTCGGATTCAGTTCGGGCACCCAGGCGGCACTCGAACACGTCTTCGAGCGCTGGGACGGGCTGGGGTTCCCGGGTGTCGCCGGCGGCGAGGCGATCCCATTGCCGATGCGGCTGGTGCACGTCGCACGTGACATCTCGGTCTTTCTGTCCGCCGCCGGCCCGGAGGCGGCCCGCGCGGTGGTCGAGCGGCGGTCGGGCGGGGCATACGAGCCGCGACTGGCCGATCTTGCCGCGCGCAGCCTCGCCGAGCATCCTCGCCGAACTCGACGAGACGCGGATGTGGGAGCAGGCGCTCGAGATCGAGCCGTCTCCGCAGATCTGGATCGCCGGTGAACGGGTCGACACCGCCTTCGCGGCGATCGCGGCATTCACCGATCTCAAGTCGCCGTGGTTTCGTGAGCACTCGACCGGCGTGGCCGAGCTCGCCGAGGCCGCCGCGTGGCGCATGGACCTCCCCGCAGCGTCCGTGACCCTCGTGCGCCGCGCCGCGCTCGCGCACGATCTCGGCCGGGTCGGCGTGTCGAACGCGATCTGGGAGAAGCCGGGGCGCCTCGGATTCGGGGAGTGGGAGCGCGTGCGCCTGCATCCTCACTTCACCGAGCGCGCCTTCGCGCAGTCCGCGGCGCTCGCGCCGGTCGGGATAGCTGGCCGGGGCACACCACGAGCGGCTCGACGGCTCGGGTTATCACCGCGGCACGCGCGGGGACGCGCTCGATCGGGCGGCCCGCATCCTCGCCGCCGCCGACTGCTACGCGGCCATGCGCGAGGCGCGCCCGTACCGGCCGGCGCTCGATGCGCCGGCGGCAGCGGCGGAGCTGCTGCGGTGAGGTCGAGGCCGGACGGCTCGATCCGGATGCCGTCGACGCGGTGTTGGCAGCCGCCGGCCACCGCGTGCGCCAGCGACCCCGCGAGCTGCCAGCGGGCCTGACCGATCGTGAGCTCGAGGTGCTCCTGGTGCTCGTGCACGGCGGGTCGAACCAGGAGATCGCCGAGGATCTCGGCATCTCCGCCAAGACCGTCGGCCACCACGTCCAGCACGTGTATCAGAAGGCCGGCGTCCGCAGCAGGGCCGCGGCGACGCTCTGGGCCTTCGAGCACGACCTGGTTCGCATCCGGTAGGGCGTTCGCCCGATGCGGCGTCGTGCCGCCGGACCGACAGCTCCTGCGGTCACCACCGACCGACAGGAGCGCGCCATGTCCGCAGAAGAGGTGCACACCATCCGCACGGCCTCCGAGGAGATCGCCGCCCATGACGCCGCTGCGGTCCTCGCGAAGCTGGATGCACGCGTCGAGTGGGTCGAGGGCTGGCCGGTGCCAGTGCCGCGCGGTCGCCGATCGTCGTGTGCACGTTGACAGGGGCGATCTGCGCGCAGACCCTGGCGTCGTCGGTCGGGCGCGCGGGAGCGTGGCTGACCGACTGCGCCGACCGCCGGCCACCTCGAGCGTCTGCGGGACCTGTCGGGCTGGCCGCGGTGCCGGTGCCGTGGTCCGCGGTTCGCCGGCAGCGGCCCGACGTCGGTGATCGTCCGCATGCGGTGCCAGGGCTGCCCCGCATATCGGCCGGGGCGGGCCAGCCGTTAGTGTGCGTTACCACCCGACTTCGCGTTGACCAAACCCACAGACGCGGCGATGAAAGGCGGTGTTGGGCGATGCCAGACGGCGATGCACCGGTTCTCGACCCGATTCTCGCGCTCGCCGGCGTCCGCGATCCCGTGGGTGTCCTCACGGTGATGGTGGGCGTCGCGGTCGGCTCGCGCAGCGACGCGATCCCCGGGCATCGCGTGGTGCGAGACGCCCTGGCGGACCTCGAGGTGCCCACCGGTGGTGTCCCGGACCTCGAGATGCTTGCGGCCTATCACCGGCGGCGCGCGGAGATCTCCGCACTGGTCGAGGACCTGCTCGATCCAACGCGGTCGGGTCGCGGGCGCGTCCTGGTGCTGCCATTGACCGGCGCTCCGCATCGGATCGATGTGTGGGAGGCCGTTCCCGACGGGGTTACGCTCGGTCTGGACGCCCACGTGGCGCCTCTGCTTGGGCTGCGCGAGGACGGCCGACCGGCGGGGCTGGTTGCGGTCTCGGCGACGCATCTGGTCGTTGCGGAGCGCATCGGCGGCACGACGGGCCTGGTGTGGTCGATCCCGGTCGCCAGCGGCGCGCTGGAGGCCGGCGAGACGCGGCGTCCGCCCGGTCGCTCGGGTGATCTGCATTCGCCGCCGGGGGCGCTCGACCATCGCCAGGAGAGTCACCGCGTGGCAGCGCTTGCCGCCCATGCGGACGATCTGACCGAGCTCGCGATCACGCGGCGCTGGTGGGCGGTGGCGATCTGTGGAGAGCCCACCCTGGTGGCACCGTTGCGTGATCGGCTCTCGCACCGGGGTCTGACGATCGTCGACGGCGCGGCGACCCCCGGCAACGGATGGTCCCCCGATGACATCGAGCGCGCCCTGCACGCGGACCTCGACTTGGCGGCGCGTTCGCGGCGGCACGAGCTGGCGGCGTCCGCGCTCGATGCTGCGCGGACGCCCGCGGGCACGGCGGCGGTCGGGGTGGACGACGTGTTGGCAGCGCTGGTCGAGGGGCGCGTCCACCACCTGGTTGTCGTGCCCGCGGCGCTGCCGCCGAACTACGAGCAGATGCCCGACGGCCGTCTGGCGGCTGCCGGTGAGCTGCCCGCCGGCGTGCTGCATGGCCGGCTTCGCCGCCTCGCTGGCCTGTGCGACCGAATGGTCGCCGAGGCGGTGGGACACGGTGGAGAGGTCACCGCCTTGGGCATCGACGAATCCCCGGAGCTCGCCGCCGCCGGCGGCGTGGTCGCGATCCTGCGCTGGTAGCGCACCTGCGGACGGGCATCGTCGGGGCGCTGCGTCGCACCGCTCGGCCGACGACCATGCCGTCTGTCAGGGCCGCCGCCGCGGAGCTTCGTTCCGGGGCAGCAGGCCTTCGGCGCGCAGTCGCCGCTCGATATCCGTGATCGAGACGACGCCGACGGGGCGACCGGACCCGTCGACAACGACGGCCCGGCCGACGTGTCTGAAGACCGGCTCGGTCAGTAGCGCGGTGGCCCTGCGGGAAGGGTCAACACGCAGCTCCGGCTCCCGGTGGGCCAGGCTGTCGAGGGCCGTGGTGGCGCGCTCCGCTGCCGGAAGCCCCCGCACGCCGCGCTGCGTGACGATCCCGATCAGGCGTCCCTCGCCGTCGGTGACCGGGAATGCGGTGAACAGGTAGCGCGCGAAGCCGAGTTCGATCGCCTCGGCCACCGTCAGGGATCCGGGCAGGCAGACTGCCGGCGTACTCATCAGGTCTGCCGCCGTCCGATCACCGAGGGCATGGGCGATCCCGGCGGCCTGGGCCTCGGCGCCGGCCGCGACGATCACGAACGCACCGAGCAGCGAGAACCACAGCCCCGCGAATTGACCCGAGAACACGGCCAGGATGCCCACGGCCACCAGGCCCCAGCCGAGCCCACGGCCGAGGCGCGCTGCGCTGATGGTCGCGCGGTCGCGGTCACCGTGATGCCGCCACATGAGCGAGTGGGCGATCCGCCCGCCGTCGAGCGGGAAGGCCGGCAGCAGATTGAACACGAGGATGGCGGCATTGATGTAGAGCGCGTAGGCGAGCAGCGCGCGCCCCCAGGTCGGCAGCTCTCCCGCGATCGCCACCCAGACGATCGCCAGCACGACCACGATCACCGCGGTGGCCGCGGGACCTGCCGCCGCGAACCAGAGCTCGTCGCTGGGCTCATCGGCATCGCGCTCGAGTCGCGAGACGCCACCGAGCAACCACAGATCGATCTCCTCGACCTCGATGCCGTGACGGCGTGCAACCACCGCGTGCGCGAGCTCGTGCAATAGGATGCCCGCGAATAGCCCGAGTGCGCTCAGCAGGCCGAGGGCATACGCTGCCCTGGTGCTCAGCCCGGGATCCGCAGCGGGGAAGTACGGAGCTCCCGAGCGCCCAGGTGATCAGCCCGACGATGACCAACCACAGCGGGTGGATGCCGATGGGAATACCGGCGATACGCCCGACGCGAAACGTGGAGTGGGGCATCGATCTCCTTCGCCTGGATCGCGTTGCCGGGCGGGCGTAGCGCGCGTGGCCGCTCGGCGGCCTGCGACGGGGCCGCGCGGTCGATGACCGCCGCCAAATTCTCGACCCAGGTCTGGCGCCCGCAGCGGTTCGGAGCCGGCGGCCGGCGGTGATGGCGCCCCGGACTGGCGGGTCGGCGGTTCGGATCCCCGGGGCGCCTCGGGCGGCGGTTCTCGACGGACGGCGCGCTAGAGTTGGCGGTGCCCTCAGCCAACTCGATGAGGTGGTCTGCGATATGCACGCGGCGGCGCAGCACGGCACTCGTTGGCGTGCGAGTGGGCGCAGTTCACGGGGTCTCCGCGGTGCGCGGCGTGCAGGGTCGCCAAGCGTGACGCCAGGGCCGTGGCGCGCGGGGGCTGCCGGGATGACGCGGGCGACACACTCGCCAACGTGCGGGCGACCGGCGTCGTGCAGCGGCGCTCGCCGCCGACCGACCGCGAACGGGTGACCGGGACGCATCGTGGCCACGCCGTTGGACTTCCTGCGCCGGTTCCGGGTTCACGTGGTCCCGGGTGCACCGGCCGCGGTCCCGGCGCCCGCCGATCGTGCCGGGGAGCTCGCCGCGGAGGTGTCGCCGATCTTCGCTGCACTCGAGGAGGCCCAGCGCGACGCGGCGGCGATCATCAGCGCGGCCGAGCGCGACGCCGCCGCGGATCGGGCGAGCGCGACGGCGCAGGGCCAGCGCCTGATCGCCGCCGCACGCGCGGGTGCCGCCGTCGCCCGGGCAGACGCGGCGGGGCAGTGTCTTGCCAACGCCGACCGTCAGCGGGAGCGGGTGCTCGCCGACGGGCGGGCGGAAGCGGACCGCATCGCACGGGTCGCGGCTGAACGGATGCCGGAACTCATCGACGAGGTCGTCCGGCGGGTGCTGGCGCAGGCGCTGCCTGCGGGCGGGGGGCCGCAGCAATGAGCGCCGGCTGGGTCGCCGCCACCGTGCGCGGACGGGGGCTCGTGCGTCGACGGCTCGGCGCAGACGGTGCGACCCGCCTGGCGAGATCCGGCTCGCTTCCCGAGGCGCTCGCGGCGCTCGGGACGACGTCCTACGGCCCGGCGCTGCGGGCCGACATGGATCTTGCGACGGCCCAGCGCGCGGTCTCCGCGACGCTGCTCTGGCACCTGCGGGTGCTGGCCGGCTGGGGTCCGCCGCTCGGGGCCGGGCCGCTGCGGATCTTGGCCGCCGGCTTTGAGATCGCCAACGTGTCCGGCCACCTGGCGCGGCTCGCCGGGCAGCCCGCCCCGGCCCCGTACCAGCTCGGATCCATGGCATCCGTCTGGCCGGCGGTCTCGCGCGCCGGCACGGTCGCCGAGGTCCGGACGGTGCTGCGCAGATCGGGTTGGGGCGATCCCGGCAGCGACGACCCCGCCGCGGTGCGCCTCGCCATGCAGCTCGGCTGGGCGCGCCGGGTGTACGACGAGGTCCCCGGGGCCGCCGATGCGGCCGTCGGCGGCGGCGCGCTGGTCGTCGCGCGGGTCCTCGCCGCCGGTGCCCGGGCGACGCTCGGCCCGTCGGCCCGTCGTGATGCGACCCGCCTGCTCGGTCCGCAATGGGATGCGGCGGTCTCGCCCGAGGATCTTGCCCGGCACGTGCCACGGCACGCCGGCGCGGCGCTGCTGGGCATTGCGAGCGCGGCGAACCTGTGGCAGGCCGAGCGGCGCTGGTGGGCCGCCGTGGAGTCGAGCGGGTCGACGCTGGCGGCGCGCGCTGCGGCCGGCGCCGCCGCTGGGGTGGGGGTTGCCGCACTGCTCGCCGCCGATGCGTGGCGCGTGCGCGCCGCGCTGGCGATCGCGGCGGGCGGCGGCGGCGACCTCGCGGAGGTGCTCGATGGCGTGGCGTGAGACGCTCGAGCCCACCCGCATGGCCCGCGTCGCGGTCGTGGCGCCCGCGGAGCGGCTGCGCGAGGTGCTCGTGGAGGTGGCCGACGCCGGTGTCACGCAGCTCGAGCGGTTCGGCGATCCGCCGGCCGGTCCCGCGGAGGAGGCCCTGGAGCGGGCGCTGCGCCTGCAGGTCCCCGCGGCCGCTGCGACGGCGCCGTCCGCACCCCGGGTCCTCGCCGAGCCCCCCGATATCGCCGCCCTCGAGGCCGCTGGCCGTCTGGCGGAGTTGGCCGGCGAGGTCGAGCTCGAACGGGCCGCCACGAGGGCGCTGCGCGACCGGGGTGTCGTCGCGACCGTCGGCTGGAGTCCGACGACGGCGGTGGCCCGGCTGGCCGATCGCCTGGCGCCGCTCGGCGGGGCGGTGGTACGGCTGCCGTTTCCGCGTTGGCCCGAGCCGCCGACACTGGTCAGCTCCGGCGGCGCGACGGGTGCGTTCCAGCCGCTCGTCGACACGTACGCGACGGTGCCGTATGCGGACCTCAACCCGTCGGCGTTGGCCGGCACCGCCTACGTACTGATGTTCGGGATGATGTTCGGCGACGTCGGCCACGGGGCCCTGTTGCTGGTCCTCGGCCTGCTGCTCGCCGCCGGACGGCCGCGGATCCTGGCCCGCTTTCGCCGCCTGGCGCTGTTTGTCATCGGTGCCGGGCTGGCGAGCATGTGCTTCGGCTTGGCCTACGGTGAGTTCTTCGGTCCGACGCACGTCGTGCCGACGCTCTGGAAGGCCCCCCTTGACGATCCGACGACGCTGCTGGCCGTCGCGATCGTCATCGGGGCGGCGCTCATCGCGGTCGCGTACGCGTTGGGCACGATCAACCGCTGGCGCGAAGGGGGACTGGCCCGGGCCGCCCTTGCGACCGCGGGCCTTGCGGGCGCCGCGCTCTACCTCGGGCTCGCGGTGATGGTCTTCGGGTGGTACGAGCAGTCGACCGGCGCGTTGGTCGCCGGCGCGGTGCTGGCCGGGCTCGGGCTCGCGCTGGTGCTTGTCGGGTGCTACGCCGGCGCCGCACCGGGCTCGGGCAGGGCCGCCCAGGCCGGGGTCGAGTCGTTCGACACCGTCGTCCGGATCGGCACCAACACCGTGTCGTTCGCCCGCCTGGCGGCCTTCGGGCTGACCCATGCCGCCCTCTGCGCGGTCGTCTGGTCGGGCACGACGTGGCTCTGGGGCCACGGGCCGGCGTCCTGGCTCGGGGCCGTGCTGCTGTTTGTCGTGGGCAACGTCGTGGCCTTCGGCCTCGAGGGCCTGGTGGCCGGGGTGCAGGCCCTGCGCCTCGAGTACTACGAGCTGTTCAGCCGGATCTTCGTCGACGAAGGTCGCCCGTTCCGGCCGTGGCATATCCCGACCATCTCCTCGAAGGAGGCTGCATGATCGCCTGGTTGATCGGCCTGCCCATCCTCGCCGTCACGGCGGTAGGGACCGGCGTCGGGCTCCGGTGGCGCCCACGCATGACGCTTCACGCCCTGAAGATCCTGAACCTCATGCTGCTCGTCGGGGCGGCCGTGCTATTCGTGGTCGCGATCTCGACCAGTCCGAGCGACGCGGCGACGACCGTGGTCACGGGGACCGCCAAGAGCTACGCCGGCGACGCGCTGATCGGCGCCTCCATCGCGGTTGCCGGCTCCTCGATCGGGGCCGCCATCGGTGTCGCCTACACGGGGTCTGCGGCGCTGGCGGCCATGAGCGAACGTCCCGAGATGTTCGGCCGGGCCATGGTCATCGTCGGGCTCGCCGAAGGCATCGCCATCTACGGGCTGGTGGTCGCCATCATCCTCATCGGGAAGGCCTAGGCGTGGGGCGTGTCGTCGTACTGGGCGAGGCGGCGCGCGTGGAGGGCTTCGCGCTGGGCGGAGCCATGGTGATCGCCGCCGAGGACCGCGACGCGGTGCTCCGGGCCTGGGCGAGCCTCGGCGACGGGGTAGCGGTGGTCGTGCTGACCGCCAACGCATCGACGGCGCTCGACGGCGTGCCGGCCCCGCACGACGGGATCCTCACCGTCGTGATGCCGCCGTGACCGGGGTGGCGACACTGCGCGAGCCCGCCGCGCGGGCGCGGGACCCGGGCCGACCGGGAACGGGCCGTCATGTCAGCGTCGCTCGCGCCGGTGGTCGACGCCATCACGGACGCGGCGCGGGCGCGCGCGCAGGCGATCCGCGCCGCCGCCGCCGCGGATGCCCGCGCCGAGTTGGCACATGCGCGCCAGGAGGCGACGCGGATCCTCGCCGAGGCGCGGACCGCCGGCACCGAGGCCGCCGACGCCACGGCGGCGGCGCAGCTGACCATGGCCCGGCGCGAGGCACGCGAGCGCATCTTGGCGGCCCGCCGAGGAGGCGTACGAGACGCTGCGCGACGGCGCGCTCGCGGAGCTGGTGCGCCAGGCGGCGACACCGGACGCCCGACGACTCGCCGAGCGGCTGCAGGCCCTGGTGCGCGAGCGTGTCGGCGCGTCGGCGTCGGTGCGCAGCGCGGGCCCGGGCAATCTCGGGGCGGTCGCCGAGTCCGGCAACCGCAGGGCCGAGCTCGAGCCGGCGCGAGCTGGTCGACCGGGCCGTGGAGTCGCTCGGTGCCGGGATCGAGGCGCTGTGGGCGTGACTCGACCCGACAACGCCGCCGGCGCGTGCCGACGTGCCGATCGCCTCCGGCCAGGTGGTGCGGGTCAACGGGCCGCTGGTGGAGGTCGAGGGGCTGGCGCAGGTTGCCGTGGCGGACGTCATCGAGGTCGGGGGCGCCGGGCTGGCGGCCGAGGTCGTGTCGGTCAAGGACGGCCTGGTCACCGCCCAGGTCTACGAGTACACGGGCGGGCTGCGGGTCGGGGACCGCGCGGCGGGCCTCGGCCGGCCGCTGTCGGCGCGGCTCGGCCCGGGCCTGCTCGGTGGGGTCTTCGACGGCCTGCTGCGCCCGCTGAGCGGGCCGCGCGCCGTGGCTGGCACCCGGCGCGCTCGGGCAGGACGGCGCCCCGGGGCGGTGGCGGTTCGTCCCGGCCGCGAGGGCCGGCGCAGCCGTCGCTCCCGGAACGGTCCTCGGCACCGTCGCGACGGCCTCGGGGGTCGACCATCGCGTGCTGGTGCCCGTCGGGTTGCGGTGGCGAAATCGAGTGGGTGGCCGACGCCGGCGAGGTCGACGACGAGGACGCGATCGCGACGGTCGGCGGGACAGGCGGTCCGGGTCGGCGAGCTGTGGCCGGTGCGTACGCCGCGGCCGGTGCGCGGCGCGGCTCGGCCTGTCGGTGCCGTTGGTCACCGGCCAGCGCGTGGTCGATGTGCTGTTCCCGATCGCCAAGGGTGCAAGCGCCGCGGTGCCGGGCGGGTTCGGTACCGGCAAGACGGTGCTGCTGCAGCAGATCGTCAAGTGGTGCGAGGCCGATGTGGTCGTCTTCGTCGGGTGCGGGGAGCGCGGGAACGAGCTGGCGGACTCGCTCGACCGAGCTGGCCGCGCTCGAGGACCCGCGGACCGGCGGCACGCTGCTCGAGCGGACCGTGGTGATCGCCAACACCTCGAACATGCCCGTGATGGCCCGCGAGGCGAGCATCTACACCGGCATGACCGTGGCCGAGTACTTACCGGGACATGGGCTACGACGCCGTGCTGGTCGCGGACTCGACCTCACGTTGGGCCGAGGCGCTGCGCGAGTTCTCCTCGCGCAGCGGCGAGCTGCCGGCCGAGGAGGGCTATCCGGCGGGGCTGGCCTCGGCGCTGGCCGCCTTCTACGAGCGGGCCAGCCGGGTGACGACCCTCGGCGGCACCCAGGGGTCGGTCACCGCGATCGGCGCCGTGTCGCCGCCGGGCGGGGACATGACCGAGCCGGTCACCGCCTACACCGAGCGGTTCGTGCGGTCCCTGTGGTCGCTGGATCGCGACCTCGCCTACGCCCGCCACCAGCCCGCGGTCACCTGGCGCCGCTCGTTCTCGCGTGACGCGCCCGCGGCCGCGGCCTGGCACGCCCTGGAGGGGCGCACCGGCTGGGCGCGCGACCGGGACCGGGCCGTCGCCATGCTCGCCGACGCGGACCGCCTCGGGCCCATCGTGGAACTGGTCGGCCTCGGGGCCCTGCAGCCGCGGGAGCGGATGGCGCTCCTGGCCGCCCGGCTGCTGCGCGAGGGCTTCCTGCAGCAGAGCGCGCTCAGCGCCAACGACGCCACGTGCACCCCGGCCAAACAGGCCGCACTGCTGGAGCTGGTGCTCGACGGTCTACGACCAGTGCCTGGCGCTGGTCGACCGGGGCGTGTCCGCCGCGGCGGTGGAGGAAATCGATCTGTCGGGCGTCAGCCGGGTGCGCGACGAGGTCGGACCCGACGACGCGGCCGGCGTCGCGCGCGCGCCGCGATGAGGTCCTGGCCGCGATGAGGGCGTCGGCATGAGCGCCCGGCCCGAGCGCCTCCCCGTCGCCGCCCTCGAGTACCACGGGGCACGCGACGCGGAGGGGCCGCTGTTGGTGATCGCTGGCGTCGACGGCGTCGGGTTCGACGAGCTGGCGACCGTGCGGCTGGCCTCGGGCGAGGTCCGCCGCGCCCTCGTGCTCGAGGTCGACCGCGATCTGGCCGTCGTCGAGGTGCTCGAAGGTACTGCCGGCATCGACCCGGCGACGGTGTCCGTCGCCTTCGACGGGCGTCCCGATGGAGATCCCGGTGGGCGAGGGGTGGCTCGGACGGGTCTGGAACGGCATGGGCGAGCCGCTCGACGGCGGGCCGCCCATGCTTGGCGAGCTGACCCGCCCGGTGGCCGGCGCGCCGCTCAACCCGACCGTGCGCGACGTCCCGCGCGACCCGATCCTGACCGGGATCTCGGTCATCGACGCGCTGACCACGCTCGTGCGGGGCCAGAAGCTGCCGGTGTTCTCCTCGGCCGGGCTCCCGCATCTCGAGCTGGCCGCCCAGATCGCCGCCCAGGCCAACGTCGCCGGCGAGCCGCTCAAGGTCATCGTCGTGGCGATGGGGCTGACCCATGCCGACGCGGCGGCGATGCGCGACGCGCTCGAGGCCCGTACGGCCGCCGGCAGCCTGGCGCTGTTCGTCGACACGGCCGACGACCCCGTCGTCCAGCGGCTGCTCGCCCCGCGGGTGGCCCTGACGGTGGCCGAGCATCTTCGCCTTCGACCTCGGCGAGCACGTGCTCGTGGTGCTCGCCGACATGACGAGCTACTGCGAGGCGGTGCGCGAAGTCTCCGCCGCCCGCGGCGAGATCCCCGGACGACGCGCCTATCCGGGCTACCTCTACAGCGACCTCGCCTCGATCTACGAACGCTGCGGCCGGATGCACGGCTGTGCCGGGTCGGTTACCCAGGTCCCGGTGCTCACGATGCCGGCGGGTGACATCACGCATCCGGTCCCCGACCTGACCGGCTACATCACCGAAGGCCAGATCGTGCTGTCCCAGGACCTGCACGGACGCGGGGTCTCGCCGCCGGTCGACGTGCTCGCGTCGCTGTCGCGGCTGATGCGCCGGGGCACCGGCGCGGGGCGCACGCGTGCCGACCACCCGAGCCGTCGCCGCGCAGATCGTGGCGGCCGTCGCCCGCGCCCGCGAGGTCCGGGACCTGGCCGACCTGATCGGGGAGGGCGCGCTGACCGAGACCGAGCGCCGCTACCTCGCCTTCGCCGACGTGTTCACCTCGGTGCTGGTCGATCAGCACAGCGACGAAGCGCGCACCCTTGAGGACACCCTTGCGAGGATGTGGCAGGTCCTGTCGGTGCTGCCGCGACGGGAGCTGACAATGGTCGCCGCCGCCGATGTCGCGGCGTACTACTTCGGCGATGCGCCGGCGCAATCGGAGCGCCGCCAATGCGACCGGTCCGCCGACGTGGGCGCCGCGCGGCAGCGACGTCTGCGACGAGTGCCCGCGGACGCACGCAGCGACGATGGCTGAGCGCGTTCCGCCCGGCCGCGCGGGCCGGCTGTGGCTGCTCGGGCGCGTCGCCTCGGCCCGCCGGAGCGTCGAGCTCCTGGACCGCAAGCGCAAGCTCCTGCAGCGCGAGGACGCGCGCCTGAGCGCGCTGTGCGACCAGACGCGACGCGCTGGGAGACCGCGTGCGCCGACGCGGAGACGTGGGGTCTGCGGGCCACGGTCCTCGGGGGCGCAGCCGACGTGGCGCTGAGCGGCGGCGGCCGTGGC
Source organism: uncultured Thermoleophilia bacterium (assembly GCA_963784985.1). Classification (GTDB taxonomy): domain Bacteria; phylum Actinomycetota; class Thermoleophilia; order Miltoncostaeales; family Miltoncostaeaceae; genus CAITWD01. The sequence goes on from CAWATR010000020.1 coordinate 76,337, forward strand.
GGGCCGTGCCAGCGTCGACCTGACCTGGCGCAACACCATGGGCGTCCCGCATCCCGACGTGTCGCGGAGCGAGCCGGCCGTGCTCCCGGCCGCGGATGCGGCAGCCGCCAACGCCGCGGTCGCGCCCGCCGCGGCTGCGTACCGGCGGGCGCTGGAGGCTGCGGTCGCCGACGCCGCGGCGGACATGTCGCGTCGGGTCGTCAACGCGGAGCTGCGTGCGACCGAGCGACGCCAGCGCGCCATCGAACGCCACCGCCTGCCGGCGCTCGAGGAGGACCTCGCCCGTCTGGAGCTCCGCCTCGACGAGCTCGAGCGGGACGAGCGCGTGGTCGGGCGGTGGGCCCAGCAACGTCGTCTGGAGTCACGCCGGACGCGGGGACGCCCTTCCTCGGGCGTGCTCAGCCCGTGACGGGGCGTCGCGGCGTCTGCTCGGCCATCACCGAGAGATTGGGGGGCGATATGCCCCGATAGCACGAGCGCGAGGATCGCCGGAGACTGACCTCACGGGCGCCGGCTGGCAAACAGGCCGTGCGGGATGTGGTGCATCGGTCGGGCCAGGCGTCCATCGGCACCGAAAGGACACAGCGATGCAGGTACGTGATGCAATGGCGAAGAGGATCGCACGCGCGGAGCCATCGACCACCATCAAAGAGGTTGCGGTGATGATGCGCCGCGAGGACTGCGGCTTCATCCCGATCGTGCGGGGAGAGCATCTGGACGGCGTGGTGACCGACCGCGACATCGTCGTGCGATTCTGCGCAGACGGTCTCGCGGAGGGCAGCATGCTGACGACCCCGATCGCGGACATCATGACCACGAGGCCGATCGGCATTCAGGCCGACGCGAACCTCGAGGACGCCGGCCATCTGATGGCCGAGCACCAGATCCGCAGGCTCGTCGTCTTGGACGGCCAGCGGGTGGTCGGGGTATTGAGTTTCGGCAACCTGGAGCAGGCGCTGCACGCGCACGGCGCGTGCGCGGAAGAGGTCGTCCTCGGCGTGACCAGCGGGTGCTAGACAGCTGACGGGCAACGATCCGGGACGGGTCGTCCCCGGCCCGGGCTCTGTCACCGGCGCGGCGGGCCCCGCACCGCCCGCCCTCGCCGTGATTCGCGTCGTGGCGCGCGCGGCGAGCGATCGCGGCCGTCGGCCGTCTGGTCGATGACCTGATCACACATCTGGCCAACCGGCCGTGCCACCCAGGCACGCGTCGCTGACGCCCGCCACACCGCGGGCGGCCACGCTCTCGCTCGGCTCGCAGCTGCGAGCCGTGGGTGCGGACTGTGACCGGCCCATGGCGATTCCGGTCCGCCGGGGTCCGTGCCGCCAGCCCGCTTGCGGTTCCCGAATGGCGTGGAGGTCCTTTATGGATTCCTCCCGGCGTGGCGGTTGCACCCGCTGGTCCTCACCGCGAGCACCGACAAGACCGACCAGGGGCCGGATCCCGACGAGCCCCGGGTGTAACCCATGATTGCAACCTGGACGATCGGCGGCCGTGCCCGACACGCCTGAACCGGCCGGTGCGCCGGCTGCCCCGCGACTCGAGCCCCGGCCCCCGAAGGTTCGCCGACGGCCCGGCCACGGGTTGTTCGACCGAGCCATCTGGCGCCGGGCCGCGCTCGGGACCTTCCTCAAGCTCGGTCCTTGCCACATGGTGCGGGAGCCGGTCATGCCCTGCGTCGAGGTCGGCCACGGCGAGCACCGACCTGGGACCAACATGATCAGTGTGGGCCCCCTTCTGGAGCGTGCCGCACCAAACGTCGCAGCATCCAGCGAGGCCTGCCGGCGCGACGAGCAACGGTGCGCACGCCGGCATCACATGCCGGCGTCCCGCCCACCCATCCCGGGAATGGCGAATCGCTCGACGAGCAGGCCGTGGCGCAGGCCCCGGTCGCTCACGGTAACGGCGTCCGCGCCGAGCTTCGTCATCACTGTCCGCACGATGCAGGCGCCCGCAAGGATCACCTCCGCCCGCTTGGGCTGCAGCCCGACGATGCGGCGGCGCTCCTCGGCGGTCGAGGTGCGGTAGCGCTCGATCTGGCGGTCGATCTCGGCGTGGTCGAGGACGGTGCCCTGAACCATCTCGGGATCGTAGGTCTCCAGCCCGTGACGAACGGCCGCCAGGTTGGTCACTGCGCCGCCCATGCCGACGAGCGCGTCCGGCGCGGGACGACCGTCGAGCCGCGCGAGATCGGCAGCGATCGCGGCGAGTGCGGCCGCCAGCACCCCCTCGGGGACGGGCCCGTCGAGGCCGAACTGCTCGGTGAATCGGGCTGCGCCGACGTTCACGCTGAATCGCTCGTCGACGTGTCTGCCACGACCGAAGGTGAACTGCGAGCTGCCGCCGCCCGAATCGAAGACGACCAGCGAGCCCCCCGCGGGACCGAGCGAGCGTGTTGCCGCGAGATAGGCGAGCCGGCCCTCTTCCTCACCCGGGATGACCTCGATCCGGACGCCGCAACGCGCCTCGACCGCGTCCACGAAGGCGGCGCTGTTGCTCGCGATTCGCAGCCCTGCGGTGCCGACGGCCGCGATGGTGAGCACCCCGCCCCGGTGTGCCTCGTCGACCATCGACGCGATTGCCGCGACCGTTCGCTCCATCGGCGCTGCCTGGAGTCCACCGGTCTGATCGAGGCCCTCTCCGAGCCGGGTGACCTCGGCACGGTCGACCACCGTCCGCCACAGTCCGTCCGGGGTCCGCTCGCCGAGGTGGAACTTGACCGAGTTCGTCCCGACATCGATCACTGCGAAACGTGCCGGCGCGAAGCCGACGAGCATCTTCAGCCAGCGCGTGTAGCTGAGGTTCGGGGAGCGATGCGAGGCCGAGCTCGCGCACCGTCGCGACCACGAGCGCCGGGTCCTCGGATTCCACCGCGATCGTGCGGGTCGTACCGTGGTGCGTGCGCACCTCGGTCAGCTCCGCCATGCAGCCGCCGAGCGTGTAGTGCGCACGCCGCTTGCGCACCTCGAGCGCAACCACGTCCCCTGCCGGATCCACGAACTCCTCCAGGAGCTCATCGAGCGTGTACTCGGTGCGGCGCATGTCGCCCTGCCGTCACGCGAAGGTCGGTCAGCACGCGCTTGACGTCACCGGCTGCGATCGGGAACGGCTCCTTCATCACCGGGAGCCATTGCTCGAGCCCGTCGTCGTCCACGCACTCGAGGTGCTTGACGTCCATCAGCCCGTCGCGGACCTTCACCGAGTTGTCGCCGTTGCGGGAGACCAGGTGGAGGTCCACGGTCTCCGTCACGCCATCGGGATCACGGGCGGCAAAGCGGCGCTCGGCGTCCACGAAACGCTCGCCGAAGGTACGCCACTCCCAACGCGGGACGATCCCGGACTCGGCCGCTTGGATCACGGCAGCACTCTAGACCCGGCAACGGGGTGGGCGATGCGCGAGCGTTGATCGTGCGCGGGATCCGCAGGCCCGATCGGTGCCGGCACGAGGTCCGACGCCGTCCTGCCGCCGATTCTCACCAACCGGGCCTGATGCCCGCGGCGGCGTGCGCTGGGCTGGCCGACGCCACGAACTGCAGCGGCCGAGGTCGGTACGGAACGCCTGCGGTCGCGACGCGGCCCGCGCGAGCAGGTTGAGGCCGGGTCGGGCGCGTTGGTCGGCGCGTCGTACCTGTCGCGCGTGCCGACAGGAGCGGCGCTGCGCCCTTCACGCTCGGTGATCGGATGCGCCACGGGTCGGGGCTCCGGAAGCAGCACTGGCTCACGAGCGCGTACCTGACCAACGCCGGTCTCGCGAGCGCCCCGAGGCCCGTCCCTGCCCCGTGCGGTCTACGGCCGGTCGTCGGCGTGTGTAAACGTCACGTCATTGCTCGGAGTGAAGATCGACTCGTGCCCATCCTCGTCCCAGCGGACGCGGTAGTGCACGTGGTCGGGCTCGCCCAGCACCTCGAGCACGATGCCGGTGCGGGGCGACTCACCGACATGGTGAGCCTTGACGATGAGCCGGTCGCCTTTGCCGCCGTGGGACTGCGTCGTCTCCATGATGTCCTCCTCGCTCGTTACGACAGCCGCTCTGCGCGCACGCAACGTCGCTCGCTCGCGCCCGCGGCGCATCGGGGTCACCACGGATTCCGGCGCGGACTCACCTGACACCCTACCCGGACGGCTCCCGGTCGAGCTGCCTGGAGCCCCCCGGTGCCGAGGAGATCGCCCGCGCTGCCCCAACCGGGTACCGTCTCGCGTCAGGTCACGGAAGATCCGCGGGCACGGGCGTGTCGCTGATATGGCGCAGGGCGCGCGCGAGCTGGGCATCCTCCGACAGGGTGGTGTCGATCGGATGCGCCTCCGGCCACGGTTGCCGGCGGCGCCGAGCGCACGCGCAACACTCAGACCCGCCTCGGACACGTCGCTCGCCGCGCGCTCCCGCTCCCGCACCCGCTCACGAATCACGTCCGCCGGTGCGTGGCACTCGAGCTCCACCAGATCGGAGAACGTCTCGTCCGCGACGATCCGCGCGGCGCGCCGATGTCCGACGGCCGCAAACGTGGCGTCGAGCACGACGGAGCAACCGCCGCGCAGGAGCGACGCCGCGCGATCCATCAGGGCGGCGTACGTCTGGCTGGTGACCTCTGCCGCATAGAGCCCCTCGTCGAGGGCATCACGGTGCGCTCGTGTTCCGTGACCGACCGCGCCGATCTCGCGACGGATCTCGTCGCTGCGAAGGTGCACCCAACCCTTGGCCCGCGCCAGCCGCGCTGCCAGCGTCGACTTGCCGGTGCCCGGTGCGCCGCCGACGACGATGACGAATGGGCGGGCGCGGTCGAGGTGCCGGACGGCAGAGCGCGAAGAGCCGCGCGCGGACTGCCGCCGCGCCGACGTCTCCTTGCGTCAACCTGCAGGCACGCGACCTTGGAGCGCACCATGGCGCGCTGCGCGACGTAGATGTGGAGCAGGCTCTCCGGGGGGTGGTCCCCGGCGATGCGTTGGTAGGTCTGGGCGAAGGACTCCGCCAGGTCGGGCCTCCCCAGCGATTCGAGATCCATCGCCAGAAACGCCACGTCGGCCAACTCGTCGCCGTAGCGCAGACGCGGATCGAATTCGAGACAGTCGAGGATCCGCGGACCATCGGGCAGGCAGAAGATGTCCTTGGCCAGGAGATCCCCGTGGCCGTCGACGATGTGGCCAGCCGCGACGCGCCGCGTCAGCAGCTCGGTCCGGCCGGCGATGTAGCGGTGGACCAGTGACCGTTCGCGATCGAGCGTCGGAGCGCCGAGCACCTCGTGGGCAAGGGGCTCCCATTCGTCGAGGTCCGCGTCCCAGCGGTCACGCAGCCCAGTCCGGGGTTCCCGAGCGATCGACGACCGGCCCCCGCTCGGCCGTCGCGTGAAAGTCGGCGAGCAGCTGCGCGATGCGCGTGAGGTCCTCGGTGACGTCGGCTCCCGATGTCACGAGGGTCGCCAGACACCGCTCGTCCGGAAGCCGCCGCATGACCACCTCGGCGTCGACGAGCGCCCCGGCCGCATCGCGGATCTCGTCGACTCCGAGATAGACGTCACGGAGCAAGGCGGCGATTGAGCTCCACCTCGTTGTGGCATGCGGCCAGTCGCAACTCCGGAGTGCTGAGGTCCATGAACGGGAACCGGACTGCCTTCTTGCGCTTGCGGACCAACCCGCCGTCAAGCGTCAGCACGGAGGCATGGGTCTCGATTCGCGTCGCGGCCACGCGCGCAGCATCGCAGCTCGCATCACCGTGTCGGGGCAGTTTCGGCGGCCGCGAGCGTCCCGCGCGGCTGGCGAGGAGACGCGAACGTGGGGAGCGCGCCTATTGACGCACGTCGACCGTCTGGCGTTTACTCTGATCAACGGCCGCGGTTCGATGTCCTCGGGTCGCGGCCACCTCACTATCAATAAAGGAGGAGTCATGGCAGCCTCAGGCGACCCGCAGACGGTCGCTGCGCCGGTCTTTGTGATCGGCTCCATCGCGCTCGGCATCCAGCTCACGCAAGCCATCGACACCCATTGGGCTCGGGTCTCCGATCGCGATCCTGCTCGGGTGTACCGGCTTATTCTTGTTGTTGTCAACCTGGTGGGCCGCATCCGCCGGCCAGTCATTCGTTGCCTGTTTTGCGGGCACCTTCGGCGGCTTTTGGATCGGCTATTCGATCCTGGTGCTTGGTTTGCTGCACGGCTGGTTCATCGTCCCGCCCGCAGCCATCGCCAACACGGTCGTGATGTTCTCGTGTACGTTCGCGATCTTCTTCGTGTTCCTGACGCTCGCGAGCTTGCGTTTGCCGATCATCTACACCTTGATCTTCGCGCTCGTCGTGCTCGCGTTGTGCCTCGTCGCCGCGGCCTACTCGATGACGCCCATCAGTACCAATACGCTGAAGGCCGCCGGTTATGTCGTCTTTGTCTTCGCCGCCCTCGGGATGTCGCTGTCCTGGACGGTGATGAACCTGTCGCTCGGCGGGCCGGCCTTCCCGCCGTTGGGACCGCCGGTCATCAAGCCCCCGGCTGGCTGACAGCACCCCGCATGCTGGGGAGCCCCATGCGGGCTCCCCAGCGTGCGCCTGTCCAGACGACATGCCGCTGGCGTTCGAGCCCGCTCGGACGGTGATACCGCCCAGCATCTCCGCGATTCCGTTCATCGGCGCTGGGCGCACGGTGCCGGTTTTTTGTGCGAACTCCGGCAATCGCTGGGCCCGGTAGGATTTATGAGGATCGGCGCTTGCCCATGTCGCACCACAGCGTTTTGCCCCGCTCTTGCGGCCATTTTTTGACCTGGCGGTCGCAACGGATCGGCTCGCGAGCGAGCGCGGTTGACCGCGTCGGCGCATGTGACATATGGTGCGAATGAAATTCGGGTGGACTCATCACCGATATCCCCCGGATTTCACGCGATTCGTTTGTAACTGCCCTTCACCGAGCTAAGGGGACGCCAGCTCATGGCCGAGTTGTTTGCCGTGACACAGATCCCGGGCATGGAAACGGGCGAGATTCCGCCCTCTCCCGTGGACCGCGACGAGAAGACGGTGTTCATCTACTCGCTCGTCGATCCCATCTGGGATATCGATGTACTCCCGCTGACCTACACCAACTCGCGTTGGTCGGCGTTCTTCTACCGCGCTGACGAGAAGCACCTTCGTCGCGTGCTTCCCGACTGCCTGGAGCTCGAGGACGACATCGTCGAGTACTGGTACGTCGACCACAACAACACGATGATCGGCCCGTACGGCGAGATGGGTGTCACCGTTGCGGCGTCGTTCACCGGCGCAGACGGCAAGAAAATCAAAGGTGGGTACTACCCGTACATGTACCTGACGCAGGACGCCGGTATCGACGCCGGTCGCGTGTTCGGTTTCCCGAAGAAGGAAGCCTTCATCCGCGTGCTCGAGCACGGTGGCGCCCCTGACGACGGTTACGGGGTGATGGACGGCAAGAACTACAAGTTCAACTACTTCTCGTTCCTCATGATCCGGAACGGGTACGTGTTGAACTCTGTGACCGGCAAGTACGACGACGCTGACCTGTCGGCGAAGCCCGCGTTCTACGGCAACACCGAGTACGGCCGTATGAACATGAAGGTCGTCACCGCTCCGGACATCTCGAAGTCCGAGTGGCAGCTGACACACATGCCGTCCCAGATCACCAAGGACCTGGCGACCGCGATGGGCCGCCCGGACACCGAGGGTTCGCACCGCTTCCAGGTGAAGCCGGAGTCGATCCGCACCGCGTCGCCGGAGAGCTACAACTGGTTCAGCCAGGCCACGCCGTTCGACAACCTCGGTCACGAGCTGCCGCCGAAGGAGCACATCGGCCTCATGACCTTCAGCTTCGACCTGATCATTCCCGCAGGCGAGGTGCTGTGGACGGAGACCTACACCCGCGACGCAACGTGGGCCGGCGCTGCCAAGCCGTACCGCTTTGGCCTGCGTCACCGCTTCCCGAAGCCGATCGGCCTCGGCGCGTAAACAGCTCACAATCACTGGTCACTGCGACGAGGTCGCGGCGAGTCGCCAACGCCTCGTCGCAGGGCCAGTCGGTCCGGTCTCGGACCAGATCAGGGCAGGTCCGATGCCCCGACGACACCCACGCCCGCCGTGCACAGCGCCGCACCCCGATCACCACCCGCGTGGAGGCGGGGGCCCTGCGCGGCCTCGCTGGGCGCGTTTCGGGCCACCGGGCCTCGATCGGACAATGGCCGTGGTGTGGGCGATCACCACATCGCGCTGATGAGGCGCCGATCTCGACTCGTCAGCGCTGATTCGTAACCGGCGAGCCATTCCGGATCGAGGACGCGGAAGTAGGCCACCATCAGCGACGCCCGCCTCCGCCACGACGTCAACTCGCGGCCACCTGGACGCGCCTCGGCCGGGCCTCGGCGCAGGGCCTCGACCAGCGTCTCGCCACGCACGACAAGCGCCTCGACCTGCGAGACCGGGGTGACCGGAGCCACGCCGTGGTGCGGCCTCAACAGGCTTCCTCGGCGCAGACTTCCCGGAACGGGCGGCGCCGCCACCGGAAGGGCGCCCAGGTGGTCCGCGAGCGCATTCAGCGGCGGAAGGACGAGTTCAACCTCATGCGCGCGCTGTCGAGGTGACGTTGCACGGGACCCATTGAGACCCCCGAGGCCCGGCGTCGCATGTTCCTCCGCGTGCGGAGGCTCGTCAATGCGATCTGACATCGGCCGGCGTCCTTGCGCGTGTGCGTGAGGCAGTCGGCGCGATCGGCCACCCGCGCTGACTCGGTGATGCCACGGCGACGATCGGATCGTCGTGCGGGGCGGCGGTACCTGGGTACGGGCGACCGACGCGCAACTCGCGCTCCATCGAGGGGTCGGCAGTGAGGATCGACCGCAATTCGGGGCCGCCGTCGGGTGAGTGCACGCGCCGCGCGGGCAGTTCGTGGGGTACGAATCGCAGCACACCAGGATCGCTCCGTGCGTTCGAGCGTCGGAACGGACGGGCTGTTCGCGACCGTTGAGGGCGCTGGACGTCTCTGGCGTGAGTCGATGTGGTCCCCGTCCGATCTCGACGGCGCCAACACAACGCCTCGGGTCGGGACGTCGTCGACCCCGAACCGATCCACGCGTGCTCGTGAGTTCGGCTACGACGCACGGTATGGCGCCGTCCCACAGCTCAGCGGCCACCGGTCAGGATGCGGCGCCGGCCGCGCGGGCGACGCCACCTCACCGATGGCCGTGCGCGTCACCTCAGGCCGGCCAGAGGTGACGCGCGGTACGGCCACCTGCTGACTAGCCTCCGGTCGGCGCGAGCGGCGGCCCGAGGAGCTCCAGCCCGCCGTACTCGAACGAGATGTCCTCGGCCGGATAGCGACCGCCGCACCACCGCCGCCGCCGACGTGCTCGTGCAGGGTGATCGGCACAACCAGCCGGAACTTGGCGTCCAGACGCATCCTGCCGCCCGGACCCGGAACCATGAGCTCCGCCGACGGAAACACCGAGCCGTCACCCATCGCCCGATACAGCGCGACGGTCTGGGTGCCCGGCCGGGTCGAGACCGTGAATGGGTGGAAAGTGATCTTGCCGGCGCCCGCCCCCGAGGACCCGCTGCCGATGTTGAGTGTCTGCTCGATGTCGAACGAGTAGTCCTCGACCTCAAACGTCATCGGTGTGCCGCCGTCGCGCGGCACGAGGATCAACTGGGCCATGGGGTCCGGGACGGTGGCGCCGGTCGTGGCGGCCGAGGCGACGGCTGCGCCGGCGCCGACGACCGCGACGGCACACGCGACCGCGACCGCGTTGCGCGGGGTGAGACGGGATCTGACCATGTGGGACCTCACTGTTGCCGGGTGACGATGCCGTCCCAGCGAGCTCAGGTCCGCGTCCGTCAGGTGACGTGAACGCTGCATCCGAGACGGGCTCGGGGACTGCATCGACAGGACGGCGGGATTGCTTGACGGCCCCCACCGGGCTGCCCGAGGCGACCGGGGGGTCGGAGGCGCCCGGCCGCACGAGCGCATCGCCGACGGGCGGAGTCGAACGCTGACCCCTCTGCGTCGACGTGCAGCGTGCGGGAACAGCGTCGCCGCCGTGCCACGCCGAACCCCGCGTCGGTCCTCGTGTCGGTGCCGTTGGCGTCGCCGGAGCCGGCCTCGGCCCCCGGGATCACGGCAGCGTTCGCGCGGGAGCCGCTTCGGAGACCACCAGCTCAGCGATGCCTGCCCGCAGGCGACGGACAAGCTCGGTCAGGACCGCGCGCTCGCTCGTGGTGAACGTCGTCTCGAGAATTCGCGCCTCCAGGGCGAGCACGTGCGGCGACAGGACGTGGAGTCGTCCCCGGCCGGCGCCGGTCAGGGCGACCTGCCGCCGGCGCCGATCGGCGGGGTCCACGCGGCGCTCGATGAGGCCAAGGCGCATGAGCTGGTCGAGGACTGAGGTCATGTGTGCAGAGCTCACCTGCACCGCCCGCGCGAGCTCCCACGGCTCCCGGGTGGCCGCTCCCCGCAGCGCGGCCAGGGTGCGGTACTGCGCCAAGGTGAGCCCGCCGCGGCGGCGCACGACTTCAGAGAAGAGCTCACTCAGCTCGACCCCGGCGATCAGGAACTCGATGGCCGCCTCACCCGGGGCAGGGCCCTCCGCGCTTGCCCGGCTCACGCGGCGCCGGCCGAGCTCACGTCGCCGGTCGTCCGGTTCGCCCCGGCGGCGAGTCGACGGGTCGGTCGTGCGTCTCCCACCGGGCGCGCCACGACCAGTCGGCTAGCGCCGCTTGCCCTTGACAACCCCGGTAGCGACCACCCCGAGCGCGACGACGACGAGGCCAAGCCAGAAGCTCGTCGCCAGCATCAGGATGGCGCCGAGCAGGATGACGCCGGCACCGATCTTGAGGCGAGTTTGTGAGCCGCCGCGGCCTGAGAGTGCTCGGAGGGTCCGAACCTTGATGCCGTCCGGGTTGCCGCTACTGGTCATATTTGTTCCTTAGCTTGCGAGTAATCTCAAAGCGATTGCGTCTGCCCACCGTAGCACGTGCAGATCGGGTCGATCCGGCTCCGACACCCGGGAAGCGATGCGCAGCGTGGGGCTGCTGCCACGGTGCGGGTCGGCATGCGGCCCGCCGACGCGGGTCCGACCCGCCGGCCGACGGGTCTGAGCCGCGGTCGACCACGGCGCGTCGTGTCGCGTGGTCTGCTCGCCAGCCGTCGCCCCGCGCACCGTGACGCGCGGGTTCCGTGGTCCTGATCAGCCAGGGGTGATCCGGAAGACCGGGTGATCCGGGGCGATCCGGCGGAAGTCCTCCTCCGGGGAGTCCGGACCCACGCCCTCGAAGAACATGCCGACCTCGAACTTCCAGCGCTTGAGGTAGGCGCGCAGGAGCGGCGTCTTCTCGGCATCGGACAGTTCGGTGGCCGTGAAGGGTTGGGCGCGCCGACCGAGCAGCAGCCGACCCTGGCCGCTGGCGCGGAGGTTGCGGACCCACTGGGTGTGCCCGCGCGGTGAGACGAGGTACCATCGGCCGTCGTGGACCAGGACATTGACGGGCGTGCGTCGTGCCGTGCCTGATGTGCGGCCGGGTACCTCGAGCACGCGGGAGCCGGCAACACTGATGCCGGCGCGGGCCAGGCCGGCGACGATCCCGTTGAACACGTGGGTGGTGAACCAGCCGGGACGCTGGAAGCGCGCAGCTTCGCTCATTCGGATCCTCCGTCGCGGGAGCCGGGCACCGGCGCAGCGATGCGTCGGTGCACGGCCGTCGTGCCTAGGTGTGATTGGTCCAGAAGATGCTCCCGTGGGCGTACGTGCTGCCGCTGGACAGGCTGATCAGGTATGCGCACAGCCCGTGCTTGCCGAGGTTCGCCGCGCCGAAGTGCGCGGTGATCGAGTACTTGCCGTGCACCGGCTGATCGATCCACAGTGTGAGACCGTAGGTGCCCGGCAGGAACGCGCGGGTGCTCTCGGCTGCGTACGTCGCGGCGCAGCCCGAGCGGGGGTAGTACTGCTCCCACGCGACGACGAAGTTCGCGCCGCCCTTGGCGTACCCCGAGATCTGCTCATTGAAGTTCTGCCCGATCTTGTTCGACTTCGGGCCGCTGACGTGCAGCGAGTTGACTGATCGCCACGCCCACCGCCGGCACGAGCGCCAGACCGATCACCGCGCCGGCCGCGGCGAGCTGTGCTCGCCGCGAGCGGACCAACCGCGCAAGACCGCGCCGCCGGCGTGCGCCGCTGTCCGGGCGCCGATCGATCGTGATGTCGGACATAACGATCGCCTCCTGGCCCAGGTGGGTGAGTCCCTGTGCCGAAGATATCCGCGGCCGGGAGGCAGTCAACTGCGCGACGGCGCCGCTGACCGCCACGACGCGCCCGTGGTGTCGCCCCTCGCCCAACTTCCTGGTCAACGCGTTCGCAATCCAATCCTTACGAACCGCGTCTTGCGGGCCGTGCTGCCCCGACCTACGCTCGCTGGCGGGATGCCCCACCGGGCGTCGCATGCCTCGATGCCGGGAAAGCAGCGCACGGATGACGTCAGCGGTTCGGACCACGCTGGTATTGGCGATGATGATGCTGGTGGCCGCGGTCGGGTCGGCCGTCGCGATCGTCGGGGGAAACGCGGTCCCTACCGGGCAGCTGCGGTACGTCGCACGGATCCTGATCACCAGCGGCGGCACCCACACGCAGTGCACCGGTACGGTCGTGCGCCCGTCCGTGATCCTGACCGCGGCGCACTGCGTCGTCGATCCTGCGACGGGGCGCACCTTGCCTGCTCGTGACTTTGTCGTCCTGACCACCGGCCCGAACGTGAACGCGGGGACCACCTACGCGCACACCGTCGGGGCGATCACCCATCACCCCGGCTACGCCGTCCCGACGCGTCGCGACGACGTGGCCCTGCTCCGGTTGACAACTCCGTCGACGGCGCACGTCGTGCGGCTCGCCGGCTCGCCCGATACCTCGTGGGCCTACCAGGTGGGGCGCTCGACCCTCGTGGCGGGGTTCGGTGAGCAGCGCCCGCGCTCGCAGTACAGCCCGACGCTCAATGCCGTCCGGCTGGCGGTCATGAGCGACTCGGCGTGCACGGCGCGTGACGTACGTGGGTACCCCTACGTCGCCACCGCGATGTTCTGCGGGGCACTGCCATCCTCGACGAAGGCCATCTGCTACGGCGACAGCGGGGGGCCCGTCCTGGAAACGACTGCGAGCGGGGTGGTCACCGAGGTCGGGACCACGAGCTTCGTGAGCACCGTGACCGGGGCCTGCCCGCCGCCGAGCTACTTCGTGCGCCTGGCGACGTTGGCTCCATGGCTGTCGGGACAGATCGTCCACCTGCAGCTGACGAGCGCCTGTCCGACGCTCAGGGTGCTGAGTGGCCAGGAACTCGCGCTCATCGCGCAGTATCGCAGCGAGCTTCGCCAGCGTCTGGCGGCCGCGACGCGGCGACAGGTGCTGGCTGCGCTCGCGCATGCGCTGGCCCTCGAGGCGAGGTATCGCGCGTCGCTCCACTCGCACGCCTGTGCGTAGCGACCGCTCTGCCGGGGCGCTCCTCGACGCATGCCACGCTGATCGTGCTCGCCTCCTGTCAGCGGCTCCCGACGGCGCGCCGCCTGCCAACGCGATCTCGAAGCTCATCATCGGCCGCATCTGCGGACCGTCGGGGCACCGGGTCGCCGACCGCCGGCACACAGTGACCGGCTGGGTGGCGGTCCGGGGGGCCACGCTGTAACGACCCTGCGGACGTGGGGACAACACGGCGAGTGCGCTCACAAGGGGCGCAGACCGACGCACCGGTCCTTGGCAAAACGCTAGCGAATCGGCAACGATCGTAAGCACGCGCGGCGATCGATGCGCAGAATCACGCCGGTGCCTGACGCAAGGGGGCATTCGCGATGACGATGACCGGTGCGGATGGTTGAACTGCTGGTCATCGCGTTCCTTGGCGGGCTGATCACAGGTATCTCGCCGTGCATCGTCCCGGTCCTGCCGGTGGTCGTCGCCGGTGGCGCCGTCGGCGAGAGCCGGGCTCGCCCGTGGCTGATCATCGCCGGCCTGGTCTTCAGCTTCGGCATCGCCGAACTGCTCGGAAGCGCCCTGTTGAGCGCGCTCGGGCTGCCGCAGGACCTGCTGTATCGGCTCGGCATCGTGATGTTGCTCATCCTCGCGGCCGGCCTGATGGTCCCGGCGATCGGCGTCTGGCTCGAGCGGCCCTTCGGCCGACTGGGCGCGTCCCGCTGGGCCCAGTCCGGCGGCGGCTTCGTGCTGGGACTCAGCCTCGGACTCGTGTACATCCCGTGTGCGGGTCCGGTGCTCGCCGCGATCTCGGTCGCGGCCGCCAACCATCGCGTCAGCCCCTCGCTGCTGTTGGTGACGCTCTGCTACGCGGCCGGCGCCGCCGTCCCGCTGCTGGTGCTGGCGCTCGTCGCCCAGCGGACCGCGACACGCTGGGGGGCGTTGCGCCGGCATATCCCGCTGACGCGTCGGATCGCGGGCGCAGTCCTTGCGCTCACGACCCTGGGCATCGCGCTCGGGCTCTTCGATGGTTTCCAGCGGTCGGTGCCCGGCTACACGTCGTCGCTCGACAACCGCATCGAGGGCACGTCGTCGATCACCGCCAAGTTGCAGGGGCTCAGCGGGGAGCACTCCAACACCTTCGCCAAGAAGCAGTCCGAAGCCGCGAAAACGGCGGCGGCAGCCCTCCCGGACCTGGGCACCGCGCCGCCATTTACGGGCATCGTCGCCTGGCTCAACACGCCGGGCAATCGGCCGCTGACCCTCGCCCAACTCAAGGGCAAGGTGGTCCTGGTGGACTTCTGGACATATTCCTGCATCAACTGCCAGCGCGCGTTGCCGCACGTCGAGGCCTGGTATCGGGCGTACCGCAACGCAGGCTTCGTGGTCGTCGGGGTCCACACGCCGGAGTTCGCCTTCGAGCACGTCGTCGCGAATGTGCGGGGCGCCGCGGCCGATCTTGGCGTCGCGTACCCCATCGCCATCGACAACAACTACGGGACCTGGGACGCGTACAACAACCAATACTGGCCGGCGGAGTACCTGATCGACTCCACCGGCCAGGTTCGCGCGTACGACTTCGGCGAGGGCGGCTATTCATCGATGGAGACCGCCATCCGTGACCTGCTCGGCGCGAACGGGGTTGCGCAGCTTCCGGCCCGCAGCGATGTGCCGAACCTGACGCCGACCCAACGGCTGTCCCCGGAGAGCTACCTCGGCTACAAGGAGATCGCCTATGACGTCGGCACCCGCGTGGTCGATGACCGTCCCGCCGACTACCACGCTCCGCTGGTCGTTCCCGCCGACTCATTCGCCTTCAACGGGGTCTGGACCGACCACAGCCAGGAGGCCACCGCGGGACCGGGAGCGCAAATTGACCTGAATTTCAGCGCCAACGACGTGTACCTGGTCATGGGAGGCATGGGCACGGTCAGCGTCGCCCTCAACGGTCGCCACCTCACGACGGTCACGGTGCAGGGCATCCCGCGGCTCTACAAGCTGGTCGTCGGCACGCAACTCCAGACGGGTCAGCTTGCGCTCACGTGCTCGCCAGGGGTCGAGGCGTACGACTTCACCTTCGGGTGATCGCTATCCCGGTCGAGCTCGCCTGGCGCCAAGACTGGCCGCAGCTGCGCTCCGCGCCTGCAGCGAGGGGACGCACCGCCCACGCCAGGGCCTTGACATGGCCGGTGCCGGCGTCGTGCGGCATGCGTGACCCGCGCAGGCGCCGGCCATGATGGACGTCACGAGCCATGCACTTCGACGACGACGCCGCGCCGAGCGTGCAGATCCCACTCGGTACCCCGGTGGCATGCGGAGTGGAGTTCGCACCTGACGATCTGACGACGTTGGCCCGGGACGTGCCGGTTCGCGGAGCTGTGCGGCGCGACGGGCATCCGCGTCGACCGCCGCGACGAACTCGATGCGGCGTTCGCGCGGGCCTTCGCCGTCGACGGGCCGGTGATTGTCGCGACCACGTGCGATGCGGAGCTGATCAATCGGGCGCACGACCGGCGCCGCGCGAGCTCCTGCGCCGGCACGTCCCGCGAGGCCCGGCCAGGATCCCGTTGCCTGCGAGCGCGGACCACGCTGCGAGCGGCATCGGTGCCTCCGGCCGGGGCCCGTCGCGCTTGATTGTCCGCGCCGCGGCGCCGATACAGCGAGCATGACCGGTACGACGAGCAATGATGCGCGCGGTCTCGGTGCCGGAAGCCCCGGTGCGCCGCCGCACGATCCCGCGCCCGTCGACGCCCGAGATCGCCCGCCTGGCGCACACCGGAATGGTCCGGGTCTCGCCCGACACGGAACGGGACGGCCGCCGTCTCGATGACGCCCGAGGGCGAGGCACCGCGCGTCAGCGCGGTGATCCCCACGATGAACGAGGCCGCGAACCTTCCCGAGGTGCTGTTGCGGCTGCCCGAGATGCGTCGACGAGGTGATCCTCGTGGACGGGCATTCCACCGATGACACCATCGCGGTCGCGCGGCGCGCTGCGTCCCGACGTGCGCGTGGTCGTCCAGACCAGCCGCGGCAAGGGCAACGCCCTCGCATGCGGGTTCGCGATGTGCAGCGGCGAGATCATCGTCATGCTCGACGCCGACGGTTCGACGGACCCGCTGGAGATCCCCCTGTTCGTCTCCCGGCTGCTGCACGGCGCGGACTTCGTGAAGGGGTCCCGGTACATGCCGCGCGGCGGCAGCGACGACCTCACCTCGACGCGGCGTTGGGGCAATCGCGTTCTTGACCGGGATGGTGAACGGCCTCTTTGGTGTCCACTACACCGACCTCTGCTACGGCTATATGGCGTTCTGGCGGCGGTGCCTGCCGAAGCTCGCCGTGGACTGCACGGGGTTTGAGGTCGAGACGCTGTTGACGCTCCGTGCCATCCGGGCAGACCTCGACGTCGTCGAGGTCCCGAGCGTTGAGCACGACCGGCTGCACGGGCAGAGCCACCTGCATCCGGTGCGTGACGGCGTGCGGGTGCTGCGGACGATCGTCAGCGAGCGCTTCCTGCGCGATCGGACCGCGGCCGAATCGCCGGCCTGGGCCGCGCTGACCGGTGAGATCGGCGACGGCGCGGCTCCGGTGCGCCGTGAGTGGCCGGCGCCCGAGCGCCGTCCTGCAGGTGCGGAGGCGACCGCGCGCATCGCTGAGGACTGGTACGCGTTCGCGGCGGAGGCGGCCGCCACCCGGACCGGCGATGGCGGCGGCGAGGCGGGCGTCGTGGTGATCGCACCGACCCCCGAGGACGCCGACTGGATCGCCGAGCGGGTGCGCATGCCGGGCGTGCAGGTGATCGTCGTACCCACAGTCTGACCGGCGGCGCCCGGGCGCGCTGCGCCCGATGCGGCATGCGAGCGAGGCGTGCGGGTCCGCCCCGCCCCGGCGCCGCACCCCGCGAGGATCGCCCGCAGTCCGCCACCCGCAGATCACGGCGTTCGTGCGTGCGCGCGCCGCGCAAACCAGGTCGGAGAGTTGTAAGGACTTTGTGAGGATCGCTGCGCTCGTGGCGGTGACGATGCCCCGCCGGGGTGCGCACCGGGCGACCGGACACCTCGCCTGCTCAGATGCAACGTTTGTTTCTTAGCGGTCGGGCCGAACGCCCATCGTGCGCCGCGTCGCAGCCCCTGCCGCCGAGTCGACGAACCTAAGAGAAAGTATTGAAGCGGCGGGCACGAGCTCATCGGACTCGAAGAGCTTCGCGATCAAGCTCCCCCAGGCACCGTTTGCCATCACCAACCCCGCCCCCGTCACGACGCCCGACACCGTCGGCGTCCAGCTCGCGACGACTGGCGGCACCACCAACAACACGGTGATCTACAAGTTGGGCACCGGCGGGACCAGCTCGTGCGCGGTCTCGGCCACCGGCCTGCTAACCGACGCGGTCAAGGACACCAACAAGACCTGCGTCGTCATTGCGACGATGCCGGGCAACGCCAACTACGTCGCCGCCGTCAACCAAATCACGATCACGCTGTCCTGACCTGTCACTCCGACTGAACTGAGCGTGCAATGGGGGCCCCTCGGGCCCCCATTGTCACGCGCATGCCTGGTCCCGGGTTGCGGCCCCGGGGGGGCCTCGGGTCCGTCGTCGGTCATACTCGCGCCGTGCGCACGGGGCCGCTCGACGGTGGCGCTGATCGGCGCGCGTTGGGCCTTGTGACGCGCTCGGTGCCGGCGCGATCAGCGCAGCCTCGTCCAGGGCGGATGGCGGATCGCCCAGACGGGCGCAGTGACACAACTCCCCCAATTGTGGCGTCGTGTGTCATGACCGATGCCCGGCGGCTCAAGATGCGACCGCCGCCTGCCGATGAGCTTTTCGCGAGATCTGTCGGACGAGAAGGCCACCGTGGCAAAGGCCGGGCAACGGACGGGACGACGCGCCGAGCGGTTCGCGGGCGCCGCCGGCCGGGGCCCCAGTTGCGCCCTCACGTCGCCGCTCGACATCACTCCGACCGTCTCCGTACCGGGCGTGACGCTGAGCGCGCGGGGCGGTTGGGGGACCATCGTCGAGGACACGAGCGCCTGGTCGCCGTGCTCCTACACGGCGACGCTGACGACGAGACCCGGGCTCACCACCGGGCTGATCGACCGGAGCCCGGAGTACGACTCGCTGACCTTCTGTATCTGCGGTCACTCGTCCATGTGATCCCGGGAGCTGACCGTCCGTGCCAACGTCGCCGCGACGCAACCGATGGAGGTCGACGCTGGTGGACCACGATGCAATCGCGACACGTCCGGGTGGCGACGCGGACAACGACATCGAGGCGGCTGGCCGTGCGCTCGCTGACCTCGTACCGTGGGCCCAGACCGACCGGCCGTCAGCGCGGTGACGGCATGATCGCCTCAGCGGCGGCCGCAGCGGCCCGCCGAGACCCCGTGGAGCAGCGACAAGGAGGACGACCAACATGACCCACGCGCCCCATGTTCGAGGATACGGGTGGCTCCCGCAGACTCCCGACCTGCGCGACCAGCAGTTCGCACGGCAGTTGCCCCAACTGCCACCCGAGGCCGATCTGCGCGCCCACATGCCGCCGGTCTACGACCAGGGCCAACTCGGCTCGTGCACCGCCAACGCGATCGGCGGTGCGATGGAGTACGTGCGCACCCGGCAGGGTGAGTCCGACTTCATGCCATCGCGGCTGTTCATCTACTACAACGAGCGGGTCGTCGAAGGGACCACCAGCTCCGACTCGGGCGCACAGATCCGCGACGGGATCAAGGTCGTCAACACCGAAGGGGTGTGTCCGGAGTCCAGCTGGCCCTATGACATCACGAAGTTCGCCGTCCGCCCGACGCCCGACTGCTACACGTCTGCCCTCACCGATCTGGTGCTCCAGTACCAGGCGGTCCAGACGCTGGCCGACCTCAAGGATGCGCTCTCGTCGAGGCCTGGCCGTCGTGTTCGGGTTCACGGTCTATGAGAGCTTCGAGTCCCAACAGGTCGCCAGTTCGGGCATCGTCCCGCTCCCGCAGCCCAACGAGCGGGCCGTCGGGGGCCACGCGGTCTTGGCCGTGGGCTACTCGGATCCCAAGGGCCAGCTGACCGTGCGCAACTCATGGGGCAGCGGGTGGGGGGACCAGGGGTACTTCTACATGCCCTACGAGTATCTGACCGGGCCCGGCAAGGTGGCCGACACGTCCGTCGTCAACGGCGGGTATCTCGCGAGCGATTTCTGGGCGGTCCAGAAGACGGCATAACCTGCCGGCCAGCGTTAGTCGGAGACCGCCGACCCGAGCGGTCCGCGTGGAGCGCGTCCGCGGATGACGCGTGCCAAACGGTGCGGCCCCGGTCATACTTGGCGCGAGAGCCCAGCTCATCCGGAGGTTCACCGTTGCGCGGGTTGGATCCCCTCCGGGATGCGTTCGCCGTCCCGCTCGCAGAGGCCGTGTTCACGCGTCGGTCTCGACGCGTCGGACTCGGGATGCAGGTTCCCGACGGGCCGCTCGCCTACGTCTCGCCGCACGCGCCCGTCGCGCTGTCGGACCTCGAGCAGGCGTTCTTGGTGTGGATCGGCACTGGCGTGACCGGGCTCGCGCTTGCCGATCTGCCCACCGACGGCATCGCGTGGATGCACGGGTTCTCCGGACGGTCGTGGCCGTGCTCGTGCAATTCCCACTCCACCGAGCTGTTCTTCACCGACGACCACGGGCTCCACCTCGTCAAGCTCGGCGAGGAGACTCCGGACGATGTCGCGGTATTCGCAGGACGGGCCGAACACGAGCTGTCATTGACGATCTCCTGCGGCGGTTCCGGGCGGCGACCAGCCGTCTCGAGGAGGGGCGCGCAGACCTCCCCTCGGGCGAGCCAGGCCTGTTCGCGTTCAACGCCTGGAACGTCAACCAGCCGGGCAGCACGCTGTTCGTTCCGGTCACGGACACGACAGTTGAGTACATGACCCTGCTGTTCATCTACTTCGACGAGATCAATCGGTTCAGCGTGATCGATGAGCTGTCTGGCGGGCGCACGTGCGGTCTTGACCACTGGGTTCAGCGGGGGCGACTCGGTGCCGTGGAGCTCTCGCTCATGGATTTGGAGCTTCGGGTCTTGACCTCGCTGAACGTCGAAGGCGCATTCATCTGCCAGAACATGAACCTCGCGGCCCAGGCCCTCGGGCTCGGCGGGTGGGCGTTCACCGGGTTCCTCCCGCACCACATCCTCGGCGTCGATTCTGCACATCGCGGCCTCGGATTCCGGTTCGTCACCCCAGAGCGCACGCCACGCCACGCCGTCAAGCCGGTGCCGGTGGGTCGCGATGGGGTGATGCAGGCGCTCTGTCCTCCCTACGTGGCAGATATGCGCGACGCTGTCGACCGGTACCTCGAGGGGTGGATGGCCGCATCCGACAAGCCGTCGGCGTTCGCCCAGGCGGCGGACGTCATGCGCGCCCGACCCTTGCCGACGCCCGAGACGGTCGAGATCGTCACAGCGTTCTGCTCGTACGTGCACCGAACCTACGGGAGGTTCCCGGCGTTCATCGATCCGATGTTCGTGCGGCTGGTGTTCCAAGCGCACCACCTCGATGTCGACTTCTACGACCGCTTCTATCGGGGCGAACCGTTGACGCAACGCCACCGCGAACACCTCGCCCGCTGGCACCCCGGCGAGGACCAACGGGCATGAGCGCCGGCCACGAGGCATCCTCCAGGTCCCCGGATCGGGCGTCCGCGCGCGTCGACCGCGACTTCGACGTGCGCCAGCGCCGGGACGGTAAGGGTTCTGCGCCGGTTGACGTCATGGATCCGTCGGCGATGCGTAGTTACGGCGAGCTCTGCGGCTGGGCGCTCGCCCGCGCGCAGGCTGGGGATGCGATCGCGATCGCAACGTATCTCGGCGGCGGCGACGCCGTCGATCGCGCGATGGTGCCCGTCGCGGCGCGCGATGCCGACCAGAACGAGCTCGATCACCAAGTGCTCAGTCGCGCGGCCGAGCGTGGACGCGTGTCGTTGACCCAGGGGTGTGACGCTCTCGAACTACCGCGCCATCCACCCCCTCATACACCGCTGGCCGGGACGTGACCCAGGTCACACCAAGAAGAGTGAGGGAGACTGCAATGGTTGACACCTATGACGCGGGGAAACGCTCGTCGGTAGCCGTGCTCGGTCTCGGGATCATGGGTTCAGCGATGGCCCGCAATCTCATCGCCGCCAACCTGCGTACGACGGTGTGGAACCGCTCGCCGTCCGCGATGGCTCCGCTCTCCGAAGCCGGTGCCAGGGTGGCTCACTCGCCGGACGAGGCGGTCCAAGGCGCCCCCATCGTGATCACGATGTTGCCGACCGCCGATGTCCTAAACGCGGTGATCTTCGACGGGAGCGTGGCCGAGGCGTTCTCCCGGGGAGCAGTCTGGGCGCAGATGGGCACGATCGGCCTTGCCGCCACGACCGACATCGCAAGCAAGCTCCGCAAGCTCCGGCCCGACGTGCTGTTCGTGGACGCGCCCGTATCTGGCAGCAAGGGCCCGGCGGAGGCCGGCGAGCTGCTCATCCTGGCCTCCGGCCCGGTCGAGGCGAAGGCAATCCTCGACCCGGCGTTCTCCGCAATCGGCCGCAAGACCGTCTGGCTTGGTGAGGCCGGGCAGGGCAGCCGGATGAAGCTGGTCGTCAATGCCTACATGTCTGCGGTCATCGAGGGCGTCGCCGAAGCCCTTGAGCTGGCTGACCGGCTTGGCGTCGACAGCTCCGAACTGGCCGAGGCCATCGAGGGTGGACCCCTCGACGCACCGATCGCCGACGCCAAACTGCACAAGATGGAACGCGGCGATCTTGCGCCCGAGTTCCCGCTTGAGTGGGCTCTGAAGGATGTCGACCTCGCACTCGCGGCCGCCGGTGGCGACAGGCTGCCAATGTTGACCGCGCTGTCCCGGCAGTGGCGGGCCGCCGTTGACGCCGGGCACGGTCGGGAAGATGTGAGTGCCGCGCGCATGGCGCTCGGCGGCCGTGAGTGAGTCTGGCGATGCATTCATCGAAGTCGGTTTGACCACACGAGACGGTGGATCAGCCCAGGGCAACGCGTCGTGGCGCGCGCGTCACGCCGGCACGAGTCACTCAGGTGCGCGGCGCGGCGTCGGCGTCAACCAATGCGACACCGTTGTCGGTCGGTTGGGGTCGGTCATTGCACGAATTCGGTTGAGCCGTTCCTGATCCCGCTTGGTCACGCGTTCGTGTTGGCGCAGGTGCTCCGTCCAGGAGGCGACGACGAATTGCTCGAGAATCCGACCGCTCTGCTCGGCGTCGCGCCAGACCCGCCAAGAGCTCGCCCCGGTGCGCCGTCGACTCAACCTCGCGTCCTCCAGCGCCAGGATCAGATCATCCTCAAGCCCTGGGCGAGGCCAGTATTCCACGGTGACCATGATCGGTCCCCCGCGCGCCTCGTCAGGCGCCACGTGGTTCGTCAACTTGGCGCTCGCCGGCCCCGCCGCGACCGCCACACAGACGACCGCGAGGATGGCGCCCGCGGCGCCCAGGTTGATCCGTGGATGGATGCTCATGCGGTTGCTCCGATCCGGGCAGCGGACGTTGCAGGATGTTGTGGGCCCCAGCAGCCGGCAACCGTCACGGCTGCCGCGCCCGGTCGCCGCCCCGTGTACTGCGGGCGCCAGCAGACGCGTGGACGCCCGGTCGGGCAGGAGCGGTCACCTACATTCCCCATCGGCGAGGGTTCCGCTCGGCTCAACGCCAGGATCAGGAAGTTCGCGCCTGAGTCGGGATCACCCGCCGTGGGCGGCTGCGCGGCGGGAGACGAGCAGTCTTGGCGCCCGAGATCGACGTCCTAAATGCCTTCGCCGTCCGTCGGGTCGTGTCGCCACAGCACCGCGACGTGCAGGACCGAATCGGTGAACGCGATGTTCAGGTGCGGCTGGGTCGGGCGCTGGCCCGCATCGTTTCCGGCGTGCCACTGTCCGTCGACGAAGTCCTGTTCCTTGACCGTCAAGAACGCCCCCGTGTCGAGCAGGAACGCCTCGAGATCATCCTTGGGCGCGCGCCGCGCGGTGAGTCTCAGCTGACCCGAGGGCGTGACCGACGACCACGCCTCGGGCGGCAAGGCGACAGGGGCCGTGGAGGCTCCCGACTCGCAGTTCGACGAGGACGTCCCGACCCACCAAGTCGGTCAGCTTGCCGAGCGCACCGGCGTAGTCGAGCGGCTCGTAACCGTTGGCTTCAGTGCCGGTCATGCCCGCCTCCTCGTCGCTTGTGGACATCAAAGCACCGGACGGCCCGACGCGCAGCGGCCGACAGGGAGTCCCGCAGATTTCCCGGACGAGACCCGGTCGCCCCGGTGACAGCGACAGTCCCCGGCGCGGACCGTTGGCGCCGGCACACCAGCACCTGCACCCCGAGCACCGACCCAAAATCGACCGCTGACCCCAACCGTGGAATGCGCGCAGCGATGCGGGGTCGTCGCCCCGGCTGTCGCGGACGCCAGCGACCCTTGCGATACTGGTGCCACCAGGTAAGCGTGCGCCGTCCCCGCGGTGCCCTCGGCGGTCCGGCTCCGATCAGTCGAGCGGTACCCGTTGAGGAACGAACTCGAGTGTCGATGGACCGATTGGCGACGAGCCAGAATGGTGATGTGAGCACGACGCGGGCTGCCAGAGACCATGTGCACAGCTGCACGCACGCGCATACGGACGCGACCGGCCGGTCATGAGCGACCAGACTCCGCGGTGGCGACCGACCCATCGGGAGCGGCATTTGTCGCACCGCGCGGGGTGGCTTCGCGCGGCCGTCCTGGGTGCCGACGACGGGATCCTGTCGACTGCGAGCCTCGTGCTCGGTGTCGCGGCCGCCGGCTCAAGCCGCGGCGCAATCGTGACGGCGGGCATCGCAGGCCTCGTTGCCGGGGCGATGTCGATGGCCGCGGGCGAGTACGTCTCGGTGAGTTCCCAGCGCGACGTGGAGCGCGCGGACATCGCGCTTGAACGGCGCGAGCTCGAGGCGTCCCCCGACGACGAACTGGCGGAACTCGCCGGGATCTACCGAGGGCGTGGACTCTCCGAGACGCTCGCCTGGCAGGTGGCCCGCGAGCTCTCATCTGGGGATCGCCTCGCCGCGCATGTACGGGACGAACTCGGCTTCGAGCTCGATGAGTTAGCCCGTCCGCGGCAGGCGGCGCTGGCGTCTGCAGCATCGTTTGCGACGGGCGCGGTGGTGCCGCTCGTCGCGATCGCGCTGGCACCGGCGTCCGTTCGGGTGGTGGTCGCGGTACTCGTGACGCTCGTGGCCTTGGCCGCGCTCGGCATCACGGGCGCGCGTCTGGGAGGTGCACCCCAGGCGCCCGCGGTGGTTCGCGTCGTATGCTGGGGCGCATTGGCGATGGGCGTGACGATGGGCATCGGTGCGCTTGTCGGCACGGTGGTCTGAGCTTCGCGGGCGGCCGACCGATGGGTCCCCCACGGGGCCGCGACGCCGCACCGCGGCAGCGCCCCGCGGTCGGCCGACAGCCGGGTCGTTTGGGCGCAGACGGGAGGGTGGGGATGACGGACCGGTCGCGTCTTCGCTGCACGGCTGTCGCCGATATGGTGATGTCCGCCGACGAGGCGGCGGCATTCGTCGCTCCGGGTGACAACGTCGGGATGAGCGGGTTCACCGGTGCTGGCTATCCGAAAGAAGTACCCGCCGCCCTGGTCCGCCGGGTCGCTAGCGCGGCCGCGCGCGGGGACCGCTTCAGTGTCGGGGTCTGGACCGGCGCGTCCACGGCACCCGAGCTCGACGGTGCGTTGGCGGCTGTTGACGGGATCAGCCTGCGCATGCCGTATCAGTCGGACCCGGTGACTCGCTCGAAGATCAATGCCGGGCTGCTCGACTACCTGGACCTCCACCTGTCGCACGTCGCGGAGATGGTGTGGGAAGGCTTCTTCGGTCACCTCGACGTCGCGCTCATTGAGGTCGCCGGCATCACCGCCGACGGCGAGCTCGTCCCTTCCTCGTCGGTCGGCAACAACAAGACGTGGATCGACAGGGCCGACCGAGTGGTCCTCGAGGTGAATTCCTGGCAACCCATCGAAATGGAGGGCATGCACGACATCTACAACGGCACCGCGCTGCCGCCGCACCGCAAACCGATCCAGATCCTCGAACCCTCCGACCGGATCGGCGTGCCCTATCTTCACTGCCCGCTGGAGAAGATCGTCGCCGTTGTGCCCACGCACAGCCCAGATCGCAACACCCCGTTCAAACACGCTGACGGCGATGCCCAGCTGATTGCCGGTCACGTCGTGGCCTTCCTCACCCACGAGGTGCGACGCGGGCGGCTCCCGGCCACGCTCCTGCCACTGCAGTCTGGCGTCGGCAACATCGCCAATGCCGTACTCGCGGGGCTCGACGACGGACCATTCCGATCGCTGACCGCCTACACCGAGGTAATCCAGGACGGCATGCTGCAGCTCTTGCGCTCGGGCACACTGAGTATCGCCTCGGCGACGGCCTTCTCCCTCAGTGAAGTCGGCATGGCCGATCTGCGCGCCAACATCGGCGACGTCCGTGACCGGATCATCCTTCGCCCCCAGGAGATCAGCAACCACCCGGAGGTGATCCGTCGGCTCGGCTGCATCGCGATGAACGGCGCGATCGAGGCCGACATCTACGGCAACGTCAACTCGACCCACATCATGGGCTCGAGCATCCAGAACGGCATCGGCGGGTCCGGCGACTTCGCCCGGAATGCCTACATCGCGATGTTCCTCACCCCGTCGACCGCCAAGGATGGGCTGATCTCGTCCATCGTGCCGATGGTTAGTCACGTCGACCACACCGAGCACGATGTTCATGTCATCGTCACAGAGCAGGGGCTGGCCGACCTGCGCGGATTGGCGCCGCGGCGTCGCGCGCAGCGGATCATTGACCAGTGCGCGCACCCCGACTACCGGCCGGAACTGCAGGACTACTTCGACCGGGCCATGGCAAGCGCATCTGGCAGGCAGACCCCGCACCTGCTCGACGAGGCATTGTCGTGGCACGTGCGGTACTTGCGAGACGGCACGATGCGACCCTCCTGAGGCGTCAGCCCGCCCCGGCTCGTCGACGCCTGTCGCCGGGCGTGCGGGGTCCGTGAGGCGCGTCGGATCGCCGACGTACGTGGCGCAGGTGTACCGTCAACGTGACCGACATGTCCGGAATCCCGCCGCGCTCATTCCAGGAAGCCATGAAGATGCTGTGAAGCGCATCGCCAGCAGAATCGCAGCAGTGGGTCTCCTCACGGCAGCGGGTGCTCTCGCTATCGGCGCAGATCAGCTCAGTGCCCTGGCCGAGCACCTCGACGGCGCGGTGCAGGACGAGACCCTGTCGAGGGGATCGATACGGACACGGAGGCCGAGGAGGCCGAGGCCGCCGCGCGTGCCGAGGGTGAGGGGTACCCGCTCGGACGTGCGGGTGGGGAGCGACAGCCCCCAAAGCCGGTGACCGTGGGCTGAGCAGCACGGCCTCGGACCGCCCCGCATCGCGTTCAGGCCGCGGTCGGCCGACTTCGCGAGGGCAGGAGTCGAGCGAGGCGAATCGCTGACGGCGGGCCGACGCGGTGTCTGATCCTCCGCCGGTCAACGTGGATCGTTGGCGACGTGGTCATCCGACGAGCGTTTGACGTCGGTTACAGCCCGGCGATGCGGCAGAGCGCGAGCCCCGCCGCGTCCAAATCAATGGCTGGTTCCGGTGGCTGCCGCGACCGCGCAGGGCAATCACGTCCATCCGTCGGTGTCCGGCGCGGGTTATGCTCGATTCGTGCGTCGCACCAGGACCGCTCGCGGAACGCCACGACGCTGCGCCTCATTGGCTTTGATGGATCGTGGCGTCGGGCAGATTGCGGTTGTCGACACCACAACCGCCGATGCGTCCGGCGAGGGTGACAACGGCGCTGCGAGCATCGCCTATTGGTCCGCTGTCGCGGACACGGCGAGTGCACGGGTCGAGGCCCACGGGGCATCAGCGGAAAAGGCCGCCACGCAGCTTGCCGACCTGCTGGAAGCATTGCTTGGTCCGCCGCTGAGCCACTTCGACGTCGAGACCGCGGCCGCCCAGGTCCGAGCACAGCGTGGATCATTTCGCCGAGAGTGGGTTCACCCTTCGGGCCCATGAGGTTGAGCCGGACGTCTGGCATGCCGACTGGCATCCACATGGCCACGACCGCCGTACCACGAGCACGGCGTCGGGACTCAGTCCGCTCCGGGCGGCACGCCAGGCCCTGGTTGAGCTCTAGGGTTGTCCGAGCGGCACCGTGCGGCGCGTTCAATGTCAGGGCGACAATCTGGCGCGCGCGGAGCTGATCGAGGCGGCTCGGCCGTCAGGCTCCGGGCCCGCGAGTTCGCGGAGCCAGGGTGAGTGACCCGGCGAGGATCCGACCGAGAGGGGTTGCCAAACGCCATGAGGACGTACGACGCAGAAACGCTGCTCGCCGAGACGCGAGCGTTCAACGCCGAGCTTGAACGCCTGTTGGCCACGGAGCCCTCGGTCCATACGGTCGCGCCGGAGCAGACGCGCCGCGACCGCCGGGAGGGTCGTGGCATCTTCCCCCCGCCCGTGTTCCTGCCCAACGCTCGTACGATCGAGATCGATGGCCCCGGCGGCCCCCTCCCGCTGCGCATCATCGCACCCGATCGGGAGTCCACGGGAGCGTTTCTTCACATCCACGGCGGGGGATGGACCTTGGGCGGCAACGACCTGCAGGACCCGCGCCTGGACCGACTCGCTCGCGAGACCGGGCTCACGGTCGTGAGCGTGGGCTACCGCCTCGCCCCTGAGCACCCCTACCCGGCGGCGCCCGATGACTGCGAGGCCGCCGCGCTGTGGCTGCTCGGGGAGGAGGCGAAGGCCACATTGGGCCGCGGCGCGCGCCTGGCCATCGGCGGCGATTCGGCCGGTGCGCATCTCGCTGCGGTGACGCTGCTGCGGCTGCGCGACCGCCACGGGATCACGGGCGCATTCGCGGTGGCCGTGTTGCAATACGGCGACTTCGACCTGTCGATGACACCGAGCCAACGTCTGTGGGGTGAGCGCAATCTCGTGCTCTCAGAGCCCATCCTGGATTGGTTCGCGGACCAGTTCCTGCCCGACGCGTGACCGCGAGCAGCGCCGTGACCCAGACATCTCGCCCCTGTTCGCCGAGCTCTCTGACATGCCCCCGGCGATCTTCACGGTCGGCACGCAAGATGCCCTGCTCGACGACACGCTGTTCATGGAGGCGCGCTGGCGCGCCGCGGGGCATGCGACCGAGCTGCGGATCTGGCCCGAGGCGCCGCATGGGTTCATCTCGCTGCCGATGAGCGTCGCCGACGCGGCGCAGTCCGCCGAGTACGACTTCCTACGCCGAACGCTGGGCGTCCGCCGGGGGTAGTCGCCGCGGCGATCGCGCGAGCCTTCGAGCCGTCAGCTCAGCGACAACCACCGGCGCGCTGGGGGTCAGTACCCGCCCCCGTCTGCGGTGCCTTCCGGCAGTGGCCTCGCGGCCGGGCACCCCGCGCTCGACCCCGTCCAGGGAAGTCGGACCGTCACCGGGCTCGAGTTATTGTCGTCGTTCGACTCATAGATGACGTTGGTCGGGTCGGCGATGTGCACGTACGCGAAGCAGCCGTGCAGCCCGGTCACGTCGATGTAGTTCTCGTTGTAGGTCGAGGGGTAGATGTCAGACCAGCCGACGGACGTGCCGAGCGTGCGTGAGCGAGCGCCGAGTACCTGGCTGCAGCCCGGATAGTGCGCGCGCGTCGGCGAGCCTCGCAGGTAGCCGTGGGTGCGTTTGAGGTCGCGCAGGCAGTAGGTCGTCTTCGGGCCCACGCGCACGAGCTGCACGGGGTGTCCGGCCGCGTCGAGCCGCCACAGCTGCATCGCCGCGGCGTTCCTCCACTTCCAGTACCGGTACTGGCCCGGCACCGCCTTGAAATACAGGGTCGCGCCGGTGGCGATCGAGACGTACCCGCCGCGTCGCAGGTGCAGGTGCTGCACGGCGGACATGGTGTATTCGCCCGTGCGGCGTCCGAACAGCTCTGCCGGCCCGAGGCCCATGTTGTTGATCGAATTGCGCGACAGCAGCAGCACGCGTCCGTAGTCGGTGCGCGCGAGCAGGTTGGAGGGCGAGCTCATCCGCAGATCCGGGCACCGGTACGTGCCGGCCTGCGGTCCGATGCACGGGTTGAGTGGACGCGCGTGTGGTCCCGCGTCGGCAGTTGCGTAGGCGAAGCGCCACGTCGCCGTGAGCGGCACCTGCGCGGAGCCGCTCGGTGCGCTCGGGTGGGGCGAGCCGAGCGCCGACCACAACAGCGCGCCCGCATAGCCCCGTCCGCGTGCCGAGGCGAGGCGCATGCTCGCCGTGCTCGCTGAGCCCCCGGGGTCCATTGCGCCGATCACCACCGGCCGGTCCGCACCGTACGCCACCGCCAGCTGGGAGACGTTGGTGCACAGGGCGCAGGCCGTACCGGCCATGCCTGTGAACCAGTGCGGGGCGTAGAAGTCCAGGCCGAGTCCGGTCCACAGGCCGATGCGGTCCACAGCCTCGGGGCCGATGCTCGCCAGTGCGTGGGAGTCGTGGTGGATCTCCGCCGTGAGCGACTGGACCGTCGCCTGCACGTTGGCGGCGGTGACCGCACCAGCATCGATGCCCCGCTCGGGCTCGTCGAACAGCTCCCAGGAGAGCACGTGCGGGTTGCCCGCGTACCGCCGGAACAGCGGCGCGAGCGCGCTCGCGAGTTGCGCGCGCTGGGCGGGGTCGGACATCCAAGTGGCGGGGATCGTGCGGGTGTCGGAGAACAGCACGAAGTCGAGGTAGATGTCGTAGTGCGCCGCCAGGGCGACGGCGGCATCCATGTCGGGGAACACCAGTGTGCCCTGGAGGCCTGTCGGTGTGCCGTCGGCCGCCCGAGCGACCTGCCATGCATCACCGGGGAAGGCGTACCAGCGGACGACCCGCACCCCGTGACGCGCGAGCGTCCGGAAGCGGGCTCCCAGCTGCGCCTCCGAGGAGAGGGCCCCGCCATGGCGCTGGCAGCCGAAGTCGCAGCGCCAATTCAGCCACGGCAGGTTGGCGCCCTCGAGGAACCAGTCGCGACCGATCCAGTGCACCCGGGAGGCGCGAGCGCTGGTATTCGATGAGTCGGCAGTCGCGGCATGCGCAGCCAAACCGAGACAAATGGCCAAGAGACCAAAGATGGCGATGGCCAGAGCCCGCCTGACCGGCCGTCGGTTGTTGGTGCGGTCGTTGTGAGAGCGGTTGATGATCATTCGATGCCGGGGCTCCAGCGACAGGCGTCAGCGTAGAGGCGCCAGGCTCCCAGCACCCGGGCGGCCTGTCAACACATGTCCGCGCGGAGATCGAGCCCTCGCTCACGATCACGCGCGCTGGTCACACGCCCGCCGAAGAACTGATCGCATGCATCGGTCAGGACTCCGAGGTCTTTCAAAGCTGCCGGACGGCCATCACGGCGGTGGGCGAGTCGTTGCTGCAGCGCGCACAGCAAGAAGGTGCCGCGCGCGCGGACACCACCTTCACGGACGTCGCGAGGATGGTCGGTGCCATCGCGGTCATTCCGGCCTCCACCCCGGAGCAGATCGAGCGCATTCTGGATGTGGCCCTCGACGGACTGCGCTACCAGTCGCCGGCTGCGGCTCCCAGCCATCGAGGCGGCACGCACGAAGCCGTACACCAGGGTGGTCATCCCGAGCGTGGACGTCGCGGCCCCGGTGAGATCGAAGCGCCAGACCGTCGTTCGGTCTCGGGCAGGTAGCGGGGGGGCCAGCACGACCAGCGCAAGGCCGATGGGGACGTTGATGAACAGCCCCCAGCGCCACGAGATCCAGTCGGTCAGCATGCCACCGAGCACCAGGCCGACGCTTTCCCGGCGCCGGCGATCGCGCTGTAGAAGGCCAACGCCCGTGTTCGCTCGCGACCCTCGCGAAAGCTGATCGTCAGCAGGGCGAGCGTGGACGGTGCGGCGATGGCGGCACCGACGCCCTGCACAGCGCGCGCGCAGAGGAGCCAGATCGCGGACTGGGCGAGGCCACCCATCAAGGATGCTGCGCGAACACGGCGATGCCGGCAACGAAGACCCGCCGCCGGCCGAAATGTCCCGGCGCGTGCGCCGAGCAGTAACAGCCCGCCGAAGGTCAGGGCTAGGCGTTCTGCACCGACGAGAGGCCCATGGAGAACGAAGCGCGTGACGGATCCGTGGAAGGGCGGTGATGACGATCGTGAGATCGAGGACGATCATCAGATAGCAGGCGAGGATGATGGCGAGCACCATCCCTGAACCCCCGGGGCGATGGGAGTCCGGCGAACGAAACGACGCGCCGGGGCGCGGGAGATCAGCGAGGACTCATGGAAACGGACAATCCCTTCGCAGGGTATGGGCAGATACTAAAGTGGAGGCGTCCTCCAGAAAGATCCGGAGGCAACCTCCGTTTCCATGAAGAAATATACGGAGGCTACCTCCGTTTGGCAAGCGGATGAGGAAGTCGCCGATGAACCGTCCAATCCGCTGCCAAGCCTCGCGCCGCGCCAAACGCGCCGACGCACGCCGCAACTACGACAAGCTGATCGCCGCGGCCGGGAGGCCTTCACCGAGGACGGGCATCGGGCGTTGCTGAGGACATCGCGGGCGGTGTGGTAGCGGTGATGGTTGTAGGCGTGCAGGAACCCGTCAAGGGTTGCTGCACGCGCGGCGCTCTGATTCGTTCAAGCGCACGTAGGCCCATTCGTCGAGCGGGTGCGGTTGTACCTTTCCAGCTTCCCGTTGGTGGCCGGGTGGTAGGGCTTGGTGCGGGTGTGGGTGATCCCGAGCTGGTGGCAGCGCGCAGCCCACGCGAGGCTGCGATAGCCGTTGCCGTTGTCGGTGAGGATCCGGGTGATCGTGATGCCGTGACGCGCAAACCAGCCGACCGCACGACCAAGAAACCCCACGCAGTTGGCCGGGTTCTCGATGCACGAGAACTCTGAGTACGCCAGCCGCGAATACGCGTCGATCGCCGAATGGATGTAGGTGTAGCCGGTGCCCGTGCGCTTATTGGGGACGCCCAACGCGGGCACGAGCATCTTGTGACCGCCGCCATCGGGAATCCGGGCGAGCTTCTTGACATCGATGTGCACGAGCTCACCAGGATGAGTTGTCTGGATGCGTCGCACCACGTGGCCGCTTGGTCGATCCATCCAACGCAATCGATTGACTCCGTACCGCACGAGCACCCGGTGCACGGTGGAGGCCGGGATCCCAAGAATTCCCGCGATCCGCGCCGGCCCCAGCTTGCGCTGTGTGCGCAACCCGAGGATCTGCCATTCGAGATGAGTCGCGGTACGCATTGGGCTGCGATATGGCCGGCTCGAGCGATCGACCAACCCCTCGTGGCCGGCATGGCGATACCGTCGCCACCACTTGTGTGCGGTTTGACGGGAGATGTTCATCGACTCCGCAGCTGCGGCGACCGACCATCCGGATTCGATGCGACGACACAGTCGCAATCGCCCTTCAGGGGTCAACGGGGCGTTACGGTGCATGGTGAGCCTCTCTGGGTGGGTGAAGTGCCTTCGACAAGGCGGACCCGACCGAAACGGGAATCGCAGCTATCGCCACCCGTGGCGGCCCTGCGGTCGGAGGCGCTGCCCGCCCGGGTCACGACGGTCCCCGCTGAGGTCGTGCGCGTGCCGGTTCGCGGAGTCGAGCCGGCCGAGATCGAACTCGCTCGAATGCAACTGGTGTACGCCGCCCGCACGCGAACGCCGGCAATCGCAGGGACGGCACACCGACCGGTCCTTGACCACATCCGCCGGTCGACGAGCAGACCCACCTCGCCGATCCCCACTCACCGGGTGACACCGGCTGAAGCTTCCAGCAATACCCTTGACGGTCTGCACGAGCGGGACGAGACTCACGGATCCAGCCCGTGGTCTGAGGATCGTGAGGAGGGGATATGTCGTGGCAGCCGGCAGGCTCGTACTTCGAGACCTGCTCGTGTGATGTGGTCTGTCCCTGCACGGCGTCGCTGGCGCTCGGCGCGACCCATGACCGTTGCAAGGTCACCCTCGTGTGTCGCGTGCACGACGGCAGCGTGGAGGGGATCGATGTCAGTGGTCTGACGATCGGACGCGGGACGCGTTCGACCATCGATGTGTTCGGTGTCCGGTACGGGGGCACATCAGGCGTCTCGACCCCACAGTTCTCGTGGGCCGCGTAGGCGAAGCACCGTTCGTTCCGGCGGCCGACCAGCGGGCGCGGCGCGGCGATCTCGCCGACACCATCGCGGCGATGCGGACGCGTCCCGGACTCGTCGCGCTGCTCTTCTGCCTCACGGGCATCGCGTGGTGGTGGACTGCGCGGCGGATGGCCGGGATGGACGCGGGCCCAGGCACCGATCTCGGGACGCTGGGCTGGTTCGTCGGCGTTTGGGTGGTGATGATGGCGGCGATGATGTTTCCGTCGGTTGCGCCGACCGTCGCACTGTATGCGCGCATGACACGCCGACGTGGACTGGACCGATCGCTGCTCTTTACCGGCGCCTACCTGCTGGTGTGGGCGGTGGCCGGGGTTGCGGCGTACGCCGTGTTTCGTGTGGGGAAGGCGGCGTTCGGCCCCGAGTTCGCCTGGGGCAACGGGGGGCGGTGGGTCGCCGGCGGGGTGCTCGTCGTTGCCGCGATCTACGAGCTCACGCCGCTCAAGTACGCCTGCCTGGAAAAATGCCGCAGTCCGCGTGGCTCTCTGCTCGGTGCGTGGCGCGAGGGGCGGCGCGGTGCCCTCGAGATGGGTGCGCGCCATGCCGTCTGGTGCGTGGGCTGCTGCTGGGCGCTCATGGCCGTGCTGTTTGCGCTGGGCGTGATGAGCCTGATCTGGATGGCGCTTGTCGGGGTCGTGATCACACTCGAGAAGACCCTCCCGTGGCGCGGTCTCGCGACATGGGGTGCGGCGGCAATCCTGCTCATGCTGGCGGTCATGTTGTTCGCGGCGCCAGGCGCGATTCCCGGGCTGGTCGTGCCGAACTCCGCACAGGGCATGCACGCCATGGCAACCATGCGGTAACCCGGGCCGACGTACGGTCCGTGCGCATGCCCGGAAGTCCGCGGCACCTGGCCGCATTGCGGGCGTGGCGGTCGCAGGATCCGGGACGCGCAGGGGCCGGCCGATCTGCAGTCAACCAGCAAGGAGGGGCCTGATGCTGCACGAGGTACGGTTTCCGGGCGAGTCTGACGGGTATCGCCAGGCACGCGATGACCTGCTCAAGGCCGAGCTCGAGCTTCGTCGCCGGATCGAGGCGGTGGCCGCCCAACGCCGCGCGCTCCCGACGGGTGGCGCGGTGCCGAGCGACTATGCCTTCGATGAATGGGACGCAGACATCGGCGCCGTGCGCCGTGTGCGTCTGTCGGAGCTTTTCGAGGACGGCAAGAACCAGCTGGTCATCTACAGCTTCATGTTCAGGCCCGGAGCGCTCGGGGTTCCATTGGAAGTCCCGTGTCCCGTCTGCACGTCGATCATCGACGCAATCGACGGGGCGGGGCCGCACCTTGAACAGCACATCAGCTTTGCGGTGGTCACGAAAGCGCCGATCGAGCGCTTCGGTGCGCACGCCCGAGCCCGGGGCTGGCGCCACGTGCGGTTGTTGTCCTCAGCCGGCACGAGCTTCAACGCTGACTATCGGACCGAAGCTGCCAACGAGGAGCAGTTCGCGATGGCGACCACGTTCGTTCGCGACAACGGCAAGATCCACCATTTCTGGAGCAGCGAGCTTTGGTTCGTGCCCGCCGAGCCAGGCCAGAACCCCCGCCACGTCGATTTCATGTGGCCGATGTGGAGCCTGCTTGATCGCACCCCCGAAGGTCGCGGTACCGGCTGGATGCCCCAGCTCACCTACGATCGAACGCCGCGATGACCTGATCACCCCGGGTGAACGGGTCGGGTGCGATCGTTCTGGACGGTAGCTCAGCGATCGGTGGCACCCCTCCCCGACCCGCCCCCGAGGTGCCGAGCACGCTCGCGGCGCTCATTACTGATCGGCCTGTTGGTCGGAGTCGACTGCGCGCTGTTGGTTGCCGGTCGGCTGGTACTCGTCGTGGCGACGGATCCACAACGGCTCCGAGGCGCTCTCGTCGCGACCCTTCGGCGTCCGGTCGAGCAGCCAGTAGTAGGCCATTGCGGGCTCGAGGCCGCGGGCCGTCGTGACATAGGTCCGGTAGACGCTCCCGTCCGAGCGCGCGTACACGCTCAGGCCTGGTCCCTCGGCGAC
Organism: uncultured Thermoleophilia bacterium; assembly: GCA_963784985.1. Lineage (GTDB taxonomy): Bacteria > Actinomycetota > Thermoleophilia > Miltoncostaeales > Miltoncostaeaceae > CAITWD01. The sequence goes on from CAWATR010000020.1 coordinate 111,939, forward strand.
GTACTGCGCCACGTCCGTCCCACACATGCGCGCGTTTTGCTCGACGGTCGGCGGGATCTCGCCCGCCAGGAACGGCGCCAGCTCCTCCTCGGTGTACAGGAAGCCGAGATCCCGGTTGAAATCGCCACCTCCGCTCGAGACCCAATCGATGCGCCAGCCCATCCGCGTCCTGTAGGCGAGGAGCTTCCCGATCGGCGCGCGGGACGCGAGCAGGAGCGTGGTGTCCCTCGCGTTCAGGTGGGGGACCTGGGGATCGAGCGTGTCCGCGATGGAGGAGCAGACCGGGCAGCCCGCCGCCCAGGCGGGCCCGAACATGAAGTGGTAGACGAGCAGCTGGGAGCGGCCGTCGAAAAGATCGGCGAGGGTCTTCGTGCCGTGCTCGGTCTCGAACCGGTACTCCGCCTCGACCGGGACCCACGGCAGCCCGCGCCGTCTCCGGGCCAGTTCGTCGCCGCGGCGGGTGAGCTCCTTCTCCTCGTTCAGCAGCTCGTCGCGCTCCGCCTGCCACTCTTCCTGCGTGGCGATCCTGTGCGCTGTCATCGGCGTGCTCCCTCCGATCTGAGTCCGCGGGGCGGTCACTCGTGACCACATGGCGATCATTGTGGACCTTGCCCCGGGAAGGCGCCTGACCCGACCGGCGCGGCGTCCGCCGCGCGCTAGTCCTGCGCTTGGCTCGACGGTCCGGTGTCCAGCACCGCAAGGGTCTGCAGCAGGTCATTGGCGTGGTTCGTCATGAACCCCGGGCCAATACCCCGTATTGCCAGGAGCTCGTCACGATCGCGCGGCGTTTTCAGGGCGATCTCGAGGAGGCTGGCATCCCCGCAGACGGTATAGGCCGGCTTCCCGTCGGTACGCCCGCGCCGCCAGGCCCGGAGTCCCTGAAAGACCCGCAGTTGGTGGTCATCGAGCTCGTCAGGCTCGCGAGCGATGGGCGACGGGCGCGTGGCTCGTGCCGGGGTCCGATGCGGCAGCCGTCTGCCCGTCGTAGGGTCCGGCAATGGGTCGCATCGGTCGCAGCACCGACCCAGCGGCGCATGGGGTTCCCCGCGGTCCCCGAAGTGCCGCATGATCGCCGCCCGCCGGCACCCCGTCTCATCGATGAACCCCACAATGTCTCGGTACTGGTTCCAGTTCCGGTCGCGGGCAGCCCGGAGGATGAGGTCGACCTCATCGCGCTGACTTGGTGACAACTGTGAGTCGCGCACCGTGATCTCACTGAACCCGCCCACCCATGGCGGAAGGTCAATCGCCCCGACGCGTTGCGCGGCCGCGAGGGCGAGGCGACTCCCGTCCGAGCTGCCAACGTCCTCCAAGCTGATCTCCAAGTGACCGCGCGCATCCGCCCGCGACCGCAATCGCCGCAGGAGCCCGTCGACCTCGGTGATGTCGAGCGCCTGTTTGTTGAAGTAGATGAGCCGGCCTCGATCGGCGTTCATCGCCAAGAGCACGGCACGCGCAGGCTTTCCATCACGGCCTCCGCGGCCAGCCTCTTGGTAATACCCCTCGAGGGAGCGTGGAAGCGACCAATGCAGGACCGTTCGGACATCGGCCTTATCCACACCCATGCCAAATGCGTTGGTCGCGCACATCACGTCAATTGCGCCGGCCATGAACGCATCCTGAGCCGCGGTGCGCTCGGCGGGCGTCAGCTTGGCGTGATACGCCGCGGCACGCAGGCCGCGTTCAACGAGTCCGTCAGCGAGTTCGCTCGTTTCCTTGCGTGTGCCGCAGTAGATGATCGCGGGAACGGCGTCGGCGCCGCCCAGCACCTGCAGCAACTGTTCCCACTTGCGCGCGACGGCACCACGGCCGCCGAGCGCAATCACGTCGAAGCTGATGTTGGGGCGATCGAAGCCCGTGCTGAGCACGAGGGGATTGCACAGTCGCAATTGGCGAACGATCTCTGCGCCGACCTTCGGGGTCGCCGTTGCGGTGAGCGCCAACGTCGTGCGGGCACCGATCTCATCGCGCCACTCGGCCAGTCGGGCGTATTCGGGTCGGAAGTTGTCGCCCCACTCAACGAGGCAGTGCGCCTCATCCACGACAAAGAGGTCGATACGATTCCCGGCCATCGCCTGCAGGAACGAGCGTTGTGTGAACCGCTCAGGAGCACAGAACACGACCCGCACCTGTCCTCGCGCGACTGCGGCGAGCGCATGCGCTGACTCGTCTGCTGTCTGGTTGGAGCTCAGCATGCGCACCGGTGCGCCGGCGTCAATCATCCGTTCGTACTGATCGCGGATGAGCGCGATCAGTGGGCTGACGACCACCGTAAGGCCACCGAGTGCCAGCGCTGGCACCTGGTAGCACAGGGACTTCCCGGACCCGGTTGCCATTACCACGAGGGCATCACGCCCACTCAGGGCGGCGTCGATCACCTCACGTTGACCAGGGCGCAGATCGACGACACCGAGTTGGGCAAGCACCTCGCCGGTGGGACGCGCGGGGGATGCACGCGACTCCGGCCGGCGCTGCTGCGTGGCCGATGAAGTGCCGATCGACCGTTCCCGGCGTGCGGCCAATGCGTCGCGGCGAGCCCTGAGCGGCGTCGCTTGTGCGGCGATCGCGGCGCGCATTGCCGGAGCGCACGACCGGAAATACGCCCGCAGTTCCGCAAGGAGGGCATCGGTCTCGGCCAGAGCGACGCGCGCGTCGGCTTCGGCGCGTTCGACTGCTGCCGTGAGCCGCGCGATGAGACCACTCGCCGGGTCGCTCGTCACACCGTGGAGTGTAGATCGTCGGTGTACACCAGGGTCAGCGCCGCTGCAAAGTACCGCGACCGCCGCCCCGTGGAGGGGATCTCCCGCCCGCGGGATGCGCACGCGGACGACCACCACACCGCGCACGCTGACGCCGACGGTAACCAGCGCGGGCGAGGTCACGCGCCGGCCCCAATGTGCAGGTCGGGCGATCCCGACCTGGTGATGGGGCAGGCATCAGTCTCGCCCGCCCCAGGGCGCCTCGCGGTCCGAACCTCCCCCTGCGTGCCTGTGTCCCGGCCCGGTACGCCGGATCGCCGAGCACGTCGCCGTCCGTCTTCCAGCGCGCTGAGTGTTGCCCTGATCACACTTTCGTGACCGGTGCGCGCAGGTTTCTGCGCTCTCCGCGGTGGACCAGTTGCCCGGGTGCTCGCCGCCACTGCAAATGCACGTGCCCGTTGGCGACAATGTGCGTCCTGGAACACCGCCAATGCCGAATCAGCGGCCGTGGCGCCCGGTCCCCTCGTGAAAGGACTCCAATGGCAGCTCTCGGGCGCCCTCACGCGCCGGGTATGCCCATCCCAGGCGTACGACCAACTCGTTACGCAGGACTCCCGTGCAACTCAGCGCAGCGCCGATGGCTTGGTTGCCCACCACGCAGTCGCCGAGGACGGCAGCATCACGGTGGTTGCGATCCCGGAGTCGGTCGACAGCACGGTGCGTGGTTCGATGGCGCCGTCCGGCCGCTGCTCCCCCGCGCACGCCCGAGCCCATATTCGTCGATCTGCTCGCCAGCAACACCAGATACGCAGGGTTCGCGCTCACGGCGGCTTGGGATTTGGCCGGATCATTGTTGGCCGTTGCGCGCGAGGCCGCCGCGCTCGGGCGACGTGCGGGTCGGCGGGGCCGGATGAGGCCCGCGCCGATCGTGCCGATCACGCCGAACCGGGGGGGCCCCGAATGCCCGCAGACGGGCAGTTCCAGCGGCCGGGTTGGTTCACCCGCCACCTGACCAATCGGATCGTCGCCGGCCTGAGCCGCGCGGGCTGCAGTGTTGCCGGCGTCCTCGTCCTCGAGGTATCTGGCCGTACGTCGGGTCAGCCCCGGCGTACCCCCGTCAATCTACTCAGGGTCGACGGCGGGTGGTACCTCGTCGCGCCGCGCGGGCAGACGCAGTGGGTCCGTAACTTGCGGGCGAGTGGGCGGGGTCGCCTGCTGGTCGGCAGGCGAGCGGCGCCCTTCGTGGCCGCCGAGGTACCCGACGCCGAGAAGACCCCGGTGCTGCGTGCCTACCTCACGCGGTGGCGGTTCGCCGTGGGCAGGTTCTTCGACGGGGTCGGTCCGGACTCGCCGGATGGGCAGTTCTGTCGGATCGCCCCGGATCACCCGGTCTTTCGGATTACGCCGGGCTGACGCGAGCGGGCGGATGGTACCGAGTACGGGGCACCGATCGTCGGTGGTCGGCTGGTCCCGGTGCAGGAGTGGTTTCGCCTGCGAGCGCAGCTGCCGTTGCGTCGAGGGCGAGCTTGGCACGGGACGAGGCAGCGCCAAGGGTGCGGCCCTAATCGCACCCGCGTTGCCGCCGTGAACGGGCGGACGCACATCGGCGCCCGACGGGGCTTCCGGCGGTGTGCGACATTGTTAAGCGGTGTCGCGCGTCGGCCGCGCTGTCGGCATTCTCTACGAGCCGGGAAACCCGCCACGCGGATGGTTGAGTTCGCTCGCGTTGCCTCGGGCTCTGGCCAAGTCGAGGGCGCATGGTTGCAGGGGGCATGCGGTGGGATTCGCTGAGGAGCTGGTCGACCAAGTTGGGGCAGCGTGGTCCGTCCCTCCGATCACACGGGAGGAACGGGCGGCATACATGCGGGTCTTCGAAACGCTCGGTACCGACACCGCGGAGATGGTCGTTCGGGGATTCATTCTCGGGACTCGCCCGACGAGACCAGGTCCCGATGAGATCGCCACCGCAGCTTCCCAGCGACGGGTCCAGACCGATGGCGAGAGCGGTGGACAGGCCAACGCCGCGCCAACGGCGCTCACCCGCCCCGCGTATTACCGCGGGGGTGACCCGGATCACGCACCGATCCGCCAGCCCGGGAGCCTCGTGTTGTCAGATGGTCTCAAGTTCGTCCTCGGTCGGGCGCCGGAGCAGGTGGGCGGTCGCCGCGCTCCGACAACGACGCCGACACCTGTCACCGCGTTTGCCTACGCGGAGGTGCTCAGCATCGTCGATACGCAAGTCGTCGGCCTCCTCGAAGCACTCGGTGAGTTTCGACAGGACCCGGGATTCGCCGCTGCCGCCCGGGAGATTGGATCGGCGCGTGTCCAGCCATGACGGCCTGGACCCCGACGAGCTGTGTACGGCGGTGATCGCCCGCGCGAATGGTCAATTTCGTGTTCCGATCTTCGAATGGGAACTCGAGACGAACCGAACGCAGGCTCCAGGCGTTCAGCTCCGCGCGAGCGGCATGGATGGAGAGCTGCGAGCGTCGACTCGCGCGCTCGACTGGCGATGATCGCGCGGAGACAGTGCGTCGATTCTTCCACGAGGTTGTTGCCCGACGGCGCACGGGGATCGACTACGGAGCGATGCACCCGCTGTTTGCCGAGGCCGATTACCTCGGCGGCGATCCGTTGCACGGTGGCAGCGCGAAGGCGGGAACACTCGTTGCCCGTGACGCCGGGCTGTCGTATCGGCTCAAGGACGGAACCCAATTGCTGCATCTCCGGCCGCGGGAGATTCGTGCCATTGCCCTCCGCCGTCCAGATGCCTTGCGTCAAGCGGTGCGGCGCAGGCCAGGCCGCCGCAATCGGGCGACTTCTGGGCGGACAAACGGGCATCCTGTGGGGCACGCTTGTCGGCAGTTCCTGGAAGTCGCGGCGGTGGGCGCTCCTAGTGGTTGCCGAGCGCGACGGAGTTGGCTTCACCGCCGGGTTCGCGCTCGGAGCGACCGCGGGCCAACGGCTGCTGGAACAGTTGCGGGTGCAGCGGATCCAGCTCGGGATGCCGGCGTTGCCGGCCCCTGAAGATCTGCTGCATGACGACCCGATGGCAGTGCAAGTGCGGCGCGCCGCCGCAGGACAACGATCGCGACCGACTCCCGGCTGACACAGTCTCTGCGCCCCCGCCGCCGGAATCATCCAGATGCCGGATCCATTGGATCAAATCGAGCGCCTGGGCTCGCTCAGGGATCGGGGATTGATCACCGACGAGGAGTTCGAGTCCAAGAAGCGTGAACTCCTGGACCGAATGTGAGGCGTCGCCGGTGAACCCGCACGTGCCGACGGGGATTCACCTTGTGGTGTCGCCCCCCGCCCTGCGACGATCACGCTCCGGTCGCTTGCGTGAATGCGAGCGCGCCAAGTTCGACTCCCCCCCATGGCCGTGACGAATCCCGGTGACATTGCCGATGTCATCAGATCCACGTGGCCGGCTCTTGAACTCTCCGACGCTCAGGAGCGTCTATACGCCGAGTACCTGAAGGACATCGACCCAGACGTGCTTCGGGGTGCGCTGGTTGCGTTGGTGGCCGACTGGGACCACCCGGCTCCACCGGGCATCATCAGGGCCGCCGCCAGGGAGCAGGCCAAGCGAACGAGGCGCAAGAAGGCATGGCTTCAGGTTGGGTTGGCGGCGGGAATCCTCGTCGTGGTGCTCGGAGGCATTCTTGGTGTCAGGGCCCTCCTGTCCGGTGGCCGGACCAGCACATCACCTGCCGCGACCGGCGCCACCACCGCGCCGGGAACGCGCCTGCAAGGCCAGACTGCGTACCTGACCACCTGCACCGGCGCGGCCGTAACGAGGCCGATCACCTTCACGATGACCTGCGCGGACGGCAATTACCGGCTGGTCGCGGTGCACTGGCAGAACTGGGGTGCCGCGCAAGCGGTCGCAACGGGCCATGCGTCGATGAACAACTGTGCTCCTGACTGCGCGGCTGGTCAGACGCTCGACTACCGGGTGCAGGTGACGGCGTCGGACCCGATCGCCGGACCGAGCGGACCCGCATACGCGCGACTGTCCATCAACTACCTTCACGCGCCTCCGCGAGGAATCAGCAATCCAGACGTGTGGAGAATCGGGTCACGCGGCCCTCGCAGTCGGTCAGGGTCGACGCAAGGTGCCACTCAACACACCGCGTCAGCGGCGGCCCATCGGCCAGCGCTTGCCCGACCGTGTTCGAGTTTCTACGACGCCAAATTGGGCGGGACGGCCAAGATCGAGTTCGGAGCACGTGCCAGCTGGGGGTGGCCCCTACCTCAAGACGCCGCCGGATCCGAGCGGCATCAACTGCACGAGTGCTCGACGGATCATCAGGGACCTCCAAGCGGGCAAGGGCACCCCTGTCCACGGGCGATACGCGTACAACACCTACACCGTCGTCGATGGATGGAAGTGCGCGACGACGACGGAAGCGACAAGCTGCTCAAAGGGCACGCTCTCGTTTATCGCCGGAACGGGGCTCTGAGCTCGCTGCCAACGGCGCGCTGCTGAACGTGGTGTCAAAGGCAGCCAAGCTGTCGATCGCCCACGACACCCGGCTAAGGTGCCCATTTGCGGGATCTTGGTTAGTACGCAGCTGATGGAGCAAGGACGTGACTGGGCCGAGGACTGGCGCCGTGCCGCGCGTTGCGCGCATCGTCTCGGGCGGCCGGTCCGGAGTTGACCGAGCCGCGCTTGATGTCGCTCGCGCAGCCAGAATCCCCTGATGGGGGGTGGTGCCCGAAGGGAGGCTGGGCAGAGGACTACCCGTCGCCTCCGGGCATGCCGCTGACTACCCAGTTGGTCGAGACCCCATTGGCTCAAGTCGAGCAGCGCACGCTTTGGAACGCCCAGTGACAGTGACGCCACGCTCATCATCACGAGGGCGGCGACTCGTCGGTTATCCCGGGCACGAGTCTCGCATCGGTGGCTGCTACGAGTTCAACCGGCCGTGCTTGGTTGTGGCGACGGACGAGGTCGACCCGATCTCCAGGGCGCACGCATTCCTCGCGTCCCTCCCGCGGGGAGCGGTGTTGAACATTGCCGGCCCGCGCGAGTCTGAGGCACGCGGCGATGTACGCCGAGGCCCGCAGACTGCTGCACGGCAATCTTGGAAATCGACGTCGGTCCCAACTGCTGAGCCAAGCAGCTGCGAGGGGCAGTTGACGCATCACGGATGCGATCGCGAGACCGCTGGTGCCACAACGAGATTTGGATCAGACGGCGTGACGCGGGCCTCTCGTGGGCCGGCTGCCAGCATCGGGTGAGCCGGCGCGGCGCGCGGATGAACGCATGACCGGCGGTCGACCGCGGCAGGTGGCGAGTCGTCGGGTCGCGGCCCGGCTCTTCGTCATCCCGTGACGTGGCACGCGCGTCGGCAGCCCGAGTGCAATGCCGTCGACAGGCGGAGATCCGAGATCGCCCAATCGTCCGCACTCCCCGGGGGTCCGCTCCGTGGGCCATGCCGGGTCGCGGTCACACGTCAAGACCACGGGAGTCGATCGTTTCGAAGGAAGTTGCGCCAACGACCCGCCGCGGGCAGGAGGGCCGCGAAGCCGCTCAGAGCGGACGCCCACGGGGCGCTGCACGAGCTGCATGGCCGTTGGTACACGACCGATCAACAACCACCGTCAGCCTGCCTTGACCCACCAGATGACGATCGGTGCTGATGCGCTCGTATCCGGGCTGGAGCAGTCGTAGCTGAAGGTGGTGCCGTTTACCCGAACTAATGGTGCACGCCCACGGTCCGAACTGGGCGGTGGTCGTCAGTTGAATCGACCATGTGGCCTGATAGCCACCACCCGGCGTCACGGAGCCGTTCGAACACAACATTCCGCTGTAGCAGGGGACCGGCGACGAGCCATACGACACACCATCGACGATTCTGACGGACCGGCCGGCCCGGTCGCTCCCGTGGCCCCTGGCGCGCCCGGGACGCCGGTCGAGCCACGCGGACCGGTTGCGTTGAAGCGGATCGCCGACTGCCCTTTGGGCACGAGCCGTTGGCATTGCTGATCCTCAGGAGCGAATTGTGTGACTTAGTCCTGGCATTCAGTAACGACACCGTGAGCGATTGGGAGCGCCTCGGTGGCGACCGCAACGGCACCGGCGCCGATCGTGAGGCCGGCGGCGAGCCCGAGGACGGCCGATCGGGCGCGGTGATCAAAAACGCTCATTGCAGGCCTCCTGGCTCGTGCTGTCGAGAGCCCAGCGTACGGTCTGGCTGTCCTGCAGCACGGCCGCGAAACTGGGCGACATGCCCGACTTCATCATCGACGGAGGGCCGGACACCGCAGCGGGTAGCCTGACCGTCGTGAACCGGGTGAGCGAGCCGTCGGCGCGCCGATTTAGGTTCGACGCGTGCTTGCGGAGCTCGCATCCGCCGCGCCCGAGGATCCTGCGCAGCTCGGGCTCGACGTAGCGGCGACCTCAAAGGAGATCTTGTTCCGTGAATCACGTGCCCCTCGGGGGGCGTGTCGGGAGAGCGGCAGATTTTGGGCTCGTCCAGCCGGGGAAGACGGCAATACCGAGCGCGCAGACGAGGCGACATCGGCCATTGACCCCTTAATCACTCGGGAGGGACGCCCAGCCCACGAGCGGAATCAAACCGCTGACCCCGGCATCGGGAGGACGACCGCGGCGCGTGTGGCTGGTCACGGTCCGTGGCGCTGAACGCCCAGGCGAACCCGATTTCCGCCCGTTTCGCCCCCGATCGCTTTGCGGTTGGTGCAGGGTGAGGTGTTGCCACCTGTGACCACCAAGCGACGTAAGACCACCCGGTGCACGGGCCCGATCGCCTCCAGATGCCCGGCTGACGCCGACGCGCGAATGACCACTTCATCACCGGCGAACGGGCGTTGAGGTCTGCGGCCGCCGACGCGAGGGACGCCGCACCCGCCCGGCTGGCGCGCCGAGGCGACCCCAGACGCGTGATGCCGCGGCGCCGGTTGCACGACTTCGGTTCGCGGAAGTACAATCGACCCGCTCGAGCTCGGTACTACTGCCACCCCAGAAAAGGATTTCGATGGGGGTGCCGGCACTGCGCCAGGACTTGGTGGTGCGATCGCGGATGCGATCGCTCCTGCGCGCGATCCCCGTGATCGCCCTGCTGGCTTGGCGGTTCCGCGGTCGCATCGGCCGCGACGATCTCGGAACACGCGCTGACCGGTATCGAGGGCCAGCCGCTCGAGCGCAAGCCACCATGGACCGCTGACACACCCGGCGAGGTGTGCATAGGCGGGAACAACGAATAGGGAGGGAACCCACCGTGACTGGGAATGACACCCATGCACAACCAGGCAAGGAGCCACCGATCACCGCCGAAGCGCTGTTGGCACTCGACAACGCGCCGGCCAAGCGCAAGCCGCCGCCCCACGTCGTCAAGCAACTCGGGGCTCGCCGGCTGTATCTCAGCAGCGGCGACGGGGTCGAGGGCATCGAGCGAGCGGTACAGGACGCTGACCGGCACGCCGACAGCATCTTGCTCTCGCTGTCCGCGTCGGTCGCGATCGGGCTTCCCGGCCGGACGCTCGAGGTATTCAACCGCGCCGAGCTCGAGGTCAAAGTCGGGGAGGTGCGCCACGCGCCCGGCTTCATGCCCGAGTGGGCCGAGCTCGTCTATCACCCGAAGGTCGCCGCCAGGCCGGCGCGTAAGCGGATGCACCGGTTCGACGGCAGTCGTGTGACGCCCGTCAATCAGGAGTTCATCTACGGGACCGATGACCGCCACGTCTACTACCCGCAGGGCTATCCGTGGCAATGCGTCGGGAAGGTCGACATCTACCCGAGCGGTGAGGCGGAGAACCCGACCGCGTCGGGCAGTGGGGTCTTGATCGGAGACCGGATCGTGCTGACCGCGGGCCATGTGGCCGCCGACATCAGCAACCCGCACGACTGGAAGATGCGGTTCACGGCGGGCACGTACAACGGCAGTTCGGTCGTCGGACCCGGGGGCGTCTCGTACGTCTCAGATAGTCAGTGGTACGGCGACGGCGTCTCCGGACACGACGTCGGGCTGCTCCGGCTCTACGAGCCGCTCGGCACATCGCTTGGCTACTTCGGCGCCAAGACGTACTCCAGCTCGTGGAATAACGGCAACTACTGGATCCTGGCCGGCTACCCATACGACATCGCCGGCTCGAACAGCCCTTCGCGGCAGTTCGGCATCGCGGTGCTCGACGAGGACTCGGACATCGAACAAGGTGCCGAGCTCGAGCACCACGGCGATGTCGCCAGCGGAGACTCGGGCGGGCCGTTCTTCGGCTTCTGGCAAGGCGATCCGATCCCGTACGCGGTCGGGACGACCAGCGGCCACGAGACCATCGGCGGGCCGTCGTGGACCGGTGGCGAGGACAACAACATCGAGGCCGGAGGCGCATTGATGGTGCTGGCGATCGCGGCCGCGCGCCAGGCCTGGCCAGCTTAGGTCGAGGAGCCAGCCGGGATCTGCTCGATCCACGATCGCACGGCGGCCTGAACCGGACGCAGCAGCGTCCGCTCCGACGCCCCCGGGAGTGCAGCGAGCTGGCTCATGACTTGGGCCAGCCGCTGCGCTTCGGCCGCGGCGATGCCGCTGTCCAGCAGCCGCCGCACCGCGTCCTCGGCGCTGGCGGGACCCTCTTCCGGCCGGCGGAACAGCAGCCACAACGGGCGGCTCCAGCATCCGGCATCCCAGTCGAGTTGCACGTCGGCGAGGTCGTCCACGATCCAGAACGCCTCCCCAACCAGGGCCGCCGCCCTCTCCACGACTTCCCGCACCGGTGCGCTCGCCGCCGGGTTGCCAAGCAGCGCGAGCACGGCGACCGCGACCGCGGGCAGGGCGCTCTTGCTGCGAAGCGCGTCCCAGACCTCGGGTGACGGCAGTCCACCGGCGCGTCGAGCCTCGACGCTCACCCGCTCGCCGCGATACATCTCGCCCAGCAGTTGCGCAAACCGCTCGCCGTCGTCGTGGCGACCGCCGAGACGGTGTGCGCCGGCGACGACCTCAACTGCGAGGGCCGCGAGGAGGTCGATCCCCGCGTCGCCGCAAGCGGCCTGGGGCCCGGCCGATTGCGCGCGGAGTGTCTCCGGATTCAGCCGTTCGACCAGGACTGTCCGGCGCTCCGCGAACGTGTCAAACACGTGATCGAACAGCACGATGCACGTGCTCAGGAGTGCTCCCAGTCGGGCGACGGCACCCACGCGGTTGGGGCGCACGTCGGCGAAGGCGGCGAAGCCGGCGGCCTGCTGCCAGCCGTGGCCGAAGACCCGCGCGATCGCCCCGGCCGAGAGGCCGACCGATTCGGCGACAATCGCCGGCTGCTGGCCACAGATCGCGTAGACGGTGCCCTGCAAGTGTCGCCTGGAGGCCGCGGCGGCCTCGAGCCGGACCCGGTCGAAGCGCGCATCGTCGATCAGCATGCCGGCGTCAAGGAGCGCCCGCCAGAGCAGCGTCCGCAACGCGCTCACGGCACCGAGCGGGCCGCGAGGGCGAGCGTTGCGACGCAGGCGGACGTGGTGAACAGGCGCTGGTGGTCGCGCACGACCACACCGGTGCCGAGGCCGCCCACGCGCCAGGATTCGTAGCCGTCCGGTTCGGCGACGTGCGGGGGCGGGATCCGCATCGAGGCGTGACTCGGCCAGCCGCCATCGGTCGCTTGCAGGCTGAGCAGCTCGACGAGGGCTCGCCATACCGCGCCGCCGTGACCCCCGCATTGCACCACCACCGCCAGCGACAGCGCCGTCGCGAACGCCGACTGCTCGACTCCGGCCGCTCCCCAGGCCCCGTCAGGGGGCTGTTCCGACAGCGCCCACCCGGCGGCCCGCGCCGCGTGCTCGCGATGGCCGAGGGCGCTCCCGAGACTGGCCGCTTGCAGCGTCGGATAGTGGCGGTCGACCCACCAATAGGAGCCCCAGCCGCCGTCCGCGGCCTGACGGCGCTCGACGTACCGCCACGCGAGGTCTGCCTCCGGGCGGAAACGGCCTCCCGGGACAGCGGCGAACGCCCGACCGGCTGTCGCGGTGACCTCGAGATGGGGTGCGCACCAGCCTCGCAGGTCCGCGCGGCGGCCGAGGGCCATGTATCGACGGATCGGGTCGGGGTCCGCAAACGTCGCGACGCCGCCGGAGCGCGGATCCTGGTGTCGCCGAAGGCAGCGGCCTGCCCGCTCCATCGCGTGGTGATCGCGCCCGATCGCGGCGAGGAACATCAGCACCCAAGCGGTCGAGTCGGCGTCGCTGGGGACGTCGTGATGATATCCCCAGCCGCCGTCCCGGTGCTGGCGCGCCAACAGCGCATCGGCGACCGTGTCGATTGGCGCACCTCGAACGCCGGCGTCGAGGAGCTGGGCACCGACGAACGCCGTCGGCCAGTCGCTCGCCTCGCCCGCGAGCGTCTCGAAATCACGCCACAGGCCGTCCCGACCCTGCCGCGCCAGCAGGAACGCGACGCCGCGTGTGAGCGCCTCCTTCGCCTGCACCTCGGCGGTGCTCGACACTTCGGCCTCCTTGCCCAATCGCGCTGTGCTGCCCGGAGGCTACCCCGGCCGTCGGCAGCGCGCCCGTAGGAACACCCCATCACGCCTTCGCGCGCCAAGCCGGCACGCCTGGGTCGAACACGAACCGTCGTGCCACGTGGTCGATGCGTCGGCCGGCTCAGGCTCGATCGCCGAGGCTGCCCGGCCGCGATCGTGTTCCCATCAATCGCGAGTGCGCCCGCCGAATGGCTCCCACAGCGAGATTGCTGACGTGGTCGGGGTTGAGAGGATCGAGTTCTCAACAGGTGGGCCCGTTCGCCCATGCCCCCCCGCGATCACGACGACTCACCGTTACCCGCGAGCATGGTGTGCGCGCCTTGTCGGCGCGGGCCGGCGAATTCGTCCCTTGAGTCCGCACGCCGATGACACGGGTACGGCTTGCCGGCAGTCTGTCGTCGTCGGCTCGGTGCACACCACGCACCCCTTGCCGGAATCGCGACGGATGATCGGGGGACGGCGGCCACCTAATATCAACGTATGGGCGATGCGGACCGGGTGCTCGTCGCGAACGGCACCAAGCACGGCGCAACAGCAGCGATCGCTGATGTGATCGGCGCGAGCTTGCGGGACGCCGGACTCCCCGTCGATGCCCGGCGGGCGCGGCGCGTCCGGTCAGTCGAGCCCTTCCGGGGGGTCGAGCTGGGCAGCGCCGTCTCCGCCGGACGCTGGCGGTCCGACGCGGTGGGCCTGCCCTGCCGGCCACAAGTCAACGAGCGCGCGGTGTGGCTGCCCAGCGGCGGCCCTGTCGACGAGGACGAGGGAGACCCAGCGCGGCCGGAGCGGTGGACGAGACCCGAACCAGTGCAGACGCTTGCCGCATGCATCGGCGTGCGCGAACATGTCGTGTTCGGTGGCAAGGTCACCGAGGACGCCGGGTTCATCCGCAAGACGATGGCTCGCGGATCCCGCCCGAGCTCCGTGATCGCCGCGATTGGCACGACATCGCCGCGTCGGCGCAGACGCTTGCGGACGCAATTGGCGGTCAGTCGGTGGGCGATTCCAAGGCGAGTGGGCGCGAGCACGACCGTAGCGGCGAGGCCGCCGCGAGCGTGGTATCACGCCTGCATGGCCAGCCGACGTCGACCTGCTCGGCCGCATGCGCAGCCGACCGCCGCGTCATCGTGACGTCGCTGCGCGGAGGAATCATCCGTCGCTCGTCACTTCGTCAACGTCACCGGTCGGCGCGCGCGGAGCGTCGTGCGCGCGGCCTTGCGGCCGGTCTGGTCGTGGCCGTCGTCGCCCTGGCGCTCTGTGCCGCTGTGGCCGGGGCCGTCGGCGGCCGAGCCGCCCGCACGTCGGTCGCACCGGTGACCGGTCTGACCCTCACCGGGCGCACGTCGACGTCGATCGACCTCTACTGGGTCAACCCGTCCCGGGTCAACGTTGCCGGGATCATCGTGCGCCGCGCTCGGGGTACCCATGCTCCGGTGCAGTCGCTCGCCGGTGTGCGCGTGACGGCGCACGGGGCACGGCCGATCGCCGTGACGGACACCCGGCTGGTCGCCGGTGCCTGGTACAGCTACGCGGTCTTCGTGCGCGACGCCCGGGGCCGCATCTCGCGGGCGGCCAGGATCACGGTCCGAACCGATGCGCTCATCGCACGGCCGCTCGCCACACCCCAGCTCTCCCTGACCCCTGGGCGGCGTCGTCTCATCCTCAACACCTTCGGCGCCGTCCGGGGTGCGTCCGGGTACAGCTACCGACTCTGCAACGGGGCCGATGCCAAGTGCGGCCCGAAGATCCCGGTCTCGGTCGCTGGTCGCGTCATCACGGGGCTGACAAGCGGCGCGCGGTACACGATCAGGCTCATGGCGATCGGTGACGGTGTCAGCAGCGCGGATTCGCCGAACGCGGTGCGAGCCGGCGTACCCGCGGGATTGC
Source organism: uncultured Thermoleophilia bacterium (assembly GCA_963784985.1). Taxonomy (GTDB): domain Bacteria; phylum Actinomycetota; class Thermoleophilia; order Miltoncostaeales; family Miltoncostaeaceae; genus CAITWD01. The sequence goes on from CAWATR010000020.1 coordinate 127,016, forward strand.
CGCTGCGGGCCCCCCGGCTCGCCTTGTCCGTCGGGCCCGGCACGATGAGGATCGACGGGTTTCCCGCGGTCGCCCACGCGATCGGGTATCGCTACCGTCTCTGCGACCACGCAGACGCCAACTGCAGCGCCGCGACTCCGGTCCCGAGGGCCGGCGCCACCATCCGGGGCCTGACCGGCGGCGCGACCTACACGGTCGAGCTCACCGCGCACGGTGACGGCACCCGGTTCGCCGATTCGCCGGCGGCCAGGCGGCGCGCAACGGTGTCCGCGATTCCGCTGGCGCCGCCGGACAGCACCAACGTCGGCTGCGCGGCCGCGACGATCGCCCAGGAGAATGCGAAGGCCGGGGGCACAGGGTGGCAGCCACCCTCGACAATCGGACCACCGCTCGTGCAGGGATTTGCCCAATACGCGAGCGCCGCCTGCGGCTCGGCCGTGGGGTTGTACCTGGGGACGCAGAGCACGACGCCGATCCGCGTCCGCCTCGAGGTGTGGCGGCTTGGGTACTACCGGGGCGCCGGTGGGCGACTTGTCTGGACGACCCCGACGCTCAGCGTCTCCGCGCCGCCGACGTGGGAGACCGTCGACCGGGGGACCTTCGAGGTCACGGCCCCGTGGCCCCGGACCGCCACGCTCACTGTTCCCCACAATTGGACACAGGGAATGTACGAGCTGCGCATCGTGCCGGCCGGCAACCCGGCCGCAGCCCGTGCCATCCCGCTCGTGATTCGCGACGACACGCGCACCACGCCGATTGTGCAGATCGTGCCCACCAACACCGACCAGATGTACAACCAGTGGGGCAACCACAGCGCATATTCGTCGGCCACCGGCATCTCGACCGTGGTGAGCCTCGTCCGTCCGTATGACGGCTTCGGGACCGCCCAGATCCTTGGCGAGGACTACCCGCTGGCGCGCTTTGTGGAATCGCAAGGGCGTGACATCAGCTATCTGACGGACGTCGACCTCGATTACGGCAGCCCCGAACTTGCCGCCGCGTCCGCATTGGTCGTCGGATCACACTCGGAGTATTGGACGCCCCGGATGCGGGCACACCTCGAGGCCGCGCTGAACCGGGGCGCCAACGTGGCCTTCTTCGGTGCCAACAACATCTACTGGCACGCGGTCCCGACGACGGCCAGCGGCCGCTACACGCAGCTCAACATCTGGAAGCTGAACACGAGCGACCCGAACGCCGCGAGCCCGACGCGTGCATCGACGATGTGGCGACTGGCACCGATCCGCGATCCCGAACAGAAGATCCTCGGCGAGCAGTTCGGGTGCACCGACGTGCTGATGCCGATGACGGTGCCGGCGAACCTCGGCTGGGTGTTCGCCGGCACCGGCGCGGCGCCCGGCCAGCAGCTGCAGGGCGTCATCTACCAGGAAACCGACACGCCGACCTCCAGCGCCCCGATGCCGGCGGGGACGCGCCTGGTGACCGCGATGACGTTCCCGTGCCCGCAACGGGGCGCGGGCTTCACCTCTGGGAGCGCCTTCGCGCTCGTGCCGCAGGCCGGGGGCGGACTGGTTGTCAATGTCGGCACTCGCGGTTGGGTCTGTTTGCTCGACGGGTCGTGTGTCACGAACCCCGTCTACTCCGACCCGACGCTGCTCGCGACCGACCCGGACATCGTGACCACAACGGTGCGCAACGATCCGACCGTCGAGGCCGTGATCCGCCAGGCAACGACGAACATCCTCAACGTGCTCCTCGGTGGACCGGCGGCAAGCTATGCCCACGACCCGAGCTACCCGCTCGCAGCCGGAGCATGAGCGACGAGCTCGCACCCTGACGACCGGGGTCGGCTCGGGGTCGACGCGACGTGTTCCGGCGGGACGCGGGCGCGAACCGCCCGGGTTGGACGACGCCGGGCCGGGTCCGCGGCGCTGCGGTCCAGGGAACCTTGGGTCGACCGGCGCGCTCGGCGAGCGTCTGCGTGGCCACCTCGGACCCGACGGCCAACTGGGACCGCTATCGAGGCCGGTGTCGCGCCCTGCAGCCGGCCGGCGAGACCCAGTCCACACCAGGCGGTGAAGGGATGCGTTGCTCAGCCAGGTCCCTCAGCTGGCTCAGCCCGCGCTCACTGGGCTTACGGCGCAGGTCAGACCGATCAGCCGCCGTGGGGGCCTGCGGGCACTGACGCGCGGCCAGCCGCGCCATACCCGTCCCGGATCCTCGCGGCGCGTCCGCGAGGCCGGGGCGGGATCGCCGTGGCGTTCGCGCCGCGTGCGACGGGAGCGCGGGGGCGACTGGGACCCCGAGCCCGTCGACGCGGCCTGACGGCGGCGAGCCCAGGGTCCGATGGGTCCTACTTGATGCCGACCACCATGGAGTCCGGACCCACCAGGTGCTCTGCGTAGGTGCGGGTGAACCCAGCGTCGGCCATCCAGCCCTGGCAGTCCGCGGCGGTGTAGTCGAAGCCCCCGTCGGTCTCGATGAGCATATTGAGGCTCATCAGCAGTCCGAAGAGGTTCTGGGAGCGGTCATCGTCGATCATGGACTCATAAAGGATCAGCGCGCCGCCGTCCGGCAGGGTGTCGTGGGCCTTGCCGATCAGCATCCGCTTGGTCTCGAGGTCCCAGTCGTGCAGAACGTGCCCCATGGTGATCACGTCGGCCGACGGCAATGGCGCCTGGAGGAAGTCCACCGGGGCAAATGAGACGCGCCCGGCGAGGCCCTTGGCGGCCACGTAGTCCTCGAAGATCGGCCCGACCTCGGGCAGATCCAGGCCCGTCCCGGACAAATGCGGGTGGGCGAGGGCGATCTGCACCGCGAGATCCCCCTGCGCGGTCCCGACGTCCACGAAGCTGGCGTAGTCGCGCCAGGGAAATGTCGTCGCGATGGTCATGTTCGCGGGGCGGCTCAGCCCCGTCATCGCCGCCAGGAACTCCTCGAGTCGCGCCGGATTGGCGTACACCGTCTCGAAGAACGGCGTGTTTCCGACAGCCGTCTCATTCTGCGGGCGCCCGGTGCGGAGACCTTCGGTCAGCCCGCCCCAGAAGCCGTAGAGGCGATGGTTCGCCATCTCGAGTATCCCGCCGAGGTACGACGGCTTGCGGCGATCGAGAAAGAGGTCCGTGTCCGCGGTGTTGGAGTACACACCGTCGCGCCGTTCGACAAAGCCGAGCGCAACCAGGGCGTCGAGAAAGTCGTGCGCCGCGCGCTCGTGCAGGCCGAGCCGGTCACGAAGCGCGCCGAGGTTCTCAGGATGCCGGGCAAGCTCGGTGAAGACGCCAATCTCGATGGCACTCAACAGGGTCTTGGACGCCCAGAACCCAAGACCCACCTGCATGATGTGCTCGGGTGTGGGGTGATCGCTCACGGTCATTCCTCTCGATTGGGGGTGATGGAAGGAAGGGCCGCGGTCGCGACGGGAACCGGTGATGCGCGAGCCGGGGGATCGACGATGCGGCGATCGCCGTGGCCGCTCGGGCTCGCGCGTGGACACCCGCCACCGGCACGCGCCGCAGGTCGCACCGACGGGCAGATGCGCGGCGCCGCCGGGCCGCATGTGCTGCTCAGCCGACGTCTTCGAGAATCAGGGCCCGCACCGACCCGTGAATCACGCCAGCGCGTTCCATCGCCTCGCGCAGATCTGCGTCCTCAAGGAAGGCTCCCGCAGCAGCAGCATCCGGGAACACGTGCTCCACCACCACATGGTTGGGGTTGGCGGTGTCCTGCAGCACCCGGTGCGACGTGACGCCGCTGCGCGCCCGTACACCATCGACCGAGTCGTACACGGTCCGCCACGCGTCGTAGTCCGTGACCTCGTGGTCCACCAGGAGTGTCGCCATGATCAGCCCTTTCACGTTGGGAACGTCGGGGCGCTCCGCTATTGTGGTTCACATGAGCAAGTAAAATATTTCACAAACGCAAGTAGAGTATGGGAGCTGTATTTCACCGTGTCAAGTACTTTGCCCGAAACGGCCGCCTTGCTGGCCGAGCTCCCCGAGGCCGACGCATTCACTGCTGAGGAGCTCCGCGCCTGGCGCGGGTTGATTCGTCTCCGAGAGACCGCAATGCGGGAGATCGATCGGCGCCTGCGGGAGGCGGGGGAGCTCACCTTGGGCGACTACGGCGCGCTGATCACCCTGGTCAGCGCCCCGGACCTGAGGCTCCGGATGACCGACCTCGGCGCGCGACGGATGGTGAGCCCCAGCGGGATCACACGCGTCGTGATCGATCTCGAGAATCGCGGCCTGGTCCGTCGCGAACGGGACCCCGCCGACGGGCGCGGATCGCTGGCCGTGCTGACGCGCAGCGGTCTCGAGGCCCTTCGCAGAGCGCAGGTCATCCACCACAAGGTGGTGCGGGACACATGCCTGGGGCGCCTGACACCACGCGAGCTCGACCGCCTTGCCCAGCTGTTTGAGAAGGCGGCGCCGGGAGTGGTCAGCTCTGCGGTCTGGCCCCTCGCCAGCGGCGGGCCGTAACGTGCGAGCGGCGTCGTCGGAGCCCCGCCGCCATACCCGATGACGGACCAAGCGCCGACGAGCGGATTCGAACCGCTGACCCCTCCGTTGCGAGAACGCCGCGGCATTTGTGGCTGGTTGCGGCCCCAGGCGCTGCTCGCCCAGACAAGCCAGTCTCGCCCGTTTCGCCCCGGAGCGCGTGGCGGTTGGCGCGCGGTCGGTGTGTTGCCACCCTGTTGCCACTTCGGGGAGGTGCGGCGGCCGGCGCGGCAATGTTTACCGCTCGGCGGGACGCGATTTCGACCCGGGCCACGGAGGCCACTCTCCCCGGTGGACTTGAGATCGCGGGCTGAAGTGGCGCACGGACCGAGCATTCGGCCGCCCGGCGGATCGACGCCAACGACCTGCCGCGACCATGGTGCGGACCCACGTCCCCGGGGCAGCGTCGTCGGATGGCGCGCTTGACGGGCCTCACGCGCCGGTCGTATTTTGGTCGTGCCCGCCCCGGACGACGACGCAGACAGAGGTGGGGAGCGCACGGATGGGGGGCGTTCGACGGCCGCGATGGCTGGCGCTTGCGGGCTCGGTCTTCGCGGTGTTCTTTGTGATCGCGCTCGCGTGGGCTTCGGGTCCGCGGGCGAACGCATCCGGGACGAGCGGGCTCGATCCGACCATCGCGATCACGTATCAGGGCACGTACGCGATCAGCTATACCGCCACCGTCCCGGGCCCGCCGAGCGGCGCCTACTCCCTGCAGTGGAGTTGGGTATATCGCGGGACGCTGTCGCGCCTGAACACCTCGACGTCCGGATGGACGTTGACGGCCTCAGGCACCAGCACCGAGACCTACCCGGCGCCACACGCGAACATGAGCTGTGCATCGACCCTGACCGCCCGCACACCGCCCACGCTGTTTCCGTCCGCCGTCGACGACCCGGGCCGCGACGGCGTCAACTTTCAATCGATCGTGCCTGACAGCCCGGCATTCATCCAGGCGAACGCCAAGGGCTCGCTCGCGTCGTGCGGGGTCTACCCGACCGACGACGGCGTTCCCCCGTTGCCGGCGCCGCTGTACGCGAAGTACGCGCCCGAGTTCAACGTCTGGACGTTCAAGACCCAGGCACTGCAGACGGTCGATCTGAGTTTCACACCGATCTCGCTGACGGGGATTGACAGTGTCGCCAAGATCTCCCTCAACTCCAGCGCGGCCTTCCAGTCCGGCCCGTGCGCGATCGCCCCAGCCGCCGCGGTTGTGACTCGCGCGTCGGCCCGGAACGCGACGGACGCCTGCAGGCTCGCGGTGTCCGCTGTGGCCCTCGACGGCCGTCCGGTACTGCGCGATCAGCCCAAGGAGCCGGCGGGAGCTCCGACGGCGGTCACCCTGGGGTCCTACAGGCCGAAGGGCCCGCACTGCAACGAGGTGCCGCTGGCGACCTGGCAGGACTGCTCGCCGACCTTCCCGGATGGGACGACCGAAACCAACTGGCCGGTCGTGGTCACCGCTGGCTCGCGACTGCGTATCCGTCAAGTCCGCATCGTGATCGGCGGCGAGCGGGTCGGCCGCCGCCTGCAGCCACGCATCGTGATCGGCACGATCCACCTCGCGGGCGGTGGCGGGCTGCTGCGCGTGCAGGCCTCCGGACGCCAGGTGCGACGGGTCGGTCGCGAGATCATTGCGACCGGATTGCAATCGGCCGCGCTTCCGAGACATGTCGCGAAGCTCCACATCACGATCACGTGGGTCGTTGTGGCGAAGGACGGCACCCGCCAAGGCGCCGGGGTGAGTACCCACACGGTCTACCTACTGCTCAAGGCGCCAGTAGATCCACTTGCCGATGTTGGCGACCCGACACCGAGTACACCGCCGCCCCACCGAGTAGGCAGACCTGCCGGGAAACCGGTCCTGTGGCTCACCAGCGTCGACGCCGCTGCCACCGCAGCGCAGGGCGCGGGCTCCCCACAGGGCGTCTTCTCGGCGATCTGGCGCAACCAATTCGCCCACCGTCGGGTCTACGTGCGGCTGCTCGATCCACGCAGCGGCAGTGTCACCGCGCCGGCCGACCCCGCGCACCTGATGACGTACTACACATCGATCGGCTCGCAAGACGTCCTCCCGTGGCAGTGGCCACAGGCCCTGGTCGGCTTCAAGATCACGAACTGCTACACACTCGTGCCGGGCCATTTCGGCAACTGCGATGCGTGGGCCCGTTGGCTCGCAAACGAAGCCGCCCTCAACGGGATTCAGGCGCTCATCGAACCCGTCGGCCGCGATCCCAAGTTCACTCTTGCGAGTGGCCTGCGTGGCCCGGGCCACAACCCCTCGCTGCTCATGCTGATTCACCAGTGGACTTTCCCATTGCTCGGCGGCCCAACGTCGACGGCGACCTACAACTTGGTGGGCGGCAACGTCTTCGGCCCCCTCGGCGCCGCCGGATTCGCAGGCTCGGACGCACAAGGGTCACCGAACGCCAGCCCTCCCGGCTGGTTCCGGGTCGGTGGGCACTCGATCGTCGTGTACCCACCCACCGATCATGGGGAGATATACGACCCGTCGTACGGCACCGGTCCGTTTCGGTCGATCGCCGATTGGACCCACGCGAGCGTCGACGGCTGGGCGAGCCTGCACAACACGTCCTCGGCGCCCGGCGTCGATCCCGACCCCGGAGAGCACTTCCCCGACTGTTTCAGGCCCGGGCCCGTCTGCACGATCACGTTCACCAGGGCCCCCTGGCGTTGAGCACGGCAGGCGGCCGACCAGCCACTTCCATGACCGACGCAGGTCTTGCCGAGCGCCCGCCCGATCGGGGTCACACCTCGTGAACGGGGCGCGAGGTCGGACCGGCTCGCGCGGACTGGGACACGCCAGTCGCTGCGCGCGCGCTCGGCAGGTCGAACCAGGAGATCGCCGACGACCTCGGCATCTTCGCCAAGACCGTCGGGCACCATCTCGAGCACGTCGTCAGAAGGCCGGCGTGCCCGGTCGGGCGGCGCGACAGCCATGGGCATTCGAGCCCGACCGCGTGCGCACCCGATAGGGCGTTCGCCCGATGCGGCGTCGCACGGCCGCGAAGACACTCCTGCCGTCACTACCCCCGACGACGAGGAGCACCCGATGTCTTCGCACGATATGGACACCATCCGCACCGCCTATGCGGAGTTCGCCGCCCATAACGCCGCCGTGGTCCTTGCGAAGCTCGATCCCGAGGCGGAGTGGGTCGAAGGCGGCGGCGGCGACTCGCCGTCGGGCACGTTCGTGGGGCCGGACGCCATCGCGACTGGTGTGTTTGCCGTGATCGGCGCCAACTTCGACGAGTACCACGTCGACCCGAGCGAGTTCGTCGACCACGGCGATCGCGTCGTGGTCACGGGCCGCTTCACGGGCAGGAACAAGAGTGGCGCGACGCTCGACACGGGCTTCGAGCACGTGTTCGAGATGCGCGACGGCAAGGTCGTCCGCTTCGAGAACCGGCCTGCCGACGCCGTGGCGTGGGCTGCGGGCTGGACCAGCTGAGCGCGTCATCCGGGGCACCGCCCCGCTATCGACTACCGAAAGGAACACACAATGATTCTGGCGACGACGCAGTTCGAAGATTTCGACCGCTTCATGGAGGTCTTCTCGACCGCCGGCGCGGACAAGCGACGCGAGCACGGCTCCAAGGGTGCGCGCGTCTTCCGTGATCCCAACGAGGACGACCGGATCTGGGTGATCTTCGACTGGGATGACACAGGGTGGAAGAACTTCGTCACCGACCCCGCTGTTCCGGGGATCATGCAAAACGCCGGCCACAAGGGCCGGCCACTCGTGGCGGCGCTCGACTGCCAGCTCGAGGCCTAACACGTCGGCCCGTGCGGGTCGCCGGATGACGGCGACCCGACCACCGGGGCCGCTCCCACGCAGCACTTGCTGCCGCCACGGCGAGCGCTCGCGCGCGCGGCCGGCCGCCGGGCTGACCCCGCGATCCGACCACCATGTGGTCATCGCGATCGACATCGGAGGAACGTCATGGAACACGCGAACACCACTGCAGGACCCATCAAGGTGGGCGTCATCACGGACCAGACCGGTCCACTCTCGTTTATGGGCATCGCGAACGCGAACGTCGCCACGATGGTCATCGACGACATCAACGCCAATGGCGGACTGCTCGGGCGACGGGTCGAGCTGTATCTGGAGGACAGCGCCACCACCGACACCGCCGCGGAGGCCAAGGCCAGGAAGCTCGTCGAGCAGGATCACGTCGATGTGGTCTTCGGCGGCATCTACAGCTCCACGCGGCAGGCCATCAAGGGTCCGGTGGTCACGGACGCCAAGACCCTCTACATCTATCCCGAGCAATACGAGGGGCAGGAGTGCGACCCGCTGATCTTCTGCACCGGGCCCGTGCCGGCCCAGCAGGTCGACCGCTTGATCCCGTGGCTGATGGACCGCACCGGGGCCAAGACGTTCTACCTGCCCTCGGCGGACTACATCTGGCCGCACGTGCTAAACGACAAGGTCCGTGAGGCCGTGGTGGCCCACGGTGGCGCAATCGTCGGGGAGGAGTACTTCCCGATGGACCACACCGACTACGCCGACACCGTGCAGAAGATCATCGCCAGCGGGGCCGATGTGGTCTTCAACACGATCGTGCCACCGGGGCTGACGCCCTTCCTCGAGCTGCTCCACGAGGCCGGGTTCACCGCGCGAGGCGGCTCGATCGTCTGCACCTACTTCGACGAGAACTTCCTGAACCTGGTGCCGGCCGCGCACGTCGAGGGGCTCTACAGCTGCCTCGATTACTACCGCAGCGTGCGTGACCCGTTTAGCGAGGACCTGCTGCGCACCTACCGCGAGCGCTTTCCCGGCGACGCGCAGTTCACCGCCGGCAGCGCCTGCACCGGGATGTACCGCGGGCTGAAGCTGTGGCAAGCCGCGGTCACCGAGGCCGGCTCGCTCCAGCAGGAGGCGGTCATCCGGGCGCTCGATCACGCGCGAATCGCGGCGGGGCCGGGCGGCGGCGCGGAAATGGTGCCCGGCCAGCACCACGTGCGCATGCACATGTACATCGCCCAGGCCCGCGATGGTCAGTTCCAGATCGTCAAGGACCTCGGAGTGATCGATCCCCAGGAGGCCGTCGTAGGCGACGGTCGGGACGCCGCCGGGGTCCGGTCCGGCCGTGAGACCGTGACGGCGTAGCCCTGTCGGCCTGGCCCTCCTGCCGGTATGGCGGGAGGGCCAGGCCGACAGGCAGTGTGACCCGATCACACTCGGTGACGGAGCAAAAGCCGATGAGCGGATTCGAACCGCTGACCGCCGCGGGGCATGCGACCGCGCTGGGTATCGAGCTCGGCGGAGGATCCGGTGTGATCCGGCCCAAGCTGCCCGGCGGCGGCCGCTGCCACAGCACCGCTACGGCTGCCGGTGGCGGGCACGGCCGGAAAGGACCCGGGCCCAGTTGCGACGCTGAGGAGCTGACGTGCGTTGGGGTCGAGACCGATCAGCCGGTCGCATGCAAACCCCGCGGCCAGATCCGCTCGCGGAGGACGACGTTCAACTGCGCGCCGAGGAGGGTGAGGATCCCCGTCAGGTAGAACCACCAGAGCAGCGTGATGACCGTGGCGAAGTTGCCGTACGTCTTCTGCGCATTTTGCAAGTAGCGCGAGATGATGACCGACGAGAGCGACTGCAGGACCCAAAAGCCCACGCCGGCCAAGAGCGCGCCCGGCAGTACATCGCGCGTCGAGACCTCTCGTGAGGTCAGCACGCGGAAGGCGATCAAAAACACGACCACGTCGATGACGATCGCGACCGCATACCCCCCGACGATCGCGAGCGGATCGATGTCAAGCTGATGGCTCGTCCCGGAGACGAATCCCGTCGTAAGCACACTGACGACGAGCGCCACCCCGATCAACGCGAGCGCCTTCAGTCCGCCGAGGGTCTGCTCGACGACGCTCGCGCGCTCGGCCGCCGGCACCTGCCAGACCGAGTCGAAGGCCACACGCGCGGTGCGGGTCACACAGGTCGCGGCCCAGATCGTCGAGACAAGCCCCAGGACGAGGGCCCACCAGCTGCCGCTGATGGTCTTCCGCGAGAAGTCGATGAGCGGGACGTAGCCGTCGATCGTGTGGAGGACGTCGTCGCTGACGTTGCTCGGGAGAAACCAGCCGAGAAGGGTCGCGGCGGCGAGCATCAGGGGAAAGATTGAGAAGAACGCCCAGAAGGCCAGCAGCGCCGCAAGGTTGCCGCTTTGGTCCGCCTGGAACTTCTTGATCGTCGCGACGCTGATCGCGGTTGCGCGGTGCGCCTGCTGCCAGCGATCGACGCGGGCGAGGGCGCTGTTGCCGACATCACCGGTACTCATCGCATCCACCTTACGTGTCACGGTGCCAAGAGCCCCGCCTGACGTCTGACGCCGAACCCGGAGTCGAGCCTCGGGCCCGCGGCCGCCTCAACCGGCCCGCGGGGGTCCTGAGAGTCCCTGATCACGGTGGACGGGGCCTCCATCCGGGCCCGATTGCGTCTGTGCGATTGTCGGCGTTGCGCACCGGCCCGATCGCACGTAGTGAACGGTCGAGGTCGGGCCGGTGACGCATGCGGAGAGCGCATCGCGGGCGCCGGCGGCGCAAGGCGGCGGGCGATGACGTCAACGCCGATCATGCTGTCACCCGACTCTCGAGAATACCCACCGACGTAGGAGCCATCCGGGAGCGCAAGTCTCCACGCGCGAATGGACGTCTGCGGGGTGCTCAGGCGGTTCGTGGCGTACCTCCAGGCGGTCACGGTGCGCAGCAATTCCGGCCCAGTGCAGAGAGTCCGCGGCGTAGTAGCGTGTTCGCATGAGTCTCAATGTGACCGGGTCGGGCGCCTTTCATCTGCGCGCCCGAGCTGCCCTGAGCGGAGTCTCCGAGCGACCGTCTGCGGTGCAGGAGCGCGTCGGCTGCGGTGTCGCGACCCGCATCGGACGGTAGATCCTGACGTCGACGCAGACCGACACATCCGCCTCCGCAGCCACCCACAGTTCCCCAAGCGCCCGCCACGGGATGGTCCTCCGGCTGATTGCGATCGAACGGCTGGTGCGCGGGCTCGTGCTGGCGGGCGCCGGCGCCGTCCTGGTCACCCATAGCCACACAAACTGGGCATCGCACCTGCGCGACTGGGCCGGCGACTTCGGTCTCGATCCATCCCGTCATGTCGTCGCAAGCGCGATCAATCGCGTCGCTGCGTTGAGCCCGCATTCAATCGTCATGCTGGGCGCCGGTGCGATCGGCTACGGGGTACTTGAAGTCGTCGAGGGCGTCGGTCTCTGGCGCCGCCGCCGCTGGGCCGAGTACCTGACCGTGTTTGCGACCAGTCTGTTCGTGCCCTTGGAGATCTGGGAGCTCACCCGCAAAGTGACCCTGTTCAAGGTCGGCGGCCTGGTGGTCAACCTGGTGATCGTCGCCTACCTGGTCTGGACGCTTCGGCGCCAGGACGGCGCGACACACGCGGCCTGAGTAGCGAACCCGCGTCGATGGCCACGGTGCAGTACCCGCGGTCGCCCAGGGTTCCGTCCGGGCGGTACGGGCCGGCCGGACGATCTACTTGTACTTCGTGCCCAAGCCGGCCAGGAAGGCGGAGAGGTCCTCGTACTGCTGGGGCGTGAAGTTCGCGAAGGGCGGCATCGGGGCGTTGGGGGTGACGCACATAGGGCACTCAAGCTTGAGGATGTACCAGTCCTGACCCCGATAGATCGGACCCGTCACACCCGGGACCGGCACCGGCAACCTGCCCGAGTACCTCGCCGACCGCGTATGGAGGCCAATCTTGGTCAAGTTCGGGCCCACCTGTCCACCGACGCCCTTGACCATGTGGCAGGCCGTGCAGCCGGAGGTGAAGAACAAGGTTTCCCCGGCCGCCGCGGGAGAACCCGCGATCAGGCCGCTGAGCAACTCCCCCTTCTGCGTGATCCACCGGTACTCGGTTGTCGACTTGGTTTGGAAGTGGACCGCCCGCGCTGCGAACCGGAAGCGGCGCGCACGCGTGTACGGGTTGGCGGGAATGCGCACGGTGTCCCGCCCAGTTCCTGACCGGCAGTCGATCGCCTTCGGTAGTGGCTTGAGCTTCGGGCTGGACGTGATCACGCACGACGTCGCGTTGGCCGCCGTCACGCGGATCCGGACGAAGTGACTCGACGGCGACAGTCGGACGGGACCCACCGAAATGCGCGGATTGTGGGCCCCGGACGTGGAGTCGATGCTCCGGTGCCGACGGTCAGGGCGAGCAGTACGGGAACGACGAGCGCTGCGATTCCTGCACCCCGCATGTCCGAACTCCACACAGGTCCGCGAATCCTGGTTCGATACGAAATCGAGCGTACGCGGTCGGCGATCGCGCGACCGGTGG
>CAWATR010000021.1:0-9464 GCA_963784985.1 uncultured Thermoleophilia bacterium
GTCGAGGCCCGACGGGCGGGAGCGCTGACGGGCCGGGGTCGGCCGCTCCCGGCGCGAACCGGCGCGGCGGTCACGTTGCCCGGCGGGGCGAGCGGGCGCTGCCAGGTCGCGTTATAGCGGCAGGACGGGTGGTAAAGGAAGTTCAGGTCGACGACTAGCGACCCGACGCGCCGCGAGGCGGCGCCCTTTGCCGTGTCGAGCGCGTAGCGCCCGCCGCCGTCGCTGGTGTCCCCCACGCTCCCGTCCCGCAGCGGCAGGAGAGTCCGCCCCCGTATTTCTCCAACCACCACACGTCGAGTGATGCCCCGAGTAGCGGGGGCAGCGGGACATCTCCGAGGAGCCGCATCGATGTGGTGCCCTGGCCGTCGGTCGGGACGGCGAGCCGCGCCAGCATCGAGGGTGCCGCGAGCGCGAGCGCGAAGCGCAGCTCGGGGTCATACGGCGAGTACGGGATCCCTGGGCACGCATCGGATCATCCGGCGACAGCGGGCTCTGGGGATGGCTCCGGCACAGGTCGTCGCGCCCGGCGCGCCACAGCGCATGCCCATGCTCGGGATCGGGCTGCGCCCGGACGGCCGCGTAGAGCTCCTGGATGCGGCGGCGCCAGTCCGCCAGGTCGAACTCCGGCACGCTCATCGATACTCCTCGCCGCCCCGGGTGGGCGGCGCCGTCGGGAATGGCGATAAGGTCAATATGACCGTGCACTCGCCGACTGTGAACTCCGGCGGCAGCTCGCACGAGCGCACGCGGCGCGCGCCGGAGTCCTCCTGGGGACGCCGCGCACCGCAGCGCGGGCATCCCGACCCGTCCGAGCGCGCCGCGCGATGGCTAGGCATGCTGTTCGAGAAACGCCCGGCTCGCGGTGAGGTCGTGTGTGTCGAACCCCTCCGAGAACCGCGCGTAGATCCCGCGCAGGGCGGCGACGCCTTCCCCGGAGCGCCCCGTCGACGACAGGAGCGTTGCCAACGACATGCCTGCTCGCAGCGAGAACGAGTCGGCCCCTTGCGCGTCGGCAAGCTCGAGTGCACGCCGCAGGCAGGCCTCGGCCGTGTCGTCGTCCGGGTCGATTCCGCGACGGTGGGTGGCGAGCAACTCGCCGCGGAGCCGGTGGAGTTCCGGCTCGTAGTTCCGCTCGCCCTTGCGTTCGACGACCTCCAGGAGCTCGTCGATCAGCGTGAGCCCGTCCGCCGTGCGGCCGTCGAGCACGTAGAGCTCGGCGAGCATCGCCAGGTATCCCGGGTCCCTCAGGCCGAGGCGGTCGACGGCGGCCCTCATCGCGGTGATTCCGCCAGTGAGGTCGCCGCGCCAGCCGCGAGCCCACGCTCCAGGATGACTGCCCAGTCCACGTACCCCAGCAGTCCACGCTCGCGCGCTCGGGCCACGATCGCTTCGACCTCGTGGGTCACGTCGTCGAGCTCACCACGTTGACGGTGAACGAACGCCACCGCAAGCATCGCGTTGAGCCGCGAGAAATCATGGTCCTGCGCCAACCGGATGGCTTCCCGACCGGCCACGACGGCCTCGTCGACCTTGCCGGTTCCCAGGCGCTCAAGGCAATCGCGCGCTGGGCGCACGAGCCGGGATCGTGCCCACCGAACTCGGCACAGTGCCGCTCGTGCCACTCGGGTCGATACAGCCGCAGGCCGGCATCGATGTGCCGGCGCGCGCGCGGATAGTCCGGGATCTGGATGAGACTTGTCCACAGCGCGTGATGGGCCTGGAGCCGGAACTCGTCGTCGTCTTCGCGCGTGGCAATCTGCATGAGCTCGTCGCCGAGCCCGACGGCACGCTCGGGCGCCACGAAGTGCGTCGTGATCCAGAGGCCCCAGAGGATCGGGAACAGTTCCCGGTCCGCGACCCGGCCGCGGGCCAGCTCGAACGTCCGCTCGTAGATGCGGCGGAGTCGGCCGACCCGAATCCCCGGATCGCAAACGTCGCGGTGCCGAGGTGCCGCAGGATCTCCAGCTCTCGCGTCTGTGAGCGGTCGCGCTCGGGAAGCCGTTCGTGGCAGGCGAGCGCCTGACCCAGGAAGTCCTCGGCTTCGACGAACGCCCCTTGGCGAAGTGCGGCCGCCCCGGCGCGGATCAGGTAGAACTCCGCCTTGGCGAGCGCATCGACGTCGGCGTTCGCGTCGCCGGCGGCGCGGAGCCAGTGATCTGCGAGCGGCGCGTCAAGCGCGTCCAGGTGCTCGGAGTGCGCCTCCAGCCAGGTGGCCGCAGCCCGGTGCAGTTGGCGGCGCTGGGAGTAGACCAGTGAGCCGTAGGCGACCTCGCGCGTCATCCCGTGACGGAAGCTGTACGCGGAGCCGTCTGATGCGCTGAGCAGTCCGCGCTCGGTGAGCGCGCGCAGCTCCTCGGCCACGTGGCTGCGCTCGCCCGTCGCCGGGAAGATGTCGCGTACCTGGTCGACCGCGAAGTCGCGACCGAGCACGCTCGCGGTCTTGAGCACGAGCTGCTGCCGGGTCTCGAGATGATCGATTCGGCTCATGATGACGCCCTGAACCGTGTCGGGCACCGCGAGGCCTCCGAGGCTGCCGTCTGCGCCGGCGAGTCAACTCGTCCCTGCCTCGACGACGACGACACCCGCGTCCCGCAGGGAGAACGCCAGTTCCTCGCTGAAGAACGGATGGCCCTCGGCCCGCTCGAGAATGAGATCGCGAACCTCACCCGGCAGGCGGTCGACCCCCAGGCTCCGGCAGATCAGTTGCAGGGTCTCGTCGGACGACAGCCTGTCGAGCAGTACGCGGACGGCCCCGTCGAGGACTTCCGCGGCCACGGCCGTCGGCTCCGCGAGGGGCCGGGCGGCGAGCACCATGAGCGCCCCCGGCAGGTCGCGCCTTACCTGGAGTGCCAGCGACCAGGATGATGCGTCCAGCCACTGCGCGTCGTCGATCGTGAGCACGAGCGGTTGGCCGGCCGCGGCGGCTGCGAGCACCCGGCCAAGCAGGAGCCTGGTCCTGTCGGCCCGCACTTCCGGCGCGTACGCGGACACCGTCGGGTCATCGGGAAGGCGGAGGCCAACCACACCGTTCAGCAGCGCGGCCTCCTCGAGGGGCAGCGAACGCTCGCGCAGCCAGCGGAGGACATGCCGTCGGCGAGCACCCGGGTTCTCTGCGACGCCCCCCAGCTCCAGCGCATCCCAAAGGATCGGGCGCCAGCCGAAGTAGGGGGTCGATGCGTCCACCGCGCTGCCCCAACCGCTCGCCACCCGCAGGCCACGGGTCTCGGCCTGTTCGATGAGATCCTCAACCAGTCACGACTTGCCGATGCCGGCTTCGCCTTCGATGACCACGACCCCGCCGAGGCCGTCCGCAAGCCGATCGAGGGCATCGGCGGTCAGACCCCGTTCGACCGCCCGACCCACGACCGGCACGCGCTCGGACCGGCCGCGAATCACCTTCAGCATGTCCCCGTGCGGCCGGAAGACCGGGACCGTCTCCGCCTTGCCCTTTAGCCGGAGCGGCGCGAGCGCGTCGTACTCGATGCTGTCGAACACCAGCGCGGTGGCTGCATCGCACAGGATGTCGTCGGTTGCGGCCTGCATGAGGCGCGCGGCCAGATTGACCACGTCACCGACGATGGCGAAGTCGCGCCGTTGCCGGCCGCCGATCGGGCCGCAGAACAGGGTTCCCGTCGTGACGCCGATGGCGCTGCGCAGTGCGTGATCGGCCACCACCTCTTCGATCTCGAGCGCGGCCCGAATTCCCCGGGCCGGGTCGTCCTCGTGGGCGCGCGGCGGCAAGCCGAACGCCGCGAACAGGACGGTGCCCTTCTCGCTTTCGACCAGTTTGGCGATCGATCCGTCGTAATGATGGACCACGCGTTGGATTGCCTGGACGACCGCGTTGAGCTGCTCGATCGCATCCTCGTCGGCATAGCTCACCCCAAGAAGGTTGACAAACACGCAGGTCGCGCGGCGAAACTCCGCCAACCATCCTTCCCCACCCGTGCGCAGTCGGGTCTCGAGGGCGGGCGGGACGTACTCGCGCAGGCCACCCAGGGCTTCCTGGGGCATCTCGATCGGATCGATGCGACGCCGTGCGGGCGGGACGCGCAATGCGCGGACCCACGCGGCACCGTCGGGTCCCGGGTCGCCGTCGTAGCGCCCGGCCACGAGCTGTGCCAACCCGGGGGTCAGCAACACCCGCCCGGGTCCGGCGAGTGGCTCGAGCCGCCCGAGTTCCACCACGGGCGGACCGGCCACCAGGCAGCGCTTGCGCCCGTCGACGCCCCCGACGTGCACGACCTGCAGCACGCCGGCGGCAGCGGTCATCTTCATCGACAGGTGGACAGCATGCGATGCGTCGGCGTGGTCCAGGATCGCCTGAAGGGCGAGGCCGCACCCGATTGCCCTCCGGGCGGCGTCGGCGAGCCCCTCCGCCCCGGCCCACCAGACGACCAGCATGGCATCGCCTTCGAACTCGACGATCTCGCCGCCGTGTGCCGAGCTCTCGGCAACCAACGGGCCAAAGTAGTCGCTCAGGAGCCCGGCCATCTCCTCGGCGCCAGCCGCGCCGTGACGCGCCAATCGCTCCGTCAACGGCGTGAAGCCGGCAATATCGAGCCGGAGGCACGCGCCGGCTTCGGAGTCGAGCCGTGGAACGGCGATCGGTGTCGGATCTGCCGCAAGGCGGCGGGCCACGATCCGGGGTACGTAGCTTGCGAGCGCGTCCGCGAGCGCGGGAACATGGGGGTCGGGCATCGGCGGGCCTCAATTGGGCTGCGAGCAGTATAGGCCCGATGCGCGTTGCCCAGCGAAACGGCTCGGCCGGCCCACGGACGAGGCCGGTTCCGTGCCGTTCCGAACGCGGGCCTATCCGGGGGTCACCACGATCACGACCGAATACGATCCCTGTCCCGGGCTGCACCGGAGTGCCTCGCCGCAGGACCTCCGCGACGCGGACACCGTCGCCCGTCCGGGTGCCGCGGCCCGGAGCGTTTCGCTGACGCTGCCGTTGCCGCTTCCGGGAATACCGCCCGGTCGCGGGGAGTACGTCGGCGTGCCCGACACCCTCACGACGGAGGGTGCGCTGTTGCGGGCGAACGTCCAGTAGGTCGAGTGCAGCACAACGCGGAGCGTTGTGCCGGTGCGGACCCTCAGGGTGTGACCGTTGTCAGGTTCGGACAGTTGCCGCGTGGCCGGCGTCGCCGATCCGCATGCCGCCACGCACCCCGCCACGCAACAGCCAAGGAGCCCGAGCACCGCCCTTGCCGCTGCTCCACGACGATGGCCTCGCGCAGCGATCACGAGACCCATGCCAGCGCACCGCCACGACGACGTCGGCGAGGGTCGGCGGCGGGTGCGCGCCGACTGCGGCCTGCGGGACAGCGTCCGCCCGAGCGCAGCCGGTACACCGGCCCTCCCGTCTGCGGCGCCGAGGCCTGGGCCAAGCTCGTCGAGACGAGACTGCGCAGGTGGTGGCGGGTCACCCTGCGCCGGGCCCGTGTCGGGATGTCCCGAAGCGCGCCCGCGACGTCGCAGCGCTCGGCGACACGCGCGGATTGGCACCGGCCGGTGACTGCCATCTGTCGTATCGGGCGTGCGACAAGGTCGCCGGCGGCATGGGGGACACATCAGCGCGCGGAAGCGGTCGTGCAGCACTCCGGCGGCAGGCCGCCAATTCGCCGACGTCGACAACGTGCCGCGAGGTCACCGCGACGCCGGTCACGACGCGTTGCGCAGCTCGTAGTACCGAGTGCGCGTGCCGGCAGGGACGGCGTCGCGCCGCTCGAGCTCGATGATCACGTGGGCACAGAGGTCGGGACTCGCGTAGCAGTAATGGCTGACGAGCGCGTACTTGACGAGTTGCTCGTCCGTGAGCAGCCCGAGCGAGAGCGGGTCGCGAACGTAGGCGATGTCGGCTTCGAGCAGCTGACGAAACGGGATCCGGGCATTTCCGCCGTTGGTCGTCGGCGCGATCGACCAGCACTTGATTTCCTCGAAGCAGTGCGGCGCGAACCCCTGCGCCCGCATCCAGACATCGACCTGACCGAATGTCGGCTGGCGCTCGTAGAGCGCGATGAACGAGACCTCAAGCTGGATCGCCACGCAGTCCTTGAGGGTGTCGTGCCCGTGTTCCAGCACTGTGAGTTCCGACCCCTGGACATCCATCTTCAGGAAGTCGATGAGGGGCACGTCGGCGACGTCGTCGAGCCGCGACGTGGCGATGTCCTCGGTGCCGATGCCGCGTCCGAAATCCGGAAAGCCGTTGAAGAACTTCAGGGCGGCGTCCGACGGCTCCAGCAACGAGGTCATGCCGGTTGCGAGCTCTGCGAGGTACAGGGTCCTGGTCGTCCCGTCGGCGATGAACGCGGGGATCACGGTGACGTCGTCGCCGTAGGCGGCGGCGATGGCCGCGGTTTGCCGCGCATCGCCATCGAAGGCCGTCAGATGGGCGAGACCACGGTCGATGAGATCGGTGTAGACGGGCCGTTCATTGATGAATGCCGCGCCGATGTCGGCAAT
Source organism: uncultured Thermoleophilia bacterium (assembly GCA_963784985.1). Taxonomy (GTDB): domain Bacteria; phylum Actinomycetota; class Thermoleophilia; order Miltoncostaeales; family Miltoncostaeaceae; genus CAITWD01. The sequence goes on from CAWATR010000021.1 coordinate 6,466, forward strand.
CTGGATCTGACCGCGAAAGCCAAGCAGCTGTTCGACGCTCACCTGGGTGCGCTCCGCCCCTCCGGCTGCCGGCCGGTGATCGGGCCGGGGCAGATGCCGCCGCGCACAGTCCGACCGAGGCCACCGCGCACGGAATCCGGGCGGGGCGGCGTGAACCACCAAGGCAGGCCTCGCGGAATGTGGTGGGCTCTCACGACGCTCGACAGGGCGATCCCTTCGCGGACCTACTGGCCAGCGTGATGCGACATCGCGTCACGATACTCCTGGTCGGGGTGGCGGGCGTCGGCCGCATCGGAGGCCGACGCCCTGGAGGGCCGCGGTGTGTCGTGAGACCGCGGGGGCTCCACTCCACTCGGCGGTCAGCATTGGAGGGCGTGAACGGGCTAGGGTGTCCCTGTGGACGTGAAGGATTCTGCAGTAGGCACACGATGGCCGTCGTCCGGGGAGCAGCCGATCCGCGCGGCCGAGGTGGTGGGGGCGCTGTCGCTGGCGACCGACCTCGGGACGGGGCAGCCGCTCGAGCACGCGTTGCGCACCGCGGTGCTCGCGGTCCGGTTGGGTGAGCTCGCCGGAGCGTCGGCGCAGGAACTCGTCGATGCGTACTACGTCGCGCTCCTGCACTCCTCGGGTTGCACGTCGGACGGACACGAGGCCGCGCAGATCTACGGGGACGACATCGTGCCGCGGCGCCGCGTTCGCGCTCGTCGACTCCGGCAATCCCGAGGAGGTCGTCGCGTTCCTCCGGTCGAACGTCGGACTCGGCCGCACGCCGGAGCTGCGTGCCGTCATGGTGGAGCAGGCCATCGCCCACGGCCTGCCGGCGGCCCGTCAGACCTTGGCCATGCACTGCGAGGTCGCGCAGCGATTCGCCGGATGGCTGGGATTCAGTTCGGGCACCCAGGCGGCACTCGAACACGTCTTTGAGCGCTGGGACGGCCTGGGATTCCCGGGTGTCGCCAGCGGCGACGCGATCCCCTTGCCGATGCGGCTTGTGCATGTGGCACGCGATATCTCCGTCTTTCTGTCCGCCGCTGGACCCCAGGCCGCCCGCGCGGTCGTTGAGCAGCGGTCGGGCGGGGCCTACGAGCCGCGACTGGCCGATCTCGCCGCGGGCAGCCTGGCCGCGATCCTCGCCGAACTGGACGAGACGCGGATGTGGGATCAGGCACTGGCGATCGAGCCGGCTCCGCAGATCTGGATCGCCGGCGAACGGGTCGACACCGCCTTTGCCGCGATCGCAGCGTTCAGCGATCTCAAGTCCCCGTGGCTGCGTGAGCACTCGACCGGCGTGGCCGACCTCGCCGAGGCCGCCGCGTGGCGCATGGAGCTCCCGGCAGCGTCCGTGACGCTGGTGCGCCGCGCCGCGCTCGCGCACGATCTCGGGCGGGTCGGCGTGTCGAACGCGATCTGGGAGAAGCCGGGGGGCCTCGGATTCGGGGAATGGGAGCGGGTGCGCCTGCATCCCCACTACACCGAGCGGGCCTTCGCGCAGTCCGCGGTGCTCGCTCCGGTCGGATTGCTGGCCGGTGCACACCACGAACGGCTCGACGGCTCGGGCTATCACCGCGGCACGCGCGGGGACGCACTCGACCAGGCGGCCCGCATCCTCGCGGCCGCCGACTCCTACGCGGCCATGCGCGAGGCGCGCCCGTACCGGCCGGCGCTTGATGCGCCAGCGGCAGCGGCCGAGTTGCGGAGTGAGGTCGAGGCCGGGCGGCTCGATCCGGACGCCGTCGATGCGGTGTTGGGAGCAGCGGGCCACCGCGTGCGCCAGCGACCCCGCGAGCTGCCGGCGGGCCTAACCAATCGTGAGCTCGAGGTGCTCCTGGTGCTCGTGCACGGGGATCAAACCAGGAGATCGCCGAGGATCTCGGCATCTCGGCCAAGACCGTCGGCCACCACGTCCAGCACGTCTATCAGAAGGCCGGCGTCCGCAGCAGGGCCGCGGCGACACTCTGGGCCTTCGAGCACGACCTGGTTCGCATCCAGTAGGACGTTCGCCCGACCGGGCGTCGTGCCGCCGGACCGACGCTCCGGCGCTCACCACAGACCGACAGGAGCGCCATGTCCGCAGACGACGGTGATGCGCCCGACGCGACACGTGGCGTGGAGCATCGTCTCCTGCGCCTTGATCGCGTTGCCGGGCGGGCGTAGCGTGCGCGGCCGGTCGGCGGCCTGCGACGGGGCAGCGCGGTCGATGACCGCTGCCAGCTTCCCGGCCCAGGCCTGGCGCCCGCAGCGGTTCGGACCGGCGGCCGGCGGTGACGGCGCCCTCAGGAGGCGGGTCGGCGGTTCGGATCCCGGGGCGCCTCGGGCGGCGGTTCTCGACGGACGGCGCGCTAGAGTTGGCGGTGCCCTGAGCCAAGTCGATGAGGTGGTCTGCGATATGCACGCGGCGGCGCAGCACGGCACTCGTAGGCGTGCGCCCGTGGGCGCAGTTGACGGGGTCTGCGCGGTGCGCGGCGTGCGGGGTCGCCGAGCGTGACGCCAGGGCCGTGGCGCGCGGGAGCTGCCGGGATGACGCGGGCGACGCACTCGCCAACGTGCGGGCGACCGGGGTCGTGCAGCGGCGCTCGCCGCCGACCGACCGCGAACGGGTGACCGGAACGCATCGTGGCCACACCGCTCGACTTCCTGCGCCGGTTCCGGGTACACGTGGTCCCGGGTGCACCGGCAGCGGTCCCGGCGCCCGCCGATCGTTCCGGGGAGCTCGCCGCGGGAGGTGGCGCCGATCTTCGCTGCGCTCGAGGAGGCACAGCGCGACGCGGCGGCGATCATCAGCTCGGCCGAGCGCGACGCCGCCGCAGATCGGGCGAGCTCGACAGCGCAGGGCCAGCGCCTGATCGCCGCCGCACGCGCGGGTGCCGCCGTCGCCCGGGCAGACGCGGCGGGGCAGTGTCTTGCCAACGCCGACCGTGAGCGGGAGCGGGTGCTCGCCGACGGGCGGGCGGAAGCGGACCGCATCGCACGGGTCGCGGCTGAACGGATACCGGAACTCA
>CAWATR010000022.1:0-74631 GCA_963784985.1 uncultured Thermoleophilia bacterium
TTTTCGCGTGGCGACCGACGCAGTACATTTGTCTGCGAAATCCCGCGATACCCGCGCCGATCATGGGCACGAGCGCTGCTGATCGGCACTTTGTGAGATGGCTTCAGCTCCACTGCGCCAAGGATGGTGTCTCTACGGGTTGCAGACACGACCAGGCGCGCCGGGTCGGTAGCCCGTGCGGACGCTCGACTGTTCCACCAGGCGGTTTCCAGCGGAGCGACGGACGGAGTCCAACAGGCACGAAACCCGCCACATCACAGGGTTTCCGCTGCATAGGGACGGGGGGAGTCGAACCCCCTCGGGCTTTCACCCAACGGTGTTTTGAGACCGTCTGGCGATTCCCCTTGTCGATGTCGATTCCGGGGAGCGTGTCTGGGTACCATATCAGTTGGACGCTTCTACAAACCCAGTCAGAGGCCGTCAACGGGTGTACCGTTGCTCTACGAGGCCACCCTGGAGAGCCGGGGCCGCCATGTACCACGTCACCCGCTGCCGTCGTTGTAAGGACACGCCCGTCCCGATATCGGGTTTGCTCTGCGCCTCCTGCCAGGTGGAGGAGGAGCGGGCTACACGGGGCAGCGGGCGGAGTTCGAGGAGGTGTACATGTCGATCTTCCTCGGCGCATGGGCTCTGGGGGCCTGCTGGTGAGTAACGCTCGGTCTTTCTGGTGAGTGGACTGGTTCGTTTGATGACGGTCGTTGAACGGACTCTAGGGATAGCGGCTCGTGGATCACCGGGTTGCCCGCCGTCGCGGGCCATGTTGCGCCCGCTTGTAGTACGCGTCGATGAGCCCAGGGCCTGGTCCTCGCTGCCGGGCATCGGTGCCCGTAGAGATCGAACGTCGTAGAGATGTTGGCGTGCCCCATGAACGTCGTGATCGCCTTCGCTTTGACCCGCGGCGATCCCACCGACGCGCAGGCGTGCCGGCCTGCTGGTCGAGCCGGAGGTCGACGCCACATTCGTCCGTATCGGACCCGACGTCGCGCCGCGGTGACAGTCTCCGGTACTGGCTCGCCTACGACGCAGCGCTGGCCCGTGTAGCGTCCCCGTCTATCAGTCGAGACACCGGTTCAGGCGGTCTTGAGCGGTCCTGACCGATGCCTTAAACAAACACTGCGGCTAGGCCAAGACACACGGAAACCCGCCAGCCAAGCGGGTTTCCAGTAGGTAGGGACGGGGGGAGTCGAACCCCTGCGAGGTTTCCCTCAACGGTGTGTGAAGACACGGTCGCGCGCACCCGCGATCGGCTATGCGGCTGCCGGGGTGTGCGGATGACTGTGCGGACGAGTCGCGGTCATCCTCGCCAGCTCGTTGGCGCGCTCCGGGTAGGCGTCGACCAGGGCGGCCGTGCGTCGCCGTCAGGTATTCGTTCGAGGTGTTGAGGCGCGGCGGACCGTGAACCGGGCGTGTGGGATGATCGGCACATGGCGTCTGAAGTCATCCCGCCGCGCAAGCGTCAGTAATCGTCGCCAGCTTCGAGAACCGCCCGGCAACGTTTTCTGGCAGCGCTCGGGCGAGACCCAGAAGCAGGCCGCAAGGGGCGCGTGTCAGCGTTCGTGACCAGCGGCAACAAGGGGGGATCGCTGAAACTCACCCAGTCGCGTGTAGTAACCAAAGCGGGCATAGAGGCCGCCACCATCGGCGTGTTCACGTCGCTGATGGTCGGGTCATGGGCATACGCGGGACGCTGAAAGGCGTACGAACCAGTGGCCACGCGATGCGCGTGCTTGTCCATGTGGGATCAGACGAGCAAGCGGTTCACGCGATCCTCGCTCAGGCAGGCCCGGACGCAGCCATCGCGATGGTGTGTTGTGACGATCCTGACACGCGACAGGCCGTCGCTTCGGAGCGAGCGGGCGTGCCATCGGGACTGGGACGGGGCGCGCTCGGAATTCCGGGCTGCTCTGGATCAAGGCAGCGGGCACGACTCGGGTGCGCGCTGCTCTGGCGAACCCACGAGCACCCAACCTTCAGCGCCGGTTCTAGCGTTCCAACGCCTGCAACCGGGCGAGCACGTTGGAGCGCTCCAGGTAGGCGTCGACCAGGCCGACGGCCTCGGCCTCGGCGCCTGGCAGCAGGTGCCCCGTGGCCGTGATCGCCGCGTGGCCCATGTAGCTCTGGAGGGCCTGGAATCTCGCGGCGATGGGAGACACCGCGCCGCGCTCACGCCACCAGGCCATCACGGCGGCCTCGAGCTCTAGCGCATCGGCACCTGTCGCTGCGGACCAAGTCCGAACCGTTCCAGGGCCGGCGGCCACGGTGAACGTCGATGTGGGTCCGCGCCGACCCCGTACGCCGATCTTGAGATCGGCGGATCAGGGAGCAGCAGCAGGTCAGACCACCGAGAGCGCGGACGGGTCGGATCCCGACGGACCGCACACTGGGCATCCGTGACCGCTGTGGACCTGGAACGGGCTCACGTGCCGCGCGGTGCCCGCACGTCACACATCGTGCGGGGACCTTGACGGCTGTGCGGAGCGCGGGAGCGGACCGACCGACGGCCGCCGCGGCGCACCCGCGAAGCGTCGCCGGGGCCATGTCCGTGCGCCCCGCGCCCGTGCGGAAGACTGTGCGGAACACGCGACTCTTCCGCAGAGCGGTTTCCAGCGGTCCCCAGCGGGCGGGCCCAACGGAGTCCAAGACGACGAAAACCCGCTCACTGGACGGGTTCTCGCTGCATAGGGACGGGGGGAGTCGAACCCCCACGAGCTTTCACCCAACGGTGTTTGAGACCGTCGCGTCTACCATTCCGCCACGTCCCCCGTGGACCACTGGCGTGGAGCGCTGCGCGTCCCGCTAGGCGTCCACCTCGCGGCGAGCGAGACCCTGTTCCCGTGCGACCTGGATGACCGCATCGGCAACCTTCTGGGCGACGAACCGGTTGAACACGCTCGGGATGATGTAGTCCTCATGCAGCTCGTCATCGGAGATGCAGTCCGCGATTGCGTGGGCAGCGGCGACCTTCATCTCTTCGGAGATTTGGCGCGCGCCGCAGTCGAGCGCCCCGCGGAAGATCCCCGGGAAGGCGAGCACGTTGTTGATCTGGTTCGGGTAATCCGAACGTCCCGTGGCCATGACCCGCACGTACGGGCCGGCCTCCTCGGGCATGATCTCCGGCGTCGGGTTGGCCATCGCGAAGACGATCGGGTCCTTCGCCATGGATCGCAGCTGATCCACCGAGAACGTCCCCGGGCCGGACAGCCCGATGAACATGTTGGCGTCCTTGACGGCGTCGGTGAGCGTTCCCCGGATCCCCTCCGGGTTGGTGTGCTCGGCGTACCACTCCTTCATGAAGTTCATGTTCTCGGTTCGCCCCGAGTAGATGGCGCCTCGGGTGTCGCAGCCGATGATGTTCGTGACGCCGGCGTTGAGCAGGATCTTGGAGCAGGCCACACCCGAGGCACCGACGCCTGACACAACGACCTTGAGGTCTTCCATTCGCTGGCCCGTGATCTTGAGGGCGTTGATGAGCGCTGCCAGCACGACGACGGCCGTGCCGTGCTGGTCGTCGTGGAACACGGGGATGTCAAGGCGCTCCTTGAGCGTGTCCTCAACCTCGAAGCAGGCAGGCGCCGCAATATCCTCGAGGTTGATCCCGCCGAACACCGGTGCGATCGCCTCGCAGATCTCGATGATCTGCTTCGGGTCGTGGGAGTCGACGCAGATCGGGTAGGAATCGACGTTGCCGAACTCCTTAAACAGCGCCGACTTGCCCTCCATGACCGGCATCCCGGCGGCGGCGCCGATGTCGCCAAGGCCGAGCACGGCGGTGCCGTTGGTGATCACGGCCACCATGTTGCGCTTGATCGTGTAGTCGAAGACCTTGTCGCGATCGTCGGCGATGGCCTTGCACACCTCGGCGACGCCGGGCATGTAGGCCAGTGAGAGGTCGTCGCGCGTCTCGAGCGGCAGGCGCCCGAACAGCTCGATCTTGCCGCCGCGATGCAGCCGGAAGGTCCGGTCCCAACTGTCGAGCACCGTGATGCCGTCCTGCGCCTGCGCGGCGGCGACGATTTGCTCGGCATGCTCGATGTCGCGTGCGTTGACGACGATCTCACGCACCACCGTGTGCTGCGCGGTCGACACGAGGTCGACGGCGCCGACGTCGCCGCCCATCGCGCCGATCGCGATCGCCAGCCGGCTGAACGTGCCGTGATCGCGCGGATCGGTTTCGATGCGGAGCGTGACGGAGTACTGAGCGCTCGGCGTGACTGCCAACGTGGCCCTCCAGGTATTGCGGGATCCGGCGAAGCATACCGAGCCTGTCCCGGGGTGCCGAGAGGTGTGCGCCCGCCCGGGCGCTAGACTCGGAGCGTGGCCGAGCCCGCCCCCGAAGCCGCTGTCGCCAACGCCGCGCAAGCGGGTGCCGGGGGCCTCATGCTGATCGACGGCAACAGCCTGGCCTACCGGGCCTTCTTCGCGCTTCCCGAGACCATCGCGACCGCATCGGGTGCGCCGACAAATGCGCTCTACGGCTTGGCGGCGATGATGATCAAGGTGCTGATCGACGAGCGTCCGGAGCGCGTCGTCGTCTGCTGGGATCCGCCCGGACCGGTGTTCCGCCACGAGGCATATCCCGAGTACAAGGCCGGACGCGCCAAGACGCCGGATTTGCTGCGCGAGCAGAAGCCGTACTTCCGTCCACTCATGGAGGCGTTCGGGTTCACCAACGTCGAGAGCGCCGGCTATGAGGCCGACGACGTGATCGGCACCCTGGCCTCCGAGGCGGCCGCAGCCGGCGAGCACGTCGTGATCCTGACGGGAGACCGCGACGCGCTGCAGTTGGTCGACGACCGAGTCACCGTGCTCGCGACCGGGCGCGGCGTGACCGACACGGTGCGGTACACGCCCGAGCGGGTCCTGGAGCGGTACGGCGTGACCCCGGCGCAAATGCCGGAGTTCCGGGGACTCGTCGGCGACTCCAGCGACAACCTGCCCGGTGTCCGGGGGATCGGCGAGAAGGGGGCCGCCCAGCTGATCCAGAAGTACGGGACCGTCGACGAGGTGCTGGCCCACACCGGCGACCAGACGCCCAAGCGCCGCGAAGCGCTCGAGGCCGATGCCGACAACGCGCGCCTGAGCCGCGACCTGGCCGTCATCCGCTGCGACGTGCCGCTCGAGCTCGATCTCGCGGCGGTGCCGGCGTTGGTGTTCGACGCCGACCGGCTGGCCGCCCTGCGTACCGCCTTCGGGGGGTGGGAGTTCGACTCGCTGGCGCGCCGGCTCGCGGAGCTCGCGGCTCCCGGTGCCGACGCGCCGGCCCCGGTCCCGGCGGCGGACGCGCTCGAGGTCACCGAGTGCGCGCTCCCCGAGCTCGCGCTGCGGCTCGCCGGGATCGATGCGCCTCGGGGTCGGCGTGGCCGACGATCGATGGGCGGTCGCGGCCCCGGGGCATGCTCGTGTTCGACGGCGCCTGGGACGCAGCGCGAGGCGACCGCGCTGGCCGCGGGGCTCGCGAGCGCGTCCGTCGCCTGTCATGACGCCAAGTCGCTGCCGCCCGGTCTGGGCGACGCGGGCTTCTGCGCGGGCGACGACACGATGGTCGCCGCGTATCTGCTGCAGCCCCGGCGACGCAGCTATCCGCTCGATGAGCTGGCCGCGGAGGCCGGCGTCGTCGTGCACCCGGGTGACGCGCACGCCGCGGCCGGGATGGCCGCCCGGGCCCTCGGGCTTGCGGCATGGCAGCGCGAGCGCCTGGTCGAGGAGGGGCTCGACGGGCTCTACCGCACGGTCGAGCTCCCGCTGGTCGGGGTGCTCGCGGAGATGGAGCGCGTTGGCGTGCGACTCGACGTCGCTCGCCTGGGGGAGATTGCCGGTCGCGTGCGGGATCGTGTCGACGAGCTGCGGGACCAGATCTGGGAGCTCGCCGGCGAGCAGTTCGTCATCGACTCCCCAAAGCAGCTCGGCCACGTCCTGTTCGAGGTCCTCGGGCTGCCAGCCTCGCGTCGCGGCAAGACCGGCTATTCGACCGATCGCCAGGTGCTGCGCCAGCTCGAGTCGCAGCACCCGATCGTGCCCCTGATCGGTCAGTACCGCGAGCTCACCAAGCTCGACAGCACCTACCTGTCCGCGCTGCCGGAGCTGATCGATGCGGGGGGCAGGGTGCACACGACGTTCAACCAGACGGTCGCCGAGACGGGCCGGCTGTCCTCGACGAACCCGAACCTGCAGAACATCCCGGTGCGCACCGCGATCGGCCGCGAGATCCGCGACGCGTTCGTCGCCGACGACGGCTGCGTCCTGGTCAGCTGTGACTACAGCCAGGTCGAGCTGCGCATCCTTGCCCACTGCTCCGGCGAGCCGACACTGGCCGACGCGTTCCGGCGTGGCGACGACGTCCACCGCGCGACGGCGGCCGAGGTGTTCGGGATCCCGCCGGGTGACGTCGACCGCCAGACCCGGGATCGCGCGAAGGCCGTCAACTTCGGGATCATCTACGGCATCTCGGATTTCGGCCTGTCCGAGCAGCTCGGGATCTCGCGCAAGGATGCCCATACCTACATCGAGACGTATCTGGCGCGGTATCCGAAGGTGCAGGAGTTCATCCAGTCGACGATTGCCGCCGCAGTCACCGACGGCTATGTCTGCACGCTGCTGGGGCGACGCCGACCGATCCCGGAGCTGGCCGCGTCGACGCACCACGTGCGCCAGCTCGGCGAGCGGCTGGCGGTCAACACCGTGATCCAGGGCAGCGCGGCCGACATCATCAAGGTCGCGATGGTGCGCACCCGCGACGCGCTGCGCGCCGCCGGGCTGGGAACGCGCATCGTGCTGCAGATCCATGACGAGCTCCTGCTCGAGGCCCCGGAGGCCGAGCGGGAGGCGGCGATCGAGATCGCGCGCCGCGAGATGGTCGGCGCGTATCCGCTCGATCCGCCGCTGGCGGTGGACGTCGGGGTCGGCCCGACCTGGCTCGAGGCCAAGTCGTGAGCGAGGAACCGGACCTGTACGACGTGCTCGAGGTGGCCCCGCATGCCCGGCCGACCGTGATCGATGCCGCCTTCAGGGTCCTGCGCGAAGAGGTCGCCGGCGATGACGGCGACGGCGCCGTGGCGGGGCTGGTGCTGTTGAACCGCGCGCACGCCGTGCTGGCAGATCCGACCCGCCGTGCCGCGTACGACCAGGGCCGGGCCCCGCTGAGCCACGCACCCGGCGTTGACCGCGTGGCAGCGCGCCTCGGGTCGGTGTTCGTGGGCCTCCTGAGCCTGGAAGGCGGCCTGTTCCGCCAGATCATCCCCGTCGCCCTGGCCGGGGCGCTGGCGGCCTGGGACGTGGTCGCGCCGGGTGCCTCGCCCGCCGCGCGACTGGTCGGCTGGGTCGGGCGCCCGCCGGTCGCGTTCGTCCCACGCAGGGACGTCCGCCGGGGCCAGGGCGCGCTGGCCGTGGCGTGCCTGGCAGCCGTGGTCGCCGCTGCCGCCGGCGCGACGACGCTCGCCTGGGTACTCGCGGTGCTTGCCGGGCTGGTCGGCATTCTCGCCTGCATCCTCGGGCGCCCGGCATTCGGCCTGGGTCAACCGGGCGACCGTTCGCGCTGATCGTCCCGCGCCTGCGGACCCGCCGCGAGGCTCTATACTGGGTGTTTACCGGGTCGGCCGGGACACTTGTCCCTGCCGGCAAACCTACGAAGTGCTGTCAAGGACAACCCAACGTGACCGAAGTAGATCTCGATACCCCAGTGCGCACGCTCGACGGCCCCGAGTACATCGAAGTCGACGGGCAGATGGTTCCGAACTACGACCCGACGATCCCGATCTTCTCCGAGGGAGACGTCGTGAACGGTCGGGTGGTCCGGATCGACAAGGACGAGGTCCTCGTCGACATCGGCTACAAGAGCGAAGGCGTGATCCCGCTCTCGGAATTGTCCATCCGCAAGTCGGTGAACGTCTTCGACGAGGTTGAGCTCGGCGAGATGGTCGACGCGCTCGTGATGATCAAGGAAGACCAGGACGGCCGCCTGATCCTCTCCAAGAAGCGCGCGCGCTTCGAGAAGGCGTGGAAGCGCATCGAGGCCGCGGCCGCTGCCGGCGAGCACGTCGAGGGCACGGTGATCGAGGTCGTCAAGGGCGGCCTGATCCTGGATCTGGGCGTCCGTGGGTTCCTGCCCGCGTCGCTGGTCGATATCCGCCGCGTCCAGGACCTCGACGAATTCCTTGGGCGCAAGCTCGAGTGCAAGGTCATCGAGCTCAACCGCAATCGCAACAACGTGGTCCTGTCCCGCCGCGCCGTCCTCGAGGACGAGCGCCGCGAGGTCCGGCAGAAGATTCTCGACGAGCTGCAGCCCGGCGACGTCGTCGAAGGGCGTGATCTCCAACATCGTCGACTTCGGTGCGTTCGTCGACCTCGAGGGCATCGACGGCCTCATCCACATCTCCGAGCTCTCCTGGAGCCACGTCAACCACCCCTCCGAGGTGCTGACGATCGGCGAGAAGGTCGAGGTCAAGGTCCTGGACATCGACCGCGAGCGCCAGCGCATCTCGCTCGGTCTCAAGCAGACCCAGGCCGACCCGTGGCAGAGCGTGATCGACCGCTTCGGCATCAACGACGTCGTCGAGGGCAAGGTCACCAAGGTCGTCACGTTCGGCGCATTCGTCGAGATTCACCCCGGCGTGGAAGGGCTGGTGCACATCTCCGAGCTGGCCTCGCACCACGTCGAGAACCCGCGCGAGGTCGTCAGCCAGGGCGACACGCTCTCGGTGCGGATCATCGAGATCGACCCCGACCGCCGCAGGCTGTCGCTGTCGCTCAAGCGCGTCGCGGACGTCGAGGGTGCCGAGCACTGCACCAGCGACGACGAGTACGACGCTCCGGCCGACCTGGATGCGACGGCCGAGGTCCCGGCGGAGGCCGTGTCCGAGGAGCCCGCCCAGCCGGAGGAGGCCGGGGAGCCGCGAGGCGGCGGCGGAGCCGGCGAGGAGGCCGAGCAGGCGGAGGCGGCCGCGGAGGCCGAGCAGGCCGAGACGGTCGCGCAGGCCGAGCAGCCCGACCGGGTCGAGGAGCCCGAGCCAGCCCGAGGCGGCCGCAGCCGAGGTCGCGGCCGCCGAGTCCGAGGCGTAGCACGCCGGACGCGGATCGACCGTGCACGGCGGCACCGGCGTACCTGCGGGTGCGCCGGTGCCGCGCTGCCTTGGCCTGACGGGTGGCATCGGCTCGGGCAAGAGCACCGCGCTGGCGGCGTTCGCCGCATGTGGCGCCGCGACGCTCTCGAGCGATGACGTCGTGCACGGGCTCTACGCTCAGGACGATGTTCGGAAGCTTGTCCGAGATCGGTTCGGGGCCGCGGTCTTCGGCCCAGACGGGGCCATCGACCGGCGCGCCCTCGGCGCGCGGGCGTTCGCCGATCCCGACGGGATCGGCTTCCTGCAGGACCTGCTGTTTCCGCGGATCCACGCGGCGCGTGACGCCTGGATCCGCGCGCACCGCGCCGACGGGCGCTGGCCGCTGTTGGTGGTCGAGGTCCCGCTCCTGTTCGAGGCAGGGCTGGCGGCGAGCTTCGATGCGGTGCTGGTGGTGACGGCCGCCGAGGACGTCCGGCGCGCGCGGGTGGCCGAGCGGGGCCAGGACTTCGGCGAACGGGCCGATCGGCAGTGGACCGAGGCGCGCAAGGTCACGGCCGCCGACCGCGCCTTCGTCAACGACGGCGACCCGGCGCGCCTGGACGCGTGGGTTGCGGAGGTGTTCGCGGAGTTCGCCACACCGTCCCACCGGTGACCCGCCGCCGCGCCTGGATGCTCGGGATCGCCGGCGTCATCGTCGCGCTCGCCGTGACGTGGGCGATCATCGCGGCGATCATGCCCGCCTGGTACGCCCGGCTGCTGTATCCGCTCAACAACATCCCGACGCTCCAGGCCGCCGCGCGCCGCGAGCAGCTCGATCCGGCGCTGGTCGCCGCGGTGATCCAGGTCGAGAGCAAGTGGGACCCCGACGCCGTGTCGCACGCCGGGGCGGTGGGCCTCATGCAGCTCGAGCCGGCGACCGCACACTTCATCGCCAGCCAGCCCAGCCCGCCACCCGGCGACCCGAGCCGGTTGAGCGACTCCGACGTGAGCATCAACTACGGGGCCTGGTACCTGCGGTACCTGATCAACCGCACGGGCAGCGTGGACGCCGGCCTGGTGGCCTACAACGCCGGCGAGCACAACCTGGCGCTGTGGCGGGCCAAGGCCGCCGCGGCCGGGAATGCGTTCAGGGTCCCCGACGATGTCCCCTACCCGGAGACCAGGGCGTTCGTCCAGAACGTGCTGAGCGACGCGCGGGATCTACCGGCGGGCCTACTCCGGCGACCTGCAGCCGCGGATCCCGGGGTATGCGGTGATCACGACCGGCCGGCTAGCTCCGGCCGACCTGGATGAGCTCGATGCGGTAGTCGTCCGGGTCGCGCACGAAGCAGATGAGCGATCCGCCGGGACCGCTCTGGTACGGCGGTCGCTCCGGCTGGATCCCGAAATCGGCCAAGCGGGCCAACTCCTCCTCGAGATCCGGGATCGCGAGGGCGATGTGGCCGTATCCCGTACCGACGTCGTAGGGCTCGGTGCGACCGTCGTTGAGGGTCAGCTCGAGCCGGTTGCCGTCGCCCGGCAGCCCGAGGAAGATGATCGTCGCGGTATCGCCCCCGACGCGCTTGCGGTCGCGCTCTTCGAAGCCGAGGGCGCGGTAGAACTCGAGCGATCGCTCCTCATCGAGGACGCGGATGCAGGTGTGCAGGATCTCGCTGGCGGGCATCACGACTCCTTGGCATGCGGGTGGGGCCCTCGCGGGCCGAGATCAACGATACCGTTAGCGTCATGGCCAAGCCGATCTTCGAACTGTCCACCGCGTACGGTCCAACCGGCGATCAGCCGCAGGCCATCGCCGAGCTGTCGGCCGGGATCGCGCGCGACGAGCGCTACCAGACGCTGCTCGGGGTCACCGGTTCGGGCAAGACGTTCACGATGGCCAACATCATCGCCGAGACCGGGCGGCCCGCCCTGGTGATCGCGCACAACAAGACGCTCGCGGCCCAGCTGTGCAACGAGTTCCGCGAGTTCTTGCCGGGCGCGGCGGTCGAGTACTTCGTCAGCTACTACGACTACTACCAGCCCGAGGCGTACATCGCCTCGACCGACACCTACATCGAGAAGGACAGCTCGATCAACGACGAGATCGACCGCCTGCGGCACGCGGCCACGGCCTCGCTCTTGGCCCGTCGCGACGTCGTCATCGTCGCCTCGGTCAGCTGCATCTACGGCATCGGGTCCCCCGAGGTCTACCGCAACCGGGTCGTGACGCTGACCGTCGGCGAGGAGTACCCCACGCGATGCGCTGTTCCGGCGGCTGGTCGAGGTGCAGTACCAGCGCAACGACACGGTCCTCGAGCGCGGGCGCTTCCGCGTGCGCGGTGACGCGATCGAGATTCAGCCCGCCGACTCGCAGACCGCCTACCGCATCTCCATGTTCGGCGACGAGGTCGAGAGCATCGCCCATTACGACCCGCTGACCGGCGAGGTGCTCGCCACGCCCGGCCACGTCGCGGTCTATCCGGCGACCCACTACGTCACGCCGCCGGACGTCATCGACCGTTCGCTCAAGGAGATCCGCGCCGAGCTCGAGGCCCAGGTCGCGCTGTTCGAGTCGCAGGGCAAGGTCGTCGAGGCCCACCGCCTGCGCCAGCGCACCGAGTACGACATGGAGATGATCCGCGAGCTCGGGTTCTGCTCGGGCATCGAGAACTACTCCCGGATCCTCGACGGGCGTGCACCCGGGACCCCGCCACACACGCTGATCGACTTCTTCCCCGACGACTTCGTGTGCTTCATCGACGAGTCGCACAACACCATGGGCCAGCTGCGCGGGATGTACGAGGGCGACCGGTCGCGCAAGCTCAACCTGATCGAGTACGGGTTCAGGATTCCCGCGGCGCTGGACAACCGGCCGCTCCAGCTCGATGAGTTCCTGGAGCGGGTGCCCCGCATCGTGTTCGTGTCCGCGACCCCGGGTGCGTTCGAGCAGCGCGTGTCCGGGCACGTCGTCGAGCAGATCATCCGACCCACGGGCCTCGTCGATCCCGAGGTCGACGTCCGCACCACGACCAACCAGATCGACGACCTGATCGGCGAGGTCACCGCGCGCGCGACGCGCGGCGAGCGCGCGCTGGTGACGACCCTGACCAAGCGGATGGCCGAGGACCTGACCGAGTATCTGACCGAGGCCGGGCTGCGCGCGCGGTACCTGCACTCGGAGATCGACACGCTCGAGCGCATCAGGATCGTCCGCGAGCTGCGGCTCGGTCAGTTCGACGTCCTGGTCGGCGTCAACCTGCTGCGTGAAGGGCTCGATCTGCCCGAGGTGACCCTCGTGGCGATCCTCGACGCCGACAAGGAGGGCTTCCTGCGCGGGACGACCTCGCTCATCCAGACGATCGGCCGCGCGGCGCGGAACGTCGACGGGCGCGTGATCATGTACGCCGACAAGCGCACCGATGCGATGGACACCGCGATCGCCGAGACGGAGCGGCGTCGCGAGATCCAGCTGGCCTACAACGCCGAGCACGGGATCACCGCGCAGTCCATCGTCAAGGGCGTGTCGGACATCGTCGACCTGCTCGGGCTCGGGGAGGACCGTCCCGGACGACCGGGCCGCCGGGCGGCCCGCAACGCGCGGGCCACGGTCGGCGATCGCACGCCGGAGGAGCTCGAACAGGCGCTGGTCGACCTCGAGACGGAGATGTTCGCCGCGGCCGAGGAGCTGCGATTCGAGCAGGCGGCCAGCCTGCGCGACCAGATCGCCGAGGTGCGGCGCGAGCTCGACGCGCGCGCGGCGCGCGGCGGCCGGGCGCCCGGCGCAGCCGTCGGTGCTGCCGGCCGGCCCCGTGCGGCGCGGCGGCGGGGGGCGAACGCGACGGTAGGACCGCGGCCGGGCACGGCGCCCGGCGGCACCCGCCATTACACTCGGTCTCGTGTCCAAGTCCGTCCGCAGCCATGCCCCGGAAGTCCTGCGCGTGGTGGGCGCGCGCGAGCACAACCTCAAGGACATCACCGTCGAGATTCCGCGCGATGCCCTGGTCGTGATCACCGGCCTGTCGGGCAGCGGGAAGTCGAGCCTGGCGTTCGACACGCTCTACGCCGAGGGCCAGCGTCGGTACGTCGAGAGCCTGTCGGCCTACGCGCGCCAGTTCCTGGGTCAGATGGACAAGCCCGATGTCGATCACATCGAGGGCCTCTCGCCGGCCATCTCGATCGACCAGAAGACCACCAGCCGCAACCCGCGCTCGACGGTCGCCACGGTCACCGAGGTCTACGACTACCTGCGCCTGCTGTACGCGCGGATCGGCGAGCCCCACTGCCCGGTCTGCGGCCGCCCGATCGCCGGCCAGAGCGTCGAGCAGATCGTCGATCGCGTGCTCGCGCTGCCGCCCGACACGCGCTTCATGGTGATGGCGCCGATGGTGCGCGGCCGCAAGGGCGAGCACAAGGACGTGCTCGAGCAGATCCGCGGCGAGGGCTTCACCCGCGTGGCCATCGACGGCGCGGTGATGCTCCTGGACGACGTGCCGCCGCTGGCCAAGACCCATCAGCACACGATCGAGGTCGTCGTCGATCGGCTGGTGATGCGCGACGACCTGCGCCGGCGCCTGACCGAGAGCCTCGAGACGGCGACGCAGCTGGCCGACGGCTTCGTGCGCATCCAGGAGGTCGGCGGGGACGAGGGCTCGTGGACCTACTCGGAGAAGTTCGCGTGCCCGGAGCACGGTGCCGCGCTGACCGAGCTCGCGCCGCGGGTGTTCTCGTTCAACAATCCCCACGGGGCCTGCCCGTCGTGCACCGGCCTCGGGTTCATGCCCGAGATCGATCCGGAGCTGGTGGTGGACCCCGAGCGGACGCTCGCCGCGGGCGCGCTGATCCCGTGGGCCGACCGGACGACCGACTACTACGACCTGTTGCTGCAGGCGATCGCCGACGAGTACGAGATCCCACTGGATATCCCGTGGCGCGCGCTCGCCGCCGAGCAGCAGGCACTGCTGCTGACCGGGCCGCCCGGCGGCCGGCGCCAGCGCATGTACCTGGGCCCGCGCAAGGGGCGCCAGAACCCGGTCGGATGGTTCGAGGGCGTCGTGCCGCAGCTGCGGCGCCAGCACACGACCTCGATGTCGCCGGCGGTTCGGGAGTCCGTCGAGCAGTACATGTCGCTGCGCCCCTGCGCCGCCTGCGGCGGGGCGCGGCTGCGCCCGAGAGCCTGGCGGTCACCGTCGGCGAGCGCTCGATCCACGCGGTCACCCAGCTGTCGGTCGACCAGGGGCTGAAGTTCTTCGACGAGCTCAGTCTGGACCCCACCCGCGCCCTGATCGGCGAGCGGGTCATCCGCGAGATCACCGAGCGGCTGCAGGTTCCTTTCCGACGTCGGCGTCGGCTACCTGACCCTCGACCGTGCCGCCGGCACGCTCTCGGGCGGCGAGGCGCAGCGCATCCGCCTGGCGACGCAGATCGGGTCCGGCCTGATGGGCGTGCTCTACATCCTCGACGAGCCGTCCATCGGGCTGCACCAGCGGGACAACCACAAGCTGATCGGGACACTCGAGCGGCTGCGCGACCAAGGCAACACCGTCCTGGTCGTCGAGCAC
This sequence comes from uncultured Thermoleophilia bacterium, assembly GCA_963784985.1. Classification (GTDB taxonomy): domain Bacteria; phylum Actinomycetota; class Thermoleophilia; order Miltoncostaeales; family Miltoncostaeaceae; genus CAITWD01. Next base: position 14,594 of record CAWATR010000022.1, read on the forward strand.
GACGAGGACATGATGCGGTCCGCCGATCACCTGATCGACATGGGCCCGGGTGCCGGCGAGCACGGCGGTCACGTCGTGGCCGAGGGCACCCCGGCCGCGGTTGAAGCGCACGCCCGAATCGATCACCGGGGCCTTCCTGTCGGGCCGGCGACGGATCGAGCTGCCGGCCGTGCGCCGCACGGGCCGTGGCTGGCTGCGGGTCTACGGGGCCAGCGAACACAATCTGCGCGACGATCGACGTCGAGATCCCCGTCGGCGTGCTCGGCTGCGTGACCGGCGTCTCGGGCTCGGGCAAGTCGACGCTCGTCAACGACGTGATCCTCAAGGCGCTCGCGGGTCGGCTCTCCCGCCGCCCGCAGCGCGCCGGCCGCCACGAGCGGATCGAGGGGCTCGAGCACTTCGACAAGGTCATCGACATCGACCAGTCGCCGATCGGGCGCACGCCGCGCTCGAATCCGGCGACCTACACCGGGGTCTTCGACCACATCCGCGAGCTGTTCTCGATGACCAGCGACGCGCGGGCGCGCGGCTACAAGCCGGGGCGCTTCTCGTTCAACGTCAAGGGCGGCCGCTGCGAGAACTGCAAGGGCGACGGCACCATCACGATCGAGATGCACTTCCTGCCCGACGTCTACGTCCCCTGCGAGGTGTGCGGGGGCCAGCGCTACAACCGCGAGACGTTGACGGTGCGCTACGGCGGGCGCAACATCGCCGACGTGCTCCAGCTGAGCGTCAGCGATGCCGTCGAGGCATTTCGCGCGGTGCCGCGGATCCATCGACGCCTGCAGACCCTCGAGGACGTCGGACTCGGCTACATTCGCCTGGGCCAGCCGGCCACGACGCTCTCCGGCGGCGAGGCGCAGCGCATCAAGCTCGCCGCGGAGCTCTCGCGGGTCGCGACGGGCCGCACGCTGTACGTCCTCGACGAGCCGACGACAGGGCTGCATCTGGCCGACATCGAACGGCTCATGCAGGTCCTCCAGCGCCTGGTGGATTCGGGCAACACGGTGTTGGTCATCGAGCACAACCTCGACGTGATCAAGTGCGCCGACTGGCTCGTGGACCTCGGACCCGAGGGCGGGGCAGGGGGTGGCACCGGTGATCGCGCAGGGCACCCCGGAGCAGATCGCCGCAACCCCGGCGTCGTTTACTGGCCAGTTCCTGTCCCGGGTGCTGGGCGCCAACGGTGCCCCAGGCCCCGCCCTACCCGACGGAGCCCCCGGACCCCCGCCGCCACGCGCTGACCGGCGCTCACCCACCGACGCCAAGGACGCCGACCCCATGACGCCTGACGAACGCGAGCGCCTGTTCGAGTTGCTGCGCATCCCGAGCGTGAGCGCGGTCGCCGACCACGCGCCCGACATGGATCGCGCCGTCGCGCTCCTGGCGGGCGAGATCGCCCGGGCCGGGGGCGTCAGCGAGGTGGTCCGCAACGGCGGGCATCCGCTGCTCGTCGGCGAGGTCCCCGCCACGCGGCCCGACGCCCCGCGCGTCATCGTCTACGGGCACTACGACGTGCAGCCGATCGGGGATCCCGACCAGTGGCTGTCGGATCCGTTCGCACCCGAGATCCGCGACGGACAACCTCTACGGGCGCGGCACGAGCGACGACAAGGGCAACCTGTTCATGCTGATCGCCGCGGTGCAGCGCCTGGCCGCGCAGGGCGCGCTGCCGGTCGCGGTGCGCTTCGTCATCGACGGGGAAGAGGAGTGCGGGGGCGAGAGCGCGGTGCGGTTCGTCGCCGACGACCCGACGCCCGCCGACGCCGCGGTGATCTTCGACGCGCCGATGATCGGGCCCGGGCGGCCGATGATCTGCGCGGGCCTGCGCGGGCTGGTGTACCGGCGCGTCAGCGTCCGCACCGCGCCCCAGGACGCCCACAGCGGTCTGTACGGCGGCGCCGGACTGAACGCCGCACACGTGCTGGTGCGGCTGCTCGACGGCCTGATCGCCCGAGATGGCGTCTTGCACCCGGAGCTGTGCGTCGGCATCGCGGAGCCGGCGCCCGACGAGCGGGCGGCCTGGGCGCAGCTGCCGACCGGCGCCCAGATGCTCGCCGACGCCGCGCTCGCCCCGGCCGACGCTCGCGCCGCGGACGAGTTCTACCGGCGCACCGTCGCGGCCCCCTCCCTGGAGGTCCACGGGCTCAGCTGCGGGGAGCCGACCGCCGTCAAGACGAACCTGGCCAGCGCCGCGGCGGCCACGCTGTCGTTGCGCGTCGCCCCCGGTCAGGACGCCCACGCCCTGGCGGCGACGTTGGATCGGCTGATCCTGGCCGCGGCCCCCGAGCACGCCGAGGTCGCGATCGACGCCCTCGGGGTGGCCGACCCGGCGCTGTGCGATCCGCGCGACCCGGTCCTGCGCGCGGCCGCGGCCGGCCATCGGCGCCTCGACCGGCTGGCCGTGCGTGCCCGTGCGCAGCGGCGGCAGCATCCCGATCGTCGCGACGCTCGCCGGGCGCGGGGTGCCGACGGTGCTCTCGGGCTTCGCGCTGCCGGACGACGGCATCCACGGGCCGAACGAGCATCTGCGGGTCGAGCACCTGGAGATCGGCACGCGGGCGGCCATGGCCATCTTTGCCGCCATCGGCGAGCTCGGGCGCTAGTCTCCCGCACTGACCCTGTATGACCTGAAGTGGTCGGGGGAGCTCAATCCACGAAGGGAGCCTAATGGCGGAGCTGTGGGGTGCCGAGACCAGCAAGGCGGTCGACAATTTTCCGGTGTCCGGGGAGCGCGTACCGCTGCCGGTGGTGCGGTGGCTGGGCCGGATCAAGGGCGCTGCCGCCCGCGTGAACGCGGACCTCGGTCTGCTCGACGCGGACCTGGCCGGCAAGATCGCTGCCGCGGCCGACGAGGTCGCCCAGGGCAAGCACGACGACCAGTTCCCCGTGGATGTGTTCCAGACCGGATCGGGGACGTCGTCGAACATGAACGCCAACGAGGTGCTCGCGAACCTCTCCGGCGCGCACCCGAACGACCATGTCAACATGGGTCAGAGCTCGAACGACGTCTTTCCGTCGGCGGTCCACCTGGCCGCGCTGCAGGAGACGACCCAGGAGCTCGTCCCCGCCCTGACGCATCTGGCCGACGCGCTCGGTGCCAAGGCGGTGGCATTCAAGGATCTCGTCAAGTCCGGCCGCACGCACCTCATGGACGCCGTGCCGGTCACCCTAGGTCAGGAGTTCGCTGGCTATGAGGCACAGATTCGGCAGGGCATTGCCCGCGTTGCGGACGCGACTCCGCGCGTGGCGCAGATCCCGCTCGGCGGCACCGCAACCGGAACCGGGCTCAACACCCACCCGGAGTTCGCCGCTCGTGTGCGTGAGCTGCTCGCGAAAGACACTGGTCTGACGATCAACCCGCCCGCGCACCCGTTCGAGGCGCAGGGCAACCGCGACGGACTGGTGGAGCTCTCCGGGGTGCTGAAGGTCATCGCCGTCTCGCTCACCAAGATCGCGACCGACCTGGCCTGGATGGGTTCGGGTCCCCGCTGCGGGCTCGGCGAGATCCTCCTGCCCGAGCTTCAGAAGGGCTCGTCGATCATGCCCGGCAAGGTGAATCCGGTCATCCCCGAGGTCGTCACGCAGGTCGCCGCGCAGGTCATCGGCAACGACGCCGCCATCACGATCGGCGGGATGCAGGGCAACTTCGAGCTCAACGTGCGCATCCCGCTGATGGCGCGCAACCTGCTGCAGTCGATCCACCTGCTGACCAGCGCGGCAACGCTGCTGGCCGACAAGTGCGTGTCCGGCATCGAGCCCAACCTCGAGGGCCTGGAGCGCAGCGCCGAGGGCACGCTGGCCGTGGCGACCGCGCTGAACCCGCACATCGGTTACGACAAGGCGACCGACATCGTCAAGGACGCCACGAAGTCCGGCCGCTCGCTGCGCGAGGTCGCCCGCGAGCACGGCGTCGACGAGGAGACCCTGGTCACCGCCCTGAACCTGCGCGAGATCGCCGCCGGGTCGGGGGTCGCCGAGTAAGGACCACCGACGGGCGGCGCGGCGCGCGCCGCCCGTCGGGTGCGGCGCAGCGGGCGGCCCCCCGGACGCCGGCCGGGCTACGCTCCGTTCCTCGCGCAGCGCCGGCACGTGCCCCGCAGCAGCACGTCATGGTCCTCGATGCGCATGCCGAGCCGGGTTCCGAGGCGTCCGATGGCCGCCTCGAGATCCGGATCGTCGAACGCCGCGAGGTCGCCGCAGACCTCGCAGACGACATGGTGGTGATGGTGGCCGTCGAGCCGGGCCGGTTCGTAGCAGGCCTCCGCGCGCCCGACATCGAGCCGCTTGACCAGCCCATAGTCGGCGAGCGTCTCGAGCGCCCGGTAGATGCTGGCCCGCCCGACGCTGCGCCCCCGACTGCGCAGGGCGGCATCGATGTCCTGTGCGCTCAGCGCGCAGGACTGGGCCGCAAGCAGGTCGATGACCTCGTCCCGGGCGCCGCCCCGGCGATGGCCGGCATCCACGAGCACGGCGCGGGCGTGGGTACTCCAGCTGGGATCGTGAACCGGCATCTCCTTCAGGGTAGCGGTCACCGCCGGTGCGGCGATGGCAGGCGCCCCGGGAGGCCCCCACGGCTCCCCGGGGGGCGGCGATTTAGCGGCCCGGCACGGCCGACGGGTCCGGGCTGCGCACCTCGCGGGCGAACTCCCGACCGGCCCCGATGACCAGCTCAAACACGTTGGCCTTCGGGCGTGACGAAGCGCGGCGGCTCCGGCAGCTGGCCGATCAGATCCGTCGAGACCAGCACCTGGCCATCGGTTGCGTGCCCCGCGGCGATGCCGATCGTCGGCGCGGCAACGGCCGCGGTGATGGCCGCCGCGACGTCGCTGTCGACGGCTTCGATGACGATCGCGTAGCAGCCGGCGCGGTCGAGGGCGCGCGCGTCCTCGAGGATCTGGCGGGCCTCCTCGGGCGTCCGGCCCCGGCGGCGACGCTCGGTGTGGGTCTGCGGGAGCAGGCCGACGTGACCCATGACCGGGATGCCGTCGGCAATGATCGCCGCGACCTGCGGCAGCAGCGCGCCTTCGAGCTTGACGCTCATGGCCCCGGCGTCGACCAGCGCGCGGGCGCTCTCGACGGCCTCCTGCGGGGTGCGGTAGGTGTCGTGGGGCAGATCGCCGACCAGGTGGGTGCGCACGACGCCGCGATGCACCGCGCGCACGTGGTGGCACATGATCGCCAGGGACACCTCGCGGGTCGAGGCCATGCCGAGCTCCACCTCGGCCAGGCTGTCGCCGACGAGGATCAGGTCGAGGCCGCTCGCATCGAGCGCGAGGGCGGTGGGGTAGTCGTAGGCCGTGAGCATGGCCAGCCGACGCCGACCCTTGCTGGCGCGGATCTCTGTGGCCGACTGCCCGGAGGGGCCATCGGCAAGCAGGCGCGGGACGCTGTACATGGCTACCGGTCTTCCCATGCCGCCGGCACCGCTTCGGGCAGCGGCTGAATCTCGCGGTTGGACTCGTCGACATGGACGACGATGGGCTCGAAGGCCGGGATGTCGGCCTCGGCGTACTGCGCGTAGGAGAGCACGATCACCAGGTCCCCCGGCTGCGCCAGGCGGGCGGCGGCGCCGTTGAGACAGATCGTCCCGCTGCCGCGCGCGCCCTCGATTGCATAGGTCTCGAAGCGTGCACCGTTGTTGATGTTCACGATATGCACGTGCTCATACGGACGGATGTCCGCGGCATCAAGCAAATCGGCATCCACCGTGATGCTGCCGACGTAGCTCAGGTTCGCATCGGTGACCGTGGCGCGGTGGATCTTGCTCTTGAGCATGGTGCGGGTGACAGGCGGCACTGTGCCTCCGGGTCGTAGTTAGGTGGGGATCAGGACGACATTGTCGAGCAGGCGTGTCGGTCCGACGCGCGCGGCAACGCACAGCACCGCCGGGCGGTCGAGCCGGGTGAGCGGGGAGAAGGTGTCGGGATCGACGACCGCGGCGTAGTCCGGCTCGACGCCTCGGGCCTCGTCGAGTACCCGGCGCGCCGCCGCGGCGATCAGGTCGGCGTCGGTCGTACCGGCATCGATCGCGCGCTGGGCGGCAGCCAAGCTGGCGGGCAGCGCCCGGGCGGCGCGGCGCTCGTCGGGGCTCAGGTACCGGTTGCGGCTGCTCATCGCCAGGCCGTCGTCTTCGCGGACGATCGGGTGCACGACGAGCTCGACCTCGTCGAGGTTCAGATCGCGAGCAGCTGGCGCACCACGGCGACCTGCTGGGCGTCCTTCTGGCCGAGCACGAGCCGGTCGGGCTGCACCATCAGGACCAGCTTGGCGACGACGGTCGCGACCCCGGCGAAGTGCGTGGGCCGGACCGCGCCCTCGAGCCCGCGGGCCGGTCCCCCGACGAGGACCGTCGTGGCGAAGCCCTCCGGGTAGACCTGCGTCGGCTGCCGGGGCGAACACGGCACCGGCGCCGGCCTCCTCGGCAAGCGCGATGTCGGCCGCCTCCTGGCGCGGGTAGCGGTCCAGGTCCTCCTGGGGACCGAACTGCGCCGGGTTGACGAAGACGCTCACCACCACGTGCTCACCCCGGGCGGCGCTGGAGCGCACCAGCGCCAGGTGGCCGTCGTGCAGGGCACCCATGGTCGGCACCAGCGTCACGCGGCCCCCACGTGCGCGGATTTCGCGTACATGGCGGCGTACCTCTGACACAGATCTTGAGGACCGCCGCAGGGGCTGCGACGGCACAATCCTCTGGAGAAGAGTTCGTCATCTCACCGATGAAGGCACACCGCGCTCGCGCGACGGTGCTCCGTTGGACGGGGATCTCCCGCGCGCCTCGGAACGACTCCAACTCCGCGATCCTGCGCGGATGCCAGGTGTCGAGGCGTGCCGGGAGTCTAGACCCAGAGTTTCCCCGGGCGCAAGGGCTGCGACGGCCCGCGTCCGGATCAGCGACTACGCTGGGCGGGTATGGATTCCCCGGCGACCGATCGGGCCGCGGCCCTCGCCGCGTATCACGACGCGCATGTGGTCAACTGCGAGCGCTGCCCGTTGTCGCAGACGCGTACGCAGGTCGTGACCGGCAGCGGGGATCCAAACGCCGCCGTGATGTTCGTCGGCGAGGCGCCGGGATACCACGAGGATCGCCTCGGGGTGCCGTTCGTGGGCCAGGCCGGCAAGTTGCTGGACCGCCTGCTCGAGGGGATCGGACTGACCCGTCAGGACGTCTTCGTCGCCAACGTGCTCAAGTGCCGGCCTCCGGAGAACCGCGATCCGTTGCCTGACGAGATCGCCGCCTGCCAGGACCACCTGTTTCGCCAGGTCGCCATCATCCGGCCGCGGCTGATCTGCACGCTCGGGAACTTCGCCACGAAGCTGCTCTCCGGCCGGCCGGAGGGGATCTCGCGCGTCCACGGTTGCGAGCTGCAGGTCACCCTCGGCGGGACCCCGACCCTGCTGTACCCGCTCTACCATCCGGCGGCGGCCCTCTATACGCCCGCGATGCGCAGCGTCCTCGAGGCGGATTTCGCGCGCATCCCGGAGCTTGGTCGGCCACGCCGGGGCGGCGCCGGTCGGTCCCGCGGAGCCGTCGGCACCTGCCGCCGCGCCCCCGAGGCCGCACCGGAACCGGCAGCCGCCGGCGAGTTCGGCCCGCCCGGCGGCAGCGACCCGACCGAGCAACTGGGCCTGTTCTAGGTGACCGCGGCCATCGAATGGGCCTCCGGGTCGCCGAGCCGACACGGCACGGCTCGGCGCCGCCCTGGCTGCCTGGCTGGCCCCCGGCGACCTGGTCATCGTCCGGGGAGATCTCGGGACGGGGAAGACGACCCTCACCCGGGCGATCGCCCGCACGCTGGGGATCAGCGCGCACATCACCAGCCCCACGTTCGCGCTCGCCCAGCACTACGACGGGCCGGACGCCGCTGCTGCACATCGACGCCTACCGGCTCCAGGGCGCCGACGACGAGGAACTCGGGCTCTTGCTGGATGGTGCCGCCGACGCGCTGACGATCGTCGAGTGGCCCGAACGGCTCGGTGCCGAACTCGGGCACCCGCGGGTGACGGTGGAACTGCGCCACGATGGCGGCGATCGGCGCTTGGTAGCGTTGGCGAGCGAGGACCCCCCGACCCGGGAGCGGCTGGCCCAGATCGTTGCTGACCTTCGCGCTCGACACATCAACCCAGAGCCCTAGCCTCGCCGTCACGCGCGGCGGACGGCTCGTCGGCGAGCTCTGGCTCGGCCCCGACCCCGGCGCCGGTCGGCGGGTGCTGGAGGGTGCACATCACCTGCTGGCCGCGTGCGGGGTCGACCTCACGGACATCGAGCGCATCGTCGTGGGGGTGGGGCCGGGCGGGTTCACCGGTCTGCGGATCGGCCTGGCGACCGCGGACGGGCTCGGCCAGGCACTCGGCCGGCCCGTCGTCGGCGCCGGCTCGCTCGAGGCGCTCGCGGTGGGACTCGCGGAGACCGTCGCGTCCGGGTGCGGTGGTCGTCCCCGCGCACGATGCGCGGCGCAGCGAGCTGTTCGCCGCGGCCTACCGGGTCGCCGGTGACGGGGCGCTGGAGGAGCTGATCGCACCACTGGCCATCGCCGGCGGGCGATCTGGCCGTGCGCCTGGGCCCGCTAGCTGGCGGCCGGGAGGGACGGTCGTGGCGGCCGGCACCGGGGCGCTCGTGGGTCAGGCGGCGCTCGCGCGCGGCGGGCGTGCGGCATCCCGCCGGAGACGCGCAGCGGTCCACCGCCTGCGTGCGGCGGCGCTCGTCACGCGGGTCGACGCCGGGGCAGGGCGCGCCAAGCCGTGCCGGTCTACGCACGGCTTCCCGACGCCGAGGTCAACCGCCTGCGGGCCGCGGGGGCCGCGTCCTGATGGCGAAGGTCGGAGTCCCGGCGGGCGCCGTCGACCGGCGCCCGAGCATCCACCGCGCATCCGTCCGATGCGGATGACCGACGTGGCGCAGGTCCATGCGATCGACTGCGCCGTCTCGGCGATTCCCTGGCCGCGGCACATGCTGCACGCCGAGCTCGGCAAGGCCGGCACGCTGGACATCGTGTGCATGGTCGGCAGTGACGTCGTGGGCTTCGTCCTGGCATCCCGCTACGCCGACGTGTGGCACGTGCTCAACGTGGCGGTGCGCCCGGACTACTGGCGCCGCGGCATCGGGCGGACGATGCTGCTCGAGGTCTTCGACGCGCGCGCAAGCGCTGCCGAACCTCGGCTTCACCCTTGAGGTCCGGGTGTCCAACGCCGGCGCGATCTCGCTCTATCGGGGACTCGGCTTCGTCGATCACGGGATCCGTCCGAGCTACTACACCGACAACAACGAAGACGCGCTGATCATGTGGCGCGACGGGACCCCCGAGGACGCGGCCCACGAGGCCCGCGGATGATCGACGGGCCGTTCCTGGCGATCGAGACCTCCTGCGATGAGACGGCGGCGGCCGTCGTGGCGGGGCGCCGTGTCCTGGCGTCGGTGGTCGCATCCCAGGCCGAGCTCCACACGCCCTACGGCGGGGTCGTGCCCGAGGTGGCGGCCCGCCATCACCTCGGCACCGTCAACGCTCGTCATCGATCGGGCGCTGGTGGATGCCGGGCTCGGGCTGCGCGACATGCGGGCGATCGCGGTCACGCAGCGGCCGGGACTGATCGGCGCGCTGCTGGTCGGGGTCTCGACCGCCAAGGCGCTCGCGTACGCCACCCGACGCCCGCTGGTCTGCGTCGACCACCTGCTCGGCCACGTCTGCGCATCATGGCTCGAGCCGATCGCGCTGGATCCGCCGTTCGTCAGCCTGATCGCTTCCGGCGGGCACACGCGACTCGACCTGGTGCACGAGCTCGCGTCCCCGCAGGCGCTCGGGCAGACGATCGACGATGCGGCCGGCGAGGCCCTCGACAAGGGCGCGCGCCTGCTGGGGCTCGGGTACCCCGGGGGCCCCGCGCTGGAGCGCCTGGCCCGCGCGGGCGATCCCCGCGCACACGCGTTCCCGGTGGCGCTGGGCGGCAAGCGCAGCGCGCGATTTCTCGTTCGCAGGGGTCAAGACGGCGTTGCTGTACGTCGTGCGCGACGCCGGCGAGCTCTCGGATGCGCGCCGCGCCGATCTGGCGGCCAGCTATCAGGAGGCGATCGTCGCCCCGCTCGCCGCGCGCCTGCTGGATGCCGCACGCGAGCACCGCGTCCCGGCCGTCGCGCTCGGCGGCGGGGTCGCGGCCAACGGCCGGCTGCGTGAGTTGGTGACCGACGGCGCGGCGCGGATGGGGCTCCGCGTGGCCGTGCCCGAGGTCGCGCTGTGCACCGACAACGCCGCGATGATCGGGGCCGCGGCCCAGTTCACCCCGGCGGTGCCGTGGCCGGAATTCCTCGCGCTGGACGCCATGCCGACGGCGCCGCCGGGCGGGATCGCGGCCTGAACCACGGCGCGCCATTGTCGCTCGGCGTGCGGCATCGGCGGGTTGCGCGGGTGTTAGCGCGCGGCGTAGTTTGATACTCGGCGTTACAAAGTCTCGGAGATTCGATGGCCTCGGACCGATTGACCCTGGGTGTCGCCGCCCGGCTGTCCCGATACCTGCAGGTGCTCACGCAGGCCCGCAAGATGGGCAAGACGAGCATCTCCTCGCAGGCCATCTCCGAGTACACCGGGGTGAACCCGACCCAGATCCGCCGCGACCTGTCGGGGTTCGGGAAGTTCGGCAAGCGCGGGGTGGGCTACGACATCGACAGTCTGATCGAGCAGATCCGCAAGATCCTGCGCACCTCCGGCACCCACAACATCGCGCTGTTCGGCGCCGGGAACCTCGGCCAGGCGATCGCCAGCTCGAGCGTGTTCGGCGATCACGGCTTTCAGATCTCGGCGATCTTCGACGTCGCGCCGGAGCGCGTCGGGCAGAAGGTCGGGGACCTGGTCGTGCGCCACTACGACGAGTTCGCGGGCGTCGCCGCCAGCGAGGGCATCATGGTCGGCGTGCTGGCGGTGCCGGGCGAGGTGGCCCAACAGGTGGCCGACGACCTCGTGGCGGCGGGGGTGAAGATCATCTTCAACTACTCCGACGCCTTGCTCGTCGGCGCCGTCCGACGTAACGGTGCATACCTCGAGCCCCGCCGTCGAGCTGCTGTATGCGCTGTACTTCTATCTGACCTGACCACCGCTCGACGTCAGGAGGCCGTCCGGACGCGCGCGGCCGGTAAAGTTCCCCCTCGTTGATGAGCAACCGGCCAGAGACCTCCGCCATCCTTGCGGGCGTGCGCGAGCGCTTCGCCGCCTCGACCGATTTCACGATCGGTCTCGAGGAGGAGTTTCAGATCCTCGATCCGGTGACCCTGGGTCTGGTGAACCGCTATGAGGACCTGCTCGCCGCGGCACAGCCCGCGCTGCGCGATCGCCTGGCCGGCGAGCTGATCGCCAGCGAGGTGGAGTTCAAGACCCGACCGCATCCCGGGCTGGCCAGCGCCGCCGCCGAGCTGGCCCAGGGCCGCATCGATCTGTGCGCGACGGCCGACCGTCTCGGCGTCGCGCTGGGGATCACCGGCGTGCATCCGTTTAGCCCGTGGACCCAGCAGCGGATCATCGACACCCCGCACTACCGCCTGGTCGAGGCCGAGCTCGGCTACGTCGCCTGGACGAACAACACCTGGGCGCTGCACCTGCACTGCGGCGTGCGCGACGCCGACCGGGCGATCAAGGTCGCAATGCGGATGCGCAGCGTCCTGCCCGACCTGCTGGCGCTGTCGGCCAACAGCCCGATCTTCGGTGGCCGCGACACGCGCCTGGCGTCGACGCGGACCCAGACGTTCATCAGGAGCTTTCCCCGCTGCGGGATCCCGGACGCCTACGCCGACTGGGACGCCTACGCCGCATACGTCGCGTTCCTGGAGCGGGCCGGAGCCATCACGCGAGTCGACCCAGATCTGGTGGAGCGTGCGCCCGCATCACGCCTTCGGCACCATCGAGGTCCGCATCTGCGACGGCCAGACCGAGCTCGGCGAGACGCTGGCGATCGCCGCGCTGATCATCGCCCTGATCGCCGAGTCCCTGGCGCAGATCGACGAGGGCCGCCCGTGTCGAGGCGCACCCGCGATGCACACATCGAGGAGAACCTGTGGCGTGCGGAGCGCCACGGCCTCGACGCCGAGCTGATCGACCTCGCAAGCCGGACGCCCGCGCGCCGCGCGCGCCGCCATCGCCGAGCTGCTCGAGTGCACGCGGGCACACCACGGCCCGCTCGGCCTGACCCCGTGGATCGATCGCGTCGCCGACATGCTCGAGCACGGCAACGGCGCGATCCGCCAGCGCGCGCTACTCGACGCGCTCGCCGGGGACGTGCGGGCGGTCCACGAGCAGGTCGTGGTGCGCACGCGCGAATCGGCGCAGGAGATCTTGAGCCAACCGACGACAGGGGCACCGGCATGAGCACCGACGAGCACGACGAGTACATCGGCGACGTCGACGCGCAGTCCTCGGCGGAGGAGTTCGCCGCGGCGTTCGTCCACCACCTGGGCCGGACGCCCGTCCGGGACCTCGTGGTCCAGGCCATGGCCACGCTCGCCGACGCGGCGGGGATCAGGCTGGGCCTCGGTCCCGAGGGCCAGGAGGTCGCCGACCTGCCGCAGGCGCGGACGGCGATCGAGATCCTGCGCGCGCTGGTCGCGGTCGCCGAGCAGGAGCTCGGCCAGGCGGCCGTCCGTCCCTTCCGCGAGCCGCTCGCACAGCTCCAGCTGGCATACGCGAAGATCGCCGAGGCCGGCGCAGGCGGCGGCGACCGAGGCACCGCCCGGCACCGCCGGATCCGGCCAGCCGGCTGTGGGTGCCGCCGGGAGGACGCCCGGAGTGACGCCCGGCGCGGTCGGCATCATCGGCGGCTCGGGCTTTTATGCCCTGCTCGACGACGCCGAGCTCGTCGGGATGGAGACCCCGTACGGCCCGCCCTCGGCACCGCTGGCGTTCGGCACCGTGTCCGGGGTAGCCGGTGGTGTTCCTGCCGCGGCACGGCGTCGATCACGAGTTCCCGCCGCACGCGATCAACTACCGCGCAAACCTCTGGGCGCTTCGCGAGGCCGGGTGCGGCCTGGGTCATCGCGCCATGCGCGTCGGGGAGCCTGCAGGCGACGGTGCGCGTCGGTGACTTCGTCGTCTGCGATCAGTACGTCGACCGCACCTCCGGGCGGCGCGGACACGTACTTCGACGGGCCGGAGGCGATTCACGTCTCGGCCGCCGAACCCTTCTCGCCCGTCCTGCGGGCGCTGCTCAGCGAGGGCTGCCGTGCGCTCGGCATCCCCGTGCACGACCACGGCACCGTGGTGGTGATCCAGGGCCCGCGCTTTTCGACCCGGGCCGAGAGCCGCTGGTTCGGCGTCGATGGGGTGGGAGCGTCATCAATATGACCGCCTATCCGGAGGCCCACCTCGCCCGGGAGCTGTGTCTGGGCTACGCCAACATCAGCCTGGTCACCGACTACGACGTCGGCCTCGAGGGTCATGCCGAACGTGCCGGCGGTGTCGGCGCAGGAGGTCGCGGCGGTGTTTGCCCGCAACAACGCCCGCGTGCGCGATCTGCTGTTCCACGTGATCCCGCGGATCCCGGCCGAGCCCGATCCGCACTGTGCCCGAGCGCTGGAGGGCGCCCGCATCTAGCGCCGCCGCGACACGGCCGGCGCGGACGCATCCGCGACGGAAGTCCATGCAGTATGCGGGAACTTCTGCCACGCCGTCCGCCGCGGTGTGCTAGAAACTGCCCGGCTTTTTTACGGCCCGCTGCGCGACATGCGCCTGCCACCAGGCAGGCCCTCGCGTACGGCATCTCGTTCACGCAGGCCGCGCAACTGACGCGAGGCTGCGCACATTGATCTCGGAGGACACTCTTGGCCGGCTTTCTGTCGGACAACACCAAATGGCTTGCGGTCGTGCTCGGCCTGGTTGCAGTGCTCTACGGGGTGGGCCTCATCGCCTACCTGCTCAAGCAGCCCGCCGGCAACGAGCGCATGCAAGACATCGCGAAGGCGATCCAGGAAGGCGCGCAGGCGTACCTGACGCGCCAGTACTCGATCATCGCCGGTGTCGCCGTGGTGATGTTCCTGTTGATCGGGTTCCTGGGCAGCGCCGTCTCGTCCGACCTGCTGGGTTGGAAAGCGGCCATCGGGTTCCTGATCGGCGCAATCGCCTCTGGGGCCGCGGGCTTCATCGGCATGAACGTCTCGGTACGGACGAACGTCCGGACCGCTGAGGCCGCCCGCAAGGGGCTGCCGCAGGCACTGGGCGTGGCATTCAAAGGCGGTGCCGTGACGGGCCTGCTCGTGGTCGGTCTCGGCCTCGTGGCCGTCGTCCGGGTACTTCTGGATCCTCGGCGGCACCGCGGCCGACGTCGGGCCGCTGCTCGGCCTGGCCTTCGGCAGCTCCCTGATCAGCGTGTTCGCCCGACTCGGCGGTGGCATCTTCACCAAGGGTGCCGACGTCGGTGCCGACCTCGTCGGCAAGGTCGAGGCCGGGATCCCCGAGGACGACCCGCGCAACCCGGCCGTGATCGCCGACAACGTGGGCGACAACGTCGGCGACTGCGCGGGTATGGCCGCCGACCTGTTCGAGACCTACGCGGTGACCACGGTCGCCGTGATGTTCCTCGGCTCGCTGTTCTTCCAGCACAGCGGCTGGGCGCACAGCCTCAACGCGGTCCTGTTCCCGCTGGCCCTGGGCGGTGTGTCGATCATCGCGTCGATCATCGGCACGTGGTTCGTTCGCGTCGGCAGGGGCGGCTCCGTCACGATGGCGCTCTACACCGGCCTGGGCGTCGCGGCGGTCCTGTCGGCGCTCGGCTTCCTCCCGGTGACGTACTGGATGCTCAACGGGATCAAGGCCGACCTCGGCTACCAGCACCTCGGGACCTGGCAGGACTACTGGTACTGCGCGCTCATCGGGCTCGCCGTCACGCTCGGACTGGTGGCGATCACCGAGTACTTCACCGGCACCGTCTGGCGCCCGGTCAAGAGCATCGCCAAGGCCTCGGAGACCGGCCACGCCACGAACATCATCGCGGGCCTGGCGGTGTCGCTGAAGGCGACGGCGCTCCCGGTGGTCGTGATCGTCGCGGGCATCATCGGCTCGTACGAGCTCGGCGGGTACTACGGCATCGGCGACCGCCGTCATGGCGATGCTCTCGCTGGCCGGCATCGTCGTCGCGCTCGACGCGTTCGGCCCGATCACCGACAACGCCGGTGGCATCGCCGAGATGGCCGAGCTCCCGGACAGCGTGCGGGCGATCACCGACCCGCTCGACGCGGTCGGCAACACCACCAAGGCGGTCACCAAGGGCTACGCCATCGGTTCGGCCGGTCTGGCCGCGGTGGTGCTGTTCGTCAGCTACACCGAGGAGCTCAGGATCTCGTTTCTCGGCGCGCACCTGACCTTCCACGACCAGTTCCAGCTGAGCAACCCGTTCGTCGTGTCGGGGCTGTTGATCGGCGGCATGATGCCGTTCCTGTTCGCCGCCTTCGCAATGGAGGCCGTCGGTCGCGCCGGTGGCGCGGTCGTCGAAGAGGTGCGGCGCCAGTTCCGGGAGAACCCGGGCATCATGGAAGGCACCCAGAAGCCGGACTACGCACGCTGCGTGCGCCTGGTGACCGCCGCCGCCCAGAAGGAGATGCTCGTCCCGGCACTGATCCCGATCGTGTTCCCGATCGTGGTCGCCTTCATCTTCGGCGTCTCCAACGGCCGCGAGATGCTCGGTGGGCTGCTGCTGGGGGTGATCGTCACGGGGCTGTTCGTCGCCATCTCGATGACCTCGGGCGGTGGCGCCTGGGACAACGCCAAGAAGCTGATCGAAGACGGTGCCTACGGCGGCAAGGGATCCGAGGCCCACAAGGCGTCGGTGACCGGTGACACCGTCGGTGACCCCTACAAGGACACCGCCGGGCCCGCCATCAACCCGATGATCAAGATCACCAACATCGTGGCGATCCTGATCATTCCGTTCCTGCACTAGCCCGCATGCAGCGTCCCGGCGGCGCGGCCTGGTCCGCGCCGCCGGACGCTGCATGCGGCCCGGGTTGCTAGGCTCGTTCGAATGTCTGCCAAGAACGCATCCAACTCCCGGCTGCCGCGCACACCGCACGCCGACAAGCCGCGCGACCGACGAGGCCGTGCGCAAGCAGTCCGGCGCCGACCTGCAAAACGGCTGGCTCGCCCGACACGGGACCTTCTCGATGACCGACGAGCGGCTGGTGTTCGTGCCGACGCTCCTCGACACCGGGCTCGGCGCGAAGCGGCGCGAGATCAAGCTCGAGGACGTGCGCACCATCGAGCGCTTCCCGCGCAACCCGCACAGCATCCCGCTCGGCGGCAAGCGCGCGCGGCTGATGTTGCATACCGACGAGTGCGTCTACGAGTTCATGCTTCCCGACCTCGACTCCTGGATCGACGCGCTCGAGAAGATGTTCGTGATGCGCAGCAAGCGCGGGCTCGGCGATCCGCCCCCGGTCCTGCGCGAGGGCGTCGAGAACTTCATGCTCGCCGAGGAATAGCGCCCGCACAGCGCGTTGTGACCGGGTGTCGGGTAAACTGCCCAAAATGCCCGGAACAATTTCCCGTTTTATGTCGTCGATAATCGCGATCAGCGACAAGAGCCGCTCCGCGATCATCGCGCTGACCGAGCTTGCCCGCCGCGGTAAGGGCGGGCCCGTCCCGATCGTGGAGATCTCCGAGGCACGTGACATCCCCCTGCACGTGCTCGAGCAGCTGTTCTCGGCGCTGCGTCGGGCGGGCATCCTCGCCAGCCAGCGGGGCGTCAAGGGCGGCTATTCGTTCCTGCGGCCACCGGGCGAGGTGACCCTGCTCGAGGTCGTCGAGACGGTCGACGGACGCTTGGCGGCCGCCGTCGACGCCGCCGGGGTCGATGGCGTCTGGCGTCAGGCACGCCAGCTGCTGGTCGGGCTCCTGGGCGATCTGACGATCGCGGACATGGTCGACGAGGAAGAGCGCATGTCCGAAGCTCCGATGTTCTACATCTAGCGCCGCTTGGGGGAGGATCGGCCATGACCCAGCCACGTGCGGTTCGACGTCGTCGGAATCGGGAACGCCATCGTCGATGTGCTCGCCCATGCCGACGAGCGGTTCCTCGAGACCCAGGGCCTGCAGAAGGGCTCGATGACCCTCGTCGACGAGCAGCTGGCGGAGGCCCTCTACCGCGAGCATGGGCCCGGCCGTCGAGATGTCCGGCGGATCGTGCGCCAACACGATCGCCGCGGCCGCGTCGCTCGGGATTCGCGTCGCGTTCGTGGGGAGGGTGGCCGACGACCAGCTCGGGCGGATCTTCACCCACGACCTGACCAGCGGCGGGGTGCACTTCGACACGCCGCCGGCAATCGCGGGTCCTTCGACCGCCCGCTGCCTGGTCTTCGTGACCCCGGACGCGCAGCGCACGATGGCGACCTATCTCGGCGCCAGCATCGATCTCGGCCCAGAGGACATCGACACCGATCTCATCGCCGCGGCCCGGTTCGTCTACGTCGAGGGCTACCTCTGGGATCCGCCGCAGGCCAAGCAGGCGCTGCGCGACGCCATCGCCGCGGCGCAGCGGGCCGGCCGCAAGGTGGCGATGACGCTGTCGGATCCGATGTGCGTCGACCGCCACCGGGCCGAGTTTCGCGAGCTGGTCGCGGGCCCGATCGACGTGCTGTTCGCGAACCAGCTCGAGGCCGAGTCGCTCGTCGAGATCCCCGACGTCTGGGCGGCCGTCGAGGTGCTGCAGGGCCAGTGCGAGCTGGTCGTGGTCACCCGCGGCGACCAGGGCTCGCTGGTGGTGACGCCCGAAGCGGTCTACGAGGTGCGCCCAGTGCGCGTCCCCGAGGTCGTCGACAGCACCGGCGCGGGCGATCTGTACGCAGCGGGGTTTCTGTACGGCCTGACCCAGGGGTGGGACGTCGTGCACTGTGCGCAGGCGGGCGCCGCGGCGGCGGCGGAGGTCATCAGTCATTTCGGTGCGCGGCCCGAGCGTGATCTCGGCGAGCTCGTGCGCATCGCCATCAGCGAGGAGGTCTGAGCATGAGCACCACCACGAGCAGTCCGGGAACGGCCCGGATCGCCGATTCGATCACCGATCTGATCGGGCGCACGCCGCTCGTGCGGCTGCGGATCGGCGACGGCACCGGGGCGACGATTCTCGGCAAGCTCGAGTCGTTCAACCCGGCCGGCAGCGTCAAGGACCGCATCGGCCTGGCGATGATCGAGGCCGCCGAGCGGGACGGGCTGATCGCGCCCGGTCGGAGCGTCATCATCGAGCCGACCTCCGGCAACACCGGGATCGCGCTCGCGTTCGTGGCTGCCGCCAAGGGGTACCGGTGCATCCTGACGATGCCCGAGACCATGAGCCTCGAGCGGCGCGCGCTGCTGGCCGCCTACGGCGCTGAACTGGTGCTCACGCCCGGGCCCGAGGGCATGCGCGGCGCCATCGCCCGCGCCGAGGAACTCGCCCGGCACGACCCCGGACAGCTTCGTGCCCCAGCAGTTCCAGAACCCGGCCAACCCCGAGATCCATCGCCAGACGACCGCGCGCGAGATCTGGGACGACACCGGTGGCCAGGTCGACGCCCTCGTCGCCGGCGTCGGCACCGGCGGCAGCATCACCGGCGTCGGGGAGGTGCTGCGCGAGCGGCGCCCGGGCTTCCTGACCGTCGCCGTCGAGCCGACCGACTCGCCGGTCCTGTCCGGCGGCCAGCCCGGCCCCCACAAGATCCAGGGCATCGGCGCCGGCTTCGTGCCGGGCGTGCTCAACACGCACGTCTACGACGAGGTCATGACCTGCCGGGTCGAAGACGCGTATGCGATCGCCCGCCAGCTCGCGCGCAGCGAGGGGATCCTCGTCGGCATCTCCGCCGGCGCCAACGTGTGGGCCGCGATCCAGGTCGCCACGCGTCCCGAGAGCGCCGGCAAGGTCATCGTCACCATCCTCTGCGACACCGGCGAGCGCTACCTGTCGACGCCGCTGTTCGCCGAGGGCTAGGACGCGCGGGGGCGCCGGCGGCCGCCGGCGCCCCCGCGCGTCAGGCCCCGCCGCCGCGGCGGATGACCAGGATGCGCCGCCCGCGCGCCTGGAAGCCGAGCCGCGCCAGGAACGGGCCCCCCGGGGTACCGTCTTCCGCGAACACCAGCAGGTGGGTCCCGCGGGCGCTGGCGACATCGCGCGCGAGCCCGGCCATGAGCAGGCGTCCGATCCCCTTGCGGCGCTCCTCCGGCACGACCCCGAACCAGTCCACGACCCCGTCGGGCAGATCGGCGTGGGCGAACCCGACAAGGCGCCCCTCGGTCGTCCGGGCGATCCGGAAACTGCCCTGCCCGGCGCCCCATTCGTACCCGGACGGGCTGCCGAGCTCCGCGAAGGCCGCCAGGCCCTGCATCGCCGTCGCCTCGGCCGCCGTGAAGGCGTCCGCCCACGCGTTGTCGTAGGCGACGACCTCGATGCCGGCCACCCGCGGGGCGGGGATCCCCTCGGCGCTGCGCGCATAGAGGGTCCCACGCGCGTATTCGGTGAACCCCCGCGCGGTCAGCAGGCCCAGCAGTTCGGTGTCATCACCGCCGACCTCGACGTCCCACGGCGGCTCGGGCAGCTGGTCGGCTAGCGCGTCCAGCGCGGCCAGGTCGCGCGCGAGCAGGCCGTCAAGGCGAACGGCCAGGGCGGTCGGGGATGGCCGCAGAGCGACACGACGCGCCGGGGGCGGTCACCGCGGGACCCAAAGGAGGAGTTCCCATGCAAAGAGCCTATACTCAGCAGCATGGTCGCCAAGAGGCGCGGCAGATCTCCTCAGAGCTTCGGACGCGTCTCCAGTGCGCTGGCCACGCTGCGCGACGACCTGCGCGCCGCTCGAGAGCGGGATCCTGCCGCCCAGTCCACCAGTGAAATCCTGCTGTATCAGGGGCTCCACGCCGTCTGGATGCATCGTGGCGCGCACGCCCTGTACGTCCGCGGGCACCGGTTCTCGGCGCGGCTGGTCTCGCAGATCTCACGCTTCCTGACCGGCATCGAGATCCATCCTGGCGCGCGCATCGGCCGCGGCCTGTTCATCGACCACGGCATGGGTGTGGTCATCGGCGAGACGACCGAGATCGGTGACGACGTAACGATCTATCAGGGCGTGACCCTCGGCGGGACCGGAAAGCAAGGCGGCAAGCGGCATCCGACCGTCGGCAACCGGGTGATCGTCGGCACCGCCGCCCAAGTCCTCGGACCGCTCGTCATCGGGGACGACGCCAAGATCGGCGCCGGGGCCATCGTCATCAAGGATGTGCCGCCGGAGACCACCGTCGTCGGCAACCCCGGACGCCCCGTCGCCATCTCCGGACGGCGGGTCGCCGGACCCGAGCTCGAGCACACCCGGCTCCCGGACCCCGTCGCGGAATCCCTCGAGACGCTGACCCGCCGCGTGACCGAGCTCGAGCACCAGCTGGGCGCCGGCCGGGGCGGACCGGAGTCCGCACCGGGCCAGTCCAACGGCAAGGGCCCCGCCGGCCGGCCGCACGTCGACAGCCCCGAGGTCCGCGCACCGCGCGACGCGGTAGCCGCGCGAGGGCGGCCTCGGCCGGCGCTCCGGGGAGCGCGCCCGCTAGGATCGGTGTGCGTTGGCCAACCTCCTCGACGATCTCAACCCTCCGCAGCGCGAGGCGGTGCTGCACACCGAGGGCCCGCTGCTGGTGCTCGCCGGCGCGGGCAGCGGCAAGACCCGTGTGCTGACGTACCGGATCGCCCACCTGATCCACGATCGCGGCGTCGCGCCCTGGTCCATCCTGGCGATCACCTTCACCAACAAGGCCGCGGCCGAGATGCGGGAGCGCATCGCGGCGCTGGTGGGGCCCTCGGCCCGGGACATCTGGGCGAGCACGTTCCACTCGGCCTGCGCGCGCATCCTGCGCCGGGAAGCCGAGGCCGCCGGCTATCGGCCCGACTTCGCCATCTACGACGCCGACGACCAGCTGCGCCTGCTGCGCGCCTGCTTCGCCGACGAGGAGGTCGATCCCAAGCGCGTCGCGCCGCGTCACGTCCTGGGCCGCATCTCGGACGCCAAGAACCGGCTCGTTGACGCGGAGGCGTTCGTCGAGGAGGCCGACGGCTTCGGCGATGAGGTCATCGCGCGCCTGTACCGCCGCTACTCGGCCCGCCTGCAGGCCGCGGGCGCCATGGATTTCGACGACCTGCTGATGGTCGCCACGCGCCTGTTGGAGTCCGACGCCGAGGTGCGCGAGCGGTACCAGTCACGCTTTCGCTACATCCTGGTCGACGAGTACCAGGACACCAACCACGCCCAGTACCGGCTGGTGCGCGTGCTCGCCGAGCCGCAGCGCAACATCTGCGCGGTCGGCGACGACGACCAGAGCATCTACTCCTGGCGCGGCGCCGACGTGCGCAACATCCTCGACTTCGAGCGTGACTACCCCGATGCGCACGTCGTGGCACTCGAGCAGAACTACCGCTCGACCGGGCACGATCCTGCGGGCCGCCAACGCCGTCGTCGCGCGCAACCGGGGCCGCCGCCCGAAGGAGCTGTGGACCGACCAGGGCGACGGCGAGCCGTTGCAGGTCCTGTCGTGCCGCGACGAGCACGACGAGGCGCGCACCGTGCTGGCGGAGATCGAGCGCGCCCGCGCCGCGGGCACGTCGCTCGATCAGATCGCCGTCTTCTACCGGACCAACGCGCAGAGCCGCTCGATCGAGGACCAACTCGTGCGCGGCCGCGTCGCCTACACGGTGGTCGGCGGACCGCGGTTCTACGAGCGCGCCGAGGTCCGCGACGCGCTGGCGTACCTGCGCGCGGCGGCGAACCCGGCCGACGAGATCGCCGTCGCGCGCCTGTTGGGCGCGCCCAAGCGCGGGCTGGGGCCGGGCTGCCTGGTCAAGCTGAGCCTGTCGGCCCAGACGCACGGGTTCGCCATCGGGGACGCCATGGCCCATGCCGATCTCATCGCCGGCCTCACCCAGGCCCAGCGCGGCGGCGCTGGCCCGCACCGCGGCGCTCGTCGACCGAGCTCGCCGCTGCCGAGGCCGCCGGGATGCCGCTCAGCGGGCTGGTCGCGCTCGTCCTCGAGCGCTCCGGACTGCGTGCGGCCCTGGTCGCCGAGGGCACCCTCGAGGCCCAGGGACGCATCGAGAACCTCGACGAGCTCGAGAACGTGGCCGCCGAATACCAGGCCAGCGCCGCCGAGCCATCGCTGCTGGGGTTCCTCGAGGAGGTCGCGCTCCAGTCCGACGCCGACCTGGTCGACCAGGAGCATGGCCAGGTCACGCTGATGACCGTCCACAACGCCAAGGGGCTCGAATTCGACATCGTGCTCATGACGGGCGTCGAGGAGGGCATCTTCCCCCACATGCGCGCCGACGATCCGGACAGCCTCGAGGAGGAGCGCCGGCTGTGCTACGTCGGGATGACCAGGGCGCGCACCCGGCTGATGCTGACCCACGCCGAAACGCGCGCCATCCACGGCGGGCGTGAGTATCGTCTGCCCTCGCGCTTCCTGGCCGAGATTCCGCCGGAGGCCGTCGCCGCGCGCGCGGGCGCGCCGGTCCGGGAGGCGTTCGCCGGTGCCACCCAGCGCACCGCGCAGGTACCGCTGGAGGCGGGGGACACGGTGTTGCACGCAACGTTCGGCGAAGGGGTCGTGACCGGGGTCGAGAGCCGCGGCAGCCTGGTCCGGGTCCGTTTCAGCCGGGATGGCACCGAGCGGCGACTGATGGCCGGGGCTGCGCCGATGCGAAAGGTCGGGTGAGCGAGTGGCAGCGACCATCATCGACGGCAAGGCCGTGGCCGCCAGGGTGCGCGCCGAGGTCGCCGAGGGCGTGGCGGCCTTCGTCGCCCGCGCCGGGCGCGCACCGGGCCTGGTCGGCATCCAGGTCGGCGACGATCCGGCGTCGGAGCTCTACCAGGCCGGGCAAGGCGCGCGCCGCCGATGAGGTCGGCATGGTCTCGCGGCGCATCACGCTCCCGGAGGCCACCAGCCAGGCCGAACTCGACGCCATCATCGATGAACTCAACGCGGACGACGCGGTCGACGGCATGCTCGTCCAGCTGCCGGTCCCCGACCAGCTCTCCGAACCGTTGATCGCGAACCGCATCCACCCGGACAAGGATGTCGACGGGTTCTCGCCGATCAGTCTCGGCCGACTGATGCGCGGCGAGCCCGGCAACGTCCCGTGCACGCCACAGGGGGTCATGCGCCTGCTGCGCGAGGGCGGCGTTCCGCTGGAGGGTGCGCACGCGGTCGTCGTCGGCAGGAGCCTGATCGTCGGCAAGCCGCAGTCGATGCTGCTGCTGGCCGCCAACTGCACGGTGACCGTCGCCCATTCGCGCACCCGCGATCTGCCCGCGCTGTGCCGGCAGGCCGACGTCCTCGTGGCCGCGGTCGGGCGACCCGAGATGGTCCGCGCCGACTGGGTGCGTCCCGGCGCCGCCGTCATCGACGTCGGCATCAACCGCACCGAGGGCGGCCTGCGGGGCGACGTCGCCTTCGATGAGGTCGCCGAGGTGGCCGGCTGGATCACCCCGGTGCCCGGCGGGGTCGGGCCGACCACGATCGCCTATCTGCTCGCAAACACCCTCGAGGCCGCGCGCCGGCGCTCAGGGACCGACTCATAACAGGGAGTGCGTCTATGAAGATCGCCATCTTCGGCGGCACCGGTGACCTCGGTCGCGGGCTTGCCATCTGCTTTGCGGCCGCCGGCCACGACATCGTCGTCGGTTCGCGGAGCCAGGAGCGCGCCGACCAGGCCGCCGCGGGACTGCGCGAGGCCCTGCCCGAGGGAAACTTCATCCCAATGGAGAACGTGGCGGCCGCCGCGGCGGGCGAGTTGGCGATCGTGTCGATTCCATGGGAGGGCATCGAGCAGACGATTCCGCCGCTGGCCGACGCACTGGCCGGCAAGATCGTGATCACCGTGGCCAACGCCCTGAAGTTCGGCAAGAGCGGCGCGTTCGCGGTCCAGGGAGCCGAACTGCCCGCCGGTGCGCCGTCCTGCGCGCATGCCGTCCAGCAGCTGGCGCCCGAGGCGAAGGTCGTGGTGGCCTACAACAACCTCCCCGCGGCCGCACTGCAGGCGCGCCACCACCTCGGCGCCGACGTCCTGGTGTGCGGCAAGAGCCGCGAGGCGCGCGAGGCCGTCATCGAGCTGACCAAGGACCTCCCCGGAGCGCGGGGACTCGACGCGGGACCGCTGGCCAACGCACTGATCATCGAGGGCACGACCGCGCTGGTGATCAACCTGAACAAGCGCTACGGCGGCGAGGCGAGCCTCCAGATCACCGGGCTCGAGAACGCCCCGGCGATCGCCCAAGCGACCCACTAGTCGAACCCCGGCGCGCACCGGGCGCACGACGGGCCCGGTGCGCTACCCGTAGCCCAGGTCGCGCAGCTGCTGTTCGGACATCCCGAGATGGTGCCCGAGCTCGTGCAGCACGGTGACACAAATCTGGCCGATGAGCTGCTGGCGATCGGGGAAGTCCTGTTCGAGCGGCCGTCGAAAGATCGTGATCCGCGGCGGGAGCTGGCCGTAGCCGCGCGACTCGGGATGGGTCAGCGGCACTCCCTGGTAGAGCCCGTACAGACGGCCGAATGACGGGGGCGCGTCGTCGTCGATCAGGACAGCGACCTCGGAGAGGGCGGCCTGAAACGGCGGCGGCACCAGGCCGAGCGCGTACTCGACGGTGTCCTCGAACTCATCCGGGTGCATCATCGGGGCTAGCCTAACTGGACCCGTGGTGGGGGAAACATCCGACCGGCGGGGGGTGGGCTGTCCATATGGCGGGTGTGGTCGCTCGTGGGGTCGCGGTTTAGTGTCGCTCATGCGCACCCACCGTCGTCTTGCCGCACTCGCCGTCATCGCCGCCCTGAGCGCGAGCTCGATGGCCGTCGCGGCCGGTCCGGTGCCATCGGTCCACGCGGGCACGCCCGTGCCGCTGTCGTCGCTGCTGGCGCGTCTGGCACACGGGGATGCGTCGGCGGCCGCGCTCGCGGGCACCACCGGGAACCTGAGCCTGCGCGTCACGGCCGGACGCCACGTGTACGTGGCACCCGTGCTGGCCGAACTGTCCGGGCAGGTCCTGAGCGCGGCCCAGCAGGGGCATGTCCCGCTCAGCGTCACGCCGCCGGCGCCCAACCCGACGAGGGTCGTCCCCGTCGCCGCCGGGGGCGGTGGCTTTTCCCTGACGCTCTGGCTGCAGACCTGGGGGCCGCTGTTGCTGTTGACGCGGGCTCGTGGCGGTCTCCGCGGCCGCCCTGCGCATGGCCGGCGGGGGACGCTTCCGGCACCGCGTGCGCCCGGTTGCCTCACAGACCAAGTTCAAGGACGTGGCCGGCATCGACGAGATCCGCGACGACGTGGCCGAGATCGCCGACGTCCTGTCAGAGCCGGAGGTCTACCGTGCACTCGGGGCGACGGTGCCCAAGGGCGTGATCCTGCACGGGCCGCCGGGAACCGGCAAGACCCTCTTGGCCAAGGCCGTGGCGGGTGAGGCGGGCGTGCCGTTCTTCTCGGTGTCCGGCTCCGAATTCGTCGAGGTCTATGCGGGGCTGGGGTCCAAGCGGATCCGGGCGCTGTTCGCCGCTGCCCGCAAGGCGGCGCCGGCGGTCATCTACATCGACGAGATCGACGCCATCGGCGGCCGCCGCACCGGCCATGCCGCCAGCGGCGAGCGCGAGCAGACCCTCGATCAGCTCTTGTCGGAGATCGACGGGTTCCGGACCGATCCCGCCAAGCCCGTCGTCGTGCTGGCGTCCACCAACCGCCTCGACGACCTGGACCCGGCCCTGGTGCGGTCCGGGCGATTCGACCGCAAGATCGCGGTCGGGCTGCCCGACCGGCGGGCGCGGCGCGAGATCCTCGACGTGCACCTGCGCACCCGTCCGGTCTCCGAATGGGCCGATCCCGACCGGGTCGCGGCGATGACCGCCGGCCTGGCCGGTGCGGATCTGGCGGCCCTGTGCAACGAGGCGAGCTTCGAGGCCGCCCGCGCCGGCGACTCGCAGATCACGATCGCGCACTTCCGCAGGGCCCTGATGCGCCTGGCCGGCGGACCCGAACGGCGCAGCCGCGTCCTGAGCGGTGAGGAGCGCCGGCTGGTCGCCTACCACGAGATGGGTCACGCCCTCGTGGGCTACATGTCGCCGACCTGCGACCCGGTCGAGCGCGTGACGGTCATCCCGCAGGGGCATGCCCTGGGCGTGACCGTCGCCCTGCCGACCGAGGACCGCTTCCTGGCCACCCGCACCGAGTGCATGGAGCGGCTGCGCATGCTCCTGGCGGGCCGCGCCGCGGAGGAACTGGTCTTCGGCGAATGCACCAGTGGCGCCGGCGACGACCTCAAGCGCGCCGCCGTGCTCGCCCGCCACATGGCCGGCGACCTGGCGATGGCCGAGCCGCGCACCGACGAGAGCCTGATGGTCGCCCTGCCGGCGGCCGACAGCGACCGCAGCGCGGAGGACGTCGAGACGGCCGCGCAGATCCTCGTTCGGACGGCCTTCGACCGGGCCATGCACATGCTTGTCAGTCACCGTGACCTCCTGGAGAACGGTGCCACAATGCTGCTCGAACACGAGGCCCTCGAGCGCGAGGACCTCGCCGCACTGTTCGGGCCGCGCCCGGGCGTCTCGCGCCTTGCCCCGGTAAGCGAGAACGCCTGAGGGGGATCGTCGGCTAGCGGCCCGTCGGGTCGCTAGCCGACGTGATCCCATCCCAGCCGGGCCAGTCGTACGGGACGTCCGGCGCGCAGCGTCGTCAGACCCGGCGCGTCGGCGCTGACCGTACCGACCGGGGTGAGCGCGATCCCGGTCTGCGCCGACCAGCGCGGGATCGATCGCGACCAACAGCTCGTAGTCCTCGCCGCCCGTGCTCGCCAACTCGGCGGGGTCGACCCCGGCGTCGAGGGCGACGGCGCTCACGCCCTCGCCGATCGGCACCCGGTCGAGCTCGATGGTGATCCGGACGCCGGATGCGAGCGCCATCCGCTCGGCGTCCAGGCAGAGCCCGTCCGAGATGTCCATCATCGCCGACGCCCCCGCGCGCGGCGAGCGCGAGACCGGCCGCGAGCCGTGGCTCGGGCCGCTTGTGGGCGGCCACCAGTTGGGCGTCGAGCGGACGGGCCCGGCCCGGGGGGTCGTCGAGGACCATGACGGCCCGCCGTCGACCGTCCGAGGGGCCCGGTCACGTACACGACCTGACCGGGCCGTGCGCCGGAGCGCAGGACCGGTGCACGGCCGACGGGCATCCGGCCGACGACCGTGACTCCCACGACGGTCTCCTTCGCGCGGGAGATGTCGCCCCCGATGATCGAGCAGCCGCTGGCCTTGGCCAGCTGTTCCATGGCACCGTAGAACTCGCGGATCTCCGCGGACCGCAGCACGCCGGTCGGGCTCGCCAGGCCGACAACCGCCGCGATCGGTTCACCGCCCATCGCGGCGATGTCAGACAGGTTGACGGCCAGCGCCGCATGCCCGACGTCGGCGAATGAATGGGTCGTCCAGCGGAAGTGCACATCCTCGACGAGCATGTCGTGCGCGAGCAGCAGCGGCGGATCGGCGGCCAAGACGGCCGTATCGTCGCCGATGCCCACCTGGATGCCGGGACGCGTGCCCAGCACCGCGAGGATGTCTTGCAGTACGGCGGACTCCGACACGGAGGGCGAACTCCCCGGCTGGCGTGGCCCCATCCGCGCGCGGGGCCGTCGCACGAGGCTACACGAGCCCGCGCGGAGCCCGGTGGACAGTGGGCCGGATGACTCGCGCGACCGGGACCACGCGCCCTGACGGACCCGCGTGCCGGGCGGACCACCGCGCGGTCGCGTACCCTCGCCGACGTGCGCAAGTGGCGATTCATCGGGTACCTCGCGGCAGCGATTGCCGTGGTGTTCATCCTGGGTGCGCTCACGATCGTCGCGTTCACCCGCACCACCCACCAGCGCCGGACGTTCGCCGGTCCGATCACCAAGATCCTCGTCAACACCGAGCGCGGGTCGGTCACGATCCAGGCCGGTCCACCGGGCGCGACGACCGTCGCAGTCGCGAAGAAGTACGTCTTCACCGGGCCCACCGTGACCGAGCGGCTGGCCAACGGTACGCTGAGCGTGCTTGCCAATTGCCCGTTGATGGCGTTCATCTCGTGCAGCGCCAACTTCATCATCACCGCGCCCGCCGCCACACCGGTGAACGCGACCGCCCAGCGCGGGCTGCTGACGGTCACCGGGATGACCGGCAGCGTGTACTCCAACAGCGAGAGCGGCAGCTTCGTCTACACGGGAACCTCGCCGTCGGTCACCGCGTACAGCCTCAACGGCGACATCACCATGAGCTTCATGGCCCCGCCGACCTACGTGCACGCCCGTACCGAGACGGGGATTGCCAAGATCACCGTGCCGAAGGCGGCGTACGCGATCGACGCCAATTCGGGCGCCGGCTCGCACGAGGTCGTCGGCCTCGTGTCGGTCTCCAAGTCGCCGCGGTCGATCTATGCCAGCTCGGGCGATGGCGTTGCGAAGGTGGTCGCCGGCAGCTGACGGCGGGTCGTCCGCGGTCTGCGCTACGCTGGGAACAGTTGTTCGACTGGGAGGCAGACTGATGCACCCGCCCGAGCACACACCCCAGCACCGGCCCGATCCGGTGCAGCGCGACGAGCAGATGACGCTCTTCACGCACGGGGCCCATCCGACGACCACACGGACGCGTTTGAGCCGCAACGAGCGCATGGCCCTGCGGCTCGAGCAGCTCGCCGACGACTGGGAAGAGCAGGCCGAGCAGGAACGCGCGGCCGGCGATCAGCTCACCGAACGGCGCTTTCGGGAGCAGGCCCGGGACGCACGCCGCTCCGCCGCGCTGTTGCGCGCCGGCCCGGGGGGCGTCTCGCGGCTGTTGGCATCGTAGGTCTGCGCGCCGGTCAGGCGCTCTCGATCTCGCCGGGCCAGAACGACGGCAGATCCACGTCGAAGAACCCCTCCGCGTCCGCGTGCGTCTTGTGCCACTCGGTGAAGTTGGGGATCGAGAACCCGATGACCTGATTGCTCGTCTCGTCCAGGCGCACCTGGATCTCACGCTCCGGGTCCCAGACGGTCCGGGCGTGGCGCAGGGGCCCATACGAGCAGTGGTAGGCGTCCTTGGCCTGGTCGTAGTGGGTGAACGTCTCGATGGGGGGCGGATCCCCGTCGGGTCCACCGGGCTGGACGGGTGGCGGTGTCGTGCTCACGAGTGCTCCATGGTCGTGTGGGACACGGGTCGTCGTCAGTCGGGATCGTACCCGACCGGGCCGGCGCGGCCGCTTGGTGCGGGGCCTCGGTGGGGTCAGGGCGTGCGGTCGCGGACATCTGGCAGGATGCGCGGCAAGCGCAAGCGGGGAACGCGACTCGGTCCGCTGGCGGGTCGTGTCCCGGTGCCCCGCACCAGCGCACCCGACCCCCGGAAAGGAACCCCGTGACCGTACGTTCGGAGCCGCGCGGTCTGATCGTGCTCGTGCTGCTGAGCCTCACGCAGTTCATCCTGGTGATCGACGTGTCGATCGTGAACGTGGCGCTGAACTCGATCAGGGAGTCGCTGGCGTTCTCGGAAGCCAACCTGCAGTGGATCCTGAGCGCCTACACGCTCACCTTCGGCGGGCTGCTGCTGCTCGGCGGGCCGGGCCGCCGACCTGTTCGGGCGCCGCCGCGATCTTCATGGTCGGGCTCGTGATCTTCACCTGCGGCTCGGCGCTGTGCGGGTTCTCCCAGACCGAGCTGATGCTGATCCTGGCACGCGCGTTCCAGGGCATCGGCGCGGCGATCATCTCCCCGGGCGCGCTGTCGATCCTGATGACCACCTTCCGCGAGGGCAGCGAGCGGAACCGCGCGCTGGGCGTCTGGGGGGCGATCGCCGGCGTCGGCGGCGCCGTCGGCGTCTTGGCCGGCGGCATCCTCGTCCAGTACCTGTCCTGGCGATGGATCTTCCTGGTCAACGTGCCGATCTGCCTGTTCGTGCTGCTGCTGACACCGCGCTTCATCCCCGAGTCGCGGGGCGCCGCCGCCGAGGGCCGGCTGGACGTCGCCGGAGCGGTGTCGATCACCAGCGGGCTGGCATTGCTCATCTTCGGCCTCACGCACGCCCAGACGGCCTCCTGGTCCAGCCCCGTCACGATCGCGTCGCTGGTCGCATCGGCGATCCTGATCGTGGGATTCGTGGTGATCGAGGCGCGCGTGACCGACCCGATCCTGCCGTTGCGCATCTTCAGGAACCGCAGCGTGACCGGTGCCAACGTGGTCGGATTCCTCCTCGGGTCGTCCATCTTCGCGACGTTCTTTTTCCTGTCGCTCTACATGCAGCAGGTGCTCGGCATCGACGCGCTGGGTGTCGGCTTGCGCTACCTGCTGCTGGCGGGGGTCATCATCCTGGCCGCGGGGATCTCGCAGGCCCTGGTGACCCGCTTCGGGGTTCGCCCGATCCTTGCGATCGGCATGCTGCTGCTGATGATCGGGCTGCTGGCCTTCACGAATCTGCCGGTCGACGGCACCTATCTGCATGACCTGGTTCCCGGCTTCATTCTCGCGGGCGTCGGGCTCGGCTTCGCATTCGTGCCCGTATCGATCGCCGCCCTGCAGGGGGTCACGGGCTCGCTCGCCGGGGCCGCCTCGGGGCTGATCAACACCTCCCAGCAGGTCGGTGGCGCCGTGGGGGTCGCCGTGCTGTCGACCGTCGCCGGCACGGTTGCCACCAGCCACATCAACACCGCCGTCACGGCGGCGGTGGCGACCGGTGCCAACCCGCAGCAGGCCGCGGCCGCCGCAACGCCCCAGGGGCTGGTGGACGGGTTCCAGGCGGCGTTCTACGTCGGTGCCGCGACCGCGCTGGTCGGGCTGGTGTGCACCGTCGTCCTGATCCGACGCGTGCCGCGCACGGTCCACGTCTGATCGGGTGCCCGGCCCTCGCGCCGGCCGCACCGATCGGCGCCCGCCGCGCACCGGGCGGGCGCAAACGGCATATCCTTGGCGGGCACGTTGACCGGTCCGGAGGGATGCATGGCCGTCGCGCGACACCTCGCAGCAGTTCGACCGTCAGGCCTGGGCCGATGCCGCCCAGGCGGAGTTGGGCACCCGCCCGCTCGAGGAACTGACGCGGCCCACCCCCGAGGGCATCCCGATCAAGCCCCTGTACACGGCCGAGGATCTCGAGGGCATCGAGGATCTCGGCAGCCTGCCCGGCTTGGCCCCGTTCACCCGCGGCGTGCGCGCGACGATGTACGCCAACCGCCCCTGGACCGTGCGCCAGTACGCGGGCTTCTCGACCGCCGAGGAGTCGAACGCGTTCTACCGGCGGAACCTGGCCGCCGGGCAGATGGGCCTGTCGGTGGCCTTCGACCTGGCGACCCACCGCGGCTACGACTCCGACCATCCGCGGGTCGAGGGCGACGTCGGCAAGGCCGGAGTCGCGATCGACACGGTCGAGGACATGAAGATCCTGTTTGACGGGATCCCGCTTGAGAAGATGTCGGTATCGATGACCATGAATGGCGCGGTCCTCCCGATCATGGCCTTCTTCATCGTCGCCGCCGAGGAGCAGGGGGTCGCGACCCAGCAGCTATCCGGCACGGTCCAGAACGACATCCTCAAAGAGTTCATGGTCCGCAACACCTACATCTATCCGCCCGGGCCCAGCATGCGGATCGTCGCCGACATCATCGATTTCACCGCGCGCAAGATGCCGCGGTTCAACTCGATCTCGATCTCGGGCTACCACATGCAGGAGGCAGGGGCGACCGCGGTCCAGGAGCTCGGGTTCACGCTGGCCGATGGGCTGGAATACGTGCGCGCCGCGCTGTCGCGAGGGCTGGACGTCGACGCGTTTGCGCCGCGCCTGTCGTTCTTTTTCGCCATCGGCATGGACTTCTTCATGGAGATCGCCAAGCTGCGCGCCGCCCGCGTGCTGTGGGTGCGACTCATGCGCCAGTTCGCGCCCGCCAAGCCCGGGTCGCTGATGCTGCGCACCCACTGCCAGACCTCGGGGGTGTCGCTCACCGAGCAGGACCCGTACAACAACGTCGTCCGGACGGCCTTCGAGGCGCTTGCCGCCGTGCTCGGCGGGACGCAGAGCCTGCACACCAACAGCTTCGATGAGGCGATCGCGCTGCCCAGTGAGGCCTCGGCGCGCATCGCCCGCAACACCCAGCTCATCCTCGCCGAGGAGACCGGCGTCACGCGGGTCGTGGATCCGCTCGGCGGCGTCGTATTTCGTCGAGTCGCTGACCGCGTCGCTGGTGCACCACGCCTGGGAGCTGATCCAGGAGGTCGAGGCGCTCGGCGGCATGACCGCCGCCGTGGAGTCGGGCATGCCCAAACTGCGCATCGAGGAGGCCTCGGCCCGGCGCCAGGCGCGGGTCGACCGCGGCGAGGACACGATCGTCGGCGTCAACCGGTACCGGCTCGAGGACGAGCCGCCGGTCGAGATCCTCGAAGTCGACAACCGCGCCGTGCGCGAGCAGCAGCTGGCGCGGCTCGCCGAGGTACGCGCGACGCGCGACGCCGCCGCGGCCGAGCGCCGCCCTCGAAGCGCTGCGCGACGGGGCCCGCAGCGACGCGAACCTGCTCGAGTGCTGCATCGCGGCGGCCCGTGCGCGCTGCACCCTCGGCGAGATCTCCGATGCGCTGGAGGACGTGTTCGGCCGCCATCGCGCCGACGTGCGCAGCATCTCCGGCGTCTACGGGGCCGCCTACGCCGACGATGCCGGGTTCGAGGCGATCCGCGGATCCGTCGAGGACTTCGCCACGCGCCACGGGCGCCGTCCGCGCATGCTCGTTGCCAAGATGGGTCAGGACGGGCACGACCGGGGTGCGAAGGTGATCGCGACCGCATTCGCCGACCTGGGCTTCGACGTCGAGGTCGGGCCCCTGTTCCAGACCCCGGCCGAGGTCGCCCGGGAGGCCATCGACGGGGACGTGCACGTCGTCGGGGTCTCCACCCACGCGGCCGGACACAAGACGCTCGTCCCGCAGCTGATCGACGAGCTGCGCGCGCAGGGAGGCGGGGGACATCGTGGTCGTGTGCGGCGGCGTCGTCCCGGCGCAGGACTACGACTTCCTCAAGGCGGCCGGCGTCGCCGCGGTGTTCGGCCCCGGCACCAATATCCCGACGGCGGCCGCGGCGGTGCTCGAGCTGATCGACACGGTGCACGCGGCCTCATGACCGGCGAGCGCCCCGTGGACGTGGCGGCGCTCGCGGCGGGCATCACCAATCAGGACCGGCGCGCCCTGGCCCAGGCCATCACCCTGGTCGAGTCGACCCGCGCGGACCATCGCGCGGCGGCCGAGCATCCTGCTGGAAGCGCTGCCCGCGCCCGCCGCCGACGTCGTGCGGATCGGCATCTCGGGTGCCCCGGGTGTCGGCAAGAGCACGCTCATCGAGGCGCTCGGGCAGCTCATCCTCGACGACGGGCGAGCGGCTCGCAGTGCTGGCGGTCGACCCGTCCAGCACCCGCTCGGGGGGATCCATCCTGGGCGACAAGACCCGCATGATCGAGCTCGCCCGCGACGACCGGGCCTTCATCCGCCCCTCGCCGGCGGGGACGACCCTCGGCGGCGTGGCCCGGCGCACCCGCGAGGTGCTGCACCTGTGCGAGGCGGCCGGATTCCGCCGGATCATCGTCGAGACGGTCGGTGTCGGGCAGTCCGAGATCGCCGTGTCGGGCATGACCGACCTGTTCGTCCTCGTGGTGGCCCCGGCGGGCGGCGACCAGCTCCAGGGCATCAAGCGCGGGATCATGGAGCTCGCGGACCTCGTGGTCGTCAACAAGTGCGACGGCGAGCTGGTCGCCACGCGCCCGGCAGGCGGTGGCCGAGTACCGCAGCGCGATCGGGCTCATGGTCCCCCGGCATGCGGGGCTGCCGGCGAGCGCCCTCGGGGTCTCGGCCATCGAGGGCACGGGGCTGCACGAGCTCTGGGGCGCGATCACGACGCGCTGGGACGCGCTGGCGGCCTCCGGCGAACTGGCGCGACTGCGCGGCGCGCAGGCCCGCGCCTGGCTGTGGGACGAGGTCGCCCAGGGCCTGCGCGAACACGCCGAGCACGCGGCCGGGGCCCGCGGCCGCGAGCTCGAGCAGGAGGTCGCCGAGGGGCGCACCCTGCCGCATCTGGCCGCGGCCCGGCTCCTGGACGAGCTGGTCGGGCCCGAGCGCTGACTACCCGGCGACGTCGCCGAGTGCGGCGACCGGCCCGAGCGCGACGACCACGTCCCCGGACGCGAGCCTGACGTCCGGATCGGGGGCCGCGCGCATGACCGTCGACGCGCCCGAGCGGACCGCGAGGATCGTCACGCCCCGGAATTCGGCGGCGACGTCGCCGACGCTCAGCCCGTCGAGCGCACCGCCCTGGCGGACCTCGAGCTCCTCGAGGCGCAGATCCGGCGTGATGCTCACCAGGTCCATGAAGTCGACGACCGCCGGGCGCACCGAGACCGCGGCCAGCATCCGCCCCGACACCGCGTAGGGCTGGATCACGCGGTTGGCGCCGGCGCGGTAGAGCCGGTCGATCGACTCCAGGTCGGTGGCGCGCGCGACGATCGTCAGGTCGTCCCGGACCGCCCGGGCGCTCAGGGTGATGTACACGTTGAGCGCGACGGAGTCGACCGCGCAGACGAGTCCCCGGGCGCGCGTGATCCCCGCCTGCAGCAGCATCGCCTCCCGTGTGGCGTCGCCCGACCAGGTGGGGGATGCGGGCATCGTCGAGCTCGGCCGCGACGTCCGGGCTGACGTCGATGACCACGACCGGCAGGCCCTGCTTGCGGAACTCCTCGGTCGCCGCGCGCCCGACTCGCCCATAGCCGCACACGACGAAATGGTCGTACAGCCCGCCGATCTCGCGCTTCACCCGCGTCCTCCTCACCGTACGCTCGAGCTCGCCCGAGGCGATCAGCTCGGTCGTCGCCGCCAGGAGCGCGAACACCGAGACCAGTCCCATCACGATCAGCAGCGTGGTAAACGCCTCGCCGCCCGGCCCGAGCGGCCGCACCCGGTCATAGCCGATCGTACTGAGCGTGATTACCGTCATGAACTCGGCGTCGCGAAAGCTCCATCCGAGCAGGACCATGTAGCCGACCACGCCGAACACCCCCACACCGGCGATCATCGCCACCGGCAGTCGGAAGCGCCGGATGAAGATCGCCAGGCTCGTCGTCTCCGGGGTCGGCATGGGCGGATTGTCCCTTCCCCGGCGGACGTCGCCCCCCATAGGGGTGGGCTCGCCGGCAATGTCTGGTCTCCCAGCGACGGGCGCGGCGCCAATGTCTGGTCTTCCGCGGCCCGGCATCGCCATATCATCGGCGGCAGGACCCCGCACAGGATCGAAAACTTCCCGTGCAGATCGTGTAGGGGTGCGCGCCCCGATGGCGAACCAAGCGTCAGCCATGCCGATGCCTTCAGATATCGAAACCCTCCGCGAGCGCCTGCGCCGCGACTACGACGGCTTCAGTCCGGCGCAGCAGGCGCTTGCCCGCTACGTCGCCGATCACCTTGCCGATCTGCCGCTGATGTCGGCCCACGAGGTCGCCCGCGCGGCGCACTGCAGTCCCGCGACGGTGGTCCGCTTCGCCCAGGCCCTCGGGTACAACGGCTACCCGGACCTACAGCAGCTCGTCCGGCGCGATCAGCGCCCCTGGCTGCCGGTCGCCGCGCGCGAGCACCGGTTCGGCCTGATCGGCGGATCCGACAGCGTCGCCTCCGCGCTCGCCGCCGAGCGGCACGCGCTCGAGGACACCGCCGACCGGCTCGGCCAGCGCGGCCTCGGACCGCTCGCGCAGGCACTTGCCGGGCGCCGGCCCGTCGTCGTCGCCGGGGACGGCCACGCCCGTGTGGTGGTCGGGCTGCTCGTCGACCGGCTCGCCCGCGTGGGCGTGCCCGCCGTCTCGGTAATGGGCCTCGATCTCCCGGATCGTGCGTGGCTCGAGACGCTGGCGCCCAATGGCGCCGTGCTCGCGGTCAGCATCGGCAGGGAAGCCCAGGTGGCCCAGGCCGCCATCGATGCCGCACGCGCCGCGAATGTTCCTGCGGCCGCGCTCGTCGACTCCAGCCTGTCCGCCGCTCGCGCGCCTGCCGCTGGCACGCGTGGTGCCGGCCGATGTCCGCGCCGGGGCCCCGAGCCTGGTCGCCCTGGTCGCCGTGGCCCAGGCCCTCGTGGTCCTGGTCGAGTCGGCTGTCCGACGCGGCGCGTCCCGACCGGACGAGAACGGGGAGCGCGAGCTCAGCGCCATCGGCGCGTAGCCCCTCCTTCGGCGGGATCGAGGTCGGCTACACTGGCCGGAGCGGTCAGGATGTTCCGAGTCGAAGGGGTGGGTGTGGCAGATCAGTCCGGGGGCAACGGGCGCACGGGGACCATGCGCGTCAAGAGCGGGCTCGCGCAGATGCTCAAGGGCGGCGTGATCATGGACGTGGTCAACGCCGAGCAGGCGCGCATCGCCGAGGCGGCCGGCGCCTGCGCGGTCATGGCACTCGAGCGTATCCCGGCCGATATCCGGGCCCACGGCGGCGTGGCGCGGATGAGCGACCCCGACCTGATCACCGGGATCAAGGAGGCCGTCTCCATCCCGGTGATGGCCAAGTGCCGGATCGGGCATTTCGTCGAGGCCCAGATCCTGCAGAGCCTCGAGATCGACTACATCGACGAGTCCGAGGTCCTCACGCCGGCCGACGAGGCCAACCACGTCGACAAGCACGCCTTCCAGGTGCCGTTCGTCTGCGGGGCCACCGACCTGGGCGAGGCCCTGCGCCGGATCAACGAGGGCGCGGCGATGATCCGCACCAAGGGCGAGGCCGGGACCGGCAACGTCGTCGAGGCCGTCCGGCACATGCGCGCGATCTGCGGCGGAATCGCACGGCTGCGCGCCCTGCGCGGCGATGAGCTGTACGCGGCGGCCAAGGAGCTGCGCGCGCCGTACGAGCTGGTCGTGCTGGTGGCCGAGACCGGCCAGCTGCCGGTGGTCAACTTCTCCGCCGGCGGGATCGCCACCCCGGCCGACGCGGCCCTGATGATGCAGCTCGGTGCCGATGGCGTCTTCGTCGGCAGCGGCATCTTCAAGAGCCAGGATCCGGCCGCCCGCGCCCGCGCGATCGTCGAAGCCGTCACCCACTACGACGACGCGGCCGTGCTGGCCCGCGTCTCGGCCGGGCTCAAGGATGCCATGCCGGGCATCGAGATCAGCTCCCTCGGCGAGGGCGAACTGCTGCAGACGCGGGGCTGGTAACCGGGAGCCGATGGGCAGCCAGCCGCGCATCGGGGTACTCGCCGTGCAGGGTGCCGTTGCCGAGCATGAACGGGCCCTCGCCGAGGTGGGGGCCGCCGCCGTGCGCGTGCGCGACGAGTCCGGACTGGTGGAGCTCGACGGGCTCGTGATCCCCGGCGGCGAGACGACGACCCTGCGTCGCGTGGCCGGGGACTCGGGGCTCGATCGACGCGCTGCGCGCCGCGCGCCGCGGCGGCCTGCCGATCCTCGGCACGTGCGCCGGGCTGATCGCGCTCGCCGACGAGATCCTCGACGGCGATCCGACGCTGGTCGGCGGCCTGGACATCGGCGTCCGCCGGAACGCCTACGGCCGTCAGGTGGCGTCCTTCGAGACGCCAGCTCGCGATCGACGGCATCGGGGAGGGGCCGGTCGAGGCGGTGTTCATCCGCGCTCCGGTCATCGAGCGCGTCGGCGAGGGCGTGCGCGTCCACGCGACCCATCGAGGGCGGGCGGTGGCCGTCAGCGACGGCCCGCTGCTCGGGCTCTGCTTTCATCCGGAGCTGACGGCGGATCGGCGCTTTCACGAATGGTTGGTCGGCCGCGCACGGGCGTACGCCCGCGGGTCGTCGGAGCACACGAAGGAGGGGCTCGGTGTCGGGGCATAGCAAGTGGGCGACCATCAAGCGCAAGAAGGGCGCCGCGGACGCCAAGCGCGGGCAGCTGTTCTCCAAGTTGGCGCGGGCGATCATCGTCGCCGCCAAGGAGGGCGGCCCCGACCCGGACGCCAACGCCACGCTCGCCAACGCGATCCAGAAGGCGCGCGACAACTCGATGCCCAAGGACAACATCGAGCGCGCGATCGCCCGCGGTGCCGGCTCGGGGGACGGGCGAGTCCTACGAGTCGATCACCTACGAGGGGTACGGGCCCGGCGGCGTCGCGATCCTGTGCCTGATCGTCACCGACAACCGCAACCGCGCCGCATCCGACGTGCGCCACATCTTCGCCAAGCACGGCGGCTCCCTCGGCACGCCGGGCACGGTGGCGTGGCAATTCGACCGCAAGGGCATCATCCTGGTCGACACCGACACGACCGACGAGGACACGATCATGGAGGCTGCGCTTGACGCCGGCGCCGAGGACATCACGCTCGACGGCTCGCAGTGGCAGATCACCACCGCGCCCTCGGACTTCGCACTGGTCCGCCAGGGGCTCGAGGACGCCGGGATCGCCTATGCGTCCGCCGATCTGACCATGATCCCCAAGAGCACCGTCGAGCCCAACGAAGCCGAGGCGCGGCGACTGCTCAAGCTCGTGGACGCCCTCGAGGACAACGACGATGTCCAGGAAGTGTTCGCCAACTTCGACATTTCCGAAGAGATGCTGGAGGCCGTTGCCGGCTGATCGGACCGGGAGCGCCCGGTGATCCTCGGAATCGACCCCGGGCTCGCCTCCACCGGCTACGCGGTCGTCGAACGCACCGGCGGCCGCCTGCACCCGATCGCATGGGGCGTGATCCGCACCGCCCCGGGGGACCCGCACCCGACGCGCCTGCTGGCGATCTACACGCGGGTGACCGAGCTGATCGAGACCCACGCGATCGACGCCGCGGCGATCGAGTCCTGGTTCGTGCATCCGGTCAGCCGGGCAGCCATGGGCATGGCCGAGTCGCGGGGTGCCGTCCAGGTGGCGATCGCACATGCCGGCATCACGGTCGTCGAGTACTCGCCGAACACCATCAAGCAGGCCGTCACGGGCAGCGGCCGCGCCGACAAGGCCCAGGTGCGGGCGATGGTCGAGCGGCTCGCGGGCGTCGACCCGGGCTCCGACCACGCCGGCGACGCGCTCGCGGCGGCGATCTGCCATCTGTCCGGATCGGGCCTCGCGGACGCCATCCGGCGCGCGCGCTAGCCTCGGGCGCGATGATTCGATCGGTCCGCGGGACCCTCGCCGCCGTCGGTAGCGACGGAGCGGTGGTGGAGGTCGGGGGAGTGGGGCTCCTCGTGCACGTCTCGGCGCAGACCCTCGGCCGGCTCCCGGCCCTCGGGGGCCGCGTAGACCTCGAGACGCACCTGGTGGTGCGCGAGGACGCGCTGGAGCTGTTCGGCTTCGCGACGGCCGCCGAGCGTGAGTTGTTTGTCGCATTTATCGGGGTCAGCGGCGTCGGCCCACGGCTGGCCAGCGCGATTTGCGGGCTTGCCGAGCCCGACGCGCTGCGCGAGACGATCCAGGTCGGCGATCCCAAGCCGTTGCAGCGTGCGCCGGGCGTCGGCAAGCGCACCGCCGAACGACTGGTGGTCGAGCTGCACGATCGTCTTGGGCCGGTCGCCGAGCGGGTGCGTCCGACGATCGGCCGCCTGCCCGGCGGGAGCGCCGGAGCGGAAGCGCAGGAGGCGCTGCTGGCGCTGGGGTTCACCGGCGAGGAGATCGGCCGGGCGTTCGCCGACGCCCCCGACGGGTTGGCAACCGCTGAGCTGGTGCGCTACGCCCTCGGCAAGCTGCGGCGCGGCTGATGGACGACCCGCGCGTCACCGCGCCCGACGAGCGTCCCGAGGATGCGGACTTCGACCGGGCCCTGCGGCCGCGCAGCATCGACGCCTTCATCGGGCAGGAGGCCGCGCGCCAGAAGCTCGGCATCTTCCTGGTCGCAGCGACCCAGCGGGAGGAATCGCTCGACCACGTCCTGCTGGCAGGACCGCCCGGGCTCGGCAAGACCTCCCTGGCGCGGATCATCGCCAACGAGCTCGAGGTGGGCTTCCACGCGACCAGCGGCCCGGTCATCGAACGCAAGGGGGACCTGGCGGCCATCCTGACCGCCCTCGAGCCGCGTGATGTCCTGTTCATCGACGAGATCCACCGGCTCGGTCGTGCGGTCGAGGAGGTCCTCTACCCGGCGATGGAGGACTTCGAGATCGACGTGATCATCGGCCAGGGGCCGTCGGCACGGACGCTGCGTCTCGACCTGCCGCCGTTTACCCTCGTGGGCGCCACCACCCGCACGGGCTTGCTCTCGGCACCGCTGCTCGGACGCTTCGGCGTCGTCGAGCGGCTCAACTACTACACCCACCCCGAGCTGGCGCGCATCGTGCACCGCTCGGCCGCGCTCTTGGAGCTCGAGATCGACGACGCCGGTGCACTGGCGATCGCCTCGCGCGCGCGGGGGACGCCACGCATCGCCAACCGGCTGGTGCGGCGGGTCCGCGACGTTGCGCAGGTGCGCGGGGTGCGCGTCATCGACGACGACCTGGCCCGCGACGCGCTCGATCTGCTCGAGGTCGACGCGCTCGGCCTCGAGGAACTGGACCGCCGGATCCTGCGTACGCTCGCGCTGGCGTTCGAGGGGCGCCCCGTCGGGCTCGGAACGCTCGCCGACAGCGTCGGGGAGGCCTCGGACACCATCGAGGACGTCTACGAGCCGTTCCTGCTCCAGGAGGGCCTCATCGCGCGCACCCCACGCGGCCGCGTGGCGATGCCGAAGGCCTACCGCCACCTCGGGCTTGAGCCGCCCTCCGAGCAGGCCCTGTTCTAGACCCAGCCCGGCCGGTGCGCGGTGCCTGCGCACCGGCCGCGACGCTCAGCGCCGGCGCTTGCCCTTTGGCAGCCGGCGGGTCGGCAGCGGCGCGGGCGCGCGGTCGAGCGCCTCGGCGATCCGCTGTCCCACCAGGCCGACGGCGACCGAGGCGGGCACGTATGCGAGCGCCGCCGCGTCCTGGTGGGCGGCCTCCTCGGCCGCCTCGTAACCGGCCGCGGGCGAGGCGGGATCGGACAGGGCGCTCATGGCAAGCCGGAGGGCCTGCACCTGCGCGGTGTCCTCGCACTTGGCCAGTCCAGCGTGTTGGAGCTCATGCGCCAGCTCATTCTGGGCCGCGTCAGGCCCGCTCGGGCCGTGGGTGAACGCCTCGTGCAACAGCATCAGACCGGAGCGCTGGGTAAACGTTCCCCCGGCCTGCCGCGCGATCCGCAGCGCGATCTGCGGCTCCCACGTGTTGAGCGCGTCCGCGTGCTCGGCGAAGATGACGTCCAGTAGCGCCTGCTGATGCGCGTGGGCATCCTCCTCGTCGTCGTGATCGTGGTCGTGCTCGCGGTGCACCGCGTCGCGGCAGGCCGCACAGCCGGTCGGCAACCCCAGCGCTGCGTGGGCGATGTCGTACAGCGGCGCGATCTCGTCGTCATCGGCCTCGGCGTCCTCCTCGGACTCCTCGGGCTCGGGCGACTCGGCCTCTTGGCGCAACAGCTCGAATGCCTTCTCGAGATCCACGCGGTCGTCCTCGCCGCAGGCGTCGTCGAGCAGGTCCGCCAGCACCGGCGCCACATCGAGGGGCGTGGTGGCCGAGAGGATCGCGATCTCCGTGGTCAAGCGCATTCAGGTTCCGCAGCACCACCGGCGGGGTGTTGTCCAGGCGGGTGAGCAGGTCGCCGCCCGGCGTGACGCCCGTCTGCTGTGCGAGTGAGCGGAGCAGCCACTCCGCCAAAGACCAATCGTCCAACACATCCCCCTGCGGTTCGTAGCGGTCATCCCCGACCTGGTCCACCGGGTGGCGGCGCCCACGGGCGGGTCGTATTACATCAGCAACGTCGGGCGCGATGGCCGGTCCCCCGGGGACCGGCCGCTCAGCCCGCTGCCGCCGGGGCCGCGACACGCAGGTCGATGCCCTTGCTCTCGAGGACCTCGATGTAGATCTCCTCGATCTGGCGCGCGATGATCGGCCAGGCGTACCGCTGTTCGGCGATCTCGCGCCCGCGCCGGCCCCAGTCCTCGCGCAGGCCGGCGTCGTCGAGCACCGTCGCAAGCCCGTTGGCCAGCGCCTCCGGGTCGTTGCCCGGCACGAACTCCCCCGGGGCGCCATCGCGGATGACCTGCCGGAACCCGATGTTGTCCGCACAGACGACCGGGGTGCCGCTGGCGAACGCCTCCAGGAGGATCACCCCGAAGGAGGCCAGGGTGCAGGGGGCCGCCAGGACCGTCGCCTGCCGGTAGAGTTCCGGCCGCTCCTCGTTGAGCAGGCCGAGCCACCGCACGCGATCCCAGACCCCTGCGCGCTTGGCGTGGTGCTCGTACAGCGGCCGGGTCGGGCCGTCGCCCACGACCTGCACCTCGAACTCGTACCCGCGGAGCTTCAGGATCGCGGCGGCATCCAGCAGCGTGCCCAGGCCGTTGCGCGGATCGAAGCGCCCCACAAACAGGATCCTTGACGGTCCGGGCAGGCGCTCGGCGGCGCGCTCGAGCGGGGAGAAGAACTCCGTGTCGATCCCGTTGGGAACGATGTCGAACACCTCGTCGGGGAAGTACTGCCCGGTCGACATCACGCAGGCCTCCGAGACCGCGATCTTGCGGTCGGCGTTGCCCAGCGCGGTGGCCAGGTACGCGTGGAGCGTGCGGTAGGCGATGTGGCCGCCGTCGAAGTAGGTGTGGAAGGTGCCGACCGTGCAGGGCGCCTTGGACGCGCGCAGCGACCACAGCGGGAAGAACGGCCCGGCCAGTCCCTGGGAGTGGACGACGTCCATGGGCGCCTGCACGCGGCCGAGTCGGCGTTTGAGCGCCCTGCCGACCGACACGCGGGCGATCGAGCCGTTGGATGGCAGCGGGATCGAGTGGCCGATTCGCACCGTCCGGTAGCCGGACTGCGCGCGGTGGTCGGCGTCGATAGCGTCCGCGGCCGGTGCGCGTACCGCGCGAGGGGTGCGAGGTGACCACGGTGACGTCGTGGCCCAGCTGGGCGAGCTCACGCGACAGGAAGTGGACATGTTCGGAGATGCCTCCCAGGACCGGGTAGGCGTATTCGGTCACCATTGCAATGCGCAACGGTCGGATCATGCGTTTCCTCCCACGCGTTGACGTACCGGGCCGAGGGTATCTGTTCGCCCGGCCGTTGTCCGCACCTGCCACGGGCGCGGAATATCGCCGGCCGACACCCAATTGATCGACGGCGAGGGCGGCGAGCACGGTCAGGACGCCGCCGATCCCGTCGAGCAGGTAGTGGTTCGCCGTGGCCATGGTGACCCAGGCCATCCAGAGCGGCAGGATCCACCACACGTTGCGCCAGCGCCCCCACGACGCGCACAGCCAGAACAGCGTCAGCGCGTAGAGGAACGATTGGCCGATGTGCAGCGAGGGCATCGCCGCGTAGCTGTTGCGCAGGTGCTGGAACCAGTCGAGCGCCCCGCCGAGGGTAAGCGCCTGCTTGGTGGTGTCGGCGAGGCCGTCCGCGACCAGACGCGGCGGTGCCACGGGATAGGCCCAGAAGACGATCAGCGCGATCACATGCGCGGTCCAGAACCAGTTGCGCACGAAGGCGTAGTTGATTCGTCGCCAGTACCAGATCAACAGCAGGAAGCCGATGAACAGCGGCATGTAGGCCAGCGTGTAGTACCAGGTCGTGACGAACCGGCCGCCGGCGACCGCGTCCGTGACCCGCTGGCTCCAGGACTCGATGTCGAGCCCCAGGTGCGCCTCGAGCCGCAGCACATCATGCGCGTTGGCGACCGCGGTGCGGACGGCGGAGGTATCCGGCGCAATCAGCGCCCGGATGGTCTCGTACAGGAGGTCGAGGACGGCGCACAGCAGGATCTCGCAGTAGACCGGCCACTGCGCACGCCAGGCGCGCGAGCCTTCCCGTCGTATCCAGTCCGGCATCGTGGGCGCAACCTAGCAGGGCCGCGGGGCCTGCCGGGCCGGTCAACGAACCGCTCACGCACCCGCCCGGCCCGGCGCGACGCGCCCCATATGCGCCTCCGGCCGGGACCCCTATGATCGGTCTCATGCCCGCAACCGTGCATGAAACCGCCTCTGCTAGGGTCCGCCGGTCCGTTTTCGCGCGCCGGGAGGCCGTCACACCGTGAGCCCAACTGCCCTGCTGCTGATCGTGATCATCTTCGGCGGAGGGTACGTCTTCCTCATCATGCCGCAGCGCAGGGCTCAACGAGCCCAGAAAGAACTGCTCAACAGGCTTGCGCCCGGGACCGAAGTCATTACGACGGGTGGGCTCCATGGCACGGTGACGGAGATCGAAGATGGCGACACCGTGCTGCTCGAGGTGGCGGAGGACACCGAGGTACGCATTGCCCGCTCGGCGATCGTGCGCACGATCACGCCTGCCGCACCGAGCCGTCACGCCCGATGCCGACGCCGAGACCGCCGAGACGGACTCCCACGAACCCGACGCTTAACGCATGAGCAGGCGCCGCCGCTCACTCCTGCTGCTGTTGCTGGTCCTCGGGCTGACGCTCGCGTCGCTCGTGGCGATCGCGGTGCGCCCCGTGGTGCTCGGGCTCGACCTGCGCGGCGGGGTGCAGGTCATCCTGCAGGGCAAGCCCACCGCCGACTCGCAGGTGACCTCGCAGTCGATCCAGCGCTCGGTGGACATCATCAACAACCGCGTCAACGCGTTCGGTGTCGCCTCGCCGTCCATCCAGACCCTCGGCACCGACCAGATCTCCGTCCAGCTGCCGGGCGTCAAGAACCCGGACGTCGTCGTCACCAACCTCATCAAGCCCGCACAGCTCGCGTTCTACGACTACGAGAACAACGTGGTCGCCGGCACGCCGTCGCCGAGCCTCTACAACGCCGTGCTGCAGGC
The DNA here is from genome assembly GCA_963784985.1 of uncultured Thermoleophilia bacterium. Lineage (GTDB taxonomy): Bacteria > Actinomycetota > Thermoleophilia > Miltoncostaeales > Miltoncostaeaceae > CAITWD01. Next base: position 59,289 of record CAWATR010000022.1, read on the forward strand.
CCAGAAGACCCCGGTGGACGACCCCACGCAGGGTGCCGAGACGCTGTACGCGTTCGACAAGACCACCCACCAGAGCACCGCCGGCCCCGAGCCGATCACCGTCGGCGAGACGCGCGACTCAGGCGACCACCGCCCTGCGCGACACCGTGGAGGGCGCCGGGCTCACTTGGTCGAACCAGGTCGTGGAGTCCGTGCCCAAGGGCCTGACGATCGTCAGCCAGCAGGAGACACTCGCCACGCGCAAGGGCCAGGGCGATCTCCACCTACCAGATCTTCCAGGACCGCCCGGCCCTGACCGGAGCCGACATCAGCTCGGCCTCGGTGCTGGCCAACTTCGGCAACGGTGGCACCGGCCAGCCCGTGGTGACGCTGTCGTTTACCGGCAAGGGCGCCACCGACTTCACCAACGTCACCCGCACGCTGGCCGAGCGGGGTCGGATCCAGCAGTCCAACCAGAGCTTCGCGATCGTCCTCGACGGCCAGCTGATCAGCAACCCGATCGTCGACTACACCCAGTACCCGACGGGCATCGACGCCTCCAACGGCGCCCAGATCCAGGGCAACTTCAGCCAGTCCACCGCCCAGACGCTCGCCGAACAGATCAACTCGGGTGCGCTGCCGATCCGGTTGGTGCCGATCAGCGAGAGCCAGGTCTCGGCGACCCTCGGGGCCCAGTCGCTGCGCGAGGGCCTGATCGCCGGGATCACGGGCCTGATCCTCGTGCTGATCTTCCTGATCGCCTACTACCGCCTGCTCGGCGTCGTGGCGGCGCTGGGACTCATGATCTACGCGGCACTGTTCTATGCGGTCGTCGTGCTGTGGCCGATCACGCTGACCTTGCCGGGCATCGCCGGCGTCATCCTCACCATCGGTATCTCCGCGGACGCCAACGTGGTGATCTTCGAACGCGTGCGCGAGGAAGCGCGTGCGGGCAAGAGTCCCGCCGCCGCGCTGTCGGCCGGCTACCGGCGCGGCATCGCGGCGATCATCGACGCCAACGTCGTCACCCTCGCCACGGCGATCATCGTGTTCATGTTCGCCACGGCCGGGCCGAAGGGCTTCGCCTTCACGCTGGGCATCGGCGTCCTGATCTCGCTGTTTACGGCCGTCGTCGCGACGCGCGCCATCTTCGGCATCCTGCTCGACAGCAAGGTCGTGCGCGAGGACCGCCTCATGGCCCTCAAGCAGGGCCGCGTGTACAACTTCGACTGGGTCGGGCACTGGCGCTGGTGGGTCGCCATCTCGACCATCCCGGTCGGAATCGGTCTGATCTGGCTGAGCGTCTTCGGGCTCAACCTCGGCCTCGACTTCACTAGCGGCACGCGCATCAGCACCGCGCTCGAGCGTCCGGCCTCCGAGGCGAGCCTGCAGCAAACGGTCGCCAGCGCCGGCTTCCCGAACGCGACGGTGCAGACGTTCACCCAGAAGGTCCAGGGCAAGACCCTGGACGGGGTCCAGATCGAGACCAAGGCGCTCGACCAGCAGCAGATCCGCGACCTGCGCCAGGCCCTCGACGCCAAGTACGGCGTCAACACCTCGACGTTCAACCTCAACGAGGTCGGGCCGACGTTCGGCCAACAGGTCATCCGCAACGCGATCTACGCGATCATCCTGAGCTTCGTCGCGGTCCTGGTCTATCTGATCATCCGGTTCGAGTACCGCCTGGCGCTGCCCGCGATGCTGTCGGTCGTCCACGACGTCCTGCTCAGCCTCGGCATCTATGCGATCACCGGCAGAACGGTCACCAGCGATACCGTCGCCGCCCTGCTGACGATCCTCGGGTACTCGCTGTACGACGTGGTCATCGTCTTCGACCGGATCCGCGAGAACGTCCCGCTCATGCGGGGGTCGCGATACCGCGACATCGTCAACCGCTCGATCAACGAGACGATCACGCGGTCCGTGATCACGTCGCTGATCACGCTGATCCCCGTCCTGTGCCTGTTCATCTTCGGCGGCCCGGAGCTTCAGGACTTCTCGTTCGCGCTGCTGGTCGGGATCCTGTCCGGCGGTGTCTCGTCGATCGTGATCGCCGCGCCGCTGGCGTCCTGGTGGAAGGAACACCAGCCCGAGGCCCGCAAGCAGCAGGCCAAGCGCGAGAAGCGGCTGCGCATCGACGAGAGCCGCGACGCCGACGTCGTTGACGTGGCCGCCCTCGAACGGGCCGAGCGCAGCGTCATGGCGCTGTCCGACCCGTTCAACGAGGTCGAGGTCCGGCCGCTGAGCACAACCGTGGCCGAGAGCGTCGACGCCCGGACCGACGCTGAGCCCGACCACCCGTCGGTGGTCGAAGCGGTGGAGGCCGAACTCATCGAGGCACCGCCGGCGCGCGCGCCCGAACCGTCCACCCAGGAGACGCCCGCGGCGCCCCCCGAACCCGAGGCTGAGCCGCAGCCGACCCAGGCCGCGCCGCCCGAGACCCCGACGCGCCCGCCGCGGGAGCGCCGACACCACCGTGCCCAACAACGCCGGAGACGCACATGACGCCCCCCTCACTGCGTGACGCCCTCGAGCAGGCCATCCTGCTGTCGGTGGGTGCAGCGTCACTGACCCGCGACCGGGTCGAGCAGATCGTCGGTGAGCTCGTCGCCCAGGGCCGCGTGTCGGCCGAGGATGGGCGGGTGCATCATGGACCGACTGATCGCACGGGTCGTCGACCCCCAACGGCCCACACCCTCAGGCCTCATCGGCCATCTGGAGGACGACGCTGCGCAGCGCGCTCTCGGACGCCGGCGTCGTCACCCGCAACGAGGTGGAGGACCTGCGGGTGCACCTGGCCGAGCTCGATCACCGGTTGCGTCTGCTCGAAGGGGCGGCGGAGCCCACCCCCACCGCCGACGAGACGCCGGCCGGCGACGCGACGAGCGCGCCCGCCGAGTAGCCCGACCGGGGCCGCGCCGAACCCAGCGCGGCTCATGCGCGAACGTAAAGCGCCACCGTCGGCCTGCCGATACGTGACCCGAGAGTGCTGCGGCCCGCAGCACCGCGCCATGGGAAACGAGAAGGCCGGGACACGATGGCCCATTACGCCCGAAACACCCCTCCCGTACGACCGCCCGGGCGGTCGTTGATGCCCGACCAGCCCTGGACGGCCTGGTGGGAGATCGACGACGTCAAGCTGCAGGCCCCGCGCGAGGAACGCTCCACCGCACCGAACGAGACGGCGGCGGTGCGCGTCGCCGACGAGCCCGCGACGACCACGGCGGTGACCCACCAGGCGCCCGACACGCCGGGGCCGCCGCGACGGAGCCCGCCGACCACGGCACGGACCCGTATGCGTTCCCGCACGTCGACGTCACCGGCGGCGGGGGACTGCGGCGCATCGGTGAAGCCCCGCCGGAGCCGGAGATCACGCCCGCGCCCGAGCCCGGCGTCACGCCGCAGGCCCAGGCACCCGATCCGGGCCGGGCGCACGCCAACTGGGGGCTCGTGGAGACCGCCGCCGCCGCCGCGCCCGCGTCAGTGGGCGTCCAGACGGTGTACGGGCGCTTCAGCGTCGAAGGGGAGGCGCGCGGACCAGGCGATCTCGTGTTCACCGGGGTCACGTTTCCCGACCCCGTCAGCGCCGTTCCCACAAGCGGCGCGATCGCGCTCAACATCGATCATGCGGGCAACGTCGCCCCGGATGGGGTGGTCGTGGCCGAGATGGGTGGCTTCACGCCCGACCGGCAGGGCTTCACGCTAATCACGACCGCCCTCGGCGCCGGACCGGTCCGGGTGGACGGTCAATACGTGGTGGAGATCTAGAATGGTGGCCACAGAGTCAGTTGCGGGGCGCTCGCGCGCCGACCGACGAGGGACGTCACAGATGCGCCGGCGGCACAGGTATGGTGAGATCCACAGCGGGGCCGTTGCGACCATGGGGATCAGCCGAGGTGCCGAGTGGAAGATGAGGCGGTCATGACTCCGCTGAGCGCCGAACTCATCGCCGCGCCAGCCGCCTTGATGATCCTGTTGGCGATGATCTGGATGCGGCGCCATCGCAACACGCGGCGTCGCCACGGTGGAGTCCGCCCCCGAGGACGGCTTCGACGATCGCTTCAAGCGGTTCATGTCGCCCGGACGCCGCGCCCGCAAGGACCAGCGCAGCGCCGACGACGCCGCGACCACCGGCGTCATCCCGGTCGCCGCCGTCGAGGCCGCCGCGACCGGCGCACCCACGCCCGCCGCCGCGCCGGCGGCACCATCCGCCGACGACGCGCTCTACGGGCCGCCCGCGGCCGGTGCCGACGAACCCGACTGGGAAGCGATGCGCCAGCCGCACTCGCCCGAGCCGCAAGAACTGGCCCACGAGACCGCGCCCGAGATCGCCGCAGCCCCGGTCAGCCCGGCGCCGACCGGCGGCGAGGATGAGCTGATCACCCGTCCCGGCTGGCCGCTGCCGGGGGATCTGGAGGCCTGGGAGAGCGCTGATCTCGCCCCGGCGCCGGCGCCGACGAACGCAGAGCCGGCCTTCGGCCAGTGGGCGGAAGTCGCCGCAGCGCGTACCGAGGAGCCCGTGGGCACCGAGGACGCCGGTCACCGCCGACCCGAGGAGGGATCCGAGGCGATCGTGCTCGGGGCCCCGTACCCCGCGCCGGCGATGTCCCCGCCGGCGTCGTTCACCGGCGCGGTCGAACCGCCCGGCGGCTCGCTGGCCGAACCGCCGTTTACGTCCTTCGGCGATGGCGTGGACGCACTCGGTCAGCCGGAGCGCCCGGCCAGTCCGAGTACCGATCCGAGCTTCTGGGAGGTCGGTCCCGCCGCCGCGCCCACCGCCGGCGACGCCCGAGCACGTCGGCGCCGTCAACGCCGAGGCGGTGGAGACGTGGCCGCCGGAGGCACCCGCGCCGGGACCGAGCGTCTGGGGGGCCGGCGCCCATGAGCCCGAGTACGCCGCACCGGAGCCCGCAGCCCGACCCCGTTCGACCAGGGCCAGATCGGCCCCGACGACTGGTGGGCGAGCGAGGCCGCCAGCGTCATTGCCGAGCCCAGCGCCGTCCCTGACGCCAGGTCGCTGCCGAGCACCGACCCGTCGGGCAGCACGCGCCCCGCGGTCACCGGCGTTGCGGGCACGGACGCCGACTGGTGGGAGGCAACCCCCGCCGGGCAGCCGGCCACGACCGCCGAGGACTGGTGGACGACCCCGGCCTCGACACGCCCAGCCGGCGTTCCGACCGCGCCGGCCGGCGAATCGGTCCAGCCCGCCGCCCGCACCGCCCGTGCTCGTCGGGGCGACCGCGGTCGCCACCGGCGCCGTGAGTTCGGCCCGAGGCGCCTCAGGCGCACGGGTGCTCCCGCGCCTCGACGCCTCCGCCCAGAACCGACAGACGGCGGGCCGCTTTGCGGTCGGCGGCAGCGCCGTGGCGCCCGGCGACGGTGCGTTTACCCGCGTGCGCTTCCGCGCACCGCTCGACCGGCCGATCCTCGGTTGGGCGATCGGTGACGGACCCCACCACGCACCGGGCACGCTGGTGCTGGTCGTTGACGCGGTGCTCAACTGCTCGACGGCGGGGCTCTCGGTCTTGCAGGAGGATGTCGACCCGGCCCATCCCGACGGGTTCACCTTGAGCCTGTCCTCCGACGGCCCGGGACCGTTCGCGGTCAGCGGCAGCTACTACGTGGTGACCGGCTAACCACCGCAATCCGGGCGGACCAGGGGAGTGCCCCTGGTACGCTCGGAGGCGATGACCTCAGAGCGGCGCCAAAACCTCGCGCGCGTCCGTGAGATTACCCAGGTCGCCGCGCGCTACGGCTTCGGGCAGCTGTTCGGCAGGTCGGCCGCCAAGGCGGCCGCCGACGCCCCGGAGGTTCCCGGGACGCGGGGCCGACGGCTCCGGGACATGCTCGACGAGCTGGGGCCCACCTTCGTCAAGTTCGGGCAGCTGATGTCGACGCGGCCGGACATCGTTCCGCCCGACATCGTTGAGGAACTGCGCCAGCTGCAGGACCGTGCCCGGCCCGAGCCGTTCTCCAATATCCGGCGGGTCGTCGAGGCCGAGCTCGGGCTGAGCATCGAACAGGTCTTCACCGAGTTCGACGAGCAGCCCATCGCCGCGGCCTCGATCGGCCAGGTCCATCGGGCACGGCTGCCCAGCGGGGACGAGGTGGTCATCAAGGTGCAGCGCCCCGACGCCGAGCGCCAGATCAACGCCGACATCCAGCTGCTGTACCAGCTCGCCCGCCTGCTCAAGGACCGCGTCGACCGCCTGTCGTTCATCGACCTGGTCGCCCTGGTCGATGAGTTCTCGCGGTCGATCCGGCGCGAGCTCGACTACGGCGTCGAAGCGCACAACGCGGACACGTTCCGCCGCAACTTCGCCGACGACCCGCAGGTCGACGTCCCGATGATCTTCTGGCGGTACACGACCCCGCGGGTGCTGGTCATGGAGCGCATCCAGGGCTCGTCGCTCGCGCAGCTCCAGCTTGACGACTGGACCGAGGACGAACGCCGCCAACTCGCGGCTCGCCTGGCCGAGACCTGGATGCAGATGGTCTTCGTACACGGCTTCTTCCACGCGGACCCCCACCAGGCCAACATCCTGATCCAGGGGCCCGATCACATCGGGTTGGTGGACTTCGGCATGGTCGGCCAGCTGTCCCAGCGCGATCGCGAGGCCGCCGTCGGGCTGCTGGTCGACGTCCTGGACCTCAACGCGGAGGCCCTCCCGCGGCGGTTGCGCGAGCTCGGGCTGCGCTACCCGCGCCAGCGCGAACAGGAGCTGGCCGACCAGCTGGCGGTCGTGCTGCAGCGCTACAGCGGGCAGGCGATGGGGGACATCGATGCCCGCTCGATGCTCTCGGAGATCTTCCAGACCGTGTACCGGTTGCAGCTGACGCTGCCGACACGCTGGGTCATGCTCGACAAGACGCTCGCCACGCTGGCCGGGGTGGCGCTGCAGCTGTCGCCCGAGTTCAACGTGTTCGAGTCGGCACGCCCCTACGCCCGCCGCCTCATGGCCGAACGGCTGCGCCCGGACCGCGTCGCCGAGCGGGCCCGTCGCGATCTGGAGCGCGGCGTGCGGGTCGCGCGCGAATTCCCGCATCCAGGTGAGCGACCTCCTGACCGAGCTCACCGACGGCGAGTTCACGGTCGGCATCAACGTCGATCAACTCGCGTCCTCGGTCGAGCGCATCGAGCGGAGCATGAACCGCCTGGTCCTCGCGCTGTTGGCGTTCGGGCTGATGGTCTCGTCGGCGATCGTCGGTGCCCTGCTGCACACCTCGGATACGGTCGGTGGGTTTGCCCTCCTGGCGATCCTGCCCGGCCTCTTCGGGTTCTTCCTGATCGTCTGGCTGATGTTCGGCATCCTGCGCTCGGGGCAGTGGTAGTGGCGTGGGTCGCGCGGCGGGTGCCGTATGCCAGGGTCCGCACCCTGCGCGACACGCTTGAGATCCCGGAGGCCCTCGCGTGGACACTCGTCCGGCGCGGGCTCGATACGCCCGAGCTGGCGCGTGAGTTCATCGACGCCGACGGGCCCCTCGATCCGCCCGAGACGTTGACCGGGGTGGGGGGGATCGCCGACCGGCTGGTGCTCGCGCTCGGCCGCGCCGAGCGGATCGCGATCCACGGTGACTACGACTGCGACGGCGTCTGCTCGACCGCCGTCCTGGCGCGCCCGCTGCGGGCGGCGGGGGCCGACGTGCGCACCTACCTGCCGAGCCGGTTCACCGACGGCTACGGCGTGAGGGTCGAAACGGTCGAGCGGCTCGCCGACGAGGGCGTCGCGGTGCTGGTCTGCGTCGATTGCGGGACGTCGGCGGTCGACGCCCTCACGCGCGCGGTCGAGCTGGGCGTCGAGCCGATCGTCCTGGATCACCACCTCGCCGGCGGGGTGCGCCCGCCCGGGCTCATGGCCAACCCGGCCCTCGGCCAGATGCCGGACGACGCCCCCGCGGCCGCCGGCGTGGTCTTCGCCGTCGTGCGGGCCCTCGCCGAGCGGCTCGGCGCGCGCCTGGTCGGGCCGGACCCCGACCGCGAGTTCGACCTGGTCGCCCTGGCGACGGTGGCCGATGCGGTACCGCTGGTCGGTCAGAACCGGCGTCTGGTCATGCGCGGCCTGGTGGAGATGCGCAAGTCCACGCGGCCGGGGATCCGCGCCCTGTGCCAGGCGGCCGGCATCGACCCGCGCACGCTCGACGCGCGCGCGCTCGGGTACACCCTCGCGCCGGTCATCAACGCCGCCGGACGCCTGCGCCACCCCGACGACGCGCTCGCGCTGCTGCTCGAGGACGACCTGGGGCGGGCGTGCACGATCGCCGACGAGCTCTGGGCGCTCAACGCCGAGCGCCGCGAGGTCGAGCAGGCGATCACCGCCGAGGCGATCGCGCAGATCGAGGCCTCACCGACCGAGATCCGTGACGCCAACGCGATCCTGGCCATCGGCGATGGCTGGCACGAGGGCGTCGTCGGCATCGTCGCCTCACGCCTGGTCGACCATTTCGATCGTCCCGCCCTCGTGCTTGCACGCGACGACGAGGTCGCCAAGGGCTCCGGCCGCAGTCTGCCGGGGCTGGACCTCCACGACCTGCTCGGCCGGGCATCGGGGCGCCTCACCCGCTGGGGCGGTCACGCGGGCGCCGTCGGCCTGCAGCTGCCGGCCGACCAGGTCGCCGCGTTCCGCAGCGAGTTCCTCGCGGCGGCCGCATCGCTGGGGCCGGTGCTCGAGCGCGCGCGGATCCGCCCGATCGACGCGGTCGTCGGCGCGCGGGAGCTCACCCTCGAGACCGCGGAGGCCTTCGAGGCGCTCGCGCCCTACGGCCGCGGCAACCCGCAGCCGCGTCTGCTCATGCCGGCCTGCACGGCCGAAGCGGCCGGCCTGATGGGCAAGGGGGGGCGCCACCTGAACGTGCGCCTGCACTGTGGTGGGGCGCACCTGCGGGCGGTCGGCTTCGGCCACGGCCACCGCCTGGACGAGCTCGCTGACGGCGAGCGTGTGGATGTGCACGTCTCGTTGGGGATCGAGCGGTACCAGGGGCTGGTGGGCCCGCGGGTGAGCATCGACCGCCTGGAGCCCGTGCTGCGGCCGGCGAGACCAGCGGCGACCTGCGCGCCGGCCTGCGATCTCGCCTGCACCGCGCGGGTGACCCTGGCCCAGGTCCGGCGGCGCATCGCGGTCGCGCTCCCGGATCCCGTCGCACCGGAGCCGTCGCGGCCCCCGCGCGCGATCGACGACGACCGCGGCAGCGGTACCGCGCTCGTGCGGATCGCCGCGCTGGCGGGCGCCGACGCCGGCGTCGCGGTCGTGGTCGCCGACGTGCCGCGGCGGCGCAGCATGCTCGACGACGTCCTGCACCCGGAGCGCATCGGCGTGGAACTGGCCGTGATCGGCGGGATCCGTTGCGCCCGCGGGCCGCTCGACGAGCGCATGGCTCGGGCCGGGCGCCGGGCGAGCATCGTCGTCGTCGACTACGCCGCGCTCGCGGCAAGCACGCTGCCTGCCGAGGCGCACCTGGTCGTTCTCGATCCGCCCCAGGACCCCAACCAGGCCCGCTGGTTGCGGGCCCACGCGGCAGACCGCTGGCTCCACCTGGCGTGGACCGAGCACGAGATCGCGTTCGCGCGCCTCGTCGCGCTCGAGCGCTGGGATCTGCGACCGCTGGCCCAGCGGATCTGGCGCGATCTCGGCGCGCGTGCGCGCTGGGAGTGGGACGCCGCCTGCGAGGCCGCGCTGCTCGGCGGCGACGGCGCACTGCGGCATCCGGATGCCGTCGGGGATGCGCTCGCCGCGTTCATCGAGCTCGGGCTGGTCGACGTGCGGCCCAGGTGGCCTCGACATCCTGGCCCCGACCGAGCGGCGGCCGCTCGAGCGGGCCAGCCGCGTGGCGGCCGCGACCGCGCGGCTCGCCGCGGCCTCCGAATACCTCGATCGCGCGGCGACGCTCGATCTGTTCGCGGCGCGACGACAACGCCCTCGCCATCCCGGGTGCCGGGCGCGACGCGCTGTAGCGCCGCCGCCCAACGGAGTACCGTATATCCGATGCACACGCCGCCCGACATCGACGCCACCATCCCGCAGCCGCACCTGGCGCCCCAGTTCGACGAGCTGTTGCGCGACCTGCGCGACCGCCACCCGGATGCCGACGTCACGCGCGATCACCCGCGCCATGCTCTTCGCCCAGGAGCATCACGGCGGGCAGGTGCGCCACTCCGGCGAGCCGTACATCATCCACCCGGTCGGCTGCGCGCGGATCGTCGTCGACGTCGGCATGGACGACGTCTCGGTGATCGCCGCGCTGCTGCACGACACCGTCGAGGACACCGGCGCGACCCTCGCCGACATCGAGCGCGAGTTCGGCGCGGAGGTGGCGACGATCGTCGACGGTGTGACCAAGCTGTCGAAGATCCACTTCGACTCCAAGGAAGAGCACCAGGCCGAGAACTACCGCAAGCTGATCGTCTCGATGTCGGGCGACATCCGGGTGCTGATCGTCAAGCTGGCGGACCGGCTGCACAACATGCGCACGCTTGCGTACATGACCAAGCAGAAGCAGATCCAGAAGGCCCGGGAGACGCTCGAGGTCTACGCCCCGCTCGCGCATCGACTGGGTATCCAGTCCCTGAAGTGGGAGCTCGAGGATCTGGCCTTCGCGGCGCTGCACCCGCGCCGGTACTCGGAGATCCAGCAGATGGTCAACCAGCGGCGTGCCGACCGCGAATCGTATGTCGCCGAGGCCGGCGCCTACCTGTCGGGCGAGCTGCGCACCGTCGGCATCACGGCCGAGATCACCGGGCGGGCGAAGCACTTCTACTCGATCTACGAGAAGATGACCCGCAAGGGCAAGGAGTTCAACGAGATCTACGACCTCACCGCGATGCGGGTGCTCGTGGACTCGGTGCGCGACTGCTACGGCACGGTCGGGATCATCCACTCGCTGTGGAAGCCGATGCCCGGCCGGTTCAAGGACTACATCGCGGTCCCGAAGCCGAACATGTACCAGTCGCTGCACACCACCGTCGTCGGCCCCGAGGGCCAGCCGCTGGAGATCCAGATCCGCACCCAGGACATGCACCGCACGGCGGAGTTCGGTGTCGCCGCCCACTGGCTCTACAAGGGCAGCCGCCCGGACTCCGGGGGCGAGTTCACCTGGCTGAACGGGATGATGGACTGGCAGCAGGACACGACCGACCCGTCGGAGTTCCTCGAGTCGCTGCGCCGCGACCTCTACGGCGACGAGGTGTTCGTGTTCACCCCCAAGGGGGAACTGCGCAACCTCCCGTCGGGGGCGACGCCGATCGACTTCGCCTACGACGTGCACACCGACGTCGGCCACCGGTGCGTGGGCGCAAAGGTCAACGGCCGCATCGTCCCGCTGACCTACCGGCTCAGCTCGGGCGAGTTCGTCGAGATCCTGACCTCGAGCCAGCCGCGCGGCCCGTCGCGCGACTGGCTCAAGCTGGTCGCCTCCACAAAGGCGCGATCGAAGATCCGCGCGTTCTTCCGCAAGGAGCAGCGTCAGGATGCCGAGCACCAAGGCCGCGACGCACTCCAGGACCAATTGCGCAAGGCCGGGTTGCCGAGCCAGCGCGTGGCGGGATCGCCCCTGCTGCTGGAGGTCATCCGGGAGATGGGCTTCCGCAAGGCCGAGGACTTCTACATCTCGATCGGCAGCGGCAAGACCTCCGCGCAGACGGTGGTCAACAAGATCCTTGCGCGCCTCAAGGCCGGGGAGGCCGTCTCCGAGGAGCGCCAGACCACCGCGGCCCCGCGGGGGCGCCGGGCCGTCGTCGCCCAGGCCTCCGGCGATATGGGCATCGAGGTCGAGGGGCTCAGCGACGTCCTGGTGCGGCTGGCCAAGTGCTGCAAGCCGGTGCCGGGCGACGGGATCCTCGGCTACATCTCGCTCGGCCGCGGGATCACGATCCACCGCGACGACTGCCCGAATGCGCGTGCGCTGCTCAAGAACCCGGACCGTTTCACGCCGGTCTCCTGGGGAGGGGCCAACCGCCGCGGGTTTCGCGTAGAGATCGCGATCGACGCTTGGGACCGTCCCCGACTGCTCGAGGACCTGTCGCGCAGCTTCGCCGAATCCGGCGTCAACATCGTCTCCGCCAACTGCCACATGGAGAACCAGATGGTCCACGACCGGTTCGTCGTAGACGTTGGCGACATCGACAGCCTCAAGGGCGTCGTCAGCGCGCTGCGCAACGTGGAGAGCGTGTTCGATGCGTACAGGGTCACACCCGGCTGATTCCTGGCCCCGGCGGCGGTCCGGCGGCGCGACTCCCGCGCACGGCGCCCGCCGAGCGGCCTGATAACCTCGCCGACCGTGAGCTGGTTCAATCTTCTCACGCCGTCGGCGGCGGTCATCGCGATCTTCCTGGCGATCGCGTTGGTGATCCAATCCTTTCGCCACGGCCGTCAGATCCGGCGCCTCGAGCAGCAGATCGCCTCGTCCGGACTGACCGCGTACGACCCCACGCTCGAGCGCCTGAAGGCGCTCTCGGGGCTCTCGGACAAGAAGGACCGCGTCCGCGGCCGGCGCCGACGGCCGCCAGCCGATCGCCAGCCGACGCACCCAGGTCATCGTGGCGACCGTGGTCGCCCTCCTGATCGCCGCGGGCGTCGCGTGGGCGGTCACGTCGCGCAACAGCTCGTCCCCGGCAAAGCCGAGCGCGTCGGCCAAGTCCACGACCAAGCCGACCACAACGCACAGGACCACCTCGACCGGCACGTCGACCACGCACGTCGTGACCGCCTCGTGTGCGACGGCCACGCCGGTCACCAGCCCGTCGACTGTCACGGTCGCGATCTATAACGGCAGCGGCGTCGCCGGCGCTGCCGGGAACGTCATCGGGCCCAAGCTCACCTCGGTCGGCTACTCGCTGGGCACGATCGGCAATGCCCCCAACGGCGTGTCGAACGCCCCGGTCAGCTCCGTCCAGTACGTCAGCAGGGCGGATCTGGACGCCGCATGCAGCGTCGCGACAGCGCTCGGCGTGGCGCCCGCGCACGTACTGCGCTCACGCTGCTGCCCGCATCGCAGGCGGGCAGCGCCGGCGTGGTCGTGCTCGTCGGCAAGGACATCGCCGCGGGCTAGACCGCGGCGGGGCGGGTCGGACGCGGCATCCGCTGCAACGGCGAGGCGATCCACGTCGCACTTGCATGATTCGTTGCAATCGGTACAATCTCCGGCACCGGCGATCGTATCGATCGTCACGTATTAGGGGGGTAGCTGATGGCCACGCTGTATCCCGCCCGAGCGGCGGCCGAGGGCCGAGAAACGGCCCACAAGATGCGGCTGTCACGCAAATCCGTCTACGCGTGCCGCTTCTGCTGGGAATCGCTCCAGGTCACCAGCGCCCGTTATCTCCCGTCCGCCTGCACCGGGTGCGGTGCGTCAACCTGGGAAGAGGACGGTCGCTGCGGCGCCTGGGCGCACTGTGACGGCGTGCGCCGCGAGGACGCGGCCGATCAGGCCCATTGCCAGGCGTGCGGCTACTCGGTCTGGACCCTCGTCCGCAACGGCGGCGCGGCCGCGTAGCTGCATCGGGCACCGCCCAGCGGGGGCCCGCGCCCCCGGGGCGGTCGAGCTCGGCGCGGGGGGAGGCCCCCAACCCCCGCCGCCGGGCGTATCGATCTGGATCACGTCCCCTGCCGCCACCCGCCCGCGCCATTTTGCCGGCAGCGCAGTCCCGTTGAGGCGATTCGCGCCCGGGTGTCCGTCGCCACCGGACGCCGCGCCGCGCGGTGAGGAACGCCGGCGTTCGGAGATCACGCTGACCTCGGCGTCGACAAGCACGCGCAGCGCCCGCGTCACGCCATCGCCGCCGGAGTGTGCGCCCGACCCGCCGGTCCCGCGGCGCACGCAGTACCGCTCGACGCGGATCGGATAGGCCGTCTCAAGCGCCTCGACCGGGGTGTTGCGGGTATTGCTCATCGCGACGTGGACCGCCGAGGGACCGTCGGCGTCCGGCCCGGCGCCCTGACCGCCGCCGAGTGTCTCGTAGTAGGTGAAGCCCGGCGCACCGATGGTGAGGTTGTTCATCGTTCCCTGGCCCTGCGCCGGCACCGGGATGGCCTGGCCCAGGGCGGCGAACACCGCATCCACGATGCGGCTCGAGGTCTCGACGTTGCCGGCCGCGACGGCCGCAGGGAAGGCCGCGTTGACCAGGCACCCGGCCGGGGCGGTCACCGTTACGGGCGCGAACGCCCCCGAGGACGCGGGGATGTCGGGGTCCGTGACGCTCCGGATCACGAAGTACACCGCCGAGTGCGTGACTGCGAGCGGGCAGTTGCAGTTGCCCGGCCCGGCCGGGTCGGTGCCGGCGAAGTCCACGGTCAGCCGGTCACCCGACACGCTCACCGACACCCGGATCGCGATCGGATCGTCGGTGACCCCGTCGCCCTCCAGCCACTCCTCGGCACGGTAGATCCCGTCGGGGATGCGGGCGAACTCGGCGCGCGTGCGCCGTTCGGCGTAGGCCAACAGTTCCGCGCATGCATCCTCGACGAGCGCGCGGCCCCCTCGGGACACGAGCTCGCGCATGCGCGCGTCGGCGAGCCGGTGCGCGGCGATCTGCGCCCGCAGGTCGCCGGAGCGCTCCGACGGCGTTCGCGAGTTGGCGAGGATCACCGCGACGATGTCCTGGCACAGCGACCCAGCGGCCACCAGCCGCACCGGCGGGAGCACCAGACCCTCCTGGAACAGCTCACGCGATCCGGCCGGCATCGAGCCCGGCGCGATGCCACCGACGTCGGCGTGGTGCGCGCGGGAGACCGCATAGCCGACGTGCGCGCCCTCGACGTGCAAGGGGCTGATCAGGGTCAGGTCCGGGAGATGCGTCCCACCGGTGAACGGATCGTTGAGGATCCAGATGTCGCCCGGGTCCGGGCCGGCGGCGATGACCGCGCGCACCGCATCGGGCATCGCTCCCAGATGGACCGGGATCGACGCCGACTGCGAGATCATCTGGCCCTGGGCATCGAAGATCGCCGTGCTGCAGTCCCGGCGTTCGGTGATGTTGGGCGAGAATGCGCTGCGGACGAGCGCGGCCTCCATCTCGTCGGCGATGGACCGCATGGCGCTGGCCATGACCTGAAGGGTTATCGGATCCACGCGGCCGCCCCGTCGTCGTGCCGGATATCGAGGCTGCCGTCCGCGCATGCGCGGCTCGTCCAGCCGGGTGGAACCCAGGCGGTCGCCCCCGCCATCGGGATCACCGCCGGGCCCGGCACCGGCTGGCCCGTGGGGTGTGTGTCGATCGCCGGGGCCTCGCCTGGCAGTTCCGCGGCGACGCGCACCGAGACGATCTCGATCGGCGCGGACGGGTCCGCGTCGCCATACCGGAGCGTATGGGCGGCCCGGAACGCGTCGGCCAGGACCCGAGTGTCCTCCCGCCCCGGCCACGGCACGGTCAGGG
>CAWATR010000023.1:0-74856 GCA_963784985.1 uncultured Thermoleophilia bacterium
CCCGGGCGCTAGGTGTCGTGCCTACACAGGTTCCGAACGCGGCTGATCGGAGCCTTGCCGCCGAGGGCGCTGTGGGGACGCCGCTCGTTGTAGTGACCTAGCCAGTATGGCAGCGCCCGCTGGCGGTCGGCGTGGCTGGCGTAACGACGCCGTGGCCCCATTCGCGCGCCATGGTCTGGTGAAAGCGCTCGATTTTGCCGTTGGTCTGCGGCCGGTAGGGCCGGGTGACCAGGTGGCGGATCTGCTGCGTGCCCAGCAGCTCGGCGAGCGAGCGGTTGTGGGTGTAGCTCCAGGCGTTATCGGTCATGAGTGCTGACCTGGATCCCTGGCCTGGAACCACCAGATCGCGCGTCGGGTAAACGCGGTCACGGTGCCCGCACGCTCGTCGGCGTGCAGCTCGACATAGGCCAGGCGTGAGTGGTCGTCGATGATCGCGTGGGCGTAACTGTACCGACACCGGCGCGTTTGGCGCGGCGCGCTCGCCGGTCACGGCGTGTCCTGGGCGCGCAAAACGCGCATAGCGCTTGGTGTCCATGTGCAGCAGATCGCCCGGGCAGGGCCACTCGTAGCGCAGTGCCCGCGCACGGGGTGCCCGGGCGATCTGCGAGCACCCGTGGCGCCTGAGGACCTTCCAGACGCTCTGATGGGCCATCCCCAGTTCGCCGGCGATCAGCCGCGGGCCCCAGCCGGTGCGCCGGCGTGCGAGCACGATCCGGGCCTGGGTGAGCGCGTCGAGGGTGCGCGGCTGGCGATGCGGAGGTGATGATCGATCGCGCAGGCACGCAAGCCCCTGACGCTCCTCGAGCGAGGCGACGCGCCAGCGGCTCACCCACTCCCAGGCGGTCGCGACGCTCACACTCAGACAGGCCGCGGCCTGTCTGAGTGTGAGCCCTTGTTCTTCCACCAACTCCACCAGCCGAAGACGCCCGCGCGGGGTGAGCACAGCGTTAGGGTGAGACATCCGAACCTCCCGGGTTCTGTGAGCGTTGACACCCACAGCCTCTCGGGAGGTTCGGACTACCGCTCAGGCGTTCGGAACGTGTGTAGGCGGGTCAGCTAGGCCAGCGCGGCCCCCCGCGCGATCGCGACAAGATCGCGCGCGGCCGATTCGAGGACGAACAGCGCGCCCCCCAGTTCGCGCTGGGCCGAGACGCGCATCTCGATCTCCAGGCGCGCCAGTCGCGCAACGGCGCGCGCGGCCGCGCCGCCGGGAAGCGTGGTGGACTGCTCGGCCACCTTCTGGGCCGGGTAGCCTTTCATGCCGGTCGCGGCGCTGATGGCATCCGCGCTCGCTCCCGCACCAAGCTCCTGCGCGCGCGCCAGGGCGCGAAAGTGCCGCGCGAGGCCGGCCACGATCACGATCGGCTCGGTTCGCTCGTCGCCGGTGATCAGGTCGCCGAGCAGGCCGAAGGCCCGCGGCGCATTCCCGGCGACGAGCGCGTCGGCAAGCTCGTACACCCGCGCCTCGGGGTGCTCGGGCGTGACGTCGGCGACCATCGCCTTGTCGATCGGCGCGCCGCCGGCGTAGGCCACCAGCTTCTCGGCCTCGTGGGTCAGCATGAGCGCGCTCATCCCGGTGCGCTGGGCATCGCTGGGCTCGCCGCAGGCCCGGTCGACCACGTGGCGGGCCAGCGCCGGGCTCACGTGGCCGCCCAGGCGCTCCACCTCCTGGGCGAAGTGCCCCTCAAGCCAGCGGCGCCGTTCTTTGGGCGTGCTCTTGGCCGGACCCCAGCGGCGCACGTCGCCCACCCGCTCGACGACCTGCTGGAGCCGCTGCGGCAGCGCAGCGGTCGAGACCAGCGTCAGCACGCTGGCCGGGTTGGGGTCCTGGAGGTAGGCAACCAGCGTGTCGGCGTCCGCGGCGCGCCAGGCGTCGGCGCCGGTCACGATCACCGCCTGCAGCCCGCCGAACGACAGCGTTTGCAGCGCCGCGACCACGTCGTCGACGGGGGCATCCTTGGCCTCGAAGCGCTCGGGCTCCCCACCGCCCTCCCGGGCGACGCGCCCGACGAGCCGCGCCACGGCGCGATCGACCTTGGGCCAGTCTTCTCCTTGCAGTGCGTAGACCGGCAAGAGCGGTTCGGCGCGGCTGGCCATCGGGTGGATCCTAGCGGCCGGCGGCACGTCGACGGATCCCGGCGGGCCGCTACCTGACCACGAAGTTCACCAACCGGTCGGGCACGACCACCTCACGGACGATCTGCTTGCCCTCCAGTACCCCCGCGACCTTCGGGCGCTCACGCACCAGGGCGAGCACCGCGGCGTCCTCGAGCCCGGCCTGGGCCTCGAATCGGTCGCGCACCCTGCCGTTGACCTGGACGACCAGGGTGACCTGGTCGCGCACGAGCAGCGCCGGGTCGGCGGTCGGCCAGGGGACCTCCCACAGCGTGTCACCGCCGAGCGCCTCCCACAGCTCGCACGCGACATGGGGCGCGAACGGGAACAGCACCGAGACCGCGGTCTGGACCGCGTATCGAACGACCTGCTGGTCCCGGGGCTCGTCCGCGCCAAGTTCGGATTGATGCCGCGTGCAGGCGTTGACCAGTTCCTGAATCGCGGCGATGGCGGTATGAAACGAGAAGCGCTCGCCGATGTCGAGCGAGACCTTGGCGATGGTCCCCTCCGCCCGGCGGAGCAGTTCCAACGACGCCGGTGCGCCGGCCAGCGCCGCCGGATCGGGACGGTCCACGAGCCCACCCGGACCCGCGGCGCGGGCGAGACCCCAGAGGCGGTCCAGGAACCGGCGGGCGCCCACCACGCCGCGGTCGCTCCACTCGATGTCGTCGGCAGCCGGCCCCATGAACAGGACGTACAGGCGCAGGGTGTCGGCGCCGTACCGGTCGACGATCTCGTCCGGCGAGACGACGTTGCCCTTGCTCTTGGACATCTTGGCGCCGTCGCGGTAGATCATCCCCTGGGTGAACAGCCGCGCGAACGGCTCGCGAAACCCGACGAGCCCGAGGTCGTTGAGCACCTTCGTGAAGAACCGCGCGTAGAGCAGGTGCAGGACCGCATGCTCGACGCCGCCGATGTACTGGTCGACCGGCAACCAGTAGTCGGCCAGCGCACGCTCGAACGGCGCGCTCGACAGGTGCGGGGCGGTGTAGCGCAGGTAGTACCACGACGAATCCACGAACGTGTCCATCGTGTCCGTCTCGCGGCGGGCCGGCCCGCCGCAGGCCGGGCACGTGGCGGCCAGGAACTCCGGGTTGGTGGCCAAGGGGCTCTGCCCCTTGGGTGCATAATCCTCGACATCGGGCAGGACCACCGGCAATTGGTCGTCCGGCACGGCCACCGGCCCGCAGTCGGGGCAGTGGATCACGGGAATCGGCACGCCCCAGTAGCGCTGGCGCGAGATCAGCCAGTCGCGCAGCCGGTATCCCACCGTCGCCCAGCCGAGGTCGCGCTCGGCCAGCGACGCCGCGGCGGCCGCCTTGGCCTCGTCGACGCCGAGCCCGTCCAGGAAGCCCGAGTTGACCATGTGCCCGGGCAGCGTGAACGCCTCCTCGAGGGGCGCGTCGGCCGCGGTCTGCGCGTCTGCGACGACCCGCCGGATCGGCAGCGAATGCTGCCGGGCAAAGGCGAAGTCTCGCTCGTCGTGACCGGGCACGGCCATGATCGCGCCGGTGCCGTAGTCCATGAGGACGTAGTCGGCGACCCAGACCGGGATCCGCTCGTCGTTGATCGGGTTGACCACGTAGCGCCCCGTGAACATGCCGGTCTTGGGCTTGTCGGTCGCGCTCCGGTCGGCGAGTGAGGCCCGGGCGGCGGCCCGGGCATAGGCCAACACACCCGCGGCTTCCGGCCGGCCCTCGACGAGCGTCGCCAACAACGGGTGTTCCGGGGCCACCAGGAAGAACGTGGCGCCAAAGAGCGTGTCCGGTCGGGTCGTGAAGACCGGGAGCTCGAGCGCGCCGTCCTCGGTGCGAAACCGCACCCGCGCGCCCTCGGAGCGCCCGATCCAGTTGCGCTGCATCGCCAGCACGCGCTCCGGCCAGTCCTCGAGCAGATCCATGTCGTCCAACAGGGCCTGCGCGTAGTCGGTGATGCGCAGGAACCACTGGGTCAGCTGGCGCAGCTCGACCTCCGCGCCACAGCGCTCGCAGTGTCCGTCGATGACCTGCTCGTTGGCCAGCACGGTCTGGTCCACCGGGCACCAGTTGACGGCCGCCTCGCGGCGCTCGGCCAGGCCGCGTTCGAGCATCCGCAGGAAGATCCACTGGGTCCAGCGGTAGTACTCGGGGTCCGCGGTCGACAGTTCGGTGTCCCAATCGATCGCGAAGCCGAGGCGCTTGAGCTGCGTTCGGATCCGGGCGATGTTGCGCGCGGTCACGATCGCCGGGTGCTCGCCGGTCCGGATGGCCGCATTCTCCGCCGGCAGGCCGAACGCGTCGTAGCCCATCGGGTGGAAGACCGCCGCGCCGCACCTGCGCCGGTGATGCGCGATCACGTCGCCCATGGTGTAGTTCTTGACGTGACCCATGTGGATCTCACCGGAGGGATACGGCAGCATTTCCAACACGTACGACTTGGGGCGATCCGACCGCGGTGCCGGTTCGCCGTCGCGCGAGATCGTCGCGCCCACGAACGCGCGCTGTTCGGCCCAGACGCGCTGCCAGCGCTCCTCGATCTCGTTGGCGTGATATCGATCCGGCAAGACGTCGTGTTGTTGTGTCATCGGGGCGCGAGTATATCGGCGCACCCCCGGCCTCCGAGGTAACCGCGCTGCGCCGTTCCATCAGCATCCGCGAGGTCGAACTCGACCGCGATTTCCCGGCGGTCATCGGGCTCTACCGCGCCCACAAGTGGAGCCATGCGAACGACCCGGAGCGCCTGCGGACGGCGGTACGCTGCTCCTCGTATTCGGTCGTCGCCGTCGAGCGCGACACCATCGTCGGGTTCGCCCGCGCGATCAGCGACGAGGCGTTCGCGGTCTACATCGCCGACATCCTCGTGGCACCCGCGCGCCAGCGGGAAGGGATCGGCCGCGCACTCACCGAGGCAATCCAGGAGCACTATCCCCTGGCGACGTTCCACCACCAGGTCCTGATCGCCGAGCGCGGGGTCGAAGGCTTCTACCGGCGCCTCGGCATGACCCCGGTCTCGGCGTTCGGATTGACCGCGTTCATCCGCACCAGCGCGGGCTGAGTCAGCGCGGGAACGCAACCTCGGTCGAGAACACCGTCGCGCCGCCCCGGCGCTCGAAGATGCGTGCGACCTCGTCCTTGTGCTGCCAGGCGTGCTGCTTGGCGAAATCCCGGGCGTCCTCGGCGAGGCTGAAGACCCGTTGGGCGACCACCACCCCGCTCGCCCGCGACGTGATCTCGACGCACCATCCGTCCTCGGGCGGGAACGCGCTGGTGTCCACTCCGGCCTCCTCGGGGCTCACGGCAACCCAGCTTACCGGCCTGGCACGGCGTGGCGTTGGCGCGCGCGGGGCTGTCCAGCGACGTCGCTAGCGTGTGGTGCGTGCACTGGCTCGACACACACCAACCGCTGGTCGAGACCATCGCAGTCGGGGTGCTCGCGCTCGTGGCCGTCATCGTCCTGATCGCCTTGGTCAAGGTCCTGCGCCAGGGCCGCCGTGCGATGTTCGGCGCCCAGCCGGTCATCGGCCCGACCGAGTTCGTCAGCGGTGCTGACGGCGGACTGACCCTGGTCGTGCCGTTCGCCAACGCCGCCGCCGCCAACGCGTACCGGTTCACCCCGCGCGTGACCGCCGACCGCGTCTCGACCGGCGCGCCGACCGGCCCGGTCACGCTCTATGGGTACGGCGCCGACCCGCCCGACAACCGCGTGCGGATTCCGTTCGAATGGCCCGTCGGCATCCTCGACGCCGAGGTCACCATCACGTGGACCTGGCACGACGCGGCCGGCGACTGGGACGGGCTCTGGCGGGGACACATGCGCGTCCCGCACCCCGAGCTTCCCGACGAGTTCGACGGGGAATCACCCGGCGCCCTCGCGCCGGTCGAGGACGCGCGTGGCCCAGCCGACGACACGGTCGGGGATCACGCGGCCGAGCCGGCGCCGGTTGCCGGCCAGCCCCGCGTAGATCCGCTCAGTCACATCCGGGGCGGCACCGCTAAGCAGGCCAAGCCACCCGAAGCCGGGCAGTAGCCGGCAGAGCACCGGCACCCCCGCTCCGCCAGAAGCGACACGCCCGCGGGGGTCGACGAGATGCCACGACCGCACCCGCAGCGGTGGCGGGAGGCTCGCAAGCAGCGATCCGCTGCGCGGGTCCTGCAGCGGAACCGGCGCCAGGCGGGCACGGCGGTCGGCGATGAGCACCAGCGCCGCCACGACGCGGCAGACCCCGCAGTCGTGGTCGTAGACCAGTGCCCAGGCACGGCCCGGCCCGGTCATCCCCGCGCGGTGAGCGCCTCGCGGCCATGCGCGGCGGCCAGGTTCAGCTGGGGACCGACCGGGACGATCCGGGTCGGGTTGATCGTGATGTGGGTGCGGTAGTAGTGACGCTTGATGTGGTCGAAGTTCACCGTGTCGGCGACCTGCGGCTGCTGGTACAGGTCGCGCAGATACCCGGCGAGGTTCGGGTAGTCGGCGATCCGGCGCAGGTTGCACTTGAAGTGGCCGACGTAGACCGGGTCGAAGCGCACCAGGGTCGTAAACAGGCGCCAGTCGGCCTCGGTGATCCGGTCGCCGAGCAGGTAGCGGCGCTCGCCCAGGCGCCCCTCGAGCGCATCGAGGGCGGCGAACAGGTCACGGAAGGCGTGCTCGTAGGCGGCCTGGGACGTGGCGAACCCCGCCCGATAGACCCCGTTGTTCACGTGGGCGTAGACGGTGGCGTTGATCTGGTTGATCTCGTCCTCGAGCGCCGGCGGACAGAACACCGGTGTGCCCGGCGCAGCCATCGCCGAGAACTCCCGGTCGAACATCCGGATGATGTCCGCGGATTCGTTGTTGACGATCCGTGCGGTGACGGTGTCCCACAGCACCGGAACGGTCACGCGGCCCTCGAACCCCGGCGCGCTGGCCTGGTAGGCCTCGCTGAGAAACGCGAATCCATTGACCGGATCGGACGTGTTGCCGGGACCCTCGACGATCGCCCACCCGCGCCGATCACGCTCGGGATCGACGACGGTCATCGAGATCGCGTCCTCCAGCCCTTTCAGACGACGGTAGATGACCGTGCGGTGCGCCCACGGGCAGGCCAGCGACACATACAGGTGATAGCGACCGGCGACCGCCGGGTAGGTCGCCGCCGGGTCTGCGCGGACCCACTCCCGGAACCGCGATGCTTGGCGCTGGAAGCTGCCGTCCGGGGCCTGTTCGCGGGGAAATGCGGCGGGCGGGGACTCGGACATCGTCACTCCGGTTCACGCGGTGTGCTCGGCACGACCCCATCTTCACAGGTCGACATGCGCTGCGCCCCCGGGTACGGAACGTGCCTCGGGCGCGTCGGATGTAGCCTTGGCGGGGACAGGCGGGCAGGTGCTCGCAGACGGGCGGTCCGGGCCGCCCCAGCCGTCAAGGAGCCGGGATGAAGATCGAGGTGGGCGTCTCGGGACTGACGCGGCCCCCCGTCGATGCGCTGATTCCGACGGCGCAGGCGCTCGAGGCCAACGGCTTCGAGGCAATGTGGTTTGCCGACCACTTCCTGCACTGGTATCCGCCGAGCGTCTGGACGCCCGATGTGTTTCCGCAGGCGGCGACGGAGCCCTCGCCGCACACGTTCCTGGACCCCGGACCGCTGATGGGAGCGGTCGCGACCCACACCGCGCACATGTTCGTCGGCACCGGCGTCACCGACGCGATTCGGCGGCATCCGGCGGTCATCGCCCAGACGTTCGCGACCCTCGACCACCTGAGCCACGGCCGCGCCCGCCTCGGCATCGGGGTCGGCGAAGCCGAGAACATCCTCCCCTACGGGCTGCCCTACGACCGGACGGCATCTCGCCTGATCGAGGCGGTCGAGGTGATCCGCCTGTTGTGGTCGACGACGGATCCGGTCGATTTCGACGGCGAGTTCACGCAGCTGCGGAACGCCGTGATCGGGTTGGGCCCGTACGGCGAGCGCCCGCCCGAGATCTGGATGCCGGCGCACCGTCCGCGGGTGCTGCGGGCCACCGGACGGCTCGCCGACGGCTGGATGCCGATCGTCGTCGACGCCGACGAGTACCGCGCGCTGCTGGCGGAGGTCCGCGCGGCGAGCCGCGCGGCCGGACGCCCGGCCGACGCCGTGCGCGCCGGGCTATACGTCTGGGTCGTCTGCGACGAGGACCGGGACGTCGCCGAGCGCCTGCTCGACTCGCCTGCGCTGCGGATGATCGCCCTGACCGCGCCGGCTGCCCTCTACGAGGCCGCCGGCGCCGAACACCCACTCTCGACGCGGTGGGGGCTGACCCACTACGTGCCGACCGAGCTCTCGCGTGAGAATGCGCTGGCGGCCGCACGCGCGGTTCCCGAGGAGGTCCTGCGCAGCTACTACACCTGGGGCACCCCCGACGACGTCGTGAGCCGTCTGGAGCCGTTCATGCGCGCCGGCTGCGAGGCCTTCAACCTCACCAACGTGAGCCCGGCAGGGGACCCGGCGCTGGCCCCCAGGGCCGGCGCCCGCAGCCTCGAGATCGCCACCGCGCTGCGCGCCGCGGCGGCCCGGATCACCCCCAGCTTCGCCAATTGAGCCCGCTGCGCGCCCGCATCCTCGCAATCTGCATCGACGTCGCGGCCGTCGTGGGCTTCGTGGCGCTCGGGCGCACCAGTCACTCCGAAGGCGATGCCGTCGGCGGCATCGCCACGGTCGCGGCCCCATTCCTGATCGGCACGGCGGTCGGCTGGATCGCGGTCCGAGGCACCCGGCATCCCGCGGGACTGCGTGCGGGTGCGGTCGTCTGGGCCTGCACAGCCGGCATTGGACTGCTCTTGCGCGGGCTCGTGTTCGGGCGCCCCACGCCGATCCAATTCGTCCTGGTGGGCGCCGGGTTCCTGGCGTTGCTGCTCTTCGGGTGGCGAGCGGCCTGGGGGCTCGTCGTCTGGCGACGCGGCAGGACCGGCGACGCCGCCACCGAGCCCTCGTCCCCGTAGCCGGTCAGTCCAGCGGGGTCGCGACGACCTCTGCCTCCTGCGGACCGACCGGCCCCGGGGCGTCGAGCTCGGGCGCCCAGGCACGTGCGAGCGCCCACCCGAGCACCACCAGAACCATCATCATCACCGCCGTCGCCCCGAACAGCACGCGTGCCCCCCATGCTGCGTAGACCGGCGCGGCGGCGAACGAGGTCAGCCCGGCCGCCAGGAACCCGACGCCGCGCGCGAGCCCCTGGCCGGCACCCGCGCGCCGGCTTCCCGAGGCCCGCGCCATGGCCGCCGCGGTGCCGGGGCCGGCGAGCGCCTGCCCGGCGGATTCGATGAGGCTCACCGCGATGATGACGACGACCGACCCGATCAGGCCGTAGGCAAAGACGACGATCGCCACGATCCAGATCCCCCAGACCGACCCCTTCAGCGGGCCGACGCGGTCCACAAAGCGCCCGGCCATCGGGGCGATCACGATGAACGGCAGCGTGAAGACCGCCAGGCTTGTCGCGATCACGAAGCCGCTCGCGCCGCGGTCGGCCAGGAACTTGGCCCACATCGAGCTGTACGTTCCGACCGGCGCCGTGATGGCAACCGACAGAATCAGGGCGACCCAGACGGCCTTGTGGCGCAGGAGCCCGAACGAGATGCTTGACGGGCGATCGTCAGGGGCCGGGCTGCCGTCGGCCGTCGGGGCGGGCGCGGCCGTGACCGGCAGCCGCACGCCGAGTACGACCGGCAGCAGCGCGAGCGTCACCAACCCGGCCATTTCCAGCCCCCTCGTGCTGCCGATCCATGCCAACAGGACCGCGCCGATAAAGGGTCCCGCGGCGAATCCCGCGAACTCGGCCACCTGCAGTCGCGCCAGGCCCTCACCCACCTCGTCGGGCTCGGAGCGGATCACGATCGCCGAGGCCGAGGGAACGAACAGCCCATAGGCGACGCCCTCGAGGGCGCGCCAGAACGTCAGCACCAGTACCGAGTGTGCGGCGCCCGATCCGGCCAGCGAGGCCGCGGCGACCAGGACGCTCGCGATGAGCATGATGCGCTCATGGCCGCGATCCGCCTGCGGACCGACAAACAGCTCGGTTGCGACCCCGGCGAGCAGTGACGCACCGGCGATGATCCCGAGCGTGGCGACCGGAAACCCGTGCGAGACCTGGATCGCAGGAATCATCGGCGCGATCACCATCACCGCGCTGCTCATGAGGAACATGGCCACGTAGAGCCGCACGCAGCGACTATAAAGACCGGCCGCGACGGTCCCGCGCACGCACCAGGCTGCAATGCCGCGTGCACGAGGCGCGCCGCGCGCGTCCGTCGGAGACCGCGCAAACGGGCGTTCCGCTCGGCCCCGATTGCCGATGACGTTCGGCCCTTGGGCACCCACCTCGCCGGTCCGGCGCGAACTTGCACGCCGCATTTCACACGCGCGAAACCGGCCGACCTAGCCTTGGTCGTGCCTACTCAGCGCGAGCCAGCAGCGGCGCCTAGCGCCGTTGTCATGAATGGAATCGCTGGATCGCCGGGGTGGGTGGAACAGGCATGCCAATGATTGGAGTCTGACAATGCCTAGAAATCACTAGTAGTGGCAGTGGCATTGACCGTGTCTGACACGGTCGAGGCGACCATTCACCGAGATTCGTCTCACCCGTCATGGCGCCGTTAGCCATCGGCGGACGAATGTCGCCGCGGACTCGGGGTCGCGCAGTTGCGGCCCCGAACACCCGCACCCCGCCGGACCGCTCACACGGCCGGCACGCGCTGTTCTTGACAACATGACGCGCATGAGGCCCCGCGTCGTGGTCACCGGCATCGGCATCGTCAGCCCGCTCGGCAGCAACGCCGACTCGCTTCTGGAGCGCCCTGCTCGCCGGTGCCTCGGGCGCCCAACGCATCGTCATCGAGGGCCTGCCCGAGCTCACGGCGTTTCCCGTCGAGGGCGTCGACGACGCCGCGCGGTCCCGGTTCGGGCAACGCGAGGCGCGACGAATGGATCGCGCCGGCCGCCTGGCGGCCCTCGCCGCCGCATCCGCGCTTGAGGACGCCGGCGCCCACGGGGTCTCGGCCGAGCGGACGGGCGCCGTGATCGGCTGCGTGCACGGGGGCGCCCAGACGTTGCACGAGGGCGAGCAGGCGCTGGCCGCACGCGGGCCTGCGCGCGTCAGCCCTCTGACCATCCCCCTGGGACTGACCAATGCACCGGTCGCCGCGGTCGCCAGGACACTCGACGTGCGCGGACCGACCGCCGTGACCGGTACCGCCTGCGCCGCCGGGACCGATGCGATCGGCGCCGGCCTCCAGCTCATCCGCAACGGCTGGGCAGATCTGGTACTGGCCGGAGGCGCCGAGGCGCCCCTGACGCCATTGCTCGTGGCCGGGTATCGGCAGCTCGGGGCGCTCAGCACCACCGACCGGCCGTCGCCGGAGGCCTCACGCCCATTCGACGCCGAGCGCGACGGGTTCGTGATCGGCGAGGGCGCCGGCATCCTGGTGCTCGAAGAGCGCGAGCACGCGCTCGCTCGCGGGGCGCGCATTCACGCCGAGGTCAGCGGCAACGCCAGCACCTGCGATGCGGGGCACCTGACCGATCCGGATCCCGCCGGCACCGGAGCCGCCCGCGCCATCGCGCTGGCCTTGGCCGACGCCCAGCTCACCCCTGCCGACGTCGGCTACATCAACGCGCACGCGACCTCGACGCCGGCGGGCGATCGGGCGGAGGCGCGGGCGCTGGCGGCCGCCGGGCTCGCCCAGACGCCGGTTTCGGCGACCAAGTCGGCCCACGGCCACGCGCTCGGGGCCGCCGGCGGCATCGAAGCCGTGGTCACGGTCCTGGCACTCGCGCGTCAGGCGCTGCCGCCCACGCTCAATCTCGAGTGCCCCGACACGGACATCGTGCTCGCACACGTCCGCACCGCGCGGCCGGCCGACATCGACGTCGCGATCTCAAACTCGTTCGGGTTCGGCGGCCACAACGCGTGTCTGGCGCTGCGCGCGCACCGCACCAGCGGCTAGTCGGGGCGCACGTCCGGCCGTCGCGCCTCCCGCTCGTGCTGGGCGTGCTCGGCAAGGGCCCCCTCGACCAGGTGCGTGGGAACCGGCGGCCGCTGATGGGCGATCAGGTCCTTGAGCGCGTCGGCGCTCGCCGCCGGGTGCGGCGGCTCGGAGTGTTCGTGCACGAGACGCTCGACGTCGAGCGGCAGCGGCGCCCGCACGCTGCCCATGCGGAGTTCCGCGCGCAGTGCGGCGCGTTCGGCGGCGTGGTCGTTCGGGTCGCCTGCCCTGCGGAAGTGGGGATCGTTGCCCTCGTCCATGCGGGCACCCTCCTCGGTTGTTACAAACATGTTACCGCGCCCCGGCGGCGCCCCGTCGTTGCCGCTTTAGCGGGCCGCCGTCTCGGCGGCGGCCCGGCGGATGATGCGGCGCCCACGCCGCGACCAGATCTCGACCGCGACGACCGCCACGGCCACCGGCACCGTCGCGGGGAATTCGGTCACCCGGAAGAACGCGAGGTCGCCGATGAGCGCAAGCGCGATCACCAGCAGGGCCGTCCAGTTCTGCAGGCGGGGGTTGCGGGCCAGCAACGCCCCCGCAAGTCCTGCCACGAACAGGTCCCCGTAGCCCATCACCGCCGAGCCGAACAGCTCCGACTGCAGGCGCGGCAGCTGGGCCACCGGGTGTGCCGCCCCGAGGATCGAATTGGGCTTCTGCAACTGGTCGTTGACCACCAGGGCGACATCGACGACGGCCATCGCGACGATGCCGAGCTTGACGACGGCCGCCGGCGCCAGGCCGACGAGGATGACCCCCAGGCTCACGCACGACAGCGCGGTCAGTGCCAGGGCCGCGCCCTCGCCCGCGAGCCCGGTCGGATCCGCCCATGCCAGCGCGAACAGCGGTACGACGCCGACCGCCAGGACCGGCCGCGCACCGCGCATCGACCACCCGAGCGCCGCAGCCGCCAGGACGGGTACGGCGATCAGGGCCAGGTAGGTCAGCCCCTGGGGTGCGTCCGAGACGCGCGTCAGGCCGTACGCGACCGCCACCAGGGAGGCGAGCGGTACGAACGCCCACCACCCGGAGCGGAACCGTCCCAGACGCGCCTCGGCCCACGGCCACGGGGCGGGCAACGCGACCAGCGCTCCCTGAACGGTGGACAGGACACCGATCGACAGCCAGAACGGCACGCGCGCTACCCGCCGGCCGGCGTATACCGGTTGGTCATCACGTGGTTGGGCCCGTTCATGCTGTCGGCAAGCACCGCTCCGGTGGCCGGGTCGATGTCGAGGATCATCCACAGCGGACTCTGGACGACCGCGCCGGCCACCCGGACCGCCGGGACGCCGCCGACCGCGACGGTGCCGAGCACCACCGACGCCTGGATCCCCGGCACCATCCACTCGAAGCCGGTGCGCCAGCCGGGCCAGCTGAACCGCTGGGTCCCGTCGCCACTGCGTGAGGTCACCGTGGACCCAGCGTAGGCGGTCACCACTGCCCGCGGCGTGGCGGTGACAGACTTGCTCGCGAGCGTGATCTCGTGCAGCGCGGCAAGCCGGAGCGTGGCCTGGCGCGCTTGCGCGAGCAGGGCTGCGCCGGAGCGCAGCTCGCCCGGCAGCTGAAACCGGCCGATCACCGGCGCATCCGGCCCCGAGGACGTACGCACCGCGATGGCCGCCAGCATGGCCCGCGGCACCTGTGCGCCCCAGCAGCCCGCCGTGCGGCGCGCGAGGGGGATCGCGGGGCTCCCGGCCCCGGAGGCCCAGAGCGTACCGCGGGACATGACGGAGGCGGGCCCGTTGTCGATCCGGACGCTGACCGGCGTGGCGCTCGACGCGCCAGGCTGGGCCGTGAGCGCGATGACCCCGGCGTCGATGCCCTGGCCGATCGAGACCGTGCCGGCGTCCTGGGGCCCGAGGCAGGTTGCCGGCGACGACCGGGCGGCACGGACGGCAAGCGGCACGGCGACGAGCGCAGCCGCCGCCACCAGCGCCACCGCAATCAGCGCCACGCGGCGATATGGGGCCCGTCTGGCCAAGGCAACCTCCATGATGACGCGCTCGGCGTGTCCGTGGCCGCAGACACCGGCGCACGCGTATTGTGACCGCTCCCGTCGTCGGCGGTCCCGATGGACGGCATCGGCCGGCGCGCGGCGGCGATCAGAAGCCGGCGATCCCGTCGCGGCGAGCCGAGACCGGTCGGACCGTCCCAGCCGGCGGACGCCGTGCATGCCAGGGCGATGCTGCACGTGCCGTTGCTGCCGCCGGTGATATCGAACAGGTTCGGCGGCGTGTAGCTGGCGGCCGCGTAGAGGCCCTGAGCCGCGTTCGCGGCGGCGACCGGCGCGTTG
Source organism: uncultured Thermoleophilia bacterium (assembly GCA_963784985.1). GTDB lineage: Bacteria > Actinomycetota > Thermoleophilia > Miltoncostaeales > Miltoncostaeaceae > CAITWD01. The sequence goes on from CAWATR010000023.1 coordinate 14,381, forward strand.
CCCGCAAGACCGTAGAGCCCGCCGATGATCGGCGCGGCGAGGCTCGTGCCACCGATCATGCCCGGAAACCACCCGGGATAGCCGAAGGAGTCGTAGACGGCGACGCCCGTGGCGGGATTCGCGTCCGCCGACACGTCGGCGACGGCCCGCCGTGTCCGGCAGGCCGTGACGGCGTTGGGGACCGCCGCCTGCCATGCCGGCATGGCCTCGTAGGCGCTGCAGCCGGAACCGCCACCGCTCCAGGCCGTCTCGGTGTACCCCCGCGGGGTCTGCGCGGCCGCCGTGAGCGTCGTGCCCCCGACCGCGATCACGTCGGGCGAGCTGGACGGGTAGATCGGGCCAGCCGCGGCACCCGAATCGCCGGTGGCCGCGACGATCGCGACCCCGGGATGGTCGAAGTAGGTCTTGTCGTAGCTCGGATCGCGGGCGGAGTCGGTGCCGCCCCAGCTGTTGCTCACCACGTGCGCGCCGAGCTTGACGGCCTCGTTCTCGGCCGCGCCGAGATCGGCAAACGTGGCCGAGGACGCTTCGACGACGGCGATACGGCAGCGCGGGCACATCGCCGAGACCAGTTCCGCATCGAGCGAGGTCTCCAGGCCCCAGCCCGGGCTGGCGGCGGGCAGGCGCGTCGAGCCGGTCTGCCCGACGATCCGCAGGCATCCGGAGGCCACCGTGCAGGCCGGCAGGCCGAAGTAGCTGCCGGTACGCGGCGAGGTCGGCGGCCAGGTTCGGGTCGCTGTACGCGTCGACGATCCCGACGGTCTGCGTGGTCGTCGGCTGGAGGGCGGCGATGGATGCCACACCGTAGGCGGCACGCAGCTGCGCGGGCCCATAGCCATCGGGGGCGGTGACCGCCCGCTGCAGGGGCCGATGGACCGTCAGCGCGGTGCACCGGATCCCGGTTGGGCCCGGTGGGGGTTCCGCAGGCCGCGGCCCGCACCGGCGCCGCCGTCGCCAGCCCGGCGAGTGCGAACACCGCTGCGAGCGAGGTCGCGACAATCATGATCCGGCGCAGCATGTTCCGTCCGTGGTCCACTGTGCTCCCGACGCGTGCGCAGCGTGGGGCCGATTCCTTCGACCCGACAATTCACGTGCACGCGCTGAAAGGGACGCTAGACCGGCACTTTCGCGGCGCACCCCCCTATTCGTAGGGTTATCGCCTGCCCGGACAGGACGAGCCGGCGGGCGCGGTCAGCCGGCGCCGGTCGGGTGCGGGTAGCGCGGCAGGCGGGCCAGCAGGCGCACCATGACCCCGTACAGGGTCTGCGTTGCCGTAGGCGTGGGTGCCGTCATCCATGGTCATCACCGCGACCGACGACGCGGCTGCAGCCATGCACGAGCAGCGCGACCTGATTGTCGACGCGACCCGTCCCCGATCCCCACCCGCCCTTGAAGTACAGCGACCAACCGGCGAGCGGCACCCGTCCGATCCCCCAGCGCTGGGCGCGGATGATCGAGGCGAGCTGGCCGAGCGCCCAGCCGCGGTGCGTCGGGGCGATGTACGAGTCGATGCGCAGGAAATACCGCGCCTGGTCGTCGGCGGTGGTCTGCGAGAGCCCCCAGATGGACGCGGGCCTGAAGTTGCGCATGCCGACCCGGCGGGCCAGCGCAACGAGCCGTCGGTCCCCGACGATCGCAACGACACGGGTGGCCGCGGTGTTGTCGGACCGGCGGATCATCGGGGTCAGCAGCGCGGTGTCGGCGCGGGTCAGCGGCCGGTTGCGTACCGATGGGAGGTCGAGGTACGCCACCAGCAGCATCGCCTTCAGCACGCTGGCGGTGACGACGACGTGGTGCTGACCGGTACCCCCAATACACGCGTGCCGGCCCGGACCGCGAACGAGATGTCCCCGTGGCGCCGGTGGGCGTAGGCGATCGCGCCCGCGGTATCCGGCGCCCACGCCGCCAGCTGCGCGGCGGCGACGGCCGAGCAGCTGCGGGTCGCGGCCGCCGAAGACCCACCGGCGCCCGTGCCGCCCGCGAGTGCGGCGGCGGCCGCCATCGCCGCCACGATGAGCGCCGCGCGTCCGGGCCGACTGCCGATCGCCCGTGGCTCCGATCCGCCCGACATGCGTCCCAGTCGCGTTCGCCTCGCCGCTGCGGTCCGCTCGTCGTGCCCTGCGACCAGCCGTGCGGCGCGTGCCCGAGCGGATCGGTGGGTCATTTGGGCTCCGTGGGCCTCGGGACCGCGGGTGCATCGCCCTCGGTGTCCTGATGTCCGTCGGGCGCCGACTCGCCGGGATCGGCCTCGACGGGCGGCGGCGTCGTGGTCGCCGCGAGTTCGGCTCGCGCAAGCCACTCGTCGCTCCCGCTCGTTGGGCGGTCGAAGATGGTCGTGCCGGTCGGGCGCGTGCGGACCCGATGGATGAGGCCGGCGGTGCCCGCGATCACCGCCGCGGCGAAGAAACTCGCCCAGACCAGCAGGGTCAGATTCAGGTGCGACGACGACCCGGCGCGCGTGCGGCCGGGCAGCGTGCCCGCCAGGGCTGGTACCGCTGCCCGCGCAGGACGGGGCGCCACGAGCGCCGGCGGCGAGGGTCGCACGAACCTCAGCCCCAGGGGGGCCGCCGCGCCGCCGCTCGACGTGACGCCGCCGGCCGCCCGGGGTAGCGCTCGCGTTCGGCGCGCAGGCGGCGGTTTGGAGACGGCGGGGATGGGTGCGGTGGGAACGAGGCCCGTCGGCACGGTCACAGGCGGCGTTGTAAACGTCTTCGCGACCGTCCCGAGCGCAATCCCCGGAGCGACACCGACCGCGCACAGCGCGCAGACGAGCGCGAGCGCCGGTGCGCAGGCCAGCGGCCGTCGTTGGCGCCGAGGTCCCCGGCAGGTCATGTCTCCCACAGCGCTGATGCCGACATCCTGTCGTCGCGGTGCATCGCCCAGGAGTCATCGCAACCACCCGGGGCCTGGATTGACAACCCTGTTCGACGCCCGGGCGGAAGAATCTTGGCGCGCAACGGGGGAAAAACGCGCTGCGGGCGACATTTCGGGGGCCTGCGCAGACCGGATTCCGGGCTCCCTGGCCGCCCCGAGCGCGGTCGGCCGTACCCGGCGCCCGACGCGGCACGCCATCCTCTTCGACCACGAGGTCCTACTGCAGCCGCCCGAGGCACGCGCCGGGCTCATATCCCAGCGTGCCGCGCCAGGCACCGTGCAAAACGACCAGCCGTCGGTCGGCAGCGGCCTCGAACACGACATCGGCGAGGAACTCGGCGCGCTGCGCATCTCAGCCTCGACTCGAGCTTCAGTGTGTCGGTGGGTCGCCGCGACGTGAAGATCCGTCGCCAGCCGCCCTCCTCGTCAAGGTCGCGGTCCAGCATGGGAACCTGGCCGCTTGCCCGCGACCGCGACGTCGTCCAACGCGGACATCCGACGAGCATGCCACCTCGCCGAAGAGCGGGAAGATGTTCGGCAGGAGAAGTCCGTGCTCACCGCGCGTCCGGCCCGAGGTGCAGTCGGACAGGATCGTCACGTTGTACGCCCCTCGTCGGCAGCCCGCCCGGTCGAGTCGATGCACAGCAAGCTCAGCATGCCTGCCACGAGCACGTCGCGGATCCGCCGTTCGGCCAAGACGGCCTCGAGGACCGAGTTTGGAGAACGCGTTGACGCCGACCGTAACCGTGATGTCGATCATGCGGCCGCCGAACGCGACCGGTGTCGGAATCGTCGCTGCCCCGGCCGTCCCCGCCTTGAATGCGCCCGACGCCTTGATCGAGTTCAGGATTCCGATGGGGTGCGCGAGTGCGCGGATGGCCGCTAGAGCTGACGGCCGTCCGGCCACCCTTGGCGATCAGGTCCTCGAGGCCACGGCGTCCGTCGCCGAGGACCGGGCCACCGTGCGCGAGCAGCAGGTGCTCGAACTCGTAGGTGTCCAACAAGCGCGCGAAGGCGGCGAGCAGGCCCTGCTTGGTCCGCTGCGGATCGTCCATCAGCTGGTCGGGGACGAACCCGAGGTCCCGGCTCCCGTGCGGCGCACCGCTCACCAACCCGTCGGCGAACACCATCGCGCGCTGGACCGGCAGGTAGAGCGCCGTCTCATCGGGACAGATCGCCCCGACCTCGCAGGCGACGACGCCACCGGGCAGCACGTCGCCGGGGTCGAACGGCTCGAGGGTCTCACCGTGGGTGAACTCATCCAGCCCGGCACGGTTGACATGGACGCCGCACCCGAACCGCGCCGCAAACTCGCCGCTGTGGCGGTAGTGGTGGCGGTTCGACAGCAGCACCGCGATCGGGGCGACGGGCCGCCGTGCGAACCACTCCAGACCCACATCGGCGGGAACCAGCGGGTCGATGGCCACCCCCGGACCGTCGAGCCAGTACGAGGCCACCTCGATGTGCAGCTTGGGATGAATCGACGTCCAGTGATACGTGCCCGGCAGAATCTCCAGCATGAGCAGGACAATACCCGTCGCTGTGCCGGCCACGCATGCGCCGTGCCCCGCCGAGCGCGCCACGTTTATCGGCCTACGGCCGGCCAGAGCACCCCAGTTGCGCGCCCGGTCGGGCCCACCCACGAGGAGATCGCTGCCTCCGGGCACGGCGCGTGCGTTGGCCGATGTGCTCGGGCTCGGCCCGGTCGGCCAGATCCTGCGTCCGACGCTCAACCAGGAGCACCGTGCCGACCAGACACTCACCGAGATCGCCGGGCCGCGGGCGGACTGCCGGCTCGCGGCCCCACCTGACCGAGAGCGCCTGCAACCGACGCCGCCCGATGCCCTTCGATTAGTTCGGCGCCGGCTTGGACACACCGTTGCCCGTCACGTGCGGGTCCAAACCTGTCGGCGCCACCGTGTGGGTTTGCCGACTGTCCGGCCAGGGAACGTCACCGCTGCGGCGATGACCGGCGTGGGTTCCCGGGTCGACGACATGACTGGGCGGCGTGCGGCGGCCTGGCGTCACGGTGCGCGTCGCCGTCGCCCAGTCGAAGCCCCCGAGTCAGGGAAGTCCCCACCGAGATGAACTCCGCGACTGCAGCTGCTCATCCGGCCTCCACGTCCGCCCTGGGCACCGGCGGGCGGCGCGTATCCGCCGGCCCCGGTGGGAGGTTCGTCGGGTGCGTGCACCCCCCCGCGGACGCTGCTAGGTTCGCGTCATGGCTAGCGAGGTGCAGGAAACCGCTGGCGGACTCCGCATCACGTGCCGCAACACGGCGGGCGTCACGCTGCTGCGGCTCGAAGGCGAGATCGATCTAGCCACCGCGCCGGAGCTCAGCGCCGCGGTACGACAGGCGTTCACGGGCGCCGCGCAGCCGCTGGTGCTCGACATGGCCGCTGTCGGGTTCATCGACTCAACCGGGGTCCGCACCCTGCTCGAGGCGCAGCACCTGGCGGGGCATAACCTCGTCCTGATGGCACCCTCGGGGACGGTCACGCGCGTGCTGGACCTGACACGCCTGCGAGGCCGGTTCATGGAGATCGATGCCGACGCCGATCTCGCGACACTCCGGCGCTGAACGTCAGGTTGTTCCCGACCGTGACCGGGTAGGGATGCCCCGTGCTGCGGCTCACCACTCCCCCGGATCCATGAGCGTAACCCCCGAAGATCGCCGCGAGGCCCTGATCCTCGAGCACCGGCAGCTCGCCCGGGCCCTCGCCCGTCGCTATGCCAATCGAGGGGAACCGGTCGACGACCTCGAACAAGTCGCCATGATCGGACTCATCAAGGCCGTTGATCGCTTCGACGCAAGCCGGGGCGCGGACTTTCACGCGTTCGCGACGCCGACGATCCTCGGGGAGATCCGGCGCCATTTTCGCGACAAGACCTGGCCGATCCATGTCCCGCGGGGACTGAAGGACGATCACGCGGTGGTCACCACCGCCACGAGCGTGCTCACCAGCCGCTTCGGGCCGCAGCCCGACGATCTCCGAGATCGCCGCCGAGGCCTCGATGTCCGACGACCAGGTGCTCGACGCGCTGGCGGCGCACTCGGCCTACCGCCCGAATTCGCTCTCGCAGTCCTCGGGATCAGACGAGGATGACTCGGATATCGAGATTCCCGTCGAGGAAATCGGGTATCACATCGCCGAAGGTCGGACTGCACTCCACGAAGGGCTCGCACGCTTGCCCGCCAGAGAGCGCCTCATCCTGCACCTGCGCTTCGATCAAGGCATGATCCAGTCGGACATCGCACGGATCGTCGGCGTGTCCCAGATGCATGTCTCGCGGTTGATCGCACGGGCGCTCGAGACCCTGCGACGCGTTGCCGAAGAGGGCGACCTGTGAGTTCCACGCGCGCCACGGCGCCGTCGGGTCCGGCGGCGGTGATCCTGTCGGTTCCCGCCGAACCCGAATCGGTGTCGCTGGTCCGGCAGGCGGTCACCGGAGTCGCCGATACACTCGGCATGTCCCCCGACGCACGGGACGATCTGCGGATCGCGGTCACGGAGGCCGCGACGAACGTCGTGGTGCACGCCTATCCGGACCGCCCGGGCGTCCTGCGGGTGGAGGTCTGGCCGGACACCGACACGATGGTGATCCACGTCACCGACCACGGCTGCGGGATCGTGCCCCGCGTCGAGCGCGTCAGCCCCGGTCTCGGGCTCGGCATCCAGTTGATCGCCGCGCTCTCGGAAGAGCTGTCGATCACGGCCAACGACGACGGGTCGGGAACCCGGGTCGGCATGACGTTCAAGGTCTGATGGGCGCAGACTCCGCGACGGTCAGACACGCCGGATCCCGCCCGCGCCGCGCCAACGAGTCGCCGTCTCGACCCGGCGGGTTTGCGACGTCTGCGGGCGGGAACCTCACCACTTGCGATGGGCGCGAACGCGGACACTCGGCGGCGCGAGCACGGCCAGGCCGCGGTCCCCCGGTGTGGAGGGTCGCACCGATGATCTCCGATCCCGCCGTCCTCGACCTCGCGGTTGGCCCAGCGCTGGTGCCGGTGCTTGGCCGAATCGTCCATGCGATCGGCGGGCAGGCCGACATCGAACTCGATCGCCTTGGTGACTTGGAGGTGCTCGCCGAGACCTTGAGCGCGTCGGTGCACCACTTCACGCCCGATGGACGCGTGCGGTTCGCGCTCATGCCGGAAGCCGGCGTCGTGGTCGTCCGCGTCGGGCCCCTGGTCGAGGGCGGCGCCGAAGGCCTGCGTGCGGCCTGCGCACTCCCCGACCTCGGACCGGTGATCGATCAGCTCGCCGACTCGGTCCGGATCGACACGGGGCCGGACGGCGAGTACCTGGCGATCACCGTGGCATCGGCGCGCCACAACGAGGCCGCCGCCGGGCGGGCGGGTTCGGCCTAGCAGCGTCCCGCCATCGACGGACCGCCCCGCTCAGGCGGATCCGAACTCGGGAAGGACTCCTCCGAGGACTTCGTCGACGTCGTCGCCGGACGGTGCGTCCGGCTCCTGCGCCGGCGACGGGGACGTGGAGTCCTCGGGGGCCGGCTTGCGGCCGGGTGCGGTCATGCGGCGGTCCCCCTGTTCGGTGGTGCGGTCAACCGAGTGTATGCCCGATGATGCCGCCGCGAAAGCGCCCGCCGGAGTCGCGATGAGGTGTCCTGCCGCGACCGGCTGCGGGTAGGTGCTGTCAAGACGGCACACGCCGGCCAGACGCCTCCCGGGACGATGCGGGTCGGGACAGCGAATCGCGCGCGGGGGCGGAACGCCCCAGACCCGCAGCCGGGCGCTGCGGTCGCTCGCCCGACGGTGCGTCGCCGCGTCGCGAGCGCACCAGCTGACCGAACGCGCGGCGGCGCTGACGTTCTCCGGCGTGCCGGCGCGGTTTCCCGCACTGATCTGCCTGGTCGCCCTGGTCGGCCTGTTCGGGCAGTATCCGAGCACGGTCGACACGATGCTCAGGATCGCCGGACAGGTCGGCGCCCGCTCGCAGGCCCAGACCCTGAAGGGGCCGATCACCTCGGTCACCCGCAGGCCGGCGGACGAACCGTGGAACCCGCCAGCCGCAGATCGTCGGGCCGTCGCCGATCCTGCGAGCTGACGACGCGGTCGCCCGCTGGCGGGCACACCCATCGGCATATATTCGAAGCTGAACGGGTAGATCACCATCGCGCCGGTCCGGCCGCGAGCCGCGGTCACGGCGCCACGGATCCCCGGCCAGCCGGCCCACGAAAAGGACATGCCATGCCGGCATCGGACGACGCGCCTCGGCGTGCGGCCGGCCGTCCACGCGGCGACCGGGACGTCGGCGGTTCGCACCGGGCCCCGCCACCGCGCCCGCGTCAGGTGACCCGGAGCGGGCCGCGCCACCGATATGCGCTCGCGACCGCATTCGCCGGGGTCGACTACGAGGGCAATACGCGCAAGGACCTGTACGCACGAGCCTGCCTGCTGTGCGTGCCGGGCCGCAGTCGCATGTCGAAGGCCGAACTCGCTCGAGCGGTCGCGGCGACGGAAGCGGCCTTCCTGCGCCCCCGTGGCGGCGGCGCGGGCACCCTGCAGCGGGCCGCATGATCGGCCCACGCGGCGCACCGTCGGATCGCCCCGCCCGCGACGGACGCGGTCTCGTATGATCGGGCGCATGCGCTCGGCCCGCGATCGGGCGAGCGGTCATGACCAGGGCCACCCCTCCGACCCGAAAGGCACCTGCTGTGGAGATCACCCGCACACCCGCCGGGACCCGCTCGGGACCGGAGCACTGGTTCACCGGCCAGGTTTGGATGGAGGAACTCGCCGCGCCGCCCGCGCCCTCCCGCGTGCACGCGCTGCGCGTCCACTTCACGCCCGGCGCACGGACCGCCTGGCACCGCCACGCGCTCGGCCAGGTGCTCTACGTCACCGAGGGCATTGGCCTCGTGCAGCGCCGCGGCGCGCCGCCCGAGACGATCCGGTCCGGAGACGTCGTCTGGTTCGAACCTGACGAGGACCACTGGCACGGCGCGGCCCCGAACCACTTCATGACCCATATCGCGATCCACGAACTCGCTGCGCACGGGGACGTCGCCGACTGGGGAGATCAGGTCACCGACGACGAGTACCGGCAGGCCGCCCTGGCGGGCTGACACCGGCCTGAGGCCCGCGCCCATCCCCCGTCGGCGAGCGTCGCGATGCCGTGGTCCGACGGGCGGACGCTGCGCCGGGCTCGCGTGTGCCTGTCGCAGGATGGTGGGCCTCGGCGGCGGCCGGGACGACGATGGAGGATAGCGGGTTCGAACCGCTGACCTTCGCGCTGCCAGCGCGACGCTCTCCCAGCTGAGCTAATCCCCCGCGTGCGCCTGAGAGTATAAGCCAGTTCCGGCGTGTCGCAACCGTCGTCGCCCCCGCCAGACCGGTCACCGGTCCGGGGCGCGCCACGCCGGTGTGCTGTCGCGTGGCGCTGTTCGCCGTGCGGGTCCGGCGCGGTCAACCGCGCGACGTCGCTCCGCGCTTTACCCGCCGATCCCACGTCGTCGGCACACATGGGCGACGTGGCCCGCGACACCCTGGTTCCCGGGCGCAGGGTGTCCGACCCCGCACGCCCGAGGGCCGTCGCCCGGCGCGGACCGGCGGAGGCGGCCGAGGGACAGTTCCGGAGAACCCTTTCCGATCGGGTGCCGTCGATCAACCCTCGCCCGAAGTGATCTCCTCCGGGTCGGAATCGAGACCGATCCCACCCTCGCCGCCCCCCTGCTGCTGGCGCTGGCGGGTCTCCTTTTGGTGCCGACATTCCTTGTCCCGCGGGTGATTCCCAACGGCGACTCGCCGTCGTGCCGTCGTGTCGGACCGGTCGGGCACCCGTGAGTCCGGCGAGCACACCGGGGTCCGGCCGGTGCAACCGAGGCTGGGTCGCCGGTCGCCCGGACCGTCGCCCGCCGGTCAGGTGGCGAAGTACACGACCGCCACGACCAACCCGATCGCCACGACGACGGCGCGCAAGATCGTGGGGTTGATGAACCGCACGACGCGCCCGGCAAGGGTCCCCCCGAGCAGGGCGCCGACCGCCATCACGATTGCCGCATCCCAGACGACGTGGCCACTGAAGATGAAGAACAGTGACGCGCTGACGTTCGCCGCGAACGAGGTGGCCTGCTTGAGCGCGTTGATCCGCACGAGCGTGTCCGGCACCACAAGCGCGTACAGGGCCAGCAGGATGATGCCGAGCCCGGCACCGAAAAAGCCACCATAGATCGACCCGACGAATGCCACGACGCCGGTGAGCAGGAGGCTGCCGTGCGTGGTGGGATGGCTGAGCCGCGCGCGCGCCCAGCGCTTGGCGATCGGATCGATCGCCAACAGCACGGTGGCGATGAGGATCAGCCACGGCACCAGCGCGCGGAACGTCGCGGCGCCGACGACCAGCAGCAGGGCGCCGCCCAGCAGGCCGCCCGCGATCGCGGGAATCGCCACCGCCCGCACGCGCGGGCGCTGTCCCTCCAGATCGGCTCGCTGGGCGAGCGTGCCCCCGATGTAGCCGGGACTGAGCGCGACGGTGTTGGTGATGTTCGCATTCAGCGCCGGCACGCCGACCGCCGTCAACGCGGGAAACGTGATCAGGGTGCCGCCACCCGCCAGGGCGTTGACGGCGCCTGCCGCGAGTGCTGCGAGCCCGACGACACCCAGATCGACCGCGCCGAGGCTCATGCGGGATCACGCCCGCGCAACCCGGCACGGACTCGGCGGCGGCCCCGGCCCACGTCGGCGTGCCGGCGGCCCCTAGGAGGCCGTGGCCTCGAGGACCTGCTGGGGTGCTTCGCCCCAGAGGCGGTCGAGGCGATAGAACTCGCGTGACTGGGGGGTGAAGATGTGGACGACGAAGTCCAGGAAATCCATCAGGATCCACTCGGCGTCGCGCTCGCCCTCGACCCGGCGTGCCCGGACGCCATGGTCTTCCTTGAGCACCCGACGGATCTCGTCGGCGATCGCCGCGGTCTGGCGGGGCAGTCGTCCCGGTGCACACGACCAGATAGTCGGTGTAGACCACCAGGTCACGCATGTCGATGAGGACGATGTCGCGGGCTTTTTTGTCGGCGGCGGCATCGGCGGCCGCCATCGCCAGTTCATGGGGTGTCGCGGGAGACTCCTCGCTCGAAGGGGACTGCCAGCGAGGGTACGGCCCTCGCATCGCGTTGGCAAGCGCGCATCACCCGTCGGACCCATCGGCGACCCCAGCCGCCAAGAGCCGTGCCACACCGGCGGGCACGAGGTACTCGACCGGTGCCCCGGCCGCCAGGCGCTCGCGGATCATCGTCGAGGAGACGTCGACCTCGGGCGCGTCGAGCACATCGACCCGCCCCGGCGCGACGGCATCGGCGGTCGCCCGGAGCGCGGACTCGTCGACGCCACCCCGCGAGATCACCGCCAGCCGCGCCAGGCCGAGGATGCGCGCGGGCTCGTGCCAGGCGGCGAAGCCCGCAAGCCGGTCGGCGCCCATCACGAACCACAGCTGCGCCTGGGGCTCCCGTGCGGCGAGCTCGGCAAGGGTATCGGCGGTATAGCTCGGACCCGGCCGGTCGATCTCGGTGCGCGAGCAACGCCAGCCAGGATGCGCGTCGATCGCCGCCTCGACCATGGCCACGCGCAGGTCCCCGGCGAACTGCGGCGCCGGCCGGTCCGCGGGCGCGCCGACCGGCACGAAGATCAGCTCGTCGAGGCGCAGCCGCCACCATGCCTCCTGCGCGATCATCAGGTGCCCGAGGTGCGGCGGATCGAAGCGGCCGCCGAGCACGGCGATCCGCCGTGGCTCAGCCATTGCCGGCCCGTCTGTGCCCGCGGCGCGCCACGTTCACGGCGATCCGGGGGTCTCGGCCAACACGAACCTGTCGCGGTGAATGACCTCGATCCCCGCATCGGGAAAGACCCGCAGCAGCTCGTCGGTCTTCATCCCGACAACCTGGCGCAGATCGTCGGCCGAGAACGCGCTGATGCCTTTGCCGACGCAACGTCCGTCGGCGTCGTCGACCTCGACCGCGTCGCCCGCCAGAAAGGTCCCGTCCACCCCGCTGACCCCGACGGCCAGCAGCGAGGTGCCCTGGCGCCGCAGCGCTCGTGCGGCTCCCGCGTCGATACGGATCCGGCCGAGCGCGGGCTTGGCGTACCGCAGCCACAGCTTGAAGGCCGACTCCCGGCGGTCGGCCGGCGCGAAGCGGGTGCCGATGTGATGCCCGGAGGCGACCGCACCGAGCACGCCATCGGTGCGCCCCGAGGCGATCACGCACGTCACCCCGGCACCGGTGGCCATGGTCGCGGCGGCGATCTTCGAGGAGACCCCCCCGCGACCCAGCCCGGACCCGCGCATGTCGGCGAGCGGCACGTCCTCCGGACGGGTCGCGGCGGGCACGTCCCCGATCAGGGCGGGAGCGCCCTCAGCACCGACGCCGTACAGCCCGTCCCGGTCCGTGAGCAGCACGAGCCAGGTGGCCGACATCAGGATCGCCACCTGGGCGGCCAGGACGTCGTTGTCGCCGAAGGTCAGCTCGTCCGTCGCGGTCGTGTCGTTCTCGTTGACGACCGGGACGACGCCCAGGTCCAGGAGTCGCGCCAGTGTGTTGCGGGCGTTCAGGTAGCTCGAGCGCTCCTCGAGGTCGGCGGAGGTCAGCAGCACCTGCGCCGGCGTGACGGAGTGCCCGGTAAACGACTCGAGGTAGCGCTGGAACAGGACCCCCTGCCCCACCGCCGAGGCCGCCTGGAGGTCCGGCAGCGCGGTGGGCCGATCACCGATGCCCAGTCGCCCGAGCCCGCAGGCGATCGCCCCGCTCGACACCAGGATCGGTCGGTGGCCCTGCCGGCGCAGCCGGACAAGGTCGCGGACCCGCGCCTCAAGCACGTCCGCCCGCAACTCGCCGTCGGCGTCGACGAGCGTCGAGGATCCAAGCTTTGCCACGATGACGCTCACTCTGGGCCCACCCCCAACGCCTCCAGCACGGCCGCCCGCAGCCCGGCGATGCCGGCGCCGGATTCGCTGTCGACGGCGTACTCGGCCCAGGCCGGCACGCGCGCCGGATCGGCCGCGGTCGCCACAACGATACGGCGCGCCGCGGGGGAGACAAACGGGCCGATACCGGCGTCGACGTCGTCGATGCGCATCCGGGGCGGCGGATCCTCCAGCCGAGCGTCCACGCAGTGCACGATCACGCGGGCCCGTTCGCACTGGGTCAGGAACGCGTCCGGACGCGGCTGGCCATCGGCGGCGAGGCCCGGCAGGTCCGCGACGAGGTGGATCTCAAGCGCATCGTCGACGAGCGGCCCGAAGGTGGGCTCCCGCGTCGAGTGTGGATACGGGGCGACCGTGGCGGCCGCGCCGGTGAGGGCGGCCAACAGTGCACTCTTGCCGGAGTTCGGCAACCCGACGATCGCCGCGTCAACCGGCAGCCGCAGCTCGAGCGTCAGCCAGGTAGCCTCGCCGGGCGTGCCGGGCACGGTGTCGCGCGGAGCCTGGTGGGTCGAGGACCGGAAGACCCGGTTCCCGATCCCGCCGTTGCCGCCCCGGGCGACCACGACGCGATCGCCGGGGGCGCGAAGCTCCGCGATGACCGCCGCGTCGCGCACGATGCGCGTGCCCGGTGGCACATGGAGCTCCGCATCGGCGCCGCTGCGTCCATGGCGAGCCCGGCGCTCACCGTTGCCGCCGGCTGCCGCCGTGTGGTGCACGGCGTGCCGGAACCGCGACAAGTCGACCACCTGGGGGTCGGCGACGACCATGACATCGCCGCCCCGGCCGCCATTGCCGCCGTCAGGGCCGCCCTTGGGCACCCGCGCCTCGCGGCGGAACGACAGGCCGCCATGGCCGCCGCGCCCACCTTCGACGTGAATCCGTGCCGTGTCGGTGAAGGGCACGGAGGCTGGGCTACGCGGAGGCCGAGACCTCCGGGTGCACGGAGATCCGGCGACCCTTGCGGCCGTTGGTGAACTCGACGCGCCCCGAGACCTTCGCGAAGATCGTGTAGTCGCGGCCCATTCCCGCGCCGTCGCCGGGGTGGAACTGGCTGCCGCGCTGGCGCACGATGATCGAGCCTGCCGGCACGACCTGCCCCGCGAAGACCTTCACGCCCAGGCGTTGCGCGGCCGAATCGCGTCCGTTGCGGCTGGAGCCGCCACCCTTCTTGTGTGCCATCTCCGGTCTCCCCTACGCGATCGAGTCGATACGCACCCGCGAGAGCCGCGAACGGTGGCCACGCTTGCGCTTTGAATCCTTCTTGGCCCGGTACGTGAAGACCAAGAGCTTCGGGCCCAGGACGTGCTCCTCGACGATCACGTTCACGGTCCCGCCGTCGCTGAGCGCGCCGCCCGCGGTGCCCGTCGCGAGCACCGTCGGCGAGAACGACGCGCCGGGCTCGTGGGCCAGTCGATCCACGAGGAGCTGCTCGCCTTGCTGGACTCGGTACTGCTTGCCCCCGAGGGCGATTACCGCGTAATCCGGCACACTTCCCCCAACCGGTCGGTCGGAACTCATCCCCGCCTGCGGCCAGCACAGGTCGGTGCCGCGGACTGCGGCGCGGCTCGGGAGGATAGCAAAGCCCGGGCCGGTCGCGCACGTGGCGCGGCGGCCGCGCGTCCCCGCGGCTACGCGGCGGCGCGTGCGCGCACGCGCACCGCACCGTCCTGCAGGCCGCGATCCGACTCGAGGTGGATCCGCTTGCCGAGCAGCTCCTCGATCTCGGTCACGCGTGCGCGGCCGTCATCGTTGAGCAACGCGGCGGCGCGCACGCTGACCTGCACGCTCAGCTCCTCGTCGTCGACGCCCATCGCGGCTCGCACGATCGCGCGCGACGCGTCGATCGCGACGGTCTCGTCCGAGAGCACGATGCCGGTCCCATGGCATGGCTCGCACCCCTCGGTCATCACCTCGCGCGGCCCGTCGGAGATGTTCTGACGGGTCATCTCGACCAACCCGAGCGGCGAGATCTCCGCCACGAAGGTCCGGGTCCGATCGCGTTCGAGCGCGGCATCCAGCGCCGCCTTGACCGCACGCCGGTTGGCGGCGTCGCTCATGTCGATGAAGTCGATGATCACGATGCCGCCGATGTCGCGCAGACGGAGCTGGCGCACGACCTCCACCGCGGCCTCGAGATTGGTCTTGGTCACGGTCTCCTCGAGGCGGTTGCCGCCCCGGCCGACGTTGCCGCCGGAGTTGACGTCAATGACCGTCATCGCCTCGGTGTCGTCGATGACCAGGTAGCCGCCCGACTTGAGCGGCGCGCGCCGGTCGAGCGTCGATCGGACGGCCTTCTCGGCGCCGTGCTCCTCGAACAGCGGGAGGTCACCCTCGTACAGACGCACACGTGACGCGACGCCCGGCGAGGTCCGCTTGAGGAAGTTCAGGATGCGCTCGTACTGGACCGGGTCATCGACCAGTACCTCTTCGACATCGGCGTTGAGCAGGTCGCGGATGACCTTCAGGGAGATGTCGGCCTCGCTGTAGAGCAGCGTCGGCGAGCTCACCGCGTCGGCGCGCTGGCCGAGCGCCGCCCAGAGCCGCCGCAGCGCGGCGTAGTCGCGGGCGATGTCGTCCGCCGAGGCCCCGGCGGCCGCGGTCCGCACGATCAGCCCGCCCTCGAGCGGCAGCGCGTCACAGATCTTGCGTAACCGACGCCGTTCGTCATCGAGCAGCTTGCGGCTCACACCGAGCCCGTCGCCATAGGGGACGTAGACGACGAAGCGCCCGGCCAGCGAGATCTGCATCGTCAGGCGACAGCCCTTGGTGCCCATGGGGTCCTTGGTCGCCTGCACGAGGACCTGGTCGCCCTTCTTGAGCAGGTCGGCGATCTGGCGCTTGTGCTTGGGCACGCCGACGGCGACGACCTCATCGACGTGCAGGAACCCGCTCTTGGGCAGCCCCACATCGATGAACGCGGCCTCCATGCCCGCCAGCACGTTGCCGACCCGCCCCTTCCAGACGTGCCCGACCACTGAGCGCTGCCCGCGCCGCTCGATGTAGCACTCCGCCGTACGCCCATCTTCGAGGAGCGCAACCCGGGTCTCCCACGGGTCGACGGAGACGAGGATCTTGGTCTTCAGCGTTCCTCCTGGTGCGGTTTGCGGCCGTGCACAGCGAGGCGACGCGCCGCCATGCCGACCAGGCGAGTAACCGCGTACGCGAGCCCTCCGCGCACCGCGATCCTGGTAAAGGGTACGAATGCCTCCAGACGGCCCGCCCCGCGCCGCCAGACTGGCGCCAAGAGCGCGACGGACGCCACGAGCCCGGCGTGCTTGGCGTCGAACCCATCGTCGGACTTCCCCGCGGTCGCTGCGACGAGCGTCGCGTGGCCCGACTTCATGGTCTGGGCGGTCTTGGCAGGATCGTCGACGAGCATGGCCTGGATTGCGAGCCGCTTGGCCAGGCGCGCTTCCATCCGCTCGGCGACGTCGGGCAGCGACGACGCATACCGTCGGCGGTACCCGCCGCCGCCGTTGATGAGTTGGTCCGCGCGACCGCTGGTGATGACCAGATCGGCCACACGCTGGCGCACCCGCCCGAGCTCGGGTCCCGCGAGGTCGTCGACAAACACCATGACGCTGATTCCGACATCGTTGTCGGCGCGCAGCTCGCGCTCGATTGCGCGTCGCGCAACGGCGTCGCCGACGACGACGATCAGCGCCTCGCCCCCGAGGCGTCGGTGGTCACCGACGACCGCT
Organism: uncultured Thermoleophilia bacterium; assembly: GCA_963784985.1. Lineage (GTDB taxonomy): Bacteria > Actinomycetota > Thermoleophilia > Miltoncostaeales > Miltoncostaeaceae > CAITWD01. The sequence goes on from CAWATR010000023.1 coordinate 30,897, forward strand.
GCCAGGTCCGCGTTGGGCGCACCCGCCGCGGCGACGCCCACGAGCAGGTCGGCACGAGTCGCGATGCCGACGCGGCCGTCGAGCGCCGTGGCCAGCCGCGACGCAGTGGCGGGTGCGTCGGCGTGGTCGACGACGACGATCTGCCCGGCGTGGTGCGCGTCGAACCGCGCGTTCATGACGGCCACGGCAAGGGGGTTCGACCAGCGAGCCGCGGTCCGCACGGACCTCGTGACGCGCCCCACTAGATCGCCATCCTGCGGCGGTGGATCGACAGCAGGACGCCCACGGCCGCCATGTCGGCCACGATGTGGCTCCCCCCGTAGCTGACGAACGGCAGCGGTATCCCGGTGATCGGCGCCAGGCCGACGTTCATGCCGATGTTGACGATGACCTCGAACCCGAACATTCCGCAGATTCCCGCGGCGACGATCTGCTCGAACTGGGTCGCCGCCTGGGCGGTGATCCGCAGGGCCCGCCAGATCAGGATGCCGAACAGCAGGACCACCGTGGCGGCGCCGACGAACCCGAATACCTCGCCCACCACGGCGAAGATGAAGTCTGTGTGATCCTCGGGAAGGAAGTTGTAGACGGTCTGGGTTGCACCGGCGACGCCCTTTCCGAGCGCGCCGCCCGAGCCGATCGCGGTCTTGCTTTGGGCAAGCTGATACCCGGCGGTGTTGCCGGACCCGCCGTTGAGGAACGCGGTCATGCGCTCGAGCTGATAGCCCTTGACGACCCGGATCCCCATCGACGGCAAGACGCCGAACGCCATCACCATCGCGGTGGCGACCAGGACCCCGCCGACGGCGAAATGCTTCCACGGCGTGCCGGCGATAAACAGCACCGCGACGAGGATCGCGAAGTAGATCAGCGACATGCCCAGGTCGGGCTCGAGGAAGATCAGCAGTGCCGGACCGGCCGCGGCGGCGGTCAGCAGGAGCGTCGTCCGCCAGCGGTCGATCTCCTCGATCCGCTCGACGGCCAGCGCCGCCAGGATGATCACCAGGGCGATCTTGCCCAACTCCGACGGCTGCAGCTGGAACGGGCCAACGCTGATCCACGCGTTCGCACCACGCACCGTGACGCCGATGGCGAACACGACCACAAGGGCGCCGATGAGCCCGCCCAAGAGCACGCGCGGATATGGCTGCAGGCGGCGGATGTCGAATACCGCGAACGCCAGGCAGGCGGCGATCGCCGGGATCAGGAAGATGATCTGGCGGGTCTCGAAGTAGCCGGGGCTCCCGGGGATCGAGTGCGCCGTGGACGTCTTGATCATGAACACCCCGAGGACCAGCAGCAGGCCGGCCACGACGATCAGGACCCAGTCCATCCCGGCGAGGAAGGCGCGAACCCCGGCGCCGGTCGCCCCGCGGGAGACGCGCATGGTCGTGAGCGTCGTCAATTCGACTTCACCGCCGGCGGCGTGCCGCACAGGTGCGGGTTGAACTTGGTCGGCCCATAGGCGGCTATCGTGCCACACACGGCCGGTGCGGCGGCGGTCGCGCCCACGCCGCCATGCTCGATGATCACCGCCACGACGATCTTGGGATTGTTGAACGGTGCGAAACCCACGAACCACGAGTGGTCCGGCTCACCGTTGACGCCCGACTGGGCGGTCCCCGTCTTCCCGGCGACCACCGGGCCGCCACCGGCGGCCACCGGGCTGAACACCCCCGACGCGGTGCCCTGATTGCCCTGGGTCACCAAGTCGAGCCCCTTGCGCACGACCGAGAGAATCGCGGGATTGAGACCGAGCGAGTGCGGCGGGGTCACGTTCGACAGCTGGCGCACGACCTGCCCGCTCTGATTGGTGACGTCCATGCCGAGCGTCGGCGTCACCATGTTGCCGCCGTTGGCGATGGCCCCGTAGGCCAGCGCCAACTGCAGCGGGGTCACCAGCAGGTTGCCCTGACCCACGGCCATGTTGATGTTGTCGCCCGGCAGCCAGGTCTCCATCGTCGATTCGCCGAGCGCTCCGAAGTACGAGGCCTTCCAGGCCGGGGTCGGGACGCGCCCCGGGTCCTCGCCGGGCAGGTCGAGGCCGGTGGTCGCCCCGAAACCGAAGCGCTCGGCCCAATCCTGCTGCTGGAGCCCCGAATTCGGGTTGCCGCTTTGGTTCTCGACGTTGGCGTGCAGGTGCCAGAACCGGTCACCCACTTGGTAGAAGTAGGTGTCCGAGGAGACCTCGATCGCGGTCGGCAGCGTGATGAGCCCGTTGTTCTCCTTCTGGAAGTTCGTGAACACGGTGTTGAAGAGCGTGATCTCGGGCGGCCCGTCGATCACCTCGGTCGCGCTCAGGATGCCGAGCTGCATCGCGCTGATGGCCGTCACGGCCTTGAAGGTCGACCCCGGCGGATACGAGTTGATCGCGCGATTGAGCAGGACGTGCCCGTTGCCGGCGCCGATGCCCTGCGCATACTGGCTCACGAGCGCCTCGTTGGCCGGGCTCGGCTGCACGAACGCGTTTGGCCCGTAGGTGGGGTACGACGCCATCGCAAGCACCTGGCCGGTGTTCGGATCGATCGCGACACCCGCCGCGCCGGTCGCCGTCCCGGATGCGCGCACCCGCTGGCGCAGCTCATTCTCGAGCGCCCGCTGGGTCGGGATGTCGATCGACAGCTGCAGCGTGTCGCCCTGCACCGGGGGCGTCGAGGACAGCGGCGCGGAGCTGACCGGGTTGCCCATGGCGTCGACCTCGACCTCGGTCTGGCCGGGCACGCCGCGCAGGTACTGCTCATATTGGTACTCGAGGCCCGCTTGCCCGACCTCCTCGTTGCCCACGTAGCCCTTGGCCAGGTAGCTCTTGTACTCGCTCCGATTGATCAGCCCCGTATAGCCGAGGCTGTGGGCGGCGAGCGTGCCCTGCGGGTAGTTGCGCACGTAGGCGTTCTGCAGCGCGACGCCCGGGAACTCGCGGATCCGCTCCGACAGTACGGCCTGCTGGGTCTCGGAGATGTTCTCGGCGAGCACGACCGGCTCGTAGGGCGAGGAGACCTGCCCGTTGTTCATCGCGGCCAGCAGGTGCGCGCTGCCGGTGTGCAGGATGGGCGCCAGCGTCTGCAACTCGGAGCTGCGCTGGGCGCCGGTCAGCTCCAGCGGGAAGGCGACGACGTTGACGCTCGGCAGGTCGTTCGCCAGCACGACCTTGCCGGTGCGGTCGGTGATCAGGCCGCGCGGGGCCGGCACGACCACGTTGCGCACGCTGTTGGAGACCGCGGCCAGGGCGTAGCTCTGGGCGTCGATGACCTGCATGAACCAGAGCCGCACGACCAGGATCGCAACCGCGGCCAGTGTGACGCCGCCGATGACCGCGATCCGGAACGCGGTCCGTGGGTTCAGCGGGCGTTGGCGCCGCCGCCCCGGGCCGCCGGGGCCGCCGGCCGGTGAGACCAGACGCGAGCTCACTGGTCACCGGGCATCGAGAACGGCTCCACGACGAACGGGGTACCGAGCGCCCGCCGGACGATCGCCACGACGGGGGCGGCGATCAACCCGGTCATGATGGCCGATGCCAGCAGGGTCCGCACGACCTCACCAATGTCCAGGGGGCGCGACAACATCAGCTGCACGAACGCCGCACCGACCTCAACGAGGACTTCGGCGATCACGCACAACACGACCGGCGGCAAGAGCCCGCGCACCTCGTCGCGGCCGCACAGACGCCCTACCCCCCATCCTACGACGAGATACAGCAACGCCAGCACACCGAGGGTGCCGATCGGCGAGGTCAGCTCCACCAGGAAGCCGCCCGCGGCGCCGGCGACGGCCCCGACCAGCGGTCCGCGGAGCAGGCCGATCGCCACGACGACGCAGACCACCACGTCGGGTATGCCCCCGGCGATGTTGATAAACGGCATCAGCGAGACCTGCAGCACGACGGCCACGACCAGCAGCAACGCCGCCATCCACAGCCGCGGTCCCCGCGTGATCGAGCCGGCGGACGGCGGGCCCGTGCCCCCGGCGGAGATGATCATCGGCGGCCGCGTGCTCACGGCGTCGTCGCCCGCTGCATGGCCAGCGCGCTCTTGGGCGCCAGCGCCACGACGTAGGCCAGGGAGTTCGGGTCGACGAACGGGTCGACCTGCACGGTCTGCTGGACGTCGGTCTGACGGTGCCCGACGCCCGTCACCAGGCCGATCGGGATGCCACGCGGGAAGATCGACAGCTGCCCGAGCGCGCGGAACCCGGCGGTGTAGACGATGTCGCCGTCCGCGACGGGCTTGCTGACCGGAATGCCGGTGATCTCGAAGGCGCCCGGCGCGGTCGGCTGCATGATCCCGAACGCCGAGCTCGCGTTCGTGATGGCGACGCCGACGCTCGTCTGCGGCTGCGACAGGAACGAGATCGTCGAGCTGATCGGGCCCGCCTGGGTGATGACGCCGACCAGCGCCGGCCCCGCGCTGCCCTGGGCGATCACGGGCGAGTTGACGATGACCCCGCTCGAGGTCCCCTTGTCGATGCGGGCCTCGTCGTAGTAGGGCGACGCCGACCAGCCGATGATGTCCGCCGGCACCTGCCGGTAGTCGACGTTCCACTGGTTGCCGAGGCCAGGAACGGTCACGAGCTGCTTGTTGAGTTCGCCGTTGATCTGGCTCTGGACGATCTCCGCGCGCAGCTGCTGGTTCTGCTTGGCGAGCTGGGCGGCCCGGTCACGCGCGTTGACCAGGCTCTTGGCCCAGTCCCAGGCGCTGCGGACCGGCTGGACCGCGCGGCTGACACCGTCCTGGATCGGCGTGACGAGGGTCCCGGCGCCGCTCTGGATCCCGTGCAGGGGCCCTGAGGACGTCTCGCGCCCGTAGATCGAGAGTGCGATCAGGCACAGCACGACCAGCCCGCCGACGATCAGACGGCGGGCCAGCACGCGCCGCTGCGCGAGTGGAGTGTTGCCTTTGCTACTCACCGGAGTCGGCGACGTCGCACGCGCCGGCTCAGTAGCGGCGGCGCGACCGTCCCTTGCTGGATCGCCTCATGACCTCGAATTCTTCCAGGGACCGCCCCGAGCCGACGGCAACGCAGGTCAGCGGCGACTCGGCGACGTGGATCGGCATCTCGGTCTCACGCCGCAGGCGCTCGTCGAGGCCCTGCAACAGCGCGCCGCCGCCGGCGAGCACGATCCCGCAGTCCATGATGTCCGCTGCGAGCTCGGGCGGGGTCTTGTCCAGCGTACTCTTGACCGCCTCGACGATCTGGCTGACCGGCTCCTCGAGCGCCTCGCGAATCTCCTCGGAGGACAGCACCACGGTCTTGGGGAGCCCCGTAATCAGGTCGCGTCCGCGGATCTCCGCCTGGGCCTCTTCGTGCAGCGCGATGGCCGACCCGATCTCGAACTTGATCTCTTCGGCGGTTGGCTCGCCGATGAGCACTTGTACTCGCGCTTGACGTCAGTCGATGATCGCCTCGTCGAACTCGTCGCCGCCGATGCGGATCGACTGGGCGACCACGATGCCGCCGAGCGAGATCACGGCGACCTCGGTCGTGCCGCCGCCGATGTCGACGACCATGTTGCCGGTCGGCTCCTGTATCGGCAGGCCCGCGCCGATCGCCGCGGCCATCGGCTCCTCGATGAGGTAGGCCTGGCGCGCCCCGGCCGAGCAGCGTCGCCTCGAAGACGGCGCGCTTCTCGACCTCGGTGACGCCCGGACGGCACGCAGACGACCACCCGCGGTTGCGCTGCCAGGGAGCGCTTGACGCGATCTTGTTGATGAAGTAGCCGCAGCATCGCCTCGGTGACCTCGAAGTCGGCGATGACGCCGTCCTTCAGAGGGCGGATGGCGACGATGTTGCCCGGGGTGCGCCCGAGCATCCGCTTGGCCTCGATGCCCACGGCGAGCACTCGTTGGTGCGCTGCTCGACCGCGACCACCGACGGCTCGATGAGCACGATGCCGCGGCCGCGGACGGAGACGAGCGTGTTTGCGGTGCCGAGGTCGACAGCCATGTCGCGGCCGCCGAACCCGGTCAGGTAGCCGAGGAACCCGATCTGAGTGCTCCTTGCCGTAATTCGAGCCTGCATCGCACGGGCTTGTGCCGGCCGATATTAGCCGAGGATTGCCCTGCTGCCAGCGGCAGAAGCGCAGCGTGCAATGTGCGGTGCACCCGTGACCGTAGCGAGAGCAGGGTCCCCGCGCTAGTCGCCGAGGTGTTCGCTACCCTGGGTGCGTATGCCCCCCTTGTTCGCCGACGACAACAGCTCGTACCGACGAGCGATGCGCCGCGCTGACCAGGACGCGCGAGCGCGCGAGTTGCGGCGCAGCGAGATCCTCGAGACCCTGCGTCGCCTGCGCGACAAGAGCGATGACCCGGCCGAGATCGCGGCCGCCGAGCGCTCGCGCCGGCACAAGGAGTTGCTCGAACGCTACCCCCCGCTGTTCTAGACCGCGGGCACTGCCGGGGCCGGCCAGAGGCCCGCGTCGGCCAGCAGCTGCGCGACGAGGGCCATGGGCAGGCCGATGACGTTCGACGGATCACCCTCGACCCGGGTGCACAGCGCCGCGCCGGCGCCCTGGATCGCGTAGCCCCCGGCGCGGTCGCGCCATTCCCCGGTGCCCACATACCAGTGGATCTCCGCGTCGCGCAGCGGGCGCATGTGCACGCGCGTGGTCTCGTGCGCGGTCCGCTCGCGCCCATCGGCGATCACTGCGACGCCCGTGACGACCTCGTGCGCACGCCCGGCGAGCATGGCGAGCATGCGGGCGGCCGCAGGCGCGTCGGGCGGCTTGCCGAGCACCACCCCGTCGCGCACGACCTCGGTATCGGCCGCCAGGATTGCGCCCGCCGCCGGCACGCCCGCCCGCGCCGCGACCGCGCGCACCTTGCCGAGGGCGTTGGCGGTCACCACCGCGACCGGATCGGCGCCGTCGGTCTGCTCCTCGAAGCCCGCGGTGACGACGCGGAAATCCAGTCCCAGGCGGGTGAGCATCGCCCGCCGCTGCGGCGAACGCGATGCCAACAGGATCACAGCTCGGGAAAGTGCAGCGCGAGCTCGCGCGCCGCCGAGTCCTCGCCGTCGGATCCGTGGATGGTGTTCTGACCGACGTCGAGGGCGTAGTCGCCGCGGATGGTGCCCGGCGCCGCGTCGAGCGGGTTGGTCGGGCCCATCATCGTCCGCAGGGCCCCGATCGCACCGTGCCCGTCGACGGCCATCATGACGACCGGAGCGGAGGTGATGAACTCGACCAGCTCGCCGAAGAACGGCTTGTCGCGGTGCTCGGCGTAGTGGGCCTCGGCGGCCTCACGTGCAACGGTCAGCTTCTTGAGACCCACGATGGCCAGACCGCGATGCTCGATGCGCGAGATGATCTCCCCGGTCAGGCCGGCGGCGACGCCGTCGGGTTTGATCATCACAAACGAGCGCTCGCTCAATCGATTCCTCCGGAGGCTGGCTGCTCGCGGGGCGCGTCGGTACGGGTCTGGCGGATCGCCTGTGTCTGCCCGGCGTCGCCGGTCTGGTCGTACGGTCCCGTCGCCGGCGTCGCCTCACGGTTGACCCGGTCGGTGACCCGCAGGCGGAACTCCAGTTCGGTGAGCCGCGATTCCAGATCCTTCAGATCATCCTTGGTCACGGCGCCGGCCTCGTGCAGGAGGTCGCGGGCGTCGATGTCGGTGCCGATGCCCAGGCCGTCGCGCGCGATCATCCGCGAGACCATCTCCCGGCCCTCCTCGTCGCCGAGCTCGTGCAGCCGGCGTTCGAGCGCCACGAGTTCGAGCTCCCGCTCGCGGGCTTCGTCCAGGATCTCCGGCGGCCGGATGATCAGGTAGATGATCGGCCCAAAGAACGGCAGCACGACCGCCAACACGACGGCCAACGCGATGACCACGCCGTTCTCGGTGCGTCGGCGCACGTCCTGGTAGACCCACCAGATCAGCGCGAGCCACAGCAGCACCAGGAAGACCTCGATCAGGAGGCTCAGCGCGCTCCAGAGGCCTGAGCTGAAGAAACTGGTCACGGTCGCAAACGGGTCGTTGTGATCAATACTGGGCATCCAAACTCGTTCCGAAATTGTGCGGGGCGAGCATAGCAGGGGATTTCCCGGGTACGTCGGGACGGTTGGCACACCATGTCACCACAGCGCCGCTGGGGGAAGGCGGATTCATCCCGACGGCCGCGCGGCGACCAGTCCCGGGCGCAGATCCCGGAGCAGGTAGAGCGACCCGCAGACGAGGACCCCGCCGTTCGGGCCCGCCCGAGCGACCGCGCGCCGGCAGGCCGCGTGGGGATCGTCGACCACCTCGCACGCCCCGCCCAGCTCCCGCGCGATGCGCGCGAGCTCGGACGGGTCGGCGGCGCGCCGATGGCTCGAGCGCGTGACGATGAGCCCGTCGCAATGGGGCAGCAGCGGCGCGAGCATCCCCGCCACGTCCTTGTCCCCGAGCACCGAGACCACCGCGACCGGGCGGACCCCGGGGAGCACGTCACCGAGCGATCCGGCCAGCGCGTGCATGCCTGCTGGGTTGTGCGCCCCATCGATCACGATGCGCGGACTGCCGCCGAAGACCTCCAGGCGTCCGGGCACCCGCACGTGGGCGGCGACCTCGCGGACTCCGTCCGGGGCCAGCGGGCGGCCGAGGAACCGCTGCGCGGCCGCGATCGCGACGGTCAGGTTCTCCTGCTGGAAGCGGCCGCCGGCGCCGAGCACGAGCCCGGGATACCGTGCAGCGCCGACGTCGACCACCAGGCCGCCCGGGCCGGGCGCGACGCGGATCTCGCGGCCGACCAGCCAGCCCTCGAGCCCGCGTGCGGCCATGATCGCCCCCACCGCCTCGGCGGCCGCGGCGTCCAGAAACCCCACCACCAGGCGGTCGGAGCCGTCGGGGGCGACGGCGAGCTTCTCGCCGGCGATTGCACCCACACTCTCGCCAAGCAGCTCGGTGTGCTCGCGCGCGACGTTGGTCAGCACGGTGACCGCCCCGCCATCCAGGACATTGGTCGCGTCGTAGCGTCCCCCGAGGCCGGCCTCGACGACGAAGACATCGATGCCCGCGGCGGCGGCGGCGGCGAAGGCGGCGGCGGTCAGCACCTCGAACTGGGTGACCGCGTCGTCGTCGCGATAGCCGAGCCGCTCCGTGGTGTCGCGCACGCGCGTGATCGCATCGGCGAACGCCGTCTCACCGATGGTGTGGCCATCGATCATCAGGCGCTCGGTCCAGCCCGCGATGTGCGGCGACAAGTAGGCGCCGCTGCGCAGGCCCTCACGGGCCAGGAGCGCCGCCAGCAGCCGAGTCGTCGACGACTTTCCGTTGGTCCCGACGACGTGGATCGCCGGCTGCGCGCGGTGCGGCGCACCGAGCTCGGCGAGGATGTGCTCCATCCTCGCCAGGCCGAAGCGCATGCCCAGGATGTCGAGGCTCTCGACGTAGGCGAGCGCATCGGCGAAGTTCACGTCCCGAGGGCCTCGATCTGGTCGGCCAACGCCTGTCGCTCGGCGGCGAAGCGGCGGACCTTGTCCCGTTCGGCGTCAACCAGCCCCGCGGGGGCGCGTTGGCTGAAGCCTTCGTTGCCGAGCATCGATCGGGCCCGCGCCAGCTCGCGCTCGACGCGCTCGAGCTCGGCGGTCAGGCGCGCGGACTCGGCCGCCACGTCGACCGCGCCGACCGGCGCGGCGATGCGCAGCCGCCCCGCGGTGACCACCAGCACCGGCGCGTCGTCGGCCACGTCGCCCAGCTCGATGTTGGCGAGGCCCGCAAACGCGGGTGCGAGTTCCGCGAGCGCGAACCCGTCGAGGCCGACCGTCAGCGTGGCGCGCGGGCTCATCGCCTGGCGGCTGCGCCAGGCGCGCACCGCGGTGACCGCCTCCTGAAGGCTCGCCACGAGCGCCTCGGCCTGCGCGTCACGCGCAGACGGCGCGCGCGGCAGCGCGTGCACCAGCATGAGCCCCTCGGCTCCCGGCAGCTGCTCCCAGCAGGCCTCGGTCACGAACGGCATGACCGGGTGCACCAGCGCCAGGATCTGCTCGAGCAGGTCACCGGCGACCTCGGGCGTCGCCTCGTCGCGCTTGAGCAGCTCCAGGTACCAGTCGCAGAACTCGTCGAAGACCAGGTGGTAGATGACGTCGGCCAAGCGGCTGAACTCGTAACGGCCGAGGAGCTCGGCACCGAGCTCGATGGCCTCGGTGACCCGCGAGGCCATCCAGCGATCGGCGGCCGTGCGGGCCTCGGGCGGCGACGCGGCGCCGGCACGCCCGCCGCGGGCGACGACCAGCCGTGTGGCGTTCCAGATCTTGGTGACCAGCTGCCGACCCTGGCGGATCTTCTCGGCCGAGAAGCGAACGTCCTGCTGGCTGCTCATGAGCAGCAGCCCAAAGCGCAGCGCATCGGCGCCGTACTCGTCGATCAGCTCCAGCGGGTCGACGCCGGTCCCGAGGCTCTTGCTCATGCGGCGCCCGTCGGTCGCCTGGATCACCGAATGGATGTAGACGTCGGCGAACGGGACCTCGCCCATGTACTCGATCCCGAGCATCACCATGCGGGCCACCCACAAAAACAGGATGTCGCGGGCCGTCGACAACACGTCGGTCGGGTAGAAGCGCGCGAGTTCCGGCGTGGACTCGGGCCACCCGAGGGTGGCAAACGGCCACAACCCGGAGGAGAACCAGGTATCCAGGACGTCCGGGTCCCGCTCCCAGCCGGCGCCCACGGGTGGCACAACGCCGACGTAGATCTCCTGGTCGCGGTACCAGACCGGCAGCCGGTGCCCCCACCACAGCTGCCGCGACAGGACCCAGGGGCGGATCTCCTGCATCCAGCGCAGGTAGACGCCCGCCCAGTGCGACGGGGTAAAGGTCACCGCCCCGTCGGCGACCGCGGCCATGGCCGGTGCGGCCAGCTGTTTCATGTCACAGAACCACTGCAGCGAGATCAGGGGTTCCACGCGCCGGCCGGATCGATGCGAGAACGGCACGGTGTGGGTGTACTGGGAACTGCCGCGCAACAGGCCCTCGGCCTCCAGGTCGGCCATCACCAAGGCCGCGCACTCCTCGGGGCTCAGTCCGCCGTAGCGCTCCCCCATCGCCGGCAGAATGCGCCCGTCCTCGCCGATCACGCTGATCGCCGGCAGGTCGTGGCGCCGCGCCAGCTCGAAGTCGTTGGGGTCGTGGGCCGGGGTGATCTTCAGACAGCCGGTCCCGAACTCGGGCTTGACGTATTCGTCGGCGACGATCGGCAGCTCACGGCCGACTAAGGGCAGGATGCAGGTCGCACCCACCAGGTGCCGGTAGCGCTCGTCATCCGGATGCACGGCGACGGCGGTGTCCCCGAGCATCGTCTCGGGCCGGACGGTCGCGACGACCAGCTCGCCGGACCCGTCGGCCAGCGGGTAGGCGATCTCGACGAGTGCGTCGGTCACCTCGCGGTCCTCGACCTCGAGGTCGGAGATCGCCGACCCGAGCCCGGGGTCCCAGTTGACCATGTAGTTGTCGCGGTAGATGTGGCCCTTGTTGTAGAGGTCCACGAAAGTGTGCTGGACGGCCCGCGCGTAGCCCTCATCGAGCGTGAAGCGCTCGCGCGAGAAATCGAGGGTCGCCCCGAGTCGGCGCAGCTGGCCGATGATCGTGCCGCCGTACTCCTCACGCCACTCCCAGACGCGCGCGACGAAGGCCTCGCGGCCAAGGTCCTGGCGGCTGAGCCCCTCGCCGGCGAGCGCCTTCTCGACCTGGGCCTGCGTGGCGATGCCGGCGTGGTCGGTCCCGCAGATCCACAGCGTCTCGTAGCCCGCCATCCGGTGGTAGCGGACCAGGACGTCCTGAATCGAGTTGTTGAGGGCGTGCCCCATGTGCAGCGCGCCCGTCACGTTGGGCGGCGGAATCGCGATGCTGTAGGCCGGTTTGGCGGACTCGGGGTCCGCCCTCAGCGCGCCGGAGTCGTTCCAGGCCGCCACCCAGCGCGGCTCATCGGCGGCGGGATCGTAGCGGAGCTCGTACCCGCCTGGTGCCGATGCGGCGTGCTCCGGCTCGGTCACCCTCCAGCCTCGGCGCGACGTTCACGCCCTGGGGCTTCGATGACCAGCGTCGGCGGCAGGCCCTTCTCGATCGTCTCGCGGGTCACCACGCACTTGACCACGTCGTCACGCGAGGGCAGTTCGAACATGACGTCCAGCAGGGCAGCCTCGACGATCGTCCGCAGGCCGCGGGCGCCAGTCTCGCGCTCCAGGGCGCGATCGGCGATGGCCGCAAGCGATTCTTCGGCGAAGGCGAGATCGACGCGGTCGAAGCTAAAGAAGCGCTTGTACTGCTTGGTCAGGGCGTTGCGCGGCTCGGTGAGGATCTGCACAAGGTCATCGCGGCTGAGCTGGTGCACCGCCGAGATGACCGGCAGCCGTCCGATGAACTCCGGGATCAGCCCGTAGTTCATCAGGTCCTCGGGCAGCACCTGGCTGAACAGCCCGTGCGGGTCGTGGTCCTCGCGCGAGCGCACGTCGGCGGCGAAGCCGACGCCCTGGCGACCGATCCGCCGCTCGATGATCTGCTCGAGGCTCGCGAAGGCCCCCCCGCAGATGAACAGGATGTTCGTGGTGTCGATGCTCAGAAATTCCTGGTGCGGGTGCTTGCGCCCGCCCTGCGGCGGCACCGAGGCGACCGTGCCCTCGAGGATCTTCAGCAGCGCCTGCTGGACGCCCTCGCCGGAGACATCGCGGGTGATCGACGGGTTGTCGGCCTTGCGGGCGATCTTGTCGACCTCATCGATGTAGATGATCCCGGTCTCGGCGCGCTTGACGTCGAAGTCCGCGGCCTGAATCAGCTTGAGCAGGATGTTCTCGACGTCCTCGCCGACGTACCCGGCCTCGGTCAGGGCGGTCGCGTCGGCGATCGCGAAGGGCACGTTGAGAATCTTGGCGAGCGTCTGGGCCAGGAGCGTCTTGCCGCAGCCGGTCGGGCCAAGCAGCAAGATGTTGCTCTTTTGCAGTTCGATGTCGGACTCCGTCGCCGACATCATCTGCACGCGCTTGTAGTGGTTATAGACCGCCACCGAGAGAGTGCGCTTGGCTTCAACCTGGCCCACGACGTACTCGTTGAGGACGTCGTAGATCTCCTGCGGGCGCGGCAGCGTCTCGAGATCGAACGTGACCGGTGAGGTCAGCTCCTCATCGATGATCTCGTTGCACAGGTCGATGCACTCGTCACAGATGTAGACGCCGGGACCGGCGATGAGCTTCTTGACCTGGCGCTGGGACTTGCCGCAGAAGCTGCACAACAGCTGTTCGTTCGCATCGGAAGACTTGGCCATCTAGAACCCGCATAACGTGGGCAACCCTCGCGCTAATGCGCGGTGATCACCCGATCGACGATGCCGTAGTCCTTCGCTTCTTCGGCGCTCATGAAGTAGTCGCGCTCGGTGTCCTTACTGACCTTCTCGAGCGGCTGGCCGGTGTGCAGCGCGAGGATCTCATCGAGCGTGTTGCGCAGCTGGATCACCTCGCGCGCATGGATCTCGATGTCGGTCGCCTGACCGGAGAAGCCGCTGGAGACCTGGTGGATCAGGATCTTGGCGTTGGGCAGCGCCATGCGCTTGCCCTTGGCGCCGCCGGCCAGCAGGAACGCCCCCATGCTCATCGCGATGCCCACGCAGATGGTCTGCACGTCGGGCTTGATGAACTGCATCGTGTCGTAGATGGCGAGCCCCGCGTACACCGATCCGCCTGGCGAGTTGACGTAGATCGAGATGTCCTTGTCGGGGTCCTCGGATTCCAGGTGCAGCAGCTGGGCGACGATCAGGTTGGCGATCTGATCGTCGATCGGCGTGCCCAAAAAGATGATCCGCTCGTTGAGCAGACGCGAGTAGATGTCGAACGAACGCTCGCCACGCGAGGTCTGCTCGATGACCATCGGGATGAGTGGGCTCATCGCGCGCGACCTCCTGGTGTCACTTGGCATCTCCGGGCGTCCACAGTTTGGCCTCCGGGGCCGCCTGTTCCTCCTCGGGCGTCCACAGGCGCTCGCGCGCCTCGGCCTGCTCCATCGAGATCGGCACGGCGCTGTCGACCAGGAACTGGACCGCGCGGCCCAGCCGCATGTCCTCACGCAGACGCTCGAAGGCACCCTCGTCGCGCAGCTCGGCCAGCAGCTCGTCAGCATCGCGACCGACCTTCTCGGCGTCCTCGCGAACCTGCTCCTCGACCTCGGCGTCTGTCACCTGAATGTCCTCTGCCTCACACACGGCCTCCACGACCAGCTCGCGCCGGATTGCCATCTCTGCGTCTGGGCGGAGTTCTTCCACGACCTGGTCCAGCGTCCTGCCAGTCGCGCGCAGGTAGGTCTCGAAGCTGACGCCGCTGGGCAGCGAACTCGCGGTCTGATTGAGGATGCTGCCGATGCGACGCTGGACCATGACCTCCGGGACATCGATGCTCGCGGCCTTGACCGCCGTGTCGATGACCCGCCGCCGGAACAGCTCGTCGACCCGAGCCTCGGCGGCCTCCTCGAGGCGCCGCGTGATGTCCGCCTCCAGCTCCTGGAGCGTGTCGAACTCGCTGTTCTCGGCGGCGAAATCGTCGTCGAGATCCGGCAGCACGCGCTCCTGGACCTGCTTGACCTGCGCCGTGTAGGCGACGGTCTTGCCGCGCAGCTCCTGGCGGCTGTCGGCGGCGGCGTAGGTGATCTCGATGCTGACGGCGTCGCCGGCACGGCTGTCGCGCAGTTTCTCGTCAAAGCCGGCCAGCAACCGCTCGGAGCCGAGCTCGACCACGTAGTCCCGGGCGCTCGCCGAGGCCAGGCGCTTGCCGTTGACCTCGCCGTCGAAGTCCACGACCAGGAAGTCGCCCTCCCGGGCGGGCCGATCCACGGGTGCCATGCGGGAGCCCTGCATGCGCAGCCGCTCGAGCTCAGCCGCGAGCGCCCCCTCGGGGATCTCCGGCTCGTCCCTGCCAACTTCGAGGCCGGTGACGGTCCCGAGCTTCGCCGTGGGCCGGGTCGGCACCACGGCGCGAAAGCGCAGTTCGCCCCGCTCGGGCACGTCGTCGAGCGCCAGGTCCGGCTCGTCGATCGGGCGGATGCCGGACTCCACGACCGCCTGCTCGTACCACTCCGCCAGGGACACCTTGAGCATTTCCTGGACGACGACGGGGCGCCCGAATCTGCTCATGACCACCGATGCGGGGACCTTGCCCTGACGGAAGCCCGGCACCTTGACCCCACGCGACAGACGCTGGAGCGCCCGGTCGAACGCCTGCTCGACGGCGTCCTCGGAGACGGCGACCGCGAGCTCGACGCGGCCCTCTTCGCGGGCGGTGATTTCGGTAGCTATCGACATGGTGATGCGGGTGAGAGGATTCGAACCTCCACGGGTTGCCCCACTAGGACCTAAACCTAGCGCGTCTGCCGGTTCCGCCACACCCGCCCAGTCTGGCGGTCGGAGGAGGGTGAACGATGGGACTCGAACCCACGACCGCCTGGACCACAACCAGGAGCTCTACCAACTGAGCTACGTTCACCACGCCGGACGCGCGCCCGGACCGCGCAACAATAGCGCACGCTCAGCGGCGCTCCACGCCATGCCTATTGCGAGATGTCGACCACGACTTTCATCGCCTCGGCGCTGCGGGCCAGCGCAAACGCGCGATCGACCTCGGCAAGCGGGATCCGGTGCGAGATGATCAGTTCCGGATCGATCGCCCCGTCCTGCAACAGCCGCAGTGCGTGGCGCGTATCGGCGGGGCCGGCCGAGTAGGTCGATTCGATCCGCACCTCGCGGAACCACGCGGCGCCGAGGTCGACCGGCACCGGGTCGCCGGGCCGCGGCGGCGCGAACAGCTGCACGACCCCCGCAGGTCCGGCCAGCTCGATGCCCGCCCCGATCGCCTCCGGCGCCGCGGTCGTCACGAAGACTGCGCGCGCGCCCTCGGGCCCGAGCAACTCGCGTGCCGCCTCCACGGTCGCGTGCTCGGGCGCCTCGGCTCCGGCGCGCCGAGCCCGCGCGCGGCGCTCGCCGCGCGGCTCGAGGGCGACCACGTGCGCACCGCGCGCGCGGGCGGCGAGGATCTCCAGCAGGCCCATCGGCCCCGCCCCGATCACGGCGACCGGATCGCCGGGGGCGATGCCCGCCCGCGCTTGCCCGCGCAGGACGCAGGCCAGCGGCTCGATGAGCGTCCCGGCCAGGTCCGCCAGGCCGTCCGGCAGCACAAGGACACCCAGCCGCGCGTTCTCCGCAGGCACCCGGACGAACTCGGCGAGCCCACCCGGATCGATCCGGGTGGTGCGAAACATCGCGCAGAGCGTCTCGCGCCCCCGGCGGCAGTCGGCGCACTCGCGGCACGGCACGTGATGGTGCACGAACACGCGGCTCCCGACGGCCACCGGCGCGGCGTCGCCGGCTTGGACCACGACGCCGACCGGCTCGTGGCCGAGCACCAGCGGCGCCCGCGGATCCTGATACCACTGCATCAGATCGCTCCCGCAGAGCCCGCAGGCGTGCACGCGCACCACGAGCTCGCCCGGCCCGGCCGCTGGCTGCGGCAGCTCGGTGAGCTCGATCCGTCCAGCCCCGTGGTACACCGCCGCGCGCATCGTGCTGGAAGGATGTCAGCTCCGGTAGCGGTCGGCCGCCACCAGCTGGCAGAATCCGGGCTGCGCGGCTCGCGCCCACCCGACCCGAGGACCTGATCATGCAGGCGGTATACGCCACGGGGATCGACCCCGATGTCCCGCTGGGCGTCCTGGCGGTCGGCGAGCGTCCCGAGCCCGTGCTGCCGCCCGGCTGGGCCCGGGTCCACGTCCACGCCGCGTCGCTCAATCACCACGACCTGTGGACGCTACGGGGCGTCGGTGTCCGCCCGGAGCACGTCGGCACGCCCCTGGGAACCGACGCGGCCGGGGTTACCGACGACGGGCGCGAGGTGATCGTCCATGCGGTCCTCGGCTCGGCGGGGCCCGGTGACGACGAGACGCTCGCCCCGGACCTGCACCTGCTCAGCGAAGCCGGTGTCAGCGGCGCGCATGCCGAACGCGTTGCGGCCCCGGAGCGCAACTTGGTCCCCAAGCCCGCGAACCTGAGCTGGGCGGAGGCTGCCTGCCTGCCCACCGCCTACCTGACGGCCTACCGCATGCTGTTTACTCGCGCCGGGCTGCGCCCGGGCGCGCACGTGCTCATTCAGGGTGCCGGCGGCGGCGTCGCGACCGCGGCGATCATCCTGGGCCACGCCGCCGGACTCGAGGTGTCGGTGACCAGCCGGAGCGAGCGCAAGCGCCAGGCCGCACTCCAGCTCGGTGCCGACGCGGCGATCGAGACCGGCGAGCGCCTCGGCAGGCGGGCCGACGCGGTCATCGAGACGGTTGGCGCGGCGACCTGGGACCACTCGCTCAAGAGCCTGCGCCCCGGCGGCGTGATCGTGGTGTCCGGCGCGACCAGCGGTGGCGATCCGCCGGCCCAGCTGGCGCGCCTGTTCTGGCGCGGGCTCGGCGTGCTCGGGAGCACCATGGGCACGCGCCAGGAGCTCGCCGCGCTGCTGGCCATGCTCGAGACGACGGGCGCCAGGCCCCTGATCGACTCGACCCACCCGCTCGCGGCTGCGGACGCGGCGTATGCGCGCCTGGCCGGCGGCGAGGCGTTCGGGAAGGTCGTGCTCGCGGTCGCCGCCTAGATGTAAGCACTCACCACATTGGTGACAGTCTGCTGATCGGCGTTCGGCCCCCGAGGGCCCGATGGCGGCGTCGCGCGTTGTAGTACTCGAGCCATTCTGGCAGGGCAGCTGCCCGCTGTGCGTTGCTGAGAAATGGCCGTGAATATGCCCACTCTCGCTGCAGGGTGCGGTTGAGGCGTTCCGCCTTGCCGTTTTGCCAGGGGCAATGCGGGCGGATCAGCACATGGCGCGCGCCCAGGCGCGCCATGGCATCAGCGAAATCACGCGACAGGCGATAGGCAAAGGCGTTGTCGCTCATCACCCGCTCGATGCGGGTGATGCCGCATCCGGCAAAGAAGTCCGCCGCGCGAATGAGAAACCCCGCACAGGTCGCCCCGGTCTCATCCGGATGGATCTCGGCATAGGCCACGCGCGAGTGATCGTCGATGGCCGCGTGCACGTAATCGAAGCCCACCAGCCGATGCGTTCGCGCTTGGGCGCTGCGCCCGTGGGCGCGCCAGCCGCCCCCGTCGGGGATGCGTCCGAGCTTCTTGACGTCGATGTGGATCAGCTGACCCGGTCTGTCGCGCTCGTAGCGCACACGTGTCGCCGGGCCGCGCCGGATGGGTGCACCGGTCAGCGCGTCGAGCATCGACAGATGCGGCATGCCATTGCGCCTGAGCACCCGCCCCACCGTCGCTGCGGCAAGCCCAAGCTCGGCGGCGATCCAGTCGGCACCGCGACGGCCGCGCGTGCGCAGCTCGAGGATCATCTGCTCGAGTGCGAACCCGATGCGATGCGGGGTGTGATGCGGCCGACACGGGCGATCAATCAGCCCATCGGGGCCTTCTTGCCGATAGCGCTGGAGCCACTTGTAGGCGCAGGTACGCGAGCAGCCCAGTTGCGCGGCCACGTCAGCGACCCGGTACCCGGCCAGGATACGCTCGACAAGCACCTGTCTTCCGTAGGGCGTCAGACGGGCATTAGGGTGCGGCATGAGGACCTCCGAGGCGTGGATGGCTTTAGACACCTCCACAACAGCCTCGGGGTCCTCACCCGGTCAAGGGACTGTCACTAACGCTGCGGGTGGTTACAGCTAGACGGGTCCCCATTGTCCGGCCGTGTGCACCCGCGGTACGGTGAGCCGGACAATCTCTGGACAAGCGGGCGAAGAGTCTGTCCAATCCCACCGATCGCGCCGACCAGATGACGACCCCGAAGACACAGGGATACCTGCGCATCGGCGAGCTTGCCCGCCGGGTCGGCCTGAGCCCCGACGTGCTCCGCGCCTGGGAGCGCCGCTACAAGCTCCTCGATCCGCAACGCAGCCCGGGCGGCTTCCGTCTGTATTCGGATGCTGATGTCGCCCGCGTTGTGGTCATGCAGCAGCACCTGGCGACCGGGCTCGCGCCAGCGCAGGCGGCAGCCCGCGCTGGCGCCGAGCTTGACGCCGCGGGCAGCGTCGCCTTCGACGGGGATCCGATCGCCGAGCTGCGCGCGGCGCTCGAGTGCTTTGACGAGGGGACCGCCCACACGGCGATTGACCACATGATGGAGCGCTTCGCCATCGAGTCCGTCGTGACCAACATCGTGTTCCCGTACCTGCGCGATCTCGGCGACCGCTGGGACGCCGGCGAGATCACCGTCGCCCAGGAGCACTTCGCCAGCCGTGTGCTGCGCTCGCGGCTGATCGCCCGGGGGCGCGGATGGGACGACGGCGCCGGCCCGCGCGCGGTGCTCGCCTGTGCACCGCATGAGCGCCACGATCTGCCGCTGGTCTGCCTCGCGCTCGCGTTGCGCGAGCACGGCTGGCGGATCACCCTGCTCGGCGCGGACACCCCAATCGAGACCGTGATGACCACGACCGACGTGCTCCACCAGGACCTGACGGTGCTGTCGTTCATGATCGGAACCGTCGTCGCTGAGTCCAGGGACGCGCTCGCCGAACTGGCTCGCCGTACGCCGCTCGTGCTCGCCGGACCGGGCATCTCCCAGGAGGTCGCCGAGTCGGTCGGCGCGGTCTATGTCAACGGCGACCCGATCGCGGTCGCACGCCGTCTCACCCTCACGCGCCCGGTGGCGGCCCACGGCCGGTCTCCGGTCGCCGGCAGAGTCGGTGCCCCGCCGCCCCGGGTCGTCTAGGCGCGCACCGCGCGTCGGCCCGCCGCCAGGGCCACCCCGAGCCCGATGAGCGCCGCCAGCACCGAGCCGACCAGGATGCCGATCAAGGCGACGTCGGTCTGCGCGGTGCCCGAGAAGGCGAGCGTGGCAATGAAGATGGCGACCGTGAAGCCGATACCGGCCAACGCCGCGCCGATTGCCAGGTCGACCCAGCGCAGCCCGTCCGGCAGCCCGCCGAGCCCGAGCGCCACCGCCAGCCAGGTGGCGGCCATGACGCCGACCGGCTTGCCCACCACCAGACCGAACACGACCGCCAGCGCGATCGGATCGGTGACCGCATGGCGGATTGCCTCCCCGCCCAACGGGACGCCGGCGCTCGCGAGGGCGAACAACGGCAACACGACGAAGGCCGACCACGGATGGATGAGGTGCTCGAGGCGCTCGACGGCGGTCGGCCCGCGCGACGACGCACGCGGCCCGGACCGCGCGCGCCACGGAGCCATCGGAATCATCAGGCCCAGCACGACCGCGTCGATCGTCGGACTGACGCCGGCGGTCGCCATCGCCACGCAGGCCGCGACACCGACGACCACGAAGACCGGCACCCAGCGCAGACCCGCGGCCAGCAGCAGCCAGAAGAGCGACAGACAGGCCACGCTCACGAGGATCCACACCGCGCGGACTCCATGGGAGTACCAGACGGCGATGACGACGATCGCCCCGATGTCGTCGACGACCGCGATCGCCAGCATGAACACCTTCAGCTGCGGCGGGACGCGCGAGCCCAGCAGCTGCAGCGCCCCGACGACGAACGCGATGTCGGTGGCCATCGGGATCCCCCAGCCGGCCGCGCCGGGGCCCCCGTGGGTGATGCCGGAGTAGATCAGCGCCGGGACGACCATCCCGCCGATCGCGGCCACAACGGGAATTCGCGCCACGCGTGCGTCCGACAGCTCGCCGACCGTGAGCTCCCGCTTGATCTCGAGCCCCACCACGAAGAAGAAGATCGGCATCAGGCCTTCGCGGGCGATCTCCTGGAGGCTCAGGTGCGCGAAGGCGCCGCCGACCCAGGCGGGCGGGTGGTGGGCCCAGAACGCCGCGTATGAGGCGGTGGCGAGCGTCGCCCAGACGATCGCGATCGCCGCGGCCGCAGCCAACACGACGCCGCCCGCCGACTCGGTGGCGAGGAACTCCTGCACCGGGTCCCGCACCTGGCCCACGACGCGAAACGGCCACGGGGCGATGTGCTCGTCGGGGGTCACAGGCCGGAGATGCTCGCAGATCGCGATGACCCGAGGACCCGACTCGCGCGGCCACCGCGCCGCTGGCAGTTGCGCCCGGCGCGCCGGCCCGGCAGACTGGCAGGCGATGGCCGCTCCCGCCACCGTCGTCTGGTTCCGGCGCGACCTGCGCGTCGACGACCACCCCGCGCTCGCCGGTGCCGTCGACCGTGGGCCGGTGGTCTGCGTGTGGATCGCCGATCCGGTGCTCCTCGGGCGGCGGCACCATCAGGCACCGGCGCGGCGTGCATTCCTGCGGGCCGGCCTGGATGCGCTCGACGCCGAGCTGCGCGACCGGGGCGGGGCCCTGGTGGTCCGCACCGGCGACCCGGCCCGGGTGCTGCCCGGCATCGCCGCCCAGACGGGCGCCGATGCCGTGGCCTGGACCCGGGAGATCTCCCCGTACGGCCGCGCCCGGGATGCGCGGGTCGCCGCCGCACTGGCCGCACGCGGCGTCGACGTCCTCGAATACGAGGGCGATCTCGTCGCCCGGCTCGAGGATATCCCCGGACCGGCCGGGACCGGGTATCAGGTCTTCGCCCCGTTCTTCAGGGTCTGGTCGGTGATTGACCTCCCACGGCATCTCCCGGCACCGAGGACACTGCATGGACCGACCCTCGGCTCGGACGGGCTCGCCGTGCTTGGGACCGGAGCGAGCCCCCTCCCGGCCGGACCGGCGCCGGCGCGGGCGGCGCTGGTGTCGTTTCTGCGCGACGGACACGCCGACCGGTACGACACCCACCGGGACCCGCTGGCGCTCGACGCCACCTCGCGCCTGTCGGCGTACCTGCGGTTCGGCATGTGCACCGACGCGCAGATCGGCCGCGCCCTCGGGCTCCCCGGCGAGCTCGGTCGCGGACGGGCCGCGTTCTGGCGCCAGATCGCCTGGCGCGAGTTCTTCCACCATCACTTCGCGCGACACCCGGAGGTCGCCCGCCAGGCGCTGCGCGCCCCGTTCCGCGAGATCGCCTGGTCCAACGACGCTGCCGCACTTGCGACCTGGCGCGCCGGGCAGACCGGCTACCCGCTGGTCGACGCGGGGATGCGCCAGCTGGCCGGTGAGGGCTGGATGCACAACCGGGCGCGCATGGTCACCGCCTCATTCCTGGTCAAGGACCTCCTGGTCGACTGGCGGCGCGGCGAGACCGTGTTCATGCAGGGGCTCGTCGACGGAGATCCGGCCAACAACAACGGCGGCTGGCAGTGGACGGCCGGGACGGGGACGGACGCGGCCCCCTACCACCGCGTCTTGAATCCCGTGCTGCAAAGCAAGCGGTTCGACCCCGAGGGCACGTATATCCGTCGCTGGGTGCCGGAGCTGCGGGCGGTCCCGAAGCGCTTCATCCATGAGCCGTGGCGGATGGATGACAACGCGCAGCGGGCGGCACGGTGCATCATCGGCGCGGATTACCCGGCACCGATGGTCGACCACCGTGTCCAGCGCGAGATCGCGCTCGCGCGCTATCGCGCCGCCGAGCCCAGGCGGACCGGCGGCACGTAGCCCGCACTCATGCCACCGACAGCCCCTGATGCGGCATCGGGACGATGGCTTCCAGGTGCTTGTGTGACGGGCAGAACCGTGAGCCTCGCAGCGGCTCACGTCCGCAGGGGCGCCCCTTGCGGTTGATCGAGGCGCAGCGCAGCACGCCGATGCGTCCGGCGTCGGGACCGGCTTCGGCCTCGAGCACCGTGAGCGCGGCACTCAGGTGGCGCTCGATGATGCGGTAGCAGTTGAGCTGCTCCTGGACGGGGAACAGGAACCGCACGTTGGAGAACAGGTGGCGAGCCGGGCGGGGGTAGCGCCGCAGGTCCCGGGCGATCCGGGCGACGGTCTGCTCGCACGCAGCGAGCAGGACCCGCTCGGACCGGCCGGGGTGCTTGCTGTCGGCAATCACCAGCGGCTTGAGCTCTCGGTACAGGTCGCGACTGATTTCGAACACTGGGGGCCTCGGTTCTGAGCATGCCTGCGGAGCGTGGCGCGAAGGGCGCCGCCATGCCGTACCCGGATTCCCCCATTGCAAACCCCCCGTCATGTCCGGAGATCTGGTGGCCGGTGGGCGGCACGGCGTCGAAGACTCTCAGCAGACCGACCCGTTGTCAATAGTCTGTCTATTGTTGGTCGATGGTTTGTCGGTACCCGGACGGGCACCCTGCTAGTCCCTATTCGTCCGTCGGCCGCAGATCGGTTCGGTGTCGGGCGCGGGTCGGTCGGTCCGCCCCGCTGCGCTCGACGCCCGTGACCTCTCCCGATGTCACGGCCGCGACCGCGCCGTCGGGCGTCACGACCCGCAACGCGCCGTTCGCATTCAGGCCGTCCGCCACGCCCCGGAGTGTCGCGTCGCCGACGGCCACGACCACGGGGCGGCCGACCAGGGCGTCACGACGCCCGAACGCCGCGACCACCGGCGCGTCGCCGTCGCGGTACCAGCGCCCAACCCACTCCCCCAGCCCGCGCAGCACCGCGCCGAGCACCGCCTCGCGCGGGACCGGGCCGCCGGCGACGGCCGCGACGCTGGTCGGCTCCCAGCGCCCGTCGGTGAGCACGGGGCTGGCGCGGACGTTGAGCCCGACGCCGACCACGGCCCACGCGAGCTCCTGGCCGCTGCTCGCCAGCTCGCAGAGGATGCCGCCCAGTTTCTTGCCGTCCGCGGTGAGGTCATTGGGCCAGACCAGCTCGGCCGGGATGCCAAGCGTGGCCAATCCCTCGGCGACGCCGACCGCCGCTGCGATCGGCAGCACGCCGACATCGCGCCCGGCGTGCGCGGGCCGCAGCAGGACCGAGAACAGCAGCCCCGCGCCGGCGTCGGCCGTCCAGGTGCGTCCGCGGCGCCCGCGCCCGGCGCTCTGGAAGTCGGCCCCGATCACGAGTCCTTCGGCCGCGCCCGCGCGGGCGCGCATCGCGACCAGATCGTTGGTGGAGCCCGCCTCGACGGCCCACACCACCGGACCGGCCACCGGCGGGACCAGGCCCTGCTGGATGCGGGCGGTGTCGATGGCGTCATGCATCCGGGCTCCGATGGACGACCTCGCCGGCGACGACGGTCGCGACGATCGGCAGCTCCGGGAGCTCGTCGACCGTACACGCCACCGGGTCCCCGCCCATGACGGTGAGGTCCGCCCGCGTGCCGACCGCGATCATCCCGCCGTGCGCCTCGCCCGCCGCGGCGGCGGCCCCCCGAGTGTAGGCCCAGAGCGCCGTCTCGGCGTCGACGGCCTGGTCGTCGCGGTAGCCGGGTCCGGCGGTGCCCGGCGCACGGCGGCGGCGCGCCCACATCAGGCCGAGCCGGGGATCCAGATCGGCGACCGGCCAGTCGGATCCGAAGGCGAGCACGACGCCGTGCCGGGCCAGATCCGCACACGACCAGCCCCAGCCGCTGCGGACCGCGTCAAGGCGCCCCGCGAACCCCGTCGTCCGCGCGCCCGCGACCGAGCCGACATGGATCGGTTGCATGCTCGCGATCACGCCCGTCGCGGCAAACCTGCCGAGATCGCGCGGATCGCACAGCTCGACGTGTTCGATCCGGCAGGGCGCGCGCCGCGGATGGCGCGCCGCCGCGGCCGCGTAGGCGTCGAGCGCGACGCCGATGGCCCGATCGCCGATCGCGTGGGTGGCGCAGGCCAGACCGGCGCCCACGCAGCGCGCGACCACCTCGGCGTAGCGCGCCGGCGCGGGCCAGTTCGGCGCGGTCGTGTGGCCGCCCGGGTCCGGTGCCCCGAGCCACGCCGTGCCCTGTTCGACAACCCCGTCGAGGAAGAACTTGACCGCGCCGGAGCGCCAGCGCCGGCCCGACCGGCCGGCCCGGGCGATCGCGTCGGCGATCCGGTCGTCGTCCATGTCGGGCTGCAGCCAGATATGGACGAGCAGCCGCACCGGCAGATCGGCGACGTCCTCGAGCGCGGCTAGGTCGTCCAGGTCGCCGGGAGTGTCGTCCATGACGTGCCCGGCCACGAGGCCGTGGGCAGCCATGCGCTCGAGCTGGGCGCGGTAGAGCGCCCGGCGCCGTGCGGCCTCGAGCGGCGGGATGTGCGCCCGCACCGCCTCCATGGCGCTCGGTTCGCGCAACTCCCCGGTCGGGGTGCCGGCGGGGTCGCAGACGATCTCGGACGCATCGGCGAAGTGCGCGGGCCGACGACGCCCGCGCGCTCCAGCGCGGCAGGGTTCGCGAGCGCCCCGTGGCCGTCGGCGAAGCTGACAAACGCCGGCCGGCCGCCGACGGCGGCGTCCAGGACCATCCCGTGCGGGCCGGGCGCAAACCACTCCCGCCGCAGGCCATGTCCGACGAGCCACGCCTGCCGCGGGAGCACGCCTGCGGCGGCGGCGAGGCGCGCGAGCGCGTCATCGAGGCCGGACGCCGCGCTCAGGTCGGCGTCGCGCACCGCCCGCGCCCCCCACAGCGGGTGGCAGTGGGCGTCGACCAAACCGGTACCACGACCCGCCCGCGACCATCGATGACCTCGCTTTGCGGGCCCCGGCGGGCGAGGATCTCGGCATCGTCGCCCACCGCGACGATGCGCCCACCGCGCGCGGCGAGCGCGCACGCGATCGGCGCGCGCGGGTCCATGGTGCGGACCCGGGTCCCCGTGATCAGCAGGTCGGCGGCCTCGGGCATGCGGGCCCCCGACGCGGCGGCGCTAGCTGCGCAGCCGGCGCACGAGCGCCCAGGCGCCCGGCAGCAGCGCCGCAGCGAGGTAGAGCTTGAGGATCTCCCCCGGCACGAACGGGTAGAGCCCGTACTCGAGTGTCTTCTCGAGGTTGGTGTGCAACACGTGCTGGAGCCACAGGCATCCACACAGGAAGATGAACACGTTGCCGGTCAGCATCATCGTGCCCGACGTCGCGAAGCGCTTGTCCCAACCGCGGTCGGCAAGGTGCCCGACCAGCGCGGCGGCGACCAGGAAGCCGACGATGTACCCGCCCGTGGCACCTGTCACGACGTGCCAGCCGTGCGTGTGATCGGCGTAGACGGGGACCCCGACGATGCCCAGGAACATGTACAGGCCCATGCTCAGAGTGCCGCAGACCGTGCCCAGCGCACCGCCGACCAGCAGCACGGCGAAGGTCTGGCCGGTGATCGGCACCGGCGTGAACGGAAGCGGGATGGAGATTTGTGCGAACACTGCAACGAAGAGCGGCGCCCCCGAGGATCAGCAGGGCGTCAGTCAGGATGCCCGCCCGCGGGAACACGGCGCGACGCAGCGTGGCAGTCGAAGCGGTGGAAGCAATCATGGCGGGAACTCTACACGCCAACTGGGTGGCGGAATTGGGAGGTTTTGGCCCGGGCCGACCCCCGCTCGCTGGCCCCACGACGCGCCGTCGTTTCCGCCACAACACGGTCCAACGGGCGCCGCCCTCGCGTCGCGTGCGACCACGCGCCGTGCGATGATGGCGGTCGCATTCCTGATCAAGAAGGCCAACGGTAGATGCCTGAACCCCCGATTCGCGTACTGCTCGTCGACGATCACCGCGTCCTGCGGACCGGGCTACGCCTGATCCTCGATCACGCCGAGGGCATCGAATGTGTTGGCGAGGCGGCGTCCGCCGAGGAAGCGCTGCACGTCTCGGACCGCACCCACCCCGACGTCATCGTCATGGACGTCCAGATGCCCGGCATGGGCGGCATCGCCGGCACGCGCACGATCCGCGAGCGCCACCCGGATGTCCACGTGGTGATGCTGTCGATGTTCGATGCCGCCGAGGATGTCCGGGCCGCCTTCGCGGCGGGCGCCCAGGGGTACCTGATCAAGACCGCGGCCGAGGAGGAACTCGTCGACGCGCTCCGGGCGGTCGTGCGCGGGCAGCGGTACCTGCACCCCGCCCTGGGCGCGGCGCTCGCCCAGCCCGCCCCGCCGGACCCGCTCGACGGGCTCACCGACCGCGAGCGCGAGGTCCTGCAACTGCTCGCCCTGGGCTACGGCAACCAGGAGATCGCCAACCGCCTGCACCTGTCCCCCCGGACCGTGGAGACCCACCGCGCCAACATGATGAACAAGCTGCGGATCACCAGCCGCGCCGACATCGTGCGGGTCGCACTCGCCGCGGGGATCCTCAACGCCGACAGTGCGGACCAACCGAGGCAACGACGCGCGTGGCCCCGCAACCGTCGACTAGGGCGCCGCGGGCGGCCGCGGGGCCGTTCGGTGATGCGCCCCGTGCCGGTTCCGCGGGGTCGGTGCGGACGCCCGAGCTGCCCGCCGAACAAGGATTCCGACCCGCTAATGTCGAACCGTCGAGCAGCGGCGTGACGAGCGCCGGCCTCCGAGCAAGGGATCTGCGGGTGAATATGCGTGAGAGCCACCGCAGCGTCGGCGCACCCGCCGCGACGCCCCGGCACCGTCTGGCGACGACGTGACGGAGTTCTCGCTTGATCGCCTGCGGATCCCAGCGCCCCGGCACTTCCGTGGACGCGCCGTCGTCGTGGGCGTGCTGATCTTCCTGGGGTCGCTGATGGTGATCATCGGCGTGCTGGCCATCTGGCTGAACACGGTGGTCTTCGACTCGTCCACCTGGCGCTCGACGAGTCAAGAACTCATTCAGAACACGGCGGTCCAGCACCAGACCTCCCAGTACGTGGTCGACCAGCTCTACAACTCCAGCTCCGTTGAGAGCCAGGTCGCCGCGGCCTTGCCGCCCCAGCTCCAGCCGTTCGCGCCGGCGGTGACCAGCGGGCTGCACAACGTGGCGATTGACGTCGGGAACCGCCTGTTGGCCACCGCCCCGGTCCAGCAGCTGTTCGTCGAGGCCTCGGTGAAGGCCCACGACGAGTTCGTGCGGCTGATCAACGACCAGACGCAATTCGCCAAGATCGACAACGGCAAGATCGTCCTCGATCTGCATCCGGTGCTGATCGAGGTCGCCAATAAGGCCGGCGCGGGCGCCCAGGCGCAGCGCCTGTTGCCGCCCACCGCGGGCCAGCTCGACATCATGAACGCCAACCAGCTCTCCACCGTCCAGACGGTGGTGCGCATCCTGCATGCGCTATCGATCTGGGCGGCGTTCATCTGCGTGCTGCTGTTCGCGCTGGCGGTCTGGCTCGCACACGGCTACCGGCGCCGCGCCCTGCTGTGGTCGGCGATTGGCATCCTCATCGCGACCTTCGCGCTGATCTTCTTCCGTCGCGAACTGGGCAGCATGATCATCGATGCGTTGGTCGGCAACGTCTCCGTGCGGCCGGCACTCATCACCGCGTGGTACATCGGGACCAACGTCATCGGCACGATCAACCTGACGCTCCTGATCATCGCGCTGGTCCTCGTGATCGGGCTCTGGCTCGCCGGACCCGGACGGTCGTCAACGGCGGTACGCCGCCGGCTGGCCCCCTGGATCACGAACCCCTGGTATGCGTTCGGGATCCCGGCCGTCATTCTGTTTCTGCTGGTGGTCTGGGGACCGCTGCCGGTATTCGAGAAGCCGTTCTCCGTCCTCGCCATGGTGGTGCTCGGCGGTATCGGCATCGAGGTGCTGCGCCGCCAGACGATCGCCGAGCAGGCGGGGACGCCGCCGACCTCCTAGCGACCGCACCCTCGCCTGTCCGGGGCGCGGGTGCGAGTGTCGATCACCACTCGGGACCCAGCAGCTCAGGCACGTCAATCGCCGCGACGACGTTCATCAGCGCGAGCAATCCGAAGAACTCCCGCACCCGATCGGTATCGCCCCCTGCGGCCGCCCAGACCGTCTTGTGCAGGGCGCGCACGTGGGCCTGCACGACCCCGCGCACCGTCTCGTCGTCCACCGCCACGCCGACGGCCTGGACGATGACCAGCGCGACCTCCCGTCGGTCGGTGATCTCCCGGTAGACCTCGCGCATGATCGCCAGACGCTCATCCGGGCTGGCGGTGCGCGGCACGTCGGCGAGCGCGCTGGCGATGGTGTCGAAGGCGGCGTCGACCACCGCGATGAACAGGGCGCGCTTGCCGCCGAACAGCCGCACGACATACGGCTGGGAGATGCCCGCCGCGCGCGCGACGGCGTCGGTCGTCGTGCCGGCGTAGCCGTGCTCGGCGAACAGGCGGACCGCCGCCGCCACGATCTCCTCGCGACGCTCCTCGCCGGACATGCGGGTCGGGGGCTGCATCGCGCTGACGTTATCATTCAATGTCAACACATCGCCAGCCGCGCTGAGGCACCTCCGGCGCGGCCGGGCTCCGGTAGATTTCGCGATCCTGCCCCATCCGCCAGGAGGCCGTCATCACCCGCGCCACGTACCTCGAACAGCTCGCCACGCTCCTGGTCGGGCACGGTGCCAACGTGCAGCCGGGCCAGGTCGTCGGTATCTCCTCGAGCCCGGGCAAGGAGGAACTGACCCGCGCAATCGCGGATGCCGCGTACCGGCACGGCGCCAAGTACGTCGACGTCGTGTACTTCGACCCGTACGTCAAGCACTCGCGCCTGGCCCACGCCGAGCAGGACACCCTTGGCTGGGTGCCGCCGTGGCTCGGCCAGCGCATGCTCGACCTGGGCGAACTGCGCGCCGCCAACATCGCCGTGAGCGGACCGTCGGCCCCCGGACTCATGGACGACATCGACCCCGCGCGCGCAGGCAAGGACCGCCTCCCGCAGATCCCGGAAGCCCTGCAGGTGATCCACCAGGGCCTGATCAACTGGACCATCGGCCCGGGCCCAACGCCGCAATGGGCCGCGCGGGTCTACCCCGACCTCGAGCCGGCGGCGGCCTACGCGCGCCTCTGGGAGGAGCTCGGACATGTGCTGCGCCTTGACGAACCCGACCCTGCCGCGGCGTGGCGAGCGCGCAGCGCCGAGCTGATCGAGACGGCCACGCGGCTCACCGAGCTGCGGCTCGACTCGCTGCACTTCCTCGGGCCCGGCACCGACCTGGTGGTTGGCCTGCTGCCGGGCTCCCTGTGGATCGCCGCCGCCATGACGACCGCCGACGGCATCGCGTTCGCCCCGAACCTGCCCTCGGAGGAGATCTTCACGACACCCGATCCGGAGCGCACCGAAGGGATCGTGCAGGCCACCCGACCGCTCGACGTCGCCGGAACGGTGATCACCGGCCTGCAGGCACGCTTCGAGGGCGGGCGGATCACCGACATCAGCGCGGAGTCCGGCGCCGAGCTCCTGGCCGGACGCTGCGCCGTCGACGACGGTGCCTCACGCCTGGGCGAGGTTGCGCTGGTGGACGGCAGCGGGCGGATCGGGCCGCTGGGCACCGTCTTTTTCGACACGCTCCTGGACGAGAACGCCGCCAGCCACGTCGCCGTCGGCGCCGCGTACCCTGACGCCGTTGAGGAATCCGACCACGCGCACATGAACCGCTCGGGAATCCATATCGACTTCATGATCGGGTCGCCCGAGATCGCGGTCACGGGCATCACGCGCGAGGGGACCGAGATCCCCGTCCTGATCGAGGGCGCCTGGCAGATCTGATCGACCGCACAGCGGCCTCAGCGCCGTGCGGGCGCCGTGGCCGCGGGCGCACCGGCCGCGGTGCAGTGCAGGACCCACACGTCGACGCTCGCGTGATCGAAGCTGTGACGGGCGCACGATGCGGCAGCCAGGTACGCCAGGGTGCCGCGGGCGATCGATGAATCGAGTGCCAGGTACCGGCCCGAGCCTGCCGAGGTCGTGATCACGACATCGGGATGGGCGGCGTGCAACGCCGGGGGATTCTGGAGCACGTACCACGCCGGGTACGCGACGCCCCCGACGCTCGTCGCGCGCAACACGACCACGTGCCACCTGGCGGGGTCGACAAACGGGCTGTACGGGTCGACGACGACGGTCGCACCGGCCGGCACGTTGGCCCGCACCCACGCATACGCCTGCGCCTTCTGATCGCTCAGCGAGTTGTGCAGCTTGCCGGCGGTGCCGTAGAGGGTCCAGGCGAGCGCCAAGACGCCGACGGCGACCAGGCCCGCGCGGGCCGGCCGGCCGCCGCGCGCCCGCGCGCCATCCCAGATGGCGAGCGCCCCCAACACCACCAGCAACGCCAGCGCCGGCACCAGCGGCAGCAGGTTCCGCTCGAATCGCACGGTGACCGACGACAGCGCCGCGAAGTAGGCGACGACGAAGGCCCCCACGATCACGATCTCCCGGCGTGCCCGCGCCCACCAGAGCCCGCTCAGGCCGAGCAGGAAGAGCCCGAACGAATCGAAGAGCCAGCGCGCGTTGGTCCCCGGTGAGTTGCCCTGCGCGCCGATGTGACCGCTCGAGTAGTGGGTCTCGTCGAACTTGAGCCCCTGGATCAGCCCGTGGAAATCGACGACCGCGTACGGGGTCGTGATCAGGAAGGCCGCGACGGCGCAACCGGCCGCCGCCAGGAGCCGCAGCCAGCGGCTGCGCTCGCTGGAGAACAGGTGGGCGACAACCAGCGAGATCCCCACGATCGCGCAGTTGTACTTGGATGACGCGGCCAGGCCGACCATCGCCCCGGCGAACGCGTAGGTCCCCCACGACGGGCGCCGGTACGCCCAGAGCGCCCCGCAGACCGCCAGGGTCGAGGTCAGGCCCGACAGGGGATCCGGCGTCATGTAGTAGGCGAAGCCGACCGACACCGGCAGGATCGCCACCAGCAGCGGGGTCAGCCACATCGCCCGCCGGTCCGGTGTCGCGAGGCGCGCCATCCAGGCCGCCGCCACGACGGTCCCGACGGACTCGACCACGCTGACCGTGCGGCCGATCACCAAGACGGCCGGATGCGACAGCCGGCCCACGCCGGTCACGATCATCGTCACGTGGTCCGCGTCCGTGGCGCCGCTGACCCACCCAATGGCGGTGCCGATCCCGACGGCGATCAGGTTGACCAGCGCCTGGATGTCGAACGAGAACGCCGGGTACTGCCACTGGCCGTGGTTCAGCGTGCCCTGCTGGACCATATGACGGACGGCCATCAGGTTGGTCGGCTCGTCCGGGTGGTACAGGAACGGCAGCCCCCATCCGATGCCGATCACGTCGAGCGTGAGCGCGAGGACGATGACGAGCCCGAGCGCGATCCACGGCCCGGAGCCGCGCCGCAGGCGCCCCACGCTCATCGGTGCGCGTCCACACGATCCACGGCGTCGAACCCTAGCGGACCTCGTGGTCCCGACCGCTCAGGCTCGCGGTTGCTCCACTTGGGGATGTGGCGGTTCGGTCAGGCCTCCGGGGCGGCCCAGTCGGCCGCGAGCGCGATCCACGCGACCCGACTGGGCGGTCCCGGAACGCCCACCGCCTGCAGCGCGGGCGACAGCCGGTCGTCGGTCGTCAGCTGCTGGGCGTCGAAAGATGCCCAGATCTCGAACAACGACCCAGCCGGTCGCGGTGCCGCCGGCCGCATGGAACAGCAGGCCAACCGCCCAGTTCGTCGCATCCGCCTCGCGGTCAACGCCGAGCCGCTGGTTGACGGCCTCGTACTCCCCGCGACCGGGTCCCTCGAACTCCATGATCAGCCCCGTTGCCAGCGCGCCGTCCCGAGCCGGGGGTGTGCGCTTGGTGATCGGTGCAGGCGGGGCCCAGCGGGCCGCGCCACCGCAGCTCTCACCGACCCGATCGCGCCCCTCAGCAGTGGATTAGGGACGGCCTGACCGGGAACGGGACCCAGTGACTGCTACCGTCGGTGGTCGGCTGACCGCCGCCCGGACACTCGGCCGGTTCCCACCCGCCCCAGGAGGCCGCCATGGACGACAAGACGATCACCGACACCATCCAGGAGCTCGTCGACGAGGAACACCGCCTTTGGGAGCGCGAGGCGCAAGGAGCCGCTGATTCCGTGGACCCCCAGCGCCTCGCCGAGGTGCAGGTGCTGCTCGACGAATGCTGGGATCTCCTGCGCCAGCGCCGTGCCTTGCGCGAGGCCGCGCGCGACCCCGCCGAGGCGAGCCCCCGCGACGCCGACACGGTCGAGCACTACCTCCAATAGGCGCTCGGCCGCTCGCCGGATCGCCGGACTGACCGGCGGGCCAGCGTGTCAACCGCGCCACTCGATCCGCGCGCGCGAAGGTGGCATCATCGGTGGGGCCGCGGCGCCGCCAACCCACTTAGTACCCGTGATTGAGATCGGTCAACAACTTGCCGGGCAGCGTCGCCGGCGCAGCCTCTCGCTCGCCGACTGTGAGCACGCGACCAAGATCCGTGCAAAGTTCCTGGCGGCGCTCGAGGAGGACCGCGTCGACGCCCTGCCCGATCCCGCGTACGGACGCATCTTCCTGCGCGACTACGCACGTTTTCTCGGGCTCGACGCCGACGCGCTGGTCACGGAGTTCGACGAGCGCCACGGGGCCCTCGCGATGCCCTCGGAGCATCAAGTGCTCGGACCCGAGCCGGTCGAGCATGGGCAAGGCGCGCGCTTGGCGGGCCAGATCGCCACCCTGCGGGGCGTGGCGCATCCACGGATGGCGTGGCTCGGCATCGGCGCCGCGCTCGCACTCGGCGGGCTGGTCTGGCTCGGTGAGACCAGCAACTCCGGTCCGACGTCCGCCGGCATCACCAGCCGGGCGGCACCGGTGCGCACGGCACCCGCGCCGGCGGTGCATCACACCGCCCGCGCCACGTCGGCGACGCTCGTGCTGACCGGTACCGGGACCAACGGATCCTATGTGCTGGTCCGCCGGTCCGGATCCGGTGGCACGGTCGTGTACGAGGGCACGCTCAGCTCGGGAGCGAGCGTGCGCCTGGCGGTCTCCCAGCCACTCTGGATGCGCGTGGGCTGGACGCCACGCCTACGGGTCACCCTTGGTGGTCAACCGGTGACGCTGTCGGGCGGCACCGCCAACTTCACGGTCACCCGCGCGAGCGTGAGCGTCTCGAACTGACGCGTTCCCGACCGCGCGGTCCGATGCGGGCGGCACCAGGACCGACGGCACTTGGGGTTGAGCGATCTCCCAACGCGAGCTCGTAGAGGCGCTCGAGAGCGGCTGCCACCGGCTGTGGCCGAAAGTCCAGAGATCGCCGTAGACCAGCCGCAGCAAGCTTCGAGCGACGGACAGGGTCGGCGTCAAGCTCGCGTAGGAGCACCGCGAGGCCGTCCACGTCTCCGGGTGGATAGATCTCTCCGTCGACCCCTGGGGTGATGATCTCGAGCGGACCGCCCTCGCCGGTCGCGACGACGGCCAGCCCCGATGCCATCCCTTCGACGACGACCATTCCGAACGGCTCGGGAATGATCGACGCATGGACCAGAACATCGATCTTTGCGAGCTCCGCGGGCACGTCGGACCGATGCCCACGAAAGTCGACGCGATCCTTAATGCCGAGTTCCTCGACCAGTGTGGCGAGGCCGGCGGCGTGTCGCTCATCTTCTTCACCGAACATCGCCGACCCGATTACAACGGCCCGCTGTGCCCCACCGGGGAAGGCCCGAGCGAACGCTTTCAGGAACACATCCTGGCCCTTCCATGGCGCCAGGCGACCGACGATGCCGAACACGGTTGCGTCGCGCCGGGATGGGCCCGCGTGATGGGCGGGCCGATGGGCGATCTCCGGGACGACCGAGTGCAAAACGACCGCTCTTCCGGCGGTCGCGACAGTCCGCAGAGTCGCCTCCGAGTTCGCGATGCAGGCGGCAGCCATCTTGGAGATCAAGAACCGGACCACGACAACGGCCGGAGCAGGGAGGTAGTCCGCGGCGATCCGGTCTCTCACGTGCCAGACCTGCGGGATCCCCGCCGCGCGGGCGGCGAGTCCGCCATACACGCCCGCCTTGAGGGAATTCGTATGGACAAGGTCCGGACGCAGGCTGCGCAGACGTCTCGCAAGTCGAAGCGTGTAGAGCGCCGAGGCGGCGACCGCTGCCGGCGACAGTCGCCCCGGGCGCATCGTTGCTCGCGTGGCGCTTCTCGCGCGCGCGGGCATCTTCATGACCTCCACGGAGATGCCCTGTGCGACCAGCGCGTCGGCCAGCGGGCCGTCCTCCGCGAGGATGACGTGCGGCTCGATGTTCGACAGGTATGGGAGCAGCCGCAAGAGCGCGATCTCACCGCCGGACATTCGCGCCGTGTGATCGAGATAGACAACGCGGCGCTTGTCCGACGTCGCGCCGATCGCCGCGCCCGCGTACAACCTGGCGTGTCGCGTGCCCACCGAACGCCACGAGTGACCGGCAGCGAACGCGCGTGTCTCGTCCCGCGTCGGACGCGGGCCCAACAACCGATCGGCAAGTGCACCCGGCGAACCGGGCTCGACAACGAGCGACTCGTCGAGCCCGCGAACCGCCTCAGGCAGCCCGCCGATACGCGTCACGACGCTCGGCGTTCCGCACGCGGCGGCCTCAAACACGATCAGCCCGAAACCCTCGAGCGCGACGGACGGAACGACGTTGATATCGGAAGCCTGGTACAGGCCGACGAGCTCGCTGTCGCTCACCCGCCCGACGATGCGAACGGCATCCTCGAAGCCGTCTTGGCGAATGCGCGATTCGAGGTCTGCCCTCAGCGGTCCGTCCCCGGCAATGACCAAGACGGCTGGTCCATCCACGCGGGCGACGACCTGCTTCCATGCGTCGAGAAGAACGTCGTGCCCCATCCTTGGCACCAGACGCCGAACGCAGCAAACCACGAACCCACCACTGGGAAGGCCGAGCGCATCGCGGGCCGACGCCTGATCTCCGGGCGTAAACCGATCGAGGTCGACGCCGGGCGGCTCGATGACGACTCGCCAGGGCGACACTCCGTAACGCTCGACGAGGACGCGCTTGAAGGCAGCCGTAAGGACGACGCACAGGGTCGCGCGACGGTAGACGGCGCACTCGACCCTCCGCTTGGCGAACAGGCGAAGCGCCGAGCCGGTTCCGGCGTGACGACTCTCGTCCGCCCACGGCCCATGAAAGTGGACGACCAGTGGGCTTCGACGAAGACGTGTGAGGCGCACGGGCAGCAGCGAGTACAGCGCGAAATGGGCATCGACGACGTCGGCGTCGATGGTTCTTGCGACTCGCATGCCCCCGAGCAGCCGCCGGACAATCGAATCGTCCGATCGACACGCCACGTGGACCTCGGCAGGCGGAGCAGCCGCCGGACCCATGACGATGGCCTGGGACCGAACTGACCGACTCGCTCTGAGGGCGCCGACGAGGCTCGTGAAGTAGCGGTCGAGGCCACCAATTTCGTCCGGGAACCAGCCGGAGCCGATCAGCGCGACGCGGATGCGCTCCCCTGTTGCCACCTGCCGGCTGCGGCGGCGACGTCGCATCATCCATGCACCCACGCGGAACGCGGCGCTCCACGATGGCGTCGGGCCGCGGTCGTCAGCAACACCCGGCGATGCGTCGTACGGCACGGCGTCCCGCACCACGATTGCGTCGTCGCGGGCCGCCTCAGCGCTGCGCAGGCCGCCGGGCGCGCCCCATGATCATCCCTCACGCACGTCCCTCGGGGCGTTCTAGACATCACGTGCTCTCCGCCGATCGGGCTCGAGGCCGGGCAAGCGGCCGGAGTCGCTCCGGGTTCGCTGCGCCGACGCTTGCCGGATTGAGACTTGCCCTGTTGCTATCGGCGCGAGGTGCCGATGCATTTACGGCCGATTCACGAGGAGTAACGATCACGCTCGTCGAGAACCCCCGATGCGCGCGTTGGCGCGCTCGTGAGCACATGACTGCCCGGCTGCGCGAGGTCACCCGGCCCCACGTCAGGCTCGCGGACGCCCCCGTGCGCCTGTTCGACGGTGCCCGGCGCGCGTTCACCAACGAGGCGGTCGCGTTCGCCTTGGGCTTCGTGACGATCTTTGCCCTGGGCGCCAACAGTGCCGGATACTGGCCGACCGCGTGGGGCTGGGCGTCGCTCGCGTTGCTCTTCGTGGTCGGCTTCGCCGTGGTCTTGCGGGGCGATATCCGCGTGAGTCGACCGGGTCTGGTGGTGATGGCCGGGTTGTCGGCACTCCTGGCATGGACGCTGCTCTCGTCGACCTGGGCGTCGTCGGCCACACAGCCAGTCCTGTCCGGCGAGCGCCTGCTCGTCTACGTCGCGGGAATCGGAGCGGTACTCGTTGTTGTCCGCGCGCAGTCCTACCGGCATCTCCTCGCCGGAACGCTGGCCGCCGTCGTACTGATCTCCGGATACGCACTGCTGACCCGCTTGTTCCCGGAACGACTCGGAACGACGGACCTGACCGCCGGCTACCGACTCGAGGCGCCGCTCGGATACTGGAACGCCCTCGGGATCTTCGCCGTGATGGGCACGCTGCTGGCACTGGGGTTTGCCGCGCGCGGCCGGCGGCCCCTGGTACGGGGGGTCGCCGGAGCGACAACGGTCGTGCTCCTGCCGACGATGTACTTCACGTTCAGCCGCGGCGCCTGGCTCTCGCTGGCCGCCGCTCTCATCGTGCTGATCGTCATGGAGCGCCGGCGACTGCAGATGATCACGACGATCCTCGTGATCGCGCCGTGGTCTGCGCTCGCGATCTGGAGCGCCTCCCACACCCGGGCGCTGACCACCACGACGACGACCATCGCGTCGGAATCGAGCGCGGGACACCGGTACTTCCTGACCCTCATGCTCTTGTTCGTGACCGCAGGCGTGGCGGCGTATGCACTGGCAGTCATCGCCACCAGGGTCCATCCCACGAGAACCGAATCACGCGCCTACGCCGCCACGCTGGGATTCGTCGCGCTCCTCGGCGTTGCCGCCGTACTTGCACGTTTCGGCTCACCGATACAGATGCTCGACCACGTGTACCGCGGATTCGTCGGGCAGTCCGCGACATCCACGGGCGACCTCAATCACCGCCTGTTCAACCTGGCCGGCGGGGAACGGATTCCGCAATGGAAGATCGCCTGGCGCGACTACACGTCCCACCCGCTGCTCGGCTCGGGCGCCGGAACGTATGCCCGCTACTGGAACGAGCTGCGACCGGCTCCGTCGCAGGTCATCAACGTGCACAACCTGTATCTCGAGACGCTTGCGGAGCTTGGCCCAGTGGGGCTCATCGCCCTCGTCTGTGCGCTCGCAGCGCCACTGGTCGCCGCTGTTCGGGCCCGTCGCCATACGCTCGTGGCAGCCGCTGCCGCGGCCTATGCCGCGTTCTTGATTCACGCCGCCGTCGACTGGGACTGGCAGATGCCAGCGGTGACGCTGGTCGCGCTGTTTTGCGCCGGCGCCATCGTGGTTGCGGTCAAGGACGATCGGGCTGATCGACTGCGGATCGCCTCGCGGTGCCGGGTCGGTGTCGTCATTGTCGTTGCCGCCCTCGGGCTCGGCGCGTTTGTCGGACTGCGAGGCAACCAGGAACTCTCCGGAAGCCGCAACGCGGCGGCGGCCAGCAACTGGTCGGCCTCGGCAGCGGCCGCGCGCAGCGCAACCGATTGGGCGCCGTGGTCATCTCAGCCGACACAGCTCGTCGGCGAAGCGCAGGCCGCCAC
Organism: uncultured Thermoleophilia bacterium; assembly: GCA_963784985.1. Taxonomy (GTDB): domain Bacteria; phylum Actinomycetota; class Thermoleophilia; order Miltoncostaeales; family Miltoncostaeaceae; genus CAITWD01. The sequence goes on from CAWATR010000023.1 coordinate 69,130, forward strand.
GGGGGATCTGTCTGCCGCGCGCAGAAGCTTCGCCGCGGCCCTTGCGATCGATGACACCGACTGGAGCGTGTGGTTCGACCTTGCACTCGCCTCCTCGGGTCCGGCCCGCACTCATGCGCTCAGCCAAGCGTTGAGACTCAATCCGCTGAGCCCCGAGATCGCGTCATGGCGGGCGGAAACCGCACCGGCGGCAACGCGATGAGCCGCCGGGATCCGTTCGCCAACCCCGAGCCGCTGATTCAGCGGGTGTATGCGTACGTGGCCTACCGCGTCGGCGACGGTCCGCACGCCGAGGACATCACAAGCGCCACCTTCGAGCGTGCCTTTCGACGGCGGGATGCGTACGATCCCGCCAAAGGCACACCGATCTCGTGGTTGTTGGGGATCGCCCGTCGGTGCATCGCCGACATGAGCGCCGTCGCAGAGATCGCAGTGTCCAGCGTCCCGGACATGCCCGACCCGGTCGATCTCGCCGACGAGGCCGTTAGACGTCTCACGCTTTCTGCCGCGCTCGCCGCGCTCGATCCCCGCGACCAGGACATCATCGCCCTGCGGTACGGTGCCGATCTGACTGCCCGGCGCATCGGCGAGGTGCTCGGCATGACAACCAATGCCACAGAGGTCGCGCTCCACCGGGCGCTCGGGCGCCTTCGAGTTTCGCTCACCGCCGAGGACACCCCTGCCCGCGACACGGCCCACCGCGTCGAGCCCCACCTGTAAGGGTCTGCCTGTCCAGACAGGTATTACGGGTACAACCACCGCGACCGGATGAGTGACGAGATGGGATGGTTCAAGAAGTCCGCACCTGACGACCTCGAGCCTGAGCTGCGCGCGCGCCGCAGCGCGCCCCCTGAGGAGTTCACCCGGTCCGTCGCCCGCAGTCTCCGCCCCGAACCGCGCATGCCGCACCGGCGACCCCGGTTTGCCCTCGCCGGGGGACTGAGCGCTGTCGCGCTGACGACGTTCGCGCTCGCGGGTGGGGTCGCGGCCGCACACGACGCAGTGGGCGGTTCGGCATCTCTGGTCAGTACGGCCTTCTTCCACGACCACCACACGTCGCATCCCGGCGAAGGTCACGGCAATCCCGGGGACGACCAGTACGGGAAGCACTGCGATCACTGGTTCGACCAATGGAACAACGCATGCCACAAGGACCACCATGGCGGTGGCAATGGTGGCGGTGGCAATGGTGGCGGCGGCAACGGTGGTGGCGGGAAGCAGGGAGGCAACGGCGGTGGCGACAAGAGTGGGCACCACAAATAGGCCCGCACTGTTGACCCGGCGATAGACTCGCAAAGCGGCGACCCGGTGGGTCCGCGGCGCCAGGTGTACTCACTCACCGCATTGGTGACAGCCTGCTGATCGGCGCTCGACCCCCGAGCGCCGAATGCCGGCGCCGGGGTTGTAGTACGAGATCCATTCCGGCAGGGCGTGCGCCCGTTCGTCGTTGCTGAGAAACGGGCGCTGATATGCCCACTCCATTTGCAGGGTGCGATTGAAGCGCTCCACTTTTCCGTTTTGCCAGGGGCAATGCGGGCGAATGAGCACATGGCGCGCGCCCAGGCGCGCGAGCGCGACCTGGAAATCGTGCGAGCGCCGATAGCAAAGCGCGTTGTCGCTCATCACCCGCCAGATGCGGGTGATGCCGCAGGTGGCAAAGAAGGCCGCGGCGCGGTCCAGGAACCCGCACAGGTTGCACCGGTCTCATCCGGGTGGATCTCGGCATAGGCCAGACGTGAGTGGTCGTCGATGGCCGCATGCACGTAGTCGAACCCATGCCCCGGGCGTGCGCGCATGCGGTGTTCGCGTCCGATCCACCCGCCAGCCGCCGCCATCGGGAATGCGCCCGAGCTATTTGACATCGATGTGGATCAGCTCGCCCCGGGTCTCGCGCTCGTAACGCACTCTGGTGGCCGGGCCGCGGCGGATGGGGATGCCAGTCAGCGCATCAAGCATCGACAGGTGCGGCATCCGCTGACGGGCAAGGATGCGCCCGACGGTAGCCGCGCACATCCCGAGCTCGGCTGCGATCCAGTCTGGCCCGCGACGATGGCGGTGCCTGAGCTCACAGACGTCCGCTCGAGCTCGGTGCAATGCGAAACGGGCTGCGATGCGGCCGGCTGGTTCGGTCCACAAGCCCACCTGTGCCTTCAGTGCGATAGCGGTCAAGCCACTTGTAGACGCAGGTGCGTGAGCAGCCCAACTGGGCCGCGACATCTGCGACGCGATATCCGGCCGACACGCGCTCGACGAGGATCAGACGGCCGCGTGGGGTCAGTCTGGCATTAGGGTGGGCCATGAGGACCTCCGGCGTGTGGATGGCTTGAGATACCTCCACAACACCCCCGGGTCCTCACCCGGTCAAGGGCCGTTACTAACGTGATGAAGAGTTACACGCGTAACGCGCCGGTGTGCGCCCACGGGACTGCCGACCCGGGCCCGTTCAGCGGTCAACCCTCGACCCGCCGACGACCACGGGGATCGTCTGCAGCATCACGCGGAAATCACCCCAGACCGTCCACGAGGAAACGTAGGAATAGTCGAGACCGACCATCTCCGCGAATCTGATATCGCTGCTGCCCGAGACCTGCCAGAGCCCGGTCATTCCGGGCGGAGTGCCGTCGCGACGCGTCCCCAGCCCCGGACCTAGATGTCCTCCTCCGGAATCAGCGGGCGCGGCCCGACCAGGCTCATCTGGCCCATCAGGACGTTGATCAGCTGCGGGAACTCATCGAGCGAATGGCGGCGCAGGAATCGACCGACGCGGGTGACGCGCGGGTCATTCTCCATCTTGAAGAGGCCCGGCCGTCTCCCGTTCGCCGTCGCACGGTCGCGGCCAGCTCGGAGCGATGCGCGTCGGCGCCGACGACCATCGTGCGGAACTTGAACATGCCGAATGGTCGACCGTTCTTGCCGATCCTGGTTTGCCGGTAGAACACCTGCCCCGACTGTCGCTGCGAATCGCCAACGCGACCACGAGAAACAGCGGCGTCAGTCGCAGCATCAGCAGCCCGCCGATGACAAGGTCCAAACAGCGTTTGGTCATCGTCGCCCCTCGCGACAGGCGTGGATAGGAACCGCCAGCAGCGGGATGCCCTGGACGTCGTGCATCTCGACCGACATCGAAAACATCTCCGAGACCTGCGGACGATATCGATGATGACACCCAGTCCGTAAAGACCCCGAACGGTCTCCTCGAGATCCCACCCGAACCCGGCGCCATCGACCACGATGACGCGGTCCGCACGTAGCCCGCGAGTCACGCGCTCGAGGAAGCGCCCCAGGTTCTCGTCGATCGCCGCGCGGTCCCCGACGCGTCCGCCATCCGGCCCAAGACCCGCACAATCCGCATCCATGCCGGCGATCGCGCCCCAGTACTCCACGAGTCGATGGACTTTCGGGCCGGAGCCGATGATCACCACCCGCTGAATGTACGTCGGCATCCGGCGCACAAAGACGCGCGCGACAGCCCGCAGAAGCGCGATGAGGAGGACCGCGAGAACCCAGAAGGTGACGAGCCGCTCGGTTGACGGGCGGAAGATGACGGTGGCCGAGGCGCTCGACAAGGAGCTCCACGAGCGCCAGCGTGGCGACGAACTGGAAGATGCGCCCGAGCTCGTGCGCGGTCGGATGCGTCGAACGAATTTCGTCGTAGGAGTACAGGCCAAAGGACGCGGCAATCGCCAGCGCCAACGGCAGGCGCAGCACGATCGCTACCCATCCGATCGCAGAGGGTGACCCGCCACCGAATTCAGAACGTCCCGCTGTGCAACGCCCCGGACACTACAAACGCAACCATCAGGCCGATGGCGTCGGCACCCATGAGGCGACGCGCACAAGCCGGCGACGGGACATCGCCCGTGAGCTCAGCTCGGGGCGAACAACGCCTACCCGAGATGCCGGACCGCCGGCCGCGTCGGCGCGCGACGACGCAGACCGCCGGTCCGCGTCGAACACGCGCGTGACCGTGTTCACCGCGCGCGGAGCGGATCGCGCGGCGCGGTTCGTCGGCCCCGCGATAGTCATAATTCGCGTAGTTGTAGCCATATGCCGCGGTCGCAACCCGGTCGGTGCCACTCAACACAAACCCGAGCGGACGCGCGGGGCAGGTTTGAGCACGCGGGCCAATTCGCTCAGCACCCCCCGGCGCTCCGTGGGCAACCTGGCCATCAGGATCATGGCCGGGATCGACGAGCGAGAGTGAGCGTGTCGCCGGTGTGCAGGATCGGCGGCGTGTCGACGAGCACGAGGTCGTAGCGCTGCGTCAGGGTCTCGAGAAGCTGCGTCAGCGCCGGCATCGCCACGATCTCGCCGGGATTTGGCGGAATCGGGCCACAGGGGATGACGTCCAGCAGCCCGTGCACTGCCGGCATTTCCACTCCGGGTCCGTGGGCGTCGGCCAGTTCCGTGCCGAGGTGGTCCGATCCGATGTGGATGTGCGCGGTCGCTTGCGCCAGCGTCGCCTGTCCCAGCAGGACATTGGTGAGGCCCGGGCGGTCCTCGAGGTGGAAGAACTTGTGCAGCGTCGGACGGCGGAAATCGAGGTCGACCAGCGCGACGCGCTCCCCCGCCCGGGCCTCGACGGCTGCCAGGTTGGCGACGGTGGTCGATTTGCCCTCGCCTCCAGCGCGCTGGAGATCATGATCAGCCGCGCTGCCCGATCGACGTTGGCGAACTCCAGGTTGGTCCTCAACAGACGAAAGCTCTCGGCGGCCGGGCTCGACGGCGCCTGGATCGTGGACAGCTGATACGTCCGAGCCATCTCTCGCGGGGGCTCGGGAATACGCGCCAAAAGCGGGATGCCGAGTCGCTCGACAACCTCCTCGGCGGATCGTACCCGGGTGTCCAGCGACTCCCACAAGAATGCCAGGCCGATGCCGAGCACCAGCCCAAACACCGGACCGAGCAGCGTGTACTTCCTGGTCTGGGGAGCGACCTGAGTCGCCGAGGTAGCCGGCGCCGCCAACACGGCGTTCGAGCCTTCCAAGACCGCCTGGGTCTGCAACTGGTTCGCGGAGATCGTAAGGGTCGCCGCATACGCACTGTGCGGCGGCAGACTGGCGATCTCCCGCAAAATCGGCGCGCGCGCCTCGGCCAGCGGCTGCGTGTCCAGAGACCGACGCAACTGCGTGTAGTGCTGGGCGTAGGCGGTCGCGAACAGTTCCGCACGTGCGGACTGGGATCGGTTACGGAAAACGTCAAGATGTCCGCATTCGCATCTGCGGTAGATTGCGGTTGCTCCGAGCAGCGCCGACGGCGAGAGTCCCGCACCCGGGCTGACGTAAGTACCCGAGCGGCCACCGCCTGGGTCGCGGCGAGCGCGACCTGGGTCTGGAGGGTGCGCGCGGGATCGTTGTTCGTCACGATCGGCACCCGGTGGCGAGCGCGCCGGGTCCTGCTGCTTGACGTAGACGCTCGCTTCGGCCTGATAGCGCGCTGGCTGGGACGACGTGGTCAGGTATGCCATCACCGGAATCAGGACCGTCCGGGGCCAAGACGATCAGCCAACGCCGGCGCAGGATGTCCAGATACGTCCGGACTCCCGATGCGCGACCCGACGCCGACGCGTCGAACGTCGCACCCGCGCTCACCGTGACGCCCCGCGTCCCGTCGGGACAGGACGCAGCAATCTCGGTCGCCGTGGTGACAACCGACGACCCACCCGGTGGTCGGCGCAGCTCACCGCCATGGTCACGTTGTCCTCCATCCGTGTCGAGACATCGCGCA
>CAWATR010000024.1:0-191518 GCA_963784985.1 uncultured Thermoleophilia bacterium
GCCATCAGGGCATCAGGTGCTGGACGAACCAGTCGGTCGCGGCCCCCGATGCGCCGTCGAATCCAGCGACGTAGGCATCAAAGTGCCCGCCGGGGAGGATCACGAGCTGTTTCGGCTCGCGGGCGCTCTCATAGGCTTCGATGGCGAGGTCGCAGACCGTCAGCCAGTCGCCGCGGGCGACGATCATGCAGAACGGCGTCGGCGAGACGTAGGGCAGGTAGGCGCCCGGCTCGTACTCCCAAAACATCTCGACGCTGCGGAGCGTGACCTCGTTCTTCCAGGTGGGGGCCCGGGTCTTGCCGGTCTCGCTGAACCATGCCCATGAGTCCGGGGTCGGGAGTGCCGAGGGTGCCATCGGATCCGCGTCGACGACCGGGATCATCGCGGGTGGCTTTCCGGCGTAGCGGTTGGCGCGATCCTCGTCGAACATCGCACCGACGGCATCGACGAAGTCGGCCCGGACGATGCGTCGCGCGTTGCGGTGGCCGCTGACCAGCGGCACCTGCCCGACGACACATTTGACCCGGCGGTCGATTGCGCCAACAACGATCACGTGTCCGCCGGAATAGCTCGAGCCCCAGATGCCAATCCGGTCCGCATCGACTTCCTTGAGCGTCTGGGCGTAGGTGATCGCGTGGCGGTAGTCACGGACCTGCTCCCACGGGTCGATCTCTTGGCGTGGCTCGCCATCGCTGGCGCCGAAGTTGCGGTTGTCGAAGACCAGCGCACCGAAGCCGGCGTCGACGAAGGCCTCCGCGAAGCGGTCGAGGTACATCTCCTTGGTGGCCGAGAAGCCGTGGGCCATGACGATCGTCGGGAGCTTCTTCTTGGTCTTCGACGGCAGGTAGTGCCAGCCGCGAAGCGTGACCCCTTCGGCATCGAACTCGACGTCGCGTCGCATGTTGTCTCCAGTCGTCGGGTGCGTTGACGCGTGCGGCTTCGCGGGGGCCGCCGCGCCAGGCCCGTCGACGAACGCAGACCAACGATGCGAGTCCGCGACCGCTGCACTCCGGCGTCCATCGGCGACCACGCTCAGCCGGCTCGGTGCCCGCACATCGCGGTCAGCCGAAGTGCTGCGCCGTGGAGATACTTGACCCCAACGGGCACCCGGCGGTCAACGGCCGACCTTGCACCGAGAGCGCGTAGCTTGGCTGCGAGATCCGCTCGTTGCGAGAAGTTGTGCTGGTGCGCACACGGCGCCCGTGCCTCCCGCGGGGCGCGCGGACCTCGGCGGTGGGCCTGCGCGCACGTGCCGCCCGATCGATGTCGCGGCACGTGGGTTCGCACAGCACCGATGACTGCACGCTGCGTATGCGCTCCTGGCGCGCGGCGAAGCTGTGGGGGGCCAGCCGGACGCGGCCCAAGAGCCGTTCGGGGGATGGCCGACGCCGTGGTGGCTGCGACGATCAGATCAACGAGGTATGTCGAGAGCGACGTCGAGACCACCCACCAGGTGCTCGACCAGCAGGACGGTCCGGCGATCCTCGTCGGCCATTCCTACGGCGGCGTCGTCATCACCGAAGCCGGGCGCCACGAGCGCGTCGCCGGCCTCGTCTACATCGCGGCCTTCGCGCCCGACAGCGGCGAGTCGGTAACCGCACTGATCGCCGACCCGCCGCCCGGTGCGCCCGTGCCGCCGATCCTGCCGCCCGTTGACGGGTTCCTGTTCCTCGACCGGGAGAAGTTCGCGGATTCGTTCGCGGCCGATCTGCCGCCGGACGAGGCGGCTTTCATGGCCGACTCACAGGTCCCGTGGGGCGTCGAGGCGCTCAACGGCAGGGTCACGGAGCCGGCTTGGCGTATCAAGCCGAGCTGGTTCCTGGTCGCCACTGACGACCGCATGATCCCGCCGCCGGCGCAGCGAGCCATGTCCGACCGGGCAGGATCGACCGTCGTCGAAGAGGCCGGCAGCCACTCGATCTACGTGTCGCAGCCGCACGTGACCGCCCAGCTGATCAAGCGCGCCGCCCGATCGGCCCGCGTCGAGACCCCGGACACGGTGTGAAGGCCTCGCACGTTCCGATGGTGTCGAAGCCAACCGCGACGATGAAAGTGAATCTCGCCGCGGCGAAGGACGCCGCCTGACCATGCATCGTTGGCCGGCAGGACGCTCCAAGTCCTGCCGGCCACACCCGCCCGACCGTGGGCCTGCTCACCGAGTCTTGTCGAGTCCCGTTGAGGACGATCACCAACGGCCGACGCAGGTCGAACGGTCTGCAGGCGGCCGGGCGCCGCACACCATGCAGGCTACGCTGGGAAGGGGGAATGCCCGCGCCAACGGTTGAAAGTAGACGGCCCCCGACGGCCTCTCCTGACCTGAAGGTCCCAACAGCTTCCGGTGGCGGGGTATCTGTGAAGCCGACGAGCGGATTCGAACCGCTGAACCCTTCATTACGAGAGTCCCGAAGGCTGTCCAAGCGGGTCGAGTGCAGGGGTACAGACAACGGTGATCCCGAAACGTGCCTGCTTGCGGCGGTCGCCTTGCCTACACGTTGACCCACCTGGATGGCCCCGTGTATGCGGAGCGTTCGCCGGCTCGGAGGATGCAGCTGCCCCGCGCCCGTCAGGCGACGACCCAACCTGGTGAGCTCGCTCGTGAGCGAGCAGCGCTTCCGAGCGCTTTCGGGACGGGGCCCGGATGTGGTCGCCTGTCGCCCGTACTCCTGACCAGGCGAGAGGGTCTCGAGCGATCAGGACTCCGCGGCCGCGGAGCGCTCCGTCTCAAGCTTGTTGTTGTTCGCAGCGTTCGAGCCGAACGCGTAAGCAACGTCGATCTGCTCACTGGGGGCAGGTCGAAGCTCTCATCCCGACCGACGAACTCACGCTTGGCGATGCCCACCTGACGCGCAAACGTGGCGGCCGTCAGCGAGCCGAGATGTGCTCTCAACCGTCTGGGCGGCGACACGGCGCCGAGCTCACGCGCCGGCGCCGGCTCGGTCGCCGAAGGCCGCTCCCGTCGCTTCAAGACGTTCGAAGACGAGTCGTACGGCCATTGAGCCCTCCCCAATGGCAGTCGCCACCCGCTTGATTGACCGACTTCGCGCGTCGCCGACGCAGAACACCCCCGGCCGGCTCGTCTCAAGCAGGAGGGGCGGTTGGCCCGGCCGGTCAAGGGCACTCAGGGGGACGTCAATTCCGGTGAGCACGAAGCCATGGTCATCGACGGCGAGCTGTCCATCCAGCCATTCGGTGCACGGCGTGGCACCGATGAACACGAAGAGCCCGCAACTCGGGTGAGTTCGCGACCGTCCAGATTGATTGTCCCGTAACACAACAGCATCGAGCCGCTGCTCTCCGACTACACCAACGACCTCGGTGTGCGCGGAAATTGCGATGAGTGAATCACGCGCGATTTGGTCGATGAGGTACCGAGACATGGAGTGGACCAAATCCTCTCCGCGTATGACCAGTTGCACGTGAGTGCAGGTCCGAGCAAGAAACAACGCGGCCTGCCCTGCCGAATTCCCCCCGCCGACGATCACCACAGGTCCTCCCGAGCAGGCTTGAGCCTCCGTATGGGTCGCGGCGTAGTAGACGCCAACGCCCTCGAACTCCGCCAGACGGTCCAAGGGGAGGCGGTTGTAGCGAGCCCCTGTCGCAATGATGACCGACCTTGCGGAGACCACCTCGCCGTCTGCGAGCCGTACGTGATGGGTGTAGCCGTCGGAGAACATGGAGGCTGCTCGCGCACCCAATTTGATCAGGACCCCGAACTTCTCAGCCTGGAGTGCCGCCCGTGCTGCGAGCTCTTCACCCGACAGGCCAGCCGGGAACCCGAGGTAGTTCTCGATACGCGACGACGTGCCGGCCTGGCCCCCTATGGCGGTGTCCTCGGCGAGGACGGTGTTCAGCCCCTCAGACGCCCCATACACCCCTGCCGCGAGGCCCGCAGGACCACCGCCCACTACCAGGAGGTCGCATACGTAGGTCCGGTCGCTCTCGGGGGCGGAGGCGAGGCCGAGAGCGTCAAGAAGCGCCCGGTTTGTGGGGTTGAACAGCAAGGAGCCACCCGGACCCATGACCAAGGGCAGATCCGAGACTGGGACGTTGAATTGGCGCAACAACTCCTCCGCCTCAGCCATTCCCTCCAGCTCGAGCCATCGAAATGCCAGTCGGTTCCGAGCGAGCACTTCAAGCAGCCTCCGAGTGTTGGGGTCGAAGCGCGAGCCAACCAGTGTGAGTCCGGAGCCCCGCTGGGTCAATCTGACGTGGCGAACGAGCAGCGCGCGCAGGATGTACTCGCTGAGGTCGGCTTCCTCGGCCATGATCATCCGCAATTGCTCGACGCCGACGCGCAGGATGCGGCCCTCTTCCGTGACGACCGCAGTCAGGAACGCCCGCTGACCGGTCACGAGGCCCTTCTCGCCCAGGAACTCCCGTGGGCCGTAGCCGATGATTCGGGTCTCGTTCGACATCCCGTAGTGCTCGGCGATCTCGACTCGTCCGTCGAGAATGACGATCAGGTCATAGCTCTCGTCACCGTCGGCGAACAACAGATCTCCCGCCTTGGTCGCCGACTCGGCGCCGTAGCGCCGCAAGGTGTTGAGTTGCGACTCGCCGAGCAGTGGTCGAACCTCCGGCGACTCCGGTGGCGCGACACTCCACCCGCGTTCGGGCGGTCCCGCATCCTGCTCGACGGGCGGTTCTCCATTTGCCATTGATGATTCCGATCTCGCTCCCGGTAGGTCGCGGCCGTCGACCCGCCAGCCCATCATTGGGCGAGGGCGGCTGAGGGCGCGATCACCGGCAGGCTAGCCAGTGCTTTGCTCGCCGGCACCCCGCCTTGGCTGCCGCAGCATGCTCGACGGACGCCCTTTCATCGAGACCAGGCACCCTTCCGGCCGTAACCAGGGCGACCGCCAATTGGGCCGCCTTTCTCCGTTATCAATACTCCTCGTTGGACTTGCCTGTCGAAGTCCGTCGCGGCGGGGTCGGGGCCGCGGTAATGCGGCGGCTTGCGGTCCGTGCAGCGTGGCCCGTTGCCACCTCGTTGCCAGACCTGGTCATGGCGCACGCCGCCAAGTCCAGCCCCGCGTACCGTCTGCCTGGAGCCCTCCAGGCTTCGCAGGTGAGCTGGTCTGGGCCGTGCGCGGTCTGGATCGGTACCACTAGCGATGTGCTGTTCATATGTCGCCGTCCGACGGGCGTGGTCAGGACTGCCGTGGGACCCAACTGCAAACCACGGACCGTTCTTGGCAGTCAATCGAAGGCAGGACCGTGCGCTCCCGGTTGCAGTCATCTGCCCGAACGTGACGACCTGCGGGCGACATCGCGCCGGGCGAAGGCTCACCAAACGGTGCTCAGATTGTGGATCGGCTTGTCCGGACTCGGCGGGGCAGCGCTTGGAGCCGCAGGGGCGGCTGTGCTGCCATTTCCGGAGGCAGTCGCACCCCCGCTGCTTGGATGCCCGCGTCCCGGTCGCTCATAGGAGTTCGGCGATCAGGCGGCCGGTGGTCGTGGCCCCACCCGGGTCGATCGGCTGGTATCTCGGTTGGCTGTCAAGCGCGCCGACGATCGCCTCCGCGACCGCCTCCGGGTGGGCCTGCGCGTAGTCGAGGGTGACGCGCGCACCGTAGCGATCGAGTCTGTGACGCACATGGAACCGCTGCTCGAAGTGGTTTGCGAGCGGGATCGAGATGAATGGGCGGTGTGCAGCGACGAGTTCCATGGTCGTAGTGAGCCCGCCCTATACGACGGCGACGTCGCAGGCCGCAAGATGACGGTAGAGCTCGTGGACGTAGCCGCGCAGCTCGACGGCGTCGACGTGTGGCAGGCCGTGGGGGTCGATTCTCGGGCCTGCCACGGCGACGGCCCGCAGACCCGGCACGCGTCCGCGTGTGAGCGGAAGTGCTTCGATTATGCGTCGGAGCAACGGCGCACCAACGCCGGATCCGCCGACGGCGATCAGGCACAGCGGCTCATCTCCGTAGCCGAGCTCCGAGCGGAGCGCGCCTCGATCCGCGGTTGTGCGCGGATCGAAGCCGGGCACGTAGCCGGCGAAGTCGTAGTGGCGAACGGTCCACTCGCGGATGTTCGGCAGTCCCGGTCCGAACGTGCCAGGGACGATGTCCTCCGGGTCGCCGATGAAGATCGCCCGGTCGCGCACACTCGGGTGCCGCTCGATGTGTTCGATCATCTCGGCGTTGTGGTCGGCGGTGAGCGCTGCTTCGTGGTCGCCACCGGAGGGCATCGGCAGGTGGCCGACGAAGTCGGTGAGCCAGGCGAACGGCGCGGTCTTCAGCTCGGGGTTCTCGTGAAGGAAGTGGTCAATCTCCCAGCCTTCGTCGGCGATCCAGAGGTCGTAAGGGTGTTCGCGGACGACGTCGTCGAAGACCATGAAGTTTGCGCAGAAGATCTCGTCCATCCGTCGAAGGGCCTGGAACGCGTGGAGATCGTGCTCGCCCGCCTCGCGGTCGATGTGCGCCGCTTCACTGGCAAGCGACGCGCTCGCCGGGTGGATGATCTCGTCGCGCGCCCGCAGCACCGTCGTCACCGGCTCCTGTGCGAGCCAGTCGATCGCGAGGCCGGGTACCTGGCAACGGCGAGCCGGCCTGCGGGGTCCTCGTACCGCCCGCGCGGTTCGTCCATGCCAAGGAACTCAGTCATCGTCTCGCGCAACGCGGTGATGCGATCGTCGCCACTTGTCAGGACGGTCTGCGCCAGGGTGCTCCTCGCTCGCATAGCGAGGATGTTCGACCACCTGAGAAACCAGCTCGGTCAGGAGCTCTCCCAGTAGGGCGAACCGCTCTGTGCCGAGCGTCAGCCCACTCAACTTCGAGTTCGCGGATCGCGTCGCGCATTGCCTCCATCGCGGCGTCCGTCGCCCAGGTCTGGACATCAAGTCTGGAGCTGATGACGCCGCGCACGCCTCAGGCGCTCACGGGCGGCGAGGTCCGCGCAGGTGTTCGCGTGCCGTCGGCACGTCGCACAGGTGCCCACGTTTGGGAGCGCGGGCACCTGCAAGACGTGCCACCGGCCGCTCGTGATACGCAACGGCCGCGCGAACCCAGCTCGGCCGCTACCAGAGCGCCTGGATAGCCGTTCCGGAGTGCAGCGTCGCGACTTTGCCCTTGGCGCTCCATGCGACCAGGCCGCTCAGGTCCTTCCAGTTGTCGATCGCATCCTTCCAGTGCCTGGCCACGCCCGCCGGGGACTCATAGAACTCGTCGAGCACAAAGATCGTGTTGCCGGTTGGCGCCGAGTTCGGGTCCAACGGGTTCGCCAGCTCCGGGCCCTCGGAGATGCTGTAGGAAAGAAGTGCCGTATCACCCGCGCGCGGGTGTCCCTTCATCCACTCGCCGTGGCTGGCGAAAAGACGCTCTCCTTCTGCCGCGTCAGCGTCGGTCACCGTCCACATGATGATGATGTGCGTCTTGCCCATGTTTGACACTGTGGTGTCCTTTGTTCATTGGGCCTGCGAGTTAGTCGGCGGCGGTAGCCGCCGGGGCAGGCAATCTGCCGGACCCGGAGGCGCTGCCAGCCGGACCGTCCCTGTCGGACGGCCCACCAACGAGTCAAGACCCCGTCGCCGGGTGGCGTCAATGCCTCGCGTGCGCGCCGCCAACCCCGGGGTACGCGTCGGGGCACACGCGGAACGTGCGATCCTGGCGCACCCGCCAAGTCCGGCATACCGGCTAGCGGGGCAATCTCAGGTTGATCGAGGAAGTCGCGCGAGACCTGTCCACCTCGTATGGCGTCGCCCAGGCCATCCGGTGGGATGCCAGCCGCCGTCGGTGCGGCGTTGGGCTTCGCTGCTTGCGCTGCAGTCGTCGTGCTCGCCGCCGCCGCGTGTGGGACCAACCCGCCGAGAGGCAGCCGATCCCGCCTACGCTCTAGTCAGAGTTGTGCGGCCATGGGGGGAACGACGAGGTGCGCGCCGGGATGTGCGGCGCGCACCTCGCCCGCCCCGTCAGGCCGGTGTCACGAGCGGCGGATGATCACGATCCGAACCGCGTGGTCGCGTATGTCGAGTGCCGAACGACAAGGAGACGCGTCATGGCTCGTCCGACGGACCCACCCCTCCACGACTGCGACGCACCCCAGACGAGCTTCGCGCAAGCGCCATCGCGCCGCGCAATGGCCGGACGACGCGAGATGCTGACGGTCGCTGCCGCCATCGGGGCCGCGGTGCTCATGCTCGCCACTCCGGCGCTTGCTGGGCCGCTGGCGCTCGGCGTGCGCTTCGGCAACTCTCCCGCCACCGTCCGGGTCGTGGTTGATCTCACCGGCTCGCGAATCCCGATCGGTCGCATCGAGCCGGCACTTGATGACATCTATGCGACGGGGACGGCGAACTTGGTTGTAGACATCGGTGGCACGGGTAGCCGTGTCAGCACAGCAGGCGGGCTCGGGGTGCGCGTCGCTCTCACCCGCAACCACAATCGTTTGACGATCCGCACGAACGCCGCTTCGGGGCGATTCAAGTACGTCCGCTGGTCCACGTTGGGAGGTCCGAGCCGCATCGTGATCGACCTCTGGAAGGCGGCACCCCCCACCGGCGCGGCAACGGTTCTCAATGACCGGTGCCTGAGCCTTGACGCGGTCAGTCCCAGTCCGGGCGTCGTCGCGGTCGCGGGTCGCCAACTTCGATACATCTACGAGAACCAGTTCGCCGCAAACGTCCGCGACGCGCGTGGCGCACTCATCGGACACGTCAACGTCACATCCGCCCCAGGTCGGGGGTGGCGCGTGTGGGTGCCCTATCACGTTGCCACCAGCCAAACCGGCACCATTGAGGCCGTCGACACCGGCGGGAACGGAAACCTTGCGTGTCTGGTCCAGCGCACAGTGCGCCTGACGCCGACCCGCTAAGCGCACCTCACGCGCGGCCCTCGGCTCGCGCGAGCAAACCGCCCTGTGTCCTCGCCATCGAACCGCTCTGCGTGCTGCAGCGCGTCTTCGATGAACGGCACTGGCGGCCCGTCGCCGCAACGGCCCATCCGGCTCCTGGGGTCGTGTCAGCCTGCCTGAAGCCGAATGGACCAGCCTCTGCCGGGCACGAAGTGCGCCGTAAACGGAATGGTGTCAGTGAGCGTCGTGGATGGCACGGTGACGGTAATCGTGCCGTCCCGACCGTGCGTCGTGGCCCACGAGATACGTGGTAGCTGGGTGAGAATCACGCCCCCGCACGAGCCACAGCAGGTGTTTGCGCTCTCGATGTACTGCAGCGCGACCGCGAGGTCGGCGGCGGACCGGGAGTTCGGTGCAGGATTCGTGATCGGCGGCGTCCGCGCGGCCAGCGATCGGGCTGCGGCGAGGTCCCCGGCAAATCGCGCGGCAGCGGGGGCACCTTGCGACAGGCAGCGCAAGACGTACGGATGATCGGTCTCCGCCCGCGTGACGTTATTGAACGCCGCCCTGCGCGAGACGAGTTCGCTCTGCACGAGCAATACCCGACGCTCGAGCTCTGACGGAAGGCCAGCGGGGATCTTCGCGGCGAGTGTCGCGGGCTCGATCGCGGCGAGCGCGTCCACAGTCGCCTGATCGAAGTTCATCGTGTTTCCGTGAATGCCGCCGTTGATCAATGCCGCCGCGGCGGTCACCTGGCGATCCATCGTTTGGGCGGCATCGAAGTACGCCGCCATGGCATCGGCGGCGGTCCGGCCGGGCAGGGTCTGGGGAGTGATGGTGCCCGTCGTCGGTGATATCGCCACGGGGGCTGTATTTCTGCTGCTGCCACCACCACAGCCGGCCACCGCCACCATCGCGAGCAGTAGCAGTGCCGACCATCTCATCTCTGCTGCCGCCCTCCAACCACCAAGCGCCGTCTCGCGCGGGTGCATCACCGCTCACACCAGAATGGTAGCCCGGGGACGTTCGCTTTCCGCGCGCGACGGCGTCATGGCGCCGGGAGGCGCCGCTGCAGAGGGGACCGACACCGAGACCAAAACCGCGCTTAGCAGGCAGTTCAATTGATGGGCCGTGTAGGACTCGAACCTACGACCATGGGATTAAAAAGTCTGCGCGTCGAGTGCCGCTGAGGACATCCGGGTCCAGAAAGCCCAGGAATAGGCCGTGTTCCGCGTAGCTGACGCCCGGTCTGACTACCGCTGAGTGCCGTGGGGTCTGTTGACCGACTGTTGACCCTTGTGACGAGATCGTAGGATCTCCCGTTCGCGATAGAACGTCGTGGCAATGGTCGGGGCCGAATGTTCGGGCAGACATCGTTGTCGCGACCATCTCAGATGTTGTGGAGATGGCAAGATCGCGCCCGATGCCAGACCCGCGGCCTCGGGCGCGACGTTCCCGCCGCGGCGCGCTCCGAGCTCGCCCGATTGTCAAACAATGAGCCCCACGGCTGGCGGGCTGCGATGGCGCAGGTCAACGCATCCGCCGACACCGAGGCCCTCGCCGACGCCATCGCCGAGATATGGACCGACGCGCGGTGACGACCGCTGGCGCTGTCGAAAGTGAAGGGGCCGCCGCCGAGCAGGGCGGATGTGAGTGCCGGGCGTGGACGCACTACCACCTGCCCACGTTGCAGCGACTCGGCCTCGGCGCCTACCCGCGCTCACCCGGGGCGCGGCGCGTCCTCGCCGGACGGATAGCGATCTTCTTGCACGCGTCCGATCTCGACGCCGCGCGCGAGGTCTTGACCGAGGCCGACGCCCGCTAGTCAAGTAGTGGCGCGCGCGCCGCTCGCGTCACCAACGATGTTTCGTATGCGGCGCAGTAGTGCGTACGCTGGCGATTCTCTTTGTCAAGCCGCGCGTCCAGAGGGTCGGTCCCCGGGCACCCAGCCTGGACCATCGACCAGTGGGCAGGCCTGACCGGTGCGGCTAGCGTCGCCACAGGGTCGAGGGCGGTTCGTCGCGACTCCAGACGCCCCGAAGCGGCGTCCAGGACCGCGTGCCACCAAATGGTCTCAAGATGTCTCGCGCCTCCGTCGTGGCCACGGCGTCGCCACCGAGGCAAGGGCGAACTCACGCCGATCGAGTATCAGAGCATCTCAAAGTCCGCGCTTGCAGCCTCGGAATATTCGCCCCGCCGAGTCAATTGAAGCGGGGACAGGCCCGCCGCTGATTCTTGTACGTGCAGCTATCTGGAGAACCAAGTGATCGAAGGCGACAGGGATTGGCGCGGATTACCGGTCGCTGAGGCCAGGGCGCTGATGCGGGCCGGTGCCGGAATGACGCGACAGCGGTTGCACGAGAGACTCAGTGAGCAGGCGCGCAGGATACTGAGGCCCGTAGCCGGACTTGCTGGCGCCGACCTCGTGGAAGGGCATTTCTACAGTCCGATTCCAGATGTGGATGCGCTTCCGGCGGCCCTCTGGGAACGACCATCCGAGCTTCACGGCATACAACTGGACCTACGCGCGCAGCTCGACTTCATAGAGGGCGTACGGGCGGCTATTGCGGAATTCAGGCCGCCGAGCCAGCGCCCCGAAGGTCGGGCCGAGTACTACCTAGACAATGGAATGTACGGACGGGTGGACGCCGATCTGCTCTACGCGATGATCCGAAGTCACTACCCGAAACGCGTCCTCGAACTTGGGTTTGGATTCTCGAGCCTCGTGATCAGAGCCGCTTCGCAAAAGAATGCGACCGACGGAAACCCGCTTAAGCATCGTATGTTCGATCCGTTCCCGAATCCTCAATTGGCATCAGCGATCAGGGGCGGTTCGGAACTTCAACGAATAGGCGCAACAGACGTTCCGCTTGCAGAATTCGAAGCGCTCGAACGAAACGACATCCTCTTCGTGGACACGACGCATACCGTCAAGACCGGCGGCGACGTGAATTACCTTGTCCTCGATGTGCTCCCACTATTGCGACCCGGTGTTCTGGTTCATTTTCACGACATATTCCTACCCTGGGAATATCCTCGGTCCTGGCTGAAGAATCTCCGGCGTTATTGGGCTGAGCAGTACCTGCTGCAGGCGTTCTTGGCCATGAATGACCGATACGCCGTCGTGCTGGCGAATTACGCGCTCACTCGGGCGTTCCCATCGGAGTTGGTCGACCTTATCCCCAGCTCCGCGACGCCAGGACCCTCCATCAACCCACCCAACGGGTTCTGGATCCGGCGCCTTGACTGATGCTATGCGGCAACCCGCGCCTCGGCGGGCTGAAATCCTGTGCACGCACCGGTGCACGCACGCGGTGCACACGCGTGGTACCCAGTGACACGCATGACAGTCGTTTAGGGGGAAAATCGCTTGGCTACGGGGTTCTGATGGGCCGTGTAGGACTCGAACCTACGACCATGGGATTAAAAGGCCTGCGCGCCGAGTACCGCTGAGTACATTCCTGTTCAGAAATCCCAGGAATAGGACGTGTTCGGCGCAGGTGCACCTCAGTGTGACTACACCCGAGTGCCGTGGGGTCTGTTGACCATGCGTTGACCCCCCGGCAGCCGACGGACGAGGTTCGCCCAGCGCCAGCGTGAGGAGCAGCCCGCACCCCGAGCCGGTTGCTGTCGCTAACGTCGACCGATCGCCTCGGCGGTCACCGAGACCCCCCCGCGCAGCGTTTGCAGTACCACGCAGTAGCGCTCCGTCAGCCGTAGAAGCGTCTTGAGAGCTTCGTCGTCCGCTTGGGTGTCCAACTCGAAGCGCAGGCGGATGTCCCGGAACCCCCTTGCATCTTTCGCGACGCCAAGTGTTCCCCGAAAATCAAGGTCCCCCTCGGCGCACACCCTTCCGCCGTGGACATCCGCACCAATCGCAAGGGCCACCGCCCGCAAGGTTACTCCGGCAGACGCCACAAGGGCCTCCAGCAGCATGTCCCTTGAACAGGCGAGCGTTCCGTCCCCGCCTGTCGCAGGATGGAGTCCCGCCGCGACAAGTGCACGCCCGGTTTCCACCCGGCACGCGACCCCGTTAGTGTCCAGATCCCCTGACGCTGCCAGCGTGATCAGCGCGGCATCAGCATCCTGGCGGTACCGCTCCTTGAGCGGACCTTGAACCGCGCGGAAGTCCTCGGCGGCCATTACGTGCACGTCCTGTCAGGGGGTCGCGGGCACGATTCCAGTCGATCGTGGGCTCGTCAAGCATGAGCCGGTGGGCCTCCCTCTTGGCGCGTGGTACCTCTGGGGTGGTCAGAAGACCCTCTGCAAGTGGCAATAGCCTGCAGGATTTCAACTCACCGCCAGTCAACTGTCGTGCGCAGATTTATAACTGAAACCCTCTGGACGATGACGCCATAGTCATCTTCGATGATTCTGGAACGCTCGGTGACCGGCCAGAGGGTCGGCGTTAACCACAACTCGGAGGGAGTCGGGAGATGGCGAATTACGTGTTCGCGTACAGCGGCGGCAAAGGTGTGTCCGCCGATGAGGCCGAGCGCAACGCGCAGTACGCCAAGTGGGGTCAGTGGTTCGGAGAGCTCGGTTCGGCCGTCGTCGACGGTGGTGCCGCGACCGGGACCGCGAAGACGGTCGGCCCGGGCGGCTCGGTTAGGGATGGCGGCTCGCGTGGCCTGACCGGCTACACGATCGTGTCGGCCGACAGCCTCGATTCGGCGGTCGAGCTCGCGAAGGGCTGCCCGGTCCTCGAGATCGGCGGCGCGGTCGACGTCTACGAAGCTATCGCGATGTAGCAGGCGCTTGGGTCGCCAGGTCGGCGAGGACGTCAGGTCCTGAACTGCCAGCGCTTCGTCGACGTCTCCGAACCGGCACGCAACGTGATGCAGTCCGCGCCCGGCAAGCGGACGACTGGCAATCACGGAACGCCAGTCTTGGAAAGGAAAACGAGAGAATGGACCGTGGTTGGCACAATCCGAGCCACTTTGCGCTCGGGCCGTTTGGGATCTGAGAGACCCAAGTTCTCCCCCAGTCGCTCGCGAGGCGACTGGGGCGGCTCCGCCTAGGGGACGAGAATGCCTCGACCTTGCAGTCGGCCGGCCTCGAGGTCGTCCATGGCGTCGTTGACCGCATCGAGCGGGTAGGTGCGCGTGCGCAACGCGACGCGTTCCGTCTCGGCAAGTACCATCAGCTCGGCGAGATCGTTGTAGCTGCCGACAAGGTTGCCCACGATATTGCGTTCGGTGGAGATCACGTCGATGGTTGGGACTTGCAGGGTCCCGCCGTAGCCGATGATGAAGTGACTGCCGGCTCGTCTGGTCAGCTGCCAGCTGTCGCGTTCGGCCCCGTTCTCGGCCACGAAGTCGAGCACTACCTCGGCCCCGAATCCATCTGTGAGATCAAGGACCCGCTGGACGTGGTGCCCATCCGCGAGGATGGCCTCGTCGGCGCCCCAATCGGCTGCCAGCTGTAGCGCGGCCGGGTTGGCGTCGATCGTAATGATCCGCGTGGCGGACAGGGCGCGAAGACACTGGATGCCGATGTGACCCAGCCCACCGGCCCCGATCACGACACAGGTGGTGCCCGGATACAGTAGGGGCAGAGCCTTCTTCACCGCGTGGTAGGCGGTGAGCCCGGCATCGGCAAGCGCCGCCACGTCGCCCGGCTGCGTGTCTGGTTCCAGCTTGACGACTGACCGAGCCGTGGTGCGCACCAGTTCGGCCATTCCGCCATCGGTATCGATGCCGGGGAACGCGCTGGCCTGACAATGTACGTCGTCGCCCGCTCGGCAGTAGCGGCAGAAACCGCAGGTCATGAGCGGGTGCAGGATTACCGCGTCCCCAGCTTGCAGGTGCTCCACCCCGGAGCCGACCTCGCGGACCCAGCCCGCGGTCTCGTGCCCAAGCGTGTAGGGCAGGCTCACGCCGGAGCGGTCCGCCCACTGACCGTGGACGATGTGCAGGTCGGTTCGGCACAGCCCCGACCCGCCGACTTCGACCAGCACATCATGCGGGCCACGCAGGACCGGCTCGGGCACCTCCTCGACCACCGGCCGCTCTCCGTAACGGTGGAGCCGGACCGCTCTCATCGCGCACCTCCAAGGGGCGTGGGTACCGGAGCGAGGCTTGCCCGTGCGACGCCGCCCGACGCAGACGTCGAAACGGTTAACCTCCCGTTGTGTGAATCGTTTTAAGACCCTATCGAGCAGGAGATTAGCGTGTCCAAGCTCGTCGCTCCCCAGCTGGTCATTAGCAGCCGGATGCTGTACTTGACGTGGATTCCGGCAGATTCCGAGGCCGTCGGCAAACTCGTTGATCCGCGACTTGGACGGATCGCGAATGGCCAGTGCTTCATCAATCAGTACGTGGTCGATAAGGCCGAGCAGACCTCCGGGTTCGGAGCGTATTCGTTGACATATGCCGGTGCGGACCTCGATCGCTTTGCACCCGACGGGCAGACCCCGAGCCGCTGGTGGACGCACTATCTGAACTCAAGCGCGGGCGTGCGCGAGTACACGGCAGAGCGTGGCGTTCCGGCATCGGCAGGGGAGACCGCGCTGGAGCTCAGCGGTGACACCCTTGTGGCGACCACTCGCCAAGAAGGCGTCGATCTGATCCGCACCACGGTTCGCGTCGGGAGCGCCGGCGACGTCGTCGCAGCTGGGCAACTGAGCTACATCACCGATATCGACGGCAAGCTCGTGGATGGGCTCTACCCGTTCATCGCGCCCCTTGTCGACCCTTGGGAGGTGCTCGACTTCGAGTTCCTGGCGCCCGATCACAGCATCCACGCGCTTCGGCCTGCGTCGCCCCTGCAGGTCACTTGGGGCTTCTACTCTCCTGCTTCGTCGTTCTGCTACCCGGGCGGGGAAACGATCATCGGGTAGCGATTGGCCTCGAGTGGGCGGCCCCGCAGTCAGCGCGGTGGGGCCGCCGCTCCCGCTCGTGGAGATCCAGTGTAGGCGCGCCTCGGGATCCACGATCCAGAGGCGGGACTGGCAGCGCAGCTGGCCCCGATCTAGAGGCGATAGTCGCCGATTGGGCGCCTCGCCTGATTCGGCAAGAGCCGCTTGCCGGGGGCTCCGGCAGATATGGGCCGTGGTTGGCACAATCCGAACCACGTCATGCTTGAGCCGTTTGCGCTGTGACGCGAATGTGCGCTTCCGGGCCGCGAGGCCTGCACCGGCGGAGCCGTGTAGGCGTCGCGCGAGGCGGCGAGGAGTGCGTCGAGCGCAGCGCTTCGGGCTCCGTCGCGCCTCACGAGGTGGAACGGCAGCGTCACCTCAGACTCGAACGGCACCAGCCGTGACCCGGCAAATCGCTAGCAAAGGCGGTTGCGACATAGATTGCGACGCCACGGCCCTCGCGGACTGCCTGGATGCCGAGGTCTGGATAGGCCCAGCGAGCTCGCCGCAATCGCTTCGCGGGGCGCCTTCGCCGGTTGTCTGATCAGTACATTCAAGATCTGCCCGCTACACCAAAGCAATGCAGTACTAGGCTGGACTGAGCTGACTGCGACGTGCCTACCCGCCTCCCACCCGCCAAGTTGAAGGATCCCCTCGCCACCGCGCCCTGCTTCTCACCGCGACCGGAGAACGTCGCGGGGTCACTTTGGGAACTGACCAGCCTCTCGTCGCCGCAAGGGATAGGTGTCGACACGACCGGGGACGATCTACGTCGCGCAGGCGAATGGGTCCGTCCTGGGATTCACATCCAGCGCGACCGGCAACATCGCTCCATCAACCGCGCTCACGGGCCTGGGAGACGCAACCGCCATCGCGACCCCCGGCGGTCCGAGGCCTTGCCGATGGGACCGACGCCCAGGCCAAAGACCGCGCTTAGCAGGCTATTCGTGCGATGGGCCGTGTAGGACTCGAACCTACGACCATGGGATCAAAAGTCGGTCCGAACCGCATTCGTGGCATCTCTGCTGCTTGTCAAACTTCACACTTTGCAGGCACTTGGCAAATCTGTGCGACCGTCGGAACGGGCGGTCAGCACGACGCCGTGTTCCCACTTTGGTCCCACTCTTACTGCCGGGCTGACCGCCTCGCTGGCTATCCAAGCCGTCCTTCGCACGACGATCAACAACACTCTGACGATCAAGAGCGTCGGCCCCGCCACGCTCTCGCGTTTCGCCTGATCACCGAAGACCCGAAGTGGCGGTTTGTCGATCGCCCGCACATCCCGGAGACGGCTGGCGGATAGCAGGCCACGTCGGAACGGTCCGGGACACGGTGCGGGAAGCCGTCAGCCCTGGTAGCCCATAGCGCTCAGCGGGGGCTTTCGCGCGATCAGCAAGGGACTGTGGATCCGGTGCCGACTCCAGACAGGCACCCGAGCAACCACTTGTTCTCGTCGCCTTAACATCCCATTCAGCCTTCTCATATCTGGCGCGCGTTTCCTAACCGCAACCTTGTCAAGAGCGCAAGTGCTCGGCGGTCGCGCTCAGGGACGGGGGATCCGGGGGCACGGCGCCCAGTCAGCGGAACCGAGGAGACAGGTGTTCTATCTGAGATACATCGCCAGCGAGCTGCGGCGGCGAAAGGGCAGAACCTTTCTCGTAGCGCTCGGGCTCGGTGTCGGGGTCGCGTTCGTGATCGCAGTCAACGCCCTATCCAACGGCCTCGATACCGCGCAGGCCCAAGTGCTCAAGCCGCTCACAGGCCTGGGCACCGACATGTCGGTCACGCGCCCGCTCAATATCACCCGTACAGGGACGGGGAACCCGTTCCAGAACCTCACACCGGCCCAGCGTCAGCAGCTCCGGCAGGAAGGTGGTGGTGGAGGTGGTCCGTTCGGCCTCAACAACTTGGGCAAGGCCGGTACCAAGTTCTCGCGGACCCGGTACAACGTCCAAGGTCAGCTGACGATGCCCCAAAGCGATGTGACGACCGTCCGGGGACTGTCTGGGGTCGCCGACGCCGCAGGGCAGCTGTCGGTCAACGTGATGCAGATTTCGGGCACGGTACCAAGCAGTACCAGCAGCACCCCGTTCGGAGCTCCCGGCGGCGGATCCAGCCAGGGTAGCGCGCCGAGCTCGATCAGCATCAACTCGATCTCGGTCACCGGCATTGACCAGACCAAGTCCAGCCTGGGGGCGGTCACCCCGAGCCAGATCACCTCGGGCAGCTACTTCCCCTCAAGCGGCGGGACCTACGATGCGATCCTCTCTAGCTCGTATGCCAACAGCCAGAACATCGCCGTCGGCGGCACAGTCAGCATCGGCGGCAAGACCTTCGACGTCATCGGGATCGCAAAGGCGCCGCTGGGCGGGTCCTCCAGCAACGCCTACGTCGAGCTCAGCACGTTGCAGCAGCTGTCTGGGCTCTCCAGCCAGGTCAACACGATCCAGGTTCGGGCCCAGCAGGCGAGCCAGGTCGATGCAGTCTCGAAGGAGATCACCAAGACCATTGCCGGTTCTCAGGTGACCACGGCCTCGGATCTCGCCAACAGCGTCGGCGGCTCGCTCAAGGACGCCAAGAGCCTCGCCTCGACGCTCGGGTTTGCACTGGAGATTGTTGCGCTTGCGGCCGCCGTGTTGATCGCCTGTCTATTGACGCTCGTTGCGGTGACCAAGCGCACGCGCGAGATTGGGACGCTCAAGGCGATCGGCTGGCGTCAGTGGCTCGTCGTTCGCCAGATCACCGGCGAATCGCTGGCGCAGGGCCTACTCGGCGGAGTCATCGGTACCGTGCTCGGACTCATCGCCGCGAGTGTCGTCTCGGCCCTTGGGATCTCGCTTACCGCCACGGTCGGCGGTGCCAGCGGCGCCGCCAGCACCGCTGCGGCGGTGCCCGGTCCACCTGGGGCTTCGGGCGGTGGCGGCCCCTTCGGCTTCGGCCGGGTGGCAAGTTCAGCAGCCTCAGAGGCCGTGAAGCTGACCGCGCCCGTTGATGTCCAACTCGTGCTCTTGGCTATTGCGCTCGCCGTCTTGGGCGGGCTGATCGCCGGTGCGGTGGGCGGACTTCGAGCAGCCAGGATGCGGCCAGCAGATGCACTTCGAAACGTCGACTAACGGAGACCACGACCAATGACCGACCAGAACACGACCGCTGCCGCAGCTGCAGAGACGCGGCCACTTGATCATCCGGTCTTCGCGCTATCGGGCGTGTCGAAGCGCTACGGATCGGGTGCCAGCGAAGTGTTTGCCGTCCGCGACGTCGATCTGGAGATCGCCTCCGGCGACTATGCCGTGATCGTGGGCCCGAGCGGCTCCGGCAAGAGCACCCTGCTGCAGTTGCTTGCAGGCCTCGATCGGCCCACTAGCGGATCGATCGACTTCGACGGGCGGGACTTGGCCTCGCTCGATGATCGCGAGCTCTCGCGGGTGCGGCGGGACGAGATCGGCATCGTCTTCCAGCAGTTCAATCTGATCCCGACGCTCACTGCCGAGGACAACATCCGGGCCGCCCTCGCACCGGCCGGAAAGGGCTCCGAAGCGCAGGAGGCTCGTGCGTGCGAGCTCCTGGAACAGGTTGGGCTGAGTCACCGCCTCGGCCATCTGCCGTCGCAACTATCGGGCGGCGAGCAGCAGCGGGTGGCCATCGCGCGCGCGCTCGCCAATCGCCCGCGCGTCCTTCTGGCCGATGAGCCCACGGGCAATCTGGACACTACGACTGGAGGGGAGATTCTCGATCTGCTCTCCGGGCTCGCGGCCCAGGAGGGGCAGACCGTGGTCCTGATTACCCATGACGAAGGCGTTGCCGCGCACGCAACGCTGCTTCTTCGCATGCGCGACGGCGGGCTCGAATCGGCCAGGGGTGGCGCCTGACGCGGCGACAACGCTGCTTCGAACGAGATGAGTCACCCCCAACTTCGTGAGCGAGGCGTCTTGAGTGTCGGTGCTCGTTGTTGGAGCCGCCCTCGCCTCGATCACACAGTGACGGGCTCAAACGCGCCCAAGACACCCTTGCACGGCGTCATCGTCCCGGTCCCCGAGCTGCAACCGCCGCCGTTTGTGCCGAGCGTTCTCAGCGGCACAAACGGCGGCGGGGACCTCGTGGCAGCGCCTGGAGGCACTGGTCGCCGAGCTGCTCGGACCTGGCCATGTGGGCTATACCGATCGGCGCAGGTCGCAACGTGCCCCGCACCGTCTCCCGCACCGTATGGGACCCGTCCCGCACCGCCGCAGACCGCTGCAGACCGACTCGGCGAGGGATTGATCGTCGCCCACTCGGCATGCGAAAGCCCTGCCGGAGCAGGGCTTTCAGAGATGGGCCGTGTAGGACTCGAACCTACGACCATGGGATTAAAAGTCCCCTGCTCTACCAACTGAGCTAACGGCCCCGGTTCGCAGAAGCTTAGAGACCGACTGCGGTCGGTACTACGGATTTCGGCCGCCCCTTGCGGCTGCGGACCCGTCCTGAGGGTAGGCTGGGAGCAGGCACGCCGCGAAGGAGGCATGGATGCCGGTACTTGGTGACGACGAGATTCGCGCCGGACTGGCCGGTCTTCCGGGCTGGTCGCTGGAGAATGGCGCCATTTGCAAGCAATTCGTGTTCGATGACTTCCTCGGCTCGGTGATGTTCGTGAACCGCATCACGGGGGCGGCCGAGGCCGTGAATCACCATCCCGATCTCGCGATCAGTTGGAACAAGGTCACGGTCACGCTGGTGACGCACAGTCAGGGCGGCGTAACCGATGCCGACCTCGCGATGGCGGCGACAATCGAAGGCCTCGGCTGACCTCCGTGAGCCGGCAGAGCGTTGGGCCGGTGTACCGCGCCGTGCGGCCGCTCGCATTCCGCGCGGACCCCGAGAAAGCGCATATGCGCGCGTTAACAACGGCCGAGCGCATCGCACCGTTGATGGGGGTCGCCCGCTGGCGCGTGCGGGATCCGCGACTTGCCCAACGCGTCTGGGGGCTGCGGTTTCCGAACCCGGTCGGCTTGGCTGCCGGCTACGACAAGTGGGGACGGGGCATCAAGGCGTGGCAGGCCCTCGGCTTCGGGTTCGTCGAAATCGGCACCGTCACCGCGCTCGCCCAAGAGGGAAACCCTGCGCCGCGGCTCATCCGCCTCCCGGCCGACGGTGCGGTCATCAATCGCATGGGCTTCAACAACGACGGTGCGGCGGCGACGGCGGATCGGCTCGCCCAATGGGACCGACGCGGCGTGTTACACCGGATCCCGCTCGGGGTCAACATCGGCAAGTCGAAGGTCACCCCGCTGGAGGATGCCCGGCGCGACTACGTGGCGAGCCTCGACCGGCTCTGGCCGTACGCCGACTACATCGTCGTCAACGTCTCCTCGCCCAACACGCCCGGCCTGCGTGAGCTCCAGGAGTCGGTCGCCCTCGGCGGCATCCTCGATGACCTCGTGGAGCTCAATCGCGTCAAGGCGGCCCTGACGGGTGCGCGCCGGCGCCCGATCCTCGTCAAGCTGGCGCCGGAGCTCACCGACGCGCAGTTTGATGCGACCGTCGACCAGATTCGGGCGGTCGGCGCCCATGGGATCATCGTCTGCAACACGACCCTGGCACGCGACGGCCTGCAGTTCGCCCGAGCGCCTGGCCTCGGAGCCCGGCGGACTGTCGGGCGCACCGCTTGCCGCCCGGAGCCTGGCGATGCTGCGGCGCGCCGTCGCGCGTGCACCCGACCTGCCTGTCATCAGCGTCGGTGGCATCTCGACCGCAGACGACGTCTGGGAGCGGCTGGCGGCGGGCGCCTCGCTCGTGCAGATCTGGACGGCGCTGATCTACGGCGGCCCGTCGCTGGTGGCGCGCATCAACCGCGGACTGCTCGCGCGCATGGAGGCGGCAGGCGTACGCGATATTGCCGAGCTGGTCGGCAGCGCGGCACCGGGGGGCGCGGTGCGGTCGAACCCAGTCGAGCCGAACTGGCGGGGCGGTGACTAGCACGACTCCGAGGGCTGCGGCACCAGCCCGCGCGCGGGGCGTCTGATGGCGCGTGGCCAGCCACGCCCGGAGCGCCGCTCGCTCCGCGGCCTGCTCTTGCGTCTGGTCGCGGCGCTGGCGGTCGTGCTGCTGCTGCTCATCATCGTCGCCGCCGTCGGCACGATCGTCACCGCGAAGGCGTACTCGGACGCCGGCGAGCAGGCCGTCGCGCGGCTCGGGGCCTCCAATCAGCTGCTCATCGACATGCTCAACGCGGACACCGGAAGCCGCGGGTACGTGCTCACCGGACGCGGCGACTACTTGGAGCCGTACACCACCGCCGTCGACCGCTATCCCGAGGACCTCGCGCGGCTGGAGTACCTGGTACGCAATGATCCCACGCTCGTCGTCGGATGTGACGCGTGCCAACGACAACGCCCAGCTGTGGTTCGCGGACGTCATCCACCTCGTCCAGATCCGGCGCAGTGCGTCAGGTGCAGCCCGCGATCGCCCTCATCAACCAGGGCGTCGCCCAGCAGTGGTTCACCGCATTCCGGGCCGCATCGACGCAGCTGGCCGCCGACGTCCAAGTCTCGAAGGAGCAGTCGTTCGATGCGGCCAAGCTGCGGCGCAACGCCACCCTGATCGGCATCATCGCCGCCGCGCTGATCGCGTTTGCGGTCGTCGCGCTGACCGCGCGCCGTCTCTGGCGACGCGTCGGCGTGCCGATCGGCCTGTTGGAGCTCGGCGTCGGGCGGGTGGCGCGCGGTCGGTTCCTTGAGCCGGTGCCCGCGAGCGACAGCGCCGTTCGCGAACTCGGCGAGCTCGTCGACGGGTTCAACACCATGCAACGCCAGGTGTACCAGCAGCGCGATGCGGTCGCCGCCGCGGCGCGCCGGGAGGCTGGTCAGCGCACCGAGCGCCGACTCTGGGAGACGGTGCAGCAGGGCCTGCTGCCGGCGGCCCTTCCCGGATACCTTGGGTACCGTCTGGTCGCGCGGTACCGGCCCGCCGAACGCGCGCTGCTGATCGGCGGGGACTTCTACGACGCCGTCGTGCTGCCGGACGGGCGCCTGGCGATGATCGTCGGCGACATGGCCGGCCACGGGGCCGGCGCCGCCGCCCAGGCCGCGGGCCTGCGTTTCGGGTGGCGCACGATGATCGCCGTCGACCCGCGATCCGAAGCGTGTCCTGACCGCCCTGAACGCGCAGATGGCACGCTCCGAGCTGCGCAAGGCGGGGCTGTTCGCCACGGTCATCTACGCGCTGATCGAACCCGACGGCACGGGCATTTTCGCCTCGGCGGGCCACCCTGCGCCGCTGGTGCTCGGGTGCGAGAGCTGCGAGGAGATCGAGCCGGTCGGCTCAGGCCCGCTGCTCGGGGCGATGGACGAGGCGGACTGGCCGTCGACGCCATTCGCGCTCGCGCTCGGCGAGACGCTGATGCTCTATACCGATGGCCTGCTCGAGGCGGGCACGAGCGGCGATCTCTTCGGCATCGACCGCGTACGGGCGGTGCTCTTGCAAGAGCGCACCACGGCGGTCGAGGCGCGGCTGGAGCGACTGATCGAGGCCGCGCGCCGACACGACGCCGGCTCGCTGCGCGATGACGTCGTGGTGATGGCCCTCGAGCGCATCGCAGTACCGCCGGTCACCCCGTGACGCGGCGGCAGCGGTTTGGCGACTTGCCGGTGCGCGGACCCCGTCGGCCCGCGGACCGGGAGTTCGGGTTAGGCGGCGGCCTCGGACCCGACGAGCTTCTGCAGCTCGCCGTTCTGGAACAACTCGGTGGTGATGTCGCAGCCGCCGATCAGCTCGCCGTCGACGAATACCTGCGGGATGGTCGGCCACTGCGACCAGCCGGAGAGCACCTCGCGGATGCGCGGGTCGGTCAGCACATCACGTGCACCGTATTCGACGTTCAGGTGGTTGAGGATCTGGACCACCTGGTTGGAGAAGCCGCAGCGCGGCATCTCGGGCGTCCCTTTCATGAAGACAAACACACGATTCTCCGCGACCTCACGCTGAATCTGGTCGAGGATTTCCTGTTCGGTCATGGTGAGCGTGTCGCTCATGACGCCTCCGGTGCACGGGTCTTGAGGGCAAGGGCATGAATGCTGCCGTCGTCCAGACGGGACTGGACGGCGGCGTAGACCATTCGGTGCTGCTGGATCAGGGAGACCTCGGCGAACTGCGGGGCGATCACCGACGCGAACAGGTGGTCACCGCCACCTTGGTCGACGATCTGCACCTCGGCGCCGGGGAGCGCGGTCTCGATCATGGTGGTGAGTTCGTCCAAGTCAGCCATGGTATGCCGAAGGATAGCCACAGCCTCCGGTCGCACGCCCGCGGTGTCAACCGACGAGCGCCGCGCGCAGCGCTCCGGGCGAGGTCACCGGCGCCAGGCAGGCAAAGTTCTCGCACACATACGCGGCCGGCGCGCCGTCGACAAGCGGCCGGTCCGACAGGAGCGGCGCGGCCGCGAGCGCTTCGGCGTCGGCCGGGTCCGCGCACGCGATGACATCGCCGGGCCCGGCGTGGTCGCGGGCGACCTCGACGAGCGCACGGGTCGCCGGGTCGCCCGGATCGCCGAGGATCGCGATCTCGCGGCGGGGACGGGTCAGGCGGTCGACGACGCCCAGCGCCGTCCCGAACGCCAGTGGCAAGCGCGCGATCTCCTCGCCGATGACCGCAAGCGTCCGCTCGGCTAGCTCGAGGTAGTCGGTGCGGCCGGTCAGGCCGGCGAGGCGCACGAGCACCGACGCGGCTTGGGAGCTGCCGCTCGGGGTGGGCTGGTCCTCCAGGTCCCGCATCCGCACCAACAGCGCCGGCGCGTCCGCGCCGGTGGCAAAGAACCCGTGCCATTCGACATCCGCGAACAGGCCGATCATGTCGTCGCTCAGGCGCCGCGCCGCCACCAGCCAGCGTGATTCGAACGTCGCCGCGTAGAGCTGCACCAGGCCCAAGATCACGTCGGCGTAGTCCTCGAGCTGACCGAGGTGCCGGGCGACGCCGTCCTGGAGCGTCCGGTGCAGGCGCCCGCCGATGATCAGCTCTTCGAGGATGCGCGCCGCCGCGCGCGCCGCGGCATCGAGATAGTCCTGGCGGCCGAAGGCGAGACCCGCGTCGGCAAAGGCCGCGATCGCCAGGCCGTTCCAGGCGGCGATCAGCTTGTCGTCGCGCGCGGGCGCGGGCCGGCGCGCGCGAGCCGCATAGAGGGTCGCGGCGGCGGCACGCAGCAGCGGTTCGGGGTCGGCGCCGAGCTCCTCGGCGAGCATCGGGAGCGGCAACGCCGCGTGGAGGATCGTGCGGCCTTCGAAGTTGCCCTGCGCGGTGACGCCGAAACGGCGCTTGACCGCGCGGGCCTGGTCGGGCGGCAGGAGGGCGTCGATCTCCTCCGGGGTCCAGACGAAGAATGCTCCCTCGCCGCCAGGTGAGTCGGCGTCCTGGGCGGCCGCGAAGCCGCCGCGGGGCAGCTGCATCTCGCGCACCAGGAAATCGAGCGTCTGCTCGGCGACCTCGCGCCAGCGCGGATCGTGGGTGCGATGCGCCGCGCGCACGTAGACCCGCGCCAGGAGCGCATTGTCGTAGAGCATCTTCTCGAAGTGCGGGACGAGCCAGATGTCATCGGTCGCGTAGCGGTGAAAGCCGCCGCCGATGTGGTCGCGGATTCCGCCGTCGGCCATGCGGCGCAGCGTGACCTCGGCCATCTCCTGAGCGGCGCCGGCGATCTCCGGGAGACCGTCCACGCCGAGCAAGAATTCGAGCAGGGTCGAGGGCGGGAACTTCGGCGCCCCGCCGAAGCCGCCGTGGGCGTGGTCGAAGCGGGCCGCGAGCTCCGCGACGGCGCCGACGACGGTGGCGGCCGAGATCCCGGTCTCGTCACCGCGGCGCGCGGCGATGCGCTCCATGTGGCCGACCAGCTCCGCGGCCTGGGCCTCGACGTCGGCGCCGCGCTCGCGGTAGACGGTTGCCATCCAGGCGCACAGCTCCGCGAACCCCGGCATGCTGCCGCGGCTGGTCGGCGGAAAGTACGTGCCGGCGAAATAGGGGCGCCCGTCGGGGGTCGCGAACACCGTCATCGGCCAGCCCCCCTGGCGCGCGAGCAGCAGCGTGGCCTGCATGTAGAGCGCGTCGAGGTCCGGACGCTCCTCGCGGTCAACCTTGATACAGACGAAGTGCTCGTTCATCACCGCCGCGACGGCCGGGTCCTCGAACGACTCGTGCGCCATCACGTGGCACCAGTGGCAGGACGAATACCCGATCGAGATGAGTAGCGGCTTGTCCTCGGCCTCGGCGCGCGCGAGCGCCTCGGTGCCCCAGGGATACCAATCGACCGGGTTGTCCGCGTGCTGGCGCAGGTAGAGGCTGGGTTCCTGGGCGAGCCGATTCATCCACGCGAGGATACCTGCCGCGTCGCTGGCGCTACCCTGGGATCCGTGCGTGATGATCTGGTGATGCAGGCCGGCAGTGCGCCGGCGCCGGCGGAGGCCGGCCGGTGGCGCCAGGTGGCGCTGCTCGGCACTGCGGCTGCGCTCGGCGGTGATGCGCGCGTGCGCGCCGATCTCGCAGCCGCGCTGCACGCGCTCGACTACCCCGACGCCGCGCTCCAGGTCGCGCGCGAAGCCAATGGCGACCCGTGGGCGCGCTGGTGGCTGGTGCTCGCGGCCGGGCAGTCAAAGCCGCCGCTGGACGTGGCCGACGTGCTCGCGGGGCTCGCCGCCGGGGACGGGCCGGATGCGCGGGAGGTGGCCCGCCGACTCGACGACCTGCAGCATGAGCTCGAAGACATTGCCGAACACACCGGCAAGGGCCGCTTCGCGCTGCTCGGGGTGACCGTTGATGCACCCCGCCGGGCGCTGTTGGTCGGGCGGTCGTCGGCGCACGTTGTCGTCGCCCCGACGTGGGACAGCCTCGAGCTAGTCCGGCTCGGGCCGTCGGACGGCCCCGCGGGCGGCAACCGCGCACACCTGCCGCTGGCTGAGATCATCCTGCGGATCCGGCGCGGCGAGCGCGGGACCGAGCGCGCCGTGCCGCCGGATGCGCCGGAGCCGTTCGATGCGGCACGCTTTGTCGACGGCTTGCGCGAAGACCGCGGCGCACGCGACCGGCGCCTGTTGCAGCTGGCCGACGAGGTCCGCGAGGAGCGGGCCCAGCTCGCCCAAGACCGGGCCAAGCTGCGCACCGAGAAGCGGCAGGTCGCGGCGATCCTGCGCCAAGTCGCGGCCATCCGGGCCCAAGGGGTCGCCGGCGCGACTCCCGTCCCGGCCTCACGCGCCGATGCCGCGGCCCTGCTGGAGATCACGCCCGACGCATCGACCGAGGAGATCGAGCGCGCCTTTCGCGCGCAGATCGTGCGCTGCCACCCCGACCGGGTGGCCGACCTGCACCCGAACATCCGCGGTCAGGCAGAGGGGCTCACCGTGGCCCTGAACGCGGCGCGCGAACTCCTGCTGGGCGGCGGCGCCCGCCCGCGCCGCCGCCCGGCCTGAGACCAGCCGGGTCCCTCAGGGCTCGTCGTCCCAGTCGGGCTCGTCCGCCAGCGACGCGTAGGCGCGCCACTCCCCGAGGATGCGCTGCGCCGTCCGCGGCGGGATCTCGGGCAGCGTCGAGCGGATCAGCTGCATGGCCAGGTCGTTGCTGGCCGCCGGCGGGGGAGCGCCGAACTCGTTGAGCACCGCCCACACCTGATCCTCGTCGAGCTCGGGGCGCTCGCCGAGGATGTACGCGGCGGCGTCGCCGAGATCCAATTCTTCGCTCATGGCGAACAGGATATGCGGACACGCGGGCGCGCCCCGGGGTGACCGAAGATTCAAGCCGCTTGGCGGGGGCGCCGATGTGAAGGCAAATGCCGGAACTGCGACTTGCCGAACCGTTGCCCAATCATGCCCGTGACTGCCTTGTCCGTGCGCTCGCCGCGCTCGATTCACACACCGATGCGCCGCTGCGCCTGGCGGGGCACGCCTCGGACGGGTCATGCGAGGTGTTCGAGCTCCACGAGGAGTTCGAGCTCGGGGTCGTCGGACGCCGCTTCCTGATGTCCGTGACCGCTACGGGACGGGATGCCCTGTTGATCCCCCTCGACCCGAACACCATGGAGGAGACATGACCCCGCCGAGCCGTACCGTCGTCCCGCGAGGGGTGCCCACGGTGGACGACGTCCAGCAGCACTGCCATCGCGTCCGGTCGGCCGGGTCCCCGAATGCGGTCGCCCGTCCGGCGCTGGTGACCCACTACCGTCGCCTGTGCGAGGGACTCGGCGTCGAGCCGGCACCCACGGCGACCAACCTCGATCTGCAGCGTGCCTCGGCGGCGCTCCTGCGGGTCGCCGCGCTCGCCGAACAGGCCGCTGCGCGCGCGCGCTATCCGCGCCCCGTGACGCGCCGCGCCTAAGCGCGGTCCCGCGGCACCGGCCGGCATCGGTGCACGAGGCATGTGGTAGCCTGCCTCTCCGTTTCACGACCGAAAGGCTGGCACGTGCCACCGGGACAACGTCTCGCGATTACTCTTGCTTGCCAAGAGTGCAAGCGTCGGAACTACCAGACCAACAAGAGCCGTCGCAACACGCCCGATCGCGTCGAGCTCAGCAAGTACTGTCGCTGGTGCGGACGTCATACTGCGCACAGGGAGACCCGCTAGTTCGTCCCGCCGCCGGCGTGACGTCTCGAAGGGTCGTAGCTCAACTGGTAGAGCACCGGTCTCCAAAACCGGGGGTTGGGGGTTCGAGTCCCTCCGGCCCTGTAATCATTGTGGACTGAATGGCACGCATTCGACCCGCACGCAACGATGGATCATCGAAGGACGACGGAGGCGACAAGACGCCGCCGCCGGAGCCCGCGCGCGCGCGCCGAAGCGCGAAGACGGACTCAGGCCGCGGCAAGAACGCCGCGCAGCCGCCACGACCTGCGCCCCAGTCGCAGCGCGTCAAGACGGGATCCGTCACCAAGGAAGTCCAGGACAAGCGGCGCGGGTCGCGATTCTTGTCCGACGTCATCGCCGAGCTGCGCAAGGTCCAGTGGCCGACCCGCCCGCAGCTCCTCCAGTCGACGGCGGTCGTGATCCTCGTGGTCGCGATTGTCACCATCTATCTGGATATCGTGGACACGATCGTCAACCGCATCGTCCACGCGATCTTCTAGCCCCGGCCCGGTCGTCGAAGGGATCAACCCGCCCGTGTATCGCTGGTATGTGATCAACACCTATTCTGGCCATGAGAAGAAGGTCAAGGCCAATCTCGAACACCGCCTGGTCTCGCTGGGCCAGCGCGAGAATGTGCGCGAGATCGTGGTCCCTACCGAGCAGGTCGTGGAGACCAAAGACGGCCAGAAGGTGCAGACCGAAAAGCGCACCCTGCCCGGCTACGTGCTGGTCAACATGGACATGACCCCCGACGCGCTCTGGGTGGTCAAGGACACCCCTGGCGTGACCGGCTTTGTCGGCTCCTCCAGCGACCCGGTCCCGCTCACCCAGGCCGAGGTGGATCGCCTGCTGCGCACGCACTCCGAGCTGCGGCCCAAGGTCCGCGCCGAGTTCAGCGTGGGAGAGTCGGTCAAGGTCATCTCGGGCCCACTGTCGGACTTCACCGGCGAGATCGCCGAGATCAACTCCGAGGCCGGCCGCGTCAAGGTGCTGGTCAGCATCTTCGGCCGGGAGACGCCCGCCGACCTGTCGTTCGACCAGGTCAAGAAGCTCACGTAGTCCCCGCGCAAGGTGCGCCACCACCCCGCGCGAGCCGCGGGCTGGCTACAATGGCCGTCCGCCGCGCCGCGCCCTCGGGAAGGACGCCGGGTCCCGGCGCGACCGCAGACACGACACACAAGAAAGAGCCATGGCGAAGAAGGTCCTGCAGGTCATCAAGCTCCAAATCCCGGCCGGGCAGGCGTCTCCGGCGCCGCCGGTCGGCCCGGCCCTGGGCGCGGCCAGCATCAACATCATGGAGTTCTGTAAGGCGTTCAACGCCCAGACCCAGGCCGCCAACGGTACGGTGACCCCCGTGGAGATCTCGGTCTACGAGGACCGGTCGTTCACGTTCATCACCAAGACCCCGCCGGCGCCGGTGCTCATCCTCCAGGCCCTCGGGATCCCGAGCGGATCTGCGGTGCCGCAGACCGACAAGGTCGGCACGCTGACCAAGGATCAGGTCCGGCAGATCGCCGAGGCCAAGATGCCGGACCTCAACGCCAACAGCGTCGAGGCCGCGATGTCGATGATCGCCGGGACGGCCCGCAGCATGGGCGTGCTGGTCGAGGACTAGCCGGGCGTGGCGCGGCAGGACTGGCGGGGCGCGCCCGCAATCGCTAGATTGCGCGGTCGGCGCCCAGCCGATGAGGGAGGAGTCGAAGTGTCCAAGCGCGGCAAGCGCTACGAGCAAGCCAAGGCCGAAGTCGCCGTGAGCGAGATCTACTCGCCGCTGCGCGCAATGCGCCTGATCAAGTCCCAGGAGCTGACCCGCTTCGATTCGACGGTCGAGGTCCACCTGCGCCTGGGCGTGAACGTGCGCCACGCCGACCAGCAGCTGCGCGGCACGATCAGCCTCCCGCACGGGAACGGCAAGAGCGTGCGTGTCGCGGTGTTCGCCCAGGGCGACAAGGCGCGTGAGGCCGAAGAGGCCGGCGCGGACTTCGTCGGCGGCGAGGACCTGGCGGCCAAGATCGAGGGCGGGTTCACCGACTTCGACGTGGCGATTGCCACCCCGGACATGATGGGCGCCGTCGGCAAGCTCGGCCGCATCCTCGGGCCGCAGGGCAAGATGCCCAACCCGAAGACCGGCACCGTGACCTTCGACGTCGCCCGCGCCGTCGAGGACGTCAAGGGCGGCAAGGTCGAGTACCGCACGGACCGCACCGGCATCGTGCACCTGGGGATCGGCAAGCGCTCCTTCGGCGAGGAGGCCCTGGTGGAGAACTACCAGGCCGTCATCGAGGAGATCCTGCGCGCCAAGCCGGCCGCCGCCAAGGGTCGCTACATCAAGTCCATCACGGTTGCACAGACGATGGGCCCCGGCATCCCGGTGGACACGACCCGTACGGCCAACCTGCTTGAGGAGGCGACCGCCTAGGGCGGCCATCCCCGCTACGAGCTGACCACAGACCCACGGGGGCGCGCCACACCGGCGCCGCCTGAAACCGGTCCGAACGGACCACCCGTGCGAGGTTGGCGAGGTGCCTCGAGGTGCGGCCGGCTGTCCCGGCTGCCCCGCGTCGGTCCGCGTCGATCCCGCCGGACCAGACGACAAGAGGAGGTGAGGCACTGCGACGGGACCAGAAGGCGGAAGTCATCGCCGAACTCGAAGCGCGGCTGCGCTCCACCAACACCGTTCTGGCCGCCGACTTTCGGGGCCTGAGCGTCAAGCAGCTGTCGGAGCTGCGCGGTGAGCTGCGCAACGCCGACGCCGGTCTGACGGTTGCCAAGAACACGCTCGCCCGCCGCGCCGCGAACAGCGCCGGCCGGGATGCCCTGCTGGAGTTCCTGAACGGCCCCACCGGGCTGGTATGGGTGGACGGCGAGCCTGCCGTCGCGGCGAAGGCGCTCAACGAGGCCGCCAAGCGCTTCGAGCACCTCGAGCTCAAGGGCGGCCTGCTCGAGGGCCGCACGCTCTCGACCGCCGAGCTGCAACACCTCGCGACCCTGCCGTCGCGCGAGCAGCTGCTGGCGCAGCTGGCGGGCGGCGTCGCCGCACCGCTGCGCGGGCTCGCGGGATCGTTGAACAACGTGATCACGGGGCTGGCACAGGCCCTGAGCGCGCTCCACGCGCAGCGCGCGGGCGAGGGCGGCTAGCCCCCGCTCGTCCCGACCGATCAGCAACCTTTCATCTACGCAAAGGACGAACGAATGGCAACAACCGAAGAATGGATCGAGGAGCTCAAGGGCATTTCCGTGCTTGAGCTGGCCGAGCGCATCAAGGCGATCGAAGAGGCCTTCGGTGTGACCGCGGCCGCACCGGTGGCCGTGGCGGCCGCACCGGCCGCGGGCGGCGGGGCGGAGGCCGGCGGCGGCGTCGAGGAGCAGACCGCCTTCACGGTCAGCCTCGACGGTGCCGGCGAGAAGAAGATCCAGGTGATCAAGGTCGTGCGTGCCGTGACCGGCCTGGGCCTCAAGGAGGCCAAGGACGTGGTCGACGGTGCCCCGAACGCCGTCAAGGAAGGTATCGCCAAGGACGAGGCCGAGCAGATCAAGGCGCAGCTGGAAGAGGCGGGCGCGGCGGTCTCGATCAAGTAGCACCTGAGCCGGGTGCCGCGCGCCGCGCGGCACCCGGGAGTGCCGCAACCCGGACGCCCGGCCGGACCCGACCGGTGCGCCGGCGCGCCATCCGCGTGGGCGGGCCGGCACGGCCGACCGGGCCCGAGAATGCACCGCGGATCGGGCGCACCCCTAGAAACCGGGGCCGCGCACCGCCAAACTTGTCGCGGTCGGCAGCACGTGGCGTTTCCTGAACCGCCGGGGCGTGTTGCACGCAGGAGCTGTCTTTCCATAGATCCACCCCGCGATTCGGAGGATGCACATGCCACTGGAGCGTTCCGTCAAGAGCGAGCTGCGCGACAAGGTGTCGCTCGCCAACAAGGCCAACGTCGATGAGGTGATCACCCTCGTGGAGGCCGCACGCGCCGGCCTGCCCGAAGATGACGCCGACTACGCACGCCTGGGCGGTTGGCTCGAGGACCTGGCGGTCGTCAAGGGCGGCTCGGTCCCGGGTCGCTTCGGCGACACCGTCTAAGCGCGCACGCGGCGGGGCGCGGCGCGCCGCGGCCCGCCGCGATGCGGCCGGCGCCTAGCGGGCCCGGGAGCGCGGGATCTGCAGCATGCGCTGCAGCCGCCGGGTCTCGGCGAGGGCGTTGACCGGGCGGCGGTCGTTGGCCGGTACGTTGGCCAGTCGGTCGATGCGGCCCTGGCGCCCCTCGCGCACCTCGACCCAGCGCTCGTAGTTCTGGACCAGGTCGAGCAGCTGCCGCACCAGATCCAGCGAGGACTCGGTGATCTCGAACGGCGCGCCGTTGAGCAGCACCGCCCGATCGCCGGAGCGATAGACCAGTTCGCCCGCGCCCGGCCTGGCGGCGCGGAAGGTCGTCCCGGAGATGCGGACGCTCATGCCGTGCCACTCCCGCTTCAGGACACCCGGCTCGACGGCGGGGCGGAACCCAAATGCGCGCATGCGCCGCCGCTCCGCGGGGGCGGACCACAGGGCGTGGGCGGTCTCCAAGAGGCCTTCAAGGCGGGGAATGAAGCTATCCGGATCGTCCGGTTCGCCGAGTGAGCGCGCGCCCAACGTCATTCCTTGGAAGTATGCACGCAGTGGCGGCGTGCTGTCGAACTCGGTACACTGAAATTTCAGTCAGTCGGGCCGGGGTGATTTCAGCTGCTCTTTTTTCTTGA
The DNA here is from genome assembly GCA_963784985.1 of uncultured Thermoleophilia bacterium. Lineage (GTDB taxonomy): Bacteria > Actinomycetota > Thermoleophilia > Miltoncostaeales > Miltoncostaeaceae > CAITWD01. The sequence continues at coordinate 32,951 of CAWATR010000024.1, forward strand.
CCCTCCGGGTGCTCGTTGGAGTACCCCGTGGGAGGACCCGCTGCTGCTGATCTCTGCTACTATGCCGAGCCCGTCCCGCCCGGTCCACGTCAGCGGCGCGCTTTCGCACGCCGTGACTCACCATGCTCGTCCAGGAGGCCTCGCGACTTGAGCAAGGTTAACGCTGCCCGCGTCCGCCGTTCGTTTTCCCGCCTGGGGAACATCGAAGAGGTCCCAGACCTCATCGACATCCAGCGCGCGTCGTTTGAGTGGTTCCTCAACGAGGGGCTCCGAGAGACCATCGACGACATCTCCCCGATCGAAGATTTCACCGGCACGTTGGCAGTCCAGTTCGGCTCGTATTCCATCGGCGGTTGGGAGCCGGGAATGCCGCTGGACCAGATCGTCCCGAACAACGACATCCGCGAGTGCCGCGAGAAGGACCTCGTCTACGCCGCGCCGCTGACGATGCAGGTCTTCTTCATCAACCGCGAGACCGGCGAGATCCGTGAGCAGAAGGTGTTCATGGGCGACGTGCCGCTCATGACCGACTGGGGCACGTTCATCGTCAACGGCACCGAGCGCGTCGTGGTGACGCAGCTCGTGCGGTCCCCGGGCGCCTATGTCATGGAGCCCAAGGACCCCGAGAAGCAGGTCTTCATCGCGAACCTGATGCCCTCGCGCGGCTCGTGGGTGGAGCTCGAGATCGACAAGAAGGGCCTGGTCAACGTCCGCATCGACCGCAAGCGCAAGCTGCCGGTCACGACGCTGCTGTTCGCTCTGGGCTACACGCGCGACGACATCACCAACCTGTTCCGGCACCCGCAGGACCCCGACCGGATCAACCCGTTCATTCAGACGACCCTGGACCGGGACACCACCGAGGGCGCCGCGCAGTCCGGCAATAAGAAGAGCCTCGCCGAGCTGGCGGCGCTGGTCGACGAGATGCAGAAGCTCAACGTCGACATCGAGAACCTGCCCGCCGACGAGCGCCAGCGCATCGACGACGAGATCGCCAAGATCGAGAAGCGCATCGACCTGCGCGCCGGCGAACTGATGCAGCACGCCCTGATCGAGGTCTTCAAGAAGCAGCGCCCGGGCGAGCCGCCGACGGTCGACAACAGCAAGTCGCTGGTGCGGTCGCTGTTCTTCGACCCCAAGCGCTACGACCTGACCCGGGTCGGTCGCTACAAGCTCAACGCCCGCCTCGACGCGAACGTGGACCAGGAGGTCCGCACGCTGACCAACCCGCGCTTTACCGGTCGCGTGTCGGGCATGAGCGACGACCTGGTCGATCTGATCCGGCGCCTGGTGGACCTGCCGATCCGCATCGGCGTGCCCGAGGACTCCAAGGACTTCGCCGCCGACGCGCTGATCTACCCGCGCGACGAGATCGCGATCGAGCTCGACGAGTACGAGCACTTCGGCAACCGCCGGCTGCGGACCGTCGGTGAGTTGATCCAGGAGGCCTTCCGGATCGGTTTCTACCGCATGGAGCGCGTCGTGCGCGAGCGGATGAGCACCGAGGACGTCGACACGATCACCCCGCAGACGATCATCAACATCCGGCCGGTGGTCGCCGCGCTCAAGGAGTTCTTCGGCTCCTCGCAACTGTCGCAGTTCATGGACCAGACCAACACCCTGGCCGGCCTGACGCACCGCCGCCGCCTGTCGGCGCTCGGTGCCGGCGGCCTGACCCGCGAGCGCGCGCCCATCGAGGTGCGTGACGTGCACCCGACCCACTACGGGCGCATGTGCCCCATCGAGACACCGGAAGGCCCGAACATCGGCCTGATCGGCTCGCTGGGTAGCTACGCGACCGTCAACGAGTTCGGGTTCATCCAGACCCGTTACCGGCGCGTGGCGAAGGGCGTGGTCACCGACCACCTCGAGTGGCTCGACGCGACCCAGGAAGAGAACAAGGTCATCGCGCAGGCCAACGCCCAGGTGGACAAGAAGGGCAAGCTGGTCGGCCCGGTCCTGTGCCGGCGCGCCGGCGAGCCCGAGCTGTTCGACCCGGAAGAGGTCGACTACATGGACATCTCGCCGGCGCAGATCGTCTCGGTCGCGACGGCGCTGATCCCGTTCTTGGAGCACAACGACGCCAACCGGGCCCTGATGGGCGCCAACATGCAGCGTCAGGCCGTGCCGCTGATGATCACCGAGGCGCCGCTGGTCGGCACCGGCATGGAGCGCCGCGCCGCGATCGACTCGCGTGACGTGGTGATCGCCAGGGGCGCCGGCACGGTCGCCGCCATCGACGCGCGCCAGATCATCCTCGAGGACCGCAAGGGCGAGACCACCCGCTACGAGCTCGAGAAGTTCAAGCGCTCCAACCAGGGCACGATCATCCATCAGAAGCCGATCGTCCGGATGGGCGAGGAGATCTCGCCGGGCGACGTGCTGGCCGACGGCAGCTCCACGGACATGGGCGAGCTGGCACTGGGCAAGAACATCCTCGTCGCCTTCATGGCCTGGGAGGGCTACAACTACGAGGACGCGATCATCATCTCCGAGCGCCTGGTCAAGGACGACGTGCTGTCCTCGATCCACATCGAGGAGTACGAGATCGACGCCCGCACCACCAAGCTGGGCGCCGAGGAGATCACCCGCGACATCCCGAACCGCTCCGAGGAGTCCCTCAAGGACCTCGACGAGCGTGGCATCGTGCGAATCGGCGCCGAGGTCACATCGGGGGACCTGTTGGTGGGCAAGGTCACCCCGAAGGGCGAGACCGAACTGACCGCCGAGGAGAAGCTGATCCGCGCCATCTTCAAGGAGAAGGCCGGCGAGGTCCGCGACACCTCCCTGAAGGTCCCGCACGGCGAGGGCGGCAAGGTCATCGACGTCAAGGTGTTCGCTCGGGAGAGCGGCGACGACCTGTCGCCGGGCGTCAACCAACTCGTGCGCGTCTACGTGGCCAAGCGCCGCAAGATCGCCGAGGGCGACAAGCTCGCCGGGCGCCACGGCAACAAGGGCGTCATCTCCAAGATCGTCCCCGTCGCGGACATGCCGTTCCTGGAGGACGGCACCCCGGTCGACATGATCCTGAACCCGCTGGGCGTGCCGAGCCGCATGAACATCGGCCAGATCCTTGAGACCCACCTCGGCTGGGCGGCCAACTACGGCTGGACGCCTGACGCCGGCGACGACGGGATGCCGCTCGGCCGCACGTTCGTGGCGACCCCGGTGTTCGACGGCGCCACCCCCGAGGACGTCGACCGCGCGCTGATCGATTGGCACAAGAGCCACCCCGAGGTGCCGATCACCATGTCGATCGACGAGACCGACCGTGTCGGCCGCCAGTGCTCGGGCAAGTTCCAGCTGTTCAACGGGCGCACCGGCGAGCCGTACGACGGCAAGGTCACCGTTGGGTTCATGTACATGCTCAAGCTCCTGCACCTGGTCGACGACAAGATCCACGCGCGCTCGACCGGCCCCTACTCGCTGGTCACCCAGCAGCCGCTGGGCGGCAAGGCGCAGTTCGGCGGCCAGCGGTTCGGTGAGATGGAAGTGTGGGCGCTGGAGGCCTACGGCGCCGCGTACACCCTCCAGGAGATGCTCACGATCAAAAGCGACGACACCGTCGGGCGCGTCAAGGCCTACGAGGCCATCGTCAAGGGCGAGAACATCCAGGAGCCATCGATCCCGGAGAGCTTCAAGGTGCTGCTCAAGGAGATGCAGAGCCTCGGGCTCGACGTCAGGGTGCACGGCGACGCGGTCCCGGAGTTCATCGGCCGGGATGAGGACGACGACCTCCTGCGCGCAGCGGAGGAGCTCGGCATCGACCTCTCGGGCGGCCTTGGCGGGCTACGCCGCGAGGACGAGGCATCGGTGGACGGCGAGTCGGCTCCGGCCGAAGTCGCCGCATCCGCCGAGCCCAGCGACAACGAAGAGGCCCAGGACTGACGGGGGCCCCGGGGCGCGCGTGACGCACCCCGGGGCGCCGTCGAGGAATCAACCTCGAGCGGTACCCGTCGTACCGCCCGTCGCAACGAGGAGCACACACACGTGATCGATATCAACAACTTCGACACCATCTCCATCGGCCTGGCGTCGCCGAAGCAGATTCGGCAGTGGTCCTCCGGCGAGGTCACCAAGCCGGAGACGATCAACTACCGCACGCTCAAGCCCGAGAAGGATGGGCTGTTCTGCGAGAAGATCTTCGGTCCGACCAAGGACTGGGAGTGCTACTGCGGCAAGTACAAGCGCGTGCGCTACAAGGGCATCATCTGCGAGCGCTGTGGCGTTGAGGTCACCCGCGCCAAGGTGCGCCGCGAGCGCATGGGCCACATCGACCTGGCCGCGCCGGTCTCGCACATCTGGTTCTTCAAGGGTGTCCCGAGCCGCATCGGCTACATGCTCGACATCGCCCCGAAGGAGCTCGAGAAGGTCCTCTACTACGCCGCCTCGATCGTCACGTGGGTCGACGACGACAAGCGTGCCGAGGACCTTGACATGCTCCAGGACAAGATCACCGAGGCCCTCGATCAGTACACGCTGGACCGTGAGGAGCGCGTGCTCGAGCTGCAGGAGCGCCTCGAGCGCCGGAGCGCGTGGCTGCGCGGCGAGGGCGGCACCGACACCTTCACCGACGAGGACTTCTACTGGCTCGAGGACCTCGAGCGCGACCGGACCTCGGAGGACCGCACCGCCAAGCGCGAGCTGACCGACGCCGACAAGCGTCAGGCCGAGACCGAGTTGCGCCGCGAGACGGACCTGTCGATCAAGGACATCGAGCGGTACACCGAGGAGGCGATCGATCGCCTGCAGCGCGCCTGGATCACCTTCAAGGACATGCGCCCGCGCCAGATCGAGACCGACGAGCAGCTGTTCCGCGAGATGCGCGACCGGTTCGCCTCGCCGTTCGGCTTCGGCGAGTACTTCCGGGGCGGCATGGGCGCCGCGGCGATCCGCGACCTGCTGGCGGTGATCGACCTCGATCAGGAAACCGAGCACCTGCGCGAGACCATCCAGACCTCCAAGGGCCAGCGCCAGGCGCGCGCGCTCAAGCGGCTGAAGGTGATGTCGGCGTTCCGGCGCTCCGAGAACCGCCCGGAGTGGATGGTGCTCGAGTCCGTTCCGGTCATCCCGCCGGAGCTGCGCCCGATGGTGCAGCTCGACGGCGGGCGCTTCGCCACGAGCGACCTGAACGACCTCTACCGACGCGTGATCAACCGCAACAACCGCCTCAAGCGGCTCCTGGATCTCGGCGCGCCGGAGATCATCGTCAACAACGAAAAGCGCATGCTCCAGGAGGCCGTCGACGCCCTGTTCGACAACGGCCGCCGGGGCCGCGCGGTCACGGGCCCGGGCAACCGCCCCCTCAAGTCGCTGTCGGACATGCTCAAGGGCAAGCAGGGCCGCTTCCGCCAGAACCTGCTCGGCAAGCGCGTCGACTACTCGGGCCGTTCGGTCATCGTGGCCGGCCCGGAGCTGCGCCTGCACCAGTGCGGGCTGCCCAAGCTGATGGCGCTGGAGCTCTTCAAGCCCTTCATCATGAGCCGCCTGGTCGAGCAGAAGCAGGTCATGAACATCAAGGCGGCCAAGAAGCTCGTCGACGCGATGGTGCCCGAGGTCTGGGACGTGCTCGAGGAAGTCATCCAGGAGCACCCGGTCCTGCTCAACCGCGCGCCGACGCTGCACCGCCTGGGCATCCAGGCCTTCGAGCCGGTGCTCGTCGAGGGCAAGGCCATCCAGATTCACCCGCTCGTGTGCACCGCCTTCAACGCCGACTTCGACGGCGACCAGATGGCCGTGCATCTGCCGCTGTCGGTCGAGGCCCAGACCGAGGCGCGCATCCTGATGCTCTCGGCCAACAACATCCTCTCGCCGGCCCATGGCCGTCCGATCGCCGTGCCCAGCCAGGACATGGTGCTCGGGCTGTACTACCTGACCTACTGCCGCTCGATCGATATCCGCCCCCAGGGCGGTGACGGGCCGACGGTGGCCAAGGAGCTGGTCGAGCTGGTCGACCCCAAGTCGCGCAAGTGGAGCCTGCCCAAGGGCCACGAGGCGCGCTTCGAGGGCGACGAGCGCCGCTTCCCGGACAACGACGGCTGGTGCACCGACCCGTTTACGCGGTCCGGGCTGCCCGAGCGGGCGCCCGCCTTCGGCGACGTCGAGGACGTGCTGGCCGCGCTCGAGCATCGGCAGGTGCCGCTGCAGGGCGTCATCCAGCTGCGCGACCGCGGACGTGGGATCACCGAGATCACCACGGCCGGCCGGGTGGTGTTCAACCATGCCGTCGAGAGCGACCTGATCGACGTGTTCCCGGAGGCCGCGACCGAGGAATTCCGCTTCCCGCGCACGAACCGCACGTTCACCAAGCGTGAGGTCACCGACCTGATCGAGGAGATGGTCAACCTCTACGGACCGACGATCGTCTCGATGGTGCTCGACACGTTCAAGCGACTCGGGTTCCGCTACTCGTCGGACTCCGGCATCACCATCTCCAAGAACGACATCGTCGTGCCGCCGAACAAGGCCGAGATCCTCGAGAAGTACGACCACGAGGTCGAGGAGGTCGAGGGCTACTTCAACCGGGGCGAGATGAGCGTCGAGGAGCGCCACGAGGCGGTCGTGTCCTTGTGGGACCGCGCCACCGATGAGGTCGCCAGGGCGATGGAGGACCACCTGTTCCGCCTCAACCCGATCTACATGATGGCCAACTCGGGCGCGCGTGGCTCGTTCAAGCAGATCCGCCAGTTGGCCGGGATGCGCGGTCTGATGAACAATCCGAAGGGCGAGACGATCGAGCGCCCGATCAAGAGCAACTTCATGGAGGGGCTCTCGGTCCTCGAGTACTTCATCTCGACCCACGGTGCCCGGAAGGGTCTCGCCGACACCGCCCTCAAGACCGCCGACTCGGGCTACCTGACCCGGCGCCTGGTCGACGTGTCCCAGGACATGATCGTCCGCGAGCACGACTGCGGCACCGACGACGGCATCGAGGTCCCGATCTTCCGCGACGGTGCGATCAACCTCAGCCTGGCCGGGCGTCTCTTGCTCGGACCGGTCGTCGACGCGGTCACCGGCGAGGTCATCGTCGACCCGCGCGAGCTCGGTGAGGACGAGGCGGAGCACCGCGGCACGCTCGTGACCAACGAGCTGGCCCAGGACATCGGCACGGCCAGCCGCGACAAGTCCGGCGCGCCGCGCAACGCGGTCGCCATGATGCGCTCGCCGCTCAAGTGCCGCAGCGACTTCGGGGTCTGCGCGGCCTGCTACGGGCGCAACCCGGCCTCGGGCCGCCTGTGCGAGCCCGGCGACGCGGTCGGGATCATCGCCGCCCAGTCGATCGGCGAGCCCGGTACCCAGCTGACGATGCGGACCTTCCACACCGGTGGTGTGGCCGGGGCCGACATCACCCACGGTCTGCCGCGCATCGTCGAGCTGTTCGAGGCCCGCAAGCCCAAGGCACTCGCGCACGTGGCGAAGGTCGACGGCTGGGTCCGCATCGAGGACGACGAGAACCGTCCCGGCGCCGCGCGCCTGCGTGCTCGTCGAGCCCGAGTACATCCCGGTCGAGGACGCCGGCACGGGTGCCACGCGCCAGCCGGTCCGCGAACACGTCTATAACGTGCCCAAGCGCACCCAGATCACCGTCACCGACGGCGCCTGGGTGACCGCAGGGACGCTGCTCACCCTCGGGTCGGCCTTCCCGGCCGACATCCTGGCCGCCACGTCCGGGGTCGCCCTCGGCGTGCTCGGCACGGTCACCAAGATCGTCCGCGAGCGGGCGCCCAAGGGCGCGAGCGAGCAGTGGCTGCGCATCGACGTGGCCACCGAGGCCGGCACCAGCGAGCGCCTGCTGCGCCTGCCCGCCGATCGCCCGGAGCCGCACATCGAGAAGGGGATGGAGGTCGTCCCAGGCCGCTACCTGCTGCCCGTCGGCGCCCACCGCGATCGCTCGACCAAGACCGAGCTGTACCTCGTGCGCGAGGTCCAGAACGTCTACCGCTCGCAGGGCGTGGACATCAACGACAAGCACATCGAGATCATCGTGCGCCAGATGCTGCGCAAGGTGCGGATCGAGGACCCGGGCATCACGCACTTCCTTCCGGGCCAGCTCGTCGACAAGCCGGTGCTCTTCCGCGAGAACGCCCGCGCGGCGCGCGAGCGGTTCGAGCAGCTGCTGGCCCTGCGCGATCAGGGCGAGTGGACCGGCACCGACGCCGACCTCGAGCGTGAGGTCGACGACGCCCAGGCCTCCTACGAGCCGCTGATCCTGGGGATCACCAAGGCGTCGCTCGCGACGGAGTCGTTCCTGTCGGCCGCGTCGTTCCAGGAGACGACCAAGGTCCTCACCGACGCGGCGCTCGAGGGCAAGACCGACCGCCTGCGCGGCCTGAAGGAGAACGTGATCATCGGGAAGCTGATCCCGGCGGCCACGGGTCTGCGCCATTACCGCCAGCTGGAGATCGAGTCCGCCCAGCGCGGGCCCGTACTGCTCGACTTCGATCTCGAGACGCCCTACGCCGAGTTCGACGACGACGAGTTCGCGCTGCCGGCGCTCGGCGAGGACGGCGGGACGTATCACTTCGAGCCGGAGCTCCCCGAGGGCGAATAACCCGCCTGCGGGACTGCGGACGCACCCGCACCACCGGCTCTGCCGGCCCCGGCGCAGCGTCGCCGGGGCCGTGCAGAGCCGGGGCCCCACCCGGCCCGGGTCGGGGCGTGTCCGGACCGCTGCGCGGCGGCGCCGATCGGCGCGGGCGCCGACCGATCAGATCGTGCACCGCTTGGGCCGATCGGGCCCGCCGCGGTGTGCTAACGTCCCGAGGCCGCTCGTCCCGGGCGGTCTTGTACGCACTAAATCCCATCGCGACAAAAGGCGCTCGTGCCAACGATTAACCAGCTCGTCCGCAAGGGTCGGACGCCCAAAACGTCGAAGACCTCGACGCCCGCACTCCGGGGTGCCCCCCAGAAGCGCGGCGTCTGCACCCGTGTCTACACCACCACCCCGAAGAAGCCGAACTCGGCCCTGCGCAAGGTCTGCCGCGTGCGGCTGACCAACGGTGTGGAGGTCACGACCTACATCCCCGGCGAAGGCCACAACCTTCAGGAGCACTCGGTGGTGCTCGTCCGTGGCGGGCGTGTGAAGGACCTGCCGGGTGTGCGGTACAAGGTGATCCGTGCGGCACTCGACGCCGCGGGAGTCGCGAACCGTCGTCAAGCGCGCTCGAAGTACGGCGCGAAGACCCCGAAGTAGCCCATGCCACGTCGCGCAGTAGTCACCCGTCGTCCGCTGGACCCCGACCCGGTCTACAACAGCGCCCTGGTCACCCAGCTGATCAACAAGGTCCTCAAGGACGGCAAGAAGTCGACCTCGGAGCGCATCGTCTACGGTGCCCTGGACCGCATCCGTGATCGCACGGGCCGCGACCCGGTGCAGGTCACCGAGGAGGCGATCCGGAACGTGACCCCGATGCTCGAGGTCAAGTCCCGCCGCGTCGGCGGCGCCACCTACCAGGTGCCGATCGAGGTGCCCCCGCGTCGCGGCCGCACGTTGGCCGTGCGGTGGATCGTCGGGTTCTCCAAGCAGCGCCGCGAGAAGCAGATGAGCGAGCGCCTGGCCAACGAGCTCCTGGATGCCCTCGGCTCCCAGGGCGGGGCCTTCAAGCGCAAGGACGACATCTACCGCATGGCCCAGGCGAACAAGGCGTTTGCGCACTACCGCTGGTAGCGCATAGTCCCGACGCTCCAGACCGCGGCGGGACAAGCTTCCGGTCGGTGTAACACGTGCGCCCGCCGGCGCACGTCCGAGTTGAGAACGTAAGGAGAGCACTCTTGTCGACGGCGACAACGCGCGTACCGCTCGAGCGTGTGCGCAACATCGGCATCATGGCCCACATCGATGCCGGTAAGACGACCACGACGGAGCGGATCCTCTACTACACCGGGCGCGTGCACCGCATGGGCGAGGTGCACGAGGGCGGCGCGACCATGGACTGGATGGCCCAGGAGCAGGAGCGCGGGATCACGATCACCAGCGCCGCGACGACCTGCTTCTGGAACGACCACCGCATCAACATCATCGACACGCCGGGCCACGTCGACTTCACCGTCGAGGTGGAGCGCTCGCTGCGGGTGCTCGACGGCTCGGTCGCGCTGTTCGACTCGGTCGCTGGCGTCGAGCCGCAGAGCGAGACCGTCTGGCGCCAGGCCGACCGATACGGCGTGCCCCGCATCGCCTACGTCAACAAGATGGACCGCATCGGCGCGGACTTCGACAAGGCCGTGCAGACGATGATCGACCGGCTTGGCGCCAACGCCATCCCGATCCAGCTGCCGATCGGGGCCGAGGCCGAGTTCGTCGGGCTCATCGACCTGGTCAAGATGGAAGCGATCATCTACAGCGACGACCTCGGGACCGTGCAGGAGAAGTCCTCGGTGCCGGCCGAGTTCGCCGCCGCCGCCGCTGCCGCCCGCGAGAAGCTCATCGAGGCCGTCGCCGACTCGGACGACGAACTGGCCGAGGCCTACCTCGAGGGCGAGGAGATCAGCGCCGAGCGGCTGGGCGCCGCGCTGCGCAAGGCCGTGCTCGCGGCGACGGTGACCCCGGTGCTGTGCGGCTCATCGTTCAAGAACAAGGGCGTGCAGCCGCTGCTGGACGCCGTCGTCGACTACCTGCCCTCGCCGCTGGACGTCCCGCCGGCCGAGGGCATCGTGCCCGGCCGCGAGGACGAGCACGTCGTGCGCGAATCGAGCGAGTCGGCGCCGTTCGCCGCGCTCGCGTTCAAGGTCATGAGCGACCCCTACGTGGGCCGCCTGACCTACCTGCGCGTCTACTCGGGCTCGATCCAGTCCGGGGCGGGCCTCATCAACGCCACCAAGGACCGCAAGGAGCGGGTGGGGCGCCTGCTGATGATGCATGCCAACCACCGCGAGGACGTCGACTCGGTCGCGGCCGGCGACATCGTCGCCGCGGTCGGGCTCAAGAGCACCACCACCGGCGACACCCTGTGCGACCCGCACGCGCCGGTCGTGCTCGAGCAGATGACCTTCCCGGAGCCGGTGATCGGCCTGGCCATCGAGCCGAAGACCAAGCAGGACCAGGAGAAGCTCGCCACCGCCCTGCAGCGGCTGGCCGACGAGGACCCGACCTTCCGCGTGCGCACCGACGAGGAGACCGGCCAGACGGTCATCTCCGGCATGGGTGAGCTGCACTTGGAGATCATCGTCGACCGCCTGATGCGCGAGTTCAGCGTGGACGCCAACGTCGGCGCCCCGCAGGTCGCCTACCGCGAGACCGTCCGCAAGCGCGTCGACAAGGTCGAGGGCCGTTTCGTCCGCCAGACCGGCGGCCGCGGCCAGTTCGGCCACGTGTACATCGCGATCGAGCCGAACGAGTCCGGCGCGGGCTACCTGTTCGAGAGCAAGATCGTCGGTGGCTCGATCCCCAAGGAGTACATCCCCGCCGTCGACGCCGGCATCAAGGAGGCGCTCGAGGGCGGCGTCCTGGCCGGGTACCCGATCGTCGACGTCAAGGTGCAGCTGATCGACGGCTCCTACCATGACGTCGACTCGTCGGAGATGGCGTTCAAGATCGCCGGCTCCATGGCGGTCAAGGAGGCCGTCAAGCGGGCCAGCCCGGTCATCCTCGAGCCGATGATGGCCGTCGAGGTCGTGGCACCCAAGGAGTTCGTCGGCACCGTGGTCGGCGACCTGACCCGGCGCCGGGGCCGCATCGGCGGCACCGAGCCGCGCCCGGGCGGGCTGGAGGTCGTCAACGCCAGCGTGCCGCTCTCGGAGATGTTCGGGTACGCCACCTCGGTGCGCTCGGCCACGCAGGGCCGCGCGACGTTCACGATGCAGTTCGAGCGCTACGCGGACGTACCGACGCACATCGCCGAGGAGATCCGCCAGAAGGTCGGCGCGGGCGCCTGACGGCGGACCGCCGCGGCGGCGGCCTCGCAGCACCGTCGACCCGGGGCCCGCGCGGCGCGCGGGCCCCGGGTCGTCTCAGTCCCGCGCGGCCAGCTGTTCGGCGACGAGCACGGCCGGGTGCAGCGCGGGCCGCGCGGCAACGTCGGCGAGCTGCTGCCGGCACGACGACCCGTGGGCGACGACGACGTCGCCGGCGCGCGCTGCGGGCGCCAGGCGATCCTCGGCGATCCGGCGCGACAGCTCCGGGTGCGCGTAGCCGAACGCACCGGCCATCCCGCAGCAGCCGGCGCCCGAGTCGCGGACCTCGAGCCCGGGTACCATGCGCACGAGCTCGGTCAGGTGGTCCGGCGCGCCGCCGGCGCGGTCATGGCAGTGCCGGTGCACGACCGCGACGCCGCCGCGCGGGCGCAGCTCCGGGACCCCGATCCGCAGCAGTGCCTGCTCGAAGGTCTCGAGCGGCCGCGGCGACCGGCCCGGTGCGGGGATCGTCGAGCAGCGTCGCCGCATCGTCGCTGAGCATCGACCAGCACGACGGCTCGAGGGTGACGATCGGGATGCCCTCGATCGCGTAGGGCGACAGGCGCCCGAGCGCCCCGGACAGGCGCCGGCGCGCGGCGGCCACCCGGCCCTGGGAGAGCAGGGTCCGCCCGCAGCAGCCCGGGTCGACGACCCCCGCACGCACGCCGGCGGCCCCGAACACCGCCAGCGCCGCGCGGCCGACCTCGGGGTGCAGGTAGCGGGTGAAGGTGTCCATCATCAGGACAAGGTCGGGCCGCGCGGGGCCGGGGGACGGTGGCGCCCAAGCGCGCGTGGGCGCCGGCACCGGCCGGCCGAGCAGGCGTCCGGCGAGACGCGCGCCGACCCCCGCCAGCGCGGGCGCACGCGCGCCGGCGGCGAGCAGCGTGTGGGTGGCCCCGAAGGCCCGAGCCCGCAGCGGGACCCCGGTGCGGGCGTAGCGCGCGTTCAGGGCCTCGACCTTCAGGCGGGCCATGTCCACGGCGGCCGGGCACTCGGCCGCGCACGCCTTGCATCCCAGGCACAGCTCGAGCGCCTCGTGCAGGCCGTCGTCGGCCAGGCCCTCCTCCAGGCGCCCCTCGAGCGCCGCCCGCAGCAGCACCGCGCGACCGCGCGTGGAGTGACGCTCGTCGCCGAGGGCCTGGAAGCTGGGGCACATCACCCCCTGGTGCGCCCGACAGGCCCCGTTGCCGTTGCACGCCTCCGCCGCGCGGGCGAGCCCCCGCTCGCGCGCGAACGACACGCTCGTGAGCAGCTCCGGCCGGTGGGGGGCCTGCATGATCCGCAGCCCGGCATCGAGCGCGTCCGGCCGGACGAGCACACCGGGGTTCAGCAGCCCATGCGGATCAAGCGCATCCTTGAGGGCGGCGAAGGCCGCGATCGTGGCCGGCGGGTACATCCGCGGCAGCAGCTCGCTGCGAACGCGCCCATCGCCGTGCTCGCCCGAGAGCGACCCGCCGTGGGCGACGACGAGATCCGCAACTCCCTCGGCGATGCGCCGCAGCCGGCGCACCGCGCCGGGCAGGCGCAGGTCCATCAGCGGGCGGATATGCAGGCAGCCGACGCTGGCATGCCCGTACCAGACCGCCGGCAGTCCCTCTTCGGCGAGCAGGCGGCGCACCTCGCGGGCGAAGGCCGGCCACCTCGGCCGGCGGCACCGCAGGATCCTCGATGAAGGGCAGCGGCGCCGCGTCGGCGCTCGGGACCGCCGCGCCCGCGATGCCGTCGCCGCGCAGGGCGCGGGCGATACCGGCCCGGCGCACCGCCCAGACGGCCGCCTGCTCGCCGGGGTCGAGCACCGCCTGGGCGCCGGACAGGCCGTCCACCGCCGCGCGGACCTCATCCTCGGCACCGCTGTACTCGACGACCAGCAGCGCCGCGGCGCCGCGGCCGAAGGCGGTCAGCCCCGCGGTGAGCGGGGCCCGGTTGGCCGGGTCGAGCATCGCCGCATCCAGCAGCTCGATCGCCGAGGGGCCGGTGGCCAGCAGATCGACGACGGCCCCGAGCGCCGCGTCGACACCGCCGAACGCCAGCAGCCCAAGGCCCCGGCACGCGGGGATCGCCACGAGCCGGAGCTCGGCCGCGGCGATGATCGCGAGTGTCCCCTCCGAGCCGCAGACCAGCCGCGGCCAGTCCGGGTCGCTCGCCGGCCAGGGCATCGAGGTTGTACCCCGAGACCCGGCGCAGCAGCGTCGGCCCGACCCAGTCCGCGGCCAGGGGCCGGCAGGCCTCCAGGGCGGCGGGCGCCGGCGCGCCCCGGGCCAGGCGGGCGCGCGTGCCGTCGGCCAGGATCACCTCGAGGGCCGCCACATGGTCGGCGGTCAGCCCATGGACGATCGAGCGGGCCCCGGCCGAGTTGTTGCTGATCATGCCCCCGAGGGTGGCGCGGCTTGCCGTCGCCACGTCGGGCCCGAACATCAGCCCGTGGCCGGCCGCGGAGCGGTTGAGGTCGTCGAGCACGACGCCGGGGCCGACGTGATGCGGTGCGCGCGTCGGGGTCGATCGTGCAGCCTGCCAGCGCGCCGGTGTCGATCACCAGGCCCTCGCCGACGGCCTGCCCGGCGAGGCTCGTGCCCGCCCCGCGCATGGTCACCGGCACGCCCAGCTCGGCTGCAACGCCGATTGCGGCCTCGAGGTCCTGGCGGGCCCGTGCGCGCAGGACGGCGCGCGGGCGACGGCGGTACAGGCTCGCGTCGCTGGCATAGAGCTCGCACGTAGCGTCATCGGCCCGGATCGTGCCCGCGATCTGGCCGCGCAGCCGTCCGATCAGTTGGTCTACGCTCACCTCAACGATGCTAGCGTTGGGCCAGGGCCGCGAAGGTGGACGGTCCTGTCGCAGGGGCCGCCGCTGGCCTTGCGACTGCGCCTGCCCCTCGCTACTCTTCTCGGGCTCTAATGAGCACCCGGGCTCGACCTGCGCGCGGACACGCGCGCGTTCTATGCCGGGGAGATCGAGAATCAGAGGTCCGGAAGCGACGCCTTGCGGATGGTCCGCTTGGCACGAGTGCCTGACAGGAGTGTTTGATGGCCAAAGAGAAGTTCGATAGGTCCAAGCCCCACGTCAACGTGGGCACGATTGGCCACGTCGATCATGGTAAGACCACACTCACTGCGGCCATCACCAAAGTGCTCAATGAGCGCAATGGGTCGGGCGCGTTCGTGGCCTACGACCAGATCGACAACGCCCCCGAAGAGCGCGAGCGCGGCATCACGATCGCGACGGCGCACGTCGAGTACGAGACCGACAACCGCCACTACGCGCACGTCGACTGCCCGGGGCACGCCGACTACATCAAGAACATGATCACCGGTGCTGCCCAGATGGACGGGGCGATTCTCGTGGTATCGGCCGCCGACGGCCCGATGCCGCAGACCCGCGAGCACATCCTGCTGGCCCGCCAGGTCGGCGTGCCGTCGATCGTCGTGTTCCTGAACAAGGCCGACATGGTCGATGACCCGGAGCTGCTCGAGCTGGTCGAGCTCGAGGTCCGCGAGCTGCTGTCCGAGTACGAGTTCCCGGGTGACGACATCCCCGTGATCGCCGGCTCGGCGCTCAACGCCCTCAACGGCGACCCCGAGGCCGCCGCCAAGATCCTCGAGCTGATGGACGCCGTGGACTCCTACATCGAGGAGCCCGTCCGCCAGACCGACCTGCCGTTCCTGATGCCGGTCGAGGACGTGTTCTCGATCACCGGTCGCGGCACCGTCGCCACCGGCCGGATCGAGCGCGGCGTCGTCCACGTCGGCGACACGATCGAGATCGTCGGCATGAAGCCCGAGACCGAGACGACCGTCGTGACCGGCGTCGAGATGTTCCGCAAGCTGCTCGACGAGGGTCGCGCGGGCGACAACGTCGGCTGCCTGCTGCGTGGCGTCAAGCGCGAGGACATCGAGCGCGGTCAGGTGCTGTCCCAGCCGAAGTCGATCACCCCGCACACCAAGTTCGTCGCCAGCGTGTACGTGCTGTCCAAGGACGAAGGCGGCCGTCACACGCCGTTCTTCGCCGGCTACCGGCCGCAGTTCTACTTCCGGACCACGGACGTCACCGGTGTCTGCAGCCTCGAGTCGGGTGTCGAGATGATCATGCCGGGCGACAACGCCGAGATGGAGATCGAGCTGATCCAGCCGATCGCCATGGAAGAGGGCCTGCGCTTCGCCATCCGCGAGGGCGGCCGCACCGTGGGCGCAGGTGTCGTCGGCAAGGTTCTTCAGTAACACGTCGAGCAGGCCATACCCCGCCCTGCCCCATGATCGGGGCGGGGCGGGGTTTTCTTTCCTCTAGAAGGGCGCCGAGTGCAGCAGAACAAGATCAGGATCCGGCTCAAGGCCTACGATCACGAGCAGATCGACCGCAGCGCGTCGCAGATCGTCGAGACCGCGCAGCGCTCCGGCGCGACCATCTCCGGTCCGGTGCCCCTGCCGACCGAGTGCAACCGCTACTGCGTCATCAAGGGTCCGTTCAAGGACAAGGATTCGCGGGAGCACTTCGAGATCCGCACGCACAAGCGGCTAATCGACATCTACTCGCCGACCCCCAAGACGGTCGACTCGCTCATGCGCCTCGACCTGCCCGCCGGCGTCGACATCGAGATCAAGGCGTAAGGCCGCAGATGCCGGCAATCATCGGACGCAAACTGGGGATGACCCAGATCTTCGCCGAGGACGGTGCACGCGTCACGCTCACCGTCATCGAGGCGGCCCCTGCCCGGTCACCCAGGTCAAGACCGAGGAGACCGACGGCTATGCCGCCGTGCAGCTGGGCTTCGGCGACGTGCGCCCCAAGCTGCTCAACAAGCCCGAGCTCGGCCACCTGCGCAAGGCCAAGGCCCCGCCGGTGCGCCACCTGCACGAGTTCTCGCCCGCCGAGGTGGGCGAGGGCCTGGCGCGTCGGCGACGTCGTCGACGGTCGAGCGACTTCGCGCCCGGCGAGGTCATCAAGGTCACCGGCACCAGCAAGGGCAAGGGCTTCGCCGGCACCATCAAGCGGCACAACTTCGCCAGCGGCCCCAAGTCCCACGGCTCGCACAACATCCGCCAGGCCGGGGTCGATCGGCGCGTCGGCGTACCCGTCCCCGTGTTCAAGGGTGTCCGCATGGCCGGCCACATGGGCGCCAAGCGCGTGACCCAGCGCGGTCTGCAGGTCGTCGGTGCCGATCCCGAACGCAACATCCTGCTCGTCAACGGCCCGGTCCCCGGTGCCCGCAACGGCATCGTGATCGTGAGGCCCGCATGAGCCCGCTCCAGATCCTGGGTGCCGGCGCCCGCGTCGGGCGAGCTCGAGCTCGCCCCGGGCTGGCCGGCCAGCAGATCAAGCCGCACCTGATCCACGAGGTCGTCGGTCCAGGAGCTCGCCGCACGCCGCGGCGGCACGCGCTCGACCAAGACCCGCGCCGACGTACGCGGCGGCGGCGCCAAGCCGTGGCGCCAGAAGGGCACCGGTCGCGCCCGCCAGGGGTCGATTCGCGCGCCGCAGTGGGCCGGCGGCGGCGTGGTCTTCGGACCGCACCCGCGCAGCTACGGCGGCAAGGTCAACCGCAAGGTCCAGATCCAGGCGTGGCGCGGCGCGCTCAAGGCGCACGTCGAGCGCGGCAGCGATCGCGCTCCTGGACGCCGCCTTCGACGCGCCGTCGACCAAGGCGGCCAAGGAGTTCCTCGACAAGGCGCCCGAGGGGCTCAAGCCCGTCCGCTGCTGGTGGTCGTCGAGGCGCTCGACTCGGATGCCGCGAAGTCGTTCCGCAACCTGCGCGACGTGTACGTGCTCGAGAGCTGGGAGCTGGAGACCGTGGACGTCATGGCGGCCCGCAGCCTGCTGGTCGAGCGGGCGTCCTGGGACGTCTGGCTCGATCGGCGAGCCGCGCGCGGCCGCCGCGGAGGACGCTGCATGAGTACCGCATGCGTGACGACATCCGCCGGGTGCTGATCCGCCCGGTCGTGTCCGAGAAGAGCTTCGGGCTGGTCGAGGCACACAACCAGTACACGTTCCGCGTCCTGGACACGCCCACAAGACCAGATCCGCCAGGCGGTCGAGGAGCATCTTCGACGTGACGGTGACCGATGTGCGCATCGTCAACGTCCGCAGCAAGCCCAAGCGGCGCGGCGCAACCCGCGGCCGCCGGCCGGGCTGGAAGAAGGCGATCGTCGAGCTGGCCCCGGGCGACAAGATCAAGCTGTTCGAGGGGGCATAGGGATGGGCATCAAGACCTACAAGCCGACCTCCCCGGGCCGCCGCTTCATCACGACCTCGGACTTCGAGGAGGTCACGAAGACGACGCCCGAGAAGTCGCTGCTCGAGCCGGTCAAGAAGACCGGCGGCCGCAACAACAACGGCCGCATCACGACGCGCCACATCGGCGGCGGTCACAAGCGCCGCTACCGCATCATCGACTTCAAGCGCCGCAAGGACGGCATCCCCGCCAAGGTCGCCTCGATCGAGTACGACCCGAACCGCAGCGCGCGCATCGCCCTGCTGCACTACGCGGACGGGGAGAAGCGCTACATCCTGGCCCCGCTGCGCCTGCAGGTCGGCGACACGGTCCTGAGCGGTCCGGGCGCCGACATCAAGCCGGGCAACTCGCTTGGCGCTGCGCGACATCCCGACGGGCACGATCGTCCACAACATCGAGCTCAAGATCGGCCGGGGCGGCCAGATCTGCCGCTCGGCCGGGCACCGGCGCGCAGCTGATGGCCAAGGACGGCGACTACGCGCACGCTGCGCCTGCCCTCCTCGGAGATGCGCCATGATCCACCTGGAGTGCCGGGCCACGATCGGCCAGGTCGGCAACGTGACCCACGAGAACATGACCAGCGGCAAGGCCGGCCGCTCACGCTGGAAGGGCGTGCGGCCGACGGTGCGCGGCTCCGCCATGAACCCGGTCGACCACCCGCACGGCGGTGGCGAGGGCAAGACCAACTCGGGTCGCCACCCGGTGACCCCCTGGGGCAAGCCCACCCACGGGCTACCGCACCCGCAACAAGCGCAAGGCCAGCCAGAAGTTCATCGTCCGCGGACGCAAGCGCGGCAAGCACACGGAGGGTCGCTAGATGGGGCGTAGCCTCAAGAAGGGCCCGTTCGTCGAGCCGCGCCTCATGCAGCGGATCGAACAGATGAACGGCGCCGGCGAGAAGAGGATGGTCCGCACGTGGTCCCGTTCCTCGACGATCTTCCCGGAGATGGTCGGTCACACGATCGCCGTCCACGACGGCCGCCGTCACGTGCCCGTGTTCGTGTCCGAGAGCATGGTCGGCCACAAGCTCGGCGAGTTCGCGCCGACCCGCACCTACCGCGGCCACATCGGTTCCGACCGCACGGCCAAGATGCGCTGATGGCGACGACGGCAAACGACACGATCATGGTCACCGCGACCGCCAAGTTCGTGCGCGGCTCCGCGCGCAAGGCGCGCCTGGTCGCGGATCTGGTCCGCGGCAAGTCGGTCGTGCAGGCCCAGGCGATCCTGGCGTACGACACGCATGCCGCCGCCGAGTCGGTGCGCAAGGTGCTGCAGTCGGCCATGGCCAACGCCGACCACAACGCCGGCCTGGATGTCCAGGAGCTCGTGCTCGCGCACGTGACCGTCGACGAGGGTCCGACGATCAAGCGGTTCCGGCCGCGTGCCCAAGGCCGTGCGACGCCGATCAACAAGCGCACCTGCCACATCACCATCGGGCTCGCCGCCGCCACGGGCGGCCGGTCCAGCGGTTCCCGAGGAGAGTAGGCACAGTGGGCCAGAAGGTACATCCCGGCGGGTTCCGCATCGGCGTCATCACCGGATGGCGGTCGAATTGGTTCTCCGAGCGCGACTTCGCCAGCTACCTGGACGAGGACCGCAAGGTGCGCGACTACATCACCCACCGGCTCAGCCATGCGGGCCTGTCGGCCATCAACCTGCGCAAGGACGCCCAGAAGCTGACGGTGGACATCTTCACCGCGCGGCCGGGCATCGTGATCGGCAAGAGCGGGTCCGAGGTGGAGGCGCTGCGCAAGCAGCTCAACCAGATCACCGGCAAGGCGATCCAGGTCAACATCAACGAGATCAAGCGCCCGGAGCTGGACGCGAAGCTGGTCGCCCAGTCGATCGCCGAGCAGCTCGAGAACCGGGTGAGCTTCCGTCGCGCGATGAAGCGCGCGCTGACCTCCGCCATGCGCTCGGGCGCCCAGGGCGTCAAGGTGCAGTGCTCGGGCCGCCTCGGCGGTGCCGAGATGTCCCGTTCGGAGCACTACTCCGACGGCCGCGTGCCGCTGCACACGCTGCGCGCGGACATCGACTACGGCTTCCACGAGGCCAAGACCACCTTCGGCCGCATCGGCGTCAAGGTCTGGATCAATCGCGGCGAGGTGCTGCCCGAAGGGGTCGCCGACGCCCGCGGGCGGGTCGACCTCGACACCGCGCCGCCGCGGCGCCCGCGTCGTGACCGGCGTCCCGACGGCGGCGGCGACGGCGGCTCGCGCGGCCGTGGCGAACTCCGGGCGGCGGCGGACAGGGCGGAGGTCGCTAGGCCATGCTGATGCCGAGGCGGACAAAGCACCGCAAAGCGCATCGCGGCCGGCGCGAAGGGCTGTCCAAGGGCCACACCGAGCTGCACTTCGGCGAGTACGGGCTGAAGGCGCTCGAGCCGGCGTGGATCACCAACCGCCAGATCGAGGCGGCCCGTATCGCGATGAACCGTCGCATCCGGCGTGGCGGGAAGATCTGGATCAACATCTTCCCGCACCTGCCGGTCACCAAGAAGCCGGCCGAGACCCGCATGGGTTCGGGCAAGGGCTCCCCGGAGACCTGGGTCGCCGTGGTCAAGCCCGGCCGCATCATGTTCGAGCTGTCGGGCGTGGGCGAGCCGCTGGCCCGCGAGGCCATGCGCCTGGCGGCCATGAAGCTGCCGGTGCGGTGCAAGTTCGTGACGCGTGAGGATCAGTGAGGTCATCGTGAAGGGCAGCGAAGCAAACGGGCTCACCGACGAGCAGCTCGCCATGGAGCTCAACGACGCCCGCGAGGCGCTGTTCAACCTGCGGTTCCAGAACGCGCAAGGGGCGCTCGAGCGGACGGCCGAGATCCGCGCGCGCAAGCGCGACATCGCCCGTCTGCTGACGGTTGCCCGGGCACGCGAGATCGCAGAGGAAGAGGCCGCCGGTGTCTGAGTCGCCGCAAGAGCTGGTCGCGCGCCGCAAGGTGCGTCAGGGAGTCGTCGTCAGCGACGCGCGCGAGAAGACGATCACCGTGCGCATCGACGGCCAGACCGCCCACCCCAAGTACAAGAAGACCGTGCGCGTCTCGAGCAAGCTGCACGTTCACGACGAGCGCAACGAGGCCGGCATCGGCGATCTGGTCCGCGTGATCGAGACCCGTCCGCTGTCAAAGCAGAAGCGCTGGCGGCTCGACGAGATCATCGAGCGCGCGAAGTAAGGGGCCAGGATGATCCAGAATGAAAGCCGACTGCGGGTCGCCGACAACACCGGCGCCCGGGAGATCCTGTGCATCCGGGTGCTCGGCGGCTCGCGGCGTCGCTACGCCACGGTGGGCGACGTGATCGTCGCCACCGTCAAGGCGGCGACGCCGAACGGCGCGATCAAGAAGGGCGATGTCGTCAAGGCGGTGATCGTGCGGACCAAGAAGGCGCACGGTCGCAACGACGGCACGTTCATCTCGTTCGACGAGAACGCCGCGGTCATCATCGACGCCGCCCAGAACCCGCGCGGGACCCGCATCTTCGGCCCCGTGGCCCGCGAGCTGCGCGAGAAGGACTTCATGAAGATCATCAGCCTCGCCCCGGAAGTGCTCTGATGCCCGCGCGCATCAAGAAGGGCGACACCGTGATCGCCATCTCGGGCAAGGACAAGGGCAAGACCGGTACCGTGCTTGCGGTGCGTCCGTCGGACGAGCGCGCGGTGGTCGAGGGCCTGAACATCATCAAGCGGCACACCAAGCCGCGTCCGCCGGACGATCCGGGGGGCATCATCGAGAAGCCCGCGCCGATCCACCTGTCGAACCTGGCGCTGGTGGACCCGGAGACCAAGCGTCCGACGCGGGTGCGCATCGAGGACAACAACGGCACGCGCGTGCGTGTGGCCGTGCGCAGCGGAAAGCAGATTGACTAGGGCGATGAGCGACGAGCAGACCACCACGACCGCGCCGCGCCCGCGCCTCAAGGAGTACTACCTGAGCGAGGTGCGCCCGCAACTGCAGGAGCAGTTCGACTACGCGTCGCCGATGGAGCTCCCGCGGATCGAGAAGATCACGCTCTCGATGGGCGTCGGCGAGGCCAAGCAGAACTCCAAGGCGCTCGACGAGGCCGTCGCGCAGCTGGCGATCATCGCCGGCCAGCGTCCGATGATCACCCGCGCGCGCAAGTCGATCGCGCAGTTCAAGCTGCGCGAGGGCATGGCGATCGGCTGCAAGGTCACCCTGCGCGGCGACCGCATGTGGGAGTTCTACGACCGCCTGACGGCGATCGCGCTCCCGCGGATCCGCGACTTTCGCGGCATCAACCCCGACGGGTTCGATGGACGCGGCAACTACAATCTCGGCCTGCGCGAGCAGACCATCTTCCCCGAGGTCGACTACGACCGGATCGACGCCGTGCGTGGCCTGAACGTCACGATCACGACGTCGGCCACGACGGACGCCGAGGCCCGCGAGTTGTTGCGGGCCCTCGGGATGCCGTTCCGGGCCGAGGGGTACACGGCAGACGAGCTCGCCATCCGGCGCCGGCGCAAGATGCGCAAGCGCGGGGCGGTACGGGGCAAGAAGCGCTAGCGAGAACCTGAAGGAGCCTGGAGTTGGCGAAGACCAGCCTGCGCGTGAAGTCGGCGCGCCCACAGAAGTACACGACCCGGCAATACGCCCGCTGCATGCGGTGCGGCCGGTCACGCGCGGTCTTCCGCAAGTTCGGGCTGTGCCGCATCTGCCTGCGCGAGCAGGCGCATGACGGCGTGATCCCCGGCATGACGAAGGCGAGCTGGTAGGCATGCTGACTGACCCGATCGCCGACATGCTCACCCGGCTGCGCAACGCGAATCTCGCGCTGCACGACTCGGTGACGATGCCGACCAGCAAGATGAAGCTCTCCGTCGCCCAGGTGCTCGAGGACGAGGGGTACATCGCGGGCTACGCGGTCGACGGCCGCGACCTCACCGTGCGCCTCAAGTACGACAAGGACCGGCGGCGCGTGCTCTCGGGTGTGCGGCGCATGTCCAAGCCGGGCCGGCGCGTCTACCTGGCCAGCGACGACATCCCGCGCGTGCTGGGCGGGATGGGCATCGCGGTCGTCTCGACCTCGCAGGGGCTGTTGACCGGGCAGGAGGCCCGCCGGCGCGGCGTCGGCGGCGAGCTGATCTGCACGGTGTGGTAAGGCAAGGGCAAGGAATCTCATGAGCCGCATCGGTCGCGCACCGATCCCCGTCCCCGACGGGGTCAACATCAAGATCTCCGGGCAGCACGTCACGGTCACCGGACCCAAGGGCGAGCTCGAGCACACGGTCGTGCAGCCGATCGCGATCGAACAGGCTGAGGGCGAGTTGCGTGTCACGCGGCCGACCGACCGTGGGCCGCACCGTGCCCTGCACGGGCTTACCCGAACGCTGGTGGCCAACATGGTCCAGGGCGTGACCGACGGCTTCGCGAAGGAGCTCGAGCTGGTCGGTGTCGGCTACCGGGCCGCACTCAGGGGGCAGGTGCTGGAGCTGGCGGTCGGGTATTCGCACCCGGTCTCGATGGAGCCGCCGGCGGGCATCAACTTCGAAGTCCCCGTGCCCACCCAGATCGTGGTGCGCGGCATTGACAAGCAGGCCGTGGGGCAGATCGCTGCCCAGATTCGCGAGGTGCGTCCGCCCGAGCCCTACAAGGGCAAGGGGATCCGCTACTCCGGCGAGCAGATTCGGCGCAAGGTCGGTAAGAGGGCATAACCATGGGTCAGCTTTCGTCAGAACTCAAGCGCGCCCGGCGCCACCGCCGGATCCGCGCTAAGGTCACCGGCACCGCGACGCGTCCGCGTCTGTGCGTGTCCCGGTCGAACCTGCGCATCTACGCGCAGATCATCGACGACACCAAGGGCCACACCCTGGCTGCCGCCGGTTCGACCGAGGCCGAGCTGCGGGGGCTGAGCAAGGGCGCCGCCGCGACCGAGGTCGGTCGCCTGGTGGCCGAGCGGGCCCGCGCTGCCGGGGTCGAGTCGGTCGTGTTCGATCGGGGCGGCTACAAATACCACGGGCGCGTGAAGTCGCTCGCAGATGCGGCCCGCGCAGCGGGCCTGAGCTTCTAGGAAGGGACAGCGTTCGTGGCCGAGCGGCGTCGTAAGCCGAAAGTCAACTCCGATGGGCTCGAACTCAACGAGCGCGTCGTCCAGGTCAACCGCGTGGCCAAGGTGGTCAAGGGCGGTCGGCGGTTCTCGTTCTCGGCGCTGGTCGTCGTGGGCAACGAGGTCGACACCGTCGGCGTCGGCCACGGCAAGGCCAACGAGGTCCCCGTCGCCATCCAGAAGGCCGTCGACGACGCCAAGAAGAACCTGTTCCGGGTGCCCAAGTACAAGACGACGATCACCCACCAGGTCGTGGGCCGTCACGGGGCCGGTCGCGTGCTGCTCAAGCCCGCCTCCGAAGGTACCGGGGTCATCGCCGGCGGGGGCGTGCGCGCCGTGCTGGAGCTGGCGGGGATCCGCGACATCCTGAGCAAGTCGCTCGGGTCGAGCAACCCGCTGAACCTCGTCACCGCGGCCGTCGACGGGCTCAAGCAGCTGCGCACCCCGCAAGAGGTGGCCACGCTGCGTGGCAAGCGCGTGGGCGAGATGCTCAGTTCCGGGGCCAAGGTCACCGAGCAGCTCGAGGAAGTCGAGGTCATCGAGGTCATCGAGGTCGTGGAGGAACTGGCGTGAGCCGGTTCCGCGTGACCCAGACCCGGTCGGTGATCGGCACCCAGCAGCGGCACCGCGGTACCCTGCGTGCACTCGGGCTGCGCCGGATCGGCCAGACCGTCGAGCACGAGGACTCGCCGCAGCTGCGTGGAATGCTGCGCGTTGTGGCGTCGATGGTGAGTGTCCAGGAGCTTCGCAATGACGACTGATGAGCTGACGCCGGTGGACCCCAACGAGGTGCGACTCGAGTCGCTGTCGCCGCGTCCGGGCTCCCGCCACCGTCGCAAGCGCATCGGCCGCGGGCCGGGCTCCGGCACGGGCAAGACCTCGGGGCGCGGGACCAAGGGTCTCGGCGCGCGTTCGGGCGGCGGGGTGCGCCCCGGTTACACCGGCGGCCAGATCCCGGTCTACATGCAGCAGGCCAAGCTCCGCGGCCCTAACCACAAGAAGTCGATGCCGTTCGGCCCGTTCCGGACCCACAGCGTGCCGGTCAACGTCGGTCAGCTGACCGTGTTCGAGGCGGGCACGGTCGTCGATGTCGCCGCGCTCGAGGGGCGGGGCCTGGTCAAGAACAACTCCCACCGCGGCTGGCCGGTCAAGATCCTCGCCGAGGGCGAGCTCGACCGCGCGCTGACGGTGCGCGCGCACGCCTTCTCCGCCGCGGCCAAGGCCAAGATCGAAGCCGCGGGCGGGGCCGCCGAGGTCGTCGGGACTGAGGGGTAGCACGCCGTGCTGAAGTCGATGCTCACCGCGCTGAGTTCTCCGGACCTGCGCAAGAAGATCGGCTTTACCGCGTTCATCCTGCTCGTGTACCGGTTCGGGGCGTACGTCCCCGTGCCGGGCGTCAACGTCTCGGCGATCCAGAACGCGATCAACAATCGCGGCTCCAGCCTGGTCGGTCTGCTGAACCTGTTCGCCGGCGGCGCGCTGACGCGCTTCTCGCTGTTTGCGCTGGGCATCATGCCCTACATCACCGCGAGCATCGTGCTCCAGCTGATGACCGTGGTCATCCCGCGCCTGGAGGAGCTCCAGAAGGAGGGGGAGGCCGGCCAGCAGAAGATCACCCAGTACACGCGTTACTTCACCGTGGCGCTGGCTGCGCTGCAGGCGGTCGCCTACGTCCTGTACTTCCGCTCCCAGAGCGGGCTGCCCGGGCTGACGGCGAGCAAGTTCTACGTCATCATCCTCAGCCTCGTGGCCGGGACCACGCTGGTGATGTGGCTCGGCGAGCTGATCACCCAGCGCGGGATCGGCAACGGCATCTCGCTGATCATCTTCGCCAACATCGTCTCGTCGATTCCCAGCGGCGTGAGCGCGTGGCTGACCCTGGGCCCGATCGATCAGGTGGTGATCCTGGCGATCGCGCTGGCGGTCGTCGTCGCGGTCGTGTTCATCAGCGAGGGCCAGCGCCGCATCCCGATCCAGTACGCCAAGCGGATGGTCGGGCGCCGCATGACCACCGGCGGGCAGACCTACATGCCGCTGCGGGTCAACATGGCCGGGGTGATCCCCGTGATCTTCGCGGCGTCGGTCGTGATCCTGCCGGCGACGATCACCACGTTCGTCGGCCGCGGCTCGGTCTTCAATTCGATCTCGACCTTCCTGGCCCCGGGCTCCTGGTACTACATCATCTTCGAGGCGCTGCTGATCGTCGTGTTCACGTACTTCTACACGGCGATCGTGTTCAACCCGGTCGAGCAGGCCGAGAACCTCAAGAAGTACGGCGGGTTCATCCCCGGGGTGCGGCCCGGCCGCCCGACGGCCGTGTACCTGGACCGCGTGCTCACGCGCCTGACCCTGCCGGGTGCGATCTACCTGGCACTGATCGCGACGCTCCCGAGCATCGTGTTCAAGTACCTGCCCCAGTCGAATGTGTTCTTCGGCGTGCTCGGCGGCACGTCCATCCTGATCGTCGTCGGCGTCGCGCTCGATACCATCCGCCAGATGGAGGCCCAGCTGATGATGCGCTCCTACGAGGGGTTCCTCCGATAGCCCGCCTTGTCTTCCTCGGGCCTCCCGGTGCCGGCAAGGGCACGCAGGCCGACCGGCTGAAAGCCGACCTCGGGCTGACGCACTTGGCGACCGGCGACCTGCTGCGCGAGGCGGTCGCCCAGGGCACCGAGCTCGGACGCGAGGCCAAGCGCTACATGGATGCCGGGGACCTCGTCCCCGACGCGGTCGTGATCGGGATGATCCGCGAGCGGCTGAGCCCGGGCGAGGACAACTTCTTGCTCGACGGGTTCCCGCGCACGCTTGCCCAGGCCCACGCGCTGGACCGGATGCTCGCCGAGCTCGACGCGCCGCTGGATGCGGTGCTGCTGCTGGACGTCTCGCGAGAGGAGCTCGTGCGGCGCTTGGCCGGCCGCTGGATCTGTCGGACCTGCGGGCGTTCGTGGCACGAGGTGTTCGCCCCGCACGTGCGCGATGCCACCTGCGCGACGCTCGGGGAGTGCGACCTCTACCAGCGCGCCGACGACCGGGCCGAGGCCGTCGAGAACCGCCTGAACGTGTACGCCGAATCCACCGCCCCGCTGATCGACTACTACGTCGCCCGAGGCCTGCTGCGCCCGATCAACGGCGAGCAGTCCCAGGACGAGGTCTATGGCCAGATCACGTCGGCCGTCGCGGGCGATTAGGGCGCTGGGCGCCGCGCCGGCGCGCGCCTCCACCGGGATCCTCAAGACCCCGGCGGAGATCGACGCCATGGCCGCCTCGGGCGCCGTGCTCGCGGCGGCGCACGAGGCGATGGCCGCGGCGATCGCGGTTGGCGTCACCACCCGCGAGCTCGACGCGATCGCCGAGCAGACGATCCGCGACGCGGGGGCCGCAGCCGGCGTTCCTCGGCTACCAGGGCTTCCCGGCGACGATCTGCCCGTCGGTCAATGACCAGGTGGTCCACGCGATCCCCGGTGACTACGCCCTGGCCGAGGGCGACCTGATCTCGATCGATTGCGGCGCCGTGCTCGACGGCTGGGTCTCCGACGCCGCCCGTACGTATGTGGTCGGCATCGGCAATGCCGACGCGATCCGCCTGTCGGAGGTCACCCGGAGCGCGCTGGCGGCCGGGATCGCCGCGGCGACGGCCGGCAACCACATCGGCGACATCGGCAACGCGGTCCAGAGCGTGGTCGAGGCGGCGGGCTTCTCCTGCGTGGAGAGCCTCGTCGGTCACGGGGTGGGGCGCTCGATGCACGAGCCGCCGAACGTCCCCAACTTTGGCGCGCCGGGCACCGGCGAGCCCCTGCCGGAGGGTCTGGTGATCGCCATCGAGCCGATGGTGAATATCGGCGGCCCGGACGTCATGCTCGGACCCGACCGCTGGACCGTAACGACCAAAGACGGCACGCTGTCGGCCCACTGGGAACACACCGTCGCGATTACCGCGGCGGGCCCGCGGATCCTCACCGCAGGTCCCCGGGGGTCGGCCGGATGAGCGCCCGCGGCGTGCTAGTATGCGCGGCCGCTCGCGGAGAGTCTGCCGCGAGCGTTTCTACGACCCTGCACCCGGCAGCCGCCGGGTGTGCTCAGCACGGGGGATTGCTGTGAAGGTTCGCCCATCGGTCAAGCCGATCTGCGAGAAGTGCCGCGTCATCCGCCGGCACGGCAAGGTGATGGTGATTTGCCAGAATGCCCGCCACAAGCAGGTGCAGGGCTAGCCATGGCACGAATCGCCGGAGTCAACATTCCCCGCGAGAAGCGGGTGGAGATCGGTCTGACCTACATCTACGGCATCGGCCGCCCGACGGCGAACCGCGTGCTGGCCGAGACCGGGATCAACCGCGACACCTACGTCCGCGACCTCACCGAAGAAGAGGTCGCGCGGCTGCGTGATGTCATCGAGAAGGCGCTGGTGGTCGAGGGCGACCTCCGCCGCGAGCGCGCGAACGACATCAAGCGGCTGATGGAGATCGCCTGCTACCGCGGCCTGCGCCATCGGCGTTCGCTGCCGGTGCGCGGGCAGCGCACCAAGACCAACGCGCGCACCCGGAAGGGTCCCAAGAAGACCGTCGGCAAGCAGCGCAAGAAGAAGTAAAGGGGTCCATGTCTCGCCAGAAGGTCACGCGCGGCCGCACCCGTCGGCGTGTGCGCAAGAACATCGCCGTCGGACAGGCGCACATCAAGACGTCGTTCAACAACACGATCGTCACCCTCACCGACAAGCAGGGCAACGTGATCGCCTGGGAGACGGCCGGATCGGCCGGGTTCAAGGGCTCGCGCAAGAGCACCCCGTTTGCGGCCCAGGTCACCGCGGACGCCGCGGCCAAGAAGGGCATGGAGCACGGCCTGCAGAAGGTCGACGTCTACGTCAAGGGCCCGGGCTCCGGCCGCGAGACCGCGATCCGATCCCTCCAGGCCGCCGGGCTCGAGGTGACCTCGGTGACCGATGTGACCCCAGTTCCCCACAACGGCTGCCGTCCCCGTAAGCGGCGCCGGGTCTAGAGGATTTCTTAGCGATGGCACGCGATACCGGTTCGGTCTGCAAACTCTGCCGCCGTGAGGGCGAGCAGCTCTTCCTCAAGGGCGCCCGTTGCTACACGCCCAAGTGCGGCGTCACCGTGCGCCCATACCCGCCCGGTGAGCACGGCCGCGGCCGTATCCGCCAGAGCGAGTACCTGCTGCAGCTGCGCGAGAAGCAGAAGATGCGCCGCTACTACCAGGTCCTGGAGAAGCAGTTCCGCACGTACTACGAGAAGGCCAGCCGCCAGCCCGGGATCACCGGTGAGAACCTGCTGCGCCTGCTCGAGATGCGCCTGGACAACGTCGTGACGCGCCTGGCGTTCGCCTCCTCGCGCCGCGAGGCCCGCCAGCTGGTGCGCCATGGCCACTTCCTGGTCAACGGCAAGCGGGTCAACATTCCCAGCTACCAGGTCCGGCCGGACGACGTGATCAGCCTGCGTCCCGAGTCGGGCTCGGAGGCATCGGTCCGCCAGAACACCGAGATGGTGTCCTCGCTGGCGCCCTGGCTGCAGGCCGATCACGACTCGCTGACCGGCAAGATCCTGCGCTTCCCGGAGCGCAGCGAGATCGACACGCCCGTGCGCGAACAACTGATCGTGGAGTTGTACTCGAAGTAACCATCCCCATCGGCGATGGTGTCCGGGCCTCGACGCGCGCCTGGGCACCGATGCTGCGGGGGCAATTTGCGTCGGTAGTACATCCGGCCGACGCCGGACAACAAGGAACGATTCGTGATTGACGAGCAGTCACCTCGCATGACCTACGAGCCTGTCGCCGACACGCTCGGCATCTTCGAGGTTGAGCCGCTGGACCGCGGCTTCGGCCATACCTTTGGGAACTCGCTGCGGCGGGTGCTGCTGTCCTCGCTCGAGGGCGCGGCGGTCACCTCCGTGCGCATCGAGGGGGTCCAGCACGAGTTCACCGCCGTGCCCGGCGTGCGGGAGGACGTGACCGACATCATCCTGGCACTGCGGCGCCTGGTGTGCCGTCTGCATGGCGAGGTCTCCGAGATCGAGGTCGAGCTGTCCAAGTCGACGGCCGGCCCGGTGGTGGCCGGGGACATCAGCTGCCCGGCCGACCTGGAGGTGCTGAACCCGGACCTCGAGATCGCCAACCTGGCCGCCAACGCCAAGCTCGAGATGGTGCTCACCATCTCGCGCGGCCGCGGCTATGTGCAGGCCGAGGGCAACAAGGGCCCGAACACCGTCATCGGCGTCATCCCCGTCGACTCGAACTTCTCCCCGGTGCGCCGCGTGCGCTACGAGGTCGGCTCGGCGCGTGTGGGCCAGCGCACCGACTACGACAAGCTCACGCTCGAGGTCGAGACCGACGGCAGCATCGACCCGCGCAGCGCGGTCGCCGAGGCGGCGGAGACCCTGATCCACCGCCTGGCGCTGTTCGCCGACCCGGACGTCGTCAAGACGCTCGGCCAGCCGGAGCCCGAAGAGGAGCGTCCCGGCGGCAACCTGCATGACATCATGATCGAGGAGCTCGAACTCGGGGTCCGGTCGTACAACTGCCTCAAGCGCGTCGGGGTGGAGACGATCGGCGATCTGGTCTCCAAGACCGAGGACGAGCTGTCGGCGATCCCCAACTTCGGCAAGAAGTCGATCGAGGAAGTCAAGGAAAACCTCGCCGCGCACGGGCTGAGCCTGCGCGCCGAGTAGCACCCGCCGTTCATCAAGGAGACGTGCCGTGCGCCACCAGCGCTCAGGACCCAAGCTCAACCGTTCCAGCTCCCACCGCCGGTCGATGGGCGCGAACCTCGCAACTGCGCTGCTGACGCACGGCCGCATCCAAACCACCGCGCCCAAGGCGCGGCTCGCCCGCAGCGTCGCCGAGAAGGCGATTACGCTGGGCAAGACCGACACCCTCCACGCGCGCCGCCAGGCGATCGCCCTCCTGCGCAACAAGGAGGTCACCTACCGCCTCTTCAACGAGATCGCTCCGGCCTTCGCGGACGTCAACGGCGGCTACACGCGCACGCTCAAGCTCGGCCCGCGTCAGGGTGACGCCGCCGAGATGGTGCTGCTCGAGCTCACGCGCGAGCCGGCGACAAGCGCCGCCTAGACCGGTGGGTCCCCGGCGCTGCGTCGGGGTGGATTGGAGCGGGGCGGCCGGCCGGCGGGCCGCAGCCCGCGCCATCTGGCTTGCCGTCGCACAGGAGGGGCGGCTCGTCGCGCTCGAGACCGGACGCGATCGCGCCGTCGACGACCGCGCGGCTCGTCGAGCTGGTCTTCGAGGAGCCCGAGACCGTCATCGGGCTTGGACTTCTGCTTCTCGGCTCCCGCCTGGTTCCTCGACGCGCACGGGATGCGCTCGGCGGCGGAGCTGTGGCGCTGGGCGGCCGCGGGCATCGCACGCGACCCGGCGTTCGTGCGGGCCTTGGGGCCGCCGTTTTGGGGGCCGGGGATCCGGCCGCGGCCGGCGGCAGGCGGCGATCCGCTGCGGCGCACGGACCACGCCGTCCGGCGGCCCGGCGCGCAGCCGAGTTCCTTCTTCAAGCTCACCGGACCCGGCAGCGTCGGCGCGCAGGCGCTCTACGGCATGCCCGAGCTGATGTCGCTGTGCGACGTCGGCGTCGCGATCTGGCCCTTCGATCCGCCGCGGCTGCCGGTCGCCGTGGAGGTCTTCCCGCGGCTGCTGGCG
The DNA here is from genome assembly GCA_963784985.1 of uncultured Thermoleophilia bacterium. GTDB lineage: Bacteria > Actinomycetota > Thermoleophilia > Miltoncostaeales > Miltoncostaeaceae > CAITWD01. The sequence continues at coordinate 64,781 of CAWATR010000024.1, forward strand.
CGCCTCGTGGCACCGGCGGCCGACGGCCTGAGCGGAGCCGGGTTGCGCCGGGCCGTCGTGGCCCAGGAGGCCGGGGCGCTGGACCCATTTGCCGGCGCATGCGTGGCCAACCAGGATGCCTTCGACGCGGCGGTCACCGCGCTTGCGCTCGGGCGCGCGCGGGGGCTGGTCGGCCAGCTGGAGCGCGGACGTGCGGACGCCGACCCGCGCGAGGGCGCAATCCTCCGGCCGGAGCTCGGCTGAGGTGCGGGTCGTGCGCCTGGAGATCGAGTACGACGGGAGGGGCTTTTCCGGGTGGGCCGCCCAGCCCGACCGGCGCACGTGCGAGGGCGTGCTCGCAGACGCCCTCGAGGTGATCCTGCGAACCCCCGTGGAGTTGCACGTCGCCGGGCGCACCGATGCCGGGGTGCACGCCGTCTGGGCAGGTCGCCACGTTTCTGATCGGCGCCGACATCGACCTGCGCCGGCTGGTCAAGGGCCTGGCGGGCGTCCTGCCGCCCGACATCGCGGTGCGGGACGCCGCATTCGCCCCGCCGGACTTCGACGCTCGGGCGAGTGCGATCGGGCGCAGCTACGAGTACCGCGTCCTCGTTGGGGCGCGCTCGCCGCTGCGGCGCGCGCGCGTGCTGCACCACCCCCAGCCGCTGGACCTGACCGCGATGAACGCCGCGGCCGCCGCCTGCCTGGGCCGGCATGACTTCACGGCGTTTACGCCGGCCAGGACCGAGCATGTCTTTTTCGACCGCACGGTGCGGCACTGCGAGTGGGAGCCCAGGGGCGACGAGACGGTGTTCCGCATCGAGGCCGATGCGTTCCTGCGCAACATGGTGCGGATCCTGGTGGGGACGATGCTCGAGGTGGGCCGGGGCAGCCGCCCCGCCGAACAGATGACCGAGCTGGTGGCCGGCGCGCCGCGCGGCGCGGCGGGCCGCACGGCACCGGCGCACCCGCTCACGCTTGTTGCGGTGCGGTATCCGGAGCCGGTGGACGGCGCCCCTATACTCGGTGCTGCCGAATGACGCACATCCTGGTCACCAATGACGATGGCGTCTTCTCGCCGGGCCTGCTGGCGCTCAAGGGCGCCCTCGAGCGCGTCGGCCGTGTGAGCGTGATCGCGCCCGATCGCAACCGCAGCGCGATCGCCCGCATGATCACCATCCACGACCCGCTGCACGTCGAGCAGGTCGAACTCGCCGACGGCTCGCCGGCGTACGCCACCGACGGGACGCCGGTCGACTGCGTGCGCTTCGCGATGCTGGGACTGGTCGGGGAGATTCCCGACGTCGTGGTGAGCGGCATCAACATGGGCCTGAATCTCGGCGACGACGTCACCTACTCCGGCACGGTGGCGGCGGCGCTCGAGGGGGTCCTGCTCGGCTGGCCGGCGATCGCCGTCTCCCAGCAGCACCTGGGCGATCCCGACGACCGCTGGGACGGCAGACACTACGAGTTCGGGGCGGTCTGCGACTTCGTGCCCGGCCTGATCGCGCTGGTCACCGAGCACCGCTTCGCGCGGCCGGTGCTGCTCAACGTCAACGCGCCGGCCCGCCCGGCACACGATCCGCCGCGCGCCCGCGTGACGCGCCTGGGCCGGCGCATCTACAACGACGAGCTCGTGCTCGAGGGCGCCGACGGGCCGCGCCGCCGCTACGCGATCTACGGCGAGCCGCCCGGCTACCACGCCGCGCCGGGCACCGACTTCGCGGCGCTGGATGACGGTGAGATCTCGGTGTCGCCGCTGCACTTCGAGCTGACCGACGAACAGGGGATGGACGCATTGGGCCGACTGCTGGCCGACTACGGTCTCGGGCGCCAGGCGGGAGGCCGGGTGAGCCGGACGGCGGGCTTCGATCCGATCCTGTTCGACCTCGACGGCACCGTGGTCGACACCGTCGTCCTGATCCGCGAGTCGCACCGGCATGCCGTGCGGACGGTCCTCGGCCGTGAGTTCAGCGATGCAGCGCCTGGTGGCCAACGTGGGCAAGCCGCTGCTCGAACAGATGGAGGCCTTCTCGCCCGAGCACGCCGCGGAGCTCTATCGCGTCTATCGGGAGTGGAACCACGCCCACACGGCCGAGCTGATCGCCGCCTATGACGGGATCGCCCCACTCCTGGAGCGGCTCTCGGCCGCCGGGCGCCAGCTCGGCCTGGTCACCTCCAAGTCGCGCGATGCGGTCGAGCTGGCGTTCGCCAGCCTGCCGGTCGCCGACTACTTCGACACCGTCGTCAGCGCCGACGACTCGGTGCGCCACAAGCCCGACCCGGAGCCCTTGCGGGTCGCGCTCGACCGGCTCGGCCGGACGGCCAACGGGGGCTGCTACGTCGGCGACTCACCCTTCGACATCCAGGCGGGTCAACGCGCCGGCATGGCGACGATCGCCGTCACGTGGGGATTCTTCGGACGCGACGACCTCGAGGCGGTCGGGCCGGACATCGTCTGCGAGACCGCCGCGGAACTCGGCCGGGTGCTGCTCGGCGTGTCATGAGCGATCCGCCCGCCCGCGTCGAGGAGCTGCGTGCGCTGATCACGCAGGCCAGCATCGACTACTACGTCCGCGACCAGCCGACCGTCGACGACGCGGTCTACGACCAGTGGGTGCGGGAACTGGAGGTCCTCGAGGCCGCCCACCCCGAGCTGGTCACCCCGGACTCGCCGACCCAGCGGGTCGGTGCGCCGATCGCCACCCAGTTCTCGCCGGTGACGCACCGCGAGGTGATGCTGAGTCTCGCCAACGCGCGCGGGACCGACGAACTGCTGGATTGGCACCGGCGGCTCCGCGACGCCCTTCGCGCCGCCGGGCGCGAGGACGCGCCGGATGAGTTCGTGGTCGAGCCCAAGATCGACGGCCTGGCGATCTCGCTGACCTACCGCAACGGGCGCTTCGTGCGCGGGGCGACGCGCGGCGACGGCACGGTCGGCGAGGATGTCACCCAGAACCTGCGCACGATCGAGGCCATCCCCGAACGGCTCGGCGGCAGCGGCCGGGTGCCCGCGATCATCGAGATTCGCGGGGAGGTGTACCTGCCCCTGGCGGCGTTCGCCGAGTTCAACGCGACGCGTGCGGCCGCCGGCCTGGCGACGTTCGCCAACCCGCGCAACGCCGCGGCGGGAAGCCTGCGCCAGATCGACCCGCGGGTGACCGCCGAACGCCCGCTGTCGCTGTGGGCGTACGGCATCAGCGGGGCCGACGGCCTCGCGCTGGCGACCCAGATGGACCTGCTCGGCTGGCTGCGGGAGGCGGGCTTCCCGGTCAACGAGCACATCGCCCTGCACACCGGCATCGACTCCGCTGCCGCGGCCTGCGCCTGGTGGGAGGACCAGCGGGCCGAGCTCGACTTCGACATCGACGGTGCCGTAGTCAAGCTCAACGAACTCGCCGCCCAGGCCGCCGCCGGGGCGGTGGCCCGGGCGCCGCGCTGGGCGGTGGCGTTCAAGTTCGCGCCGACCACGGCGACGACCTACCTGCGCGAGATCCGCGTGAACGTCGGCCGGACCGGCGCCCTGGTGCCGTATGCCGTCATGGACCCGGTCGCCGTCGGCGGCGTGACCGTGAGCCGGGCGACGTTGCACAACCAGGCCGACATCGCCCGCAAGGACCTGCGCGTCGGCGACCGGGTCGTCATTCAGCGCGCCGGCGACGTCATCCCCCAGGTCGTCGCGCCGCTGATCCAGGACCGGACCGGTGCCGAGATCGCGTTCACCATGCCCACGCACTGCCCAGTCTGCGGCACGCCGGTGGTCCACCCGGAGGGCGAGGTGCAGATGCGCTGTCCGAACCGCTCCTGTCCAGAACAGATCGTGCAGACGATCGAGCACTTCGCCTCGCGCGGTGCCATGGACATCGAAGGGCTCGGCGCCAAGACGGTCGTCCGGTTCTTCGAGACCGGACTGGTCCGCAACGTCGCCGACATCTACGCGCTGGCGGAGCGGCGCGACGAGCTGCTGGCGCTCGACGGCTTCAAGGAGACCTCGGTCAACAACCTGCTCGAGGCGATCCAGGCCTCGACCCGCCAGCCATGGGCGCGCGTGCTCTACGCGGTCGGCATCCGCCACGTCGGCGAGGTCACCGCGCAGGCGCTGGCCGACGTGGCGCCCTCGCTGGACGACCTGCTGGCGGCGAGCCCCGAGCATCTGGCGGACGCAGACGGCGTCGGGCCGGTCGTGGCGGGGTCGGTGCGCGAGTACCTGAGCTCCGATGCAAACCTGACGACGCTCGAGCGCCTGCGCGCCGCGGGCCTGCAGATGGTCCAAACGCGGCCCAGCCGTCCGGCGGCGGGGCCGCTGCACGGGTACACCGTCGTGGTGACGGGGACGCTCGCGGGAATGACCCGCGAGGAGGCCAAGCGGGCGATCACCGCCGCCGGCGGGACCGCGACCGACAGCGTCTCGAAGCAGACCGACTTCGTCGTCGCCGGACCCGGGGCGGGCTCAAAGTTGGCGATGGCGGCGCGGCTCGGGGTGCCGGTCGTCGATCAGGACGCGTTCGCCGACATCGTGGCCGGGACGCGTCCGGCCCCAGACCGCGACGCCGGAGCGGACCGGGGCGTAACCCCGGGCGCTCCGGTGGCGGGATGGACCACGCGGCGGGGCGGCGGGCAGGAGCACCGCGCCGGGCGCCGCGTCCGGGGCCGGAGACTACCCCGGCGCGAGCACGGCCTCGTCGGCCGCCGGCACACCCTCCGGGAGGCGATGCCCGGCGGCGGCCATGGTCTGGACGAACAGGGTCTTGTCGATGCGCCCGTGGAAGACGGGGACGCCTTCCTGCACGCACAGATTCAGCAACGTCCTACGCGAGATGCCGAGCGCCTCGGACAGCTCGTCGGGCGTGAGGTGATTGGCCATATTGGATCTCCTCGACGTGGTTGCGACCCGTCAGGACCCACTGGGCTCGCCGAGACCGGCGGCATCGCTGCGGATCGTCTGCGCAGTCGCCGGGGCGGCTCATATGCCTACTTGGCCCCGGGGGTTCGAGCAATCATGCAACTGAGGGTAGCGCGGGCCCCTGACGGCTCCTATCCCCCGTCGGACGGAACTGTGCGGTCTGAGCGGACTCATTGGGGGCGACCCGAACGCCGCCGTTGCGGGCCGCAGCGCGGCTACTGGGACGCGCGCGGAGCGCTGAGCACGGGCGCGGTCCGCACGACCGGCGATGCGCACGACCCTGGGTCGGATGCGCGGCCAAGCCATCGCCCAGACCTGCACCAGCACGAACCCGGCGGCGATCACCAGCGCCCCGACCAGGCTATCGACGATGTAGTGGTTGGCGGTCCCGGTGATCGTGATGAACACGAGTGTCGGATAGGCCAGGGCCAGCACGCGCAACGCCCAACTGCTGAACAGGAGCGCGCCCACGACACCGATCATGAACGCGTAGCCGAAGTGCATCGAGGGAATCGCCGCATCGGCGTTGAACCACCTGGAGAACAGGCCGGCATGCAGGTTGATCTTCGAGACGCCGGCCAGCGTGTCCACAAAGCCCATGTCGGTCATCAGCCGCGGCGGGGCGACCGGAAACACGATGTAGATGATCAGCGCGATGCCGTTGGCCGCCAGGAAGGCGTTGCGGATGTAGGGGTACAGCGTGCGCCGGGACCGGTACAGCCAGACAAAGAACAGCGGCGTCACGATCCAGTGGGCGAGCATGTAGAACTCGTTGAGCGCCTTGGTGATGTCGAGGTGATTCAGCAGGATCTCCTGGATCGACAGCTCAACGAACAGCCCCGAGCCCTTTTCCCAGTTGATGATCCCGGTCGCGTTGGTGACCGCCTGCGCCGCGTTGCCGATCACCAGTGCCCTGCTGCCCTCGTACGCCAGCAGGGCGGCCAGGAAGATCAGCCATTCCCGCATCCAGGGGTGGCGCCGGAGGGCCGCCCGCGGCCGGCCCGGCTGCCGGAGCTCCGGAGGTGCTGCCGTGGTAATTGATGTCGTGGACTCCGTCGACACGCGCAATCAATCCTCGGGGACGGGCATTCGGGAAACGGTACTACGTACCGCGTCCGCGCAGCAACCCGCCAGCGGGGGCCGCACGGTGGCAGAGATGGTACCCGGTGCCTAGAACCTTGACCTGTCGATCGGCTAGCATCCCGGGGCGGTTTGGCGGGGTGTGGCGCAGCTTGGTAGCGCGCTCCGTTCGGGACGGAGAGGTCCCCGGTTCAAATCCGGGCACCCCGATGCGCAGCGGCACCGCGCTGCGCGTCAGATCACGAAAGCGCCCGCCGGTGCTGCCGGCGGGCGCTTTTCGGTACGACTCAGACGGTGATCACGCCTTCGACCTCGGGGATCTGGCGCCGCAGCTCGGCCTCGATCCCGAGGGACAGCGTGGCCGTCGACATCGGGCATCCGCCGCAGGCACCGTGCATTTCCAGGTGGACGAACCCCTCGTCATCGAACTCGACCAACTCGACATCGCCGCCGTCGGCGTGCAGTGCGGGCCGGATCGTGTCGAGGACATCCTCAATCTGCGCGAGAATCTGCGACGACATGGACTTCCCTTCGCTTGTGGCTGAGCACCGTGGATCGTAGCGCCGCGCGGACCGTTCGTGCCGCGGTGCTGCAAATGACCAGTGGCGATGACGTCGCCGCCAACCACCGCACCGCCGATCGGCTGGTGCGCGAGGCCGCCGGCGCCGGGGCGCGGCTGATCGTGCTCCCGGAGACGTGGAACCTCATGGGCGGCCCGGCGCGGATCCGTGCCGGAGCCGAGGACTCGGACGGTCCGTCGCTGGCGCTCGCCCGCCGCTGGGCGCGCGAGTTGGGGATCACCGTGGTCGCCGGGAGCATCGGCGAGCGAGACGCCGATGCCCGGCGGGTGCGCAACACCAGCACCGTGATCGGCCCCGACGGGACGGTCACCGGGACGTATCGCAAGCTGCACCTGTTCGACGTCGAGGTTGCCGGGCGCAGCTACCGTGAGTCGGACACGACGGCCCCGGGGGCCGAGGTGTGCGTGGCCGACTGCGGGCCGCTGCGGCTGGGGATGTCAGTCTGCTACGACCTCCGCTTTCCCGAGCTCTATCGACGGCTGATCGATCTTGGGGCGACCGCGTTTGTGATTCCGTCGGCGTTCACGGCTCGCACCGGACGCGACCACTGGGAGGTTCTGGTCCGGGCGCGTGCGATCGAGGACCAGGTCTTCGTGCTGGCCGCCGACCAGGTGGGCACGCACCCGGACGGCAGCGAGTCCTGGGGGCACAGCCTGATCGTCGGGCCCTGGGGCGAGGTGCTCGCCGAGGTCACCGACGGGGAAGGCGTCGGCCTCGCCGACCTGGAGCTGGACGAGCTGGCGCGGGTGCGCGCGACGCTGCCGGCCTTGGCGCACCGGCGCCCGGGGATCTTCTCCGGCTGACGGGCCGGCCGTCGCCGGCCGCGGCGGGATCAGCGCGAGCGGCGCCTCCAGGCGCGCGGGGTGACATGGCGCGCGGCGAGCATGCACGCCATGCGGCGCTGCTCGACGGTGGCGGCATGGGCGGCGAGGCGACTGCGGCGCCGGCGGGGGCGGCGGTGGTCGTACTTGATGCGACGAGAGCGAGCGGACACGAGCGCAGTACCTCCGTCGTTGGGTGTCAGGGGTCGAAGCATGGGTCGGGAAGTGGGGAGGGGTGTGGGGGTCGGGCGGCCATCGCGGCCTTACCGCGCCCCGCCGTCGAGCAGTCGGCGTGCCGCGCGGGCGGCGACGAGCTCTTCGCGGGTACGGATGACGTGCACCGCGACCGGGGCGTCGTCGGCGTCGATGCGGGTATCGGGGGTCGCCGCGCGATTGCGGTCGGCATCGAGCGCGATCCCCAGGAACCCGAGCCGTGCGCAGATGCGCTCCCGGACCGTGGCCGAGCCCTCGCCGATGCCGGCGGTGAACGCCAACGCGTCGAGCCCGCCGAGCGACGCGGTCATCGCGGCGACCGCGGCCGCCACGCGGTGGACGAAGACCGCCAGCGCCAGGCCGTCCTGGGCCGCGATCTCGCGCATGTCCGTCGAGCCGCCCAGACCCGACCAGTCCCGAGCAGAAGTTCAGCTCGTGCTCGAGCGCGTCGAGCGCGAGGCGGCCCGAGCGCAGCGCGAAGATGATCGCCTGCGGATCCACCGCCCCGGAGCGCGTCGCACCGGGAATGCCGTCCAGGGGGCTGAAGCCCATCGAGGTGTCGACCGAGCGCCCGCCGGCGACCGCGGTCACCGAGCAGCCCCCGCCCAGATGGCAGACGACCAGGCGCGGGACGGGCACGCGCTCGGCGCACCACTGGACCGACAGGCCGTGAAAACCGAAGCGGCGTACGCCCCACTCGGTGCGCCAGCGCGCCGGCAGCGCGTAGGTGCACGCCTCGTCGGGCATCGTCGCGTGGAAGCCGGTGTCGAAGACCGCGATCTCCGGGATTCCGGGCAGCAGGTGCCTGCGTGCGCTCGATCGCCCGCAGCGCCGGCGCGTTGTGGATCGGATCGACCGCCTCCAGGGCGAAGATCGCCGCGCGGACGCGGGCATCGATGACCGTCGGCTCGCGGAACTGCGCGCCGCCGTGCACGACGCGGTGCACGATCGCCGCGACCGGCTCGGTCCGGACGTCCTCGAGCGCCGCGACCGGGGTGACGGTCTCGTCGTCGTCGACGCGGTGCAGCTTGAGCGATGTCGAGCCCGCGTTGACGACGAGGAGCGCCGTCATCCGCGTCCGGGCCAGGTCCAGTTGCGGATCACCGGATCGTCCTCGCCGTGCTCGCGCGTGTAGGCGCGCGCCCGCAGCCTGGCGTCGACCATGTCCTGGCGCAGGCGCGCGTGCTCGCCGGGCGGGTCGGGGAGGCGATCCAGCACGTCGATGACCAGGTGGAAGCGGTCGAGGTCGTTGAGCATGACCATGTCGAACGGCGTCGTCGTCGTCCCCTCTTCCTTGTAGCCCCGGACGTGGAAGTTGGCGTGGTTGGCGCGCCGGTAGGTCAGTCGGTGGATCAGCCACGGGTAGCCGTGGTACGCGAAGATCACCGGCCGGTCGGTGGTAAACAGCGCATCGAACTCACGGTCGGCGAGCCCGTGCGGGTGCTCGATCGCCGGCTGGAGGCGCATCAGGTCGACGACGTTGACCACGCGCACCCGCAGCCCCGGCATGCGCTCGCGCAGGATCGCGGTGGCGGCCAGCGTCTCGAGGGTCGGCACATCGCCGGCGCAGGCGAGCACCACGTCGGGCTCGCCGCTCTCGTCGTTGGACGCCCAGTCCCACGACGCCGATGCCGCGGGTGCAGTGCAAGATCGGCCTCGTCCATCGGCAGGTAGTCCAGCTGCGGCTGCTTGCCGGCGATGATGACGTTGACATAGTTGCGGCTGCGCAGGCAGTGGTCGGCGACCGAGAGCAGGCAGTTGGCGTCCGGGGGCAGATAGACGCGGATGATCTCGGCCTTCTTGTTGACCACGTGGTCGATGAAGCCCGGATCCTGGTGCGAGAAGCCGTTGTGGTCCTGCCGCCAGACGTGGGAGCTCAGCAGGTAGGTCAGCGAGGCGATCGGTCGCCGCCACGGGATCTGACGCGAGACCTTCAGCCACTTGGCGTGCTGGTTGAACATCGCATCGACGATGTGGATGAACGCCTCGTAGCAGTTGAACATGCCGTGGCGGCCGGTGAGCAGGTACCCCTCGAGCCAGCCCTGGCACAGGTGCTCGGACAGGACCTCCATCACGCGCCCGGTGTGGGCGAGGTGCTCGTCGGTCGGGGCGATCGCCACGTCCCAGACGCGGTCGGTCACCTCGAACACGTCGTCCAGGCGGTTGGAGGCGGTCTCGTCCGGGCCGAACAGGCGAAACGTCTCCGGGTTGCGGGCGATCACGTCGCGGATGAACCCGCCGAGGATCCGCGTCGCCTCGGTCTCGGTCTCGCCGGGGGCCGGCACCGCGACCGCGTAGGCGCGGAAGTCCGGCAGCGACAGGTCCCGCAGCAGCTCGCCGCCGTTGGCGTGCGGGTTGGCGCTCATCCGCTGGGTGCCGTGCGGCGCGAGCGCGGCCAGGTCCGCGACGAGTGCCCCATGCGCGTCGAAGAGCTCGTCCGGGCGGTACGAGCGCAGCCAGTCCGCCAGGATCGCCAGATGCGCCGGGTTGTCGCGGACGCCGGTGACCGGGACCTGGTGGGAACGCCAGGTACCCTCGATGGGGAGCCCGTCGACCACCTTCGGGCCCGTCCAGCCCTTGGGCGTGCGCAGGACGATCATCGGCCAGCGGACATGCACGAATGGGCCGCCGCTGCGCGCGGCGTGCTGGATCTCGGCGATCTCGTCGACGGCGACGTCGAGCGCGTCGGCCAGGTCGCGGTGCACCTGGGCGGGCTCGTCGCCGGCGACCACGAGCGGGCGCCAGCCGTAGCCGGCAAACAGCGAGGCCAGCTCGTCGTCGGGGATGCGCGCGAGGATGGTCGGGTTGGCGATCTTGTAGCCGTTCAGGTGCAGGATCGGGAGCACGGCCCCGTCGACGGCCGGACTCAGAAAGCGTGTCGAGTGCCAGCTCGCCGCCAGGGGACCGGTCTCGGCCTCCCCGTCGCCGACGACGCATGCGACCAGCAGATCGGGATTGTCGAAGGCCGCGCCGAAGGCATGGGCGAGCGCGTAGCCGAGCTCGCCGCCCTCGTTGATCGAACCGGGCGTCTCGGGCGCGGCGTGGCTCGGGATGCCGCCGGGGAACGAGAACTGGCGAAACAGCTCGCGCATGCCCTCGGCGTCCGGGGTGATGTGGGTGTAGCGCTCGGTGTAGGTGCCCTCGAGGTACGCGTTGGCGACGAGTCCGGGGCCGCCGTGCCCGGGGCCGGCGATGAAGATCGCATCCAGCGCGCGGGCGCGGATCAGGCGGTTCAGGTGGGCGTAGACCAGGTTCAGTCCCGGCGTCGTCCCGAAATGGCCGAGCAGGCGCGGCTTGATGTGCTCGGGGGTGAGCGGCTCGCGCAGCAGCGGATTGTCCAGGAGGTAGATCTGCCCCACCGACAGGTAGTTGGCCGCCCGCCAATAGGCGTCGATCAGGTCCAGCTCGTGATCCGTGATCGCCATCCCCGTCTACGCTGACACATCGCGCGGCCATCCTCGTCCCCGCCGGCGAAACATCGCGGTAACCGGCACGGTGGTCGGGGCCGCTGGGATGGACGCGCCGGCAGCGCCCGGATCACGACGCGTACTGGGCCAAGGGCTCCTCGGCGCCGTCCGACGGCGATCGCGGTTACTGGTGGATGGGCCCGCTGATGACCCAGTTGCCCATCAGCAGCCGGCGTGGATCGCCCGCTGCCGCCCCTGCGCTCGGAATGGTCCTGAGCGTCACGAGATTGGTCCCCGATACGAGCCCAAGGTGAAAATGGACGACGGTTTGGTGGTCGGCGATCGGGACGCGCACCGAACCGTCGGGTCCGGAGACGACCATCGTGCGCGCGGCCGGAAAGGCCGTCACGGCCGCGCTGACGCCGTAGACGCCCGAGTGCCGCACGATGACGTCGACCGATGCCGGCGAACTGACGATCCAGCGCGCGACACGCCCGTTCGACCCGACGACCGAGGCGTAGACGCCGCCGGTACGGAAGAGGGCGATGCCGTCCACCGGCCTGGCGGTCACCCGGTAGATGCGAGGCTGCAGCCCCGCTCCGGGATCAACCGCCTCCAGGCCGGCGCCCGGCACGGTGGCATCATGGATCGTCACGAGCCGCACGCCCATGAACGCCAGCAGCGGCGGAACCGTCGGGTCGCGCGAGGGAGAGGATGTCCTCACGGAAGGCGTCGGCCCGGCTGCCGACCGGTGCGTCGTTGACCATCGGATGGTGATGGATGGTCTGCCAGTACTGGTACTGGTGGGCCGCGACATCGTCGAACTCCGCCATCGGGTACTCGGCTACGATCGCACCGCGGTCGAGCTTGGCGAGCGCGACGTACCCCGACGGTGTCGGTCCGATCTTGAGCACCGGGAGCGGGTACGCCAGCTCGACATAGGACGCCGCAGCCACGGCGGCGATGAACACTGGGCGTGCCCAGGTCGGCAGCCGCCCGGTCACGCGATCCAGCGCCAGGACGGCAAGCACGAGCAGCCCGAACACCACCAGCACGATAAAGCGCGAGTACACGCGCCACCCCGGCTGGATCCGGAAGATCAGCTCGGCCGGCGACGGGATCGAGACGCCGGCGACGGTGTGTGTGGTCGAGAGCGACATCACCACGCCGACGACGGCCGCGGCGAGGCCAAGGGTGCATGCGATCCGTTCGGTCGCGGTCAGCGCCGCACGCCGCCAGAGCGCGTACACCACGTATCCTCCGGCGAATCCGAGCGTCACAAAGCCGACAAACAGCGGCCCTTCGCCGATCATGTTGAGGTGGAACGTCCGGGAGAACAGGCGCACTGACGCCGACCCGAGGTACGGGTTTCCCGCGGGCGGATCGATGAACTCGAACCACCTCGCCGCGTAGTAGTAGACCTGCGAGACATCGATATTTTGGCGCGACTTGAGGTACTCGTCGCCCGTCACCCGCCCGGCGATGAACTCGTAGCCCATGATCAACACCGGCGCCCAGAGGGTGCCGGCCAGCCCTTGACCCAGTTGTCGGAGAGCCGAATACCACCCGTCGCTGCGCCACCGCCATCCGACGACCACGACGAGGATGGTGCCCCACAGGAAGGCGCCGATGAGCACGAAGTACGGGTCGGTCAATAGCAGGGCGGCCAGCAGCAGGCCCATGACGAAGGCGCGCAGCAACGTCGGCTTCTGGCACCAGCGGATCCCGGCGAGCGCGAGCAGCGGGAAGCCCCACAACGGGACCTGGGTGATGTGTCCGGACGCGGTCGCGAGATGCCAGGGGAAGATGGTGTAGACGCCGCCGGCCCACAGGGACGGACCGACGCGGACGCCGATTTCCCGGCAGAAGACGTACATCCCGAGCCCCGACAGGGCAAGCCCGGCGAGGTCGAGGATGTTGTACGCGGCAACCGGGCCCACGACGGCCGTGAGCATGTGTGCCGGAATGAAGACCAGCTGCATGTTCAGCCATTCGATGGAGTCCTGCGTGAACCCGATCGGCGCCCCCCAGTAGGCGACGTGGGCCGAGCCAAACAGGGACCAGCCGAAGGTGTGCTGGTAGGCGAGACCCGCGATGTAGCCGAGCGAGTCGCCCAAGCCGCCATAGACCGACGAGGACAGCTGCAGCACCAGGGGCCATGTGACCGCCAGCGTGAGCGCGGTGAACGCGACGAGGGCGAGCAGATACTCCCGGACCCGGTGAGCGGGACCCGTCCCGGTCGGGCCCTGTGCGCGGGTGGGCTCCTTCGTTGTGGCCCACTGTCGCAGCTCAGTGGTCCCTAGGTGCACGTCGCCTCCGAGCGGGCCCGGACCACGAGCCCGGTCACCCCGATGCGGTCGTCCTGACCAGCGTCGCTCCTGGGACATGAGGTAGCCGGGAAGGCGGGGACCGGTTGCGCCACGCTGCGATTATAGGTGCGGGCCTGCGGGGTCCCGGTGAGCGCGTACGAACCTCTCGGGTGTGACCGAGCCCCGGCATGGGCACCCCGCGGCCGTGGCTGCCTCGCGACGGCCAGGCCGTAGCGCGCAGAAGCTCGCGGATCGGCGTATCGGATCGCAACGACCGCGTCGTCGTAGCAGCGCGAGGCGACCAGCTCGAGCCGGCGCCGCTCGTGGATGCCGCCGAACAGGGGCGTGCCGCCGCCGAGTCGCACCGGATGGACAAACAGCTGGTACTCGTCGACGAGCCCGAGGCCGATCAGCGTCGCCGCGAACGTCGGGCCGCCGAAGGCAACGACCCGTGCCGGCTGCGCGCGACCAGCCCCTGGAGGGCCGCCGCGACGTCGTCACCGACGACGGTCGTGTTCCAATCGGCGTCGCGAGGCGTCTGCGAGAACACGAACTTGGGCATCCCCAGCCAAATCCGCGCGAACTCGACGGCCTCGGGCGGCGCATCCGGGCTCGCCTCGATCGCCGGCCAGACGCTGGCCATCATCTCGGAGATATGGCGGCCGTAGACGAACGCGTCGGCGTGGCGAAGCTCGTCGATGAAGCTGCGCTGCAGCTTGGGCCCGACGACGGGCCAGTCGAAGGCGTGATCGGGCCCTTCGGCGTACCCGTCGAGCGACATCTGCATGCACAGCGTGAGCTTGGGCATCGGGGCGGGCTCGCTGAACGCGCCCGGGGCGCCCGGGGGCGGCCCGAGGATTGGAGTATCGGACGGTCGCGGCGTGCTGCGGACCGCGACCGGACACCGGCAGGCGCTAGGAGACGTCGATACCGGCGGCGGGGTCCTGCCAGGCGACAACGCCACCGATCAGCGTGAGCTGCGGGCGCAGCGTCTCGTCGAGGATCACGAGGTCGGCCACTGCCCCCGGTGCCAGGGGGTCCGGGGCGCCCAACAGGCGCCGCGGTGCGCTGACGGCGGCCGCCAGCGCCGCGGCCCGGCTGCGTCCGACGGCGTGCAGGAGCGCCGGGGCGCCGGCAAGCGACGCTGCGCTGCCGGCCAGGTTGCCCACGCGATCGCGGACCGCGTGGCCATCGCTGGTCACTCGCCGCCCGGCCAGCGTATAGGTGCCGGCGGGCGCACCGGCCGCCGCGACCGCGTCGCTGACGGCGACAAGGCGCCGGCCGGCGGCAGCGGCCAGCACGGACGAGCGTCGGCCTCGCGACGTGTACGTCGTCGCAGATCACCGCGATGTGGGCGTGCCGCGCGTCCAGGAATGCCCCGACGGGTCCGGGTGCTCGGGCGGTCAGGCCCGGCATGGCGTTGAACGCGTGCACCAGCAGCCGCGCGCCCAGGGCGATCGCCCGCGTGCACAATTCGGCGTCGGCCTCCGTGTGGCCGACTGCCGCAATGACGCCGGCCTGCCGCAATGCCGCAACGGCGGCGAGTCCGCCGTCCAGCTCGGGGGCGAGCGTCACGATGCGGGGCCGGAACGCTTCGACCAATGCGCCCAGCCGCGCCGGTTCGGGGAGTACGAGCGCGTCGGGCGGGTGCGCGCCGCGGCGCCGCGGCGACAGGAACGGTCCTTCCAGGTGGACGCCGAGGCTGCGGGCGCCGAGCTCGGGCCACCGCGTCGCGCCGAGCGCGGCACCCGCGCGCCGGTAGGCCGCGGGGCTGCGGCTGACGAGCGTCGGGCAGAACGCGGTGACCCCGTGGGCCGGGAGCGCCGCCGCCACGTGGGCGATGGCCACGGGGTCGTCGGCGATCTCGGCACCATCCATGCCGTTGACCTGCAGGTCCCAGAACCCCGGCGCGGCGATCCAGCCCTCGGGCAGCCGCAGCCGGCGTGCGCCGCGACCCGCGCGCGCGGCGATCGTCCCGTCGCGGATGTGCAGCTGGCCGTCGGCGATCCGCCAGCCGCTCAGGACGGGGCCGGTGATGCTCCAGCGTGCGGTCGACGTCGGCGGCATGGGGATCGCTATCATCGACTGCCCGTGGCCCGACCGCAACGCGATGACGAACTCGAGCTGGACGTCGACTCGCTGGCCTTCGGCGGCATGGGCGTCAGCCGCGCCGACGGCTTCGTCGTGTTCTCGACCGACACCGCCCCGGGCGACCGGGTGCGCTTGCGGGTGCGCAAGGCCCGGCGGCGCTGGGCCGAGGCCGATCTGCTCGAGGTGCTGGCGCCGAGCCCGGAGCGGGTCAGCCCGCCGTGCCCCTACGTGCCGGCCTGCGGCGGGTGCCGCCTGCAGCACGTCGCCTATGCCGCGACGCTGGAGGCAAAGCGTGCACACATCGTCGACCACCTGACGCGGATCGGGCATCTGGACGGCATCGACGTCCGCCCCGTCGACGCTGCCGTCGAGCAGTTCGGGTACCGCAACAAGATGGAATACTCGGCCGCGCCAGGGCCCGACGGCGCGCTGCGGCTGGGCTTTCACCGTCGCGGCCGATGGGACGAGGTCGTCGACGTCGATGCGTGTCTGCTCGCGAGCACCGCCGGCAACGCCGCCCGCGAGACGGTCCGCGCGTGGGCGCTCGCGTACGGCGTCGCGCCGTACGACCAGCGCGCACAGTGCGGGACCCTGCGGCATGTGGTCGTGCGCGAGGGGATCGCGACCGGCGAGCTGCTGGTGAGCATCGTGACCGCTCCGGGCGCCGAGGCCGTGGTCGATGCGCTGGTCGACCCGTTGTGCGCCGCCCACCCGAATCTGGTCGGGCTGCGGCATGCGGTCAACGATGGCGTGTCCGAGGTCACGCAGGGCCTGCCGACGCGCCTGCTGTGGGGGCGCGACCACTTCTTCGAGGAGGTCCTCGGTATCCGCCTGGCACTCTCGGCCGAGAGCTTCTTCCAGACCAACACCCGCATGACCGGGCACTTGTACACGCGTGCGGCCGAGGCCGCCGGGCTCGACGGGAGCCAGGTCGTCTACGACCTGTTCTGCGGGGTCGGCAGCATCGGTCTCACGATCGCCTCCCGCGCGCGTGAGGTGATCGGGATCGACGATCATGCCCGCGGCCGTGGGGGACGCCGCCCGCAACGCGGCCGCGAACGGGGTCGCCCACTATCGCGCGATCTGTGGCGATGTCGGGCGGGTGCTCCGTGAGCTGCGGGACGAACTGCCTGGTCGCCGACGTCGCGATCGTCGACCCCCCGCGCGCGGGGCTCTCAGGTCGTGCGATCCGCCGGGTGCTGGAGCTCGCGCCGGCGGTGCTCGTCTACGTCTCCTGCCACCCGGCGACGTTCGCCGAGAACGCGGCCAAGTTCGTGGCCGCGGGCTACGCGCTCGAGTACGTCCAGCCGGTGGACATGTTCCCGAACACCCCGCACATCGAGGCGGTCGCCCGCTTCGTCCGCGACGAGCGGCGCGTCGCCGAGGTGCGGGCCGCGGCCGAGCTCCAGGCGGCCGCCGACCGCGCCGCGAGGACCGGGGCGGCGCCTGCTCAATAGGGGGGCTGTGCCAGGTACCAGTCGCCGAGCGAGCGAAAGGCCGCCCAGAAGGTGCGCTTGGCCGACTGCTCGTCCAGCGACGCGTCGATGTCCGGTACGACGATCGCCTCGATCGTCGGCGTCCAGCGTTGCACCACGCCGGGGGTGTTCTCCAGCGGCGCGCTGCCGGGGAATCGGAGCGAGTTGACGCCTCCAGCACATCGTCGCCCATCGGCATGATCAACTTGGGCATCACGATCTGCAGCTCGCGGGTCAGCCACTGGGGCTGGAAGCCGGCCTCCGGGAGCTTGACGCACAGCGTGCCGTAGAGCGCGAGTGGTTCCACGCCCAGGCGCTGCACGCTCTTGAGGATCGCCGATCCGGCCCGGCCGAAGAAGGCGACCCCCTCCTGGCGCTCGGCGAGCCCCGGGGCCCACTTGATCATGACGATCTCGGCCTGCGGGGCGCCCGAGCTCAGCACCGGCAGCGTCGCCGCGCCGTGGTGGAGCGCCCAGGCGCGCGATCTCATCGTTCAGGGCGCCGAGTTCGGCGATCGCCCGTTTGAGGTAGGCGTCCTGGATGTCGTCGGGCGCGCCGGGCGTCTCGTCGGGGTCCGGCGGGCGCAGTGCCCGCACCCGGTTGCCCGTGCGTTTGGGAGGAGGCTCAGAAGTCATGTGCGAGTCAGATATTTAGCGGCCAATCCCGGACTCCTGCGCATCAGTGTTTCAGGATGTGCGCCGCGCGGCGCGAGTGCGCCGTGCACGGCGTCGGCGTGGCCGGATGAGCTCGCTCTCGGCGAGGGCCTCGATGAAGTCGCGACCGTCGCCGAACGGACGCATCTCGACTCCCACGGCGCCGAGCCCGACCGGGCCGGCGGCACCGCTGCCGGCACTGATCACCAGCCCGAGCTGGCGCGCGGCGCGCAGCACCGGCCGCTGCGCGGGCCCGCCGGCAGGATTGGCAAGCTCGATGCAGTCCACGCGCGCGGCATAGGTGCGCAGCACGGCCGCGGACGGCGTCTCGGCGGTCGCAGGATGCGGGATGAGCACCACCCCGCCTTGGGCGTGGATGAGATCGGCGGTCTCGGCGAAGCCACGCCCGGTCGGGACGTCCTGGCCGAGAAACAGCCCGACGACGGTGCCGTCGGTGCTGGCGATCTCCTGGCCCCGGATCACGGTCAGCTCGGCGGGCGCGGCGGCGGCGATCGCGCTGGCGACCTCGACGCCGTCTGGGCTGGCGATCGCGACGACGTCGAGCCCGGCATCCCAGCAGGCGGCCGCGAGCCGGGCGGGATCGTCACCGGCAGCCGGGCGAATCCGCAGATCGGCGATCACGCGCGCTTCGGATGGGGCCGTTCCACGCTCGTGGCGTCCACGCGCATCGGTGTAGGCGCGCTCGAGTGCCTCGGCGATCTCATCCCAGGAGGTGCTCGCGGCGACCGCTTGATGCCCGATCGCGGTGCGCCGGTCCGGGTCGGCCAACAAGGCGACGACCGCCTCTGCCCATGGCTCGCGGACGAAAGGGTCGAGCACGACCCCGTCGCGGCCGGCTTCCAGGCGCACGTCGGCCTCGGGGCTGCGCGGCGCCACCACCACGCGCCCGTCGGCCATCGCCTGCGCGGCGACGGGGCCGTCGACGTCGCCGGGGGTGCCGAGTAGGACGACCGCTGCCTGCGCGAGTAGCCGGCGCCATGAGTCGGGGCCGGTGTCGGGGATGATCGCGATGTCGTCGCGCAGCGCCTTGGGTACGGCCGTGCGCACGCGCCATGGGGCCTCGCGGGCGCCCATCAGGGTCACCGGTCCGCGGACCTCGCGCGGCACGAGTCGGGCGACCGCGACGGCGAAGCGCAGCCCGGCCCGATCGCGGCCGCGGGCGACGATCGCGATGCCGTTGGCAGGGGGATTCGGCACCGCCGGGTGGCTGCCCCAGGGCATGACGGTCAGGTTGCCGCCGAGGATCTGCGTCACCGCCATCTCGACGGTCTTGGAGGTCGCGATGCGGATATCCACCCTGGCGATCGCGCCTTGGACGAGCGAGCCCATGAAGGCCGCGCCGGTCATCGGGTCGGGACGATGGAAGGTCGTGGCCGTGACCCCGGTCGCGCGGCGCAGCACCGAGAGCCCCGGGGTCGGGGTCAAGGGCTCGTGGACGTGCACGATGTCGAACTCGCCGTGGGCGATGGCCGTCTCCAGCTGCGAGGCGGTATCGAACGGGCTGACGCCCAGCCGTGAGCCGGTGCGTCGGGCCCGCCCGACGATGACCACCCGTGGCGTGCCGGGTGCCGCCAGGATCGCCGTCGCGTGTCCGTCTCCGGAGCGGCTGATGCGGGCCATGCCGTCACGAAGGTCGCGGGCGCGGGTGCCCGGGGCGAAGATCGTGACGCGGTGGCCGCGCCGGGCCAGGGCGTGCGCCTCCTCGTGGACGCGCCAGGCGATGTCGTCGCCGGGCGGCCACGCCGTCGGGCAGACGATTGCGATGGCCAACGGGTCGCTCACGGAACCTCCGCTACGGCATGACCGGGCGCCCGCCGCGGCGGGCGCCCGGTCATGCCGGTGGATCAGGCGGTGACGGGCCCCTCGGTGGCCGGGGCCACGACACGACGATCTTCACCGCTGATGAAGGCGTCCGTCAACTCGCGGGCGACGTCATCGGGGTGCTGGATCGGTGGGCTCTTCATGAAATACGACGACGGGCCCTCGAGGGTGCCGGCGATCCCGTTGTCGAGCGCGATCTTCGCGCAGCGCACCGCGTCGATGACGATGCCGGCCGAGTTCGGGGAGTCCCAGACCTCGAGCTTGAGCTCGATCGACATCGGGACGTCGCCGAAGCCCTCGCCCTCGAGCCGGATGTGGGCCCATTTGCGGTCCTGCAGCCACGGCACGTAGTCGCTCGGGCCGATGTGCACGTCATCCTTGGCGATCTTCTCGGTGAGGATCGAGGTGACCGCGTTGGTCTTGGAGATCTTCTTGGATGCGAGCCGTTCACGCTCGAGCATGTTCAGGAAGTCCGTGTTGCCGCCGAAGTTCAGCTGGCTGGTGTGCTTGAGACGCACGCCACGCTCGTTCATCAAGCGGGCCAGCGTGCGGTGCACGATGGTCGCCCCGACCTGGCTCTTGATGTCGTCACCGATGATCGGCACGCCGTGTTCGACGAAGCGGCCCTGCCAATACGGCTCGCGGCCGATAAAGACGGGGATGCAGTTGACGAATGCGCAACCGGCGGCCAGGACCTGCTCGACGTACCACTTGGTGGCCTGCTCTGAGCCGACCGGCAGGTAGCTGACGACGACGTGGGTCTCGGTCTCCCGCAGGATGCCGGTGATGTCCGCGGTCGGGCCGGGTGCCTTCTCGATGACCTCGCTCAGGTACTTGCCGAGGCCGTCGTGGGTCATCCCGCGCTGCACCGGGACACTGAGGTGCGGGACATCCGCAAACTTCAAGGTGTTGTTCGGCTCGGAGAAGATCGCCGCCGAGAGGTCATGACCGACTTTGCGTACATCGATGTCAAACGCCGCGGTGAAGCGGATGTCATTGACGTGGTAGCCGCCCAGGTTGACGTGCATGAGGCCCGGCACGAACTCGTCCGGCTTCGCGTTGCGGTAGTACTCGACACCCTGGACGAGCGACGAGGCGCAGTTGCCGACGCCGATGATTGCGACGTTGACCGTTTCGCTCACGGTTCTGTGCTCCCCTGATTGATTGCGGATGCGGGCTCCAGCTGGAGGGCCCGGTAGATGTGCCAGATACGGTGCACCATCGTCGTGAGGCTGAGTGCCGCCAGCACGACGATCACCGCCGCAAGAACCGACCCGAGGGAACCCATGAAGATCCCGCCTCCGGTCAGGACGAGGCGTTCGGGCCGGCCCATGAGCCCGCCCTTGTTGGTGTCGATCCCCAGGCCTTCGGAACGCGCCCGGGTGTAGGACACCAGAAATGATGCGGTCAATGCAATGAAACACGCCGCCACGATCCATTGCTGGGCCCGCTCGGCGAACGTGACGCCCAGGGCCCCGAGGATGACCCCTTCGGCGAGCCGGTCGAGCGTGGAGTCCAGAAACGCGCCGAACCGCGTGGTGCGACCCTGGGCCCGCGCCAGCGTGCCGTCGAGGGAGTCCCCGAGACTGAAGGCGACGTAGAGGAACCCGGCGATCACCCACTGGCGGTTCACGATCAAGACCGCGACCACGCAGACGCCGGCGAACCCCAGCAGCGTCAGGCGGTTGGGGGTCAGGCGCAGCGCATTGGCGACGCCCAACAGGGCGCGCCCGAACGCGCTCCGTGGCGCGGTGGCATCAGAAATCTCGTGCAGTCCTGTTGAGATGAGCGCGCCCCTCCTGGCGGCCTGCGGGGTGAGGGACACTGAACCGGTGGCGGCTAGAATAGCCCGGCATGCGTCTGTGTAGGTACCTTGACTCCAACGCCCCCCGCATCGGGCGACTCGAGGGCGACACCATTGTGCCCACGCGTCTTGACGACATGTACGCGGTGATGCGCGGAGCAGACCTGACACCCGACGGTGCCCCAGTGTCGCTCGGCGACGTGACATTACTCGCTCCACTGCGTCCCGGAAAGCTTTTGGGCGTCGCGAAGAACTACGCCGACCATGCGGCGGAGATCAACGAGCCCGCGCCTGCAGAGCCGTCGGTCTTCTCCAAGCTGGTCACCTCGGTAACCGGGCCCGCCGGACCGGTCGTGCGTCCGAGCTACACGCGCGAGCTCGACTACGAGGGCGAGCTTGCCGTCGTGATCGGCGCGAGGTTGCGGGACGCCTCGGCCGCCGCGGCCCGCGCGGGCGTGTTCGGGTACACGATCATCAACGACGTCTCGGCCCGGGACCTGCAGCGCGCCGAGCCGCAGTGGACCCGCGCCAAGGGCGGCGATACGTTCGCCCCCATGGGGCCGTGGATCGTCACCGCGGATGAGATCCCGGACCCGCAAGCTCTGGCGGTGCGCACGTGGGTCAACAACCAGTTGCGCCAAGACGGCCACACCAGCCAGATGCTGACCCCGGTCGCGGAGCTCGTGGCCTGGTGCTCGGCGAGCTTCACGCTCGAGCCCGGCGACGTGATCGCGACGGGCACCCCGGCCGGGGTGGGACGCGGCTTCGATCCGCCGCGGTACCTGCAGCCCGGCGACGTGGTGCGCATCGAGGTCGAGCGGATCGGCGCGATCGCGCACGAGATCCGGTGAGCACGGCCGACGCCGAACATCCCGCGCAGGTGATCGCGCGGGTCCTGCGGCGGACCGGTCTGGTGTTCCCCCGCGGGATGCTCGGTGACGACGCCGCCCGCCTTGCGGCCGCGCTCGATGGGGCCAACATCGGCGCCGGCGAGCTCGATGCGCTCCTGACGGCGGCGTCGCATGACCTCTGGGCAGATCTGCAGCCGCCGACGCTCACGGCGATCCGGATGCACCTTGCGAGCGCCGACGGGCAGGACCGTGCCGACCTCGAGACGGTGATCGGCTGGGCCGAACTCGACGATCCGGACAATCCGCTGGCGCGCGCACTCACCGTGCGGGCCGCGCAGGAGCTCGCGACCGCGTTGCGCCGCGCCGAGGATCAGCTGCGGGCGGTCGAGCCGTCGGTCGCCGCCGGCGGGCGTGAGGGCGCCGTGGCGGCGGCGCGTACGCTCGGTGCCGTGGTCGTGCTGCTGCTCGACCTCGACCCCGAGGACTTCGCGATCGAGATCGTCGACTACGTCGATCGTGGCCAGGGCAGCGACGCCGTCGACGGCGCTGGCGCGTGCAACCGGCGACTTCGAGACCCGCCTGTGGGCCCGCGAGGTGCTGCGGCATCTGGACGTTGACGCCGCACCGGCCGCGAGCGCTGCCGTGCGGGCGCTGGCGATCGGGCGCTCCGCCGGACGATCCCGCCGAGGATGCCGTGTGGGTGCCCTCGATCCTCGTGCTCGCCGACGAGGGTCATTGAGCGGGTGCTCGCCCAAGAAGCCGAGGCGGACGCGTAGCTACTCCAGCACGATCTCGCCCCGGTCGGTCGCGATCCCGACGCGCCGGATGCCGCCCCCGGGGGTGGTGTGTGGCGGATCGGCAGCAGGTGATCGCCCAGCCAGGCATCCAGATAATCCGCGGTCTCGGCCACTTCGACGAAGCTGAACGTTCCCGGCGTGCAGTCGTGGTGGGCCTCCGCATAGCGTGCGTCCCAGATCCGCCGGCGGGCGGCGCGGTCACCGCGGTAGTCGACAAAGAACGGCAGCGGGTAGCGCGGCATTCCCGCCGTGCGGAAGCTCGTGGTGGTGCCGCCTCCATCTCCATGGTGCCGACCTGGATCGGCAGGCCGCGCCGACGCGCCGTCTCGTCGAGGTCGTCGACCCCGAGGACCCACCACAGGACGCGGTCGTGACCGACAAGCGCGTGCTCGAGCCAGGCGCCGTCGGCCTTCGTACGCATCGCCGATGCCGATCAGCTCGAGAAACGTCGGTGGCTCCAACGGGACCAGGAGATTGGTGGTACCGCCGAAATGCTTGCCGCCGCTCACGGACCCGAGCCCATGATCGCGGCGGAGCCGTGCGGCGGTCGCGTCGATGTCGACCGCGCCGTAGATCACGTGGTCGATGTAGAACCCTCGCCCATCATGGGCTCCCTCTTCGATCGCTTCGCGCCGTATGCGACGTGCCCCCGGCATTCGGCCGTGAACCGGACGATAGTATCCGCGGCGCGACGTGCGATCAGGGGCCGACGGAGGATTGACTCCGTGAAACCCCGGACACGCGCATGCGCTCCGCCGCCATAGGATCGGGCGCGTGAGCCGAACCTGCTCTCCGAGCGGCTGATGGCCGTCTCGCCGCTGTGCAATCCGCCGATGATCGCCGCCTTCGAGCGGTACGAGCTGCTGGGGATCCCCGAGCTCGATCACGCATGGGAGGAGGTCAACGTCGGCTTTCGGCAGTGGGTCGAAGCGCCCGAGAACGCGGGCCGGCCCATTCAGGCGGCCCCCCAGTACTGGGACCGGATCGCCATCGGTTCGCTTCAGGAGCGGCGCACCTGGTGGGAGTGAACTGCGCGGCGGACGCGCGCGCGCCCGAGCTCGGCGCCGATCCAGTTTGCACCGCGGCGCGCCGTGGCGCGCAGCGCACCGATCGCCTGCTCGAGCTGCGCATCGATGTGATGCGGGGTGCGCTGTGGCCCGCTGGATCGATCGGCAAGCCCGCCCGGGACCCGTGTCCGGTTGCGCGCCAACCACTTGTCGGCACAGGCACGAGCACAGCCGAGCTGGGCCGCGACATCGCGACGCGGTACCCGGCCAGGATGCGCTCGACCAACAGCATCCTTCCGTACGGCGTCAGACGCGCATTAGGGTGCGAAATGAGGACCTCCGAGGTGTGGATGGCTTCGACACCTCCACAACAGCCTCGGGGTCCTCACCCAGTCATGCGGCTGTCAAAAACGCTGCGGGTGGTTAGGCCGCGGCGCCTGCCTGGGTGCGCAGGCCGGCGCGCACGAGAATCTCCGGCACCGACCGCTCCCAGGCCACGGCCATGACGTGGCAGCCGGCCACGCCCTCGAGTTCGCGGAGCTGCTGGATGATCTCGACGCAGATCTGCTTGCCGGCCTCGCCTTCGTCGGTGGCGGTCTGCATGCGCGCGATCAGCGGCTCCGGCACGTCGACGCCCCACACGTTGTCGCGCATGTGCAGCGCCATCCGCAGATGCTTGAAGGGGCCGACGCCGATCAACAGGCGCGGCCACGCCGGCAGATCCGCGGCGCGCAGCCGGTCGAGGAACACCGCGACGCGCTCGGGCTGGTAGCACAGCTGGGTCTGGAAGAAGTCCGCGCCGGCCTCCATCTTGGCGCGCAGCTTGGCGATCTCGGTCTCCACATCCGGCGCCATCGGGTTGGCCGTGGCCCCGAGGAACAGCGCCGGCGGCGTCCCCCGCAGGGGTTCCTGCTCGTCGTTGGCGAAGTGGCCCGAGCGCAAGGCGTCCTGCAGGCGAAGCAGCGCCAGCGTGTCGATGTCGTTCACGGCCTGCGCCGTCGGGTGGTTGCCGATGTGGATCGGGTCGCCGGTCATCGACAGGGTGTTGTGGAGCCCGAGGGCCGACGCACCGAGCAGGTCGGAGGTGAGCGCGAGACGGTTCCGATCGCTGACGGTGATCTGCATGACCGGCTCGACGCCGCTGTCGAGCGCGATGCGCCCCGCGGCGAGCGGGGCCATGCGCGACTGGGCCGTCTGGTTGTCGGTGACGTTGGCGGCATCGACCCAGGGGGCCAGGAGCCGCGCCGTCTCGGCGAAGTCTTCGATCCCGGAATGCTTCGGCGGGCCGAGTTCGCTGGTGACCGCGAACTCGCCGCGTTCGAGCGTGCGGGCGAGGCGGGTGATGCCGGAGGCGTGCACGGGGGGCAGGTTAGCAGCGGGCCCGAGTGCCAGCCGCGCGGGCGGTGACCGTTGCGATGCGATGCGAACATGCGCTCCGAGCGGCGAGACGGGCGGCGGTTGGGGACTCCCGGTTCGTGCGTCCTGATACGATCTGGGCCCACGCCGTCAGGCAACACTCCGCGTGACTTGCCTGCGCAGCTGTCAGAAACGTAAGCGATGAGGGGCGCGAGGATATGGCCGACTGGAGTGACTGGTACACCAAGGAAGATCCCACCACCTGGGTGCTGGCGGAGATCTTGCGCGGGCGCGCCGAGCGCGCCCCCGACAGGCAGTTTCTCAAGTTCGCCGACGAGCCGTGGGTCAGCTACGGCACCGTCAACGCGCAGGCCAACCAGGTCGCAAACGCCCTAGTGGCCCGCGGGGTCGAGCGCGGCGAGTCGGTCTCGGTGATGCTGCCCAACTGCGCCGAGTTCTTGCCGGTGTGGTTCGGGATCTTGAAAGCCGGCGCGGTGATGAGCTCGATCAACACCGCCTACAAGGGCGACTTTTTGTCCTGGACGATCAACTTGGTCGAGGCCAAAAAGCTGATCATCGCCGATGTCTACCTGGACCGGCTGGATCTGATCAAGGCCGAGCTGCCCAAACTCGAGCACGTGATCGTGCTTGCCACCGGCGCCCAGGAGGGCCCGGACCCGGCACTTGGCTGGGAGCCGCTTGCTGAGTTGCTGGCCGGCTCCGACGCACGAGCCCGATATCAGCTACTCCTGGACCGACGATGCCCGGATCATGTTTACCTCCGGCACCACCGGGCGCTCCAAGGGCGTGATCAAGCAAAACGCGGCCGACTACTTCTCGGCGCGTGGCCTGCTGGAGGTCATCCGCACCCTCAACGGCACCGCCGTGGAGGACCTGCGACAACGAGACGTTCTTTAGCTGCCTGCCGCTGTTTCACTCCAACGCCCAGGTCCTGTCGGCCTATCCGGCCCTGGTGGCCGGCGGGCGGATCGCGTTTGTCGAGCGCTTTTCCAGCTCGCAGTTCTGGCGCCAGGTGCGTGACGCCGAGGCCACGATCTTCAATTCGATCGGGGCGGTCAGCTATTTCATCTACAACATCCCGGCCTCGGAACTCGATCGGGCCCACCGCGTGCACACCGTGTTTGCCGCACCGGCGCCCAAGGACATCTACCACGAGTTCGAGGAGCGCTTCGGGGTCCGGTTCATCGAGGGCTACGGGCTGACCGAGACCGGCATGGCCACCTACATGGACCCCACCCGCGACCCGATCCCCGGCTCGTGCGGCAAGGCCAACCCGGGCTATGAGGTCACCATCGTCGAGCCGGGCACCGACCGACCCCTGGCGCCCAACACCCCCGGGGAGATCGTGGTCGACATGAAGATCCCCAACATCGTCATGCGCGCCTACTACGGCATGCCCGAGAAGACCGCCGAGGACTTCCGGAACTTGAAGCTGCACACCGGCGATCTGGGGCGCATGGACGACGAGGGCTACATCTATTTCATGGACCGCGTCAAGGACTACATCCGCCGGCGCGGGGAGAACGTGTCCTCGATGGAGGTCGAGCGCCAGGTCGCCGATCACCCCCAGATCAAAGAGGCCGCGGTGATCGGGGTCAAAGCCGGCGAGGGCGCCTCCTCCGAGGACGAGATCATGGTGGTGTGCATCCCCGAGGGCCCCGCACCCGACCCGGCCGAGTTCACCCACTGGATGGCCGAGCGCATGCCCTATTTCATGGTGCCCCGCTACATCCGCTTCGTTCAGGCCCTGCCCAAGACCCCGACCGAGCGCGTCCAGAAGGTCAAGCTGCGCGATGAGGGCATCACCGCCGATACCTTCGACCGCGAGGCCGCGGGCATCGTGGTCAAGCGTTAGGGCAACCGTTGCAACGAGCCAGCCAGCTGGCAGGAGGTTGATTCCGTGAGGACCGATGAGACACCGAACACCTCTGGGGCAGGGCTCTCCCAGGGCGCGGCTGACGGGTTGGCCGATGCGCTGACCTACCCGTACTTCCAGAGCGTGTTCGACCGCAAGAGCCGCCGCGTCGGGCTCGGCATGACGGTCGGCTCGGAGGTGATCCCGTACGAGAGCCCGTACGAGCCGATCCCGCTGACCGAACTCGAGGAGGCCCTGCTGATCATGGCCGGGGCCGGTCTGAACGGCCTCGCGCTGGCGGACCTCGACCCGGTTCGGGGCATGTCGACGCTCGTCCAGTGGACCAACCGGACCTGGCCGAGCGCGTGCAGCAACCACGGCACCGAGCTGTTCTGGTCGAACGACGAGGGCCTGTGGTGGCTCAACATCTTCGGCATGGTGCCCGAGCCGGGCGAGATCTCGATGCTCTCGGGCCTGAGCCTCGAACAGGCAGGCCGACATCCTCGTGGACATGTTCCGGCGGGCCCGCGTCAAGCTCAAGGACGGGCGCGCGGAGTTGCCGACCACGCTGCCGGGGCTGTTCGACTTCAACCAGTGGAACGCCAACAAGCCCGGTACGACGCTGTTCGTCCCCGTCACGAACATCACCCTCGAGTACATCAACGTACTGTTCATCTACCTGGCCCGCAGCTACGCGTTCTCGATCGTGGACGAGCAGCATGGCGGCCGGTCGGCCGGCCTGCAGGCGTGGATCGATTCTGGCCGCGTTGACCCGTCGCGTCGGATGGGCATGGTCGAGCTCGAGCAGCGCGTGCTCTCGATGCTCGTCGTCGAGCAGGCGTTCACGTGTCAGAACATCAACCTGGCCCTGCAGGCGATGGGGTTGGGCGGCTGGACGTTCACCGGGTACCTGCCCAAGTTCGTGATGGGTGGCGGGGACGTCCCGGGTCTCGGGTTCCGCTTTGAACAGGACCACGCGGGCAACGGGTTCGCCGTCGGCCGCGACGGCGTCGTCGAGGCGTTCGTGCCCCCGTACTACACCGACATGCACGAGGCCGTCGACGCATTCATGGACCTCAAGTGGTCCGCGATGGATCCCGGCGTCGCCAAGCCGTACAAGGACTCCGAGAGCTTCGTCCAGGCCATCCCACGGCCGCATGAGGAGACCGTCGAGATGGTCAAGGCGTACTGCCAGTACGTCTGGGAGACCTACGGGCGGTTCCCGGCCTATCTGGACCCGATGTACCAGCGGCTGACCTGCCAGGCCCAGCACCTCGATCTCGATTTCTACGAGCACTACTTCCCGGGCGGCGCGGTCACCAACCAGCACGAACAGCACTTCTCGCGCTGGCACCCGGACCTCACGACGCCCACGGGCGTCCGCCGCGCAGGTCCTAGCGCATTCGGCCGGCCCGTGGTCGTCCGACCCGGGCCGGCCCGCCGCTCCCGTTCGTCATGTTGGCCTCGTCGGGCGCCGATGGAGAGTCGTACGGCAACGGCCGCATGACCGGCCGGGCACGACCGTCGCTGCGCCGACACCACGAGGGGTGGACACCTGCCTGACCAAGCCGCACTGTTCCCGACCTGCCTGGGCGATCTCGTCACGCCGGACACGGTCGAGCACGCGCAGGCCGCGCTCGGGGCCTGCGGGCTGGAGGTGCGGGCGGTGCGGGGCGGGACCTGTTGCGGTCAGCCGGCATTCAACGCCGGCTTCCACGACCAGGCCCGGCGCGTCGCGCGCGTGACGCTGCGCGCGCTCGCGCAGACGACCGGGGCGATCGTCGTGCCGGCGGGCTCCTGCGCGGCGATGATGAGCCGCCATTGGGGTGAGCTGTTTGCGGGCGACCGCGACGCGGAGCTCGCCCGGCAGGTCGCCGCCCGGGTCGTCGAGTTCACCGCGGTGCTGGCGGATCACCTGGAGGTGCTCGAGCGCCGCCGCCTGCGCTGGCCCGGAACGGCGGGCTATCACGATTCATGCCACATGCTGCGCGAGCTGCGTCTGAGCGGGGAGCCGCGAGCGGTCCTCGGCTGCGTGCGCGATCTGCACCTGGTGGCCTTGGCGAGCGCCGACCGCTGCTGCGGGTTTGGCGGCACCTTCGCGGTGCGCTACCCGGAGGTATCGGTCGCGATGGCCGACAGCAAGCTCGATGACGCACGCGCGAACGGGGTCGAGGTGCTCATCTCCGCCGACCCGGGGTGCCTGATGCAGCTGGCAGGGCGCGCCGAGCGTACCGGCGAGGGGCCGCGCGTGATCCACATCGCGACGCTGCTCTACGAGGCGGGGCTGCGGTGAGCGGCTGATCCGCTGACCTCGTCGACCTTCGCCCAGCGCGCGCGGGTCCAGCTCGCCAAGCCGTTTCTGCGCCAGGCCGTCCCGCGGGCCACCGACAATGCCGTCCGGGATCTGCGGGCCCGCTTCGCCGGCCACGACTACGAGGGGCTTCGCGAGCTGGGGCGCGAGATCCGCGCCGGCACGATGGCCGACCTCGAGGGGGCGCTCGTGGCGCTGACCGAGGCATTCGCCGCCAACGGAATCCAGGTGCACGCCGCCGCCGACGCGGCCGCGGCCCGTGAGCACATCGTGCGGATCTGTCGTGAGGCCGACGCGCGGCGGGTCGTGAAGGTCAAGTCGATGGCGACCGAGGAGATCGCCCTCAACCCGGCGCTGGTCGCCGCGGGGCTCGAGGTCACCGAGACCGATCTCGGCGAATACGTCGTGCAGCTCGACGGCGACCGGCCCTCGCACATCATCGCGCCGATCATCCACAAGACCCGGGGCGAGATTCGCCAGAGCCTGTCGCGCGTGGCCGGTCGTGAGCTCCCCGACGATCGCGTCCGAGCTGACGGCCTTCGCGCGTGAGCGCCTGCGCGGCGCGTTCATGGACGCGGACGTGGGCATCAGCGGCGCCAACTTCGGCGTCGCCGAGACGGGCACGGTCGTGCTGGTGACCAACGAGGGCAACGGGCGGATGTGCACCTCGCTGCCGCGGATCCACATCGCGCTCATGGGGATCGAGCGGGTCATCCCGACGCTCGAGGACCTCGCGGTGATGCTGCCGCTGATCACCGGCGCGGGCACCGGGCAGTTGATCACGTCCTATGTGAGCATGCTCTCGGGCCCGCGCGGCGAGGGCGAGCCCGACGGTCCCGAGGCGATGCACGTCGTGCTGCTCGACAACGGACGCCGCGCGCTGCTGGGCACCGAGTACCAGGAGGCCCTGCACTGCATCCGCTGCGGGGCCTGCCAGAACGTGTGCCCGGTGTACCGCCAAGTCGGCGGCCACGCCTACGGATGGGTCTACGGCGGCCCGATCGGCGCGGTCCTGACACCCCTGTTCCGCGGTACCGCGGACGGCGGCGAGATCCCGCAGGCCAGCTCGCTCTGCGGCGCGTGCGACGACATCTGCCCGGTCAAGATCCCGCTGCACGATCTGCTCCTGCGGCTGCGTCGTACGCGCGTCGTCGACGGCGCCGCGCCGTGGCGCGAACGGCTCGCCGCCGAGATCTGGGCCTGGGCATGGTCGTCGCCGTGGCGGTACCGGCTCACGACGCGGGTCGGCGGACGCATGCTCCGCGCGATGACGGCCGTCGGATTGGTGGCGAGTCTCGGGCCGTTCGGGCGCTGGGCGCGCGGGCGAGCGCTCCCACGGCCGGCGCGGCGCCCGTTCCACGCCCGCGGTGGGGACGATGTCTGAGCCGACCCACCTGTGGCGGATGGCACCGACAGAACTGGCGCCGCACGAGGACGCGCTGACGCGCTTTGCGGCTGAGCTCGAGCTCGCCGGCGGCAGCAGCGTGCGCGTCAGCCCGGCCGAGCTGATCGGGGAGATCACCGCGGCCCTGACCGCGGTTGGGGCGCACCGCATCGCGCTGACGGCGGATCTCGATGACGCCCGGCCGGTAATCGCCGCGGCGCTCGAGGCCGCGCGCTTCGACGTCGTCGACTACGAGAGCCGTTGCCGCGGACCGCGCGGCGGCCCGGGAGCTCGATGCCACCGTGACCGGCTGCCTGGCGGCGGTGGCGGCGACCGGTTCGATCGTGACCGGCGGGGCCGCCGGCCGCGCCGGCGCGCTCATCGCGCCGACGCACGTCTGCGTGGTGGAGATCCGACGCCTCGTCGATGGTCTGGCGAGCCTGATGCGGCTCGCGCCGCGCCTCGGGGGCGGCTCGATGATGGCGATCCAGACCGGTCCGAGCCGGACCGCCGACATCGAGAAGACGCTGATCATCGGCGTCCACGGACCCAAGCGGGTCCACGCCGTGCTGCTCGACGGCGTATTGACCGACTGAGCTGCCCGGACGGCTCCCGGCGGCGCCCGGCACTCGCGCGGCCGCCCCGCATCGCGGGCGTCGCGACGGCCGTGTGTCGGGCCGGGTCGCTCTGTGCGGAAAAATCTGAGTTGCCATTACTCAGATCTTTCCAATAGAGACTTGATATGAACTGACTAAGATCTATCATCTGTCAGTTGATCTATCGGCATCGGCGGGCCCCCCGACGGCCCTGTCCAGGAGGCGACACAGCGCATGGCAAAGACGATCGGTATCGACCTTGGTACGACCAACTCCTGCATGGCGGTCCTGACCGGCGGTGAACCTGAGGTCATCCCGAACTCCGAAGGCGGCCGCACCACGCCGTCGGTCGTGGCGTTCTCGAGGACCGGCGAGCGGCTGGTCGGCACCGTGGCCAAGCGCCAGGCGGTGACCAACCCGGAGAACACCGTGTTCTCGGTCAAGCGGTTCATGGGGCGCAAGTTCGGCGAGGTCGACGAGGAGATGAAGATCGTCCCGTACGAGGTCGTCCAGGGCCCGAACGGTGACGCCCGCATCCACGCCGACGGCAAGGAGTTCAGCCCGCCGGAGATCAGCGCCATGATCCTGCAGAAGCTGAAGGCCGACGCCGAGGCGTTCCTGGGGGAGACCGTCACCGACGCGGTCATCACCGTGCCGGCCTACTTCAACGACGCGCAGCGCCAGGCCACCAAGGACGCCGGCAAGATCGCCGGCCTCGAGGTCAAGCGCATCATCAACGAGCCGACCGCGGCCGCCCTGGCCTATGGGCTGGACAAGGAGCACGACCAGACGATCCTGGTGTTCGACCTCGGCGGCGGGACGTTCGACGTCTCCGTGCTCGAGATCGGCGACGGGGTGTTCGAGGTCAAGTCGACCGCCGGTGACAACCACCTCGGCGGCGACAACTTCGACAAGGCGATCGTCGACTGGATGGTGGCCGAGTTCAAGCGTGACCAAGCCATCGACCTGAGCGCCGACAAGATGGCCCTGCAGCGGCTCTACGAGGCGGCCGAGAAGGCCAAGATCGAGCTGTCGACGACGCACGTCGGCGCAGATCAACCTGCCGTTCATCAGCGCCGACCAGACGGGTCCGAAGCACCTGGACCTGCAGCTCTCGCGGGCCAAGCTCGAGGAACTGACCCGGCCGCTGCTGCGAACGGCTGATGGGCCCGACCCGCCAGGCGGTGCAGGACTCCGGTGTCGGCAGCAAGATCGACCACGTCGTCCTCGTCGGCGGCATGACGCCGGATGCCGGCGGTCCAGGCGCGCGTGCGCGAGATCACCGGCAAGGACCCGCACAAGGGCGTCAACCCGGACGAGGTCGTGGCCGTGGGCGCCGCGATCCAGGCCGGCGTGCTCGCCGGCGAGGTCAAGGACGTCCTGCTGCTCGGACGTCACCCCGCTGTCGCTGGGCATCGAGACCAAGGGCGGCGTGTTCACCAAGCTGATCGAGCGCAACACGACCATCCCGACCCGCAAGAGCGAGGTCTTCTCGACCGCCGACGACAACCAGACCCAGGTCGAGATCCACGTGCTGCAGGGCGAGCGCGAGATGGCGACCTACAACCGGACGCTGGGCAAGTTCAACTTGGTCGGCATCCCGCCGGCGCCCCGCGGCGTGCCGCAGATCGAGGTCACCTTCGACATCGACGCCAACGGCATCGTGAACGTGTCGGCGAAGGATCTGGGCACCGGCAACGAGCAGAAGATCGAGATCCGGGCCTCCTCGGGCCTCAACGACGACGAGATCCAGAAGATGGTCCGCGATGCCGAGGCGCACGCGGACGACGACCGGCGCCTGCGCCAGGTCGCCGACGCGCGCAACCAGTCCGAGGCGCGCGTGCACGAGGCCGAACGCCAGCTGAAGGACAACGGCGACAAGATCGACGCGGCCACCCGCGGCGAGGTCGAGGCGGCGATCGCGGCCGCGCGCACGTCGGCCGAGGGCGAGGACGTCGAGCCAGATCGAGGCGGCGACCCAGACCCTGACCGACGCACTGCACAAGATGTCGGAGGAGATCTACCGCCAGGCGAGCGCCCAGCAGAGCCCAGACGGCGCCACCGGGGCAGCCGGCGAGGAGACGGTCGAGGACGCTGAGTACGAGATCGTCGACGACGAGCCGTCGTCGCACGCCTAGGCCCGGGGAGCCGCGATGACCACGATGCAACCGACGGGTGCGGCCGTGCGCGGCCGCACCCGTCCCGGGGCGGTGCCCAGGTGATCGGCACCGAGGGCGACCACGATCCGTTCGCACGTCCGCAGGACGCCCGACCCGAACCGCTCCCGGACACCCGGGCGGCCGGCCACGAGCTCGAGCTCGACGTCGAGCCCCTGCCGACCCACGAGGAGGTCGCCCAGCTGCGTGCGGAGCGCGAGGCGTATCTCGAGCAGCTGCAGCGCGAGCGGGCCGAGTTCGCGAACTTCCGCCGCCGCACCGAGCGCGAGCGGACGAGCCAGCGCGTCGCCGTGATCCGCGACGTGATGCAGCAGATCCTGCCCGTGCTCGACAACCTCGAGCGCGCCGTCAGCGCGCTCTCGCGGACAGGATCCGGCCCTCGCCGGGGGGGTCGATATGGTCCGCGGGCAGCTCGAGCAGGTGCTGGCCGGCCACGGTCTTGTCGAGGTCGCCGGGGTCGGGCACGCGTTCGATCCGAACGTCCACGACGCCATCGCGTCGGTGCCGTCGGACGAACATCCCGAAGGGGCCGTCGTCGAGGTGGTCGAGAAGGGCTACCGGACCGAGGCGGACCTCGTGCGCCCGGCCAAGGTCGTCGTGGCGACGCGCCCGCCGGCGCCCGACAGCGACTAGACGGCCAGTCGACATGGCCGACGAGGACCTCTACCAGGTGCTCGGCGTCACGAAGGACGCCAGCGCCGACGACATCAAGAAGGCGTACCGCAAGCTCGCGCGCCGATACCACCCCGATCGCAACCAGGGTGATGCGGCGGCCGAGGAGCGCTTCAAGCAGATCTCGCACGCCCACGACGTGCTCTCGGACCCCGACAAGCGGCGCGAGTACGATGCCGCGCGGATGTTCGGCGGTCGCGTGCCGCCCGGCGGCGCCGGAACGGGCGGGGCGGCGGGCTTCGGCGACTTCGCCGATATCTTCGGCGACATGTTCCGCCGGGGCGGCGGTCGCCCGGCCGATCAGCCGCCGCCGCGCGGAGCCGATGTCGAGGTCGAGGTGACCCTGTCGTTCGAACAGGCGATGAACGGCGCCCAGATCGTCGTCACTGCCGACGTCAACACCACCTGCCCGACCTGCGCGCGGGTCGGGGGCCAAGGCCGGCACGAGCCCGCGCCTGTGCCCGGAGTGCCGCGGGCGGGGGGTCATCGGGCGCGACCTGGGCGGCTTCTCGCTCGGGCAGACCTGCCCGCGCTGCCACGGCAACGGCACGATCATCGACGACCCGTGCCCGACCTGCCAGGGCGCCGGCATGGTCCCAGAGCACAAGCGCTACCAGGTCAAGATCCCGCCGGGGGTCAAGGACGGCACGCGCGTCCGCCAGGCCGGCAAGGGCCAGGCGGGCCCGCGGGGCGGCAAGCCGGGCGATCTGATCGTGATCACGCGCGTCATGCCGAGCCGGATCTTCGAACGCAAGGGCGACGATCTGTCGATCGACGTCCCGGTGACGATCTCCGAGGCCGCGCTCGGCGCGCAGATCGAGATCCCGACGATCGACGGCCGGGTCAAGCTGAAGGTGCCGGCCGGCTCGCAGGACGGCCGCGCGCTGCGGGTGCCGGGCAAGGGTGCGCCCCGGCTGAAGCACTCAGGGCGCGGCGACCTGATCGCGCCGCATCCGGGTGCGCGTGCCGGAGTCGTTGACCGACGAGCAGCGCGCCGCGCTCGAGCGGTTCGCCGAGCTCGACGGGACCAATCCGCGGACCGGGCTGTTCGGATGAGTACCGACGAACCCGAGCGGTCTTCTACATGATCGGCATCATGGCCGAGTTGGCCGGGATGCACCCGCAGACGCTGCGCTTGTACGAGCGCCGCGGGCTCATCCAGCCCAGCCGCAGCGCCGGCAGGACGCGCCGCTACTCCGACGCGGACCTGGCGCGCCTGCGGCGCATCCAGGCGCTCTCGGAGGCCGGGCTCAACATCGCCGGCATCGAGCGCGTGCTCGACCTGGAGCGGCAGCTCGAGGAGGCCGAACAGCGCCTGGCGGCGCTCGCCGCGCAGCTCGAGGCCGAACGCGCGGAGCACCGTGAGCAGCTGCAGCGCGCGCGTCGTGCGACGCGCGCCGAGGTCGTGCTGGTCACTCGCGGCGAGACCGCCCTGGTCCCGCTGCAGCGGCCGGTCAGACAGAACCGGGGGAGGTAGGACGCATGCCAGTTGAACGGCCAACCGAACGGGCGCAGGCCGCGCTCGCCGACGCGGTCCGCTTGGCGGCGGACCGGTCCAACCAGCGGGTGGAGCCCGAGCACCTGCTGCTGGCGTTGCTGGGACAGCGCGAGGGCTTGATCGACCCGCTGATCACCTCGGCGGGCGCCGGCATCGATGCGGTCCGGGCGGCGGCCGAGCAGGCCGTCGATCGGTGCCCGCAGGTGCGCGGAGGCGACGTGCAGCAGCAGCTCTCGCCGGCGTTCGAGCGCGTGATCCGGCGTGCCGGCCAGGAGGCCGAGCGCCTGACCGACGAGTTCATCTCGACCGAGCACCTGCTGCTGGCGCTCGTGATCGAGCCGTCGCCGGCCCGCGATGCGCTGCGCGCCGGCGGGGTGACCGAGGACGCCATCCGCGACGGGCTCGCGCGCCTGCGCGGGTCGATGCGCGTCACCGATCCGAACCCCGAGGGCAAGTTCCAGGCGCTCGAGCAGTACGGGCGCGACCTGACCGAGGCGGCCCGCGGCGGGGCGCTCGATCCGGTCATCGGCCGCGACGAGGAGGTGCGCCGGGTGATCCAGGTGCTCTCGCGGCGGACCAAGAACAACCCGGTCCTGATCGGCGAGCCGGGTGTCGGCAAGACGGCCATCGTGGAGGGCCTCGCCCAGCGGATCATCAGCGGCGATGTGCCGGACGGCCTGCGCGACAAGCGCGTGATCGCGCTCGATATGGGGTCGCTCATCGCCGGGGCCAAGTACCGCGGCGAGTTCGAGGATCGGCTCAAGGCGGTGCTCGGCGAGATCGCCGCCGCCGAGGGGCAGATCATCCTGTTCATCGACGAGCTGCACACGATCGTCGGCGCCGGCGCCGCCGAGGGCGCCGTCGACGCGGCGAACCTGCTCAAGCCGATGCTCGCCCGCGGCGAGCTGCGCGCGGTCGGGGCGACCACGCTCGACGAATACCGCAAGCACATCGAGAAGGACGCGGCCCTCGAGCGCCGGTTCCAGCCGGTGATGGTCGAGGAGCCGTCGGTCGAGGCGACGATCGCGATCCTGCGCGGGCTCAAGGAGCGCTACGAGGTCCACCACGGCGTGCGGATCACAGGATGCGGCCCTGGTCGCCGCCGCCCAGCTGTCGGACCGCTACATCTCCGGCCGGTTCCTGCCCGACAAGGCGATCGACCTCGTCGATGAGGCCGCGTCGCGCTTGCGCATCGAGATCGACTCGGTCCCGGCCGAGCTCGACCAGGTCGAGCGCCGCATCATCCAGCTCGAGATCGAGGAGCAGGCCCTCGCCAAGGAGACCGACGCGGCCTCGCTGGCGCGGCGCGAGGCGATCGCCGAGGAGCTCGGCGAGTTGCGCGAGGAAGCCGGCGGCATGCGCGCCCACTGGGAGCAGGAGCGCGCGGCGATCACCCGCATCCGCGAGCTCAAGGAGCAGATCGAGCAGGCGCGTCTCGAGCTCGAGCGGGCCGAGCGCGAGGTGGACCTCGAGGGCGCGGCGCGGCTGCGGTTCGGCACGCTGCCCGAGCTGGAGGCCGCCCTCGAGGCGGCCAACGCCGACCTCGAGCGCAACCAGGCCGAACGCCGCATGCTCAAGGAGGAGGTCGACGAGGAGGACGTCGCCGAGGTCGTCTCGGCGTGGACGCGGATCCCCGTCTCGCGACTGCTCGAGGGCGAGCTGCAGAAGCTGCTCCAGATGGAGGAGCGCCTGCACGAGCGGGTGGTCGGCCAGGACGCGGCCGTCGAGGCAGTGGCCAACGCCCTGCGGCGCGCCCGCGCGGGCCTGTCGGACCCGAACCGGCCCATCGGGTCGTTCATCTTCCTCGGCCCGACCGGGGTGGGGAAGACCGAGCTGGCCAAGGCCCTGGCCGAGTTCATGTTCGACGACGAGCGGGCGATGGTGCGGATCGACATGTCCGAGTACATGGAAAAGCATTCGGTTGCGCGCCTGATCGGCGCCCCGCCCGGCTACGTCGGGTTCGAGGAGGGCGGCCAGCTGACCGAGGCCGTGCGCCGGCGCCCGTACGCGGTGCTGTTGCTGGACGAGATCGAGAAGGCGCACCCGGACGTGTTCAACGTCCTGCTGCAGCTGCTCGACGACGGGCGCCTGACCGATGGCCAGGGGCGCGTGGTGGACTTCAAGAACGTCGTGGTGATCATGACCAGCAACGTCGGCAGCCAGTTCTTGAGCGACGGCATCGACGAGGAGATCGCCGCCGAACGCGCCCTGGGCGCACTGCGCGAGAGCTTCCGGCCGGAGTTCATCAACCGGATCGACGAGATCGTCGTGTTCCGGCGCCTGACCCGGGAGCAGATCGACGCGATCGTCGACCTGCGCCTGGCGACGGTCATCGAGCGCGTCGCCGACCGCGGCGTGGAGCTGGTCGTCACGCCGGCGGCGCGGCGGGTGCTCGGCGACGAGGGATACGACCCGGCCTTCGGCGCGCGTCCGCTCGGGCGCGTCATCCGCAAGCGCGTCGAGGACGAGCTCGCGCGCGGGCTCCTGGGCGGCGCGTTCGGGGAGGGCGACACCGTCCGGCTGGATGCCAACGACGCCGGCGCGCTGACGTTCACGGTCGTCGACGAGGCGCAGGCCGAGGCCGCCTAGCCGGCCGGCGCGCGACGGGGCGGCCTCGCGCCCGCCCCGTCGCGCGCTCACCCTGCCGCCGCGGTCTCCTCGGTCGGCGGCGGATCGCAGCGCTCGGCGACGTGCACGCCCGCGGTGGAATACGACTCGCCGGCGCGGCGCGGCGCCGTCGCCGCACCCGGGCGCACGGGCCCGAGGTCCGCGATGTGCATCTTCGCCCGGCAGACCGGCTGGGCGACGTGGGCGAATGCCCGCTCGGCGGCGACGCGGGCCGCGTCGATGTCGCCGGCCACGACGATCACCTCCTCGTGCTGGAAGGGCCCTTCCCAGCCGCTCGAGGCGGCCCACAAGCGCAGTTCGGCGTCCGGCATCGGGCTACACGCTAGCGCGGGCCGTCCGGTGCGGCCCGGCGTGCGCTGCGCACGGCGCCGGCGACCCGGCCGGCGCGGGCGTTCGGGGAATGTGCGCGAGAATTGGGCCCCGGCGGCCCACACGCACACGACGGCGGCGACCGACGCGCTGATGAGCCCGAGCTGGCGCGTGACCCCGAGGGCCGGATCCGGCGGGAAGGCGAGCCGGAGCAGCACGCAGATGGCCATCACCAGTGCCGTGCCGAGTGCGATGCCGGCCATGATCCGGCGCACCGGCCCGTGCAGCTCGACCTCTCCGCGGACATCGAGCGTGACCACGACGCGCGCTCAGCGCGCAGATGCCACCGGCCGCGACGGCGAGCCTGGCCCACGCGCTGGCGTCCCAGCCCGAGACGGTGTCCGGCGCGGTGACCGGACCGATCGCCGTCTGGTACCAGGGCGTGAAGATGGCGACCACCACCACGAGCGCGCTGATCACCGTGAGCACCGACGGGAAACAGCAGCGAGCGGGATCTCGGCATCGGCCTAGCCTAGCGGCGTGGCGCGGATCCGGGGGCGCCCGGACGTGACGCGCCGATGGCGGCTGCGATCATCGCCAACCAGGGGCGCGGCGGACTGATACGCTCGCACAACGTCGAACCGAGTCGGTTGCGAAGGAGGCCTGAGTGCCAACCTACATCTTGCTCAGCACGCTCAGTCCGCACGGCGTGGGCACCCTCAAGGCGAACCCGATGCGCCTCAAGGAAGTCAACGCGGAGATCGAACAGATGGGCGCGAAGGTGATCCAGCAGTGGGCGGTGTTGGGTCCGTACGATTTCGTCAACATCGTCGAGGCGGACGACGAGAAGGTGATCGCTCGCGTCTCGGTCGAGCTGGCCGCGCGCGGTACCGCGCACTTCCAGACGCTGACCGCGATCCCCGTCGATGAGTTCCTGTCGCTGCTGAAGTGATCGTGCGCGCATGAGTCTCGGGCGCAAGACGACCGCCGGCCTGCTCGTCATCGGCGGCGCGGTGGCGTTGGTGGCCTCGCCCCTGGCCACGGGGCTGCGCCTCGGCGTGCGTGCGCGGCTCTCGGCGCTGGCCTACCGACACGACCCGGTGGCGCCGTTCTGTGGGGCGCCCTGCTACGAACGCGGCCCGGTCCAGGATGTCGACAAGCTGACCGGGCATACGGAAGCGCTGCCGTGACCACCTGGCGGGCCGAGGTACTGATCCCGGCCCACCGCATCGTGGTGGCGCTGCGTGGTGACGACGTCATCGAGCTGCGCGCGGATGACGGCCCGGCCACCTTCCGCGCCTACCGCGCCCTGCCCGATGCGGTCCACGGGATGATCGCCTGGCCGAACACGGTCCTTGCTCACGGGGGACGACGCCGATCGTCGTCGATCCCGGGTACCAGACCCAAGGGGACATGCTCGTCGCGGCCCTGGCGACCCGCGGGCTGCGTCCCGAGGACGTCGCCACCGTCGTGCTGACCCACCTGCACCCGGACCACGTCTCTGCGGTGCCCCAGCTCGGCGCGGTCGAGCTCTACGTGCACGCGGCCGAGCTCG
The DNA here is from genome assembly GCA_963784985.1 of uncultured Thermoleophilia bacterium. Taxonomy (GTDB): domain Bacteria; phylum Actinomycetota; class Thermoleophilia; order Miltoncostaeales; family Miltoncostaeaceae; genus CAITWD01. The sequence continues at coordinate 104,956 of CAWATR010000024.1, forward strand.
GCGACGCCCTACGGCCACCGTCAGCGCGGCTGGCTCGATCAGGCCGAGGTCCGTGAGCTGGAGGGCGAGCGCGGCGAGATCCGGCCCGGGCTGTGGTGGATCCACACGCCAGGTCACAGCCCCGGGCACATCGCGGTCGTCGTCGAGACCGACGCCGGACGCGTGGTCATCGCCGGCGACACGATGGGTCCGGAGCCCGCCTGGTTTGCCGACAGGAATCCGCCGTCCGGGTTGGAACATCGCGAACAGCACATCGCGGCCTATGACAAGATCAGCGCCCTCGACCCGGCGCTGGTCATCCCGGGCCACTACCCGCCGATCCGGCAGGGGGACACGTGAGCGTTTCGGCGGCGGCGCGCCAGCGCCAGATCTACATCGCGGCAGGGGCGAACATCGTGTTCATCCTGAGCCTGTTCCTGCCGTGGTTCGCGTTGGGGTCCTACGACAGCATCAGCGGCTGGACCGCGCTCCCGGCGCCGCTGGTGATACTCCTGGCCGCCGCGGTCGCCGATCATCGGCCTGTTCGCCGAGGTCAACCGCGTCGCGCTCCCGATCCGGCTGGATCCGCTCGGGGTGGCCGCGTACGCCTCCTCGATCCCGCTCTGGTTTGCGACGACCAACCTCATCAGCGGTGGCGGCACCGGACGCGACTGGGGACTGGTCGTGGCGTTCCTGGCCGCGGTGGTCGCGACCGTCTTCGCGGTGCGTGTTTGGCGGGAAGCCCGACGGTAGACTCACCCCACGGTGATGCGACACGGGGGGAGCGGATGGGGATTGTCGACAAGGCCAAGGACGCGGCGAAGGTTGCCAAGGATGCGGCCAAGAAGGGGATCGATCAGACCAAGGACGCCGGACAGCTGTTCCAGCTCAAGCGGACGCTGAGCAGCCAGACCGAAGAGCTCGGGAGCGTGGTCTACCGCCAGCACGAGGGTGAGGGCGGCCTCGACGCCGAAGTGATCCGGCTGGTCGACGAAATCCGTGCGACCAAGGCGGAGATGGCGGCGCTCGAGCAGGAGTAGCACCGGGCCTGCGGCGCGGCGCCCGCGGCGCCGCGAGCAGTCTCGCCGACCTCGTCGCGGCGCGCGCCCCGGGCGCCCGCGATCGTCGCCGACCCGGTCAACCCGGCCGCCTGTGGCGCCCGCTGAACCGGGCCCGTCTGGGGCCGCGACTGGTCAGAACCCGCCCAGGGGCGTCATACTGCGTGCCGTGACTATCGCGATCGTGCTCCTGCTTGCCGCGGCGCTGGTCGTCGCCGTCGCGTCAGAGGCCCTGGCGCGCCGCATCCGGCGACGCAACGCCAGGCTCACGGCAGGCCTCAAGCGGGCGCGGACCGCCGCGGAGACCGAGGAGCGTCGGCGCACGGCCGCCTTCGAGCGGCTGCCGGTGGCGGCGCTGCGCATCGATCGTGCCGGCGTGATCCGCGAGATCAACGCACTGGCGCGCGACAAGTTCCCGCACGTGACCGCGGGCCAGGGGCTCCTCGCCTCGTTCGGCGAGCACCGGTTCTCCGAAGAGGTGGCCCAGGCCGTGGCGACCGGCGCGTCGCGGACCTTCGACTTGCGGCTGTTCGCCGACGAACGCCGGACCTTCCGGGTCACCGTCGAGCCGATCACGGTCGCCGCCGGCACCGAGGTCTTCGTGTTCATGACCGACTTCACCGACGCGGTCGCCTACCAGGAACTGCGCAGCCAGTTCTCGGCGAACGTCTCGCATGAGCTGCGCACGCCGCTGACCGGACTGGCGGGGCTCGTCGAGGCCCTGGGGGACCCGGACATCGACCCGGTGACCCACGCGCGCTTTGTCGAACGCGCCTCCAGCGAGATCCAGCGCCTGGTCGCCCTGATCTCCGACGTGCTGTTCCTGTCGGAGCTCGAGGCCACTCAGGACATCGCCCCGCTCGGCAACTGCGACCTGCGGGCGGCCATCGCCAACGCCGTCGATGCGCTGGGGGACGTCGCCGCCGAGCACGACGTGACGATCTCGGTCGATGCCGAGCGCCCCGCGTTCGTGCCCCTGACCGAGCACATGGCGACCACGGTGGTCCAGAACCTGGTCGAGAACGCGGTCAAGTACGGCGGCTCCGGCTCGCAAGACGCTCGTCGCGGCCTCGGTGTCCGACGATGGCCGCTGGGTCGAGCTGACCTGCCGCGACAGCGGTCCGGGGATCCCCGAGCGCCACCTGCCGCACATCTTCGAGCGCTTCTACCGGGCCGATGCGTCGCGCTCCAAGCGCCTGGGTGGCACCGGGTTCGGGCCTGTCGATCGTCAAGCACATCGCCGAGCGCACCGGCGGCACCGTCGAGGCGAGCTCCCGACAGGGCTTCGGCACGACCGTGCTCGTGCGGCTGCCCGCGGTGACCGCCCGACGAGCCGGCCGACGCGCCCGCGCCCTCGAGGGACGCGTCGGTCACCACCACGCGCTAGACTGGCGCCCGGCTGCCCCTCATGGGCAGGCCCCGGATCCGCTGGCCGTTGCGCGCTGTCTCTGCCCGCCGCCGAGGAGTTTGCTTGAGCGTTCCGCTGATGGACATTGGTGCCCAGTATGGTCCGCTGCGCGCCGAGATCGATGCCGCCATCGCCGGCGTCCTCGATAGTGGTCGGTTCATCCTCGGGCCGCACGTGGCCGGGCTCGAGGCCGAGATCTCTGAGCGCCTCGACGGTCGCCCGTGCGTCGGGGTGGCCAACGGCACCGACGCGCTGGTGATCGCGCTCAACGCCCTCGACGTTGGGCCGCGGGGACGAGGTGATCACCACCCCGTACACCTTCTATGCGACCGCCGAGGCCATCGCCCGGCTCGGCGCGACGCCGGTGTTCTGCGACATCGACCCGGACGACTTCTGCATCGACCCCGACCTGATCGAGGCGCGCATCACCGCGCGTACCCGCGCGATCCTGCCGGTGCACATCTTCGGCCACGCCGCCGACATGGCCGCCATCCGCGCGATCGCCGAACGGCACGGGCTGCCGGTGATCGAGGACGCCGCCCAGGGCTTCGGCGGCGCCGTGGACGGGGCACCGATCGGCGCGCTCGGCGACATCGCCACGATCAGCTTCTTCCCGACCAAGAACCTGCCCGGGATCGGCGACGGCGGCATGGTGGTCTGCCGCGACCAGGCGGTCGCCGACCGGGTCCGGCGCCTGCGGTTCCATGGGTCCGCCGACAAGGTGGTCTTCCAGGAGGTCGGCTACAACTCGCGCCTCGACGAGCTCCAGGCGGCCGTGATCCGCATCTTCCTGCGCCATGTCGACGACTGGAACGACGGCCGCCGCGCGACGGCCGAGGCATATGCGAGCGCCGGGCTCGGCGAGTTCGTCCAGCTCCCGGCCGAGCGCGCCGGCGTCCGGCACATCTACCACCTCTACATGGCGCGTCACGACGACCGCGACGCCCTGTCCAAGGGCATCGGTGCGCGCGGGGTGAGCTCGGCGGTGTACTACGGGATCCCGATGCACCTGCAACCGGTGTTCGCGGACCTCGGCTACCGGCCGGGCGATCTGCCCGTGGCCGAGGCGTGCGCCGCGCGGGCGCTGGCGCTGCCGATGCACCCGCACATGACCGGCGAGCAGGTCGCGCAGGTGGTGGACGCGGTGGCCGAAGTCGTTGGACAGGTGCCGGCGCGCGGGTGAGCTCGGCGCTCGCGGAACCCGCGGCGGTACTGGAGGCGGTATCCGGGGACCCGCGGTCGCTTCGGATCTGGGTCGACATGACCAACTCGCCGCACGTGGTGATCTTCCGGCCGCTGATCGCGCGGATGCTCGCGCGCGGGCACGAGGTGACCGTGACCGCGCGCGATTTCGCCCAGACCCTCGGGCTGCTGGAGCGCTACCGGATCCCGCACGAGGTCTTCGGCGCGCACGGGGGCGCCGGACGGGCGGGCAAGGCGCGCGCGATGGCCTCGCGGACGTCGGCGCTGACCCGCTTCGCGCGCCGCGAGCGGTTTGATGTGGCGATCGCCCACGGCAGCACCGACCAGCCGCCGGCCGCGTTCGCGGCCGGTACCCCGCAGGTCACGATGTTCGACTACGAGTACGCAACGGTCATGCACCACTGGAACGGGCGTTTCGCAACACGCGTATTGGTCCCCAGCGCCATTCCCGAGTGGGCGCTGTGGCGGTACGGTATCCGCGCACCGAAGCTGGTCCGGTATCCGGGGCTCAAGGAGGAGTACTACCTTGCCGACCACGTGTTCGATCCGGGTGTGATGGACGAGCTCGGCCTTGACGGGTCGCGGGTGATCGCCGTGCTGCGGCCGCCGCCGGAGGTGACCTTGTACCACCGCGGCCTGTCCAGCGACGTGTTCTCGGCCACGCTGGCGCGTCTGCTCGACGCGGCCCCGGCGGTGCAGACGGTCGTGCTGCCGCGCACGGCCGCGCAGCGCGAGCAGCTCGCCGGCAGCGCCGCGATCGTCCCCGAGCGCCCGGTCGACGGGCCGAGCCTGGTCGCGGCCGCAGACCTGGTCGTGAGCGCCGGCGGCACGATGAACCGCGAGGCCGCCGCGCTCGGCGTGCCGGCCTACAGCCCGTTCGCGGGCCGGCTCGGTGCGGTCGACCAGGCGCTCATCGCCGACGGTCGGCTGCGCCGGCTCGAGGATCCCGCAGCCGTCGTGCTCGACAAGCGCGATCGCAGCGTGCCGCCGACGCACCGCGATCCGGAGGTGCTGCTGGACCTGATGCTCGCCGTCGCCAAGGGGGTCCAGTGACCGAGTTCGCCGATCGCCCGGCGGGCCTGGCGGCACGCACCCTGGCCCACCGGCTGGGTCAGGCGGTCATCGACGCGTGCCTGCTCGCGCTGAGCTACTGGCTGGCGTTCGAGCTGCGGTTCGACGACAGCCTGCCGCGCCGGTTCGACACGCTCTACGGCAAGACCGTCTGGATCGTCGTCGCCACGAACATGGTGGTGTTCGTGGCGCTGCGCTTCTACACCAAGTGGTGGCGGTTCACGAGCCTGCGCGACCTCCAGACGATCGTCCTCGGCGTGGCGATCGGCGGGCTGCTGGTGATCACGATCCTGAGCCGCTGGCACCCGACGCACTCGCCGTCGGTGCCGCGCGGCGTGCTGCTGATCTCGATCATCCTCAACCTGCTGCTGATCGGTGGCGCGCGCTTCGCGGTGCGCAGCATCATGGAGCGGCCCCCGCGCGGCCAGCTGGTCGCCACCGGGCGCCGCGTGCTGGTCTGCGGCGCCGGCGAGGCCGGCAACATCCTGATCCGGGAGATGCAGCGCAATCGCATGCTCGGGTACATCCCGGTGGGGATCATCGACGACGATCCGCGCAAGCGTGGACTGCGGGTGCACGGGGTCAAGACGCGCGGCACCCGCGCGCAGCTGCCGCGGATCCTGCGCGAGCAGCGCGTCGACGAGGTGATCATCGCCATGCCGAGCGCACCGGGCGCCAGTGCGGCGCGAGATCGTCGAGGCGTGCCGCAACCAGGGCGTCAAGTGCACGACGCTGCCGGGGCTGCCCGAGCTGATCACGGGCGACGTCACCGTCCGGCGGCTGCGCGAGGTGCGCGTCGAGGACGTGCTTGGGCGCGCGCCGGTCGAGGTCGAGCTCGCCAAGGTCGCCCGCTACCTCAACGGGCGCACGGTGATGGTGACCGGCGCCGGGGGGTCGATCGGCAGCGAGCTGTGTCGCCAGGTTGCCGCACTCGGCGTGCGCCGGCTCGTGATGGTCGACCACAGCGAGAACAACCTGTTCGAGATCGAGCTTGAGCTGCGCGATCACGGGCCGACGCACCTGGTCGCCGTCATCGCCGACTGCAAGGACGAGGCGTCGATGGCCCAGTGCTTCGAGGAGCACCGGCCGCAGATCGTCTTCCACGCCGCCGCCTACAAGCACGTGCCGATGATGGAGCACAACCCGTTGCAGGCGATCGCCAACAACGCGCTGGCGACCAATCTGCTGGCCGACCTGGCCGAGCGGTTCGACGTGGAGCGCTTCTGCCTGATCTCGACCGACAAGGCGGTCGAGCCCAAGACCGTCATGGGCGCGACCAAGGCCCTGGCCGAGCGGGTCATCGAGGCGCGCGAGTCATCGCGCACGCGCTTCGCGGCGGTGCGCTTCGGGAACGTCCTGGGCAGCTCGGGGTCGGTGCTGCCGATCTTCCAACGCCAGATCGCCGCCGGCGGGCCGGTGACCGTGACCCACCCCGAGATGACGCGGTTCTTCATGACGATCCCGGAGGCGGTTCAGCTGGTACTCGAAGCCACCGGAATCGCCGAAGGGGGCGATATCTTTGTTCTCGACATGGGTGAGCCGGTACGGATCCTCGATCTGGCGCACCGGATGATCGAGCTGTCTGGACGCCAGCCGGGCCGGGATATCCGGATCGACATCATCGGGATCCGGCCGGGTGAGCGTCTGCACGAGGAGCTGTTCAACGTCGATGAGCAAGTCCGTCCGACGCGGTACGGCAAGGTGATGCGCGCGACGCGACCGCCGCTCGACCCCGACCAGTTGCGTGCCGGCCTCGACGAGCTCCAACGACGGGTTGTCGCCCGCGACGAGCAGGGTCTCGACGACGTGCTTGTGGTCGACCCTCGGGGTCGGCAGGGGGCAGCCCGCGGACGACGAACACCGGTATCTGCAGGAACACTCGAGCACGGAGGCTGACGCGTGACGACTCAAGAACTGATTCGAGCCCGAGCAACCGAGCTTCCGGAGGGTGCGATTCCGGTACGTGCCGGCGGCCTGCTGGCAGGCGTGCGTCGTCCCTGCCCGCATCACGGCGGAGACTGCGCGTGCGTCGGCCGCTCCGGCGACGGCAAGCTGATCTTCTGGTGCGAGTGCGGCGTGCACCACGTGACCGCGCACTCCTAGTCGCTGTCGGCCAGGCGCGGCGTCCCGCGTTGCCGGGACGGTGCGTGCGCGACCGGCGCGCCTCCAGTGTCCTGGCCCTGCTCGCTATGATTGCCACTAATGCCGGTGTTCATCTGCCCTAACTGCGCGCGGAGATCCGCGTCGTCCGAGCGCAATGAGCACGGCCAGCCGTTGGGCTGCTCCAAGTGCGGGTTCGGGTTCCTGTTCGAGCTGCTCGAGGACTACTACGCCGGTCCGGCCACGGCCCTGATCGTCTGCGACTCGGAGCGGCGCATCATCGCGGCCGGCCACGCGGCCACGCCGGTGACCGGCTACCGGGAGGGCGATCTGATCGGCCACGAGGTCGTGAGCCGGCTCGGCCTGGGGAACTTCCCCAAGGGCGACCCCGCCGCAACCGCGATCGAGTGGGGCGTGCGCCAGCTGAACGTCGACTGCACGTTCCGCCCCGCTGGAGTCCACGAGGACCAGCCCGTGACGGCCGACTTCTTTCCCGCCTATGACGGCGACGGCGGGCTGTTGGTGGCGGTGACGCCGCGGCTGGACGTCGACGAAGACGACGACGGCAACCCTCGCCACTAGCGAAACCCGACCAGGAGGCAGCGAGGTGGAGCGACGGCAACTCGGGACGACCGACCTGGACCTGTCGGTGATCGGTCTGGGAACGTGGGTCTTCGGCGGCCGCTGGGGCGGCGCCGAGGATGCCGATTCGGCCGCCGCCTGCCACGCGGCCATCGATGCGGGGATCAACTGGATCGACACGGCAGACATCTACGGGCAGGGACGGGCAGAGCAGATCGTCGGCACGGTCGTACGCGAGCGGTCCGACGAGGTCATCGTCGCCACCAAGGGCGGTGTCGCATGGGAGGTCGGCGCGGGCGGGTTGACCATCTGGCGCGAGGCCTCCGGGGACTACCTGCGCCATGCCCTCGATCGCAGCTTGACCAGCCTGGGACTTGACCACGTCGACCTGTATCAGGTGCACTGGCCGGTGGCGGGCGTGGATCCCGCCGACACCTTCGGGCCGCTGCTCGAGCTGCAGCAGGCCGGCAAGATCCGGCACATCGGTGTGTCGAACTACGCGGTCGCCGATCTCGAGGCCGCGGCGGCAGCGGCGCCGATCGCCAGCTACCAGCCCGGCTACCACATCATGCGCCGCGAGGTCGAGGCGGCCGAGCTGCCGTGGTGCGATGCGCACAAGGTCGGCGTCGTCGCCTATGGCCCGCTCGCGCACGGGTTGCTCACCGGCAAGATGGATGCGACCACGCGCTTCCCGGGTAACGACTGGCGCGGCGGCCAGCGAGTTTTTCACCGACGACGCGTTCGCCGGAGCGGGTGCAGGTCGTCCGGGAGCTGCAGTCGCTGGCCGCAGAGCGGCCGGGCGGCGTGGCGGAGCTCGCGGTGATGTGGGTGCTGCGCCGGCCCGAGGTCACTGCGGCGATCATCGGGGCGCGCAACGCCCAGCAGGCGCGCGCCAACGCGGCGCTCGCCGGCGCACCTCTGACCGACGACGAGGCGCGCGCCATCGACGCGATCCTCGCTGCGCATCCGGCCGTCGATCGGCCCTACGGTCACGGGGAGCCGCCGGCCCGCACTTGAGCGCCCGCGGCCCGGCGGCGGCCGGACCCCCTGTCGGGCCGGGGCGTCACGGCCTACGATCCCGTCTCGGGGTACGGCCAATCCGCGGGGAGGGCAGCACATGAAGGTCGCGATCGTCGGTGCGACCGGGATGATCGGTCGGCGGCTTACCATCGCGCTGCTTGCCAACGGGGACGAGGTGCTCGCGATCTCGCGCCGGGGTCAGACGGTGGCCGATGCGCCCGGCGTCGCCTGGGATCCGGCCACGGCCGCGCTCGACCCCGCGGTACTCGCCGACGTAGATGCGGTCGTCAACCTGGCGGGCGCAAACCTCGGCAGCGGTCGCTGGACGGCTGAGCGCAAGCGCGAGATCGTCGACAGCCGGGTCATCACGACGACCCGGCTGGTCGAGGCGATCGGCACGACCGGGCCCCGCACGCTGATCAACGCCAGTGCGGTCGGGTACTACGGGGAGGGCGAGGCGCCGGTCGACGAGCGCGCACAGGCCGCCAGCGACTTCCTCGGGGAGACGTGCGTCAGGTGGGAGGCCGCGGCGCTCGCGGCCGAGCCACAGGGCGTGCGCGTCGTGTTGCTGCGCAACGGGGTCGTGCTCGCGCGCGAAGCGGAGGTGCTCAAGCGGCAGTTGCTGCCCTTCAAGCTCGGGCTCGGCGGGCCGCTGGGCGGCGGACAGCAGTGGTGGAGCTGGATCCATATCGATGACGTCACGGGCCTGATCGGCTTCGCGCTCGCGCACCCGGAGCTGCGCGGGCCGGTCAACGCGGTCGCGCCGCACGCGGTGCGCCAGCGCGAGTTCGCGGACGCGCTCGGGCATGTGTTGGGCCGACCGACGATGCTGCCGACGCCGCGGTTCGCGCTCAAGCTCGCGATGGGCGAGGCCTCGGCCATGGCCCTGGCCGGCCAGCACGTGGTCCCGCGGGCGGCGACGCAGGCCGGGTACGTGTTCGCCTACCCCGACGTCGAGCCGGCGCTGCGTGCCGAGCTCAGCGACGGCTGATCACCGCGGGCGCGTGCCCTAGGCTGGACTGCCGAATGCGCGGTTCAGCTCAACTTCGAGCTTGAGCCAGTTCTGACGGATGTACTCGGCGGTCACGCGGTACTTGGCGCCCGGCAGCCCGCGCGCGAGCTTGACGCGGTCGTCGGTCGGGTCCGCGTGAATGTCCTCGATCAGACGCCGGTACTCGCCGATCAACTCGGCCAGCTCGAAATGCTTGAGCTGGGTCTCGGCGAGGAGGTCTTCGATCGTCACAAAGGGATCGGCATCGTGGTCGGGCATGTCGCACCTCAGGTACCGAATGACGGGGCCCCGATGCTACCCTAGGCGCGTCTCGGGGGATTAGCTCAGCTGGGAGAGCGCCGCCTTTGCAAGGCGGAGGTCGGCGGTTCGATCCCGTTATCCTCCATTCATGAGATCACTGTTGACACGTGGGATCCACGGCCACTGGGAAGAGGCAGGGAGCGGGCGGCGCAGGGAGCGCGCCCCTAACGCGCCCCGATTCAATGTCCCCGGCCTGGCGGCTGAGCGGCTTGGTGGGCGTCCTCTAGGGAGCGGACGGCCGCGTCGTCCGTGGATTGGAGCCGGTCGCCGTAGCGGTTGAAGGTGATGCGGACGTCCGCGTGGCCCAACTGGTCCGCGATGAACTTGGGCGACAGATTCTGCGCGATCATCAAGTTTGCGGCCGTACGGCGCAGGTCGTGGAAGCGCAGTTGGCGCTTGTCCGGAGGTAGGGCGGCGCGGACGGCGGGCCGGAACACGTAACGCAAGAAGTCAGTCTGCGCCACGGGGGCGTCGGAGGGACGCGTGAATACCAGGGAGGAGGGGTCCGTCCCGCCCTCCGTGAACTCTCCGCTAGGTGTGCCTCGAGTTCCCGGCGCAGGAATGGCGGCAGGAGGACTGAGCGTGGCGTATGCGTCTTGGGGGTTGTGGTGAGGAGTCCTTGGCCGTCGACCGCGACTTACGTCTCCGCAACGGTGAGGTTCCGGGTTCTCCCCAGACGACTTCAACCACGGTTTGATCGCCCTTCGAACGACGTTTGTGAGCGACGCGGGAGCTCTGGTTGGGAGTCATCTCCCGAGATCTGAGGCCCGTCTGGGTTCGGCTCTAGAGGCACTGCCGCTGTGGACGACGAGCCGCATTCAGGGGCTAGCTGACCCGCCTACATACGATCCGAACGCCTGAGCGGTAGTCCGAACCTCCCGAGAGGCTGTGGGTGTCAAAGCTCACAGAACCCGGGAGGTTCGGATGTCTCACCCTAACGCTGTGCTGACACCGCGCGGGCTTCTTCGCCTGGTGGGGTTGGTCGAGGACGAAGGTCTGACATTCAGGCAGGTAGCGCGGGGGCTAACGCCTGCGTGTTTGCGCAATTCCCGCTTGCCAGGCGATTGCGCGCCGTCGTACGTAGGCGGCAACGGCGGCGTCGCGCGGTGGCCGACCGCGTATCTCGGGCGGATTCGGTGCCTTGGCCGACTGCCGCTGGGGCTCGTGGACCGTGTGCGGTGTGATGCGGGAGTAGTCCGTTCAACACCCTCCAAACTCCGCGGCGACGACGGCCCCAGTCGGCGCCGGCCGGCAAGCGACGGAAATGGACGCCAGGGTTGAGATCCCGAGCAAACGGGGAAGCGCTGGCGCGTCGGGTCGATCTCGGTGAGCCGCGCAGTAATGCGATTCGTCGGCTTCTGCCCGCATTCCTCGATGACGGCGGGAGCCGCACGCGGGCGGGCGCGGGCGGATGCGTCAGGCCGGGCACCTGACGGGGCGGCCATGAACGCGCCCTCGAGTGCCACGAAGGGCACGAACCCTGGACGCCCGCGCAAGGTGAGCCTGGCGTGCGGGTGCTGCATCCGGACCTCCCGGAGGTCGTCGGCATCAGACACCCACAACCTCTCAAGCGTTCGGAACGTGTGTCGGCGGATCAGCTACTCGGGGCTGGCCCCGCTCGGGCTCTCCCCGGTTCGCCGCCAGGGCATCAGGCCGAAGGCGAACACCGTGAGCACGCCGAGACCGATGCCGATCACCACGCAGCAGACGCCCACGACAATGCCGAAGATGGAGACCTGCTGGGCGAAGTAGGCCATGTTCAGACCGGTGGTCAGCGCGGTCTCGGTGACCCACGTCTGGCGCGCGGCATTTTGGACCGGCTTCTTGGTCTGCGGATCAATCGCGGCCTTCGTCTTATCGCTGGTGGCGGTGCCAGCCGGGGTGAGGTACATGCCCATCTCGGCGTAGGTCAGCCCACCCGACGCCTCCAAGGCGTGAATGCGCATGTAGCTGGCGAAGCAGCGCGCCTGGTCACCGTCGGTGACCTTCTGGTTGGCCACGCTGCACGTCGGCACGTCGGGCACATTGGTCAGCCCGGCCTCGTGCCGCCGCTGCAGTGATCCCCGCAGGAGTCATATCGGGCGAACCCACGATCTGCTCGCGCGACACTTGGTTGTTGACCTGGTCGTAGCCGTTGATTCCGACGATGATGTACGCGATGCCTGCGCCTATGAGGATGAGGCATGCCAGCACGCCACCCAGCCAGGCGGCGACGCGCACCCTGCGATCTTTGTTCATCTCCCTCGTCCTTTCCTGGAGCGGATGCCACGAGGGCCCCCGCTCGTGACACTGGTCACGGACAGCCTATGCCATGCAATGACGGACCCAGCGGCCCGCGTGGATGATGCGGCGGAAGCCCTCCGCCAGATCCTCGTCGTCAAGAATCTCGCCGCGAACTCCGCAGACTCCCCGATACTCACCTTTAGCCGCGCTTTCTATCCATTTGTCCACGGGGGAGGGTTTCCCCGAGCGGGATCCCGCGCTGAGCGCGTTCCGCCTTTGCAAGGCGGAGGTCAGCGGTTCGATCCCGCTATCCGCCACTGCGGTGCCACGCCGCAAACGACGTGGCAGCTGCGGTTGTCCAGGGGGCCGGGGTACTGCCGACCGATCCGCACGCGGCGCTCGTGAGCGTCCGGCCGCCGCAGGCGGCGCCGGCGCGCTCCGGGCATCGGGTCGGCGCGCGACGGGCCGCGCGCACGTTGGGCGGGGCTACCAGCGCTCGCGGTGGACCACCTCGTCGAAGGCGCGCCGGTCCATGCGCTTCAGCGGGACGAGTGGCTTGTCGGCCGGGTAGCCGAGTGCCAGCAGGAACGCCAGATGGTGCGTCGCCGGGAATCCCAACAGCGACCGGGCGAGGACCTGATCGGCGACCGCGGCGTGGCCGCTCCCGATCCCGAGGTCGGCCGCGGCGATCGCCATCGCCATCGACGCCTGTCCGAGGTCGAACTGGATGAGCCCGGCCTGGCGGGCGTCGGTCACGTTGGGCGCGACGATCGCGATCGTCGCCGCCGAGCGGGCGATATGGCCCGCCCCTTGCCACACTTTGGCGAGCTCGACGAGACGGCTCGGCTCGGTCACGACGATGAAGTCCCAGGGCTGGGTGTTGCGCGCCGACGGCGCGCGGCGGCCGGCCTCCAGGATCCGGTTGAGGTCGTCATCGGGGATCGGACGGTCACTGAACGCGCGCACATTGCGTCGCGCGCGGATGGCATCCCAGGTTTCCATCAGGCGCTCCTTCGGGGTGGCGGGTCGCCGCTACGGCGCAGGGTGGGGGATCGGGCGCGCGGCGCTCAGTCCCGCAGCCCAAATAGCGTCGTCGCGACCCAGCTGACGATGGAGATGATGATGGCGCACTCGAGGGCGGCGACAAAGCCGCTGAGCGAGACCCCCGGCACCAGCAGGGCCATGATGCCGAGCATGGCGGCATTGATGACGATGAGCACCAGGCCGAGGGTGATGATCACGAACGGCAGGGCGAGGAGCTTGATGACGGGCTTGACCAGCCAGTCCAGGAGCCCGAGCACCGCCCCGGCGATGATGAGCGTGGGCCAGACGTGATCGATCTTCAGCCCGTGGACCACGCTGCTCGGCGACCCAGAGCGCGATGATATTCGTGACCAGCAGCAGGACGAGTCGTGTGAGCGCAGACACCGCGCTGCACTCTAGACCACTGCGGTACCGGGTCCCCGGGGCCGTGCCGCCGGTGGTTGGCGTGCAACATCGCTCCCGGTCCGGTCGCCGTTTGCCGCCAGTTGCGCGGATCGTGCACAAAGTGTTGTCGCTCACCCCATTCGGGGGCTTTACGCGTGCCCCGGTTGGGGGTATATCGTCTCGTGGCGGACCTCCACGGCTTTGTGGAGTACGCTTACCAACGAACACCCCTCCGGGGGAAAGAATTGCGCGGAACAGTGGTGACGTCGTTAGGCATGAAATTTCGGCCGAGATGTCCAGGGTTTCCTCGCCGAAAAAGGTGGAAGCAGCATGCCGGAAGGCGTCGTAAAGTGGTTCAACGCTGACAAGGGCTTTGGGTTTATTACCCCGGCCGACGGCGGTAAGGACCTGTTTGTGCACTTCTCCGAGATCCAGGCCACGGGCTATCGGACTCTCGAAGAGGGCCAGCGGGTGTCCTACGAGGCCGGCGAGAGCCCCAAGGGTCCCCAGGCCCAGCAGGTTCAGCTCATCTAGGACCGCATCGTCCGGCGGTGGGGTGGCTACCACCCCACTGCCGAGGATCGTTGTGCGAATACCGATCGGCGGGACGCGATCCCGTCACGGATCGAGCGGGCGCCTCGTCGGCGCGATCCCCGTGTGCCGTGCAGGCAGGGGCCGCAGCGACGGGCGCAGCGTGCCGCGGAGATCGGCCCGGCGGGCGACCGAGGTGCCACCAGCGGCGTCGGTGCGGTGACCCGATCACCGTGGGATCCGGTCACCGCGGGACGGGGCCTGATGCAGATCACGCAGGCGCCACGTCGGGGACGGTGGTCCAGCGGTTGGCGTGGGGACGCCGACATGCAACCTGTCGGCGATCAAACGGCGGCCAGCCGCTGCGCACGGGCCCGCGGACGGGTGCCTCGAGGATTGGGACAAGTGACGCTCCTTGCGTACCATCGGGGTATGCCAGTGCGGATGAGCATGCCGTGCACCTAGTCCCCGGCGAGCAGTTCGGCCAGTACGTCATCGAGGCCGATCTCGGCAGGGGCGGACAGGCGGTGGTCTACCGCGCGCGTCAGATCGGGACCGAGCGTGACGTCGCGCTGAAGGTGTTCGCCGAACTCGACGACGCCTCGAAGCTCGCGCGCTTTCGTCGCGAGGCGGTCGCCGCAGCGCGGGTCGACGATCCGCGCATCGTCACGGTCTACGAGTCCGGCGACGTGGACGGCGTGCCGTTCATCGCGATGCGGTTGGTTCCGGGGCCGTCGCTGGCGGAGCTGGTGGCCCGGTTCGGCGCGTTGCCGCCCCAGCGGGCGGTGATCATCCTCGACGACGTGGCCTCGGCGGTGGACGCCGCCCATGAGCACGGGCTCGTGCACCGCGACATCAAGCCCGCCAACGTGCTGCTTGATCTTGACGATCGGGCCTACTTGTCCGATTTCGGGGTCGCCCGCATGGATGACCTGCCCGGGTTGACCCGGCGCGGCGACTGGCTCGGCACGGTGGAGTACATCTCGCCCGAGCAGGCGGCCGGTCACGGCGCGACGGCCGCATCGGACATCTACGCGTTCGGCGTGCTTGCGTTCGAGGTGCTGTGCGGACGCCCGCCGTTCGTACACCGCCAAGCGAGTGCTGTCCTGCTCGCCCATGTGCGCGAACATGCGCCGTCGGCGCTGACGGTGAACCCGCACCTGCCCGAGGCCGTCGACGATGCCCTTGCGCCGGCGCTGGCCAAGGACCCCCAGGACCGGCCCGTAGCGCGCACGTGAGGTGGTCGACGCACTGCGTGAGGCGCTGGTCGGCTGGGCCGCACCCAGTCCCGAGCATGCGCGGACGTTGGTCGTCGGAGCGGGCTGGACGCGCGTGCTCACCGGCGACGGCGACGACGGCCCGACGCGGGTGGGCGGCAGCCAGGAGCTTACGCGCATCCCGGGTGCCGAGGATCTGACGCGCGTCGACGGCGCCGGTACGGCGACGCTGATCGCGCCGGTGGCGTTGCCCGGACCCGCGGAGGCGCAGGCGCCAGCCGCGGCGCGGCGGCCGGCGCAGGGTGGCGGTGGTCTTGGCATGTGCCGCGCTGTTGGTCGCTGGCGCGGCGGGCGGCTGGGCGGTCGGGCATCGCGGGGCGAGCACGGCGCATGCGTCCGGGTATCGCAGCGGCTATGCGACCGGACTGTCGGTCGGGCGCAGCGTTCCCGGCGCCGCACCAGGGCAGTTCCGCGTCGTGCGCGTCGACGCCGCGGGGAAGGCCGACTACGTGGGCAAGCCGTTCAAGAAAGGCGACTGCATCAAGGTCACCGGCGTCAACTCGATCGACAACATCTCCTCGTCGTTCTTTGGACCCTGTGGGATCCTGACCGGGTAGGCGGCCGGCGGGTCGGCGGCGGCAGCGCTCGCGCTACGCTGCCCGCGTGAGCGAGCCCGACCACTACTTGGCCCTCGGACTGGCGCCTGAGGCGACGGCCGACGAGGTCCATGACGCGTGGCGGTTCGCCGTGCAGGCCTTTCACCCGGATCGGTTCACCGATCCTGGCCTGCGCGAGAAGGCGGATCGCATGGCGCAGCGGGTCAATGCCGCCTGGCAGGTCCTCGGGGACGCCGACCGGCGAGCGCGCTACGACCGTGCCCGACGGGAGGTCGCACCGCCGCCCCGAGCGCCGGCGCGCGAGCTGCCGTGCCCGGCGTGCGGCACCCTCAGCGCCATCGCCGACCAATACGGCGCGGTGGCGTCGGTGCGCTGCCCGGCGTGCGCGCAACAGTTCACGGCGATGGTCGGGGCGCATCTGGTCGGGCGCCCACAGCTGGAGATGCGCTTTCTGGCGGGCCGGTACCGGCTCGAGCTCGCCGACGGCTGCGGGTCGGCGGTCGGCGGTCCATGTCCGGCGCCTGCCCACCGAGCTGGCGCTGGCCGAGGGCGAGACGCTCTCGCTCGTGTTCCGGCCCGACGGTCGGACGGTGCGGTACATCGTCGTCCACGGCGCGCGCACCGACATCGGCTGGAAGGTCGGATGAGCGCCGCACCGGTCATCGGCGTGTGTGCGCCGCTGCAGCAGGCCCGGTGGGGCGTGTGGGACCTGCCGGCCGTGGTCGTCGCGGCGAACTACCTCGAGGCGGCATGGGCCGAAGGGGCCCGCACGCTCGTGATCCCGCCGGACCCGGCCCTCATCGACGATCCCCGCGCCGTCCTCGAGCGCATCGACGGGCTACTGCTGCTCGGCGGCGCGGACGTCGCGGCCGACCGCTACGGCGCGGTCCCGCATCCGGACAGCGAACCGCCCCAGCACGCCCGCGACGCGGTCGAGATCGCCCTCGTGCGGGCGGCCATCGACGCCGGCGTGCCGACGCTCGGCATCTGTCGCGGACTCCAGATCATCAACGTCGCCCTCTGGCGGCACCCTGCGCCAGCACTTGCCCGAGGAGCTCGGCAGTCCGGCGCACCGACGTCAGCTCGGACGGTTCACGGGCAACGAGCACGAGGTCCGACTCACGCCCGGGTCGCTCGCCGCCGCCGCGACGGGCGCCGAGCTCCAGCTGGTGGTCTCGCACCACCATCAGGCGGTCGACGCGTTGGCCGAGGGCTTGCGGGCGACCGGGTTCTCCGAGGATGGCATCATCGAGGCACTCGAGCGGCCCGGCGGCTATCTGCTCGGTGTCCAGTGGCATCCCGAGGCGGATCCGGACAGCCCCGTGATCAAGAGCCTCGTCGAGGCTGCCCGCGCGCGCGGCGAACAGGCGGGCGTGGCACGACGAATTTAACCCCGGATCAACGCGGGGGCGCGCGTTGATCCGGGGACGTGGGACTGCCGGGGATGACCAGGTCGGCAGTGCACTCCACCCCGTCGTCGTAGACCAGTCTGCCCGGGTCCTCGCCGCCATTCGTTGGCCCTGGGGCGAAGATCTCCCCGCTCCGTCTCGACCCGCGGCGAACCGACGGCCCCGCGGGGACCACCGCTAGGGCACGGGCACGCCCGCGCTCGGTGCGCTCGCGCCGGGACGCGGGCCGGGAGGGTGAGCGCAAAGGCCGCCCCGCCGCGGGCGCGCCTCGCCGACCACCACGTCTCCGCCGAGGGCGCGGGCGAGCTGTCGGCAGATCGCCAGTCCGAGTCCCGCGCCGGTGCGTCCGTCCGGCGAGGGCTCGGCATGGAACGCGGTGAAGATCACCTCGCGCCGATCCGCGGGTACGCCGGGACCGGAATCCGACGACGGTCACCGTGATGCCCCCCGCACCGGACGGGTGCGCCTCAAGGGTGACCGCGCCGCCGAGCGGGGTCCAGCGAATCGCGTTCTCAAGGAGGTTGTCGACGATCTGGCGGAACCGCTTCGGGTCGGTCACCACCGGCGGCAGCTCGGCGATGCGGTCCTCGAGGGCCACGCCACGCCGTTCGGCGACGGCCACCTGGGCTGCGTAGGCATCCTCGAGCTCGGCGGCCGCGTCGACGAGCGTCGGGGCGATGCGGAACTGGTTGGCGTCGATTCGGGCGAGGTCGAGCAGGTCGCTGACCATCGATGACAGGCGCGTCGCCTCGCTCTCGATCGCCCCCAGCGACCGGTCGACCTGGTCGGCCGGAACGATACCGTCGCGCAGGGCGGCGACATGACCACGGATCGCGGTCAGCGGGGTGCGCAGGTCGTGGGTGACGTTCATCAGGAACGCGCGCGAGCGGTCCTCGCGCTCGCGCAGGCGTTCGACCATCGCGTTGAACGCGGTCGCGACGTGATCGAGCTCCTCGGTGCCGGCCGGCGGCACCGAGACGGTGAGGTCGCCGCCCGCCACGCGGTCGGCGGCGGCTTCCATCTCTCGCAGGGCCGGGTCAGGCGGCCGGTGACCCAAAGCGTGAGCGCCAGCGCCGGGATCAGCCCGATCAGCGTCGCCAGCAGGAGCGGCGGGGCCACGTCGCTCCAGGTCGTCGAGACGGCCGAGGTCGGCTTGGTCAGGATGACGGCGCCCAGCGTCTGGCCGCTGACGACGATCGGCGCAGCGGTGGCGACCGTGGGGGAGGTCGCCCCGGGCTCCTCGAAGTCGACGTGCTGGAAGCCCTGGCGCGCGAGGGTCCGGGTATTGATGTGCACCGCGGTGGCCGGGCAGCAGATTGTTGAACGGCTGCTTGGTGCCGGGGCACAGCGGCGGGGAGTCGACGTACAGGTGCGCCCCGGGCCCGACGAACGCCTGCAGGTCCGCCGAGGTGTAGGTGTGGCAGACGCCGGTCAGCGTCTGTTCGAGCGTCTCGGTGCCGATCAGGTCCGCCAGGCGCACCGCCTGGTCGTCGAAGGTCTGGCGGCTCGCCTGGGCCGTCTGGGACCGGATCAGGCTGGAGGAGACGATCGCGAACACGATCGCCGCGGCCAGCAGGCCGACGACCGCCCCGAGCAGCAGGCGCCCGCGCAAGGTCTGGCGCAGTGCCCAGGCGACGCGCGGCGGGCGCGTCTCGTCGTGGCTCAGCGCGGTGCGACCACCTTGTACCCCGTTCCCCACACGGTCTCGATCTGGCACGCGTCTCCGAGCTTGCGTCGCAGCTGCCGGATATGGACATCAATCGTGCGGGAATCTCCGAGAAATGTGTAGCCCCAGACCCGCTCCAGCAGCTGCTCACGGGTCATGACGATGCCGCGATTCTCCACCAGCAGGACCAACAGATCGAATTCCTTGGGCGTCAGCGAGACCGGCGCACCGTCGACGTCGACCTCGCGGCCACCGAGGGCGATGCGTACGGCGCCGAGTTCCAGCACGATGTCGTCTGGGCCGGACCCGTCCAGCATGGATGGGTCCGAGCGGCGCAGCACGGCGCGGATCCGCGCGATCAGCTCGCGGGGGTTGAACGGCTTGGTGATGTAGTCGTCGGCGCCCATCTCAAGCCCGACGACCTTGTCGATCGGATCGTCGCGGGCGGTGAGCATGATGATCGGGATGCGGCTCGAGGTGCGCAGCTGACGGGTGATCTCGAAGCCGTCGATGCCGGGCAGCATGAGGTCGACCACGACCAACGTCGGGTGCTCGGCGCGCGCCACGTCGAGACCGACGTCGCCACGGTCGGCAACCGAGACGCGAAAGCCCTCGGCCTCGAGATACATGCGCGCGAACGAGGCGATGTTCTCCTCGTCCTCAATGATGAGGATGTGGTCCGCGTCGGTTGCGGTGTCCGTCATGTGCGTCCCTGGGGTCCCGATGCTGTGCCTCCGGGACGACAGTCAATCACGCCACGGTCGTCGCGTCTGCATTCGTACGTGGTCGGGCGACGCGGTGGATCGCCCCGGCGGTCGGCTGGCGGAGCGCCAGCGGGGTCTTCGGCCAGGCGCGTGTGATCGGCGGGTACCCGAACGCATACGTCCCGCGGCCGGAGAACAGGACGGTCCCGGCGCCGGCGATCGTTGTCTGGATGCCGCGTCCGTGGAGGATGACCCGGATCGGGCCGCTGTTCGCGGTCACCCCGAAGAAGGTGCCCGGGCCCGGCGATGACGACGACGTCGCGGCCGACTCGGGATCTTGCGGGTGCGCCCGCCGACGCCGAGCGTGGCGCCCGAGCGCAGGGTGATGATCTCGACCTGGGCGCGCGATGCGGCGACCGATCCGAGGACGACCACCCGTCCGGTCACGGTGACCGTGCCCATGCCCGTGCCCGCCACCGAGATGGAGCCGGTGTCGACCGTGGGTCCGGCCAAGGCGATGACCGATGCGGCCGCCGCGACGACCACCGCAAGCGCGGCGGACCGGCGGCACGCGCGCGTCACGCGGACACCGTGGCTGTCTCGCGGACGTAACAGGCCGCTGCGTCACAAATGCTCATCGCCACCAATTATCGGCAGGAGGCGGCCGAACTCGCGTGATCCAGAGGCCAGGGAAATGTAAGAAACTTGTGAGTTCCGGGGCGAATGCCGACGATCAGTCGAGCTTAATGCCTTCCTGGACGGTCACCGAGGGCGCGTCGCCGCCGATCGAGACCCCCTCCTGGACGCTGACGTCGCCGCCGGCCGCCGCGGTGTGCGCCGGCGCGACGGGCTCCTCGCCCTCGGGAACCGGCCGCGGGCCGCTGCCCAGATAGGCCCAGACGATCTCGCCGCACTGCGGGCAGGTCGGAAGTACGCCGCGGTTGTTGATCTGGAACTGGCACGCGACGCAGCCGACGATCGCCTTGACGCGCTGGCCGGCGTAGTAGCACGGCAACCCGAGCCGGCGCTCGGCCTCCTGGGCGCCTTGGGCCGGGGTCATGCCGCGTCCACCGGCGCCAGGCTGACCCGGTCCGCGCGCGGGGCCGCCGCCTGCGGGGCCCCCGGGGCCCATCCGTTGGGGTGGCAAGGTACTCATCGAACGATCCTCCCAAGTGAACCTGGCTGCGGTATTTCGTGCGCCGAGGCGTATCGTAGGCGCGTACGATGCTCAGCCTAGCGCGCTTGTTTTCTCCGGGGGTACGCCGCTGCGGGGTCGCGTCGACGATTTCTCTGACTGTGCGCGTCGCTCTCGCCCAACTCAACACCGTCGTCGGTGACATCGCCGGCAACACACGCCTGGCGCTCGAGGCGCTTGCGCGTGCCCGGGCCGCCGGCGCGGACCTGACGGTGTTCCCCGAGCTGGTGCTGACCGGCTATCCGCCGGAGGACCTGCTGCTGCGGCCCGCGTTCGCCCGCGACAGCGAGCGGGCCCTCGAGGAGATCGCGCGCCATGTCACCGACGGGGCGGCGCTGGTCGGCTGCGTGGAGTGGGACGGGGACTGCTTCAACGCGGCGGCGGTCGTCGCCGACGGACGGGTCCAGCAGGTCTACCACAAGCGCTTCTTGCCCAACTACGGCGTCTTCGACGAGGCGCGCTATTTCCGCGCCGGCGACGGTCCGCTCGTCGTGGAGCTGTTCGGCATGCGCGTCGGCCTCGCGATCTGCGAGGACATCTGGTACCCGGACCCGGTCGCGAGCGACCTGACCGCCGCGGGGGTCGACGTCATCGCGTGCCTGTCGGCATCGCCGTGGCACGCCGGCAAGGGCGATGCGCGCGAGCGGATGCTCGCCACGCGCGCCTCGGACTGCAGCGCGGCGCTGGTGTTCTGCAACCAGGTGGGTGGCCAGGACGAACTGGTCTTCGATGGCCGCTCGGCGGTGTTCGACGCCGCCGGCACCGTGGTCGCGCGTGGCGTGCAATTCGCGGAGGATCTGGTGATCGCCGACATCGACCCCGGGGTCTCGATGCGCCGGCGCCTGCGGGAGCCGCTGGTCCGGCGGCTGCCGCAGCGGGTCCTGACCGGACCGGTGGTCATCGACGCCACCGCGGCGCCCGCCGCCGCCCCGCCGGCCCGTCACCTGTTGGCCCCGCAGGATCCCGAGGCGGAGATCTGGACGGGGCTGGTCACGGGCATTCGCGACTATGTCGGCAAGAACGGGTTTCCCGGCGTCGTGATCGGCCTGTCGGGCGGGATCGACTCGGCCCTGACGGCGGCGTTGGCCGTGGACGCCCTCGGGGCGGGCGCGGTGACCGGGGTCCGGATGCCCTCGGTCTTCACCAGCCAGCTCAGCGGTGACGACGCCAAGGCGCTCGCCGACGAGCTCGGCATCGCGCTGGTCGACCTGCCGATCGCCGGCGTGGTCGAGCGCTTCGAGGCGGTCCTCGCGCCGGCCTTTGCCGGGCGGCCGCGCGACGTCACCGAGGAGAACCTGCAGGCGCGCACCCGCGGCACCCTGCTGATGGCGCTCTCCAACAAGACGGGTGCGCTCGTCCTGGCGACCGGCAACAAGAGCGAGATGTCGGTGGGCTACAGCACCCTGTACGGCGACATGGTCGGCGGGTTCGCGCCGCTGCGCGACATCTCCAAGACGTGGGTGTACCGCCTGGCGATCTGGCGCAATGCCTCGGCCGGCCGCGAGATCGTCCCTGCCTCGAGCATCACACGTCCGCCGACCGCCGAGCTGCGGCCCGATCAACTCGACGTCGACAGCCTGCCCCCGTACGAGGAACTCGACCCGATCATCGAGGGCTACGTCGAGCACGACCTCGACCAGGAGCAACTGGTGGCGCAGGGGCACGATCCCGAGGTCGTCGTGCGGGTCGTGCGGATGATCGACCGCGCCGAGTACAAGCGCCGCCAGGGGCCGATCGGGATCAAGGTTACCCCGCGTGCGTTCGGCAAAGACCGCCGGATGCCAGTTACCAGCAGGTACGTCTAGGCCCCCGCCGCGGCCGCGGGAGCCCCGAGTCAGACGAAAGGATCGCCATGCCCGACGCCCTCTACGTCCTCGTCTACGACTACGTCCCGGACGTGCTCGAGCGGCGCGCGCCCTATCGCGATGCGCATCTGGAGCTGCTGCGGCGGCTGCACGACGACGGCACCATCGTGATGGCGGGCGCAACCGGCGATCCGGTCGACTCGGGGCTGATCGTGTTCCGCAGCGCGGACGATGGTCCGGTGCGCGAGTTCGTGGCCGCCGATCCGTACGGTGCGGCGGGGCTGGTCCGGGGGCACCGGATCCTGCCCTGGACGGTCGTGGTGCCGTGATCCGCCCGCCCGGGGTGGGCCTGTAGCTGCCGACGGCGGGCGGCTACGATACCGGCATGCCGCGCACCGCGTTTGTCTTCGACGAGCACATGGCCGACTACGACCTCGGTGACGACCATCCGCTCTCGCCGCTGCGCCGTCAGCTCGCGGTCGAGCTCATCCGCGCCTACGGGATGCTCGACGATCCCGACGTCACGCTCGTCTCCCCGCGCGCGGCCAGCGACGCCGAGATCGAGCGCGCCCACGCGGCGGCCTACGTCGCCGCGGTGCGCCGCCTGAGCGCGCAGCCCGTGCTCGCCCAGGGGTGGGACGCCGCCCAGTGGGGCTTGGCCGCCGGCGGTGACACGCCGGCGTTCGCGGGCATGCACGAGGCGGCGGCGTTTCTGTGCGGCGCGTCGATCACCGCCGCGCTGGAGGTCTGGGAGGGCCGCGCCGACCAGGCCTTCTCGGCCGGCGGCGGGCTGCACCACGCGCTGGCCAACCGCGCGGCGGGGTTCTGCATCTACAACGACCCCGCCGTGGCGATCCATGCGCTGCTGGAGGCCGGTGCGACGCGGGTCGCCTACATCGACGTCGACGTGCACCACGGCGACGGGACCCAATGGATCTTCTACGAGGACCCGCGGGTGCTGACCTGCTCGGTCGCATGAGAGCGGGCGGTACCTGTTTCCCGGCACCGGGGCGCTCGCCGAGCGGGGGATGGGGCCGGGGGCGGGCACCGCGGTCAACATCCCGCTGCCGCCGTATGCCGGTGACGCGCCGTACCTGCGGGCGGTCGAGGAGGTCATCGCGCGGGCGGTGATCGACTTCGAGCCCGAGATCATCGTGACCCAGGACGGCGCGGACCCGCACCACAAGGATCCGCTGGCGCATCTGCAGGTCACGATGCCCACGTTCCCGCGCCTGTATCGATCGCTGCACCAGCTGGCCGGGGAGACCTGCGACGGCCGTTGGGTGGCGCTCGGCGGCGGGGGCTACAACACCGACGTCGTGCCCCGCGCGTGGGCGCTGCTGTTCGCCGAGATGGTCGGCGCCGAGCTCGAACCGCGGCTGCCCGCCGACTGGCTGGCGGCGGCCGAGCAGCGCTGCGGCCATCGCCTGACCGCCACCCTGCTCGGCGATTCGGAACCCGAAGTGTCGGACGCCGAACGGGTGCGCGCCGACGCCGAGGGGCATCAGGTCGTCGACCAGGCGCTGATGCTGCTGTCCTAGCCGCAGATGCCGCCCCCCTCGCCAGCCGGCGCCTGGCGTGCCGCGGACACGCCGGTGGGCGCCCACCAACTCGCCGCGACGGGCGCCGATGCCGCCCAGTACGCCCATGTGCGCGGCGTGGCCCAGCAGGCGGCCCGGCTGGCGCGGGCGACCGGGCTCACGCGCGAGGCGCGGGCGCGCGTGCTCTGCGCCGCGTGGCTGAGCTGGCTCGGGCCGGGCGCGGCCTCGGACGTGCGCACGCTGGACGGCCCGCGCGCGCTGCGGCGTGCGGGCCACGAACAGCTGGCGCGCGTGCTGGCCTGGGCCGGCGCCGCCCCGCAACTGCTCGCCCAATGCGGGGTCGGGCCGGTCGCGCCCGAGTTCCCGGTGCCGCGCGCAGATGCTGCGCGGGCGCTGATCCTGCTCGATGTCGCCCTCGTGACGACGGCGCGCGGCGGCGCCCCGGCGGCTCCGGCGGTCGTGCTGCGCGGGCTCGTCGAGCGCCACGGCCGCGCCGACCCGGCCGTGGCGGCGTTCATCGGGCTCGTGGCGGACTTGGCCGGGCACCCCGAGGCGCGGACGCTGATCGCCGCGCTCGTACCGCAGCCGGCCGAGGTCGGCGGCTGAGCGCCCCGGTCGCGGCGTCCGGAACCGCTAGGCTTCGGCCGGTCCGGCGCGCAGCCCTGTCGCTCGCGGACCTGCGGGTTGCGGATTCCGCGAGGTGATCGTGCAGCGTGTCTCAACTGATCCCGGGCGGTCGGCGTGCAGCAGCTGACCCAGCTGCGGTTCGTGCGCTCCCTCAACCCGGGGCAGCTCGTCGCGCTCGGGTTCGCGATCGCGATCCTGATCGGCACCGTGCTCCTCGCGCTCCCGGCGGCACATCGCGGCCCCGGCAGCGCGCCGCTGCTGACCGCGGTGTTCTCAGCCACCGCCGCGGTGTGCGTGACCAGCCACACCCTGGTCGATACCACGACCTACTGGACCCCGTTCGGGCAGGTCGTGATCCTCGTGCTGATCCAGTTCGGCGGCTTCGCGATCATGACGGCGGCCTCGATGATCTTCCTGGTGCTCGGCCGGCGGCTGGGCCTGCGCGGGCGCCTGATCAGCCAGCGTGACATGGAGGTCATCAACCTCGACGACGCGCGACGGGTCTTCGTGGGCATCGTGGCGTTCACCGCCCTGGTGGAGCTGCTGGTGGCCGCGGCGATCTGCCTGCGGCTGTGGCTGGGTCTCGGGTACCCGTTCCTGCGGGCCGCCTGGCGCGGGACGTTTCTGGGGATCTCGGCGTTCAACAACGCCGGGTTTGCGCTGTGGAGCGGCAACCTGGCGCGCTTCTCGACCGACTGGTGGATCCTGGGGCCGGTGGCGATCGCCGTCCTGATCGGCGGGATCGGCTTCCCGATCTGGCTCGACGTCCGCCGGCGCTTGCGGCGGCCCAAGACATGGACACTGCATACCAAGCTCACCCTGGCCGCCACCGGGTTGCTGATCCCGGTCGGCGCCGCGCTCATCGCGGCGCTCGAGTGGACGAACCCGGCCACGCTGCACCGGATGGGGCCGGCCAACCGGATCCTCGAGGCGCTGTTCACCTCGATCAACTTCCGCACGTCCGGCTTCGACACCATCTCGATCGCCGGCATGCACAGCCAGACGCGCCTGATCGGCGACATGCTGATGTTCGTGGGCGGCGGCAGCGCGTCGACGGCCGGCGGGCTGAAGCTCGCGACGTTCGCGGTGCTCGTGCTGATCGTGATCTCGGAGGTCCGCGGCGGCCGGCCCGCGGAGGCCTTCCGGCGCTCGATCCCGGGGCCGGTGCTGCGCCAGGCGATCTCGGTGGCGTTCATCTCGGTCAGCGTGGTGCTGTTCGCGACCATCGCCTTCATGATCCTGACACCCTTCAGTCTCGACCAGTGCCTGTTCGAGGTCGTCTCGTCGTTTTCGAACGTGGGGCTCTCGACGGGCATCACGGCCCGTCTTGGGACCGGGGCCAAATGGATCGAGATCGCGCTCATGTACTGGGGGCGCATCGGTCCGCTCACGCTCGCCGTGGCGCTGAGCGTCCACGAACGTGAACGTCTATTCGCGTATCCCGAGGAGCGACCACTCGTTGGCTAACAAAGAGCAAGTTCTCGTCATTGGGCTCGGCCGATTCGGACAGGCGCTGGCGCGCACCATGACGCGCCTCGGCCACGAGGTGCTGGCCATCGACTCAGACCCGGCGGTCGTGCGCAAGTCCTCGGGCGACTTGGCGACCGTCATCGAGGCCGATGCCACCACCGTGGAGGTGCTGCGCCAGATCGGGGCGGACGACTTCGGGATGGCGGTCGTGGCGATCGGCAACGACATCCAGGCCAGCATCCTGGCGACCTACGCGCTGGTCGACCTCGGTGTCCCGATGATCTGGGCCAAGGCGATCACCACCCAGCACGGCTCGATCCTGCAGCGGGTCGGCGCACACAACGTCATCTTCCCCGAACGGGACATGGGCGTGCGCGTCGCGCACACGATGTCCGGTCGCACCGTCGACTACGTCGAGCTCGACACCGAGTTCGTGCTGATCGAGGCCACCGTGCCGACCGAGTTCGTCAACAAGCGGATCGCCGACACCGGCGTACGCCAGAAGTACGACATCACCGTCCTGTGCGTCAAGCGGCCCGGCGGGCGGTTCACCTACGCCACCCAGGACACCGTGCTCAATGAGCGCGACCTGGTGGTGGTGTTCGGCCCGACCCGCAAGGCCGAGGAGTTCGCCGCGCTGCCGGGGATCAGCGCGCCCAGCGCGGCGAGTGAGCTGATGCCGGAGCCCGCGCGGGCTCAGGCGTCCAGCAGCGATTGGGCCTCGCGGAGCGCGCGCTCGAACGGGTAGTCCCGACGCTGCAGCTCCAGCTCGCCCGCCAGCAGCTCGGCGCGGGTGGGCTCGCGCATCGGCATCATCCGGTCGTGGGTCCGGCCGTCCGGGGTGTGGGTCACCACGGCGGCGGCCCCACGGCCAATGACCCGGTCGATCTCGACGACCCGGCCCGAGGGGTCGGCCAGCCGCACCTCGCAGATGGTTGGATCGCCGGGGCGCGGGGCCGAGGCGAACAGCGTCGTGGTCGCCGGCCCGATGCTGTCATGCAGCCATCCCGCCAGCAACAGCGCCCCGAGGCTCGGCGCGTCGGAGCTGTGGCGGATCGTGACGGTGGCGCCTTCGCGCATGTGCTCCAGGTGCTCGCGCGTGGTGAGCTGGTTGAGCAGCTGGCGCCACGGGGTCAGCGCCGCCCAGGCGAGATCGGTCACGGCCGGGCCGCGGTCGCTGAGCGCCTCGGCCAGGCGGCGCACCCCGAGCGCACCGTCGATGTGGCCGGCCTCGGCGATCAGCCGGTCGGCGTGTCCGATCAGGTCGATGAACACCGGGTCGTCCGGGTCCGGCAGGTCGGGCCACCAGACGTAGACGGGCAGGTCGGAGCGCAACAGCGCCCGCACCGCGCTGGCCGCGCCCTCCGCGGCCGTCCCGTGCAGGCGCAGGTGCACCAATTCGACCCGCGAGGGCGTGCGGGTGCTGCCCATCAGCTGTGCACGGGCCTCCACATGGGCGTCGATCCCGTCGCCTTCGGCATCGCGTTCGACGATGATCGCGCGCGAGGGCTGGTGATCGGCCAGCGACTCGATGACCTGTTCGGCGTCGGCCGCGCGCTCGGGGTCCGCGGCGACCACCAGGTTGAGCACCGCCGCGACCGCCAGCGGGCCGCCTCCGGGCCCGGTGGGCTGCAGGTCCGACAGCGCCCGGCCCAGCTCGCCGACGTTGGCGACGTGGCCGTCCCAGGCGACCTCGGTCGCGATCCTGCTCACAACCGCCGCCACTCGCGGCCGTCGCGCCGGATCAGGGCATCGGCCTCGGCCGGCCCCCAGGTGCCGGCGGCGTAGTTCGACGCCGCGATCGGGGTCCGGTCCCACATGTGCAGCAGCTCGTCGACGATCTCCCAGCCGCGTTCGACCTCGTCCCAGCGGGCGAACAGCGTCGAGTCGCCCAACAGCGCGTCCAGCAGCAGGCGCTCGTACGCCTCGGCGGTCGGCTTGAGGAACGAGCTGCCGTACTGGAAGTCCATGCTCACGCTGCGGATGTCGACCTGGGGCCCCGGCACCTTGGCCGAGAACCGCAGCGAGGTGCCCTCGTCGGGCTGGATGCGCAGGATCAGCAGGTTCGGCGCGGTGGACTCCACCGCGGTATGGGCGAACGGCAGATGCGGCGCCGGCTTGAACTGGATCGCGACCTCGGTGGCCCGCCGCGGCATGCGCTTCCCGGTGCGCAGGTAGAACGGCGTGCCGGCCCAGCGCCAGTTGTCCACGGTCAGCCGCATCGCGACGAAGCGTCTCGGTGTTGGAGTCGGGTGCGACGCCGTGCTCGGACCGGTAGCCGACGACCGGCTGGCCGCCGATGAACCCGGCCCGGTACTGGCCGCGGACCGCCGACTCGTGGACATTGTCGGCGGTGATCTGCCGGGATCGCCCGCAGCACCTTGACCTTCTCGTCGTGGACGCTGCGGCTGTCGAAGCGTGCCGGCGGTTCCATCGCCACCAGGCTGAGCACCTGGAAGATGTGGTTCTGGACGATGTCGCGCAGCGCGCCGCTCTGGTCGTAGTAGCCGCCGCGATTCTCGACGCCCAGGTCCTCCGCGACGGTGATCTGGACATGGTCGACGTAGCGTCGGTTCCAGATCGGCTCGAAGATCGCGTTGGCGAACCGCAGCACCAGCAGATTCTGGACGGTCTCCTTGCCGAGGTAATGATCGATGCGGTAGGTCTGGCGCTCGCCGAACACCGCCCCGACGCGATCGTTGAGGGTACGGGCGCTTGCGAGGTCCGCCCCGAACGGCTTCTCGATCACGATCCGGCTGAAGGTGTCGTCGTCTTCATTGGCCAGCCCGGCGTCGCCGAGCTGCTCGGCGATCAGCGGGAAGAACGCGGGTGCCGTCGCCAGATAGAACAGCCGATTCCCGAGCCCCCCGGTCGTGCGGTTCAGCTGGGTGAGCACGCCGCGGAGGTCGTTGTAGGCCGCCGGGTCGTCGAACGAGTGGCTCAGGTAGTGCAGGCGTCGCGCGAACGCGTCCCAGATGTCGGCGTCCAGCACGTCGTGGGCGCCGTGGGTCGCCACCGCCTGGCGGACCACCTCGCGGAACTCGTCGTCGCTCCACGGGCTGCGCGACATGCCGATGATGTTCATGTCCGGGGGCAGCAGCTGCTGCAGGGCCAGGTTGTAGAGCGCCGGCATCAGCTTACGATGGCTCAGGTCGCCCGATGCGCCGAAGATGACGATGCTGGCCGGTGCCGGGGTCCGGGACAGCCGGGCGCCGAGGTCGAAGGCGGTCTGGGGGTCGTTTGCGACGGGCGTGGCGGTGGTCACAGCGGCGCCTTGGTGGGGGACCTCAGGGCGCATGCGGCCCGAATCATCGCGGCGTGCACGGATCCTCCTCGTCCGGCCGGCGGCGGTGTCGCGGATACCTTGGCACGCGGATCGTCATCTGGGGAGACCGTGCGGCGGGTGTTGCGCACCTCGCTGCCCGACCCGGGGCGGCCGCCGCGGGCGGGGCCGGTCCCGAACCGACGATCAGGTCACCAGGGAGGTGGCTGCCTCGACGACGGCCTCGACGGTGATCCCCAGGTGGGCCATCACGACATCCCCGGGCGCCGACGCGCCGAAGCGGTCGATGCCGATCGCGATGCCGTCGAGCCCGACGAAACGGTGCCAGCCGAGCGTCGCACCCGCCTCGACGCTCACCCGGTTGCGGATCGCCGGCGGCAGGACGCTGTCCCGGTACTCGGGCGGCTGGGCGAGAAAGAGTTCCCAGCTGGGCATGCTCACCACGCGGGCGGCGATGCCCCGATCCGACAGGACGTCCGCGGCCCGCTGGGCGAGCGGCACCTCGCTGCCGGTCGCGAGCAGGATGCAGTCGCCGCCGTCGCGCAGCACGTACGCGCCGCGCGCGACGTCCGGGGTCTGTGCGAGGGTCGGCAGGCCCTGGCGCGAGAGCACCAGGGCACTCGGGCCGTCGCTGCGCCCAATGGCGATCTCCCAGGCGGCGGTCGCTTCGGTTGCGTCGGCGGGGCGCAGCACCACCAGGCCGGGCACCGCGCGCAGGGCCGCCAGGTGCTCGATCGGCTGGTGGGTGGGGCCATCTTCGCCGAGACCGACCGAGTCATGGGTGTACACGAACACGACCGGCAAGTGCTGCAGCGCGGCCATGCGGATCGTGTTCTTCATGTAGTCGGAGAACATCATGAACGTCGAGCAGACCGGCCGCAGGCCGCCGTGGGCAGCCAAGCCGTTGCTGATCGCCCCCATCGAGTGCTCGCGGACGCCGAAGCGGATGTTGCGCGCGCCGAAGGCACCCACGCCGATGTCGCCGCTGGCGGTGATCGTCGTGTCGGTGGAGCTCGACAGGTCGGCGGCACCCTGGACGAGTTCGGGGATGCGCGCGGCGAGGGCGTTGAGGACCTTCCCGGCCGACGCCCGCGTCGCCAGCGATTCGCCCGGCGGGAAGCTCGGCACGTCGGCCCGCCAATCCTCGGGCAGCCGGTGGCGCATCCGGCGGACCGCATCGGCCGCGAGGTCCGGATACGCCGCGGCATAGGCCTGGAAGGCGTCCTGCCAGCTGCTGCGCAGGGCGCGACCCCGTTCTTGCAGGTGCGGGGCCCAGGCCCCGACCTCGTCGGGGACCAGGAATTGCGCATCGTCGGGCCAGCCGTAGGCGCGCTTGGTCGCCGCGACCTCCTCGACGCCGAGCGGCGAGCCGTGGGCTTTGGCCGAGTCGTGCTTGTTGGGGGACCCGTAGCCGATGTGTGTGGCGGTGACGATCAGCGTGGGCCGGCCGTCTGAGACCTCCGCCGTACTCAGGTTCTCATCGATCTCGGCAAGATCGTTGCCGTCGGCGATCTTCAGCACGCGCCAGCCGGCGGCGTCGAACCGCTCGGGCACGTTCTCGGTAAACGAGAGCGCGGTGGGCCCGTCCAGGCTGATCGAGTTGTGATCGTAGATCCCGATCAGCTTGCTGAGACCGAGGTGGCCGGCGAACGAGGTCGCCTCATAGGAGATGCCCTCCATGAGGTCGCCGTCCGAGCAGATGAACCAGGTGCGGTGGTCGACGATCGCGTGGCCGGGCCGGTTGAACTGCTTGGCCAGCAGGCACTCGGCCAAGGCGAGCCCGACGGCGTTGGCGAAGCCTTGACCCAGCGGGCCCGTGGTGACCTCGACCCCGGGGGTGTCGCCGCGCTCCGGATGACCCGGGGTGGCCGAGCCCCACTGGCGGAACGCTTTCAGGTCGTCGATCGTCACCGCGTATCCGGTCAAATGCAGCAGCGAGTACAACAGCGCCGACGCGTGGCCAGCCGACAGCACGAAGCGGTCGCGGTTGGGCCATTCGGGGTCGAGCGGGTCGTAGCGCAGGTGGTGTCCGAACAGCATCCAGCCGACCGGCGCAAGGCCCATCGGGGCCCCCGGGTGGCCGCTGTTGGCCCGCTGGACCGCGTCGATGGCGAGCGTGCGGATGGTCGTGACCACCAGCTGGTCGGGGGCGAGATCGACGGGCACGCGAACCTTTCGACGGACGTTCACCGGGGCCGCACGAGTCTAGCGGCCACGGCTTGCGCGCAGCCACATCGTTCCCAAGGAGCGATGCGCACACACGGGACGCATCGCGGTCGTCGGTCGGCGGCGGGTAATCTTGCCGGGCAGATCATCAACAACGCGGAGGAAGCGATGCCGGGCACGATGCGCGCGCTCGTCACCCATCAGTGGGGCGACCCCGAGGAACTGCGCTTGGAGGAGGTCCCGCGGCCAGAGGCCGGCGAGGGCGAACTGCTGGTCCGCGTGCTGGCGGCCGGGATCAACCCGGTCGACTGGAAGACGCGCCGCAACGGCGGGCTGATGAAAAGCCGGGGCGTCGAGCCGCCGGTGATCCTGGGCTGGGACATCTCCGGCGTGGTCGAGGCCGTCGGTCCCGGTGTCGAGGGCTTCGTCGTGGGCGACGAGGTCTTCGGCCTGGTCGGGTTCCCCAAGGCCATCGGCGCGTACGCCGAATATGCGGCGGTGCCGGCCGCGCAGGTGGCGCGCAAGCCCGCGAACATCTCTCACGAAGAAGCGGCCGCGCTGCCGCTGGTCGCGCTGACCGCACATCAGGCGTTCGAGCTGGCCGAGCTCTCGGCGGGGCAGCTCGTGCTCATCCACGCCGCGGCCGGGGGCGTCGGCTCGATCGCGGTGCAGCTGGCCAAGGCCCGTGGCGCGCGCGTGGCCGGGACGGCCGGTCCTGCCAACCAGGAGTTCCTTCGTGAGCTCGGCGTCGACATCCCGATCGACTACACCTCCACCGACTTCGCCGCGGTCCTGTCGGACGTCGACGTCGTGCTGGAGAGCCAGGGCGGCGATGTGCGCCAGCGCTCGTGGGGTGTGCTGCGCAAGGGCGGCGTCATGGTCTCGATCCTCGGCCCGCTCCCACAGGAGGATGCCGAGGCCCATGGGGTGCGCGGGGTGCACATGCTCGTGCGCCCGGACGGCGCCCAGATGCAGCTGATCGCCGGGTTGGCGGCCAGCGGCGCGGTCCGGCCGATCGTCCAGGAGACCTACCCGTTCGCGCGCGCCGCCGATGCGCACCGGGCGGCCGAGTCCGGCCACACCCGCGGCAAGCTCGTGCTCGTCCCATGACCCGCGGCGGGTCCGGCCGCCCCGTCGGGTGCGTCCGGACCCGCCGCGGTGCCGCATCCTGCGGCGCCGTGCCACCATCCGCATGGCGGTGCGTCGGCCGATGTCGATGGGACAATGGGCCTCGCAGTGCTCGAACGAGGGTGATCGTGTGAGGCGAGACAGGGAGTGGATGCGCCGGCTCGGGGCGGCCGCGATCGTGGCGGTGTGCCTGGCCGTGGCCGGCTGCGGCGCGGCCTCCCTGCCGGCGCCCACGACGACGCTGCCGGCGGGCACCCGGGTCGGCCCGCAGGTGTTCCTGAGCGACTCCGCCGCGACTGCCGGGGCCATCCGCAGGTTCTCCGAGGAACTCGGCGGCAACGGCCCGACGCTGACTCCCGCACAGGCCAAGGCCTCGGCGCCGCTGCTGGATGCGTCGTTCGTCGCGGCGCAGCGCGGGCTGCTGCGGCTGTCGGCGCAACAGGTGGACGACGCGCGCCTAGACGCCCAGCGCCAGGCGATCCTCGGGCCGTTGGCGACGGTCGTCGTGCAGATGTAGGCGATCGATGCGGCGGCGCACGCCGGGAACGTGGCGACGCTCGTGGCGCACCTGGCGCCGTTGGAGAGCGCCGATCACCGCTCTCCAACAGGCGGGCGGCAGCTAGACCGATCGCCCGCCGGGTCGTCGGGAGCGGTCCCGTTGGCCCGCGGCCGGCTGCGCCGGGCCGCGGGCGGGTGCGCTGCTAGGCGGCGTGCGCGGGTGCTTCGGCCACGATCGGCGGCACGACGTGCCACGGAATGTTGATGGCGCGCCCGTCCATCGTGATCTGGCCCGCGCTACGCAGCTTGCTGAAGCCGGTCGTGACGGCCTCGCGCGACGCGCCGACCAGCGACGCCCACTGGGCGTGGGTCAGGTCGAGGCGCAGTTGGATGCCGTCGGGTGCGGCGACGCCGAAGCGGTCGGCGAGCTGGTGCAGGCGCGCCCGAAGTCGGTCTTCCACACGCATCTCGCTGATGAGTGCGACCGTCTGCGAGAGCGTCGCGGTCCGCTCGGAGAGTACCTGGGCGAGGTTGCGGCCCAAGCGCGGGTACCGCGACATCAGCGCCTCGAGCGACTGGCCGGACAGCGGTGAGACCGCGGAGTCCTCGAGGGCCGCGATCATCGGCTCGGTCACGCTGCCGAGGGTCGAGTAGACGTTGCCCTCGTCGAGGATCGCCGTCATGACCTCATGCCCGGCCGCCGTCGATTCGAACACCGCGATCCGGCCGGCGCGGACGACGAACAGGTGGTCGGGGCGCAGGAGCGGCTCCGGGATCTCGCCGCCGCGCGGCCAGCGCACGACCGGGAGACGGTTCTCCAACATCGTCAGGTCCGCCGCGGGAAGCCCGGCGAACAGATCCATGCGGGCAATGCTCAGCCGCGAGGCGAACCGCGGACGGTTCGGGGTCGCGGGCAACTGGGAAACATCTTTGAGTGCGATAGCCATGCCAAGACTGTCGCAGCCAATTGTTATGGGGGTGCGATGGAACTCGGAAGATGTCATGTCGGCGCAAAGTGTGCTTGTGCGCCGTCGACGACCCGTTTCAGCGGGCGGGACGGGCGCTGCGCGCCGGCGGCTGGGGCCACACCGCATGCTCGTGCACGCGCAGATCGACGTAGATCAGCGCGACCCCGGCGTTGCCGACCGGCGCGACCAGGGTCAGCGCGACGAACGCGCCGAGCCCGCGCAGGACGATCCCGAGCGTGCCGCCGACCCCGCCCAGGGGAATGCTGATCAGATCGGAGATCAACAGGCCTGCGAGCCCGACGGTGATCTGGATCGCGAGCCAGCTGCCGAGCACCCACCAGAAGTGTCTGCGGACCAGCGCGACGCTGCGGCCGATCGCCTCGCGGATGCTGCGCTCCTCGGTCACGACGGCGATCGGGGCGACCAGCCACACGACGAACAGGTAGATCCCCGGAATCAGCAGGGCCAGGAAGCCGGCCAGGATGCCGAGCGCCGTGATCACGACGACGGCGACCAGCGGCCAGAACCGCTCCGCCACGCGCTCCAGCGCCACGCCCGAATTGGCCGGCTGGCCGTTGAGCAGGTGGAGGATCAACACCGTCGTCGCGGCGATCGACAGCTGGCCGAGCACCAGCTGCGGGAGCAGCGTCAGCAGCTCCTGCACCAGCTCGCGCAGCCGCGTCGACGGTCCCCCGTAGGCAATCTGGCTGCCGATCAGCAGGATGGCTTCCGGAAGCGTGCTGACCAGGGCGACCAGGATGAACGGGAGCGGCGTGGCCCGATAGCGTGACCAGCGCCGTGCGCATGATGCCGGCCAGGCCCGAGCGGCTGCGCGGGCGGTGCGGCGTCGGCGCTCACCGCCACTCGTCCTCGAACGGCTGCGCCTCGGCGGCGAGGTCGTCGATGCCCAGGCCCATGCTCTGCATGAAGAACGGCGTCATCAGGTTCAGCGTGTGCCGGCAGGCGGGGCAGATGGGCAGCGGCGGCGGAGGCGGCAGCTGCGGGTGCTCGCCCGCGCAGCGAGTAGGCCTTGCCGACGTACTTCGCGCACACCCCGCAGCTGCCCGACTTGGCGTCGAAGCGCACCAGGTCCCAGCCCGCGCCGGCGATCTGCGCGAGCAGGCCGTCGGTCTGTCGGGCGTAGGCCTCGGCATCGGCCGCCAGCCGGGCGCGCACGGCCGGGTCCCAGCCGTCGCGCAGTGCCCGTGCGAAGGGCTCCGGAGGGTCGGGCACGTCGCGGAAGCGCTCGGTCCACCGATCGATCTCGGCGTCCCAGTCGCGCGCGGGCACGGGATCAGTCCTCGATGAAGTCCACGGGGACCGGGGCCGGCACCAGGCCCGCCTCGGCGCCGCGGCGCAACAGCTCATCGATGGCCGCGCGCCCGTCCTCGCCGTAATCGAGGGTGCGCTCGTTGACGTACATGCCGACGAACCGGTCGGCGAGGTCCATGTCGAGTCCGCGGCCGAACTGCTCGGCGTGCTCGAGGGCCGGCTGCCGGTGCTCGAGCGCGTAGGCGATGCTGTCGCGCAGCAGGTGCGACAGGCGGCGCAGGGTGGCGTCGTCGCCCACGTCCCGGCGTACGGCGTTGGCCCC
Organism: uncultured Thermoleophilia bacterium; assembly: GCA_963784985.1. GTDB lineage: Bacteria > Actinomycetota > Thermoleophilia > Miltoncostaeales > Miltoncostaeaceae > CAITWD01. Next base: position 140,759 of record CAWATR010000024.1, read on the forward strand.
AAGCGGCAAGGGCAGGCCGCCGGTGAGCTCGTCCCACCAGGTCCCGAGATCGAGGATGCTGACCAGGCCCTGGGTCGGGTAGGTCAGCTGGCCCTCATGGATCACCAGACCTGCGTCGACCTTGCCCTCCGCCACGACGTCGAGGATCTGGTCGAACGGCGTGATCACCGGCTCGGCGATGCGTCCGACGGCCAGCTGCAGCTCGAGGAATGCGCTGGTCCAGGCCCCGGGGACGGCGACCCGCAGGGACGGCAGACTGGCGGGATCGAGCTGTTCGCGTGCGACGACCATCGGGCCGTACTTCTCGCCCATCGACGCCCCGTGCGGCAGCAGCCGGTAGTTGTCGGCCACGTAGGCGTACGCGTGCACCGAAATCGCCGTGACCTCCAGACGGCCCTCGACCGCCCACTGGTTGAGCGTCTCGATGTCCCGCAGGATGTGCTCGACCCGGAACCCCTCCATCGGGATGAGCTCGTTGGCGAGCGCGTAGAACATGAACGCGTCGTCGGGGTCTGGGCTGTGGCCGATCCGGATCAGCTGCGATGCCACGCGGGCTCCTCGGTGCGGAGATAGGACCCCGCCATCCTAGTCGGCCGCGGATGCCTCGTCGGGACGGTTGGTCGCCGGCGGTGTCCAGAACTCCCGCATGGCGACGCCGCGCACCAGGCCGCCCGGCCCGTGGCTGATGGTCATCCCCGCACGCGCCATGACGCCGACCGACCCCGCGTTGTCGTCGGTGGTGTTGGCCGTCACGCGGAGGACGTCCGGCTGGGTGAAGGCCCACTCGAGCATCGCCACGACGGCCTTGGTCGCGTAGCCGAACCCCCGGGCCGACGGGACCAGGCCGTAGCCGATGTCGAGCGTGCCGCGGTCGTCGGGGGGCCCGTGGAAGAGCGCGTCACCGATCGTCAGCCCGTCGCGCTCACGCACGATGCAGAACGCGCCGAACGGATCGGTCCGGCCGTCCTCGCAGGGCGACGATGACCGCGGTCGCGCACGCCAGCGACCCCTCGGTCGGGTATCCGTCGGCCCAGCGGGTGCCCTCGGGTGCCTCGCCGATCAGGATCCCCCGGGCGATGCGCCGGTCCATCGGGATCAGCGCGAGCTCCGGCATGCGGATGTCGGCGAGCTCAGGCGAAGTAGGTGTCCTCGTGTGCGTAGGGCGGGCTGCAGCAGCACAGCATGCGGATATCGGCATCGGCACCGGCGGTGATCTGATGCCAGGCGCCGGCGGGAATGAGGATTGCGTCGCCGGGGCCGACCCGTGCGCGCTCCCCGTCGATCTCCATCTCGCCATGACCGTCGAGCAGGTAGTAGATCTCCTCCGCGACGCGGTGGTAGTGGCGGGTCGTGGCGGTGCCGGCACGGACGGTCGCCTCGGCCAGGCTCTGCTGGCGCACCGGCGCCGTCGTACGGTCGAGCAGGCTGCGGATCGTGCTGCCGTCTGCGGTCACGAACGGCACGGCGTCGGAAAGCGCGCGGATCTGCATGGGTTCGCTCCGGGCTCGTGGATGAGGGTCGGCTAGAGCGCGCCCCGTGCTAGGCGGCTGCGGGGTCGGCCGGCCTGCCGCTGCCACCGTCCCAGGCCACGCACATGCCCTCGCCCTCGGCCACCAGCCGGCCGTCGCTCAGGTGGATCGTCACGGTGGCGCGAAAGCCGCGGTCGCTGCGTTGGGTCAGGCGGCCGCGCAATTCGAGCTCGGCGTCCATCGGGATCGGCCGGCGCAGCCAGTAGCGCACCTTGGCCGTCATGCCCCAGACCCCGTGCGGTGCACCCGCATACACGAGCATCTCGTCGACGAGCAGGCCGACCAGCCCGCCGTGAAAGCGCTGCGGGTATCCCTCCTGGTGGGCGGTGGGGGCGTAGGTCGCGATCGCGTCGGTCCCGTCCCGGTGCACGCGCAGGTGCAGACCCGCGGGATTCGCCGGGCCGCAGACGAAGCAGTTCGGGTACTCCGGCGGGTTGAGGAGTGGGAGCTGATCCAGATTGTCGGGCAGGGTGCTCACTGGGCCTCCGCGCGATCGGGGGGAACGGGTCGGCGGTGCGCCCGCCACCGGGGCGCCATCGGATGCTAGCGTGTACCCCCATGACGGCTGTGCTTATCGTCTTTCAATCGCTCGTCTGCGGGCTGCTGGTCTTCTTGATCCTGCTGCATTCCGGCCGCGACGCGGGCTTGTCCGGCGCCTTCGGCGTCGGCTCGACGAGCGGGAGCTACGGCGGCTCCTCGGCGATCGTCGAGAAGAACCTCGACCGCATCACCGTCGTGGTCGCGGTGCTGTTGTTCGTCTCGACGTACCTGCTGTCGCGCAGCTACTGAGCCGGCGTCAGTCGTCGTCGCGCCGCCGTGCGGCTGGGACGGGGAGACCGTCCACGCATAGGCCTCGGCGAGGCGCAGCAGCGCGGTCGCGTTCGGCGCACGCAGCGCCTGGGCGTGGATGTTCTCGAGCAGCGCCTCGCGCACGCGGGCGGCAGCGTCGACTGCGGGTGTCGCGGATTGGCTCATCTGGGCTCCTTGGCTGGCGTCAGGTCGGGGCACTCGACCGGCGAGCGGTGTTCGAACGTCCCCCTGTGAGAATGCCCGATCGATCGGTAGGCTTGCGGGCGTGAACTCGGAAATCGTCAAGTCGTTTCCCGTCAGGTTCGTTGGAGCATTCGTCGCCGCAATCGTCGTGGCGATCGTGTTGTACCTCGGCGCAGTGTTGTCGGTGTACCTCCTCGGGTGGATCCTCGGCCTCATCGAGAGCATCTAGGGACCGATCCGTCGGCGGCGTGCGATGCACGCGGCCAGCGCACGCAGTTCGGTCATCCTCGCCCGCACGGGCACGTCGGCGTCGGCGCCGCACGCGGGCGTCGATGACGCATTCCCGGCAGGGCCCGCAGGTGCGCGCCGGCCGATCGGCCGGCCCGCCCGGCGATAGACTTCCCGGATGATCCCGCGCGGCATGATTCATGGGCGCTTCCAACCCATGCATCTCGGCCATCTCGCGTATCTCGAGGCGGCGGCCGCACGGTGTGGCGAGCTGTTCGTCGGCATCACGAATCCGGACCGGAGGGCGACTGCGGCCGGAGCCGGCCGACCCGGTGCGACACCTGCCGGCATCGAACCCGTACACCTACACCGAGCGGATGCTCATGATCACGGCCGCGGCGGCCGAGGTCGGCCTGGATGACCTCCGGGTCATCCCGTTCCCGATCACCGAGCCCGCGCTCTGGGACGACTACGTTCCGCGCGAGGTGGTCCACTTCCTGCGGGTGCTCTCCCCGTGGGGCAGCGCGAAGTTGGACCGGCTGGCGGGCCGCGGCTACCGCGTCGAGGTGCTCGCCGCGCCGGAAGGCAAGCAGGTCTCCGGCGAGCAGGTTCGCGCCATGATCCGCGACGGTGGTGACTGGCGTCGTCTGGTTCCCCCGGCGGTGGCCGATTTCATCGACAACCTCCCCGCCGACCATGCGCTCGCTCCTCGTCCTGCTGCTTGACGGGCTCGGTGACCGTGGTCACCGCGAGCACGGAGGACGCACCGCGAACGAGGCTGCCGACACGCCACACCTCGACGCCCTCACACGGCGCGGCAGCGCAGGCGTGCTCCACCCGCTCGGCCCGGTCGGGCCCCGTCGAGCGAACTCGCGCACTGGGCCATGCTGGGGTATCGCCCGGCGGAATTTCCCGGTCGCGCGGTCTTCGAGGCGCGCGGCCACGCGTTCGAGCCCCCCGCCGGCGCGGTCGTCGCGCACGCATCGCTGCGCAGCACCGAACTGCGCGACGGTGTGCTCTGGGCGACCGGTCGGGCCGGTCCGGGCGATGCAGCAGACGCGCGCACCCTGCTCGAGGATCTCCCCCGGACCGCGACCGGCGGGCTCGGCCTCGCGGTTCGCGCCCTCGAGCCCGAGCAGGGTGAAGGCGTCCTGGTGGTCACGGGCGGCCACGCCGGGGTCACGGACTCGGACCCGTTCTTTCGCGACCGCTACCCCGTGCTGCGGCCCCGGCCGGTCGTGCCCGAGGCGGCGGCGACGGCCCACGCCGCGGAGCTCTGGAGCCGAGCGGCCCTGCGCGCGCTTGCCGAGCACCCGGTCAACGCGGGGCGCCGGCGTGACGGGCGGGCCCCGCTCGACGCGGTGACGCTCAAGTGGTGGGGGCGCCCACGCCCGGCCCCGGCGTTTCGGGCCCGGCATGGCCTTGACGGGCGTGATGATCGCGGAGTCCGCGTTCCTGGCAGGTCTCGCGCAGACCCTCGGCATGGGGTTTGTCCGCGCGGCCGAGGACGCCGACGCGGCGATCGCCCTGCGGCAGCGGTTGAGTCTCGCGCGGGCGGCCTACGACGAGGGCGCCACCTTTGTCTTCTGCCATCTGAAGGCCACCGATGTGGCCGGGCACTCGAAGGACCCTGCGCGCAAGCGGGCGACCATCGAGGCGATCGACGCGGCGCTCGAGGACCTCGGGACGCGCTTTGCCGATGAGGTGGTCTGCGTGACCGGCGACCACGCGACGCCCGACCTCACCCGAGGTCATCCACTCGGGCGATCCGGTGCCCTTCGTGATCGCCGGCCCCGGCGTCCGCGCCGACGCCGTCACCAGCTTCGGCGAGCTGGCGTGTGCGCAGGGGTTCCTGGGGCACCTGACCGGTGCCGACGTCATGCCGGTGCTGTTGAACGCCGCCGACCGACCGCTGTTTCTCGGCGCCAGGCCCACCCCGACGCCGTTTCCCGCCGGCGCCCCGATCGACATCGAGCCACTCCTGCCGTAGCTCAGCCGGGCGGCGCGCCGTCCGAGTCGGCCGCCAGGCTCTCGGCGATCATCGCCCGCTGGATCTCGGTCGTTCCGGCGGGGATGCGCAGGTTGCGCGCCACGCGGTAGATGCGCTCCAGCCCGGTTTCGGCGAGCAGGCCCCTGCCGCCGTGCACCTGGATCGCCCGATCCGCAATGCGCAGGAGTGCCTCGTCGCACCAGGTCTTGAGCGTGGACAGATCCCTCCGCTCGGCGCTGCCGACCCTTCCACCGCCCAACAGGTCGGCGGCGTCGAGGCGCCGAGAGGATGTCCAGCGACAGCGCGCGCATGGCGCGCCAGTCCATGTAGGTGTCGCTGAGGCGCTCGGCGACCGCACCGAAGTCGCCGATCGGGCGTCCGAATGCGCGCCGCCGGGCGGCGTAGTCCACCGACCGGGCACAGGCAGTGCCAGGCGAGTCCCGAGCACATGCCACCGCGGCGGCTGCGGGCCCAGTTGATCCAGGTGAACACCAGTGGCAGGCCCTGGCCCGGGGTCGCCGATGACGCGCGCTCGCCGGGAGTCGGACGTCGGCGAAGGTGAGCACCCCGGTCTGGCCGTCGGCCATGATCGTCTGCTGTACCGGGCCGCGCACGACCCCGGGGGCGTCCATCGGCACCAGGAATGCCGTGAGCTCGCCGCGCCCGGCCCCGTCGACGCGGGCAATGACCTGGGCGAACTCCACGAACGGCGCGCCCGTGATCAGGTGCTTGGTGCCGGTCAGGATCCAGTCGTCGCCCTCGCGGCGCGCGGAGGTCTCGAGGGCGAGGGCATCGGACCCGGCGCCGGGTTCGGTCAGCGCAAAGGCGACGTTCGTGCGTCCGGCGAGGAAATCGCCGAGCTGGCGCGCCCGCGCGTCGGCACTCCAAGCGCGGACCAGATGGCTCGGGCCGTCGGTCCAGGCGAGCATCCACTGCACTCCCCGCAGGCCGTGGCGGTAGACCTCCTCTTGGACATAGAACGTGTCGACGAGCCCGAGCCCGAGCCCGTCGGGCGCGGGAAGGTGGGGGCAGTACAGCCCGGCCGCGGGCCGAGGCCTGCTGCATGCTGCGCTTCAGATCGATCATGGCGTCGGCCAGACGGCCGTCGGGCTCCAGGGCAAACGCGGTCGGGCCGAGCTCGCCCTCGACCTCCTCCACCATCGGGAGGGCCGTGGTGCGGATGAACTCGCGGACCCGCTCGATCGTGTGCAGACCCGCCGCTGAGGGCGGATACCCGCGAGCAAACTCGGGCGCTCTCATGCCGTCACCGCGATCCGCCCGACCGCACCGGAGGTGAGCCGGCCGATCTGCCAGGCGGACACGCCCCGATGCGCGAGCTCGTCCCAGAGGCGGGCGAGCTGGCCGGGCGCGACGGCGAGCAAGCAGCCCGCCGCTCGTCTGTGGATCGTGCAGCAGTTCCTCGACGGCGGCCGGCACGGCCGGGTCGACATCGATCAGCGCCTCGGCAAACGACCGGTTGCGCTGGGCGCCTCCGGTCGTGACGCCGTCCGCCGCAAGCGCGCGGGCGCCGGGCAACAGCGGCACCAAGGCCGACGAGATCTCGGCCCCGACGCTGCTGGCCGCCGCCATTTCGGTCAGGTGACCGACGAGGCCGAACCCCGTGATATCGGTCGCGCAGCGGACGCCGGCGGCGAGGGCAGCCTCTGCGCCGGCGCGGTTCGAGCGCAGCATCGAGGCGACGGCGGCCTCCATCGCCGCCGCGTCGACGTTCCCGGACTTGGCGGCGGTGACGATGACGCCGACGCCAAGCGGCTTGGTCAGTATCAGCGCCTCGCCGGGCCGCCCGGCGGCATTGCGCAGGATCCGATCGGGGTGGGCCACGCCGAGCACGGCCAGCCCGTACTTCGGCTCCGGGTCGGAGATGCTGTGGCCGCCGAGGATCGGGCACTGATCCGCCATGGCGGCTTCGGCCCCGGCGCGCATGATCCGCGCGAGGGTGGCGGGCTCGGCGTCGTCGGGGAAGGCGGCGATCGCCAGACCGAACAACGGCGCGGCTCCCATGGCGTGCAGGTCGCTGAGGGCGTTGGTGGCGGCGATGGCGCCGAAGGTGTCGGGGTCGTCGACGATCGGCGTGAAGAAGTCGACCGACGCGACGATGGCGAGGTCGTCGCGCACACGGTAGACGCCCGCATCATCGGCGCAGTCGAACCCGACCAACGCAGCGGGGTCGTTGACCAACGGCATCTGCGCGAGCGCTTCGACCAGCGCGGCGCGCCCGAGTTTGCAGCCACAGCCGCCACCCCGAGCCATGTAGGTCAGCCGCGTCATGCGCCCGTTATCCCGTTCGGTTCCCGGCCACGCCGAACATAGCAGACACGCGGAAAACCCCATCACGAGGCCGATCTCGCGTCGTCGGCCGCCGTCGCGCCGCGCGCGTCGGGTGACGGTCGGCGTGGGCGAACGCGTCGATGCACACGCAGCCCCGCCGGAGCGGGGCTGCTGTCCAGATGCGCCAGAGAGGACTTGAACCTCCACGACCCGTACGGGTCACAAGGCCCTCAACCTTGCGCGTCTACCAATTCCGCCACTGGCGCGTAGCGTCGGTAGAGGATACCGATCCCAACGGCCCGGGTGGCGGCGGACGAGCGATAGAAACCTGCGGCGCGGCCTGATACGGTCCACGCAGAACACCTGTTCGCCACACGGATAACGGCTGGGAGACGACCCGATGGAGAACCTGAGTGGCCGCCAGGCCGAGATTCTCGATTTCATCGCCGAGCATTGTGATCGCACCGGGTATCCGCCGACGGTCCGGGAGATCGGGACCGCGGTGGGACTCGCATCCCCCTCGACGGTGCACGCGCACCTGTCCAAGCTCGCCGAGTGCGGGTATCTGCGCCGCGATCCGTCCAAGCCTCGCGCCATGCACGTCAGTCGTCCCCGCATGGGCACCGCGCCCGGCGCGGCCGCGGCGGCGCCGACGGTCGGCCTGCTGCCGCTGGTCGGTGCCGTGGCCGCGGGACTGCCGCGGCTCGCCGTCGAACACGTCGACGACTGGGTGCAGACGCCCTTCGCCGCCGACTTCGCCCTACGGGTGACCGGCGAGTCGATGCGCGATGCCGGGATACTCGACGGCGACCTCGTCGCGGTACGCCGCCAGGACACGGCCGAAGACGGTCAGATCATCGTCGCCATGATCGGCGAGGAGGCGACGGTCAAGCGCTTCCAACGCCGCGACGACCACGTGCTGCTGATCGCCGAGAACCCCGAGTTCGCGCCGATCGAGGTGCGGGAAGACTTCCGTGTCGCCGGCCGGGTCGTCGGGGTGATGCGCACGCTCTGATCCGCGCGATCGGGGTTGGTCGGGCGCGCTACACTAGCCGCTCGCGAGCCAGGCAGCCGCGGGCCGCGTCATGCGGCTCGAGGAAAGTCCGGACACCGCAGAGCAGGGTGCTGGTTAACGGCCAGCGAGGGAAACCTCAGGGAAAGTGCCACAGAAACGAAACAGCCTCGGAGTCTCTCCGCGGCAACGGTGAAACGGTGCGGTAAGAGCGCACCAGCGGCCTGGTGACAGGTCGGCTGGGTAAACCCCACTCGGTGCAAGACCAAATCGGAGCGCGACGGGTTGCTCGCCCAGCTCCAGGTCGGTCGCATGAGGCGGCTGGCAACAGTCGTCCCAGATGGATGGCTGCCCACGACAGAATCCGGCTTATCGGCTCGCTACGGAAAAGCCCCGCATGGCGGGGCTTTTCTATTGCGCGATGACGTCCTTCGATGCGGCTACCGGGTGCGGGGGCGCGCCGCCGCCGGGTCCGCCGACCCGGCGACCGGCGTCGAGCTGCCCTGCTGCAGGCCCGCTGCATCCGCGACCACGACATGTTCGATCACGGCCAAGAGCGCGGGCAGCGCCCGCGGGTCATCGACGGTGCCGTCGTCCACGGCGGCCTGCGCCTCGCAGGCGATGGCCATGAACAGGCGCGTCAGCTGCACCAGGCTCGCGGCCGACCCGTCGTGATGCGTCCCGTCGGAGAACCCGGCCAGCTCGGCCCGCGCCACCGATTTGGTGACGCTGCCGGTCTCGAGGGCGGCGGTCACGATCCGCAGGCTCCGGGTGGCCTGGCGCCGGATCGCGGCGTCGGTCGGCCGCGTGCTGAGCGTCGGGACATCGTCGCGGTAGCCCGTCGACAACGCGGTCGACGATGGCACGGGTGCGGCCGTTGAGGTGGCGCGCGAGCGCAGGGCACGGGGGCACATCCTTGCTCTTGCGGGCGACGCCGGCCACGGGCGCCGGCATCGTCGCGCCGCGGGCACGTAGCCAGGCACGCAGTTCGGCGCTCTCGAAGCGCCGATGTCCACCGACGGTACGGTGGGAGGGCAGGACACCGTGGTCGGCCCAGCCCCGCACGGTCGCGACGCTCACCCCGATCAGGGCGGCCGCCTCACTGGCGGTCAGCGTGCGTGAGAGTTCGCGCCCTCGGCCCTGTTGTGGCATGGACATGCTCCCGGAACACGCGGCGCCCGAGCCATCACGTTCGTCGATACGGGGCGCGTCGCGGAACTGGCCGTCTGTCAATAAACATAGCCCTTTCGGCGCGGCGTGCATCCGCGCGCGACGGGCTAGCGCGGAGCGTTAGGGTGCCAGCGCCCCGGGGAGGCGCTTTTCCATCAGGATCGCCCGGCGCGATTTGAAGATCAGCCGTCCGAGGCGCCAGCGCCGATCGGAGTGCTCGGTGAAGCCCAGGCCGGCATAGAGGGCGCGGGCGGCGTCGTTGTCGTCGGTGACCCACAGGGTGACGCGCGACTTGCCGAGCGCGGCCGCCTGTGCGTCGAGATGGCGCATGAGCATGAGCCCGACGCCCTGCCGACGCGCCGCTGGATGCGACGGCCAACTCACCGACGTAGGCCTCGTCCTCGGCAAGCGGTCCGTGGGAGAGGATCGACAGCGCCCCCAGGGCCCACAGCGTGCGGGTCCAGCCAACGACCTGGGCGAGGCGGCGGGCGACGCCGACCGCCGGCGGGTCCTCCACGGTCGCCAGATGCGCGGCGCCGATGACCTGCGCGTCCCGCTCGGCGACCCAGTAGCCGTGGGCCGACGCGCGCAGCTCGTGACCGATGATGCGGGTGAGCGCCTCGGCGGCGCGCCGCCCAAGCGTCGGACGGTACTTGGGGGCCAAGCGCGCTCGCCAGAAGCGCGCCCACGGCGGGGGCGTCGGCGTAGTGGGCCTGCCGGATCTGCGTCCCGGGCGGGTCCCGCCGCGCCGCAGGCGTCGACGCGTTATGTTCGCTCGAGATTCCCGTCATAAGGAGACAGCGCTATGGCACGACTCGCGCCCGGAGTACCCGCACCCGACATTCGCCTGAATGCCGATGACGGTTCGACCGTGGCGCTGAGCGATCTGCGCGGACAGCGTGTCGTGCTGTATTTCTACCCCAAAGACGACACGAGCGGGTGCACCGCGCAGGCGTGCGAGTTGCGCGATCAGGCCCCCGAATTCGACGCCGCGGGCGCGCGGGTGATCGGGGTCAGCCCAGATTCGGTGGCCAGCCACGCCAAGTTTCGCGACAAGCACGGGCTGCCGTTCACGCTCCTGGCGGATCCGGATCACCGGGCCGCCGAGGCCTACGGGGTGTGGGTCGAGAAGTCGATGTACGGCCGCAAGTACATGGGAATCGAACGGAGCACGTTCGTCATCGGTCCCGACGGTGTGATCGAGCACGCCCTGTACAAGGTCAAGCCCGCCGGCCATGCGGGCTCGATCCTGGAGCTGTTGGCCGGCTGAGGGCGAGCCAAGGTCCATGGGCGCGCCTGTTAGCGTTCGCGCGAACGAATCGGAAAGGACGGGCCCATGGCCTGGGATGACGTGTCGCGGTGGCAGCCGGTGGACTTCTTGGCGGCGTTTCGCATGGGCGACGCGGTCCAGCCGGTGGACGTGCGCGACCTGGGCTATCGCGACGCGACCGACCAGATCCAGCGCTCGATCCGGATCGACCCCCAGGGGTTCGAGTCCAAGATCGCCGGGCTTCCCGACGACCGTGAGCTGATCTTCTATTGTGACCGGCCGGGCGAGGCCACCAGCATGAAGATCGCCCTGTGGGCTTTCGACAGCGGCAAGTCCCGCGTCGGGGTGATCGTCGGGGGCTGGGACGCCTGGCTGGCGGCGGGGTACCCGGTCGAGCCGAAGGCCGCTGCCTAGCGCGCCCGAGCTACTGGGTCGCCGAGGACGGCGTCTCGTTGTCGACCGGGGTCAGCCCGTAGGTCGACTCGATCCACTCCGGCAGCAGGTGCGCCAGCGCGCGGATCAGCAGCTCGCGCTCGGCGATCGCCACGCGCGCGGCGACCTCGAGCACGAGCTTGCCCTCGTCGCTGCGGACGCCGCCGACGCCCTCGACCGTTTCGGCCGCTTCCTTGCGTGCGTAGACCATGCCGCGTGCGGCCCACATCCACCGTTCACGGGTCCAGTCGATCAGGTTCTTCTCGAGCGAGCTCGGGTCGTAGCCCAGCAGCGCGCGCTGCAGTTCGCTCAGGGTGGGGTCGGCTTCACGCATGGTCACCTCAGGGATGTGGATCGCGACGGGAGCGAAGTCTAGCCCGTGCGTGGCCGTCGGCCCGGCGTCGGCGTGGGGGGCGCGTTGCCTTGCGCGGCGCGCGTGCCGTAAGGTGCGCCGTATGCGGACGTTCATCCTGCTGTCGACGCTCAGCCCCCAGGGCATGCAGACACTGCGCGCGACGCCCGAGCGTCTGCTGGAGGTCAACCGCGAGGTCGAAGCCCTCGGGGGCCGGGTCATCCAGCAGTGGGCGCTGCTCGGGGACTACGACTTCCTGAGCGTCATCGAGGCACCCGACGCGCGGGCGGTCTCGCGACTGACCCTCGAGCTGGCCGCCCGCGGCAGCGCCCACTTTGAGACGCTGCCAGCCATCGACGTCGACGAGATGATCGAGCTGATGTCCGGCCTGACCGAGCCGCCGGAGCTCGCACGGCTAGACCCGGCGCCAGGTCCCGTTGGCGCACAATGGGCACGGCGGCAGCACGAGGACGCCGTCGTTTTCGCTGGGCGACTTCACCAGCAGGTCACAGGCCGCGCAGCGGAAGTTCCCGGTGACCGAATCTCCGATCTCGTACAGCTCATGGGTCGTGCTCATCTCTGGACTCCTTGGATGTGTCGCCTCCCGTATCGGCGACGCGCGACCAGCGCGCGTCAGTATGCCTGCCAACCCGGGTCACGCACGGTGTGGGCTGGCGCTAGGTGGTGATCGCTACGAGTACGCTGGCGACCGCCAGCAGGGCGAACAGCAGCCCGGCGACGACCAGCAAGGTGTGCTCCGAGATGCCGATCAGCCGGCGCTCGCCGGTCGACGCGCGCCGCGAGCGGCGGGTGCCGAGCAGGCGCGTCACCGTGCCCTCGGCCAGCCACCGTTCACAGAACGGGCAGTACTCGGAGTCCGCGAGCAGCGGGAGGCCGCACCGGTGACACGCCGGGGCCTCGGAGCGGTGATTGTCCTGAACGTCGTGCTTCGCCCTCACGCCACTGCTCCTTGCCGATACGAGGCGCCGACAAGCGACCCTCCCACGTGCGGGTAGCTCACGATACATCCTTCCGAACGGTACGTACCACCCCCGTCCGGCCAGGCGACCGCCGCAGCGCGGCTGCTTAGCGGTCGCTGCGGAAAAAACGCTCGGTGGCTTGCCAGCCCGGTCCGGGGTTGGTCGGCGGGCCGCCGTGGGGGTCCGACGACTGGTCCGCGGCCGCGTCTCCCACCATGGGAAATGCGGTGTCCACGGCGTCATCGTCGGCGCCGCTGTGCGTCCTCGTCGTCCTGCAGCTGGGTGATCTCGCGCTCCTTGGCCTCGAGCTCGATCAGCTTGCGGTCGATGGCCGCGACCTCGGTCGCCAACGGCTCCTCGGGAAGCTCGCCCGCCCGGATCAGCTCGTAGGTCCGCAGCCCGAGATCCTCGAGGGCAGCACGGTGCTGGCGCTGCAGCAGGCGGCGTTCGCCCTCGACGCGGGCGCGCTTGAGGGAGACCTGCACGTCATTGGCCAAGCGGCTCGCCTGGCGCGCCAGCTGATCGACGACCGACATGGCTTTCCCTCCTGCGCGTGACGCGCACGTTGCAACTGGTGCAGGTGAGTCTAGCGCCGGTCCGATTCTGCGGCCGCACGATGCGGTGCATTCTCGCCGCATGATGCGTCGATCGCCAGCACCGCAGAGCCGCGCAGCCTGCCGGCCTCGAGCGCGGCGAGGGCGGCGGCCGCATCCTCGAGCGCGAACACGTCGACGCTCGTCGCGATCGGGATCTGCTCGGCAAGCTCCAGGAACTCGCGCGCGTCGGCGCGGGTGACGTTCGCGACGCTCGCGATCGAGCGCTCCCACCACAGGTCGGCGTAGTCGAAGGCCGGGATCTGGTCGAGATGGATCGCGTTGACTGCCACGGTGGCCCCGCGCTCGAGTGCGGCGAGTGCGCGCGTGACGACCCAGCCGACCGGCGCAAAGGTCACCGCCGCGTCGAGCCGGACCGGGCAGCCCTCGTCGTAGCCGCCGGCCCAGACCGCCCCGAGCCCGCGTGCTCGCTGTTGCTCGTCCGGTGAGCGCGTGCACACGTAGACCTCGCAGCCCCAGTGGCGCGCGACCTGGATCGCGCACAGGGCGGAGGCGCCGAAGCCGAACAGGCCGACCCGGTCGCCGGGCGCAACGTGCGCGCGGCGCAGCGCGCGATAGCCGATGACGCCGCCGCAGAGCAGCGGGGCCGCCTGGACGTCATCCAGGGCGGGCGGAACCGGTACGGCGATCCGCGCCTCGACGGTCATGTACTCGGCGTAGCCGCCGTCGCGGTCCCACCCGGTGAACTCGGCCTGGGTGCACAGGTTCTCCCGGTCCGAGCGGCAGAACCGGCAATGGCCGCAGGTGTGCGCGAGCCAGTAGGCGCCGATCCGGTCTCCGGCCCGCCAATCGGTGACGCCGGGGCCGACCTCGACGACGCGGCCGACGGCTTGGTGGCCGAGGGTGATCGGCAGGCGCCGGGGGGCGAGGTCGCCGCTGGCGATCTGGAGGTCCGTGCGGCAGACCGCACACGCGCCGAGCCTGATCACGAGTTCGCCGGGGCCCGCGACCGGCGTCTGGCACGTCGTCGGCCCGCAGGCGGTCCGCCGTTGGCGGGCCGGGCTGATGCAGTCGCATGGCACGCACACCGACACGCTAGCGTGGGTGCCGCGCCGCGTGCGTGGCCGTGCAGGTCGGATGAGCGAGGATGGTGGGGTGACGACGCAGCTTGTGGCATGCCCCGCGGCGCCGCTCGGTGGCGGCGATCCCACCCGCCGTTGGGGGGTGCGGTGCGGCGACGGCGCGGTGCGTTGGGCCGGCCTGACCCGGCCCGAAGCCGAAGCGCTCATCGACGGGCTCGGCGCATGCGAGGCGGCGCTCGCCGACATCCTTGTGCAGATCGAGCTCGATGTGGTGCTCAGCGACGGCGCCGGGCCGTACCTGCTCGACGCCGACGGGCTGCTGGTGCTCGTCGTCGGCACCGCATCCGGCGGGCCGCGGCGCGCACGTGGCCATGGGTCAGCCCCGCCCGGACCGGGCGCGGATCGGCGCGGTGATCCCGGCCGGCTTCACCGATGGCTGGGCCTGGATCGCCCGCGCCGAGGTCCCCGCAGCCGCCCGGATTCCGGTCCTCGATGAACTCGCCGCGGCGGACGACACCGCCGCGTTGCGGGCGTGGGCCGTGCGCGCCAAGTCGCGTGCGATCCCCTAAGGTAAGTCTCAGTCATGGCCCGATTGAGCGTTTACGAGGTACGGTTCTGCGCGCGGTCCGCTGACGAGCTCGTCGAGGATCCAGCCGGGCAGCTGGGGTCGGTGCTCGAGGTAATGCCGGGCATCGCGCGTTCACTGGGTGCCGACCACAACTTGGGGTCGCGGACGGTCACCGGGACGTTCCAGCTCGAGGTCGCGCGCGGCATGGCCGCGGCGGCGCGAGACAGCAGCCGTCTGGCCAAGGAGGCGCTCAAGCTCGCCGGCATGGGCGACGCACGCCTGGTGGAGCTCACGATTGCGCTGCGGCAGGGGCATTGAGCGAGGCCTGATGGGTCCGGTGCGGGACGCCGTATCCGGTCGCGGCCGACCCCGGTCGATGCAGGCGGTTGACGCTGCTGTCAGGATGGCCCGGTCATGAGCGACGCACCAGACACCACCGCCGCGATCGGTCTGGTCGGGGGGAACGCACTGCCCGGGGGCGTGATGATGCGGACCGCACGCCGGGTCGGCATCGCCGTGCGCCAGGAGGCGACGGGTCAGATCGTCACCGAGGGCTTTGACCTCTCGCCGCCCAGCGGGCGCTGGATCACGCTGCCGTTGGCCCGCGGCATCGTCGCGATGCGCACGGCCATCACGACCGGCAAGCAGGCGATGCTGATCGGCGATCGCCTGCGCTGGGCCGAGCCGGAGACCGATGCCGCCGACCCCGACCCAGCCGAGAACGAGCCGCTCGGCTGGTTCCTGAAGGTCGTGGTCGTCCTCGGCGCGGCGATCGGGATCCTGCTCCAGGTACTCGCGTTCCGTGTGGCGCCGATCGTCATCGCCAAGCAGGCCGGCCTGACCGGGGCCGCGTTCATCGTGGCCGACGCGGGGATCCGGCTCGCGCTGCTGCTTGGGACCCTGCTGGTCATGAGCACCCTGCGGCCGTTCCGGCGGATCCTGTCGTACCACGGGGCCGAGCACCAGGCGATCGCCGCCTACGAGGCTGGCGCGCCGCTGACCGCCGCCGCCGCCGCGGGCTTCACCCGCTTCCATCCCCGCTGCGGGACGTCGTTTCTGGTGGTCTCCGCGGTCGTGTCGATCGGCGTGTACGGCATCGTGCTCTGGGCGACGGGCAACTTCAGCTATCTGGCGCTGATCACCACGCGGATTGTGCTCGCCCCGGTCGTGACCGCGATTGCCTTCGAGATCCAGCGCCAGGCGGCGCGCCTGTCGAACGGGCGCTGGCGATTCCTGTCCGCGCCGGGCATGTGGGCCCAGCACCTGACCACCCGCCCGCCTGGCGCCGAGGAACTCGAGGTTGCGGTCGCGGCCCTGCGCGAAGCGCTCGGCACCGGCACCACCCACCAGCCCGGCTCGGACCTTGTCCCGGTCGCGGTCACCGATGCCGCAGTAGCGGGGTAGCCGGGGTGAGCCACTGGCTCGATGTGGTGGTGACCGTCGTGGCGATCGTGGTGATCGGCGCGGTGATCACGGTGGTCGCGCGGCTGATGATCGGTCGTCTCGAGCACCGGATGGCCTCGCGATTCGAGGAGGGCAGCTCGGCCCGGAAACGGGCGCATACGCTGACGGGCATCGTCATGTCGGTCGTGCTGGTGGTCGTCTGGATTACCGCCGTGGTGATGGTGCTCCAGGAGCTCGGCGTTCCGGTCGCCCCCCTGTTGGCCACCGCCGGCATCGCCGGTCTCGCGATCGGCTTTGGCGCACAGACCGTCGTCCGCGATCTCCTGGCTGGGTTCTTCATCCTGCTCGAGAACCAGTACGACGTCGGCGACACGGTCCAGGTGGCGACCGTGTCGGGGACCGTCGAGGCGGTCGGCCTGCGCACAACCGTGCTCCGCGGGGCCGACGGCACCCGCCATGTCGTCTCGAACGGCGAGATCCGGATCTCCAGCAACCAGACGCGGATCTTCTCGCGCAGCGTCCTGGTGCTGCCATTGCCCTACGATGTCGATGTCGATCACGCGCTGGCGCTGGCCACCATGGCCGGCGCGGACCTGCGCAGCGACCCCGCCTTTGGCCCGGACATCCTTGGGGACATCGAGGTACTGGGCGTGGACGCGTTTGGTGCCGACCGCATGGACATCAAGCTCACCGTCGAGACGCGCCCGGGCCGCCAGTGGGCCGTCGGGCGCGAGCTGCGGCGGCGGATCAAGGTGCTCCTGGACCGGGAGGGCATCAGGTTCGTCGCGACCGGGGTGCCACCGGACTGAGCCGGGCGATGCGGTCGGCGCGGCGGCCTCAGCCCCGCGGCGGGCGCGGGAAGAACGCGCTGGTGCGCCGCATGTAGTCCGCGTAGCCCGGGCGCCGCTCGCCGATGTCCCGCTCGAGCAGACCGACGCCCGAGAGACGCATCAGCAGCACGCTCATGACCACGGGGCCCGGGAATGTCAACAGGCCCCAGCCGGTCTCGGCGACGACGAGCCACAGCCCCCACCAGACCAGGAAGTCACCGAAGTAGTTCGGATGACGTGTGTAGCGCCACAGCCCCGAGTCGAGCACCTTGCCCGCGTTGTCGGGATTGGCCCTGAACCGCGCCAACTGGAGGTCGCCGACCGACTCGCAGGCAACGCCCGCCGCCCAGCAGACGGTGCCGAGGACCGCAACTGGCCCAAGGGGCGGGCCGCTCGGAATCCCGCCCATCTGCACGGGCAGCGAGACGATGAGCATCAGGACGCCCTGCAGCGCGAAGACCGACACCAGGCTGATCCAGACGAACCGCGCCCCGCGGCGCTCGCGCATCTTCGCGTAGCGGGGGTCCTCGGGCTTGCCGCGGTTGCGCCACAGCAGGTATCCGACGCAGCCCCCAGATCGAGGTGAGCGTCACCAGCAGCACCCGGCGTCCGGTGCAACCGTGGGTCGACAGTGCCGATCCACGCCACCACCACGAAGCCGAACCCCCAGAAGGGGTCGATGATGCTGACATCGCGCAGCCGAACGCTCGCCACCCAGAGCGCCAGCATCAGCACTGCGACGCCGAGGGCGCACCAGCCGAAGGTCGCGAGCGCGGCCACCGCTGCAGCGTGGCAACTCGGGGCCCGCGGGCCAAGCGGGACCCGGCCATCTGCGCGGCGCCGACCGGTAGCGTGTCGGCATGGAGCCGTTGGGAATTGAGATCGCCGAGCGCACCGCCGTCCCCGACCGTGTGCTGCGCGCGGCGATCCGTGCGCGCGTTGGTCGCCGTGTCCGCCACGAGGCGCGCGGCGGGGTCGAGGCGCAGTCTGAGCGCCTGCGGGCGCTGATCGCCGACTCGGACCGCGGTGAGATCGCGGTCGCGACCGACGCCGCGAAACCTCCAGCACTATGAGGTGCCCGCGGCGTTCTTCGCGCTGTGCCTCGGGCCCCGGCGCAAGTATTCGTGCGCGCTGTGGCCGGACGGGGTCGGCGACCTGGCGGCCGCCGAGCAGGCGATGCTCGCCCTGTATGCGCAGCGCGCGCAGCTGCGTGATGGGCAACAGCTGCTCGATCTGGGCTGCGGCTGGGGATCGCTGACCCTGTTCTTGGCCGAGCGGTTCCCCGCGAGCACCGTCACCGGGGTTTCCAACAGCGCGTCGCAGCGCGCCTATATCGAGCAGGTGGCGGCCGCACGCGGGCTCGGCAACGTGCGGGTCATCACCGCGGACGCAAGCAACTTCGTCCCGGACCGTTCCTTCGATCGCATCCTGTCGGTGGAGATGCTCGAGCACGTGCGCAACCAGCGCGCGCTGCTGGGCAGGATGGCCGGCTGGCTGCGCCCCGACGGGCTGCTGTTCGTGCACGTCTTCGCCCACCGGACGCTCGCCTTCCGCTTCGACGCGCGATCGCGCTCGGACTGGATCGGTCGCCAATTCTTTACCGGCGGCACCATGCCCTCCGACGACCTGCTGCCGCGGGTCGCCGAGCGGCTGGCCCTGGTCGATGCCTGGCGCGTCTCCGGGACGCACTACGCGCGCACCGCCCGGGCGTGGCTGGAGAACCTGGATGCGAACCGTGGCGCCGCACGCGCGATCCTGGCCGAGCACGCCGGTGCGGGCCGGGCCGGGCGGCAGCTGCGGCGGTGGCGACTGTTCTTCCTCTCATGCGAGGGACTGTGGGGCTACGACGACGGCAACCAGTTCATCGTGAGCCACTACCTGTTCCGCCGCGCCGGGGCGCCGGCCTAGCCGCCCCCGGCGTCGACGCCCCCGCCACCGGGAGGCGGCGCCGCCTTGGCCTTGGCGGTGGCGTCCGAGCGCAGCTCGTGCAGTCGGGTCGCGCCTGCCCGCACGAGCGCGTTCGAGGCCACGATGCCCTCGAGCGTCCCCTGAAAGTGCGGCATGACGTAGCGCGCGATCAGCTCGTGGCTGCGCGAGACGGCCCCGAACGGCGCCCACTCGTGTCCCCAGAACAGCACGGTCCCGAAGCCGCCGCTGATCTCCCGAAGCTCGGAGATGACGGCGATGAGGTCATCGGGGGTGCCGATCACCCACGCGCCAAGGTCGGCCATCTGCTCGACGATGCGCTCCGGCGGCCCGGGCACCGGGCACGGCCGGCCGGTCGTCGCCTCGACGTACTCGAGCATGTGGCGGGCACCGCCCTCGCGGGCCTCATCGAGCGCCTGGTGGCGTGTCTCGGCGATGTGCACGGGGATCACCAGGCGCCAATTGCGCCGGTCGACGGTGGTGCCGGAGACGCCCGCGCTGTGTTCGGCCTCTGCCCACTGGCGGCGCAGGTCGACGCTCCCGCCGGTCGCCTTGGCGACGGTGAGCGACAGCACCCCGGCGCCGAGCTCGCCCGCCAAGCGCATCCCGGCAGGGGACTCCATGCTCGTGACGGCGATCGGCGGCGTGGGGTGCTGGTAGGGGCGCAGCTGCAGTACGGCGTCGACGAGGGTGAACCAGTCCGCGCGCACCGTCAGCGGCTCGGTCTCGGTCATCAGGCGCACGATGACGCGGATCGCCTCGGCCATGCGATCGCGCAGCACGGCCGGGTCGATCCCGAGCATCAGCGCGTCGGAGATATGGCCGCCCGGGCCGACCCCGAAGTTGATGCGCCCGCGGGTCAGGTGATCGAGCAGGACGATGCGGTCCGCCACCATCAGGGGGTGGTGGTATGGCAGGCTGACGGCCCCCGTGCCGAGCCGGATGTGGCGCGTGCGCTCGGCCGCCACCGCGAGGAACATCTCCGGGGAGGCGATCGTCTCCCAGCCGCTGGTGTGATGTTCACCGACCCAGACCTCGTCGTAGCCCAGTCGGTCGACCCACGCGATGAGCTCAAGGTCGCGTTCCAGCGCCAACGTGGGCGAATCGCCCATGGCGTGGAAGGGCGCCAGAAACAGCCCGAAGCCCAGACGTAGGTCATCCATCTGGGCAAGTCTGCGGTCCGGAGGGTCCAGGGTCAAGCAACCGGCCGCCAGGCGCCGACCCTCATGGCGGCGCCCTGTCCGCCGATACCACATACAGGGCCCCCGTCCGAGCCGCAGCGCGCAGATTCGCCGCCGGCGCTCGTCCAGCGAGCGCGTAAGAAATTTGTCAAAAGGCTCAAGAAGGCCGCGCCACCGTACGATTCAGGATGCGTGGGTATCTCAGGACTTCCGGTGTCGCCCCCGCGCGCGCGACCGCGTCCCCGACAAGAGGAATTGCTTGCCGGAAGCCTGAAGCGTGGCGCCGCACCGATGTCGCCCGAAGAGCGTTGGACACTCACGATCTCGTGCGTGATCTTCGTTGCGGCCGCGAGCGCCATGGCGGCCTTCATCCCGTGGGACAGGACGTTCTCATGGTCGGAAGTCGCCATGGTCGTCGTCGTCATCGGGTTCGCCTCGCGCACCCGCTTCGTCACGGAGGCCGGCCACACAACCCCGATCGTCCTGGCCACCGTCCCCGCGCTGTTCCTGCTCCCGCCGACGATCGTGCCGCTCGTGACCGGGGTCGGGGCCGTCGTCGGCTGCGTGCCGGGCGTGCTGACGGGGCGCATCACGCCGGCACGTCAGCTCGTCACCATTTCGAACGGCTGGTTCGTCATTGGTCCGGCGGTCGTGTTGTGGCTCGCCGGGTCGCCGGCCCCGACCGCCACGCCAATCTGGATCCTGATCGCCGCCCTCGCGGCGCAGCTGGCCGTCGACCTCGTGGTGTCGTGGGTGCACGAGTGGTTCATGCTGGGGATGTCGTTCCATCAGCAGGTCGCCGAGGCCGCGTGGGTCTACAAGATGGACGTGGCGTTCGCGCCGGTCGGGTTCATGGTCGCGATCGCCGTCGTGGCCGTCCCGTGGTCGCTGTTGCTGCTGGTGCCGCTGTTGCTCCTGATGGGCTATTTCTCTGATGAGCGCCGGCGGCGGCTGGAGCAGATGACCGAACTCAACGCCGCCTACCGCGGCACCGCCATGGTCCTCGGCGATGTCGTCGAGTCCGACGATGCCTATACCGGCGAGCACTCCCGCGGGGTCGTGCAGCTGGCACTGGAAGTCGCTGAGGAGCTGCACCTGGACGAGCAGACGCGCCGGCGGGTGGACTTTGGGGCGATGCTCCACGACGTCGGCAAGGTCGCGATCCCCAAGGAGATCATCAATAAGCCCGGCCCGCTCGACCCGGACGAGTGGGACATCGTCAAGACCCACACGACCGAGGGCCAGCGCATGCTGGACCAGGTGGGCGGGCTGATGCGCAACATCGGCCTGATCGTGCGCGCCCATCACGAGCGCTGGGACGGAACCGGCTATCCGGACGGCTTGCGCGGCGAAGAGATCCCGATCGAGGCCCGCATCGTGTCCGCCTGCGACACCTGGAGTGCCATGACCACCACGCGCTCGTACCGCATCGCGATGTCGCGCGAGGCGGCGATGGCCGAGCTCCAGTCGGCGGCCGGTACCCAGCTGGACCCCAAGGTCGTCGATGCCCTGATCCGCGTGATCGTGCGCAACGGCGCGCACCGCGCCGCCCAACGCTGATCGGCCCGCGCAGCAGAAACGGGATGAACTCACGGGCGGGCACGCCCGCATCGCGCAGGATCGACGCCCGGAACGCCCGCACCTCGAGGTCCACCCACCCGGCGTCCGCCCGATCGCCGCGGTTGTCACGGGACGAGCGCCCGGCCGGTTAGGCCGATGAACGCCGTCTCGAGCGACGGCTCGGCGACGGCAAGATCGCGCAGGTCCGCAGCCGCGAACGCGACGACCTGCGGCACGATCCCGTCGGTGCCGGTCACGTGGACCCGAATCGTCTCGTCGTCGGCATCGACCGCGCCGACGCCCACGATTGTGCGCAGCCGCTCGGCCAGGGCCGGATCTGCCTGGCGTTGCCGCAGCGTCACGAGCGCGCGATCACCCGAGTCGCGCGTGCTGTGCTCGGGTGTGTCGCACACGGGGATCTTGCCGGCGTCTATGACCGCGACGCGGTCGCAGCGCACGTCGGCTTCCTGAGGTAGTGGTGGTCTGCACGACCGCGATGCCCGCGGCGTCGCGCAGGCCGCGGACCGACTCCCAGAGGGCCGTCCGACTCTGGGGATCCAGTCCGGTTGTGGGCTGGTCGAGGAACAGGACCTCGGGAAGGCGCATCAGCGCGCCGGCAAGCTGAGTGCGCCCGCGCGAGGCCGCCGGACAACTCGGCGGGCATGGCGTCTGCGCGGCCGCGGATGCCGACGCGCTCGAGCAGGCTGGCCGTCCGCCCAGGTGCCGAAGGGCGCGCGTCCCGAAGAACCGACCGTGAAGGTACAGGTGCTCCTCGACCGGGCACGCGCGCTCGAGCGTTGATTGCGTGACGACGCCGGTCTGGCGCTCGGCGACCGACGGGTTGGCGCAACGTCCACGCCGGTGACAATCACCGTCCCCGAGCTGGACTCGACCCGTGTCGTGGCGATCCCGATCGTGGTCGTCTTGCCGGCGCGGTTGGGTCCCAGCGGCCGAAGATCTCGCTGCCGGCGATCGCCGAGTCGAAGCCGTGGACGGCGTCCGGCGCGTCCGGCGCAGCGCTTGACGACGTCGCGAAGGTCGAGCGAGAGCGGCCGCACCTCCGCAGTCACGGTCGTATGCTGCCACAACTTCGCCGGGCGAGACCGAGCGGCCGGCGCCCCAATGTCTCCGCGACAGGGAGTGGCTGATGGACCGTTTCGGACCGGTGGTGCTGGCGATGACCGGTGGCGGCCTCATCGCCGCGCAGGCCCCGATCAACGCCCGGCTCAAGCTCGTCGTCGGGTCGCCGCTGCTGGCGGCGGCGGTCTCGTTTGCGGTCGGCACCCTGCTGCTGGCGGTCGCGGTGTTGCTGACCAACGCCCAGGGAGGGGTGACGGCGTTGGGCGGCGGGCCGTGGTGGGCGTATCTGGGCGGGTTCTGCGGCGCGGTCCTGGTCACCGCGACGCTGATCGCGGCCCCGCGCCTGGGCGTTACCTCGACGTTCGTGGCGGTGATCGTCGGTCAGGTGGCGGTCGCCGCGGTCATCGACCGCTTCGGGCTTTTCGGGGTCGCCGCCCGCGGGCTCACCCCGACCCGCGTGGTCGCGATCATCCTGCTTGCGCTCAGCCTGGTCCTCTTGCTGAGGAACTGAGCGCCGGGCCCGGGGCCGCCCGCCCGTGGGCGCGAGGTCGAGCGCAGTGCCTCGGTTGGTGACAGGCGCGCCGCCCGGAGCGCCGGATACAGCCCGGCGATGCCGCCGATCACCAGCGCCGCGAGCAGGCCGCCCCAGATGGCGGTCGCCGGGATGATCACTCCCCAGCTCTGGATTTCGGCGAAGATGACTGTCGCAAGGACCCCGAGCACCACGCCGGCGATCCCGCCGATCGTCGCGAGGATGAGCGACTCGGCGATGAACTGGACCATGATGTGTCGCCGGGTGGCGCCGAGGGCGCGGCGCAAGCCGATCTCCGAACGCCGCTCGAGCACGGTGATCACCATGATGTTGGCGATGCCGACCCCGCCGACCAGCATTGCGACGGCACCGAGACCGAGCAGCAGCTCGGTGAGCGTGCTGGTCGCTGCCGCCTTGGCCTGCAGCTGGGCGGTCGGGCTCGTTGCCGCGACCTGATCCGGGTTCTCCGGGTTGGCCGTCGCCGCGAGGGCCCCGAGCACCGAGTTGATGTCGTCGGGATTGGCGCGTACGTCGATCGTGCTCGGCGTGTCGGCCACGCCGAGGATGTTGACCGCCGTGGGGATCCCGATGAGGGCGCTGCTGTCGAGGTCGGGGCTCAAGGGGAAGGTGTTCAGGATGCCGACGACCGTGAAGTTGGTGCCCCCGATCGAGACCATCGGCGAGCCGCTGAGATTGGCGATACCGAGCGCGTTGGCCGCGGTGGCGCCCGAGGACCGCGACCGGGTACTTGCTGTTGGCCGATCAGGAAGGTGCCCTGGGCGACCGACCCGTGCAGCGTGGTGAGGATGTTCGGGTCGACGGCGGTCACGGTCAGTCCGGCCGTGTATTCGGACGGCACATAGCGTGACCGGTAGACGTTGACCCCCGTGGCGATTTCCTGCGAGACGCCCTGCACGTTTGGGATTCGGGCGATGGCGCCCGCGGCCGTCGCCGGGAGCGTGGCGGTGCCGACCCCGATGCCGGTCTGGGGTTGGACCTGGATCAGGTTCGTCCCAAGCGGCGTCAATCTGGTTGATGAGGTTCGAGCGGCTCGAGTTGCTGAGCCCGAGGACGCCGACGATTGCGGCGATCCCGATGGCGATGCCGATCGCCGACATGATCGAGCGGTTGCGGCGCGTGTTGACGCCCACCACCGCGGTATGCAGGATGTTGCGCGCCGACAGGCGGCTCGGCACGAGGCGCGCCGTGGGCATCAGGCGCCCTCGCTCACCCGCGGCATGACCGCGGTGAGCCGGAATCCTCGACGATCCGGCCGTCGCGAATGCGGATGAGCCGGGGCAGCCGCTCTGCAACCTCGAGGCTATGGGTGATCACCACGTTGGTGACGCCGTCCCGGTGCAGGTGCTCGAGCAGCTCGATGATCTCCTCCGCCCGGCGGGTGTCCAGGTTTCCGGTCGGTTCATCGGCCAGCACGATCCAGGGGCGCCCGACAACCGCGCGCGCGACCGCGACGCGCTGGCGTTCCCCGCCCGAGAGTTGGGACGCACGGTGCTGGAGGCGGTGCGCGAGCCCGACCCGCTCGAGTGCGGTCGCCGCGAGCTCTCGGCGTTCGCGCGTGTTGATGCCGCGGTAGATCAGTCCGTTGGCGACGTTCTCGAGGGCCGACTCGCGCTCGAGCAGGAAGAACTGCTGGAAGACGAACCCGATCCGCTGGGCTCGAAGGGCCGAGAGCTCGCGGTCCGAGAGCTGGTCCACCTCGTAGCCGGCGATGGTGATCCGCCCGGAGGTGGGGCGATCGAGGGTCCCCATGATCTGCAGGAGGGTCGTCTTGCCGGAGCCCGATGGCCCGACGATGGCCACCAGCTCGCGCGCCCGGATCCGCAGGGACGCGCGATCGAGCGCCCGGACGCGCGGGGGCCCCGCGTACTCCTTGACGACGTCCTCGAGGACCGCGACGAACTCGTCGCCGAAATCGTCGGCGGCGGAGAAGGCGGCCGACTGCATGATTCGCCGGGGTCGATGAGATCTCCCTGAGACCCGTGTTCTGGATCTGTTGAGATCGCGGCCGCGCGTCAGAACGGCGGCGGCAGTGGTTCGATCGTCGTCCGAAGGTAGACGGCGAAGAAGTCCTTGATGTTGGGGGTCAGGAACCGCGTGGCGACCTGGTTCGGGTTCGGGACGAACAGGCTCGGCGCACCGGCTTCTGGACGACCGAAGGTCGCCAGGATTGGCCAGGCCGGGTTGATGTCGAGCTCCATCGCGCGAACCGCGCCCGCGTGGATGAGCACACGGGCCAGCGTCGGTGCCGTCTGGCTCGGGGCGGCGACGTAGAGCAGGTTGCCGTTGCGGTCGACACCGATCGCAGACCGCCACACCGCCGGGGCGCCGCCGAGGGTGTCGCCCCAGGCGAGCGACACGTTGACGCCGGGGGCGACCCGGCCGCCGCTGACCAACAGGGGCAGGTTCTGGCGTGCCGCCAGGACGCCGGGCCCGGGCGCGGGTCCCCCGGTCCACCGGACGATGTCGACGCGGCCGTCGCGATAGGACAGCACCGTGGCGAGGCCGCGGATCATCGGGGCGTAGAGGGTGTCATGCGCGAAGAACCCGCCGGGGGCATCCTTGAGGTAGAAGCCCGAGTTGAAGGTGGCGACGAGGTTGGTCAGGCCGGCGGTCGGCACGGACTCCGGCCCGCGCGGGTGCGGCGTTGACCCCGGGTTCTTGATGCCCGGGTAGAGGGCGAACTGCGTCCGGCCCGTCCGGAACCACGCGATCGACGCGGTGTCTCCGGCCGCGTCGATCGGAACGGACGTCACGAGCACCGCCGCAGGACCCCCGGTCCACGGCTCGGGGTTGCGCCAACGGGCGGGCACCCGCGGCCCGGGCAGCAGCGGTGCGACGGCCGCGGGGCCCGGCGTGTTCACCGGTGCGGGTGGTCCGGCGACCGCGCCCAGGACAGGGGTGGTGCCGACGGCAAGCGCGATGCCGGCCCCGATGGCCACCTGCACGCGGCGCGAGCGCAGGACGGCTCGAGCGGCCGATACGGTGGCCGAGCTGGGCAGGTGTGGCATGGCCCCGGGGATCATGCCCGACGTGGGCATCGGTGCGGCGAAGTTCGGTCCGCGCGGGACCGGCGCCCGGCCGTCTGCGGGAGGGGTTGGCGCCGGGTGCGCCGACTCGGCTAGGCTAAACCCGTGAAAGCTCAAGAGATTTTTGCCTTTCCGGATCCGGTGAACGAGGTCTCTGCCCGCGCCGTCGCCGCGGGGGTCGTGGTGCTGTGCCTGGTCGCCATCGCCTCCGGACAGGCGTGGATGACGCTGGTCATCGCCTACGGCTTCATCGCGCGGGTCGCGACCGGGCCGACGCTGAGCCCGCTCGGCCAATTGGTGACCCGTGTCGTCACGCCGCGGCTCGGACTCGCCCCGCGCTACGTGCCGGGCCCGCCGAAGCGCTTCGCGCAGGGGATCGGCGCGGTCGCTGTCGGTGACGGCCGCGGTCCTGGCCGTCGGCTTCGGCCAACAGCTCGCGGCAGACGTGGCGCTGGCGGCGATTCTGGCTGCGGCGACCCTCGAGTCCGCGTTCGGCTTCTGCCTGGGCTGCAAGATCTTCACGGCGCTGATGCGGATCGGGGTGATCCCCGAACGTGTCTGCCGTGCGTGCGCCACGTGCGCTTCGACGCGCCCCGTGCGGGAGCCGGCGTACCCGTGGCGCGCCGTACGACGCCACGTCCGGGGTGCGGACCGGGCCGCGCGGTCGGCCGGCCCGGGGCGCGCGGTAACCGCGCGACCGGAGGTCACTGTGCTCGGGCCCGCATCTCCGGCGGGATCAGCAGCACCGGGCACGAGGCGTGGTAGGCGAGGTATCCGGCAAAGCTGCCGACGGTCATGCGACGGAACGCGCCCTGATGGCTCGCCGCCACGATGAGGTCGACGTGCTCGTCGTTGGCCCAGCGGATCGCGGCAGCGGGGGGATAGTTCGAGAAGCTGTCGATCAGGACGACCCTGCTGTCGGGCGTCTGCTCGCCGAGCCCGATCAGCCAGTCCGGGGTCTCCGGCGGCGCCGTCGATTCGGGCGGGTAGTAGACGCCGAAGTACACGGCCGGCGGCACGACGTGGATGATGTCGATCCGGTCGGCGCCGAGCTGGTCGCGCAGCCGGACGGCACTGTCGAGGGCGCGCGTCGGCTGCCTCGCTACCGTCGACACAACATGCGATGTGGGTGACACGCTCGCCCATCCGAAGTCTCCTTGGCCCGTGGTGGCGACGCGGCGCTCAGCCGGTCAGCGACCGTGCAGCGTGATGTTGGCGCAAGATGGCGCCCACGTCATCAGGGAACTCCGCCGACGGCCGCTGCGGGCCGTTGCGGAGTCCCCTGACGCGCCCGTCGCCTGGACGCCCGTCGCGGTCAGTACTCGAGCCGGTCCGCACGCGGACGGCGCTGAAACAGCGTCCACACGACCACGATGTCGCGATCCTGAGGCCGAGATCGAAGATGAGGAACCAGGTGTGTCCGCCACGGGGTGCGACCGGCGTCCTGAAGACGCCGGTCGGCGCGTCGGGCGGACGACCGGGCCCCGCGCGCGACCGGGGCCCCGGCGGCGATCGTGCTAGGCGGCCGGCCGCGAGTGGGAATCGCTCGTCGGGCTCACCACGTGGGCGTCGTCGTGCGCGGTGTCGACTTCGACGTGGGTGATGGGCACCGAGTACCGGCGCCGGGCCTGCGAGACGACATCGCGCTCGAGCCAATTGGACCGTCCCGGCGGATGGGTGGCGATGATGATCTCGTCCGGATGGAAGACGCGCATCGCGTCATCGATGGCCTGCAGCGGATGGGCGTCCCCGAGCTGTCCGCGCGCGGTGATCCCCGCCGCCGCACAGTGCTCGAGGGAGACGCGCGAGCCGCCGCTGGGCGCCGGCGACGCCGTCGTTGAAGTCCATCAGCCAGTAGTGCAGGCGCGAGGTCAGCGCCGGCGCGACGATGAGCACCTCGGTGTCGGTCTCGTCGGCGCGTTCACGGATCTCACGGAAGAGGTCCGCGCCCGTGAGTGTCGCATTGGAGATCACCAGAAGCCGCCGATGCGGTTGACGCGGGGTGGCAGGCATGGCGTGTCCTTTGTGGGCCGAAGTGTCTGCTCTCGGATGTACCCATCTATGCACCGGCGCGACACAGCGCCTATCGGGGTACTCCCTGATTGGCCGGGCCCGGCGGGACGGATGTCAGCGCGCGCTGTCGCCCAACAGTCCGCGCGCGATCACCAGGCGTTGGATCTGGCTCGTGCCCTCGTAGATCTCGGTGATCTTGGCGTCCCGGTAGTAGCGCTCGGCCGGGAAACTCCGCCGAATAGCCGTACCCGCCGAGGGTCTGCACGGCCATGTCGGCGGCCTCGACCGCGACGGCGCTGGCAAACAGCTTGGCCTTCGCCCCGGCCAGGCCGTGCGGCTCCCCGGCGTCGCGCAGGGCGGCGGCATGCCGGGTCAGCAGCCGTGCGGCATCGAGCTTGGCGGCCACGTCGGCCAGCGGGAACTGGATCCCCTGGAAGCGGGCGATGGGCCCGCCGAACGCGATCCGCGTCCCGGCGTACTCGATCGCCAGGTCGAGCGCCGCCTGGGCGATGCCGCAGGCCTGGGCGGCGATCGTGATCCGGCCGCCGTCGAGGGTCGCCAAGGCCAGCCTGAGGCCTTCGCCGGGGGTCGCCGAGCAGCGGCGTCCGGCGTCAGCTGGAGCCCATCGAAGCTGAGCTCGACGGTCGAGGAGGTGTGCAGTCCCATCTTGGGGATCTCGCGCCCGACCTCGAAGCCCCGGCCCGCGCTGGGTCAGGAAGGCGCTGACGCCCTTCGCGCCGGGGCCGCCGGTGCGCGCAAACACGACATAGAGTCCGCGAAGCCCCCGTTGGTGATCCATTGCTTGGCCCCGGAGATCGACCAGCCCCCGTCGCGCTCGGTCGCGCTCGTGCGCAGTGCGGCGGTGTCGGAGCCGACATCCGGCTCGGTGAGCGCGTAGGCGCCGAAGATCTCGCCGCTCGCCAGGCGCGGCAGCCAGGCGCGCCTGCTGTGCCGGCGACCCTGCGCGCAGCAGCGGCGCCGCGACCAGGCCGTTCTGGACGGCGACGGCCGTCGAGGTGCCCGGCGTCGGCGCGAGCGATCTCCTCGACGACGAGCGCGAGCGAGGTCGCATCGAGGCCGGCGCCGCCGAACTCCTCGGGGACGATCACGGCCAGCAGCCCCAACGGTCCCATCTTGCGCAGGACCTCGATGGGAACCGCGTGCTCCGCGTTCCAAGCCGCCGCATGCGGGGCGATCTCGGCCTGGGCGAACTCCCGCGCCAGGGCCTGCACGTCGCGGTGGGTGTCGGTCAGCAGCGTTGCGGACATCAGGTTCCCCCGTATCGATACACCGTTCGCACGCCGCGAACGCCAAGTTCGGTCACTGTGTCGCCAGGACCGGTGGCGCCCGTGTTGGCAACCCAGACGTGCGCACCATCGGAAGCGACGCCGGTCGGGCCGTCGCCGACGCCGATCGTCTCGAGGATCCGGCCGTTGCCGGGATCGAGCTCGGCGACGCGGCCGAACGCCGCGTCGGTCACCCACACGTGGGTGCCGTCCGAGGCGATGCCGCTCAGATCCGGTGCCACCTCGGTCGTGTAGAGCCGGTGGCCGTTGCGCGCGTTGATCGCCGTGACCAGGCCCTGGGCGGTCGCCACGTAGACGCGCCTGCCGTCGGAGGTGATCGCGATCGGCAGCAGCCCGGTGCCGATGGTCCGCACGACCCTGCCGGTCCGCTCGTCGATCTCGGTTACCGAGTGGCCCGGCAGCGAGGAACCGACGTTGGCCGTCCAGACGTGCTGCCGATCCGCCGTGATCACGAACGCGCTCGGTCCCGTGCGGACATTGCGCACCAGGCGCCCGCTGGCGATGTCGAGCTCGGTGATGCCGCCGGGCCCGGAGCCCGGCACGCCGTGGGTGACCCACAGATGCGTCCCGTCGGAGGCGGCCTGCACGGCCGGAACGCCCGTGAAGAACGAACGCGTGATGTGCCCGCTGCGCGCATCGATCCCGCTGACGAAGCCGGCGATGCTCGTCACCCAGGCGTAACGGCCGTCGGAATCCACGCTCAACGGCCCGAGTCCGACCTCGATCGCCCGAACGACCCGTCCGGAGCGGGCATCGATCTCGGTCACCCCGGGTTGCGCGCCGTCGCCGATGGTGACCACCCAGACGTGGACCCCGTCGTCGCTGACCGCCAGCGGGCCCGGGGCGATGTGCAGCGTCCGGACCACCCGCGCGTTGGATGAGGCGCTCGAGATCGCCGGCAACAGTGCCGCCGCGACCGCGGCGCCGACGAGCGCCCGGGTCAGCGTCCGCCGGAGCGGGCGTCGAGCGAAGGCGCGTGCGAGGTCCATGCGACATCCTTTTGGCGCGGGCCGTCTGCGCGGCGCCGGGACAGCCGGGACACACCGATCCTCGCGCGGTCAAGCCGCACAGGGGCCGGCGATCCAGGTGCATGGCACTCTACTCGGTCGGCCCGCCGGTCGCGGCGCGGATCGCCGTCGCGGCGTCGCCGGCGGCCGCCCGCCGATCGGGGCCGCCGCCGGGAGCGGCGCTACTGCTGGGCCTTGATGACGATGCCCTTGGTCGGGTCGAAGAACGTCGTGTTGGCCGCGCTCCACCCCCCGAAGAGCTGGATGGTAAACAGCCGCTGGGGCTGCGGAAACGACGACGCGAAGGCCTGTGGCGACCGACGGGACGACCGGGCGGAAGCCATGCTGGGCGAACACCGTCTGGGCCTGCGGCGTCCAGAGGTAGTTCAGGAAGCTGCTGGCCGCGCTCGGGTCGTGCGAATCGGCGGTCACCGCCGCTGGCGTCTGGATCAGGATCGTCTGCGGTGGGATCACATACGAGATCGGCACCCCGTGCTGCTGGGCGAAGACCGCTTCGCTCTCATAGTCGAGCAGCACGTCGGCCTGGCCGTTCTGAAAGGACGTCAATGCCTGGCGCGCGCTCTTGTCCTGGGCCGTGACGTGCTGGAAGAGGGTCTTGAGGTACGCCTGCGCTTCGGCAGGCGTCTTGCCCTGCACAAGCTGGGCGCCGTACGCGGCGAGGATGTTCCAACGCGCGCCGCCGCTCGTGATCGGGTTGGGGGTCAGCACGGTCACGCCGGGCTTGGTGAGGTCCGCCCAGGTGTGGATGTTCTTGGGGTTGCCCTTGCGGACGATGAAGACCACCACCGAATCGGTGACGATCCCCTGGTAGGTGTTCGTGTTCCAAGCTGGAGCTCACGAGGCCCGCCTTGACCAGACGCGTCATGTCCGAACCGGTGGCGAAGTTCACGACATCGGCGGGCAGCCCGGCCGCCACGGCGCGGCTCTGGTCGCCGGATGCCCCGTACGACTCGGCGAACGAGACGCCCGATCCGGCGGCGGTCTTCTGCCAGAGCGGGATGATCGCGTCGTATGCGCTCTGCGGCGTCGAGTAGGCCACGAGCGTCAGGTGGCCGCCGCCCCCGGAAGCGCGGTCTGTTGTCGTGCGCGCGGTGGATGCGGTCGCGCTCGACGAAGCCGCCGCAGGCGGTGGCGCCGACGGCGAGCGCGGCGAGCAGTGTCGCGAGCGCCACGCCGATCGCGCGGCGGCGCATGCGGTGCGACGGCGCCAGTGCCATGTTCGAGCTCCTTCGCGTGAGGGGGACGCGCCGTCCCGGACGCCGGGGGCCCTGGGACGGCGCGGACGATATGCGGGCTCGGCGTACAACTCAATGGGGACGCACCGACTATTTACAGAAATACCATGTAATTTACCGCTATTCGTGTGGCCGGCGACCGCGACGGCGCCCCCCCGCGAAGGCGCGGGGGATCCGCGGATAGCCCGTGGGATCACTGCGTTTCGCGGTCATGTCGACCGCGTCCATCGCGGCGTGCGCGCCAGCCTGGGCAGCGCGGACTTCCGCTCGCTGGTTGCGGTGGTTCACGCACCCGTACGCCCGCGGACGCGATAATCCAAGTAAACTCGATGGCATTATGGTAATACTGCGGGGGGCTGCGGTCCGCCACGCGCCGTGGGGGCGCCCAGGCGGCCCGAGGTGCTCGCGCACAGCTGGTCGGTGCGGGCGTGAGGTGGTCGATGATGTCCGGAATACTGGGAACGTGATGGGCGGCGTCGGGCCATGGTGACCCGCGCGATGGAGGCGCCCGCGCCCCGGCGCCGCGTGCGCGTCGCCGGGGCGGGCACGTCGCTGAGCCTGGGCATCGCCGTCATCTACCTGAGCCTCGTCGTGCTGATCCCGCTGGCGGCCGTCGCGTGGAAAGGCCGTCGGCGGCGGCTGGTCGCAGTTCTGGGCCGCCGTCTCGTCGCCCGAGGCGGTCGCGGCGCTGCGGCTGACGTTCGAGGTCACGGCGGCGGCGGTCGCGATCAACGCGGTGATGGGCACGCTCATCGCCTGGGTGCTCGTGCGCGACGCGTTTCCGGGCCGTGCGATCGTCGACGTCGTGATCGACCTGCCGTTCGCGCTCCCGACGATCGTGGCCGGGCTGACGCTGCTGTCGCTATACGGGGTCAACGGCCCGCTTGGCGTCAACATCGCCTACACCAAGGTCGGCATCGTGCTCGCGCTGATCTTCGTCACGCTGCCGTTCTCGGTACGGTCGGTCCAACCGGTGATGGCGGCCCTCGATCGCGAGATGGAGGACGCCGCCGCCACGCTCGGTGCGGGCCCGCTCACGATCGTCCGCCGGATCGTCCTGCCAAATCTGATCCCGGCGATCCTGTCCGGCATCGGCTTGGCGTTCAGTCGCGCGATCGGCGAGTTCGGCGCCGTGGTCCTGATTGCCGGCAACCTGCCCTTCAAGACCGAGACGGCGCCGGTCTACATCTTCGGCCAGATCGAGAACGACAACCCGCAGGGCGCCGCGGCGGCGTCGCTGGTCCTGCTGATGGCCTCGCTCGCGCTCTTGGTGCTGTTCGGCATCCTCGAATCCCGGGTGACGCGCCATGAAGGCTAAGTGGTCGTTGCGCGCGATCGCCGGCGGCTACCTGGCGATCGTGCTCGTCGCTCCGCTGGCGGTGGTGTTCTGGAGCGCATTCCGTCACGGCCTGGGGCCCGTGTGGGACGCCATCACCTCGCCCGACGCCGTCGCCGCACTCAAGCTGACCCTGATCACCGCGGCCATTGCGGTGCCGGCCAACACGATCTTCGGCTTGCTGGCGGCCCACGTGCTCGTCCGGCGCCGCTTCGCTGGGCGGCGGGCGTTCAGCGCGCTCATCGACCTGCCGTTGGCGCTCTCGCCGGTCGTCGTCGGTCTCGCGCTGGTGCTCGTCTGGGGACGCGACGGGTGGTTTGGGCCGTGGACGATCGATCACGGGGTCACCGTGATCTTCGCCACACCCGGCATCGTGCTCGCCACGATCGTGGTGTCGCTGCCGTTTGTCACCCGCGAGCTCGTGCCCGTGCTGCGCGAGCTTGGCGTCGAGCAGCAGGAGGCAGCGGCGACGCTTGGCGCGGGCCCGCTGCAGATCCTGTGGCGGATCACGCTTCCGGCCGTGCGGTACGGGCTCATCTACGGGGTTGTGCTGACGACGGCCCGGGTCATCGGCGAGTTCGGCGCCGTCGCGGTCGTGTCGGGGAACATCGCCGGGCAGTCCCAGACGATGACGCTGTACGTCCAGAATCAGTACCAGCAGTTCAACCTGACCGGCGCCTACTCCGCGTCGGTGCTGCTGGCCGGCATTGCGATCGTGACCGTGGTGGCGCTTCGGCTGGTCAACCGCCGAGGAGCCAAATGACGATTCTGCTGACCGACATCTCCAAGCGCTTCGACGGTCACCTCGCCCTGGACAACGTGTCGCTGGAGGTCCCGCGGGGCTCGCTCACCGCGCTGCTGGGACCCAGTGGCAGCGGCAAGTCCACGCTGCTGCGCATCATCGCCGGGCTCGAGTCACCCGACACCGGGCGGGTCGCAATCGATGGCGCGGACGTGACCAACGTCCGCCCCCAGCGCCGGGGGATCGGGTTCGTCTTCCAGCACTACGCAGCCTTCAAGCACATGACCGTCCGGGACAACATCGCCTTCGGGCTGTCGGTGCGGCGCCGCCCCAAGGCGGAGATCCGTCGGCGCGTCGAGGAGCTGCTGGCCGTCGTGCAGCTGGAGGGGCTCGGCGCCCGATATCCCTCGCAGCTGTCCGGGGGCCAGCGTCAGCGCATGGCGCTCGCCCGTGCGCTGGCCGTCGACCCGGCCGTCCTGCTGCTCGACGAGCCGTTCGGGGCGCTCGACGCCCGCGTGCGGGCGGAACTGCGCCGTTGGCTGCGGCGCCTGCACGAGCAGACCGAGGTCACCACGGTCCTGGTCACCCACGACCAGGAGGAAGCCATGGAGGTCGCGGACCGCATCGCGGTGATGGACCACGCGCGGATCCATCAGGTGGGTGCGCCGCGCGAGCTGTACGACGAGCCGAGCAACCCGTTCGTCATGGAGTTCTTCGGCACCGTCAACAGGGTGGGCGACGCGTTCGTACGACCCCACGACCTCAAGCTGCATCGTTCGCCGAACGGCGCGACCCAGACGGCGACGATTGAGCGGCTGGTGCACCTCGGGTTCGTCGTGCGCGCGGATCTCGTGCAAGACGACGGGCAGGCCCTGACGGCACAGCTGACCACCGACGAGGTTGAGCACCTCGGGCTGGAGGTCGGGGACAGCGTCTTCGTCGCCGCCCGGCGGGAGCGGGTGTTCCTCGAGGGCGAGGGGATCTAGCCGCGTGCGCCGCCGCTCCTAGCCAGGCGGCCCGTGGTTCGCGCGCGCTGACCGCCCATGGGGCCGCAGATCGGGGGGCGATCGGGCTACCGTTACGATGAGAGCCTGCACTCCACCGGGACGGCGCCGTCCAGCGGCGTCCGAATGCGCGCCACGCCGTGCGGGACCCCCGCGGCGGTGAGAACGACGACGAAAGGCAGATCTATGCGACACGCACGACGGCTCGCGTGGGCGGCACCACTCATTGGCGTGGCGCTCCTGACCACCGCGGCCTGTGGGTCGAGTTCATCCAGCAGTTCAACGAAGTCGACCGGCACGACGACCACGACCGGCACGACGACCGCCCAGTCGGCCGCGAATGCCCAGCTGTGCTCCGCGGTCGCGCAGATGAAGTCATCCATCTCGGCCTTCAAGAACCTGACGACGAACACGTCGATTACGGAGTTCGCCAGCCTGACCACCAACGTCGCCAGCGCGTGGACCGCGCTCGAGTCCGCCGCGAAGTCCGCGAAGGGCATCGACACGACCCAACTCGGGAATGCGGTCAACACCTTCGAGTCGACGATGACCTCGCTGCCCGCTCAGCACCTGTCGTTCAGCCAGGACATCGCCCAGGCCAAGACGGCGGTGGAGCCGGTCGCCACGGCGGCCCAGAACATCGCGCCCAACTGCAACGGCTCGTCGACCTCCACGAGCGGCTCCTAGGCATCGGGCAGCGGCGCCGCGGCCGCGGGCCGCGGCGCCGGCACGGGCCGGTGTGTCCGCGGGCCCGCCGGGCTGTGCGTGTCGCGGCAACCGGTCGGAGCCGTGCATCTGGGCACCCGTCCGAGTGCGGCGCGGCCGCCCGACATCGTGGCGGACGCGGCCCTCGCCCGGTGGATCCCGGCCGGCGTCGGCGAGAGCTCCGTCGGGTACTGGCATCTGCCTGGCACGCGCCTGGTCTCCACCGCGGGCACGACTCGCGACTCGGTGGCTGTGTACTGGCTGATCTGCTGAGGGGTCTGGTAGGTCATCCATCTCGGGCTCAGTCGGCGTCCTGGGGAACCTCGGCACCCTGGATGAGCCGCGCGGGTCGGTACGGGCGTCGCGGGTCCCCGCGGAGGCTGCTGAGCCTGGCCGCCTGCTAGCCCGAGGCGTGCGGTGCGACCCCGTCGCCGGCATCCGGCTCGTGCCTGCCATACCGTCGGCTGGCCACGGCGCCGAACGCCGCGGCGATCAGCGCGACGACCCCGCCGAGCACGATCGGCGCGCGCCCTCCGAGGGCGTCTGCGAGCCAGCCGAGAAACGGTGCGCCGATCGGCGTCGTGCCGGCGACGAGCACCGTCTGCAACGACAGGACGCGTCCATGCATGTCGGCCCTGCCTTCGACCTGGACGATGGCCGTCGTGGCGGTGAGATAGAGGATGCTGGCCATGCCGACCAGGAACACGGCCGGTAGGGCGAGGCCGACCGTGGGCGCCACGGCCAGCAGCAGCATCGTCGCACCGAGTGCCGCGGCGCCGGCGACGATGTGCACCATCCGCACCAGGTTGCGGTGCGCGACGATCAGGCCGCTGACGACCGCGCCGGCGCTGTAGATCGAATAGAGGACCGTAAACACGGTGCCGGTGCTGTCGAGCCCGTCAGTGACGAACAGGGGCAAGGTGACGGTGAAGTTGTACGACAGCGTCCCGATGGCAGCCAGCATCACGAAGCTGATCCACAGGGAGGGCATCGCGGTCACGTAGCGCAGCCCCGCGCGCACCTCGCCCTTCTGCCGTGGCTGGCGCGTGCGTCGATGCAGTTCGCTCGGTCGCATGATGTACAGGCAGCACAGGACCGCGAGGTAGCTGGCCGCGTCGACCGTGAAGCACCACCCGTACCCGACGGTCGCGACGAGCAGGCCCGCAAGCGCGGGCCCGAAGATCCGCGAGACGTTGACGACGGTGCTGTACAGCACGACGGCGTTGGGGATGTCGCCGGTCGGCACCATCTCGGAGACGAACGCGCGCCGCAGCGGGTTGTCGAAGGCCAGGAGGACTCCGCCGGCCAGCGCGAGTGCGTACAGGCCGAACAGCGGAGGGTGCGGCATGAATGCAAGGATCGCCAGCCCGACGGATTCGGCCATCTCGAGGCTCTGGGTCAGCAACAGGAACCGGCGCTTGTCGGACCGGTCGGCGAGTGCTCCGGCCCACGCGGACAACACCAGGATCGGGCCGAACTGGCACGCGGCCAGCAGGCCGACATCGAAGCCACTGCCGGTGAGGCTGAGCACGAGCAGCACCAGCGCCACGTTGGTCAGCCAGTTCCCCGTGTTGGAGATGGTCTGACCGATGAAATACAGGCGAAAGTTCCGGTGCCGGAGCGAGTGAAAGGTCTGCCCGAGCGTCCTGGCAAACGGCCCGGGGGTCGGATCGACCCGCGGCATCGGGCTCATGTGCGACCCGGGGGCACGGACGGCGCAGCGTGCACAGCGATCGTCGGAACCTTCACGTGGCGGTTGGCATTGTGAGACACGGGCGCGGCAGGGACCAAACCTATCCTGACCCCCGACGGTCGTTCGCTCCCTGCCCCGCGCGGCTCCGCGAGCTCAGGGCGCCCTGATCGTCGCGACACGAGTGGTCCAGATCCGGATGTTCCCGAGTTGTCCCCGCGTCAACCGTTGGTGGGGCCACGGCGACGTGCTCGTGGCGCCTCGGGGATCACGCCGGCCACGATTGGCCGTCTGACGTAGTGCGCGCCAAGCGCACCGTCGAGCGGTGGGGACGTCGCCTGCGTCGTTGCATGGGCACGCGTTCGCGTCGCCCAATCGCGGTCACCGCCGGGTCAGGCGCCTGTCCGGCCCGCGTGCCCTGGAGCGCATCCGTGCCGGCAGGAGTTCGCTTGGCGCAAGGCGAAGACGCGTCGTGAGCTGACGGGCGGCCCTGGGGCGAGGGTCGCCCGGCCATCAGGTGGGCCCTGGAGGGTGAGCCTGCCGCCCCCCAGGTGTCCATCACCGATTCACTGAGGGGAGTCACACGTGCCATCCCGACTGCAACGCGTGGCCGACCGGCAGGTCGAGCGGATCGTCCGCCGCCCGCTCCGCGGGGCATGGACCGCCGCGGCGACGGTGACGCTCGCGGTCACGGTCGTTGCAGGCGTACTCATGCGGCTGACCGACCCCCAGGCGTTTCCCAACGTCTGGTTGGGACTCTGGTGGGCGGTCCAGACGACGACAACGGTGGGCTACGGCGACGTGGTGCCGACCTCAGTCGCCGGCCGGATCGTCGCCACATTCGTGATGCTCGGCGGCATCGGCTTCATCACCGTGTCGACGGCGGCCATCGCCAGCGCGTTCGTCGAAGCCTCCCGGCGTCGGGGGACCGGAGCTGCCGACGACGCCCACGCCGCACAGTTGACGGAGATTCGCGACCAGATCGCGGCGCTCACGGCCGAGGTGCGGGCGAGCCGGCCGGCCGGTCCATCGGCGGATACTGGCGCCAAGGACCGTCCGTCGTAGCCGGCCGGTCGCGTGGCGACCGTGTCCCGACGGCCTGCCCCGCCGCGCTACGCCGCTACCTGGACGACCGAGTGCCCGCCGCGGCGCGGTCACCGCGGTCGCGGCCTTGGCGGGGTTGCGTGCACGACGTCGACTCGCCGACGGCAGGCCCCCGGAGCATCCGGCGAGGGCGTGACGACGGCGAACTCGGGATTAGGCGCATCGAGGAGGCCGATCAACGCGCCCAGGAGGCGCGCGTCACCCTCGATCGTCGCCCGGTCCGTCGTTCCCCCGGCGAGGAGCACGAGAAGGTCCGGGCGCGTGACGGCTCGCCACGTCGGGCACCGCAGGGTGCTGATCAATCCGACGGGGTGCACGGCCAAGCCCGGCATCCCACACCATCTCCGTGTGACGACCAACGGACGGGCGCGACAGGACGCGAGCCAGTGCCGCACATCGGCGCATGGCGACACGGTGAGCGAGCATCGCTCGCTCCCGACGCCCGTCAGATCTGCGCAGGACCTCGGCTAGCGACGCTCGCCGTCCAGCTCCTCGATCACGGCCGCAACGGCCTCAGCGCTGCGTCGGTACGCCGAGGAGCGAGACGCTGTCGACATGACACGTCTGAGCCCGTGAGCGCCCCACGAACTGCTGAACGCCGGCCCCCAACCGCGAACCGGCGTCGGATCGCGCCAACGAGCGCTGCGCGTCGACCGCAGCTCGCGGACGGCCGACCTGAAATGCCACGCCAGACCGATCGCGAGGAATAACAGGCGAATCCGGCTCATCGACCGCCACCGCCAGAGCCTGCCGCGCACGACGGACCGGACTACCGAGAACAGGAAGACAACCATCATGACTCCGGACATCGAGGACAGGGCCGACAGCTTCGCGCTCCGTTTGTGCCCGATTGAGGAATCGCGAATCGCCCAGAGCGAGGGCGACGGAGCTGGGCTGTTGATGATGCCAGTGCCGAGTCCGACCACCTAACGGGCTGGGTCATGGATTTGGAGCGCGCAGCCGCGCGGACGTCGCCGCGCCCACGGACATGGAGGCCCGCTGGGCGCGCTTGGCCAATGGGCACGACCTCAAGATCGACGACTTGGATCCCGGGGACGTTCCACGGCTGTGTCCCTCCAGCCACCCGCCAGCCCTGTGGCCCGGCGGGTGGCATCCGCGGCGTCGAATCTGGCGAGACCGGCAAGAGCGTTCGCAACGAGGTGCCCGCGGATCGCGCCACGGCGACGGCAGACCCAGACCGAGCGTCCCGCTGCATCCGAGTGGCCTCTGGACGCGCTCTGATGGCTGTGGGATCGTTGCAGTGACCTTGCCCCCGGAAGGGGAAATCCGTGGCTGGTGTTCGGGTAGCACACCGATGGATCGTTGATCTCTTCGCGCTCCTT
This sequence comes from uncultured Thermoleophilia bacterium, assembly GCA_963784985.1. Classification (GTDB taxonomy): domain Bacteria; phylum Actinomycetota; class Thermoleophilia; order Miltoncostaeales; family Miltoncostaeaceae; genus CAITWD01. Next base: position 180,275 of record CAWATR010000024.1, read on the forward strand.
CTCGTCGTCCAGTTCTTCCTGGCCGGTCTCGGCGCCTTCACGACGGTGCACAACAAGAAGTTCAGCGACAACAACTTCGGACCCCACGGCGTCCTGGGCACTGTGCTCGTCGTCATCGCGCTGGTCATTGCGGTGCTCGCCGCGATCGGAAGATGGTCTCCGACTGTGACCAGGCTGAGCGGAGCGCTCCTCGCGCTGATGGTCCTCCAGTTCGTGCTCGGCGTGGCGGGTGCCGGCTCCGCCCCGGTACTGGGCGGCCTGCATGCAGTCAACGCCCTGCTCATCGTCGCCGTCGTGTATCTGTTGATGAGGGGCACGCATCACCCGACGAAAGCCGCATAGCCACAGGGCGCCGTCGCTGTGTGCTTCAGTCCGACGCGCTCAGTGGCGGCCGAGACGGGGATCGACAGGCATGACCGGCATGGTCGGCGTGCATCCGTCGGTGGTGCTAGTGCTCTGGCGCCGCTGTCGCGCCCTTTCAGGGCCGCGCTGCAGCCCCGTCACCGGCGATCCCTGACCGGGGCGGTTCACGACCGGCCAATGGCGATCACCACGAGCCTCCGGACGCCGTCGAGCAGCCCGTCGGGCAGCCCCGCAGCGGGCGACGCACCGGGATGTTGCGGGGCGATCCGCACCCGAAGCGCAGCCGCGTGCACCGCAAAGCGCAGCGGCGGCTCGAGCACGAGTGCCTCGCCGTCGACGCCCGCCGGAACCGGCGCCGTGGACTCCACTTCAAACACCGGCGCGGACCATTGGCGCCAACCCCGGTGCGTGCTGGCGCCGGTACCCGGGGCGGCCCCGACCGCGATGCCCAAGGTGCCGGCATCCATTCTCGGCCGCGCGCCTGAGGCAAGCACGTGTCCCAGGCGGTACACGTTGTTGGAAACCAGGATCACGGCGGCCGAGTCATTGGTCGCACCATCCGGAGATGTCCAGTGCAAACTCGCCGACCGGGATCGATCTGCGCCCAACACGTCGGGCACGGTCTCGAGGATGGTGCGCAGCTTGGCGTCACGGTAGCCCTCGCGCTGGACCGCTTCGGCATAGAGCCCCAGCGAGACGTTGTTGACGAACGTGCGGCCGTTGACCTCGGCGAGGTCGACCACGCGCTCACCACCGGAGACAAAGGCATCAAGCGCACCGACCACATCGTCGCGATCGACGCCGAGATCGAGCGCGAAATGGTTGCGCGTTCCCGCCGGGATGCAGGCAAACGGCAGATCGTGCTCGGCCGCGATCGACGCGACAAGCGCCTGCGTCCCGTCGCCGCCCGCCGCGGCGATCGCGTCCGCGCCGCGAGTGATGGCATCCAGGGCCAGTTGGACGATGTCGTCGCCCGGGGTGAGCTCGATTGGCTCGATCCCGCGCGCACGCGCCTCCTCGGCAAGATTGGCCTTGAGCGCTTTGCCGCCCCCAGAGCGCGGATTCCAGATAACGACCGGGTGCTCAGGCCGCGGTGCGGTCGGCACCTCGGTCCGGGCCGCAAAGACTCGCGTGGCCAAGGCCGCGGCTGCCACCGCGCACACGGCGGGCAACAGGGCATCAACCACAAGGCCGCTGACGACACCGATCACGACGGCTGCCACGAGCAGCGCTGCCCCCAGCGCGAGCAGCCCGCTACGGGAAGGCCCCCGACGTCGGATTCCCGCCCACGCGGCGACGGACGCCGCGACCAGTGCCGCCCCGATCACGAGGCCACGCGGGAACGAGGCGACCGCGTCCACCACCACGGCAACCCCGGCGGCGGCGAGCAGGGCGAGCGACGCCGTCGCCTGGAGGCGCCTCATGCCGCGTTGGCTTGCCGTGTCTGGCCTATCGGGGGACCGCTACCTGCGCCGGGCGGTCCGCCGAGACGTGCGCCTGGCGACTCTCCGAGCTCCAAACATGGGTGTCCTCCTTGTGTCGTGGCAGGTGGTCGGGGGCTAGGTTGTCGATTCGAGGGCGTGCTGGTCCATCTCCTCGCGGGCCAACAGGCCGATCTCGACCAGATCCAACGGGCTGATAAAGCCGTCTGAGATCCGAAAGCCGCCTGCCTGAAAGATCGCATCGCGCAAGGGTACTGCCCAGTGATGCTCGATCAAGAGCAACGCCGCCGCCGAATCGTTTGGGATCTCCTCAAGCACGTCCCACGCCTCTTCATCACTGAAGACCTGCATGCCCTCGGCGCTCGCTGCGGCACCGGCCTGTGCGCCGGCCTCGAACCCGGCATCCCCGTCGATCCCCAGACCGATCAGCGCGCCGATCTTGCTCCCGAGTTCCTGGGCCTCTTGCTTAGTCAAGTTGCTTAAGTGCATGACCTCCAGCTCGCCGGCGGCGTCTTTGTAGACGGCCAATGCGTCGATCACGCGCACGGTGTCGGACTCGCGGAGCTTCTCAAGCTCCTGGATGACCTGTCCGTGGAAGTCCGGGTGGTTGAACCCGATGACAATCAGCTGTACCGGCCCGATGGCCATTGATGTCCTCCTTCTCGATGGGATCACTTGCGTGCAGGCGAGCGACCGAGCTACATGCGCAGCACCGAGCGCGCCTCGGACCAGCGCACGGTCAGGGCAAACAGGACGAAGATGTCCAGCGCGATGGCGACCATGCTCCACAACGGAAAGGCCGGGAACCAGGCGAACTGGCCGATCAGGTTGATAAACACGACCAAGATCGCGAACCACCGCGCCCAGGCCTTGGCCGAGAAGAGCCCGAGCCCCGCCAGGGCCATGATGATGCCCCAGATCAGCAGCGCCCAGCCCCAGGTCGTGTAGCTGGTGGTCACCGTCAGCTGTGAACTCGGCAGCACATACACGGTGTGTTTCAAGATGGCCACGAGGCCTTGGATGACGTTGATGCAGCCCACGACAATAAGGACAAAGCCGGCAAAGATGACCCATCCGGTCCACGCAGAGCCGTCATCTTGGTACGGGTCGGTTGACATCGCTGGTGCTCCAGTGGTCGAGGTTGGCGCCCGCTGACCAACGGCGGGCCTACCGGGAGCTTCCCGCCCCGAGTCACCTCCCTGCATCCGGCAAACCCACCGCGTGCGTTGGGGGGGAACACGCGGCACAGACGCGGACGCCTAGATGATTGATTCCACGGCGCCGGCGGCCGTGGGTCGGATCGCAGGGACGTAACACAGCAGCTCGAAGTCGGCGCTGAATCCCCACTCGCCGACCGAAAGGGCCGTTCGGTGGACGCCGACTTCGAGCTGCTGCTGATCAGTGTGTTCTGTCGCCTAGGTGTTGTATCCCGGAACGTTGTTGACACACCCGGCTTGAAGTAGGTGAGCCCGCCGGGCGAGTGTGGAGCTGTCCAAGGCGACACACGAACCCGGAGGGCTCACCCATGCACCGTAACGCGCCGCTGACCCCTGAGGGCAGGTTGCGCCTGTGTCATCGCATCGGCAGTGGCTGGTCGGTCGCCGCCGCAGCCGAGTCCATGAACATCTCCCGGCAAACCGCATCCAAGTGGTGGGGCCGGTATCTGCGTGAGGGGATCCCGGGCCTTGCCGACCGCTCGAGCCGGCCCCGGCGCAGCCCGCAGCAGACCCCGGGCGTGACCGAACGGCAGATCCTTCACTTGCGCCGTGATCGCAAGCTGGGCCCGGCGCGCATCGGCGGCATCCTCGGGATCCCCGCATCGACGGTGCATCGGGTCTTGGTGCGCCACCGGTGCAACCGCTTGCGGTGGATGGATCGGCCCACCGGCCGTGTGATCCGCCGCATCGAGACCTCGCGATGCGGCGAGCTGGTGCACATCGATGTCAAGAAGCTCGCCCGGATCCCGGCTGGCGGCGGACATCGCATGCTCGGGCAGGTGGCGGGGCGACCCCACCAGCAAGACGGCACCGGCGTTGCCCATATCCACTCGGCCATCGACGCCTATTCGCGACTTGCCTATTCAGAATTCGGCGGTCCAGAGAACGCCCAGACGTGCGTGGGGTTTCTCGAACGCGCGAGACGGTTCCTTGCCGGCTACGGCATCAGGATCGAGCGGATCCTCACCGACAACGGGGTCGGCTATCGCAGCACCCGTTGGGCACAGCGCTGTGGCGAATTGGGCATCGCCCACACCCGCACAAAGCCCTACCACCCGGCGACCAACGGCAAAGCAGAGCGCTACAACCGCACGCTGCTGGACGAATGGGCCTATCAGCGCTTCTACGGCTCAGAGGCCGAGCGTGCGCGAACCCTTGACGGCTTTGTGCACGCCTACAACCATCACCGCTACCACACCGCCGTCGGTGGGCCACCCATCAGCCGCGTCAACAACGTCTCTGGAGATCACACCTAGCTGTAACCACCCGCAGCGTTAGTGACAGTCCCTTGACCGGGTGAGGACCCCGAGGCTGTTGTGGAGGTGTCTAAAGCCATCCACGCCTCGGAGGTCCTCATGCCGCACCCTAATGCCCGTCTGACGCCCTACGGAAGACAGGTGCTTGTCGAGCGTATCCTGGCCGGGTACCGGGTCGCTGACGTGGCCGCGCAACTGGGCTGCTCGCGTACCTGCGCCTACAAGTGGCTCCAGCGCTATCGGCAAGAAGGCCCCGATGGGCTGATTGATCGCCCGTGTCGGCCGCATCACACCCCGCATCGCATCGGGTTCGCACTCGAGCAGATGATCCTCGAGCTGCGCACGCGCGGCCGTCGCGGTGCCGACTGGATCGCCGCCGAGCTTGGGCTTGCCGCAGCGACGGTGGGGCGGGTGCTCAGGCGCAATGGCATGCCGCATCTGTCGATGCTCGACGCGCTGACCGGTGCACCCATCCGGCGCGGCCCGGCGACACGTGTGCGCTACGAGCGCGACAGACCGGGTCAGCTGATCCACATCGACGTCAAGAAGCTCGGACGCATCCCCGACGGGGGCGGCTGGCGCGCCCACGGGCGCAGCGCCCAAGCGCGAACGCATCGGCTGGTGGGCTTCGATTACGTGCACGCGGCCATCGACGATCACTCGCGCGTGGCCTATGCCGAGATCCATCCGGATGAGACCGGGGCGACCTGTGCGGGGTTTCTCATTCGCGCGGCGGACTTCTTTGCCGGATGCGGCATCACCCGCATCGAGCGGGTGATGAGCGACAACGCCTTTGCCTATCGCCTGTCGCGTGATTTCGCTGATGCCATGGCGCGCCTGGGCGCGCGCCATGTGCTGATCCGCCCGCATTGCCCCTGGCAAAACGGCAAGGCGGAACGCCTCAACCGCACCCTGCAGCGAGAGTGGGCATATTCACGGCCATTTCTCAGCAACGCACAGCGGGCAGCTGCCCTGCCAGAATGGCTCGAGTACTACAACGCGCGACGCCGCCATCGGGCCCTCGCGGGCCGAACGCCGATCAGCAGACTGTCACCAATGTGGTGAGTGCTTACACCTAGCACGTCGTACCTGCTCGGTGTCGTCGTCGGGCCGGCGGGAGGTGGGCCACGGTGCAAAGACATCGCCTGTGAGGGCGAACATTCCAAGCTCGAGGCCTCCGAGGATGACCGCCCCCACCAAGATCGCGGACAGCTCGTCCCAAGCCCCGAATACGGCCATGGTCACGACGAAGAACGCGCCGAGTACGACCATAGCGGCGGCCGTCAGGGGGATGGGGCGACGCTGGCGGTGCTGTTGTTGCTGAGCGCGCCGATACTCGGGCGCCGGGTGTGCTTGCCACCACTCCGACATCCATCGCTCCGAGGCTCTTGGGCCCAGGAAGTCCTGGCAGCCCCTACACAGCGAGCCCTCGACGGGGACGGCGCCGCCGTGGCAGCGACTACAGCGGATGGCCTTGCGCATCTCGATCTTGTCCTCGGCCGCGCTCCCTTGGCAGACACATACTCCTCTGGGCGCACCGAGAGCAAGGCCGCCAGCGGCGGCGACAGGTCACCGAGCGGGTGGAAGTCGCCGGACGCCATCGCGTATGCGAAGCCTGCGAAGAACGCCACGACCACGATGAACCCCGCGACACGCGCCCAGCCGCGCAGCGGCTCCAACTGGGCGTCGTCAAAGGACGACCGCGGTTTGGGCCGGGCCGAGGGCTGAGGTATCCGACGGTCGGCAGCCCTCACCACGTAGGCCGCGAAGAGGACCACAGGGATGGCGACTGCCAAAGCCAGCAACACGTACACGAGACGTCTCTCTCGCTATCTGCCTACGCCGATTGAAGCTCCCGAGCAGCCGAGGATCAAGCCATGCGCGCACGTACAGCGCGATCTCCGGGCACGGGGGAAGTGAGACCGGAATCCCATCCTTCCTCACGGGCATGCCGCCGCCTCCGACCCCGCTCAGCATGTGGGGCGGTGTCCCTGGCGCCTTGAGGGTGCCGACCCCCCAAGGGGGTGCGTATCTCTGGGCGCAAACACGCGCCTGCGCCTCGCGCATCACGTCGACGCGACTCCAGAGTTCAAGAAGCCGTGTAAGCAGCGCCTGCGCTTCGTCGGCAGTGTCGAGCTCGAGGTCGATCAGGACGTAGTTTGGGTTATCGGCCGCGCGGAGAATCCGGTATCGGCGTACGCCGGACTGCACCCGACCGACCGGATCGCAATCGCGCTTGACATCTTCGTCCTATTTGCCCTGACCGTCCGCTGGCAAGAGGCGCGGTCGGTGCTTCGCAGCTAGGTCGGGGACCGCGCTTCCACCCCATCGACCTCGGGTTGAACTGGTTCGAGGACTCTGGGGACGGTCTCACGCTCTCTGCGGGAGACTCTGGGGGACTCAAGATTAGGTGGGTGGCTGAGAGTGATGACCGCTGGGCCGTGGGCCAGCGAGACTAACGTCTGACGTAGATGCACTGAGGTGCTTTCGCCGTTCTCCGTGGCTTCCTGGATCGGTAGGCCGGGGGTCCGCCACCATCTTCATGAAGCTGACCGCCGTGCTGTCGACGTGCCCATCACGGGTGAATGGGACGCACCACAACTCAGGAGACAGAGATGACCAGAAAGCATCTGCCCATCGCCGCCGTGCTGTGCGCGTCCATGATCCTATTCGGCGTGATCTGGAGTGTGAATCTCCTCGGCGCGACATCAGCGCCGCAGGTTGTGGCGGCGCGTTCGAAACCTGCTCCAGCCTATGTCACGCGTGGGAAGCAACTGGTCAACCACTTCTTCGAGATGCTTCGGCCTGGATATCATCACGCCGCCTTAGAGGCGTTCCTGGCACCGTGGTTTCAGCGTCAAGGCGAGACCACATACGCCCAAAAAGGCGCCTACATCGCACACCCACCTGTTGTGACGAAGTGGTCGCTTGCCCGTTTCCACATCACCCATGGTCCGCAGACAATCGTTGTGGATTTTTGGGTCAAGGCCAGCGAGATCGTCAATGGAGTCCAGCTCAACGCCGCCGCGTACTCCCCGCGACTCGCCGTCTTCCAATGCGTCGGTCGTCGCTGGCAGTTGTCGGCCTATACGAGCTTCAACCCGCCGGCCTAGCCGCATCCGTCCCGGCCAGCGTTGGATCATTCCGGCTCACCCGCCGGAGGCAGGCCCGCCGGTACTCGGAGCCGAGGCGGTAGCATCCGACGTGCTCTCGCGCGAGCGGCCGTTCGCACGATTCGCGCGATCGGCGATGGTGCGCCTAGGTTGCTGGTGGCGGCTCGGGCAGCCGATGGCGGTGGTCGGGTTCGCGATGCTCTGTCGCGTACCTAGAAGTTACCGGGTACGTCGACTGATTCGTACACAGCCACCGTCGGCGGCCCGGTTGCGCCCGACTCGGAGGAGATCGCCCGAATCTCGGCGTTGTCCTCGAAGAACGACTTGAATTGGTCAGCGGACCCCCATTCGTCGATGGCCACGAGTTCGCTCTGGCCGGCCACGAATCGGTGGCTCAGGCATCCCTTGCTACGAGCGTCCTGCGTGATCCTCTCGAGATCCTTTACGTGGGCGTTCATGGACTGGATCGCCTTGGCAACGTCCGCGACCTGGAAGCGGACGGTAATGGTCACAGGCATGGCGGGGAACCCTCCTGGGGTGGATGAGCGGCGGTTATAAGACGCTACGCCATCCGGCGTGGCGGGGGTATCAGCCCGCCAGCGCCAAGAGCACCAAGTGGTCGATCTCCTGGCCGCCGACCATCAAGTGCCTTGAGCACGACGACTACCAGAGGTCGCTGAATCCGAGGTATGCACCAGAGGTGTGCACGCGACGGACATTCGCGGCATGCCTGGCACGTGTGACCCGCTTAAGCAAGCGGCTTCCGCATAACCATGCGGGTCTAAATGGGCGCGGCAGGACTCGAACCTGCGACCCAGGGATTATGAGTCGCTCCGGGAGCGAATTGGGGCCTTAGTGGTTGGGGCGACTACGCCGTGATTTCCAGGAACTTCTGGAGATTCCGGCGTTTCGGCTATCTCCGAAGGTGTTGCCTGATGTTCCCACTTTGTTCCCGCCCCGCATTCGGTCCAGGGCTGTCTTCGGCGGCTCTTGAGGGTCGAGTGGCTTGGGAACCTCTCGATCTGTGGGAGCTCCAGCTACTCCGGACGCACTTTGAGCGGCCAAGCTCGTCACGAGGACCGACATGAGAAAACTCTGTGCAATTCTGCACCCGTGGCACCGGAAGCTCATGACCTGGCCATCGGTCACCTGAATGGAGAGTTGCCGAGCAGTGTCGTCGCGGCCTCGTTAAGTTCCAGCGCGACCGGGGTTTCTAAGTGCTAGCCGAGGCACCCATTTGCCCCACATACCGCGGCCTCGACTTGACACGCTCGTTGCACCGCCCGTCGGCTCACGGCTGCCCCGCGATCGGTGTCGGCAACATTTTGGGCATGCATGGTTGCGCGGCACCCACGCCCGGAGTGACGGCCGAACGCCGCGGGGAAGCCACGAATCGGCCTTCGCGGAGGACCGGACAGGAGCCCGTTGCGCGTCACTTGTTCTCACCATCTCCACCGAACACGCGTCGAAGTGCCGCCCGCTCTGCGCGGAGCGCGCTAACGGTTTCCGCCAGTCGGCGCTCACCCTCCGGCGTCACCCGCACCAACACGACCCGGGCATCTGAGGTCGAGGGGATTCGCACCACCAGCCCAGCCTCCGCGGAGCGGTCGATGAGCTCGCTCACGGTGCTTTGGGAAAGCGCGAGCCGACCGACTAACTCGTTGACCGTCGCCTGCTGACTTCCATCGGCGGCCCCCTTGATCATCAACAGTAGGAGGTGACGCTGCGGCGTCAAGCCATGGGCACGGGCGACCTGTTCTCCGCGCCGCAGGAACCGCCCGCAGCGCCGCACGCAGGTTGGCTGTGTCCCGATATTCGGCCAGGGTCGGTTGGCTCGAGTTGCGCTCCACCGGAGCGGAGGTGCTCCGCCCCGGTGGGCGCTCCGGGCGTGGTCTCGGCGAGGGCACCCGCCCAGACTAGTCGGTAGCTCAGCGCTGATCCGCGTGCAGGAACGGCTCGCTCTTGCGGCCTTCCGATTCGAAGAGTCCGTAGTGCCCGAGCAGGTCCGCCCACCAGTCGGCGCTCTTGTGCCAGCCGTCCGGCGTTTCGTCGGGCGGCGGCGGTGCGTCCACGACTTGCTCGGTCGATATCCCAAGACTGAGCAATACCATGTTCGTGGCGTGGTCGACACGGGCAAATGCCGCCGCCGGGAGGTACCCCGCGTGGCCTGGATGGCCGGGAATCTTGTGTACGCGCACCCCGTTGGGGCGCACACCCTCGATCTCACCGAGAACGCGGCCATCGGCGTCCCGGACCTGGTAGCCAACGAGCCGTATGTCGACCCTCGTTGTGTTCCGTGAGGTCATCGCTCCTCCCTTCAATCCCATCATCCAGGGATGTCGTCATCGGCGGCCTGCGGTTGCCGACCGCCCGCGCCCGTCAGGGGCGCACACACCCAGATGGGGTGGTATTCTATCGTTATACGATTGATCGTTGCACCAGACCACGCCATGGTCAAGGCGCGCACGTGAGTGCGCGGGGCGGTCGGACGCCACCCCCTGCCCGAAACGTCAACGCGGCACGATGGAATGCAGACGACCGTCGGCAGTGCGTCCCGTCCTGATCTCATCGGCGGGCGGTCCCCCGTCCGGTTCCGTGACGAGCTGACCAATGATTGCGAACTCCGGCTCGACGGTGCTCGTCGGCGTCGCCGCGGCATCCGCTGAGCTTGGCTCATCTCGTGACCTCCGGCGCCGCGCTTGGTCGTATCGATGGCCTCGTCACTGGGGTCAGGATTGTCGACCTGTGGGGCCTGCCGAGCCGGGCCGTGCAAACGGAGGGAGGGATCCTGGGGAGTGGACTCGGCGAGGCGTTTGGCCAGGACCTCCGACATGGTGTCGCGGGTGAGGACACCGACAGCGACACCGTCATCGGTGACGACGACCTGGTTGATGTCGGTGGCAAGAAACAGTGCAAGAGCGTCACGTAGGTAGGCCAAGCAGTCGACGCTCGGAGCGTCGGGGTCGATACCTCCCTCAGGGAGAGGGTTCATGGCTTGCCTGGCTACGGCGGTGCGAAAGGGGTCGGTCTCGGTGTCGAACTCCACCCGAAAGCCGCGGCGAACCAGACGGTCTGTCATTAGCCGGTCCGAGAGGAACCGCTCGGCGGTGATCTCGGCGATCCCGAGCACCAGCAGCATGGGGACGATCATGAGGTAATCGCCGGTGACCTCGAGGGCGAAGACGGCGCCGGTGAGCACGGCGCGGCTGGCGACGCCGAACGTCGCCCCCATCGCGACGAGCGCGAACGCGCCGGGCTGGATGTGGGCTGACGGGAACAGGCGAAAAAACCGATCCCGATCATCTCGCCCATCGTCGCCCCGATCAGCAAGATCGGCGCCAGGGTGCCGCCCGAGGTGTTGGAGGCCAGGGCGATCCACCACGAAAACATCTTGGCGAGAAAAAAGAAGGGCGAGCGTGCCGAAAAGCAAACGGCCGTTCACCGAGTCGGTGATGGCCCAGTAGCCGACCGAGAGCGACCCCGGCAGAGCAAGGCCGATGCGGCGAACGCCAGCGCGCCAAACAGCGGATGCAGGAGCTCGGAATCGGCAGGCGCCGAAGCCAGCCTCCGCGGCGAAAAGGCCCTTGTTTAGGATGACGGCCAATCATAATCACCCCGGGGATGGGGCTCTCCGGTAATACAGGTAAAGCATGCAAATGGAGCAGATACCGAACCGACTATCCATATGTCCTTCCCGCATTTGCATTTCATGCCATTAATGTAATAGTCGATTGCCGCATCAATCCGGGCTCTTAATACTTTCTCATTTTCTTTGGGATTTTTTCTTCAAATGAAGCTTTACAAACTTGTCAATGGAAATTGGGGACCACATAATTTTTAAGTTTAATTTTTA
>CAWATR010000025.1:0-123508 GCA_963784985.1 uncultured Thermoleophilia bacterium
GCCGTGCCAATGAGCGCCTTGAGGTCGGCAATCTTGCTGACGTCGGCATCAACCGCGGTCACCTGATCCCCGAGGCCACGAATCTCCTGTTCGAGGGCTTCGGTCGCCTCGGGGTTCGCCACGAAATCGATGACGATCGAGGCACCCTCAGCGGCGAGCGCCAACACCACCGCCCTGCCGATACCGGTATTCCCGCCCGTGACGATCGCCACTTTGCCGCGCAACGGCATTCGGACCCCTTTCGCTGTCGTCCTCTTCTGATCGGGACGAGCGTAGCTGCAACCGCGGGGCACCTGGCGGGTCAGCAGAGGTCGGGGATCCTTCGCCGAACGGCCACGGGAGCGAACATAACAGTCCCGGCGTTGGGATCCTGAGGGACGCGAGGGGCGGCAATGTCCGTCCACCCTGGGGCGGGATGACCCTGCTCGGTGGTGGACCAGACCAAGCGTTACAGCCCGGCGCCGCTGGGGACAGGCAAGCGCTATAGCCCAGGGACTAGACAACGATGAATGTCCGGCGGGCTCCGGACCCTCCGAGCGAGGAGCATGGGACGATAGGTGCGTTTCCCCCGATCGCCCCAGAGTCCGCGGCGACCTGAAACGCGCGAGCAACCGCGTCGAGCGCCTGCGCGGCCAGCTTCGTGTGTCGATCAGCTCTCCCGCTTCGATCGCGCCGGCTTGTGAGTTTGTAAACACGGCTGAAGTAAACCTCGACGACAGCCTGAGACCCAACCAAGACCTTCGTTGATGCAAGAAGATGAAGCTGGGCCGTCTTACTTGCAATGGATGCGGCGCAAGTCTCACGTTCGTCCTAAGGGTTAGTCGCAAGGAGCCGGCCGCTCAAGGTGGGTTAGGCGGTCGCGCCCCGGAGCCTCGTGATTGCTTGCTTGTGCAGCCGGCTTACGCGGCTCTCGCTCACGCCGAGCACCTCGCCAATCCCGCGCATGGTGAGGTGGTCGTAGTAGTAGAGCGACACGACGATCTCTTCCCGGTCCGGCAGGCGTGCGACCAGCTCAGCGATTGCAGCCGGGTCGCCGCCGACACGGCTGGCCAGCTCGTCCACTGCTGCCGATGGGCCAACCGTGGCCGCGTGCGCTGACACGGAAACGTCGGCGGTGCGTGCGATGGCCTCGACGATCTCGTCCGGCGAGACGCTACGCGCGTGGTCGAGCCACATCTCCCTCAGTTTGTCGACCTTCCGGTTCAGCTCGGCCGCGTCGTGCGGCGCCGGAGTTCGACGACGTTCTCTTGTGCGCAGGCCGTGCGAAGACCGCCGCGGGCAACGCCACGGCGCGCAGCCCTGACAGCCCCTCGAGGTCGATCTGGCGCATCGTCTTGGATCGCTCGAACCGGGATCGGTCGGCTGACAGGGCGACCTTGAGGAATCTGCCGACGTTGGTCAAGGGCGGCGCCGGAACGGCGGCGGGGACACGCCGGCATGGGGCTGTGCTCACCGCAGACCGCCGCGGTCAAGCGCTTGACATCGCGCGGGGTCGGCTCGGGCCAAAGGCGGCATACGCCTGATCGAGATTCAAGCGCGGGGCCCGATCAATGGACGGCTCAAGAGCCAGCGCTCTGCGGCTCCGCCGCCCCAGACGTGTCGTATGGGCGAGGTACCCGCGTCAGCGAGGCGGATCTCATCAGGACGATGCTCGTAACGATCAGCCATATCCCGAATGCCAATAGGCCGATAAACACGTAGCCGCCGTTCGGTGCGAAGAAGCCGGACTGGGCCACGCACCCGACGACAATCACTATCAACACAGCTGCGATGCCAGCCAGGATTGCGTACCAGGCTGGGAGGGCCTTCGAAAAGAAAGCGCCGACCGATGTCGCGGCAACGGCGAGTGCGAGTGGCAAGAACGCAAGCGACGCCGCCAACGACTGCATCTGAAACAGGGCCCTGGTGAGCGTCGGATCTCCGCCGGCTGAACCGTAGAACAATGTCAGCTGCACCACGCCGGTGATCGCGAAGATTGACACGAACACCGCGGTCCCGGCGAGCACCACCGACGCGATTCGGTCCTCGTCAGCGTCTCGGAATAGGGATCCGACGGTCGCGGCGAACCAGAGCAGCGCCATGAGGCCGACCCCGACAATGATCACCGACGCCAGGCCACTGTTGCGATGGCTGGCGTACTCGTGCGCGATACTGCTCCCCGAATCGGTCCAGCTCGGATTCGCTCCTGACGTGAGAAAACCGACAACTATGAGGACGAAAGCGACAAGCCCGGTGCTTGCGGCGATTCGGCTCCGCGTGGAGGTAGTCATCGCGACTCCCGCTCGAATGCTTCGGTTCGAGAGGTCGGCTAGCGTCCCACGTTTTTTGTAGGAACGCAATGCCGCGATGCCGGAAGGACGAGTTGGCGCGGGCTTGCGCGATTGGCTCGGTCGCCGACGTCTGCGGAGCGCGCAATCTCGCCTCACCGTACGGCGCTGGCCCCGGGCGGAGGACACCGAGCTTCCCGATCGTTTCCCCGTCATCCCGCCCGCGCTAATCGAAGGGCTGCTGGTTCGAGTCCAGCCGGTCGTCGGACGACCCGTCCGCGAGGCACACCCCCACAGATCGTGAGGCGCGGCAGGCATCTCGGGCCGACGCCGGGGTATCCCGGTACAGGGTGCGGCTTAGCCGCGCGTTATCGTGGATGCGCGAGCTGGCGCTGGGCGACAACCAGACCGGCCCGCCACCCCGGCGCGCGCCCGCCTGCCGGCGGGGGTATCGACTGCGGATCCAGCCCGGAACGGGCCAGACGCCACGCGATCAGCGGGTTGGAGTTCCACATCTCGCCGGCCTGAAGCTCGTCGCGTCCCCAAACCGGCGTCGGCACCTGCGGCACGAGGTCGAGCAGACCCTGCGCAAGCGACTGGTCGTCGGTAAGCCGCCGCGGGCTGTCTACCGCCTCGTCGAGGTCCGGGATCCTGCCGCCGTTCCACCGACGCACCTCGTATCGGAAGATCCGCAGGCGTCCCGCCCACCGGGTACCCACGGCTCCGCCCGCGACGACGCCGCGCAAACGCTGATCGCCGGCGGCGACCGGCGTCATCTCGATGAACCGCCCGCCCCGCGCGTACACCTCAAGCGCTGAGTGGTACAGATCGCAGACCGGCCTTCGTCCTGCACGTGCCGCTACGGCCTCACACGCGCGCCCGTTCAGTCGAACCGAATGATCGCCCGCGCCGAGCGGGAGCCAGAACAGGTCGATACCTGCGCGGGCCACTGGCTCGCGCCGGGTCCCCGGCGACGGATTGAGAGACATCTGCACCGTTGCGATTGCCCCCTTGGCTGGGCGACGAACGCGAGCGCGTCAGGGGACGGGCATGATCATGGGGGCGTCCGGGGACAGCGGGGGCGACGCCGGATCGCCGTGGGCACGTCTGTGACGGTGTTAGCGGCACCAATGGACCCGGAAGCACGACGTGTATCGCTCGCGACGGTCGACGAGTCGACGACGACCGGATAGGGTCGGGCTACCAACGGGCTGGACCCTTGGCGACGCCAACTGGTCAGGTGGTGGGTTGAACGCCTTCAGGGCCGCAAGTCGGTACCGCTCCATTACGCGGACGCTCGCTTGGCGTCTGGCGGTAGCCGCCTGCGTCCTCGCAGTTTCCGTGCTCGGACTCGCCGGAGAGGCGATCGGCGTGGGCCCACCCACCGTGACCGCGGTGTGGCCCCGCACCGGCCCGCCCGTCGGCGGCACACCACTCACGGTCGTCGGTTCTGGGTTCAGCGCCGGAACACCGTCGGTCACGGTGGACGGGATTCCCGCCGGCACCGTCAGCGTTGTCTCCGACAGCGTCCTCAAGGTGACTGCCCCGGGTTTGCCGAACGGCACGACGGCCACCGGAGTCGTAGCCGTGAGCACGTCTCAGGGAACGAGTTCTTCGGCCGGTCCGCTCGCGACCTACACCTACCGCGCAGGCGTTGCGCTGGCGGTCCCCTCCTACTTCTATGCCCTGACAAGCAGTTGGGGGACGCTCGACGGCCCGCCGCGAACTGCGGATCTGGCGGTGGTGAACCCCGCAAGTGGGCCAGGCTCGGCCGTGGACCCCAACTATGTACAGCAGGCGGCCGCATCGAAGGCTGCAGGCGTGGACGTTGTGGGCTACGTCTACACGAACTACGGCAGGCGCTCGCTCAGCTCGGTTGAGGCGGATATCACCCGCTACGAGCAGTGGTACCACGTGAACGGCATATTCGTCGACGAGTCGGCAACCGACTGCAAGACCGAGGCGTCGTACTACGCCCCGCTGTACGCCTTCATTCACGCACAGCCCGGGCTCGATCTCACGGTCTTGAATCCGGGGTCGCCGACGCCGGCGTGTTACATGGCCGCGTCCGACGTCATGATGGCCTTCGAGGGTACCCAGTCGAATCTCGCGGCCGGGGCCTCCACGGTGCCCGGGTACGACCCAAGCCGGTTCTGGGGTGTCGTCTACTCCGCACGCGCAAGCGCGTTGGCGTCTGACCTGACCACGCTCGCGAAGGATGGCTTCGGCGAGGTCTTTGTCACCGATCAGAATCTCCCGAACCCCTACGGCGTCCTGCCGAGCTACTGGAGCCAGGAGGTCACGGACGTCGGCACGCCGGCCCCGCCAGCCGCGCCGGTCGTCAGCGCGGTGAGCCCGAACACCGGCCCCGCCGCCGGGGGCACGCAGGTCACCATCAGCGGATCCAACCTGAGCTCGGGCACGGTGGCCTTCGGGGCGACGGCCGCCACCGGCGTGGTGTGCACCGCCAACTCGTGCACGGCCACCGCTCCGGCCGGCTCGGGCGCGGTTGACGTGCGCGTGTCCACCACCGGTGGGACCAGCGCCACCAGCAGCGCTGACCAGTTCACCTACCAGGCCCCGCCAGCCGCGCCGGTCGTCAGCGCGGTGAGCCCGAACACCGGCCCCGCCGCCGGGGGCACGCAGGTCACCATCAGCGGATCCAACCTGAGCTCGGGCACGGTGGCCTTCGGGGCGACGGCCGCCACCGGCGTGGTGTGCACCGCCAACTCGTGCACGGCCACCGCTCCGGCCGGCTCGGGCGCGGTTGACGTGCGCGTGTCCACCACCGGTGGGACCAGCGCCACCAGCAGCGCTGACCAGTTCACCTACCAGGCCCCGCCAGCCGCGCCGGTCGTCAGCGCGGTGAGCCCGAACACCGGCCCCGCCGCCGGGGGCACGCAGGTCACCATCAGCGGATCCAACCTGAGCTCGGGCACGGTGGCCTTCGGGGCGACGGCCGCCACCGGCGTGGTGTGCACCGCCAACTCGTGCACGGCCACCGCTCCGGCCGGCTCGGGCGCGGTTGACGTGCGCGTGTCCACCACCGGTGGGACCAGCGCCACCAGCAGCGCTGACCAGTTCACCTACCAGGCCCCGCCAGCCGCGCCGGTCGTCAGCGCGGTGAGCCCGAACACCGGCCCCGCCGCCGGGGGCACGCAGGTCACCATCAGCGGATCCAACCTGAGCTCGGGCACGGTGGCCTTCGGGGCGACGGCCGCCACCGGCGTGGTGTGCACCGCCAACTCGTGCACGGCCACCGCTCCGGCCGGCTCGGGCGCGGTTGACGTGCGCGTGTCCACCACCGGTGGGACCAGCGCCACCAGCAGCGCTGACCAGTTCACCTACCAGGCCCCGCCCGGACCGGCCAACCTGATCCCCGATCCGGGATTCGAGACCACCGCCATTCCCGCCGACTATTGGGGATCCACGCTCGCGCGCTCCGGAGCCGTCGCACACTCTGGCTCGGCGGCCTTGGCACAGACCGTCAGCTCCTCCAGCGGCGGCTGGGAAACGGACCTGAATCCCGGCTGGTATGCGCCAATTACCTCCGCCAAGACCTACTCGGCCGGCATCTGGGTGCGGGCCACCGCAACGGTGACGGTCGATGTGAACCTCGACCTGCTTGGCTCCGGCGGTGCCTACATCGACAGCGTCAGCGGGCCGTGGGTCACCGTGCCCGCCAATACCTGGACCCAGCTCAGGTTGACGGGCTTCGCACCCACCTCGAGCGAGACGCAGGCCGTCGTCGAAGCGGACTTCTCGCAGGCCGCCACGGGAACCGTCATCTACTGGGATGACATGACGGTGACCTCGCCGTAGCCAGGCCCCGCGCCGCGCTCGACAGCGCTGCCGCTGCGCCCGGGCTCGGCCTCCGCGAAGACGCCGTCTGAAGACCCACCCGACTCAACCCACGCCGCAAACGCGCGGCGCTGCCCTCCCGTCTTGATCACAAGCAAGCGCGTCGTTCTGGCGGGGCGAGCAACGCGTTGAGCGAGCGCGCTGAGGCGGCTCAGCCGGCAGCGAGCTCGAGGCGCAGCGCCGGCATGATGCGCTGGATGTGGTCGCCCTCGACGTCGGCGGCTTGGGCGTAGCTCTCCCAGGCTGCGACCACGTCGCGCACCTCGTCGAGGATGCGCAGCGCGCGCCCCCGGGCGAGCGTCGCGGTCTTGCCGCAGGCGACGAAGTCGGCGCGCGTGAAGCGATCACGCTTACCGGCCATCGACAGCTGGTGCTGGTTGGTCCAGTCACTCGAGGCGCGATACGCGTAGGTCACATCGAACGCAGGAGCAAGCTCCCACGCCCCGGTGCGGTCCATCGTGAACGCGATGTTCTTGACGTGATCGTCCTGGTTGCGCGCGACGATGTTGAACGTCATCCGCCGGAACATCTGCTCGATCGCGGGCTGCGGGAGCCCGAGCTGGCGCATGACCAGGAACGCCTGTTCATAGGAGTTGCTGCCGGCCCGGTTGTAGTCGAAGTGGGCGATCGCGCCGAGGGACTGCATGTGGCGCTTGGAGCCGTTCTCGTTGCGATCGAAGCGCCGTGTCATGAAGTGGCGCCGACCGTTCTCCTCGAACAGCCGCGCCGCAGCCATGGAGATCCCGGCGTCGCGGGCCATAAGCCAGTAGGCGTACTCGATCGCCCCGTAGCCCTGCGGGTCCGCCAGACGGTCCCTGTCCCGGTTTCCGGCGACACCGTCGAACTTGATGAGCCAGTGTTCGAAGCCTGGCGGGAGATCGAGCTGGCCGGAACGGACCTCGCCGGTTGCGGAGTTCCAGGCGATCAGCGCCTTCGCGCGGGCTCCTCCGGCCGACGTGCCGACTGCGAGGATGTCGCGCATCGTCTGCTCGCGTTCGCCGTGTTCGAGGGAAACGACAAGCGCTGTCCGATCCGCCAGGATCTTGGAGGCGAGCTCGACGAGCCCGGCGATCTGCAGATCGTGATCGGCGGTCACCTCGGGGCCGCGTGTCGGCTCAAACTCGAGTGCGCCCATGCCTCTCCGGCCGACGTAGCACAAGCGCTCGACCGAATTGAAGCTGTCGGGCGGACGCCCCTGCGCTGCCAGCCACGTATCGATGAGCTCGTTGCCGAACTTGTCAGGCAGGCTGTCGGCGAGCATGCCTGGCAGGCCACGAAAGCTCTCCGGCGCAAGGTACGGGAACCGGTAGGGCTCGCGGCGCAGTGGCATGACCAACGGCGAGACCTCGATGCCGGCGGCAGCGAAGTCTGGATCGAACTGAAACACCGCGAAGCGGTCGTCGGTGCCCATCGAGACCGCGCCGATCCGCGTCCCCCAGAGCCAAACGCCGGCGAAGATGCTCATTGGGTCTGGGTCTCGTCACCCCAGCGGAACGGCTCGCCTGCGGTATCTGCCTCCGGCGCGGCCCGCCGCCGCGAGGCGCGGGATCGCGGGCGGCCCTGACGGTGCAGCAGGTCGACCGGTCCGGGGACAGGCTCGGGAACGAGTTGCTCGAGTCCTTCGATCAGGCCCAGCGCCCGCAGCACCCGCAGCACGGTCACGAACTGCAGCCCCTTGCCGGATTCGAGATTCACCACCGTCCGGCGCGTCACGCCGGCGTTCGCCGCAAGCTCCTCCTGGGTCAGGTTGCGTTCCAGGCGGAGTCGCTCGATGCGTGCCCCGACCTCCTCGAGTACGGCCTCGTCCGTCAGATATGGACTGATGCGCATCGCGCGTCCCCCGCGTCCCCAGCGCGCGCGATCGCGCACTCGCAGAACTTCAGCATACCACAATAGGCACTAGCTTACTCATAGACCGCGCTTTGACGCTACTAGTGAGCAATATAGTGCGCACTATGATCAGCGCGGTCCCACGGCCAACGCCGCTGGGCGCATTGCGACCTGCGCCGACCGGAATGCCGCGGGCGGAGGCTCCTCGTGGCACAGCGCGCGGCGGTCGCCTGCATTCCGACGTCCGCGTGCCCCCGGGCGAAACCCCTGTGGCGCCCATCCGGCAGAACTTCCCCCAAAGTGCCGTCGACGGGCGCCACAGTGCAGACCGGACGCTCTGAGAGCGCCCCCTGCACGTCACCACCAAACACATTCTCGGCACGTACGGCAAGTTAATTAACGGAAACTCGCCGGCATCCGTGGTCAGAGCCTCAACAAAGGTCTAAAACGTGACTTGGAGGAGGCGCGGCGGCGATTGCGCGAGCAATGGCAGACGCGCGACGAAGGGAGCGACAACCACGCTAATGGCCGTGGGCCCCACCTGCTCCGCGCCGGGCAGGGACGCTGCCGATCAGGGCGTCGGCCATCAGCCCATATCACGTGGTTTGTCGCCGGCGGCGACCCAAGATCCGCCGAGCACGCAGTCCCAGACAGCAACCGCCGCCCCTTCTCCGCCAACGCAGGGGATCGGGGTCGGCCGAGTCCCGGCTTGGGCGGGCCCGGGCGCGGCCCGACTGCGCTGCGGCCGACTAGATGTTCTTGCAGTGCGGCGCCGCCAAGATCCCGGCGATCAGCAGCGCAAGCGCGATGATGGCGACCAGCGCCTTGCCCTTGCCGCGACGGTGTCGGTGGCAGGAGCAGCAGCAACAGCACTGGCAGTGGTGCCGATGACATCCGCAACCGTGACCGTGGTCGTGATGGTGGCACCCGCAATGCCCATGGCGATGTCGGCGACCGCCGCAGCCACCCCGGCCGTGGCGATGCGGGTGGCCGTGTGCGTGCCCCTTGTCATGACAGCACTCGGCCTGGTCGTCATCGCGGGGTTCGCGTGCTGCGGCGGGGTCGGGCTCGGGGACTTCTGAGCTCATCGGGATTCCTCCTTGCCGGTGCCGGTCACCTTGAGCGTAGCGCGCGCGGTGACCGCGAGTGCCGGCCCCAGCGACGCTGGACCCCACTCCGCATGTCCCCTACGGTGTCCGACGACCCCGTACTCGACTCCGGACGCGCGCTTGGCGGATACCCACACGTCACCAGGACCACAGCGAAACGCCGGTCAGCGGGCGCCCGCCGACGCACTCGTCGGCGGGCATTGTTCGCTGTCGCAGGTGCGCTTGCGGTGGCCGGTATCGCCGGCGCCGGCGTCGCGCTGACCGCATCCCCGCCCCCGCGGGCGCCGACGGTATCGTCGCGGGCGCAACCCCGCGGTCGCCCCCACCGAACTCGCGGCGACCGCCCCGCGGCCGGCGGTCTACGTCCAGGCCGGCCACGAGCCGCCCGGGGAGCCGGGCTACCTCGCCCAGACCGGAGCGGGCGGAGGTCCGTTCGGCAGCGAAGAGGCATTCAACGTGCGCCTTGCTGCGGCACTCCAGGCCAGGCTGCGCGCGGCCGGCGTGATCGTGCACCACACCCCCGCCAGGGTGACACCATGGGGCGCGCGGGGCGCCGTCTTCATCAGCGTCCACTTCGATGCGGTAGGCGGCAGTGCCGGCATCGGCTACGCGGTCGACGCGCCCGGCCGCGGCGAGAACTACTACCACGGCGAGGGGTCGGGGACGGCCAGTCCTGTGCCGTACCGGGATTCGGCGCCGCACCGCCGGGCGACGACGGTCACCGCGGCGGTGCAGGCGCATTCGCTGCAGCTCGCCCGCGATCTCGCCGGCGACGTTTCGCCCCATCTTCACCGCCCGAAACGGCGCGCACAGCCGCTTTCGCGGCGTTGAGCCCGGGCGCAACGGCAATGCCCGCATGCAGTTCTTCTACGGCTACTACCGCGTCAACACGGGTGCGCGGGTCCTCATCGAGTGCGGTGCGTCTGGCACGGACAACGCGTTTCTGCGGCGGATCAGCCTCATCGCCGCATCGCTGAGCCAAGGCATCTGTCGCCTACCTGCATCAGACCCATCAACTGCGGCGCTTAGCGCGTCGCGCCGCCGCATCGCCAACCCGCGCCCCGGGCATGGGCGATGCCCCCGGCAGCCGTCGCGGGGCCTATCCTTGCATCACCCGATTGGCGCCGCCGTCGCAGCGCCCGCGCTGACGGACGGGGCCTGCAGCAATCTCTGGAGCCGCACGTGGGTGTTCGAGGTCTTCTCGCATCACTGTTGATCGCCGCGACGGCCTCCGGCGCAGCCGTCGTCGCGCCGGCCCTCGGGGATGCCGCCGCCGCGCCCGTCCCGGTCAATGCACGTGCGGTGGCGGTCCGGATCATCCCTGCGCCCGGCGCGTCCGGCATCAGGCCGGATGTCATCGGCGGCAGCGGCGCGCCGCTGTCGGCGTGGCCGTACCTCGCCGCGGTTGTGAGCCCCGTCGGCGCTGTGCACCGGCGAGCTCGTGGGTGCGCAATGGATCCTCACCGCCAGGCACTGCGTCGCGACCGAGACCGGTGCGGTGTACCCGGCCGGAGTCATGCGCGTGACCGTCGGCAGCGGCGCCCTGTTGATGCGCCGCAACTGGGAGGCCCCGATCCGCATCGTGCCGTTTCCGGCCTACAGCCAGTCGACGGCGATCGGCGACCTCGCGCTCGTCGAGCTGCGCCGGCCCACGACCCGCCAGACGGCCGAGCTCGCCATCGCGAACCCCGACCCGACGGCAAACTGGACCGTCCGTATCGCCGGGTGGGGCTTGACGAGCGATTTCGGGCTGACCCCGAACGCCGCGCAGGCGGCGACGACCGTGCTGTGGAACCAGGCGCTACTGCTCGTCCACCGAACCCGTCGGCGTGTATGACCCCGCGACGGAGGTCTGCGCCGGCGGGCCCGACCAGGCCGGCAACAACCAGTTCCCGTCGGTGTGCAGCGGCGACTCCGGCGGGCCCCTGATCCTCGCGGGCACCGGCGGCCCCTGGACCGACCGGCTCCTGGGCATCACCGACTACGGCTCACCACTGGGCTGCGACGCCTCCCCGAGCGTGTTCCAGGACGTCCCCGCGCACCTGACATGGATCCTCGGCACCACGGGGCTCGGCCCCGTCGGCGTGCTGCGCGCCCGTCAGACCGCCGCAGGACGCACGATCGCGACCATCAGCGTCTGGCTGCGCCCCTCCGAGGCCAGGACGACCATTGCGGTGCTGAACCCGGCCGGCACGGTATCGGCGACCGTGCGGGCGCAAGCGTGGCACCGCGCGCCGGTCCGACTGACGGTTCGCGGACTCGCGCCGGGCGCCGAGCTGGCAGGGATATCGAGTCGTCACTCGCAATGCCTACGGCACCGGCGGGGGCGTGCCGGTCAGTCTGCATACCCTCGTCAGGTAAGCGGCGATGCCGCCGTCGTCGATGCGCCCACGGATCCGACGCAGGTGCGCCGCCGCGCTGTGCGCCGCCGTCGCTGACTCCGCTCGATCGCCGCCTGCGGATCATCCGGCATCGCGCCCGCGGCCACGCAGGTCGACCTCACCGTGACACTCGACCCAGGGGCGCCGACCGGCGGAGCGCCTCAGACCTGGCAGGTCGCGTGCCCGAGCCCGACGCACGCCGCCGCCTGCGCGCGCATCCTCGCCGCGAAGGACGCCTTCACGCCACCCCCGCCCGACGCGGCCTGCACGCTGATCTACGGCGGCCCCGAGGTACTCACGGTCACGGGCACCGTCGGCACACGGCACGTCGATTACCGGACCGGGCGGACCAACGGGTGCGAGATCGCCGACTACGTGCGCGATCTCGCCCTCGTCGCGCCATTCCGGCCCGCTGGGCTCAGCGCCGAGCGCGCACACCGCCACATGACCCCGTCCGAGATCGCCGCGCGTCTGGCCGCGCGCGGCACCTGGAGCTACTCGCGCGCGAGCGGACCGGGCGGACAACGCCGGGACCACGTCGCAACCCAGGCGCGCCTCGAGATCACCGCAGCCGACCTCGAGGGCCTCCCGGCGCCGATCGCCGATCGGCTTCACGCCGCGCTGGGCCTGGCAGACCGCCCGCTGCGGCTCCGCTCGGGGACCGAGCGCCTGCGCGAGCACAACCGGACCCGCGTCATCGCCCGCCTCGAGGCGCGGGTCCGGGCTGCGCTCGCGCCGCCGCCACCGCCGCGCCGGCCGACGCGACCCTCACGCGCGTCGGTCGAGCGACGCCTCGCCGAGAAGCGGCGCCGCGCCGACGACCAAGGCCGCGCGCCAGGCCGCCCGCGGACTAGCCGCAGCTCGCGGCTGGCGGTCTAGGCATCCAGACGGACGCCGAATCCCTGCAGGTGGAGGTCGCGGCGCATCGCCCGCAGCGCCGCGCCGCTGCCCGTGAAGGACCAGCTTGCAAAGTCGACCGTCGCATTCCAGAGCGCCTGGTTGAACGGCGTCGCGACGGTCCACGGCGGCAGGTGCGTCTCGTGCGCGACCGATGCCGACCATCACCTTGGGCGGCCGGGCCTCGACGTAGAACCCGCCGGCGCTCGGAAAATCACCGAACTGGTCGGCGTACGAGTCGGCGATAAACACCGGCTTGGTGTTCCCGCGCCACTCCCGTGCACCGGCATTGATCGCGGTCCGCCCGCCCGAGAAGATCAGGAACGCATCGATGCGCCGGTCGCGGTAGCCGCGGTTGAACGCGAGCATGGCGACCGTACTGCCGCCGTCGCTGTGGCCGGCAAGCGCGATCCGCTTCCGGTTCACCGCGACCGGGAGCTTCAGCTTGAGTACTTGGCTGAGCACGGCGGGCAGGTCCGCCGCCTGCCGGGCGCTCGCGGCCCCCTGGGACAGCAGGCCGCGACCCCGCGCCATCCCCGGGCTGGTCGGAGCGATCACGAGGAACCCGGCCGATGCCCAGGCGCGCAGCATGCTCGCGTAGACGGTCGGATTGCTGTTCCATCCGTGCGCGAACTCCATCACCGGGACCTCGACGCCCGGGCTCACCCGCGGCACGACGAGCATCGTGCGCAGCACGCGCGGGCCGCGATGCAGGACGACCCACCGCGTCGACGTGGCGAAGTTGTGCAGTCGCCGCAGTGTCAGGACCTGCGGCGTTGTCACGGCGGGGCGTCGGGAGGGCGGCGTCGTCGTCGTCGGATCGGCGACGGCGGTCGGCACGCCCGTCGCGATCACGGCAAGACCGGCCGCGGCAGCCGCGACGCGCCCAGAGACGTCGCCCCCCAGTCCTCACCATGGCATCCTGATCACCGCTATCTGCATCGGGAGCTGCCTCCGTCACCTTAATGCGCCACGAACAGTGCTCTTAAGACCCGTATAGGACGGCGGCGCTGGGTTCCCTGCATGACCACCGCACCCAGCCTCGTCGATCGCGCGGGCCCGACCAGCCGCATCGCGCACGTGCCACGCGACCTGCGCGCCGACGTGCTGTTGGCTCTCGCCGCGTTCGCCGGTCATCGAGTCCGCGGCGACCCGGACCATGCAGCGAGTCCTCGGCGACCGAGCGCTAGCCGCCGGGCTCGAGACAGTTCCCTGCTGGCGACTCCGAGCGGTCCGTCCAGCCTGACCGGCCACGGGCTCTGGCGGAAGTCCGGCAGTCCACGCCCACAGGTCGCCGATGCGCGTCGCTGCAGGTCAGGATCGCGCTGCCGCGCGCCAGCGCGGACGGCGCCGGATCCCGGTCGTCCGGCGGCGACCGACGCTCCGGCGCGACGTCGCAGTCCTGCGGCCCAGCCCGGCGGGCGACGGGCGTGGGCCTATGCCGTTTCGCCCGTGGCCGCGGGACAGCTGGCTGGGTCGTGTCGCGCCGGGCAGGCGCCCTAACAGGGTCACCAGCTGATCCAGCTCGTCGTCGGTGAAGCGTTCCGCGAACAGGGCCACCAGGCTGGCCAGGTGCGTCTCGGCGGTGGAGCGCAGCACCGCACGGCCGGCGTCGGTGATCACGGCGTACGTGACCCGGTGATCCTGGGTGCAGTTGTGCCGGCCGACGAGCCCCGAGGCCTCGAGGCCGTCGAGCAGGCGGGTGATCCCGGACGGCGTGACGCCCACCGCATGCGCGAGGTCGATCCGGCGCATCCGTCCGTTCCGGGGCATCGGCGAGACGCCGCAACACTTCGAAGTCGGTGACAGTGATGCTCCCGGCCGCCTGCAGTTCTTGGTTGAAGGCGCGTTCCATCGCCGCGTGCGCGTTTGCCAGTCGCACGAACGCGGTCAGCGCACTTGGAACTTGATTGTTGAACACTTGATTACTCAAGTACCACCCGCTACTCTGGTTGCGTACTCAAGTATAACTCACCGGGAGCGCAACGACCATGAGCAGTTCTATTCCCGCAGGCACCTGGGTCAGCGACAAGATCCACAGCACACTTGATTTTTCGGCACGCCACATGGTGGTGGCCACGTACCATGGGAAGTTTCCGGACTTCGACGTCACGCTGGTCGCACACGACGATGGCACGGCTCGACTCGAGGCCAGCGCGCGGGTCGGCAGCGTCACCACCGCCGAGGAGAACCTGACCGGCCACCTCCTGTCGCCCGAGTTCTTCGACGCCGAGAAGCACCCCGAGGTGACGTTCACCGCCAACCGACATCACGCGTGAGGGTGATCACGTCGTGGTCCCTGGTCAGCTGACCGCCAAGGGCATCACCAAGGACGTCACCTTCCACGGCGAGATCGTCGGCCCGGTGGTCGGGTTCGAGGACCAGGAGAAGCTCGGCCTGACGCTCGAGACCACGATCGACCGTCGTGAGTTCGACATGCACTGGAATGCGACGCTGCCCACCGGTGGACTCGTGCTGGGCAATGAGGTCAAGCTCGTGGCGAGCCTCGAGCTCAACAAGGCCTAGCCCCATGCAGATCCTGGGCATCTCGGGGAGCCTGCGTGAGGGCTCTTACAACACCAAGCTGCTCCTGGAGGCCGCCAAGGAGCTTCCCGACGGCGTGGAGCTGCGTCTCTACGACGGCTTGCGCGAGGTGCCGCCGTACGACGAAGACGACGACCGCGAACCCGCGCACCCGGCCGTCGCGCGGCTGCGGCGCGAGTTCGCCGGCGCCGAGGCAATCCTGTTTGCCACCCCGGAATACAACTTCTCCGTCCCGGGGTGGCTCAAGAACGTGATCGACTGGGCGTCCCGTCCAGCCGGGCAGAGCGCGCTGCGCTACGTGCCGGTCGCCGTGATCGGGTCGAGTACGGGCGCATACGGGGCGGTCTGGTCGCAGGCCGAGCTGCGCAAGGTGCTCGGGTCCTGCGGCGCACGGGTGATCGAGGGCGAAGTTGCCCTCGGGCCACGCCAAGCAGGCGTTCGAGTCGGACGAGCCGCTCAGCCCCGAGCTGCGCGCGCAGCTGCGCGAGTTGGTCGCCGACCTCGTCGCCCACGCCCGAGACCGGGCCGCAACCGCGTAACGCACCACGCGCGGCGCACTTCCGCGCGTGGGCGACCGTCGGTCAGCCCTTTCGCGAGCCCCGCTTGACCCGACCGCGGTCCGACGGTGCGATGGCGGGGCGCCGGCGGTGTCGCCGACGACGGACGGGCCGAGAAATGGCCGCCGCGCCGCTTGGACGCGTAGACGACTTTGGCGTTGCCGACCGGCACGCCGGTCGCCGCCCATTCGGCGTCGAGGCCCAGTGACACTGCCATGCGGCTGATCTTCGGGGCATCTGCCGGTGCGACCAGCGTCAGCGCGTTGCCGGTGCGGCCGGCGCGCGCGGTCCGGCCGACGCGATGGGTGTAGTCGGACTGGTCGTTGGGCGGGTCGAAGTTGACGACGAGCGCGACGCCGTTCAGGTCGATGCCGCGCGCGGCGACATCGGTCGCCACCAGCACCCGGCACTGGCCCTTGCGGATCCGGCCAAGCGCCCGTTCGCGCTGCGACTGCGACAGGTCGCCGTGCATCGCCACCGCGTCCATGCCGTGGCGGCCAAGGTTCGTCGCCAGCCGGTCGGCACCGCGCTTGGTCCGGGTGAACACCAGCACGAGCCCGGGCTCGGTGGTGAGCTCGTCGACGAGGATCGCCATCCGCGCCTCTCCTTGCGTCACCGCGAAGCGGTGCTCGACGCCGACGACGACCGGCTCGGAGCCCAGGCGCATCTGGACCGGGTCGTGGGTCAGGCGGCGGGCCAGTTCGGCGACTTCGCCCTCCAGGGTCGCCGAGAGCAACAGCGTCTGGCGTTCGGTCGGGACGTGCACGACGATGCGGTCCACCTGGGGGGCGAAGCCCATGTCGAGCATGCGGTCGGCCTCGTCGAGCACGAGGATCCGCACGTTGGCGATCGTCACCAGGCGACGCTCGATCAGATCGTTGAGCCGCCCCGGGGTCGCCACGAGGATGTCTGCGCGCGCGGCGCGTTGTGCCTGACGCGGGGATCGGCACCCCGCCGTAACAGGTGGCGATCCGCAGACCGGCGGCGTGCGCCGGGTCGGTGAGCTCGCCGGTGATCTGGACGGCCAGTTCGCGGGTCGGCGCGAGCACGAGCGCCCGCGGACCGCGCTCGTGTGGCATCCCGGCTCACGCGCTCGATCGTCGGCAGCCCGAAGGCGTAGGTCTTGCCGGAGCCCGTTGGGGCCCGCACCAGCAGGTCCACGCCGGCGATCGCCTCGGGGATCATCAGTTCCTGAATCTCGAACGGCTCGTGGATGCCGTTCTGCGCCAATGCGGCGCACACCGCCGAACTCACGCCGAGTTCGGCGAACGTCGTCTTCGTCAAATTCGTTTCCTTGCGGCCGACAGGCCGCGATCGAGTGGGGAGGTATCCGCCTGCCCGCACCCGACGGCACGATGACGACATGTCTCCCGAGGGAATCCGGCGGATCCGCCGCCCTCACGTTCGAGACTAGCGTACCCGAGTCCTCCCCCGCCGTCGGCCGGGCGCGGGGTGCGGGCGCTCAGACCGTCATCGGCACGAGATGCAGCACGTGGACCCGATCGGCGGCGACCGCCGCCAGGGCCTGCTCGCCGACGCTGCGGTGATGGGTGAACAATAGGACCTGGGTCCGCTCCGCGATCTCCTCGAGGACCCGCAGCCCGGCCTCGGTGCGGTCGTCGTCGAAGTGCACAAACAGGTCATCGAGCACGAGCGGCATCGCCCCACGGCGCTCGATGAGGCCCTCCAGCGCGGCGAGACGCAGCGCCAGGTACAGCTGGTCGCGGGTGCCGGTGCTCAATGCGGCGACGTCGAGCACCCGACCGGCGGCACTGCGCGCGCGCAGCACCGGCTCCCCGCGCGGGCCGGTGTCAGTATCGAGGCCCGCGTAGCGTTCCAGGGTCAGCTCGGCAAACAGCTCGTTCGGCGCGCAGCATCAGCGGCTGCTGGTGCTGCGCGCGATAGGCGGAGATCTGCTCCTCGAGCAGGCGGCGTGCAAGCACGACCTGCACGTACTCGTCGGCGAGGTTCGCGACGTCCGCCAGGGCCAGCTGGGCATGCTCCATCGCCTCGGCTGCATCGCCCGAGGCGGTGATCTGGCGGCGGCGGTTGGTCAGCGCCCCCACCCGGGCGCTCTCGTCCTGCCAGCGCGCCCCGAGCTCATCCAGCTCGGCGCCGAGCGCCTCCAGCTTCGGCGCGATCTCCTGATCGCCGAGCTGCGCCGATTCGTCGGCCAACTCGTCGACCGTCTTGCCGTGCGATTCGCGCATGCGGTCCTCAAGCGCCGCGATCCGCCCGAGCGCGTCGGCGTGGGCACGCGAGCGCGCGATGGCGGCCTCGAGCGCGGCCTCGTCGGCGAGCCCGGTGTCGGCCAGGATCGCCGCGATCTGCGCGTCGGCCGTGCGCGCGATCCGCTGCGCGGCCTCGAGCTCTTCGCCGTGTCGCGTGCGCTCCTCGGTCAGGGTCGCGTGCATCACGGCGACGGCCTGCGCCTGCTCGCGCCGGTCGACCAGCGCCGCGACGGCCACCTGTGGCGCGCGATCGGCTGAGATCGGCGTGAGCCGGGAGCGCGGCGACGACCGCCGCCACACTGGCCGCGAATTCCGCGTTGCGCCCCTCGATGCCGGCGATCCGGCCGCGCTCGTCGTCCCGAGCAGCGCGCTGCGCGCCGATCTCCGCGATGACCCCGAGGACCGCGCGCGCCTCGGCGGGGCCCGCGGCGGGATCGAGCCCGATGGCGGTCGACCGCGTCGGCCCATCCCGCGCGCCAGCGCTCCATCGCGGCCAGGTATTCGGCGAGCGCGCGCTGTGCGGCGCGCAAGCGTCTCCTCGGCGTCGCCGATCGCCGCCGCGCGTTCGGCAGCCTGGTTGGCGCGGACGGTCAGCTCCCGCACCAGCCGCTCGGCCTGCTCGACGGCACCGGCAAGCGAGCCCGGCGCCGGCGACGACGGCGCGATCTCCCGGACCAGCTGTGCCAGCTCGTCGCGCGCGGCCGTGATGGCCCGGTCCAGTCCGTCGATCGCGACGGCGCGTTCGCGCACGATCAGCGACGCCTCGACCGCGCCTCGGAACTGCTCGTGCCACGCCTCCATCGCCGCCGGTCCGTCGGGGACGACGCCGACAGCGGCCCACGCCGCACGCCAGTCCGCTGCACAGCGCTCACCGTGGGCGATGGCCCGCTCGCGCCGGCTGCGCGCATCGACCAGACGCACCTCCATCGCGGCGATCTGCGCCTCCAGCGCCGCCCGCCGGGCGACCGCAGCAGCGTCTTGGCGTAGACGATCGGCGAGTGCATCGGCGTCGCGGACCGCGTCGGCGAACGCGTCGGCCACAGGCAACGTCGCCGGCCCAGGCGCGCGCATCGGCCTCGTCCTCGCGGTCACGCCAGGCCCGGACAATCCGCCGCCAGCCGTCGTCGCGATGCGCCCGAGCCGCGACCAGGTCCGATTCGGCAGGCGGCCGAGCGTCGCGCAGCAGGGCCTCAAGCTCGCGGGCCCGGCCGGCGCGATCATCGTCCAGGCCCGACGATCTGCTGGTCAAGACCCGCCCGCTCACGCGCCGCTTCGTCCAGACGGGCGCGGTGCTGGCGGATCACCTCGAGCGACGGGACCGGGGCGGCGTCGAGGCTGCCGGGATCGACTCCGGCGCCGAGCCCTAGACGGGCAATGGCCGGCCTCGGCCCGCTCCCTGCGCGGCGGCCACCTCCCGCTGCGCCTCGGCGCGCAGGGCCTCGAGGTCGCCTCGGGACCGGATGCGCGCGACGGCATCCTCGAGCGCTCCGGCGTCCGGCGGCGGCGGCGTGGCTGGACTGGTCGTCGCGCAGCCGCGCGAGTCGACCCTCGGTCGCGGCAACCTGCCGCTCGGCCTGGGCCAACTGCTCGTCGCGTCGCGGAAACTCGGCTGCGAGCTCCTCGATGCGGGCTACCTCGCCGGCCGAGATGGCCGGCATGCCCGCCGCGTCACGGGCACACCCGGCCGGCAGCCCGGCGAGCAGGCCCGCCAGGCCGGCCTCGGCCGATTGGAGTGCGCCGCGGCGGCGGGGCAGGTCCTCGAGGTTCTGGCGGTATGCGCCCGCGGCCGCCTGGAGGTCGGCGATGACCTCGCGCTGGGCGAGCAGCGCCGCGTCGACGCGGGCGTGCGTCAGCTTCTGGTCGACCCCAGCGATCGCCGCGCGCGCGATCGCCGCGCGCTGGCGCGCGCCGCGTCGGTCCTCGCGGGCCAGCCGCGAGGACCGGTTCGACGGCGGGATCCACGAGTCGGCCCTCGGCCGCAAGCGCATCCCTGCGGACGATTTGCTCGGCTGCGCTCGGCCAGATGCGGCCGGACTGCCTTGACCCGCTCGAGCAGCTCCCGCCGTGCAAGCAGCGCCTCGCGCTGGCGGGCAAGGTCCGCCCTGGTGCGCTCGGCCTCGCGCAGATCGGCGTCCAGTTCGGTGACCTCGCGGGCATTGACCGACAGCTCGATCGCCCGGGCCCGCCGCTCCTTGTACTCGCGGATGGCGGCGTTGAGCCGTCGGGTTCTGACCGGCACGCTT
This sequence comes from uncultured Thermoleophilia bacterium, assembly GCA_963784985.1. Lineage (GTDB taxonomy): Bacteria > Actinomycetota > Thermoleophilia > Miltoncostaeales > Miltoncostaeaceae > CAITWD01. Next base: position 19,921 of record CAWATR010000025.1, read on the forward strand.
GTAGAGCCCCTCGGCTCGCTGATCCAGCGCGCGCAGGACCGCGTTGAGGTCAGTCGTGCCGCGGCTGACGCTGAACACCGCACGCCCGAGGTCCCCGTCGGACTCCAACAGCGCGGCGCCCCCGCTGGCGATCTCGTCGTGTCCGATCGCGAAGAGGCTGGCGAACACCGACTGATCGATGTCGTGGCACCAGCGCGCGAACGTCGTCTCGTCGATCGGCAGGTCGTCGGCGTCACGCAGCGGGTTCACGTTGCGCTTGAGGCGGACCACCTCGCGGGACTCACCGCCATCGATGCGCAGGCACGCGCCGATGCGCATGTCCTGGTAGGCGTGCAGGTAATCGTGCGCCGACTGGGGCGGGATTCCGTACAGCAACTGGCGGATCGCCGTCATCGCCGTCGTCTTGCCGGCCTCGTTGGCGCCCACGATCACATGCACACCGTCTCCGGTCAGGTCGATCGACCGGTCCGTGAAGCCGCCGAAACGCGTCAGGTCAAGACGCTCGATTCTCACGCGGCCCCCTCTGCGAGCAGCGTGATGATGAGCTCGCGACTGGCATCAAGGCACTCGGCCAGGTGCTCCGGGCTCCCAATCCTCAGCGTGTCGACCGCGGTTTGGGCGCCGCTGCGTGCGTCGGCGGCGAGCTTTGCGCGCAGCGCCTCGAGGTCGTCGGCGACGCCCGCCAGCGCCCCGGGATCGGCGCGGAGCTCGCCAATCCTCGCGGTGATGGCGTTGATCGCCTCGTCGTCACGGAATCGGTCGCGGTCGACCGGGCGCGACGTCGCGAGCCTGACCTGCTCGACCCACAGCCGTCCCGCCTGCTGGGCCGCTCGACTGGACTTCGGCTTCGAAGCCGTGCGGATCGCTCCACAGGTCCTCGTGGGCCCGGGATGCTCCGACGATGCGGACTCGCGCCACCGACAGCCTGGCGCCCGCGTCGTCGCAGGTCTCGGCGAACCGATTGGCCACGGCGGCGAGCACGTCGTCGCGATGACGCAGTCCGGACGCGTCGATCTCGCACGTCCCGAAGCGCACGACGTCCAGGGCGATCGCCTCGACGTCGGCGACCTCCCCGGCTTCGACGCTCACGAGCGTCGCGCCCTTGGGACCGGTCTCGCGCGCGTGCCGGCCCTGCAGGTTGCCCGGAAACACGATCCAGGGATCGGTGGCGACCACCTCCCGCTGGTGCACGTGGCCCAGCCCCCAGTACCCGTAGCCCTTGCCGCGCAAGGTGTCCACGGACGTCGGCGCGTAGGCGTCGTGGCCCGGGCGTCCGTCAAGACTGGTGTGCAGCAGCCCCACCGTGAACAGCCCCGGATCCGCAGGCGGGTACGCGGCCGCCAGGTCGTCGGTCACGACGCGGGTCGCATATCCCTGCCCGACGATCGCCAGATCGAGGTCATCGATCACGAATGCCTCGGGGTGCGCACTGCTGAGCAGCGCCGTGTTCGGGGGCAGCGTCAGGCTCTGGCTGACGACGCTGGCCGCATCGTGGTTACCGGTGATCAGCACGACCGGGATGCCCGCGTCATTGAGGCGGGCCAGTTGACCGATCCAGAACAGGCCGGTCGAGTAATCGCGCCAGTCGCCGTCGAATACGTCGCCCGCGATGACCACGACGTCGACGTCGCTGCCGATGGCGGCCTCGACGAGGTTCTCGGTGGCACGACGCGTCGCACCGCGGATCTCCTCGACCGGGGCGCCGTCGTAGGCCGACAGGCCGCCGAGCGGGCTGTCGATGTGCAGGTCTGCTGCGTGAAGGATCCTCATGCCTGCACCGATCCTGACAACCGCTCCGGTTGTCGCGGGCCCCACAGACGCTCCCGCAGCCCCGAGGCGCGCGCGATCGGGCGCCTGATGGCGTCGCGGATGGCGTCCTCGTCCCCGATGACGATGAGCGAGGTGCGCGCCCGGGTGATCCCCGTGTAGAGCAGTTCCCGGGTCAGCAACCGGGACTCCGCATTGGGCACGACGATCGCGACGGTCCCGAATTGGCTGCCCTGGCTCTTGTGGATGGTCATGGCGTAGACGGTCTCCGCGGCCCCCAGTCGGAACGGGCTGATCTCGACGACCTCCGCCCCGCGCGCGAACGCGACGCGTGCACGTGCGTCGGCGCCGGCCACCACGACACCCGAATCGCCGTTGAACAGCCCGATCCCGGCGTCGTTTTCGGTGACGAGGACCGGACGCCCGATGTACCATTGCGGCGTCGGCGAGTATCCGTCGATCGCGGCGCTCAGCCAGCGCTCGATCCTGGCGGTCCAGGCCGCGACGCCGCTCGGGCCGCGGCGATGTGCGCACAGGACGCGAAATGCGCCGGCCGCCGCGAGCGCTGCGGGCGCGTCGCCGACGCGCGAAGCCGCGTACACCGGGCGCCAGCTCGCCACGGCAGCCTGGCCGACGGGGCCCTCGCCGCGGGCGGCGGTGGCGAGGTCGATCCAGCGCACTCCCGGCCCGCCGCGCGCGGAGGACCGCCATCGCGGTCTCGTCGTCGCCGTCCCGCACCGCGTCCGCCAGCACAGCGATCTCCGCGCCGAACCGGTGCACGGTGCGTAGCACCGTGATACAGCCGGCGAGCGGGCCGGTCGCCACTCCGTCGGCGATGGGGCCCACGATGTCGCCGAGCACCGCGCCGGCTTCGACGGACGCCAGCTGGCCTGCGTCGCCGACCAGGATCAGGCGAGCGTCCTCGCGCATCGCGGCGAGCAGGCGGGCCATCAGGGCGAGCGACACCATCGAGGCTTCGTCGACGACGACCACGTCGTGCGGCAGCGGCGCCTCGCGGTCGTCGGTCACGCCCCTTGCGCGCACCCCGAGCAGCCGGTGCAGCGTGGTCCCGGCCAGGCCCCCGAGCACGGCACGGATCTCCGGCGACACGGGGAGCCCGGCGGCCTGGATGGCGATCGCCTCGCCGAGACGCTCGGCCGCCTTGCCGGTCGGTGCCGTGACGGCGATCAGGGGCAAGCCCCGGCCGGTCGCGGCCGCCTGCTCGCACACGAGGCCGAGCACCTTGGCGACCGTCGTCGTCTTGCCGGTTCCCGGTCCACCGGAGATCACCGCGACGTGCCCGCGCACCGCGCGCTCGGCCGCGAGTCGCGGCAGCCGATCGGAGCCGTCGCCGAACACGCGCGTCGAGTCCCGCCGCAAGCCGGATTTCGTCGACGGGCGGCACCGGCGTGCGGGCGCGCAGAAGTACCTGCTCGGCGACCAGCAGTTCGTCATCGAGGGCGCGCTGCAGGTACGACGAGCGACCCGTCGATGCGCAGCGGCCAGATCTGGCCATCAGCAACGGCGCGACCGGCCAGCAGACTCTCGGCGACCCGGTCCTCCCATTCGACGCGGATCGGGCCAGGGCAGGTCCCCCATCGGGAGCGGCGCATCAACGTCGACCGACGCCGTCCGCGCGACGGCCGCCAGGTCGACGCAGACATGGCCCAACCGCGGGGCCCGCGCCGCGAGCGCACAGGCCAGCAGCACGGACTCGTCGTGCTCGTCGAACAGGGCACCGAGCCGGGTGGCGAGATGCACCTCGCCGGCGTTCAGCACCCCGGCGGCGTTGAAGTCGGCAAGCAGCCCTGTCGCTCGAACCGCGCGCAGGCAGTCGGCCGCCCGGCCGGGATCCGGAGCGTCGGGCGGTCTCACGTGCGCGCCCCGTCGAGACACTCGCTCAGTGCCGGCACCAGTCCCCGGCGGCGGGCGCCACGACCACACTCCGCACACCCCGCCCCCCCATGTCGGCGTCGTCGGACCAAGCATGCCGCGCACGAACAGATACCCGACCCCGCGGATGTCCCGGTCGGGCTCGTAGCCGGCCATGCGCCAGCGCAAGTAGCGGTGCAGCGCCACCAGGTACAGGAGCGCCTGAAGAGGGTAGTCGGCGGTGTCCATCGCCGTGGCCACCGCATCGGGGCGGTAGTCCCACGCCGTCGGCGCGCTCGCGCCGCCGCCCAGCAGGTTGGTCTTGTAGTCGATCACGGCAACGCCGCCGCCGGCCTCGTGCGGGAACGCGGACGACGAGATCGACGAACCCGGTCAAGAATCCCACGGAGCTTGGTCGCGGCGAAGGGGGCCAGCGCGAGGCGGTCGGCGTAGGCGCGCACCGGGTCATCCGGCGCCAGGTGCGCGCGCAGCACCGCGGCGAGCGCCCCCACCTCGACGATCGCCGCGCGGAACGTCGCCCCCGCACAGCGGCAGTTCGAACGCCATCTCGTCGACACGCCGGGTGCGCGCGACGCCGGCCAGCGCAAACCCGCCGAACGGCCCGCCGAGCGGGGTCGCCAGCGCGGCGGCCAACGCGGTCGCGATCGCTCGCGGATCCCCGAGGTCCAGCCGATGGCGCGCGGTCTGGCGTGTCGATCAGCCGCAGCAGCTCGCCGCCGAGGTCGGCCGCGGCGAAGTCGGCCTCCTCGAGGACCGCGTGGATCAGCGTCCCGACCTGCACGCCCGCCGGCATGCCGGCCAGGGCGAGCGCCCGGTCGCCGAAGCCCGGCGCAGGGCGCGAACCGGACTGCGGCTCGGGCCCTCGGTCTGCGGCTCATCGTCGGCGGCGAGGTACGGGTCCGGCGGCCGGATGGATGCGCGCATGCGCGGCTGCGGTGACCGCGCTGTAGGACGCCCGTCGCCAGTCGGTGTCCAGGGAGCGCTCGAGCCGAGCTGACCGACAGGGCGTGCGGCGTGCCCGCCACGTGGCGCCCGGTAGCGGCCGGGCGCCCCGGGCGCGCGCTCGACGGCGATCGTGCCGTCGGCTGCCCGGGCGAGCTGCAGCCAGGGTCCGCATCGCCTCCTCGTCGGTCGGGAGCGCAGCCGCCGACCGCGGGAATGCCGCCCTCAGCATCGCGGCTGAACAGGAGCCGTCCGAGCGGTGAGTCCTTCGCGTTCGCCGTCGCGGCCCACCAGATCACCAGCTGGTGACGTGCCCGCGTCATCGCGACATACAACAGGCGCAGTTCCTCGCCACGCTGCTCGTCTCGGGATCGGACCCACTCCTGGCCGAAGCCGTCTGCCTCGGGGCCGCCGACCACTAGCGTCCGCACGCCGGCCTCGGTGTGGAACACCGGATACGCCTCGGCGTCTGCGCGCGTCGGGAATCCAGCCTTCTTCCCACAGGTACGGGCAATAGACGACCGGAAACTCCAGGCCCTTGGCGGCGTGGATCGTCAAGACCTGGACTGCCGCTGCGTCCGACTCCAGACGGCGGCTGCGCTCGTCGTTGTCGGTGTCGGTGTCGGCCGTCCGGATCTGCTCGGCAAGCCAGTCGGCAAGGCCGCCGGCATGAAGGCGCTCGGCCGCCGCAGCGGCATGCAGCAGCTCGCCCAGATGGCGCAGGTCGGTCAGCTCCCGCTCGCCATCGGGCCGGCTCAGCACGCGGGCGTACAGGTCCTGGTCGGCGGCGATGGCGGCCTGCAGGGCCGCCACCCCGTGCCCGCCCAACAGCCCTCCCCAACCAGCCAGCGTCTCGTGGAGGGCGTCCCACTCGCAGGTCATCGGCCCGACTGACCCGTTCGGCATCCCAACCGCAGAACACCGTGAGCGCAGCCGCGGCAACCGCCGACCGCGAACTCGATCGATCGATGGCCTCCAGCAGCCGCAACCACTCGAGGGCGACCGCGGTCGCGAACACGCTGCCGACCTGGCTGATCACCGCCGGCACCCCGGCGGCGCGCAGGGCGTCGCGGATCAGCGTGGCGTGGCTGCGCTTGCGGACCAGCACAGCGATCTGGCCCGGCGTGATCTCGTTGTCGTCGGCCAACAGGCGCACGACGTCGCTGGCAAGGTCGCCCGCAACGATCTCGCGGGCGCGGGGAGCAAGAATCGTCGCGCCGGTGAGATCGCCGGCCGCCAGGTCCTCGCGATGCACGACGCGCACGCGCAGCGGCGCGCCGTCGGGCAGCCCCCGCGGACGCGGTGCACCGGATCGGGCGGCCGCCTCGAGACGCTGGTAGACGATCTCCGGGTCTCCGAGCCGCGCCGCGCCGAACAGCCCGTCACAGGCACGCAGCAGGTCCGCGTCGGACCGCCAGCTGGTCGTCATGCTGCGCCGATCGGTCGCCGCGTGTGCCGCGGCAAGGTATGCCCGAACGTCGGCGCCGCGGAACCCGTAGATCGCCTGCTTGGGATCGCCGATCAGGACGAGCGCCGTGCCGGAGCGGGCGAACGCCTCGTAGACGATCCGGTACTGGACCGGATCCGTGTCCTGAAACTCATCGATGAGCACGACCGAAAAGCGGGTGCGCAGTCGCTCGGCCACGACCGGCCCGCGGGCAGGATCGATGAGCACGTCGCGCAGTCGTCCCTGCAGGTCGTCGTAGGTCAGCAGGCCGGCGCGGCGCTTGCGCCGGTCGACCTCGGCGCGCACGTCGAACGCGAACGCCACGCGACACTCAGCCGGGGTCACCGGCTCGAGCGCGTGCGGGGTCAGCTCGGCGAACGCCTGGCGGACCGCCGTCCGCCCGACCCCTCGTGCGGTTGCGTGATCGAACGGCGGCGCGCCGGGGCCCGACACGTATTCGCGCGCGTAGATGTCGTCGACGACCTCCTCGACGAGCCCCTCGAGGTCCTCGACGAACCCGGCATCCGCGTCGACGTCGCCGGCGACGCCCAAGCCCCGCAGCACTTGGTGGCAGAAGCTGTGGGTCGTGGCGACCGTCACCGCATCGAAGTTGGCGATCGCGTAGTCCAGACGCTGAATGCGGTCACGCACGACATCGGCGGGCGCATCGGCCAGGATCTCGGCGAGTTCATCCGGTGCGTCGGCGTGGCGAGCGTCGACGTGACCGCACGAGCCATCACGCGCGTCGTTGAGGGCACGCCGCAGGCGCTCGCGCAGTTCGCTGGTCGCCGCGGTCGTGAACGTCATCAGCAGCAGCTCATCGGGGCGGCGGCCTTCGGCGATGTAGCGCACCGCGAGCGCGACGATGGCGAACGTCTTGCCGGTGCCGGCGCTGGCCTCGAGCACCGTGATGCCCGAGGGAAGCGGATCGCGCAGGGAAAACGGCTGCATCGTTGGCGTCCGCGTCACGCCGACCGCCCCTCCGCCGCGATCAGGTCCTCCCACAATGCGAGCGCACTCGTCCGCAGGGCGTCGCCGTGACGCGACCAGAGCTGGTCGAAATCGAGCTGCGCGCCGAGTACCAGCACGTGCGAGGGGTCCTCGCTCTCGCCGGGCACGGGAGCGCCGAAGCCCCGTTCCCATTCGCGTTTGAGGTGGCCGGTGCCGCGACGGGGCGTCGTCGCCGCCAGCAGACCGTTGGCGTACGCTGCCGACGTGCGTGTGAAGATCATCGGCACGGTGCACATACCCGCGTCATAGAGCGCCACGAGGCGGGACAGGGCACGCCGCGCCGCCCCCGGCTCAAGCGGCTCGATCGCCGCGACCGCCGCCGTCGGCTGCGCGGCGTGCGCGTCGCGCCCGATCACCACCGAGCGGTAGCCGTGGTCGGGATCCATCGCGGTCAGTGCCAGCAGGCGCACCCAGGCCTGCAGCCGAGGCTTCGGGCCCAGGCGGGAGTAGCCGCAACTGACAAGCAGCTCGTCGTGGACCCGATGCACCGTCCCGACGATCCGGCGCCCGTCGCCGATCGCGAGGTCAATGCCGACCGAGCGGGAGCTGCGATCACCCTGCCAGATTGCCGCTTCCGCTGCGAGCTCGATGACGTGCGGTGAGATCTCCTCGAGGACGCTGGTCCCCAGGGCGCCCGGCGGGAGGACGCCGCGCGCAGCCTCGCTGGCGGCCCACTCGTCCAAGTCGCGCTCGCGCCGCGCGGCACGCAGCATGCGATCACCGACCGCCCACTTGTCGAGGGCGGCTAACTCCAGCGGCATGCCGTCCGAGGGCTCGTCCCCGACGCCGTGCAGGCGCAGGCCGAAGCGGGCCCGCAGGAACTCCCTGACCGGATGCTCGACGAAACGCACGAGCGCGGCGAGGTCGATCGCCGCGTCCCCGAGCGGCGGCAGCGGCCCGGACAGGAACTGTGGTTGGGGCCGCGGAGGACCGATCAGCGCGCGGGCACCCGCCGCCGCACTGGCATCAAAGCTCCAGACCACGCCCGTCATCACGGCATCGGGAAGGAAGTTGCGCGGGTCGAATGGCTGCAGCGGGTGGTCAACCGCGACGCGTCCTGCCAGCCCATCGCCCACCATGCGCCCGATGGCCTCCTGCAGCTCGGCGACCGGGACCGCCGGGGGCTGCGGCAGGTTGGTCCGCTCGTCATGGCCCGTGTAGGTGATGATCAGATGGTCGGACGCCGACATCACGGCGTCCAGCAGTTGCTGCAGATCGTCGCCGCGCGGGTCGCGATCACCGATGCGCGGCGTGCGGAGCGTGATGTCGTCGCCGTCGCGGCCTGGCGCGTCGCGGAAACACGCCATCGTCGAGGCCCAGCAAGCAGACGACCCGTGCGGGCACGCCGCGCATCGGGATCAGGCTCGAGATCGTGACGCGACCGGTCCGGTAACGCGCCGACCCCGCCGGGACCTGCATCCCGGCGTCCAGGATCCCCCGCAGCTCACGCGGCGTGAGCTCGATGTCGGTCGGCCCGGCGGCGTCCGCGAGATCGGCGAGCAGCCCGGCGAGCTGCACGCGCTGCCACGCATCCTCGGGCCCGGTCTCGGTCAGCAGGTCCGCTGCCGCGGTGATCGCCTGGACCCAGTCGGCGACCGACTGCGGTCGCCGCAGTCGCGCGATGAGGAGGTCGATGCGATCCACGAACTCGGCGAGCCGACCGACCAGCTCGACCGCCCCGCCGTCGAGTCCGCCCAGGGGCGTCACGCCCGCGACGAGCCTGTCGTCGGCCTCGCCAACCGCGATCCCGACAAGCATGCGGTCGATGCCGCTGCGCCAGGTGTTGGCGTCAAGCCCGCCGACGTCGAAGGGCGCACGGGCGGCGGCATCGATCCCCCACCGGATGCCCGCATCCGCGACCAGGTGCTCCAGCTGCTGGAGGTCGTCGTCGGTGAACCGAAACCGGCGCCGGACGACCTCGAGCGCGGCAAGCTCGCGCACCTGGCTGGCCGTGACCCGCTCGCCGGCGAGGGTCATGACTTGGACCACGGCGGCGGCCAGCGGATTGGCCGACCGCAGCGAGCGGTCGGCGATCTCGAACGGCAGCGCCGCCGGCGCGGCGTCGTCCGGGGCGTCCGTCTCGGCGCCGCGCCGATCCGGTCTGCCGAACGATGCCTCGATCAGCGGCGCGTACGCCTCGATCTCCGGGCAGAGGACGACGACATCGCGAGGCTCGAGCGTCGGGTCGGCGCGCAACAGGTGCAGCACGGCGTCCCGCAGCACCTCGACCTGGCGAGCACGGCCATGGCATGCGTGGACCTGGACGCTGCGGTCGGCAGCCGCGAGCGGTGTGCGCGCACCCCCCGCCGGATCGCCGGACGGCCGGTCGGCGCGAATATCCGCCTGCAGACGACCGAGCAGCGTCTCCGGCTCGGCGTCGGCCGGCGTATACCACAGCGGGTCGGCCCCGCGGCCGAGGACCAGCTGCATCTCGCGCGCATCGCGCCCCCACGATCCGAGCAGCGGGTGACGGGCGAGCGCGGCCGTCGCATCGTCGGCCCGGCGCGGCATGGGCCCCGTCGCATCCGACGCGCGGATCGCCTGCCACAGCGCGGGCGACGGGTGCAGCATGAACAGTGCAATCTCCCGGGAGGCCGCCAGCGCGTCCAGCACCTGCAGGTAGCTTGAAGGAAGCCGCGACACCCCCACGATGGCCAGACGCGGCGGAAGATCGACGCCATCCGGGGCGATACGGATCCGCGCGCACTCGGAGGTGAGGCGCTCGGGGAGGCTGGGCGCGCCGATCCGCGCGCGGGCCGCTTGCCAGAGCCGCGCCTGCCAGGCGAGGTCGGGGGCGAGCGGCCCCCCTGGCCGTCCTCGAGGCGCCCCGCCGCCCAGGCCCGCACCATGTCGGGCCGGTGCATCGCGTAGCGGTCGAAGAGGTCTGCGAGGTGGCGCAGGACGCCGTAGCGGCGCCCCCGCCGCACGCCGTCGGGATCCTCCGACCCGTCGAGCCCGATGTGGCCGACCAGGTGTTCGAGCCACGCGGCCGCGCGCAGCTCCTCGACGGCGTCGATCAGCGTCCAGACGGCACGCTCGGGGCGCCACGGATCGTCGTCGGGGTCGGTGCCCGGAACCGCGAGCGCCTGTCCGATGAGCCCGCCCGGGAACCGGAACTCGACGTTCGCGCAGATCCCGTCGCGCCCCCCCGGGGCCGCGCCGAGCGCCTGCGCGAACTGCTGGCTGAGCCAACGTTCCATGCCGCGCGTCGGGATCCCCACGACCTCGGTGGCAAGCGGGTCCGGCACCGGAGCGGCGAGCAGCTCGGCGAGCGGGCGAACGAAGGCATCGGCTCGGGCGGCCGCGTGGACATGAAGGGCCATCGACCTATTGTCGGGCACGGGTCGGCCGGAATACGTCCAGGCCAGCGCCACGTATCCATGGATCGGGATCGACGGTGACACCGTCGTTGTTGATCTCGACGGACACCGGGTCAACGCCACACTGGTCGGCCCCCCGGTGCCCACAGAGGGCCAGTTCCCGCTCCCCAAGACCACACCCTGCACGTTCTTTCTGACGCTCACCAATGCCACCGGCCAGATTCCCATCAGCGCGGCCGATCTGGCGATCTTCGACGAGCGGGGGCACCGCTACACGCCTCGCGTGCGCTCGCTGACCGGCGCGGCGGCACTGACACACCTCGGGCCCGGCCAGTCGGTGACCGTGCGGCTCGACACGGTCCTGCCGACCGGCGCCGGCGAGGTCGTCTGGACGACCAACGGCACGGCTCCGCTCGTCTTCTACGAGTTCGTGACGGAAATCGATTAGCCGGATACCATCGACCCATGCGTGCCGACCGTGATCGCCCGCGGTGCGCAGGGACCCCGGCCCAGCCCGCCGAACATCTCTCTGCGTCGCCACGACCCATCGCGGCGTGGTCGGAACCTGCCCGCCGGGCGTGCCGAACCGGAGACGGCCCTCGGGTCCCGGACCGCGACGCTCCCCACCCCGCCAAGGACGCCTCACCCACATGCCGCGCAGCTTGAGATCACCGGGCACATGGCCGGGTCGCCATGCGGGCGCGATCACCGTGGCCGCGGTGATCCTGGCGACCCTGGGCTGCGCGACAGCGCTTGCCGGCCCCGCGCCGCAGGGACCGGTGGATCACTGGGGCGTCGTCCCGACTCGGTCGACCGCACCGGGCGCCACAACCAACGCCGCGGCCATCCGGGCGAGCGTCAACACCGCTGCCACGAGTGCCAATACGTTGAGCTTCGGCGGCACGCTCGACGGCGTCGGCGTGGTGACGGGACAGCCGAAGGTCTATCTCGTGTTCTGGGGTACACAGTGGGGCACCCAGGGCACCACGTCCGTGCAGGGCACCGGCAGCTACGCGAGCTTCAGCGGGGACCCCGCCGGCATCGCCCCGATCCTGCAGGCGTTTCTCGCCGGGCTCGGCACCCGTATCGACGGGTGGAGCGGGAACCTGACCCAGTACTGCCAGTCGAGCGCGACGGTCACCGTCGGCCTCGGGGCGATCAGCTGCGCCGCGGGCGCTGCGCCGGTGGCCAACCCGCTCGGCGGGGCGCTCGCCGGGGTCTGGGAGGACACCGCCGCCGGCGCCCCCTCGGCGGCGAGCACCGTCCAGCTGGCCGCCGAAGCGGAGCGCGCGGCCGGACACTTCGGCAACACGACGACCGCCGCGAACCGCAACGCGCTGTACGTCGTCATGTCCCCGACCGGCACCACGCCGAACGGCTTCAACACCCCCAAGGGGCCCTTCTGCGCCTGGCACGACGATACCAACGACGCGACGACGGGCACCGTGACGCCGCAGACCAACGGGCTCGTGGCGTTTGTCAACCTGCCGTATCTGCCCGACGCCGGCGCGTCCTGCGGCGCGAGCGCCGTCAATCCCGGTGGCACCAATGACGGGATCACGATCGTCGGCGGCCACGAGTACGCCGAATGGCTCACCGACCCGATCCCCGGCGGCGGCTGGTACAACATGACCACCGGCAACGAATCCGCCGACGAGTGCGCCTGGCTCACGACAAATCCGGGCGCGATGACCGACATCGCTCTGGCGACGGGCGAGTTTCCGGTGCAGTCGGTCTGGAGCAACGCCAACAACGCCTGCGAGACGACCGGCATCGCCTTCGCCGCCACCGTGCCGGCCCAGACCGGTACCGTCGGCACACCGATCGTCCCGGTCGACGCGACGGCCGTCGATCCCTACCCCAACAGCGGCCTGAGCTATGCGGCGAGCGGCCTGCCGGCCGGCGTGTCGATCGACAGCGCCACGGGCCGCATCACGGGCACGCCGTCGGCGGCGCTCACCAGCCAGCCGTCGCTCATCACCGCCACCGACTCCGCCGGGATCTCGAGCGCGATGACCGTGCTCTGGACGATCGCACCCGCGCCGGGCACTCCGCCCGGCGGGCCGACGAGCGTCCGAATTACCGCGCCCAGTCGCGTCGTCAGCCTCCAGACCGCGTTTGCCTCGATCGGCGTTGCCGCCGCGGACAGCCAGCGGGCCCAGCGGCTGACGTTCACCGCCCAGGGTCTGCCCGCGGGCCTGAGCATCAACGCGACCAGCGGGCAGATCAGCGGCCGTGTGACCGGAGCCACGGGCACGTACCGGGTCCGTGTCACCGTCACCGATACGACCGGCACAAGCATCACGGGGATCGTGGTGTGGATCGTGCAGAGCCCGATCGCGCTCACCGCCCCCGCGCGGCAATCGACCGTGCGTCGCCATCGGGCGCGCCTTGAGCTGCGGGCCCATGACCTGATCGCCCGCCGCACGCTGCGCTTTGCGGCCGTCGGCCTGCCCCCCGGACTGCGGGTCGACTCCCGGACCGGCGCCATCCGCGGCACGATCAGCGGTGCCCGCCACGCCTATGCGGTGACGCTCGTGGTGACCGACTCGGCAGGCGCCCGCATCACCGCTCGGTTCACCTGGAGGGTCCGCTAGCGGTACCTCGCGCGCCCCGCCGGCCATCGTCCGGCGGTTTGAGGGCCGCGCATCCCGATCCGGGACGGGCGCCGTCCCGGCACGCTGGCCCGAACGTTAAGTCGCCGATCCGGCCAACCGACACACACAGCGACGGGGCAACGGACTGCCCGAGCGGCGCCAGCCGCCTCGTCGGGGCCCCCTGATCGCGCCGCGACACCTCGCATCCACGGGAGCCCCGCCGGAGTCCCCCGAGCCAGGACGCAGCCGGCTCGGGCACCAACGAGGCCCTGACCGTGTCCCACAGATCGCCATCGTCATCGCCGCGCACGACGCGCGCGTGGCTGCGCGCCGGCGCCGCGGCGGCGGTCGCGACGATCGGACTTGCGGCTGGACCCGGCTTCGCCGGGGCGCAGGCGGCCCCGCACATGGGCGCGCTCGCCCCAGGGCACGGGCTGATGCCCACGCGCACGACGTCAAATGGCGTCCTCCGCAATGACAACGAGCTGCGAAGCGGCAGTGCCAGCGGCGGCGCCTCCGGCGCCTCGGGCCTGCTGTCCTACCAGGGCGGACTCGGCGGTGCGGGCGTCGTCACCGGGCCGCCACGGGTCTACGTCGTCTTCTGGGGCACCCAGTGGGGCACGCAGGGCACCGCGAACGTCGGCGGCCGGACCTATCCTTCGTTCAGCGGCGACCCCGCGCAGATGGCGCCCGATCTGCTCGCGTTCTACGCCGGGCTCGGCACCGCCGGCGAGACGTGGAGCGGGGTGCTGACCCAGTACTGCCAGTCCAGCGCCACGGCCGGCGTCGCTACCGGCGCCACCTCGTGCCCGCCCGGGGCGACCCACATCGCCTACCCGACCGGCGGCGCACTCGCCGGCGTCTGGGAGGACACGCGCAGCGCAGCGCCGGCGTCGGCCAGCGATGCCCAGCTCGCCGCCGAGGCCAGCGACGCGGCCGCACATTTCGGCGCCACCGCGCCGGGGTCGAACAACGCCGAGTACATCGTCGTCTCGCCGACCGGCACGACGCCGGGCGGGTTCAACACCCCGGCCGGCGGCTTCTGTGCCTGGCACGACTACACGACCGAGGGATCCGGCGCGAGCTCGCCGGGCGGCGCGCTCCTGTTCACGAACCTTCCGTACGTCCCCGACGCCGGCTACGGGTGCGGGGCGGGGTACGTCAACCCCGGCGCGGCGGGGGCGTTGGACGGCGTGACCGTCATCGCCAGCCACGAGTACGCGGAGACGCTGACCGATCCGTACGTCGGCTACGGCTGGTACAACGCCTCCTACGGGGAGGGCGCGGACATTTGCGCATGGGCGCCGCTCAACCAGAACGGTGGCGCGAACCTGACGCTGGCCACGGGAGTCTTCCCGGTGCAGGGCGTCTGGGGCAACGACGCACACGGCTGCTCGCTCGCGCACGCGGTCGTGGCCAACCACACCATCACCATCGCCAATCCCGGGGGCCAGACGGGCACGCTCGCCACGCCGGTGCGTCCGCTCGTGATCCAGGCGACGGACCGCGCCGATGTGCCGGCGGCAACCGACGGCGTGACGCTCGCCGCCCAGGCCACCCTGAGCTACCGCGCCATCGGCCTGCCGGCAGGCCTGGTGATCAACCCCTTCACCGGCGTCATCACCGGTGCACCGCGGCAGACCGCCACTCACGCGCTCGTGACGATCGTGGTCACCGACGCATCGGGCGGCAGCGGCAGCGTCCGGTTCGTCTGGACCGTCAGGAGCCCCCTGGTGGTCCGGCACGTGGGCACGGCGGTCACCCGGCGCGGCCGGCGCGCGGGGCTGCGCATCCGCGCCATTGACACCCGCCACTCCCGGCTGAACTTTGCCGCGCGCGGGCTGCCGCGCGGCCTGCACATCAACCGGCGCACGGGGCTCATCTCCGGCCGGGTCGCCGGCCGCCGGGGCGCCTACCGCGTGGTGGTGATCATCAACGACGGGCTCGGAGTCCGCACGACCGTGACGTTCATCTGGCGCGTGCGCTGACCTGATCGCGCCGCGACGACGTCGGTCCCGGACCCCCGGGGCACGTGGTGTGGCCCTGCGGTCCGGTGCCCAGCGGGGTGTGCGATATCGTGGCCCCGGATCGATCCGAGGTGGTCCGGCCCGCAATGCCACAGCAACTCGCCCCAACACCCGTCGCGCCCGCGCCCCGGAGTTCGCCCGTCCCGACGTGGTTCGCGCTGATTAGCGCGGCCGTGATGATCGCCATCGGCGTGCTCGTGGGGCTACGTGGCTTCCACCGAACCGCGCTGGTGTGGGGACGGCCGTTCTGGGAGGTCACCTATTCGAGCGGGTTCATCCGGCGCGGCCTGGTCGGGACCATCTTCCAGGGGCTGTTCGGCGGCTTGGGCTTCGGCACGCAGACCGACCTGGTGATCGAGATCACCATGATCGTCGCGCTGGTGCTGCTGGTCGGGCTCGCAACCTGGCTGGGGGTGCTGGTCGCCCATGCCCCGTCGCGCGAGAACGCATTGCGGCTCACGCTCATCTCCCTGCCGATCGCCGGGTCGGCGTTGTTCTCGATGCTGGTGTTCACGACCGGTTACCTCGACGGGATCCTGCTGCTGTTCGCCGCCGCGGGCGCGGTCCTGCTGGCCAGGGGACACCTGTGGCCCGCGGTCGCGCTCGGCTGCATTGCCCCGGTGGTCCACGAGTTGTTTATCTACTTGTGGATCCCGATCGCGGTGCTCGGCTACGCGGTACTCGCACACCGTCACCCGCGGCATTCGGTGCGCGTACTGATCCCGGCGCTGTGCGCACCGATCGTCGCGGCGATTGCGGTCGTGACGATCCCGTCGCGAACCACCACCGCACACGAACTGGCGACCCATGTCGTCGGCACCGCCAGCTACAAGGCCACGCTGCTGCATTGGGAGTTCGGACAGACCTTCACGGCCGCCCTGCATCGCATGGACCATTTGCAAAGCCGGTTCTGGTGGCCCACTGAGCCCGCCGCGTTCGTGTACTTCTGCTGGCCGGCGATCCTCGCCGTCGCGCTCTACATGACCTGGCGATGGCAGCTGCTCGACCGCGTCGCCAAGGCGGCGTTGGTCCTGGCGATCCTCAGCCCGTGGGCCGCGCTCATCCTCGCCTGGGACCTGTCCCGCCTCGTCCTGCTGGCCAATGCGCTGGTGCTGATCGTGATCTACGGGATCGAGACGACGATCGTCGACGAACTCGGAGGCGAACTGCACGCGGCCACGATCGGCGCCCTGGTCGGCTGCACGGTGCTGGCGATTGCGCTGCCGTACATGTTCGTTCAGTTCAATGTCGGCTACTACGTGCACGCCGGGCCGTTGCGCTGGAGCCTGATGCCCGTGCTGCACCCCGTGCTGGCGTCATGGTTCCACCTGGTCTGATCCGATTCGCCGCCGCATGCCGCACGCCAGCACTCGATCCGTATCTGAGCCCGCCCTGACCGGGTCGCGGCCGATGCCGATCGACCAACGGTCTCAGCGGCTGATTGCCGCCGGGATCGCCCTGGTACTCGCGGCCGTCGGTATCGGCGTCGCGCTGCGCGGTTGGCAGCACAGGCCTGCGCTGTGGGGTCTGCCGTTCTGGCAGGTCACCTATGGCGAGGGGTTCATCCGCCGTGGGCTCGTCGGGACGATCTTTCAGGGCCTGGCGGGCGGCCTCTCGGCCGCCGCCCAGGGGCGCGCGGTCGTCACCATCGCCCACGTCCTGCTTGCGGTGCTGGTCGTGGGCTTCGCCGCGTGGATCGGCATCCTGGCCGCGCGGGCAACGTCGACCACGCATGCCCTGGTACTCGGGCTGCTGGCGCTCCCGATCGTCGGGTCCTCGCTGTTTCCGACCTTGGCCTTCACGCCCGGGTACCTCGACGTGGTGATGCTCGGCGTCGCGCTCGGGTGTGCCGCGCTGTTGGCGCGCGGGTGGATTCTGCCGGCCGGCGCGCTCGCGGCGCTCGCGCCCTTCATCCATGAGATGTTCATCGACCTCTGGATTCCGTTGGCGGTCCTCGGCTGGGCCGTCCTGCGCCGCCGGGGCGAAGGGCGCCCGGGCTGGCGGGCGGTGCTCGGACTCGGGGCGCCGTTTGTCACGACGCTGGCCGTCGTGATCGCATCATCGGCGACGGCGGCTCAGCTGGAGGTCGCCCGGCACGTGACGGGCACGGGCGCGTTCAAGCTGACCCTGCTCCATCAGCAGTTCACCCAGACGCTCTCGTCCACCGTCACGCGGATGGAGCACATCCAACGCGCGTACTGGTGGCCGACCGAGCCGTTTGCCCTGCTGTACTTCTGCTGGCCGGCGGTCCTCGTTGCCGCGCTGTATCTGACCTGGCGCCGTGCGCAGCTGGACCGATGGGCCCGCGCGTCGCTCGTGCTGGCGGTGGTATGCCCGTGGCTGATGCTCATCGTCGCGTGGGACCTCTCGCGGCTGATCGTGCTCTCCAACGCGCTCGTGTTGATCGTCGTGCTCGGGCTCGAGACCGGCCTGGTCGGTGAGCCATTTGTCCGCGTGCGCCCGGCCGCACTCGCCGGGCTCGCGGCGGCCGGGGTCTTCGCCATGGCGCTGCCGTTCCTGTACGCGAACTTCGACCTCTACAACACCTACCACCGCGCCCACGGGCCGCTGGCGTGGGACCTGATGCCGGTGCTGCGTCCGATCCTCGCGCGCATGTTCCACCTCGCCTAGACTCCCGGCGGCGCACGGCCACAGGCCTCGGAGCGTGAGGAGCTCAGCCGGCCAGTGCTTCCGCGCCCGGTGCCGCGAGCACGACCTCGTACTCGCGGACGTCATACTCGACGAAGCCATGCACGACGAACGGGTCCTCCCGCACCCACGCGGCGAGTTCCTCCCGCGTCACATCGACCGCCGCGATCACCGCGCCCTGGTATGGGACCTCGGTGCCACCTGCGACGAAATGGCCCGCCGCGGCATGTTCGCTCACCCAGGCCTGGTGGGCCGCGGTCTGCTCGGCGAGCAGCGCGGGCGGGACCGTAAACCGCGCGATGAGCAGGAACATCAGATCCTGCAGGCCGACAGGGAGGCGATGAGCCGGTCGACGTCGGGGGTCTCGACCGGGACGACCTGATCGACATCGCGGATGACGCCCTCGGCGTCGATGACGAACGTCGCCCGGCCGGCGAAGCCCGCCTGGTCGAGCCAGACGTCATACAGGCGCGCCACCTCACCCTTGGGGTGGAAATCGGCCAGGAAGGTCACATGATCCGCACCGAGCTGACTCTTGAACGCCGCCAGGCTCGCCTTGTTGTCGACGCTGATGCCGATGACCCGGGCACCGGCAAACGGGCTCATGTCGTCGGCGATCTTCGAAAAGTAGGGCGTGCACACCCCCGAAAAGGCTGCGGGAAAGAAGCTCAGGTAGATCGGCGTGCCGCGCAGCTCCGACAGGGTGACGGGGTTCCCGTCGGAATCGTTCAACGTGAAGTCGGGCGCGGGGTTCCCGGCGTCAAGGGCCATGTCTGCTCCTACACGGTGGAAATCTGGACGGGACGAGGCTATCGCGTCCGCCGCCGCAGCGGACGCCGAACCGACCGCGTGCCGCCTATCCCGCCTCGCCATCGTCTGGCGCCGACGCGTCCGGTGCCTGCCCGACCTGCCGGCCGACGCGTTCGATCGCAGCGATGACGTCCGCCAGCCCGCCGGCGGTGTGGAGATCGAGACGGTCGAGGATCTCCTCGGTATCCTCGAAGCTTTTCTCGGCACGGGCGTCGGAGGCGGTGGCCTGGACCCGCTGGCCGACCAGGATGATGCTCAGCAGGACCAACTGGAGGAAGGTCTGGGCAATCCAAGCGACGACGAGGATGAGCCCCGGCTTCAGCAGGAAGGTCGGCACCCAGCTGGCGGGGATCGCCCCGGCTTGCACCAGGATGATCGGCAGGCTGGTCAGCGCGATGAGCGCAAACAGGTACGCGCACGCCATCGTGCCGACGCCGGAGGTGATCACCACCGCGAGCTTGGCGTTGAATCCTTCGACCTCGCCGACCGCTTGGCGGATGCGCGCCGGACGGAACCTGACGACATCGCTCAGGTTGTCCCGCGTCTTGGCATGTACGGGCAGGCCCGATCTGGTGGTGCCGAATGTGGGCGCTCTGGTCATGGTGGGCTCCTGGAGTTGCGCCGGTGTGCCGCCGCGCGTCACGGGCCGACCCGACGCCGCATCAGTTCGCGCCCGGCCGGCCCGATCCCTGCGCGCCGGGTCCGGTGACTCGGGCTAGCCGCCCACCAACCGAGCGGCCTGGCCGACGCGCTCGGCGCCCTCCCGGTCACCGACCGCGCATCGCGCCGGATCGGCCTCGATCGGGTTCTCCTCGCGCAGCCGCCCCGGCGGTTCGGTGCCCAGGGCCAGACGCGCGGCATCGCGCCAGGGTTCGGGAAGCGCATCCGGAATCGGGTTGCCGGTCAGCGCGGAGAGCTGCAGCGCCCACAGTCGCCCCAGGGTCATCGGATTGTAACCGCCGCCGGCGATGGCGAGCATGCGGCCCTCGGTGACCTCGTCGGCGAGTGCGACCAGGCCCGCGTAGACGTCCTCCAGCGCCGGGATGGTCACCTGCAGATGCGCCAGCGGATCGGCGTGATGGACGTCGGCGCCGAGGTGCACCACGAGCACATCGGGTCGGAATGACCGCACGGCCGGGACGATGACCTGCTCGAGTGCCGCGACGTAGGCCCTGTCGCCGGCGAATGGCGGCAACGGGACGTTCAGTGTCGCACCGAGGCCATCGCCGGCGCCCCGCTCGGTGAGCTCGCCGGTGCCCGGGAAGAACCCGTAGGCGAACTCGTGCACCGACACCGACAGCACGCGGGGGTCCGAGTAGAAGATCCACTGCACCCCGTCGCCGTGATGGGCGTCGACGTCGACGTAGGCGACGCGTCCGGCGCCGAGGTCCAGCAGCTCACGCACGGCCAACGCGCAGTCGTTGTAGATGCAAAACCCGGACGCGCGGTTCGCAAGGGCATGGTGCAGTCCCGCCGGCGCCGGGCAGAATGCCCGGCCGGGCCCGTGCCAGACGGCGCGTGCACCGGCCATCGCGGCGCCGCAGACGTCCGCGGCCGCCTCGTGCATGCCCTGCCGGGCGACCGTGTCCATGCCCGGAACGAACCCCCACTGGCCCGCCTCCCACTCCATCGCGCGCCGGGGATCGGCCGAGTAGCGCTGCACCGCGCGGATATACGCCCCTGCATGGACGCGCTCGAGGTCGGCGACGCCGGCGCGGGGCGGGTCGAGTGTCCGGACCCCGGGCCCGTCGACCAGACCGGTGTGCAGCAACAGGTCCCATGCCAGCCCGCGACGCAAGGGGCGCTCGGCGTCGTCGGACGGGTTGTACGCCTGCAGGCGTGGGCTCCACGGAACGACTACCTCGTGCATCGCAAGACGCCTCCGGACCGGGATGGACTGTCGCTTGGGCCAGAGCAAACCACGATCCGTGACAAACCGTCAGACATCGAGCCGCGGAATTGGTGCTCCCGGGCGTACGATCAAGGCAGCGACAGCAACCGGGACCCAAGGAGGGCTTCTTGGCGCAGCACCTGTTCGACGTACGTGAATCGGCGACACATGGGCTGGTGGCCCAGCAGCTTCGTGACCTCGCCGACCAGTTTGCAGCAGGCTCCGTCGAACTGTCCTATGACAACTGGGACGGTGCCGTCATGGTCAATGACCCCGTCAATGTCGTGGTGGACCTCAAGAAAAGCGGTCACCACTGCGATCTGGTGGTCCACCTGACGTGGTCGACCGACACGGCCGGATAACCCAGCACTACTGACCCGCACCATGCAGCAGGAGCCGCTCGGCGTGCGCCACCAGGCGCGCGCCGCGGTCGCCTGCGCCCCGGTCGCAGAGCCACGAGCCGCACCAGGCCGCCATGAGCGGGCGCCAGGCGCGAACGCGCGCTGCCAGCGCCGGGTCTGCGCCGTAGCCGCGCAGGACCTCCGCGAGCGTGGCGTCCGACAGCTCATCGAGGGCCGCCAGGTAGGCGAGGTCCTCGGCCGGCTCGCCGCCACGGGCGTACTCCCAGTCGACCAGCACGGGCCCCGCCGCGGACCAGACGACGTTGGCGCTCCACGGGTCGCCGTGCAGCAGTACCCGTGCGCCCGACTCCGGCGACGGTAGCGCGGCGATCGCCGCGGCGGTGATCGCACGCAACCCCGGCCGGCAGTCCCTGCGAATGTCGGCGATCAGCCGGCCGCGGGATGCCGGGGCGCCCGCGACCGGAGCCGGCGCGGGTCGCCGATGCACCAGTCGCCAGCAGCCGGCCGACCGCCCCCGCCTGATCGGCGCTCCAGCTCGCCGCCGGGCGCGGGGCGCCGTCGACCCGGCGCGGTGATCAGGATCCCCTCACCCGCCGCCACCAGGTCCGGCGCGAGCCCGGACCCGGCCAGCTGGGCCAGCATGTCGGCCTCGCGTGCAACCTGCGCGGGGTCCGCGCGCTTGAGCACCCACTCACCGAGCGGCGTCGCGAGCTCCCAGACCCGGGCACCGGTATCGCCGCCGAGCCGGCGTGGCTGATCGTTCGGTGATGGTCCGGCCGGCGCTGCCACGGTGCACCTCTCCAGCCGCCCCGTCGGCGTGGCGCGCCGGCCCGACCGGACCGGCGCTCCCCCGTTTGGGGCACGCGACAAAACGCTAGTGAACTGGCAACATAGGCGATGCACATGGTGGTGTTGCACATGTGCCCATACCGACTCGGACCAGCGGGACAGGTTCGGTCGCGTGGCCACAACGGCTGGTACAGCGCGTACAGCGTGCAGGCCGCATCTGCGCGCACGCGGCGGCGCTGCCGGAAAGGGCGTTCCTATGCTCGTCGAGATCCAGGTGCTTCCCGCCCCATCCGGAACGGCGCAGCACACCTACCGCCACGTCGACGCGGCCATCGCCCGCATCGCCGGCGCCGGCGTCCGGTTCGAGGTCGGGCCGCTGGGGACGACGCTCGAAGGGACGCCCGACGAGCTGTGGCCCCTCGTACGGGCCGCCCATGAGGCGACCCTCGCCTCGGGGGCCGACCAGGTCATCTCGGTGATCAAGGTCGCCGAGTCCGGCCGTGACGACGCGGCGCTCACGATGGAGCGCCTGACCGCCCGGCACCGGCAGGGCCGGTGACCGGCGCGCGGCAGCGGCTCGCCGGGGCGATCGCCGCGCTGGCGCTGGTCGGCGCCGTCGCGGCCGGCTGCGGATCCTCGTCGAGCCCGCGCGCTCACGCCTCGAACGCGCCGTCCACGGTGAGCGTCGCGCTCGACTGGGTCCCGAACACCAACCACACGGGCATCTACGTCGCCCGCGCCCTGGGCTACTACCGCCAGGCGGGGATCAACCTGCAAATCCTGCCCTACGGCACGACGGCCCCCGAGACCCTGGTGGCATCCGACAAGGCCAATTTCGGGATCTCGTACGAGGCGGGCACGATCTTCGCGCGTGCGGCCGGCGAAGACGATGTGGCGGTCTTCGCGATCCTGCAGCACGACGCGCTGCAGGTCGGCGTCCGGGCAAACAACACCGCCATCACGCTCGCCGAAGGACCTCGACGGCAAGACCTACGCCGGGTTCGGCACCCCGGACGAGGGCCCGACCCTGCGCTATGTGATCCGGCGCGCGGGGGGCACCGGCAAGTTCACCACCGTCGACCTGAACACGTCGGCCTACGACGCGGTCTGGAACGGACAAGCGGACTTCACGCTGTCCTACATGACCTGGGAGGCAATCCAGGGGGCGCTCGCGGGCAAGCCGTTCAAGCCGGGCTTCGCGCTCAGCCAGCTTGGCCTGCCCGACAACTACTCGACGCTCATCATCTCGAGCAACCAGCTACCTCGCGGCACACCCGGACGTCGCCCGTCGGTTCCTGGCGGCCACCCAGCGCGGGTACGAGTACGCCGCCGCGCACCCGCAGCAGGCCGCGAAGCTCCTCATCGCGGCCGATCCCAGCGGGCTCGGATCCCAGGCAACGCTCGTCGATCAGAGCGCGGCGCTGCTCGCGCGCAGCTACTACCTGGATCCGGCCGGGGTCGCCGGCCCCGAGACCACCGCGGAGTGGGCCGGCTACGGCAACCTGCTCTTCGACGCCGGTGCCTTGACCGACGCGAACGGCAACCGGATCACGACCCGCCCCGACTGGGCGAGCTACTACACCAACGCCTACCTGCCGGCGGGCTCCAGGTGAGCGTTCACGGCCACGTACCGGGGCTGTCCGGGCGCCGGCCCGCGGGGCGCTGGGCGTGGGTGCCGGCGCTGGCGATCATCGCCGTGGGGATCGGCGCATGGCAGCTGTACGCGACCCGGAGCGGGGTCAGCCCGCAGATCCTGCCCTCGCCCGCGCGGGTCCTCCACGCGGGCTGGCTCAACCGCGGCGCCCTGTGGACGAATACCCTGGCCACCCTCCAGGAGACGGTCTTCGGCTTCGGGCTGGCGATCGTCGTGGGATTCGTCTTGTCGGCCATCATCGACGCGTCGGGGGTCCTGCGCAACGCGCTGATGCCGCTGCTGATCGGCTCGCAGACGCTGCCGTTGGTCGCCATCGCGCCGCTGGTGATCATCTGGTTCGGCTTCGGCCTGATGCCGAAGGTCCTGCTCGTGGCGCTGCTGTCGTTCTTTCCGATCACGGTCGCGTTCCTGGAGGGCTACCAGTCCACCGACCCGGATGTCGAGCGGCTGCTGGCCTCGATGGGCGCCGGCCGCTGGCGGGTGTTCCGCAGCGCACGGGTGCCGACGGCGATGCCGTTCTTTTTTGCGGGCCTGCGGATCGCCATCACGTACTCGGTCGTCGTGGCCATCTTCGCCGAGTACGCCGGCGCCACCGCGGGCCTCGGGGTCTACATCCAGGAGGAGACCCACGTCTTCCGGACCGACCTCGTGTTCGCCGCCGTCCTCGTCACGACGCTGATCACGGTCGGCCTGTTCGCCGCCACGTATCTGCTCGAGCGGATCATGATCCCCTGGTATCGGATGTCCCGGCAGACGGCGCGCCGATGACGACGCGGCCGCCGATCGCGACCGAACGCGCCGATCGGGAGGCGCCACGGCTGCGCTTGGAGGGCGTCCGCCACGCCTACCGCGAGCTCGAGGTGCTCGACGGCGTCTCGCTCCGGCTCGGCGCCGGCGAGCTCGTCACGATCCTTGGGCCATCCGGATGCGGGAAGTCGACGATCTTCGCGATCCTGACCGGCGCCACCGCTCCCACGGCCGGCAGCGTGCTGGTCGACAACGCACCGCTGGGACGCGCCACCGAGCGCTTCGCCGTCATGCCGCAGTCCGACGCGCTGCTGCCGTGGCGGCGGGTGATCGACAATGTCACCCTCGGGCTCGAGGTCCAGGGCGTCTCGCGCCGCGAGGCCCGCGAGCGGGTCACGCCGCTGCTGGCCACCTTCGGCCTTGACCAGTTCGCGCGCGCGTATCCGTTCCAGCTCTCGGGCGGGATGCGGCAGCGCGCCGCGCTGTTGCGGACCGTGGTGCAGGACCGGAGAGTGCTGCTGCTCGACGAGCCGTTCGGCGCCCTCGATGCGCTCACCCGGACCGACATGCAGGAGTGGCTTGAGAGCGTCTGGGACACCTTCCGCTGGTCGGTGCTGCTGATCACCCACGATATTCGCGAGGCGGTGTTTCTGTCGGACCGCGTCTACGTGCTCTCGCCCCGCCCCGCCCGGGTGGTCGCCGAGGTCACCGTGCCGCTTCCGCGGCCCCGCCGCATGGCGCAGCTCAGCAGCCCGGACTTCGTCCGCACCGAGCATGAGCTGCGCCAAGCGCTGTCCGCCGGGCGGGCCGACGCCACCCAGGCATAGCCGGTCGCCGCGTGCGGCGGCGGGGTCGACCCGATGACGAGGCCCTCGCGCCGGCGCGGGCCCGGTGCGCGCGTGTCGGCCGCGCTGCGCTCCGGCACGCGGCGATCCCCGCCACCCGGATCAGTACGATCAGCAGCGCGATGACGACCAGCAGCACAGCCACGGCGCCGCTGACAGGCGCCGCACGCGGCCAGCGCGCCGCGGGCGCCCACGCGCTGGGCCGGATCCGGCGATGAGTCGCTTCTCCGGCCTGACGACCACCGAGCGCGTGATGCTCGCATTGGCCGTGATCCTGACGGCCGGAGCCGCCGTCGCTCAGTTCACCGATGCCTCGGGCGTCGTGCGCTTTGTCCTGTCCGCGGCCGCGCTCGCGAGCGTGGCCTGGCTGGTCGGGTTCTCCACCGAGGTCGTGGGCACGCGCTTCGGGCCCGGGGTGACCGGGGTGATGCAGTCGACCCTCGGCAATGCGCCCGAGTTCTTTGTCGTGCTGTTCGCGCTCTCAGCAGGTCAGACCATCGTCGCGGAGACGGCCATCTTCGGTTCGATCTTCTCGAATGCCCTGCTCATCCTCGGCGTGGCGATCATCGTCGGCGCACACGCGGCTCCGGACGGGGTGATGCGGTTCGGACACCGGCTGCCCAACGACACCGCCACGCTCCTGCTGATGGCCGTGTTCCTGATCACGATGCTCGGCCTGTCGGGCTACGCCAACGACCGCGCCAGCCACCACCAGGTCGCCATTTCGGCAGTCGGCGCGATCTGCCTGCTGACCGTGTACGGCGCGTGGCTGCACGCCTACCTGCGCCACGATATCCGCACCACCCGCGAGGTCGCCGAGACACCGTACCCCGAGGCGGCCAGCGTGTCGTTCCGGACCGCGATCACGCTCCTCGCGCTGGCCGGGGTCGCCGCCGCCTTCGTATCGGACTGGTTCGTTCAGGCGATCGACCCGGCGGTCTCCACGCTGGGCCTGCCGAAGCCGTTCGTCGGCCTGGTGATCGTCGCGCTGGCGAGCAACGCGGTCGAGAACGTGGTGGGCATCCGCCTGGCCGCCAAACGCAAGAACGACTTGGCGCTGTCCATCATCAAGAACTCGATCGCCCAGATCGCCGTGTTTGTGTACCCGGTGTTGGTGCTGATCTCGCTGGCGTTCGCGACGCACCTGACCTTCGCGGTGTCGGCCGATCCTCATCGGCGGCTTGGCGCTGACCGCGATCGCGGTCTGGCAGATCACCGGCGACGGGGAGGCCGCCGCATTCGAGGGCTGGGCGCTGGTCGGGCTCTACGTCATCCTCGCGACGCTGTTTTTCTTCGAGTAGCGCCGCCGCGCCTTAGGTCGCCGGTCCGGATCCCAGCTGCACGGAGGTCGACTGCGGCTGGCCGTTGACGTCGACATACGACAGCGACACTGTCTGGCCGGGGTGCAGCTTCAACATCTCCTCGGTCAGCTGCGCCGGGTTCGTCACCGTCACGCCGGCCACGGCGGTGATGACGTCCCCCTCGCGCAGCCCGATGTTCTGGGCCGGCTGCCCGGCAATCACCGATCCCACGACGACGCCGGGCGTGCCCGTGTTCTGAGTCTGCGAGATCTCGATCCCGAGGAACGCGGTTGGGCCGATGTGGATGCTGCCCGAGGATGTTCCGCGCTCGATCTGGGCCGCGATCGACAGGGCCTTGTTAATCGGGATCGCGAACCCGGCGGTCGAGCCGTCCGACCGGAAATGCAGGCTCGAGGACGCGGCCGTGTCCATGCCGACGACCCGGCCCTGCGAGTCCACCAGCGGCCCGCCCGAGTCCCCGGGTTGGATGGCGGCGTCGGTCTGAATCAGACCGGTCAGGTTCTCGGAGGTGTTCATGACGTCGTCGTAGGCGGTAATCGACTGGCCGAGCCCGGTCACGTGCCCCGAGGCGACGCTCGGCGTCCCCCGATCCCGCCGGCGTTGCCAAAGGCGGCGACGGCGTTGCCCACCGCCACGTCCGACGAATCGCCGATCGTCACCGTGCTCAGCCCCGAGGCGCCCTGGAGCTGGAGGACGGCCACGTCGTCGGCCTTATCGGTGCCGACCACGGTCGCCGTGTAGGTACGCCCGTTCCCGACGTCGACCACCTGGACCGACGTCGCCCCATCGACGACGTGGTTGTTGGTGAGCACCTCCCCATTTGTGCTCAGGACCATGCCGGTGCCGGCGGCGCCGCCGTTGTCGGGCGCCAGCTGAGAATTGACGTCGACGACGCCCGGGTTGACCCGGCGCACGACCGTCGTCACGTTGACCGGCTTCTGCGGCGTCGTGCGGGTCACGTAATCGAGCCCCACCACGAGGACCGCGACCGCGACCGCGCCGATCAGCGCGCTGCGGACAAAGCGCCGGAGCGCGCGGCGGCGGGCCAGGTCGCTGCGCACGTACATGGCTGGCGGGTGGGGGACGGGGTCCGGCCAGCGCGGGGGCTCCTCGGGCGGCCGAATGTGATCGTCAAAAGGGGATCTTGGTTCCATTGCCATCTGAATCTTCCCACCCAGGACCGGCGACCACCATCATGCCGGTCGCCGACCACCCGGGCCACACCCATCCGGACGGGCGCCGGTCCCGGTGGTCGGCGACCCGGTCGCGCACCGCAGCAGAAGTCCTGCGGGCGCGCCCCCGGCGGGTCAGGACCGCGCGAGCACGAGGCACCGGCGATCCGCAGCTCCCCCCACCACCCCGGACGTCGTGCGCGTGGATCTGTCGACGCCACCGGCTCGACCGGGCAGCCGGTCGTGGTGGGGATCGGCCGCTCGGGTCGCCTGGTGACAGGTGCTGCCCTGATCCTGTTCCTCGCCGTCAGCTCGCTGGTGTCCGGCCCGGAGGTCACGATCAGGATCTTCGCGACCGGCCTCGCCGCCGGCGTCCTGCTTGACGCCACGGTGGTCCGCGCCCTGCGTGTCTTCCAAAGGTCCCTGCGCGCGTGCTGGGGGTCTCACCCTCGCTGCCCAGCGGGGCGACACCGGCGACCGACGCGGCGTCGCCAACGGCCCCGCACGCGGCGCACCACCGCGTGCCTCAGGCGCCTTGCGCCTGCGCCTGAGGCGCTGTAGACATAACCTGCCCGGCGCACTCGCCGGGCGGCACAGCAGTCAGCGAAGCCGGTGCGAATCCGGCGCTGTCCCGCAACTGTGATGTCCCGGCCCGCCCGGGAACAAGCCAGGTCGCCTGCGCTGTGCCGACAGTGAGTCCTCGGGTGAAGGGCTGCTTGTCGGCGGAGGCGACGCCCCGCTCTCGAGCTTCCTTTCATCCTCCACCTCTCCTGGAGGATGAACATGCTCCATTGGCTATTCCGCCGGCGCTACCGGCTCGCCGCGGCGCTCGGCGCTGCGGCGCTGGGCGTGCTCATCGCGATCCCGATGCTTGGACGCCAGACCGCCGCGAGCGCCTCTTGCCCGACGCGCATCGTGTCGATCTCGCCGACCGCGACCGAGAGCCTCTTCGCAATCGGGGCTGGCCGGCGTGTCGTCGCCGTCGACAGCGACTCGAACTATCCCGCTTCGGTGCCCCGCAAGTCCGGGCTGATCGCCTACTCGCCCAACGCGGAGGCGATCGCAGTCGATTACCGCCCGGACTTGGTGGTGGTCTCCTTCGACGCCAACAAGGTCGTCGAGCGCCTGCGACGGCTTGGCATCCGCGTCGTGTTCCAGCCGACGGCCAAGAACCTGGCCGCGGCATACCAACAGATCACGACCCTCGGTGCGGTGACCTGCCACACGTCCGGGGCGCGCCATGTGGTCCTGACGATCCAGCAACAGCTCGCAGCGATCCGCCACGCCACCTACGCCAAGTCGAGCGGGCTGACCTACTACGACGAGATCAGCGCGCCGCCCTTCGACTACGCGGCGTCGTCGAAGTCGTTTATCGGGCAGCTGTTCGGCTTGCTCGGGATGCGCAACATCACCGGCGACCCGTCAGGGTTCCCCCAGCTCAGCCAGGAGTACATCGTCAAGGCGAGCCCGCAGCTGATCTTCTTGTCCGACAACCAACCGAACGACGGCGGGGTCACCGCGAGCGCGGTCATGCACCGACCAGGCTGGTCGACGATCCGCGCGGTCAGGAATCACGCGATCTACGGGCTCAACGATGACGCCGCCTCGCGCTGGGGACCCCGGATCGTGGTCCTGATGCGCGAGATCGCCAACGCCGCGGTCGCCTACCGGCGCGCGCACCACTGATGGGCCGGTGACCACCACCCGTCTGCGTGAGGAACTGCCCTCCGCCCCCGCCGCGCTGCCGCGCGCGCGGGGGCGCGACGCGCTCTGGCTCGCCGGTGGGGTCATCCTGCTCGGGGTGAGCATGTTGGCCGGGCTGTTCGTCGGCGCGGTAAACATCCCGCCACAGGAAATCGTCCTCGACCTCATCAGCAGGCTCCCGCTCGTGCACGTGCATTCGCCCATGGACGGGATCGATTCCGCGATCGTCTGGCAACTGCGCCTGCCGCGCGTGGTGCTGGGGGCACTGGTCGGCGGGACGCTCGCCCTCTGCGGCGCCGCCTATCAGGGGATCTTCCGGAACCCGCTCGCGGATCCGTACCTGCTGGGTGTCGCGGCCGGCGCGGGCCTCGGTGCGACGGTGGCGATCGTGTTCGCCATCGACATCACGGTGATCGGCGTGCATGCGCTGCCGCTGTTCGCCTTCGTCGGCGCGGTCACGGCAGTCGGGCTCGCCTATGTGGTCGGGCGCTCCGTCGGGGCGGGCCGGAGCTCGACGACGTTGATCCTCGGGGGCGTGGCCGTGGCGGCGTTCTTGACCGCCATACAGACCTTCCTGCAGCAGCGCCACACCGATCAGCTGGCCCTTGTGTACAACTGGATCCTGGGTACCGTCGCCACCGACGGATGGTCCGAGGTCATCACGATGCTCCCCTATGCGGTCCTCGCCCTGGTGGTCATCCTCCTGCACGGACGGCTGTTGGACGTCATGGGCCTCGGGGACGACGCGGCCCAGACCCTCGGCGTGCGGACCGGACATGTCCGCATCGCGGTCGTCGGCGCGGTCACGATCGGTACCGCCGCCGCCGTCGCGGTGACCGGGCTCATCGGCTTCGTGGGCCTCATCATCCCCCATTTCGTCCGGCTCCTCGGCGTACGCACCCATCGCACGCTGTTGCCCCTGTCGATGCTGCTGGGGGCATCCTTCCTGGTGCTCTGCGACCTCGTCGCGCGCACGGTGGTCTCACCCTCGGAGCTGCCGATTGGCGTCGTGACCGCGATCGTCGGCGCGTCGGCGTTCGCCTTCGTCCTGCGGACCAGCCGGGTCGACGGATGACGCGCGTCGCGCTCGAGCGGGTCAGCGTCGCCCGGGGCGACCGCACGGTCGTCACTGACGTCTCACTGGAGGTGCCGGCCGGAGCCTGGGTCTGCCTGATCGGCCCCAACGGCGCCGGCAAGACCACGTTGCTGCACGCCCTGGCCGCGCTGATCCCGCACGGCGGCAACATCACCGTCGGCGACGACGCGCTCGCGCGGATGAGCCGCCGCGCACGTGCACGCCAGCTCGCGCTCGTGCAACAGGATGTCCAGCTGCCGCTGTCGCTGCGGGTCGCCGAGTACGTGATGCTGGGGCGGACGCCCTACATCAGCTACTTCGGTCGCGAGGGTCGCGAGGATCGCAGCGTCGTGGCGTCGGTGCTCGAGCAGTTGGACCTGATCGGGTTCGCGGACCGCCCGCTCGGGCACCTGTCCGGGGGCGAGCGCCAGCGGGTCGTGGTCGCACGGGCCCTCGCACAGTCGCCGTCGGTGCTCCTGCTCGACGAACCGACGACGGCTCTTGATCTCGGTCGCCAGCTGCAGGTGCTCGAGCTGATCCGCGAGCAGCAGCGGGTGCGCGCGCTGACGGTCATCAGCGCGACCCACGACCTGACCCTGGCGGCCGCCTACGCCGACCGCCTCGCCCTGATCAGCTGCGGCGTATTGGTGGCCGAGGGCACGCCCCGCCAGGTGCTCACGACCGCCACGCTCGGCGAACACTACGGTGTCTCGCTGCGGGTCATCCACGACGACGACGGCAGCGTGGCGGTCATCCCGGTCCGGCGGCCCTCCGCCTGACCGGAGCCCAGGCCCGCCCCTCGCGCTGCGACTCGGCCCCGCCGTCGGCAGCCACGCGCCGCCGGTATGCGGCCGCCAGGCGTCGGGTGAACGGACCCGGGGGGCCCTGGCCGACGGGCGCGCCGTCGATTGCCGCAACCGCGCTGATGCCACGAAGCGCACTGACGCTGAAGATCTCCTGCGCACCCCGCCAGCGCTCGAGCGGTGCCGCTTCCTCGACGACGACGCCGGCGAGCTCCACGACAACCGCGCGGCCGATTCCCGGCAGCAGCCCGGCGACGGGCGCGGTCTGCAACGTGCCGTCGGCGACCACGAAGACCGAGGCGCGGCTGGCTTCGCCGAGGCGGCCCTCCGTGTCCGTGGTCAACACGATGTCCGCACCCGCCGCGATGGCCGCCGCCTCGGCCCGACGCCAGTGCGCGCGCTCGGTGCGCTTGTGTTCGGCTGCCGTGCAGTCGGGCCGCCAGGCCCCGGCGAGGGTGATCGCCACCACCGCCGGGGGCTCTGCCGGCAAGGGCTCGACCGGGGCGGCCTCGACCACGAGGGCACGAGCACCCACGACCAAGCGCACGAGTGCGTCCTCGTCCCGACACGCTGCCAGGACGGCGTCCAGTTCGTCCTCGACCAGTGCGGGATCCGGCCCGCCACGCAGCCCGAGCGTATCGCGCGACGCCGCCAGGCGGTTAAGGTGGGCCCGCCGGTGCGCGATCCGGCCGTGCCGGGCACGCATCGTCTCGATCAGCCCGGGCCCGGCCAGGGCGTCGAGCCCCATCCGCCCAGGCGCGGCGGCACCGCGGTACTCGGTCCCGTCGATCCGGACTACGCGCACCCGAGCGCCTCGAGGAACGGCCGGGCCTTCGCCATGGCCTCGGCATGCTCGCCACACGGATCCGAATCCCAGACCACCGCGCCGCCGCTCCAGTACCACGCGTGGGCGCCGGCCAGCCAGGCGGTGCGGATCAACACGCTCGCATCCAGGCCGCCGTCGGGCCCGACGGCCAGCATGCTGCCGAACGCGGGCCCGCGCGGCACCGGCTCGAGCTCGTCGATGATCTCCATCGCCGCCAGCTTGGGGCAGCCCGTGATCGATCCGCCCGGGAAGACCGCGCCGAGGACGTCGCCTGCCCGCGCACCGTCCGGCAACTCGGCCCGCACCTCGCTCACCAGGTGCTCCACGTACCCGGTCGCCAGCGGCACCATCAGGCGGGGCACCGAGACGCCCCCCAAGCGGGCGACGCGCCCGAGATCGTTGCGGACCAGGTCCACGATCATCACGTGCTCGGCCCGGTCCTTGGCGCTCATCAACAGGTCGGCGGCGGCGCCCGGCGGTGCGGTGCCTTTGATCGGCGCACTGACGGCGATGCCGTCGCGGATACTCAGCAGCCGCTCTGGCGACGCAGACACCAGGGTCCCGTGCGGCGTGCCGAAGTACGCCCGGTGCGAGGACGGGCCGGCGGCGGCCCAGAGCCGGGCGGCGAAGGCCTCGGGGCCGGCCGGCCACGGGGCGGTCAGCCGCTGGACCAGATTGATCTGCGAACAGTCGCCGTTGCGGATGCGACGCGCGATCTCGCCCACGCGACCCGCGTAGGCGGGCGCATCGAGCGAGCTCGACGGTGGCGCAGCGGCGCGCCGGTGCGGGCGCGGGCGCGCCGGGCCGCAGCGCGGCGGCCAGCGCGGCGAGGCGACCCGCCTGGCGCCCGCGGCCGAGGATCCGGCAGCGCCCGTCTGGTCCGATCTGCGCGACCGCCGGGTACCGGCACAGGACGGCGGTGGGCGATGTGTGTGCGCGCGCGCCGGACGCCACGCTGGCGTCACCGCGGACCCCAAGCGCATAGCCGAGGTAGCCGACCCAGGCTCCGTGGGGTGCGCCCGTCCGGGGTGCGATCGGCACGTCGAGCGCATCCCAGACCGCCGGCCCGGCCAGGACCTCCACCGGGTCGGATGCGACCAGGGTGCTCCCAAGGTAGCTGGTCATCACCGGGTACGGCCGGTCCGCAAGCGCGAGCACCAGGTCGTCGGGTCGTACCGCGCAACCGAGCGCGATCACGGCACGCGAAGGCCGGCGCGAGGGCGGCGCGGACGCGGAGGAGGGCGGCACCCGCCGAGCCTAGCGCGTCGGGCGTACCGGTCCCATTCCCGCTGGATGCCCCATCGCGGCGACGACGCCGGTCGTCGTAGAGTGATGTTCTGCCGGCGCCGCGCGCCGGCCGTGCCCCGCCCGACGGAGAAACGAGCGTACGGTGAGCCCACTCGAGCTACTCATCGTCCACCAGGACGAGATGGGCATGCGATTCGGCGGAGACCATCCGACCGACCAGCGCCGGCACCAGCTGGCGGTCGCCCTGTGCCGTGAGAGCGGCCTCTTCACGCTCTCGGGTGTCGCTCTGGAACCGCCGCCGCCGCCGCTCGCCGATCGCGACCTGGCACGCGTGTTCGCACCCGCGTTCATCCGGGCGGTCCGCCGGTACAGCGAGAACCCAGTCCTGGCGGCCGCACCGGAGGCCTCCCAGTGGGGCATCGGTGGCGACAACAATGCCTATCCCGGCATGCACGAGGACTCGGCGCTGGTCTCGGCCGCCGCCGCGTGCGCGTCTGCGGCGGTCGCCGACGGACGCGCCCGGCGCGCGTTCGTCCCGGCCGCCGGCGCACACCACGGCACCCACAACCGTGCCTGGGGCTTCGGCATCTACAACGAGACCGCCGTGGCGGTGCAGTGGTTGTTGGACGCGGGGCTCGAGCGGGTCGCGTACATCGACCTGGATGTCCACCACGGCAACGGCACGCAGTGGATCTTCTACGAGAACCCGCGCGTCATGACTGTCTCGGTTCACGAGTCCGGGCGCCACCTGTTTCCGGGGTCTGGGTTCCCCCAGGAGACCGGGGGTCCCGGTGCGCCCGGCTTCGCGGCCAATCTCGCGCTGCCGCCATTTTCGGGCGACGCCGCCTACCGGCGTGCGATGGCCGAGTTCGTCGTGCCCGTCGTGACCGAGTTTGGGCCAGATGCGATCGTCACCCAGTGCGGGGTCGACCACCACCACGCGGATCCGCTGGCACACATGCTGACCACGATGAAGCTCTATCCCGAGCTGTGGGCCACGCTCGACGCGCTCGCCGACGGCTGCTGCCAGGGCCGGTGGGTCGCCCTCGGCGGCGGCGGGTACAACCCGTGCGTCGCGCCACCGCGCGCGTGGGCCGCGCTGGCGCACCGCATGGTCGGCAGCACCCCGGCCGATCCCCTGCCGGAGCGCTGGCGCGAGACGGCGCGGCTCCTCGGGTGCGACGAGCCGGCCAGCACCTGGACCGAGGACACGCCGCCCGAGCCCGAGCCGCAGCGCGACCGCCAGGCCGCCGCCCAGGTCGACGAGGCGATCATGCGCGCGCGCCTTTGCCTGAGCCCCTTCTGGCCCGCCCTGCGCTAGCGGGCGCGTCCCGTGTCAGCATCTGCCCGCCGACGCTGGAGACTCCCCGACTCGCCCGTGGTCGCCGGCGTGCGGGGGCGCGCGGTGGTCTAGGGGACCGAGAACCCGAAGCGCTCCAGGTACATGCGCCCGTTGGGGCCGGTCAGATAACGCAGGAAGGCTGCAGCGGCGCCGGGGTGCGGCGCGGCGGTGAGCACCGCGGCGGTGTCGCTGATCACGGGCTGGGCCGCGCCCGGAATCGACAGCGTGCGGACGCGCCTACCCAAGGCCTGGGCCTGGCTGGCGTAGACGACCGCGGCGTCCGCGTTGCCGAGCACGACCGCGGTGGTGATGCCCCCGGCGTCCGGGGCTTCATGGACGACGTTGGCCAGGGCCGCCGTGGCACCGACGTGGGCGAGTGCCGCGCGCGCGTCCCGCCCGATCGACGAGTCGGGGCCGCCGACGACCAGCCGCACCCCGGGCTTGGCGAGGTCGGCGAACGCATGGATCCGCCCGGGATTGCTGGGGGGCGTGATGACCACGAGCCGATCGTGGGCGATCACGACCGGCGGGCCGGTCAGGCCCTTGGACTGCAGGACCAGCGCCGTCGCGGCATCCGTGGTGATCAGCACGTCGGAGGGCGCCCCCGCGATGACCTGGGAGGCCAGCGCCTCGGCACTGCCGATGCTGATGCGGTCGGCCGGCGCCATCTGCATGACGACCGGGGCCAATGGCGAGGCCACCAGCACCGACGCGCCGGACGGCGCATGGCCGATTGCTGTCGAGGCCGGGTTCGCCGACGGCGAGGTCGCCCGGACGATGATCGCACCGGCGCCGATCAGGACTGCGACGACCACGAGCCGAATCAGATCCCGTCGGCTCACAGGGCCGCACCGGCGTCGGCGCGGCCGAGGACGCCCGACAGCCGGGCGCGTCGCGGGGCGCCGCGCGAGGCCCGCCATCTCAGTCGCGGGACGGCAGTCCATCCAGCGCCGCGCCGATGCGTGCGACGGCCTCACGCAGCCGATCGACCGGTTGCGTGTAGGCGATGCGCACGTGCTGGTCGGGCGCCGCATCGCCGAAGTCGCGCCCCGGCGTGAGGGCCACGCCGGTGCGCTCCAGGAGCCACTTGGCGAACGCGAAGCTGTCGTCGGTATGCGCCGACACGTCGCAGTAGATGTAGAAGGCCCCATGCGGGCGGGCCCGCACGGCGAATCCGATCCTCGGGAGTTCCTGGAGCAGGACGTCCCGGCGCGCGCCGAGCTCGACGCGCCGCCGCTCCAGGACGGCGAGACCCTCTGGGGAGAGCGCGGCCAGGGCCGCGTGCTGCGACGGTGTGGGCGCGCTGATGTACAGGTTCTGGGCGACCTTCTCGATCTCCCGCGTGCAGCCGTCCGGGACGACCAGCCAGCCCAGCCGCCAGCCGGTCATCTGGAAGTACTTCGAAAAGCTGTTGACCACCCAGACGTCGTCGGCGACCGACAGCACCGTCTCGGGCGGACCGTCGTAGACCAGGCCCTGATAGATCTCGTCGGCGATGAGCACGCCGCCTCGCTCGCGGCAGACCGCGGCCAGGGCCGCCCACTCGGAGGGTTCCAGGCACGTGCCGGTGGGATTCGACGGGGATGCCGCGATCGCTGCGCGCACGCGCGGCCCCCAGGCCGCCTGTGCCAGCTGCGCGGTGAGCTGGTACGCGTCTGCGGGTCCGCTCGGGACCAGGACCGGTTCGGCATCGAGAAACCGGACGAAGTTGCGGTTGCACGGATAGCCAGGGTCGGCCATCAGCACACGTTCGCCCGGATTGACCAGCGCCCCGAGCGCCATGAGCAGGGCGGCGCTTGACCCGGAGGTGACCACGATGCGCTCCGGAGACACCGTGACGCCAAAGCACTGCGCGTACCAGCGCGATATCGCCTCGCGCAGCTCGGTCATGCCGACCGCCGAGGTGTAGAACATCGGCGTCGTCGCCAGCGCCGCCTGGGCCGCCGCGATGACCGGCTGCGGCGTCGGGAAGTCCGGCTCCCCGACCTCAAGGTGGATCACGTCACGGCCGGTCGCCTCGAGGCGCCGCGCCGCGCCGAGGACCTCCATCACCTCGAAGGGGGCGATCTGGGACAGGCGCTGGCGAGATCGTGACGTACCGGCATCATCCGACATGCTCGCAGTTCCGCGCACGCGATGTGACCTCCGGGGCGCTTGTCTAGGACGCCTGGGCGGTCCCGGCGAGCGCGCCGAGTAGCTCGGCCCCGTACGCGTCGAGCGCGGCCACGGCGGCGGGATGGCTCGGAGCCTCGTCGATGATGCGGATCAGGTGGCTGGCGATCACGACGCCATCGGCGAACTCGCCGATCGCGCGCACCTGCGCGGGCGTCCGGATGCCGAAGCCCACGGCCAGCGGGCTGGCGATCGCCCGGCGTGCCCGCTCCACGAACGCGCGCAGCTGGGAGTCGACGGCCACCTCCCCGCCGGTCACGCCGGCCACCGACACCAGGTAGGTGAACGCATCGGCCTGCGTACCGATCGCCGCCAGGCGGGCATCGGTCGTCGTGGGCGCCGCCAGCGGGACGATGGCCACGCCCGCCGCGCGCGCCGCATTTCGGACCGCTTCGCCCTCGTCCAGCGGGAGATCGGGGATGATTGCGCCCGCGACGCCGGCGGCTGCCGCCCGGGTGAAGAACCGCTCGGGACCGGCGGCGAGCACCAGGGTCACGTAGGTCATGAGCACGACCGGCGGCCCGCCACGCAGGGCGTCGGCCATGGCGATCACGTCGCCTGGACGGGTCCCGGCCTCGAGGGCTCGCTGGCCCGCGGCCTGGATGGTCGGACCGTCAGCCAGCGGATCCGAGAATGGGATGCCCAGCTCCAGGATGTCGGCATGCGGTGCCAGCGCGCGCGCGTAGTCCAGGCTCGCGGCGACCGTCGGGTAGCCGCCCATCACGTACGGGATCAGGGCCGCGCGATCGCGCGGGAATGCGGCCCGGAGCCGCGCCGCGCCGTCAGCCATCGATGCCCAGCGCCGCGCCGGCCTGCTCGACGTCCTTGTCGCCGCGCCCCGACAGGCAGACCACGACGGGCCCGTCGGCGCCGAGCACCGCACCTTCGCGAGCCAGGAACGCCAGGGCGTGGGCGCTCTCGAGCGCCGGGATGATGCCTTCGGTCTGGCTGAGCGCCATGAACGCCTCGAGGGCCTCGCGGTCGGTCGCCGACTCGTAGCGGACCCTGCCGGCGTCGCGCAGGTGGCTGTGCTCGGGACCGACGCCGGGGTAGTCCAGGCCGGCGGAGATCGAGTGCGCCTCGGCGACCTGGCCGTCCTCGTCTTGGAGCAGGTAGCTGAGCGACCCGTGCAGGACCCCCGGTTTGCCCTGGCTCAGCGACGCGCCGTGGTGACCGCTCAGGATGCCCTCGCCCGCCGCCTCGACGCCGACCGAGCCCGACCTGTCGGTCGCCGAGGAATCCGCGGAACATGCCGATCGCGTTCGAACCTCCGCCGACGCAGGCGACCACGGCTTCGGGCAGTCGGCCCTCGAGTCCGAGGATCTGCGCACGCGTCTCACGGCCGATCACCGACTGCAGCTCGGCGACGATCTCCGGATACGGCGCCGGGCCGACGGCCGAGCCGATCACGTAGTGGGTGTCGGCGACGTTGGTGACCCAGTCGCGGATCGCCTCCGAGGTCGCGTGTTTCAGGGTGCCGGTCCCCGCGTCGACCGGCCGCACTTCCGCGCCGAGCATCTTCATGCGGATCACGTTGAGGCGCTGGCGGTGCATGTCGGTGCGGCCCATGTACACGCAGCAGCGCATGCCGAACAACGCCGCCGCCGTGGCCGTGGCGACCCCGTGCTGACCGGCGCCCGTCTCGGCGATGATCCGCCGCTTGCCCATGCGTTGGGCGAGCAGCACCTGCCCCAAGGCGTTGTTGATCTTGTGCGCACCGGTATGGCAAAGGTCCTCGCGCTTGAGATAGAGCCGATCGATCCCATAGCGCGTCCCGAGCCGCTCGGCGAGGTACAGCGGCGTCGGACGGCCGACGAACGTCGCCAGCAGCCCCTCGAGCTCTGCACGAAGCGCGTCGTCGTCGCGGTAGCGGATGTATGCCGCGCCAAGCTCATCGAGGGCACCGATCACCGTCTCCGGGACGTAGCGCCCGCCGTACGGGCCGAACCGCGAGGCGAGCTCAGGCACCGCGTACCGCCGTCATGAACGCTTCCACCTTCTCGTGGTCCTTGAACCCCGGCGACGACTCGACTCCGCTCGAGACGTCGACGACCGCGGGCCCGAGCATGCGGATCGCCTGCGCAACGTTATCCGGTCGCAGGCCGCCGGCAAGCCCGAACGCATAGTCGGGCCGGTGGGCGGCCAGGGCCGCCCAATCCAGCCGCACGCCCGTGCCACCGTGCCGGCCGGGCACCGCCGCGTCGAACAGCACCAGGTCGGCCGCGCCGGTGCGCGCGTCGTCGACCGTCTCCGGGCCGGTGAACGGGATGCTCAGGATGACCTCGAGGCCGGTCGCACGGCGGGCGCCGGCGACGTCCGCCGTGCCGTACAGCTGCACGTGCGTCAGACCGATCCGGTCGGCCGCCCGCGCGAGCTCCGACGGCGCGGCATCGACGAAGACGCCGACGCGCGCAACATGGTCTGGGACGCCGCGAAGCACCTCGGCCGCCCGCGCGAGATCGACGTAGCGCGGGCTCTCGGGTGCGAGCACCACGCCGATCGCCCAGGCACCCGCCTGCGACGCACGCGTCGGCCTGACGGGGATCCGTCAGGCCGCAGATCTTCACCTTCAGCACGTCAGGCTCCCGGCGCCCTCGGGCGCTTCGGCCGGACTCCAGCGTGGCAGGAAGACCCGCAGCGTGCAGCCGTCACCGGGTGCGCTGATCATCTCAAACGTGCCGCCGAGCATCCGCGTGCGATCGCGCATCCCATGCAGTCCGTACCGGGCGATCGAGGACCCGAGCACCGGCTGGGTGAACGCCACCGGATCGAAGCCGGTCCCGTTGTCGGCCACGCTCAGGCGGGTCCCGGCCGCGTCCTCGGTGAGCTCGACCACGATCGCCGTGGCCCGGCCGTGGCGTTGCGCGTTGGAGAGCGCCTCCTGGAGGACGCGGTAGAAGGTGATGCGTTGGGTCACCGAGACGCCGTCGACGACGAATTCGCCATCGATCGCGTACTCGCACCTCGATGCCGCTGCGCGCCTCGAACGTCGAGACGACGTCGCCGAGGATCTCGTTGAGCCGCCGCCCCTGGAAGCGCACCGGACGCAGGTATCCGATCAGCTCGCGCATCTCCGTCAGCGCGCCTCCGAGCGTCTCGTAGATGCGCTCGACCGACGCCTCGAGCCCATCGGGCAGCACGATGCCCGCCGCCTGCGCGTCGCCGAGCTGGGCTTGCAGCAGTTGCACCTCCAGGAGCCCGACCGACAGGTGCTGGGTGGGACCGTCGTGGATGTCGAGCCCGATTCGCCCGACCAGGCGCTCGTCCGACTCGAGGATCCGCGCCATGGTCCGGTCGAGGTCCGCTGCGCGCCCGGGCCAACTCCAGGGCCGCGCCGGCGCGGCTGGCGGCGATGCCGAACGCCAGGCGCGCGTCCGGCGCGGCGGCGTCGCTGGCGAGCGCCGACGGCGACCAGCACGCCGCCGCCGGCCAGCCCCGCCGCCAGGATCGCCGGGTTCGGGCTCGGCAAGCTCGCCCGGCGCGGCCTCGCACCCGGTCGCCGCGAGCGACTCCAGGCGGTCGGAGCCCGCGGCGTCGGACGACCAATGCGCGCGCAGCTCGGACGCATCGCCGGCACGCGTGACGATGCCCGCCGCCGCGGCGCCCAGCGCCTCGGCCAGGGTCCGGCAGAGCTCCGAGAAGGCCGTTGCGGCGTCGCCGGGCGGGATCTCGCATTCGACGATGCCGAGCAGTCCCGTCGGCGTCGATGCGGTTCGCCTGTGGCGTGGGCTCGGTCATCCTGCGCAATAGTACCGCTCCTCCGGGGAGGGACCGGCACGGCCCGATCAGGACCGCCACCGCCAAAGACTTGACCCCCGTATAGCAGCCATGACCGCGCATGCTGCGTAGCGTTATCTACGTGAGATGCCCGCCGTGTCGCGGCCGGCGCGCCAAAGGACGTGGATGCCCTCCAGACTTTCCGATTCGCGTAATGCTCGTGGACGACAATCCTCGGTTCCGGGCCGTACTGCGAACGCTGCTCGAGCGGGACGACGGCATCGTCGTCGTCGGCGAGGCGGACCGCGGCGACATGGTGATCGAGCTCGTCCAGCAGCACGAACCGCACGTGGTCCTGATGGATCTGTCGATGCCCGGTGTCGACGGCCTCGAGGCGACACTGGCGCTCAAGAGCCAGTTCCCCGGCATCGAGGTGGTCATGCTCTCGATGACCGACGACGCCGACGGCATCGGATCGGTGCTGGCGGGCGGCGCGTCGGCGTTCCTGAACAAGTCGACCCCAGCAGCCGAGATCGTCCGCACCCTCAAGCAGCGCGCGTCGGCCCGACGGACGCCGACGCACCTGGGTGTCGGCCGACGCGGACTAGCCCCCTCGGGGGACCGGCGGTGGTGATCTGTTGCAGCGGAGCGGGTGCCGGACCCTGTTGCAGCCGGTGCAGGGACCTTTAACCTCGCACCGCGCGGTGATCCTAGCTATCCGAACGTCTAGGTCGTAAGCTACCCGAACTGGGGAGTCGCGAAGCCCATCGGACGCGCTTCCATGGACGAGGTTCGCTGCACGACGCATCCACGAACCTGCGCTTCCGAAGTGAGTTCGACGGGAAAGGATTCCAGTTGAGAGTTGGTCGCACGACACCCGTGCCGGCGGGCGATGCCACGACTGGTGCCGCGTGTGATCCGGAACGCATCCGGGCGTTCACGGCGCCTCAGAAATGTAGTAAAACTTCCCACCTGGGACGGCAGCCCGAACGACCCCGCCTCGGGCGCACCGGGTCGGCCTGCGCCTCGGCCAAGCCCACGCCCGGAGCACCGCCGTCCCCAATCGTCAAGGACCGACCAATCGCGACCGATAGCATCGACATGACTACCACCGCGCCCGACGACAGCGCCCCCCTGGGCAGGCCGCCGATGCGTGTCGCGATCGCCGACGATCATCGCCTGATGCTCGACGGGATCAAGCGCGCGCTGGAGACCGCCCCGGACATCAAGGTCGTCGGCGAGGCGATGACCGGCGAGGATCTCGTGGCGCTCGTGCCCCGGGTCCGTCCCGACGTGGTGATCCTCGACATGCGGATGCCCAAGGGCGACGGCCTGGCGACCCTGCAGGCGCTGCAGAAGTCCCATCCCGATCTCAAGGTCATCATGCTGTCGATGTTCGACGACCCCGAGCACATCGAGAAGGCGCTCGGTTACGGGGCCGCCGGGTACGTGGTCAAGTCGATCAACCCGCTCGATCTCCCGTCGACGATCCGCGGCGTGTTCGAAGGCAACGTCTATCACCCGCGCGGCCGCCGGCGGTGCGGCCGGCAACGCCGACGCGGCCCCGCAGGCGACGCCCGGGGGCCTGACCAACCGCGAGCTCGCGATCCTCAAGCTCGTCGCGGAAGGTCTGTCGAATCTGGACATCGCCAGCAAGCTGTTCGTCACCGAGCAGACGGTGAAGTTCCACCTTTCGAACATCTACCGCAAGCTCGGCGTCGGCAACCGCACCGAAGCGACGCGCTACGCCTACAAGAACGGCCTGATCGACTAGCCGCGCCGGCATGGGTCTCCCGCCGGCGCGCACACGCCCAGCTCGGGTGGCTGCGGCCCGCCGACGCCGCGCCTGCTCCGAGCCCGGCAGGGCCCGGAGCAGCGCCCGTTCAGCTCGGTCGCGCGTAGTTCTCCATGCCGGAGAAGTCGATCTGCACGCACGTCTCATCGCCGACGACCCACGCATCGTGGCCCGGCGGGATCGACACGACATCGCCCGGACCGATTTCCGTCTCGGTGCCGTTGTTCATCCGAACGACCATCCGGCCGGAGACGCAGTAGGCCAGATGCGCGGCCTGGCAACTCTCCGTGCCGGCGATCGGCTTGACGTGTTCGGCCCAGTGCCAACCCGGCTCGAACGTGCCACGTCCGACCGTCCCACCACCCAGCCGAACGACGTCGACGAAGCCCTTGCCCTCGAACGGGCGGGTCTCGTCCGACTTGTCGTGGTTTCGTACGTCGACTTCGCCCACAGCCGCCTCCTCGCTCGTTGCCGTAGCTCGACGCTACAACCGCCGTGCGGGCCTCGGCAACAGGTCGGCCGAGGCCGTCAACCCCCGTCCGACGACGATCGCCGGGCAGCGGACGACGGCGGTGGAGGTGGCCGCCACAGGCCGACGTCCGAGTGCCGTCCTGTGCGCGCCGAGACTCGGGCGCGGCGAGCGGCGGTCGCCGGATGCGCCTGGCGCGCGCTCGTGCTCCGGGCGTCGCTCGACCCGTGCGGCGCATGGACAATGGGATCTGCGATCTCGGCGCGCTGCCTCTAGGATTGCGGGCGATGAGCGAACCTCCGCAGGGCCGCCGGGGCCCCGACATCATGTGGGCGCCGTGGCGGATGACCTACGTGTCGGCCGAGCACGACGACGCGTACGACGGGCCGTCGTGCGTGTTCTGTCGGCTGCCGGCCCTCGATGACGACGCCCGGACGTACATCCTGCACCGGGGCGAGCTGTGCTTTCGTCGTCATGAACCTCTACCCCTACAACAACGGGCACCTCATGGTGGTCCCGTATGCGCACGTCGACGCCGTCACGCTGCTCGACGACGCGGTCACGACCGAGATGATGCGCCTGGTCCGCCTGAGCCAGGCGCGTGCTCACCGACGCGATGCATCCGCAGGGGTTCAACCTCGGCATCAACCAGGGCCGCGCCGCGGGTGCGGGCATCGCCGACCACATTCACATGCATGTCGTCCCGCGCTGGACGGGCGACACGAACTTCATGCCC
Organism: uncultured Thermoleophilia bacterium; assembly: GCA_963784985.1. GTDB lineage: Bacteria > Actinomycetota > Thermoleophilia > Miltoncostaeales > Miltoncostaeaceae > CAITWD01. The sequence continues at coordinate 63,053 of CAWATR010000025.1, forward strand.
GTGCTCGGAGATGTCCGGGTCATGCCCCAGCATCTCGACGACACGTACGCCATGCTGCGCGGAGGATTTGCCGAATGACGCTCGACCCCGGAGTCTTCAAGGCCTATGACGTGCGCGGGCCTCTACCCGAGCGAGATCGACGAGGCGGGTGCCCGTGACCTCGGGCGCGGCTTCGTCGAGGTTGTCCGCGCCGCGACACCGGGCCTCGAGGCCCCGCGGATCGCGATCGGGCACGACGTGCGCCTGTCGTCGCCCGGCATCTCCGACGCGCTGACCGACGGCGCCGTCGAGGCCGGCGCGCACGTGACCGAGCTGGGGCTGACGGCGACCGAGATGGTCTACTTCGCCGTCGCCGATGGGAACTTCGATGCCGGGGCGCAGATCACCGCCAGCCACAACCCGCCCCAGTACACGGGCGCCAAGCTCGTGCTGGCCGGGGCGCTGCCACTGTCGGGCGAGACCGGCATCGCCGAGATCGGGCGCCTGATCGCGGCCGGCCGGACCGTCTCCCGGCCGGGCGGCACCCGCGTCGCGCGACGACACCGTGCTCGACCGCTTCGTCGACGCCGCGATGGGCTTCGTGGACCCGGCACGCATCCGGCGCCTCCGGGTCGTGCTCGACGGCGCGAACGGCATGGCGGGCCTGTTTCTCGCACCCGTGCTCGAGCGGCTCGACCTCGACGCGGTCGAGTGCTTCCTGGACCCCGACGGACGCTTTCCCAACCATGAGCCCAACCCGCTCCTGCCCGAGAACCGTGAGTTCATCGAAGCCAAGGTCGTCGCCGAGCGCGCGGATCTCGGCATCGCCTGGGATGGTGACGCAGACCGGTGCTTTTTCATCGATGACACGGGCGCGTTCGTGCCGGGTGACTTCCTGACCGCGCTGCTGGCGGGCCATCTGCTCCGCCGCTACGGCCCCGCCGATGTCATCTACGACCTGCGCGCCTCGTGGGCGGTGCGCGAGGCGATCACCAAGGCCGGCGGACGGCCGCATGAGAACCGCGTCGGGTCACGCCTTCATCAAGCGCCGCATGCGCGAGCTCGACGCGCTGTTCGCCGGCGAGGTGTCCGGCCACTATTACTTCCGCGACTTCTCCTACGCCGACACGGGGCTGATCCCCGCCTTGTTGATGCTCGAGCTGCTGTCCGAGCTCGACAGGCCGCTCTCGGACCTGATCGCCGGCTACCGCGAGCGCTTCCACATCTCGGGCGAGATCAACTCGACGGTCGCCGACGCGCCCGCGGTGTTCGCGGCGCTGCGCGAGCGCTACGCCGACGGCGAGCAGCAGGACCTCGACGGGCTGTCGGTCGCGTACCCGGAGTGGCATTTCAACGTGCGCTCCTCGAACACCGAGCCCCTGATCCGCCTCAACCTCGAGTCGCTCGTCTCGGACGCGGACATGCAGCGCAGGCGCGACGAAGTGCTGGCCATTATTCGTGGCGACTGAGCCGACGCCGCGGGACCCCGCGGAAGCGCCAGCCCATGAGGGAATCCTCGTCACCGGCCTGACGATCAGGTACCGGGGAACGGCCGAGGCGGCCATCTCGGACGTCAGCTGCGACGTACCGCCGGGAGCAGGCCTGTGCATCACCGGCGGCGAGAGTGCCGGCAAGAGCACGTTGATCCGCGCGCTGGTAGGCCTCGTGCCGCCGGGCCGGGGCTTCGTCAGCGTGCTTGGCGGATCGCCGCAGGTGCCGGCGATCCGGCGCAAGGTCGGGTACGGGCCGGAACGGATGCCGTTCCCGCGCGGCATGCGGGTCAGCGACGCGGTGCGCCTGGTCGGAGCGATCCGCGGAACCGATGCCGGCGTGGATTCTGCGCTGGAGCGTGTCGGCCTGCCGCCCGGCGACCGACGCCTCATCTCGTCCTTGGACCTCGGCGAGGTGCGCCGGGTCAGCCTGGCCTGCGCGATCACCGGCGCCCCGCGCGTGCTGGTGCTCGACGACCCATGGGAGTTTCCCGAGACGGTCGAGGTCATCCGGACCGCACGCGCCGACGGGGTGGCCGTGGTCGTCGGCACGCCCGATCCCGGCGGCTTCCCGGCCCTGCTCGGCGCCACCCTGACACTCGTCGACGGGGCCGCCGTATGAACGGGACCGCCGCGGTCCTGATGATCGGCATCGACCTGCGGATCCTCGCGCGCCGGCGCTGGATCCTCGGCGTAACGCTGGCCGGGCTCGTCTACCTGACGATCGTCGGGATCGTGGCCGCCGGCCAGTCCGGCGTGACCCGCGCGGACACCCTGCAGTCCAACGGCGCGTCCCTGCTGCTCATCGGGGGGCTGATCACGGCCGTCGGGCTCGGCGGCGGGGCCTTCTCACGCGACGCGTCCTCCGGGTACCTCGGGCTCCTGGTCGGTTCCGGAGCGACCCCGAGCCGCGTCGGCGGCGCGCGCATCGTCACCCGGCTCGCCGCGCTCGTCGGCATCATCGCCATCTGGGCGGTCGGGATGCAGCTGGCCAGCCTTGCCCTCGGCCGCGGCCTCGACGGCCCCTTGGCGGTGCACGCGCTGGCATGGGTGGTCAACTGCGCACTGGTCCTGTGCGCCAGCGCGGCGCTGGCATCGGTCATCGGACCGGTCGCGGCGGGGGTGTTCGGCCTGATGGTGTTCATCTGCGCCCAGGCCGTGGTCAATCTCAAGGCCGACCTCGATCAGGGCGCGATCGCCCGTGGCTCGCAGTCGTTTGTGGACTCGGTCTACAGCGTTCTGCCGCGGGCGATCGTCTCGCCGATGCTGGCCGACCTCCAGCGCCGCGGTCAGGCGGGCCCGGCGGCGCCGGACATCAACATCAACGGCCTGGCGGTCGTCGTGCCGGCCTCGCGGCTGGTCGACGTGCTCTGGACCCTGCTGTGGATCCTGATCTTCGCGGGGCTCGCCGCCTACGGGGTGCGGCGCCGCCAGCTGTAATCGCGCGCCGCCCGGCGCGGCCCGTCCGCGCCAGGGATCGGCGGAGTCTCGTGCGCTAGCCCGAGACCGGCGAGCTCAGGCGGTTGTAGAGCGTGTCGCGCTCGGCGGGGACCTTGCCGCCGTTGCGGATCAGCTCGGTGATGCGGTCCTGGGAGAGCCCGAGCGGGGTCTGCACGGTGGTCGCGTGCGCGATGCGCTCCTCGATCAGCGTGCCCGACAGGTCATCGAGGCCGCAGCTGAGGGCCTCGGTGGTGATCTCCTCCCCGAGCATCACCCAGTGGCCCTTGATGTGCGCAAAGTTGTCGAGGAACAGCCGCGCGGTGGCGATCGTGCGCAGCTTCTCATCGCGGCTCGGACCGGGCAGATAGGCGAAGTCGGTGTTGCCGGGCAGGAACGGCAGCGGAATAAACGCCTGGAACCCACCGGTCTCATCCTGGAGCGCGCGCAGCTGGTGGATGTGGTCGACCTGCTCGGCGGGTGTCTCGAAGTGGCCGAATAACAAGGTCGCGTTGGTCCGCAGTCCCTGGGCGTGCGCCTCGCGGTGCACGTCCAGCCACGTCTGCGCCGGGACCTTGCGGTCGGCGATGATCTCGCGCACCCGCGGGGAGAACACCTCGGCCCCGCCACCCGGCATGGTGTCGTGGCCGGCCGCGCGGGTCCGCTCGAGCGCCTCGCGGTGAGATACCTTCGAGATCCGCGCGATGAAGTCGATCTCGACGGCGGTGAGGGCCGTCAGTGCGACGTGCGGGTACTCGGACTTCAGCTCGGCGAACAGCTCCTCGTAGTACGGGAGGTCGTACTCCTTGGTCATCCCGCCAACGATGTGCAACTCGGTGATGCCGTGGCCCACCAGCTGCCCGGCGCGCTCGACCAGCTGTTCGACGCTGTAGGCGTAGGCGCGCTCATCCTTCTCGGTCCACACCGCGAACGCGCAGAACCCGCAGCCGACCACGCAGATGTTGGTGGGGTTCAGGTGTGCGTTGACGTTGTAGGTGATCTCGTCGCCGTAGCGGCGGCGCACGACCTCGTCGGCCGCGGCACCCAGATCTTCCAGCGGTGCGGTCTCGTAGAGCAGCAGTGCCTCTTCGGCGGTGATGCGGGCGCCATCGGCGGCACGGGCAAGGATCTGATCGGTCATGGCGGTAAGGCTATCAATGCGACAGGCGTCGGGCACACGCCATCCGCATCCGGGTACGATCGGCACATGGCACGGGCAGCGCTCAAGGAATGGGCCGTCACCTGCGAGGCCTTGGCGGCCGGCGAGCAGGTGGTGATCATCCGCAAGGGGGGCATCGGCGAGAAGCGCTTCGAGCTGCCCCACCCAGCGTTCTTCCTGTTCCCGACGTACGCGCACCAGCGCCCGGAGCTCGTGCGACCGGATGCGGCCGTGCGCTACGCGGCAGCGCTGCGCCGGCGCGAGGACCCCACACGCCTGCCGCTCGCCCTCTGGGCGGCGATCGATGACGCATACCGGATCCGGGATCCCGAGGCCCTCGATGCCATCGGCGATCTGCAGATCCTGACCGGCGCCTATGCCCGCGAACGCCTGCGCTGGCGCAGGACCCAGCCGCTCTGGGCGGTCGTGCTGCGCGTCGCCCGCGTGGCGGAGCCGCCGGTCCTCGCGGTCGGCCCCGAGCACGGCGGGTGTGTGAGCTGGGTGGAGCTGCCGGCGGACATCACCCTCGGCGCCCACAGCCCGGTGCTGGACGATGCGCGCTTCGCCGCGGCGGCCGACGCAGTCGCCGCTGCGCTCGCCCCGTTCGCGCTGACCGCGTGAGCCGGAGCGCCATTCACCGCATGGTACGGTTCGCGGCATGAGTCATGTGGCCGCGTTTGACGCCGTCGTCGACGAACTGCCCCCCGACTGGTCGTTTTTCGAGGTGTACGTCGCCCTTGACGACCCGGCGCGACTCAATGAGGCCCGCGTGGCGCTCGCCCGGGCCAACGGGCGGCCGCTGTACGGCCCCGGTGATCACGATTTCGCGATGACCGTCGCCAACACCGCCGGCCGCGGCACCCGCGTGGGCGTCGTCCGCTCGGCGCTCCAGCTGCTGGACGATCTCGGGATCTCGGGCCACACCTGGGCCGGTCAGGCGACGATCCTGACCCGTCCCGCGCCGGCGCACCGCTACGGCCCGTAGCGATGTACCGCAGCGACGATGACATTGCGCTGCTGACCGAGCTCGCCGGAATCCTGGACCAGACCGTGGCCGCGGGAGGGCTCTCGGCGGGCGGCTATCTCTTACTGCGCGAGCTGGTGCGCGCCGGCGACGCGCAGCCGGTCGCCATCACCGCGCTCGCCGAGCACTTCGGCGCCGAGGGCGACGAGATCGCCGATCTGGTCACCCGGCTCGTCCAGGACGACCTCGCCGCGACGCGCCCAAACGGCGTCAGCGCGACCGAGCTCGGCCGCGCCCGCGTCGCGGCGCTCGAACAGGACGCGAATACCGCGATCCTGGCGTACGTCGTGGAGCGACCGCACACGGCGACGGTCTACGGCCTGGTCGCCTCGATGCAGGCCGGACGGTTCACCGTCGAGGACCTGATCGACTTCATTGCCGAGGGCCCGACCGAGCCCGGGGGCGCATGACGGCTCTCGGATGGTTCCCGATCGTCTCGCTCGTAGTCATCGCGATCCTGTTCGTCGTGATGGTGATCGGCAAGCGCCGCGCACAGCGGGCCCGCGGGGAACGCTAGATCACGGCCGATTCGCCCAGCGAGCTCCAGACATCGAGCTTGGTGCGCAGGCGCTTGATGACCTCATCGGTGAATTCCTCGGTGGCGTGGTGGCCCCCGAGGTCGGCGGTGCGCACGTCGTCGGCCACCGCTTCGAGCGCCGCCTCGTAGATCCCGCGCGAGACCATCGACGCGGCCTGATCGTGGACGAACCCGAGCAGCGCGGCACCGGCGAGGATCATCGCCAGGGGGTTGGCGATGCTCTTGCCCTCGAGGCTCGGGGCGGTGCCGTGCGGGGCTTCGGCCATCACCGTCGTGGCCTTGAGGTCGTCGTCGAACGCTAGCAGCAGCGATTCGGCGCCCGCGATCGAGCCGAACAGCTGCAGCACCATGTCCGACAGGCAGTCGCCGTCGCGGTTGAGGGCCGGGACCACGAGCGCGTCGCCGGTGTGGGTGATCAGGCCGGCGTAGGCGGCATCGATCAGGACCGGGCGGTAGCGCACGTCGCGATGGCGCTCTGCGGCCGCGTCGAGCTCCTCTTTCATCATCCCTTCGTAGACCGGCGAGACGGTCCATTTCGGTCCGCCATAGACGGCGGCGTTCATCCGGCGCGCCTGCAGGAACGAGAACTCCGCCACGGCCCGACAGGTGCGGCGAGAGATGTGCTCGGTGCGCCAGGCCACCTCGTCGAGCCCGCTCCCCTCGCGGTGCTCGACCGCGCCGTAGGCGTCGTCGACGGCCATGCGGACGACCGAAATCGGGGCGTGGATCCCGCCGATCGGACGGACGCCCGGGAGCCGGCGACCCGTCCGGATGATCACGCGCCCGTCGATCTCCTCACGCAGCAGCGCGTTCGGGCTGCCGACATCCCCGGCTTCCTCCGGGGTGATCGTCGCGGCCTTGAGCCCGTACCCGGCCCGGCGCATCGCCTGTGCGGCGTCGTGGACGATCTGGTTGCCGGTGCGCCGGCGCGACTCGAGCGACAGGTCGTAGTGCTCGAAGCTGAGTGGCAGCCCGGACACGTTCGGCTCGAGGACCCGCAACGCCTCGACGAGCAGCTCCTGGCCCGTCTGGTCCCCGTCCAAGACAACAATAGTCGTTGGCTCCACACCCGGGAGCCTATACGCGTGCCCGGACCCAACCCGCGCCGGGAGTCACCACGTACGAGGTGCTACGGGCGCCGTGGCGCGCGGCGCTCGCGCTGGTACTCCATCGCATAGCGCCGCACCCGTACCGGCTTTCCCATCCGTTCCCCGAGCGCGGTGAGCTCGGCGGCGACCCCCGGCGAGTCGATGTAGGCCACGGCATCGGCGTCGGCCTCCCAGACCGCCAGACAGCCGTATTCGCCCGCCGCAGCGTCACAGAACAACACATGCTCGACGGCCGTCGGTGCGAGGCCGGCCAGGCGCCCGGCGATCGCCCGGGCCTGGTCGAGGGATCCGGGCCCGAGCCGAAACGCGATCTCGGTGCCGGTCACCGCCCGGCCTCCTGGACGTTCAGCGGCGGCACGTGGGCAGCGACGATCTCGGCAGCGGCCTGGTCGCTCGTCCCCACGACCTCGCCCAGCCGGTCGGCGAGCCGCCCGCCGAGGCCCGCGTCGATCGCCGCCCGCTCGAAGCCGCCGAGAGCGGTGACCAGCTCCGGCGGCAGTTCGTCCTGGCGCGCGACCAGTGGCTCGGATCCCTGCACGAAGCGCGCGTAGGCGCGATGGCCGCGCTCCTGCAGCGCGAACAGGACGTCGATCTGCACCAGCGATGCGACCGCGCGCAGCGGCGATTCGCGCCAGCGCCGGATCGCCATCGCGTGCGCGGCGGTCTCGGCGACCGCCTCGGCCATCGGCGCGGGTGCATCGGTCGCCGCCAGCACGCGCGCGGCCGCGGTTGCGACATCGGCGAGCCGCGACGGATCGATGTCGGCCTCCAGCTGCTCCCAGACGAGGCTGACCGTCGCGATACGGTGGACGACCTGCGCGTCGGTGACCGGGCGGTCGTCGTCGGCAAGGCAGACGAACGCCGGGCCCTCGAACGCACACAGGTAGTTGCGGGTACCCGGCGACAGCTCGACCGCGCGCAGTCCCAATGGGCGCTGGCCGGCGGCCCGTTCAGCGGCGAGCCGGGCCTGCTCGAGTCGCTCCACGAGCCCCTCGAGCGCGCGCTCGAGCGCATCGCCGGTCGGGTCGGCGGTCTGCGCAAGCCAGGCATCGGGGCGGCGGGGCATGGATCGAGTCTAGTCAGCCCCCCTTTGGCGCGTACACTCGAACGATGTCCGTCGATGTGCCGCTCGCCTCGCCCGCACCGCTGCCCCGGGCCGCCGACCTCGCCGCGCGGATCGGAGCCGTCCTGGCCGCGCGCGCACGCATCGTCCTGGATGATCGTGCGGGGCGGGCGGCGGCGGTCCTGCTGGTGCTGTATGACCGCGACGAGCGTCCGCACATCATCCTCACCAAGCGGGCCACGGACCTGCCGGCGCACCCCGGGCAGGTGAGCCTGCCGGGCGGACAGCGCGACCCCGAAGACTCCGATCTGCGGACGACCGCGCTGCGGGAGACCTTCGAGGAGCTCGGCATCGACCCGGCGGCGGTCGCCATCGTCGGCGAGCTCGACGACGTCACGACCTTCCAGTCACAGTTCATCGTCACCCCGGTGTTGGGGGTACTCGACGCGACACCTCAGCCGCAGCCGAATCCGGGCGAGATCGCCCGGGTGATGGAGATCCCGGTCGCCGAGATCCTGGCGATCGACGCCGCGCTGCCCGCGCGGCCCTCGCTCCGCGAACTCCGCTATCGGCTCGACGGGGAGGACGTCTGGGGTGCGACTGCGCGCATCCTGCGGGACTTCGCCGCGATCGCGCGCGACGCGACCGCCGACGCGGGTGGCTAGGTCGACGACCCGCGGCGAAGGCCGCGGGCTAGTGCGGCGCCGTCGCCGGCGGCACCAGGGACGCCCGCGGCGGCAGGTCCACTGGGCCCTCACCGAGCTGGCCGTCCTCGGCCAGCTCGTCGAGCCGCGCCAATTGGCGGGCGAGCTCGGGCTGACGCGGGTGGTCGGCGGGCAACGCCGCGGCGTACTCGGCGACACGGCTGCGGCTCTGCAGCGCGAAGTGCGGTACGGCGGCTCCGACGAGCATCGCCAGCTCATCCTCGGATGGGATGCCATAGGTGTGCTCGAGGACGGTCACACGCCCAAGGTTACCAGCCGCGGCGTCGGGAATCCGGTGACCGGCCGCGTTCGTGAAGATCTCGGTAGACGGCTATCATTACCGGCAATGTCCCGCCCCCGGCCGGAGCACCCATGGCGATGAGGGACGACGACAAACTGGTTCGGCAGCTGTCGCTCGTGGCCTTTTTGATGTCGCAGCAGCGGCCCGTCACCGCCGACGAGATTCACGAGTCCGTCGAGGGCTACGGCGGCATGAGCGACCAGGCCTTCCTGCGCCGGTTCTACGCCGACCGCGGCGAGATCGAGGCCATGGGCCTCAAGCTCGCCGTCGAGCGCCCGACCGACGACCCCTTCCAGGGCGACCTGTACGCGCTGCCCCCGGAGAACTACTACCTGCCGCAGATCGACTTCGATGAGCGGGAGCTGTCGGCGCTGCACACGTGCCTGTACCTGCTGGAGGGCCAGTTCGCGTACGCCGAACCCCTGCGGCTCGCCCTGCAGCACCTGACCCTCGGGCGCCCGAGCCCCCTCGATGATCATGCGGCACGCACCGTCTCGGTGAACCTGCTCGGCGGGGACTACTCCCCCGAGGTCGCCGCCCACCTGTCGAAGATCGAGTCGGCGATCAGCCGGCGCAAGACGATCCGGTTCACCTATTACTCGATCGGGCGCGACGAGCGCTCCGAGCGCGAGGTGGATCCGTATTCGCTGCTGTATCTCGGCGGCAACTGGTACATGGTCGGATATGCCCACGAGCGCGAGGCGACGCGGATCTTCCGCCTGTCGCGGATCGAAGGCCGCATCACCTTCAAGACGCGGGCCGAACATGACTTTGCCCCGCCTCGCGACTTCGACGTGTCGCGCTATCGCGACCGGGCACCGTGGCAACTCGACGACGACGGCCACCAGGCCGCCATCGTGCTGTCGCCGATCGTCGCGTGGTGGGTGGAGCAGATGTTCGGCACCTACGGCAGCTGTGAGCTGCGCGACGACGGCTCGGGGCTGTTCACTACCGAATACACGTCCGCCACGGCGCTGCTGACCTGGGTCCTCAGCCTCGGGGCCCACGCGGAGATCGTCGGGCCCGACGACCTGCGTCGAAGCGCCCACGAGGCGCTGCTGACCGTCGCCGCGCGCCACACGAAGATGCCGAAGATCGCCCCGCCGGCGCCTGCGGATCCCGAGGCCGGCGATGAGCCGCATCCTCCCGACCGCTCCGCCGTTGCACCGGACAAGGTCGTGCCGGCGGAGCGCTTCGCCCGCCTGCTCGCGCTGATGACGCGGCTGCTGGCCGCCTGCGGCGACGCCGTCCATACCACGGTGCCGGTCGGCGACCTGCGCACCGCGCTCAACATCGACCGAAAGGTCCTCGACGAGGACCTGACGCTCCTGAACCTGATCAACTTCGGGGGCGGCTGTTACGCGCTCTACGCCAAGATCGAAGGGGACGCGGTCGCCGTGACCCGCGAGACCTACGGCGACCGGTTCGCGCGCCCGGCGCGGCTGTCGCCGCTGGAGGCCAAGGCGCTGCTGTGGGCCCTCGAGTTCATCGGCGACCGGCTCCCGGTCGAGGCCGACGACGCGCTGCTGTCGGCGCGCGGCAAGGTGGAGCAGGCGATCGGCGCCGACAACCTTCCCGAGGTGGAGATCGGCCGCGTCCAGAACGCGAACGCGGCGGTCTCGATGGCCATCAACCACGCCCTGCGCGATGACCGCAAGCTGGAGATCGAGTACTGGACCGAGGCGCGCGGCGCGCTCAATACGCGCACGATCGAGCCGCATCTGCTGGTCAATGCGCGCGAGGCCTGGTACCTGGTCGCGTTCTGCCATCGGGCCAACGACCAGCGAACGTTCCGGGTCGACCGCATCCGTAGCGCCACGGTCCTCGCCGAGCACTTCAGCCGGCGTGGCGAGATCATGGCGTCGGGGCCCTATCTTCCGTTCGGCGACCGCGCCGAGCGGCCCGCGGCGATCGCCCAACGCGCGTCGGTCTGGTGCAGCGCGAGCCTCGCCCGCTGGATGATCGAGGAGCACCCGTCCTGGGAGCGGCACACCGACGGGTCGGTCATCGTCGAGATCCCCTACGCCAGCCAGGAGTGGATGGTCAAGGAGGTCCTCAAGCACCAGGGCGACGCCGTGCTGCTCGAGCCGGCGCTGCTGCGCGCCACGATCGCGCAGATGGCTGGGGAGATCGCCGCACGGTACGCCGTTCCGGCCACGGGCCCGACCGCCGCGACACGCTAGCCCACGACAGCCGGGAGACCGCGCCATGGAGTTCGATCACATCGCCCGCCAAGTCCCCGATGTTGCCGGGGCCGTCGACTGGTACCGCCAATGGATCCCGGCGACCGAGGTCCTCTACCAGGACCCGACCTGGGCGCTGATCGAGGCCGACGGAGTCCGGCTGGCCTTCGTCACCGCGTCCCAGCATCCCGACCACCTGGCCTGGCGGGTCACCAACGCCGAACTCGAGCAGATGGCGGCCGACCGCGGCACCCAGATCAACCTGCACCGCGACGCGAGCCGCAGCTTCTATCTCACCGGTCCTGGCGACACCGTCATCGAGATCGTCGCCTACCCCAACGACATGCGGCCATAACCCGCGAGGAACCCGGGATCTCCGGGACCGCCCCCGGCTTTGTTGCGGGCGGTGTCGCAGTCGGTGTCGCAGTCGCGGCCCTTGCGAGCGCGTTCGCACGGCCCAGGCAGGCGTCGGCCCCCGGGCGCCAGGTAGCCGTAGCGGTCCAGCGTGGTCGCGATCCTGTCGAGCTCGGATCGCACACCCTCAGGCGGCCTGATCGGGCGGCGGCGATGTTGCCGGGACGATCATGTCGGCGTCGACCACCCAACCCAGCGGCGGGTCGTGCTTCAGCAGGACGTTGTGCTCGATCACCGACCGACCGTCGGTGGCGACAGCCTCAGCGACGTCCAGACGGCAGTGACCCGGATCGGTCTGCGCAAGATCGACGGCGGTCCTGTAGATCCAAATCTCGGCCGGGACCGTCATCCCGTCATCACGCACCAGCGTGTACCGCCAGAGAACAAAGCCGCCCGAGAGCGGCGTGAACTTCACCGGCTGGATCGGATACTCGAAGTTCAACGGTCGCATCGGCGAAATGACCCAACGGCTCCGGTAACGCCTACGCCGACCCGCCGCGATGGCGGTCGCAGACGGCAAAGGCAACTCCCTCGTACAGCCGCAGGAAACGGGCCTTGCGCCTGCACTGATGTGATCGTTGTGCCCCGGGCGGTCTGAGCGACAACCCGACCCGAGCACTGGCGGTAGGGGGCGCATTCGGGCAGCGGACGGACGACATCGCCTCGGGGCTCGTGGGGGCACATCACCGACCGCCAGCGCGACGGGAGTCCTGCCTGTCCTGGGCCTGGTGCCGAGCCTGCCGGGTCCACATCGTCGCCACCGTCATCTTTCAAGGAAGTGCCGCTATCGACAGTTCGTGTCTAGGTGCAAACCGACACTAGACGATGCCCGTGAAAATCCTGCGGCGCGACCAAAGACCCACTTGAACTGGAACCACCACTGCGCGTCGGCGCCCGTGTCGCACGCGCGTCGCAGTCACACACGGTTTCAGGCGGTTCTGAGCGGTCCTGAGCGGATCACGAATCGATTGACTCCCGAAACGCCGCCCCGCTCATCGAACGGGGTTTGGCTGCTCAGGGCGAGATTTAGTGCAGGTGCGCAAATTCGGCCTAATCCGTCATCGAGACCGTGGCGCACCCCAACGACGCGCGCCCGTGGCCCGCGTAGGACAGCGGGAGCGCGCGCGCCGTCCCCGGCGACGATGTGTGCGACCTGATCGGCGATCATGACTCGCCCTCCTCGGTCTGGTCGGCCTCGGCCAGCAACACGAGCACGTCTGCAGCGGCCGGAATCAGATCACCCGTTCGCCGAGGGGACCCCCATATACCGGCGGTACGATGAGCGTTCGTCGCTCCACTGCTCCCCACGCCTGCGATCGGGTGAGCATTGCTTGCGAGGAGGTGACGGGGCCGGCTGGCAATGTCCCGGCCCCGCCGCTTACGGCGCGTCACCGCCGCCTCGCGCCCTCAGGCCGACGTTGCTCGCAGTGACGTTGATGCGTGGCGCGCCTCGCGTTGACGACCGGTCGGCGAGCCACGATGCGATCGGCGTCCGAGGACACCGTTGGCGTCTCGGGCTCGATCACGTGCCCCGCGCCGTGGCACGATTCTCCGCGCAGCCGCGCACCGGTTCAGGCGGTCTTGAGCGGGCTCGAGCGGGCTGCCCACGAGCGACGAAGTCCCGCGTGCCAACCGGGCTTCCCTGGACAAGGGCCGGTTCCGGCCAGAAGTCCCGGAACCGGTCTCGATGTTCATCGCGATCGTTGCCTCGGCGAACGGCGCGCGCCCTCGGGCGCCGTCAGCGTTGCCTGGCCCCGCGCGGCGTACGCCGCGTAGGCGGCGCTCGCAAACGAGCGCCGGTGGATCGCGCTCGGGCCGAAGCGGGCGATCGCCGCACGGTGACGCGGGGTCGCATAGCCCATGTGCTCGTCGAACCCGTAGTCGGGGTACCGGCCGGCCAGCGCGCGCATCATCCGATCCCGCGTGACCTTCGCGACGACCGACGCCGCGGCGATGGCCGCACTGGTGCGGTCCCCGCCGGCGATCGGCCGGTGAGCGATGGCGTCGGCGCCGAGGGCGAAGCCGTCGACCAGACACGCTCCGGGGACCGGGTCCAGGCCGCCGAGCACCCGCGTCAAGAGGCGCAGGTTGGTCCGGTGCAGGCCGTCGCGGTCGATCGTCGGTGCGTCGGCACTCGCGACCACGACCTGCTCGGCGATCACCCAGATCGCCGCCGCCAGGCGCTCACGCACCGCCGGGATGAGCCGTTTGGAATCATCCAGGTCGCCCAGGGCACGACGCTCGGCGTGCGTCAGACGCCCGAGGTCGATGCACACGCTCGCGGCCACGAGCGGGCCGGCCAGGCAGCCACGCCCGGCTTCGTCGGCACCGGCGACGCGCGCGGCACCGCAGCGACGATCGTGGGCGAACAGACCGACCGCCGCGCGCTGCGACCCGCCGGGCAGGGTCACAGCGGCGCCGACACGACTAGGACTTGGCCGGCTGCGCCGTCCGCTGCTTCTCGCGGATGCGCGCCTTCTTGCCGACCTTGCCGCGCAGGTAGTAGAGCTTCGCGCGGCGGACGTCGCCTTCCATGACGCGCTCGATCCGCTCGATCTTTGGGGAGTGCACGGGGAACGTACGCTCGACGCCGACGCCGAAGCTCTGTTTGCGCACCGTGAACGTCTCGCGGCTCGTCGAGCCCTGGCGCTTGATGACCGTCCCCTCGAAGACCTGCACGCGCTGCCGCTGCCCCTCGATCACGCGGAAGTGCACGCGGACCGTGTCGCCGGGCTTGAACTCGGGCAGGTCATCTCTGAGCTGCATGCGCTCGAGGCTCTCGATCACGCTCATCTTGGATGACCTCCGGGTCGGGGCAAAAGCGACGGGTACCCTATCATGCCGGGCGCCCCGGTCACGCGCCGGCGGCGGGTCCGGGGCCCAGGTGCTCCGCTCGCCAGCGCGCGATGGCACCGTGGTCGCCGGAGAGCAGGACGTCCGGAACGGCTGCACCCATGAACGTCGCCGGGCGCGTGTAGTGCGGGTATTCGGTCCCGCCGCCGAGCTCCGGCGAGAACGATTCGTGATCGAGGCTCGCCCGGTTGCCAAGGGCGCCGGGCAGGCGCCGCCCGACCGCGTCGACGACGGCCATCGCCGGGATTTCGCCGCCGGCCAGGACGTACGGCCCGATGCAGATGGCGTCACTGGCCAGGAGCGTGTGCACGCGCTCGTCGAAGCCCTCGTACCTGCCGCACAACAGGGTCAGCGCGGGCGCCTGGGCCAGTTCGCGGACGACCGCGTCGGTGAGCTGGCGCCCGCGCGGGCTCATCACGACGACCGGGCGGGCTGCGCGTACGCGTCCAGCCGCGATGCCGTACACCGCCTCGAGTGCCGCAGCGACGACATCGACCCGCAATACCATTCCCGGCCCGCCCCCGTACGGGCTGTCATCCACCTGGCCGGCGGGGAGCGGCGTGTAGTCGCGGTAGTTGAAGGCGCGCAGCTCAAGCTCGGCGTTGGTGAGATGACGCGGGCGGCGCATCCAGTCGAACCATTCGGGAAACAGGGAGAACAGGTCAACTTGCATCGCAGCCGCCCTCGCTCTCGGCGCCCGGCGCCGCATCGATCAGATCGTCGCGCAGCTCGATGTGCCGCGCAGCCACGTCGATGCGCACGACGGCATCGCGGGTAAACGGGAACAGCCGGCGGTGCCCGTCGGGCTCGACCACATCCAGGACGTCATTGGCGGGCCGGTTGATCACGTCGTCGACCGTCCCGATCTGCGCGCCCGCCATGCTCACGGTACAGCCGACCAGGTCGCGGACGTAGAACTCGCCGGGATCCTGCCCCAGCGGCAGGCGCGACGCGTCGACGAGGATCGTCCCGCCGCGCAGGGCGTCGGCGTCCTCGCGGGTCGCGATGCCCTCGAAGCCGAGCAGCACCGTAGCGCCGGCCGGCGCGTGCGAGGCCAGGACCAGGCGCCGGGAGCGGCCGTCGCGATCGCGCAACTGGATCGGCTCACCGGTCCGCAACTCGGCCAGTGTCGGCCCGGTCGACCGCGCCCGGACCAGGCCGTGGATCCCGTGGGACCGCAGTACCACCCCGATGACGACCGCCTCCCCCACCGCGTGGCGAACGGGCGGCGTCGCTAGTCGACGATCTCGAGGCTCACACGCACGCCGATGCGGAATGCCGCCTCGCGCACGATCAGGCGCAACGCCCGGGCAATCCGTCCGCCGCGGCCGATGATCTGGCCGAGATCCTCCGGCGCGACGAACAGGTTGAGCACCGTCGTCGCACCCTGCTCGTCGGCTTCGACGCGAACCTGGTCGGGATGGTCGACCAGGCCCCTGGCCAGGGCGGTCACCATGTCGACCAGCCCCGCCGTCGGGGCGTCGCTCACCCGCGCGCCTCGACGATTTTGATGAGCTTGGCCACCGCGCTCGACGGCTGCGCGCCATTGGAGATCCAGTGGTGGGCGCGATCGAGGTCGACCTCCACGATCGATGGATCGACCTGCGGGTTGTACCGCCCGATCGTCTCAATGTTCCGCCCGTCGCGGGGCGCGCGTGAATCGGCGACGACCACCCGGTAGATGGGGTTCTTCTTGCTGCCCACACGGGCGAGCCGGATCTTGACCACGTTGCTCCTTGGGTGTCTTAGGTTCCGAGCGCGGGCGGCATTGGGGGCAAACCGCCCTTGCCGAACCGCTTCATCATCTTGCGCATCTGCTTGAACTGCGCCAACAGCTGATTGACTTCCTGGACCGACGTCCCGCTGCCGCGAGCGATGCGCTGCCGTCGGCTGCCGTTGATCATGTCGGGCCGGCGGCGCTCGCTGGGCGTCATGCTCGAAATGATGGCCTCCAGACGATCGAGCTGCCGATCGTCGACCTGGAGGTCGCGGCCCTTCATCGCGTTCTTGAACCCGGGAACCATACCGAGCAATTGCCCGATCGGGCCCATCTTGCGGATCTGCCGCAGCTGGTCAAGGAAGTCCTCGAGGGTCATGCCGCCGCCAAGGATCTTCTTCTCGAGGTCCTTGGCGGTGTCGACGTCGACATTCTGCTGGGCCCGCTCGATCAGGCTGAGCACATCGCCCATGCCCAGGATCCGCGAGGCCATGCGATCAGGGTGGAACGGCTCGAGCGCATCGATCTTCTCGCCGGTTCCCACGAAGTAGATCGGGCGTCCGGTGACCGCGCGGACCGAGAGTGCCGCGCCGCCGCGCGCGTCACCGTCCAGCTTGGTCAGGATCACGCCGTCGAACTGGACCGCGTCCTGAAACGCCTGGGCGACCTCGACGGCGGTCTGGCCGGTCATGGAGTCGAGCACGAGCACGACGGCGGTCGGACGCACGGCGTCGCGGACGTCGACCAGCTCGACCATCATCGCCTCGTCGATGACGGTACGGCCGGCGGTGTCGACGATCACCAGATCCCGCAGCGCGGCCTTGGCTGCAGCGATGCCCCGCTCAGCGATGCTCGCGGCGTCGCTGGCGCCGTCTTCGCGATGCACCGGAATGCCCAGTTGCCCGCCGAGCACCGACAGCTGCTCGGCGGCGGCCGGGCGGTGGATATCGCAGGCCACGAGCATCGGTGCGCGCCCCTGCTGTTGGTAGTAGCGGGCGAGCTTGGCCGCGCAGGTGGTCTTGCCCGAGCCCTGCAGCCCGGCCATCAGGATAACCGTCGGCGGGCGCGGCGAGACCGGCATATTGACGCTCGCGCCGCCCATGAGCTTGGCGAGCTCTTCGTTGACGATCTTGACGACCTGCTGGTCTGGCGTCAGCGAGGTCATGACTTCCGCGCCGTGGGCACGTTCGCCGATCGCGGCCGTCAGCTGCTTGACCACCGGCAGGCTGACGTCGGCCTCGAGCAGCGACAGGCGGATCGCCCGCATCGCCTGATCGATGTCGGCCTCGGTGAGCTTGCCCCGGCCGCGAAGACCGGAGAACACGCCCTGCAGCTTGTCGGAGAGAGTGTCGAACATGCGTCGTCGACGCGGTCGTCGGACCGCGCGCCCGGCGGAGTCTAGCGGGGCCGGTCCGAACGCGCGATCAGCGCTGGCTAGCCCGCGTCGCCCGGGTCGAAGATCGCCTGGGCGTAGGCCGCGGCGTCGAACGGCTGAAGGTCCTCCAGCTTTTCGCCGACGCCCACGAGCTTCACGGGGATCCCGAGCTCCCGGTTGATCGCGATGGCGATCCCGCCCTTGGCGGACCCGTCGAGTTTCGTGACGATCACCCCGGTCAGGGGAACGGCCTCGCCGAACAGCTGCGCCTGGCTGAGCCCGTTCTGGCCGGTCGTCGCGTCGAGCACGAGCAGGGTCTCATGGGGCGCGTCGGGGTTCGCCTTCCCGACGACCGCGTGCACCTTGCGCAGCTCCTCCATCAGGTTGTGCTGGGTTTGGAGGCGGCCGGCCGTGTCGATGAGCACCACGTCGGCACCCCGGGCGGTGCCGGACGCCACAGCATCGAATGCGACCGCCCCGGGGTCGGCGCCCGGACCCTGTCGGACCAGCTGCGCACCGGAGCGATCGGCCCAGATCGCCAACTGGTCGATCGCGGCTGCCCGGAACGTGTCGGCTGCCCCGATGACGACCTGCTGGCCGAGTTCGCCCAGTCGGTGCGCCAGCTTGCCGACCGTGGTGGTCTTGCCGCTGCCGTTGACCCCCACGATGAGGATCACGGTGGGCTGCGCGCCGACCGGGATCGTCGGGGGCTCAGGCGTCATCTGGTGGGCCACCGCCTTCGCGAGCCCTGCGGCGATCTCGCTGCGGTTGACGATGCGGCCCTGCTGGGCCTCCTCGCGCAGTTCGTCGACCAGCGCCAGCGACGCATCCATGCCGCAGTCGGCGCCGATGAGCGCCTCTTCGAGTTCATCCCAGGTCTCGCGGGTGATCAGCCCGGGTGCGAAGACGCCCGCAAGCTGTGGCGAGATCGCCTGGCGCGGCTTGGCGAGGCTCTCCCTAAAGCGCGAGAACAGCCCGCGCCGACGCGTCTCCTGCTCGGCCTCGGCCGGGGCCACCGCGATATCGAACAGCTCCGCCCAGCGCGCGCGCTCGTCGCCCGCCTCGCTCACGCGCGGCCGCCCTGGATCGCCTTGAGCTGGCGGCGCACGACCGGGCGCGCCCCGCCGGCGATGTCGTCGGCGAGCCGGCGCGAGACGATCTGCGAGACGCCATCCCCGCCCATCGTTACCCCGAACAGCGTGTCGGCGATCTCGACGGTAGGCTGCTGATGGGTGATCAGCACGAACTGGGTCTCCTCCGACATGCGGCGCACGAGCGCCAGGAAGCGGCGCAGATTGGTGTCGTCGAGCGCGGCCTCGACCTCGTCGAGCAGGTAGAACGGGGCCGGACGGGTCATCGCGATCGCCAAGCAGAACGCCAACGCGATCAACGAGCGCTCACCGCCGGACATCATCGCCAGGGGGCGGGCCCGCTTGCCCGCCGGCACGACCTGGATTTCGATTCCGGGCTCCTCATCCTCGGTCTCAACGCTGGCCAACCGGCCCTGGCCGCCCGGGAACAGCACCGCGACCGCATCGTGGAACCGTCGTTGGACAACGTCGAACACCTGCTGGAAGCCGTCGCTCACCGCATCGTCAAGCCCTTGCATGTGGACGGCCAGCTCGGCGGCAGCGCCCTCGAGATCGGCAACCTGCTCGGCGATCTCGTCCGTCCGTTCAGAGGTCTCGGCGAACTCGGTGTTGGCCAGCTCGTTGACCGCCCCGATCATGCGTCTGCGCCGATCCATGTCCTCGATCTCCCGGGCCAGTGCGTCGGGATCGAACTCGGCGTGCTCCTCGGATGGGTCGGTGAGCTCGTGCTCCCCGACGAGCTCATGGGCGCGGGCGGCGGCGGCGGCCAGGGCCAGCTCGGCGCGGTGCAGGGCATCCAGGGCCTGGGTCTGGTCGGCGGCGGCGGTCTCGAGGGCTCCGCGTGCCGCGCCGAGCGCCTGTTCGGCCGCCGCCGCCTGCAGCTCGCCGTCGGACATCGCCTCGGTGAGCCCTGCCGCCCGCCCTGCGAGCCCCGCAGCGACCCGGTCGAGTGCCCGAAGCGCGGCCTCGGCCCCGGCAACGTCGAGCACGAGCTCGGGCGCGGCGACGCGCGCGTCGATCAGCCGCAGCTGTTCTGCCGCTTCGGCCGCGGCGAGCAGAGCGGCGGCCAGATCGGCCCGGCAGCGCGCGACGTGCTGCTCGGTCCCCGCGAAGGCCTCGCGTGCGGCGGCGGCGTCGGCGGCGAACGCGGCCTGGGCCTCGGTCGCACGGGCCAGGCCCTGCTCGGCCGCGGCCGCCTCGCGCAGCACCCGCGCACGCGACGCCTCCAGGTCCGCGAGCTCCGCCTCTGCGGCCTCGAAGGCGCCGATGGCGTCCGCGCGTTCGACGCTCGTGCGGGCTGCGTGGGCACGCGCGACCTCGAGCGCCGTCTCGGCGCGGGCAGCCGCGCGTTCTGCCGCGCGGCGTCGCGCCCGAACGCGTGCCGCCGCGTCGAGCGCGCGTGCGCGGACGTCCTGGGCCGTGGCGAGGGCCCGCTCGGCCTCATCCAGGCGGGCCGCCGCGGTGCGGTGCTCGGCCTGGACGGCCCATTCGCTGGCGGTGCGCTGGCGGACCCCGCGGGCCGGGCGCCACGCGTCGCCGGACGGCGTCACGAACAGGCCCGGGGCGTCGTCGGGTACCTCGCCGAGGTCGTTGACGAGCCACGTGTCCGCCAGCACGCGATCGAGGTGCGCACGCATGGCGGGCGCGCAGGCGATCACCAGGTCCGAGAGCGGCCGGCCGGCCCGCGCCGTCGTGCCGACGGGCACCGCGGACGTCGGCACGAGCACGGCCGTGGCCCCGGCGTCGAGGACCGCCTGCGCCTTGTCCAGGCCGTCGACGGCCGGCGCATCGGCGAGCACGCCCAGTGCCGCCCCGAAGGCACGCTCGGTCCCGGCGACGACCTCGAGGCCCGCACCGAGCACGTCGGCGGCGGGCGCTCCCGAGGGCCGCACGGCCGCCGCCTGGGCGGCGAGTTCCCGACGTCGCTGCTCGGCCCCCGCCGCCCGCGCTTGCGCGTCCCCGGCGGCGGCATCCGCCGCGTCGGCGCGGCCCGCCCAACGCGTCGCCCGTTCGGCGGAGATCTCGGCACGGCGCTCTGCCCGACCGATGCTCCCGCCCGCGCCCTGCGCGACCACGCGAGCGAGACGCGCGCTGGCCTGGTCGCGCTCGGCCAGCAGGTGACCGCGGCGAGCCTCGATGCTCGCCAGCGCGCGTGCGGCATCCTCGGCCGCCGTGCGCGCGTCCTCACACGCCGACCGGGCGCTCCGCGCGGCGGCCTCAGCCGCCACTCGGCGCGTGCTCGCGGCGTCCAGCGCCCGCCCGGCGGCGTCAGCTGTCGCGCGGGCGGCTTCGCTGCGCGCGAGTGCGTCACGGGCCTGCGCGTTCGCCTCGCGTCGCGCCGCGGCCGCCGCGGCGCGCTCATCGGCATCGCGCGCCAGCTGTCGACGCGCGTCCGCCAAACGCTCACGCGCCAGGTCGGCGCGCCCGCGCAGTCGCTCGTGCGCGGATGTGATCCCGCGGGCGAGCTCGCGGTCGCGCTCGCGCGTCGCCAGACGTTCCTGCACGACCGCCTCGGCGCCACCGAAGGCGGCCTCAGCGGAGGCGAGCGCATGAGCGGCATGCTCACGCGCGGATCGGCAGCGCGCGACCTCGGCCGTGGCCGCGGACTCCTCCCGCAGGGCGACGGCCGCGAGACTCGCCGACAGCTGCGTGCGGGCCGCGGCGATCTGGAGATCGAGTTCGGCGGCCCGCGCCGCGGCGCGGGCCTGGCGCTCGAGCGTCGCCTGGCGGCGGGTGAGCTCGGTGGCCAGATCACGGGCGCGCTGCAGGCGCTCGGCGACGCGTGCCAGCTTCGCCTCGGCGCGACGGCGGCGACGGCGCGAGAGCGCCACGCCGGCGGCCTCTTCGATCACCGCGCGCAGGTCGCTCGGACGCGCGGTGCAGACGGCCTCGACCTGCCCCTGGCGGATCACCGCCAGGGCGTCGGGGCCGAGCCCAAACGTGCCGAGCGCCTCGTGCACGTCCAGGAGGCGGCAGATCGTGCCGTTGAGCTGGTAGCTCGCCTCGCCGCTGCGGGTCAACCGTCGGGCGACCTCGGTCTCGGCCGCGCTGGTAGGATCCGGTTGCGCCGGGCTGACCGTGACGCGCACCTCGGCGACCCCCGCGGGCGGGCGGCCCTCGCCCCCGGAGAACACGACCTCGGTCATCCCGGCCGCCCGCAGCCGGGTCGCGCGCTGCTCACCCATCGACCAGACGATCGCTTCGGCGAGGTTGCTCTTGCCGGACCCGTTGGGCCCGACGATCACGTTGACGCCCGGCCCGAACTCGAGGCTGATCGGCGCCGCGAATGACTTGAAGCCGCGGATGTCCAGGCGCCGCAGCATCAGGCCCGGTCCTCCAGGACGCCCAGCACCGCCGTGGCCGCTGCCCGCTCGGAGGACTGCTTGGAGCTTCCGGTGCCGACGGCGACCGCCCCGCCGACGGTGACGCGCGTGGTGAACTCGCGCCGATGGGCCGGTCCGTCGATGCGCGCGATCTCATACCGGACCGCGAGGCCCTTGCGGGCCGCGAGCTCCTGGAGGGTGGTCTTGGGATCCCGACGACCGGGCACGGCGGCGGTGATCGCGTCGGCGAAGGCCGCCCGTACCGCCTCGGTCGTCACCGGGGCACCCAGGTCGAGCCACGCCGCCCCGATCACCGCCTCGGTGAGCGCCGCCCGGACGCTGGGCTGGTCGGCGAGTTCACGACCGTGCTCGGGCGCGGCGGCCCGGAGCCGTTCGTGCAGCTCCGCGGCGGTGCCGACGTGGGCACACATCTCCCGGTCGACGACCGTCTGGCGCATCCAGGCCAGGTCGCCCTCCGACGCCTGCGGGTGCTTGCGCATCAGTTCTTCGGTGACGACCAGTTGCAGCACGCTGTCCCCCAGGAACTCGAGCCGCTCATACGATTCGGTGCGATCGTTGACCCACGAGCGGTGGGTCAGCACCTGTCGCCGACGCGCTGGACCGAGCTGCGCGAGCAACCCGGCCAGCGGCGACAACGGCATCGCGTCAGCTGGCGTGGGCGACCACGTAGTCGACCGCCTCACCTACCGTGGAGATCTTCTCGGCGTCCTCGTCGGGGATCTTCAGCTTGAACCGGTCTTCCATCTCCATGATGAGCTCGACCAAGTCCAGCGAGTCCGCGTTGAGATCCTCCTGAAACGAGGACGCCTCAGTGACCTCGGACGCGTCGACGCCAAGCTGCTCAACAAGGATGGCGCGAAGCTCCTCGACGACCTGTGCTCGGTCCACGTCTCTCCCTTTCTTGACGACCGCGTGGCGCACGGGCGCCATGCGTTCGTGGAACTTACCAATGTGTCCGGACATCTCCCGGGCCGGGAGTTTCCGCCCGGGATCCTACGCGGGCGCGGACGCCGGTGGGGTGGCCAGCTCGGTGGCCAGACGTCCCACCACGTCCTCGCGCGCGCCGCGTGCGGCGGTGTGGATCGCGTTGGCCACGGCCGTGGGGCTCGCCGGATCCGTGGCCGATCACGGCCAGGCCCTGCACGCCCAGCAGGACGGCGCCGCCGACGGTCTCGGGGTCAAGGCGGTGGCGCATGCGCCGTATCGATGGGCGGACGAGCAGCCCTCCGAGGCGGCCCGCCAGGGTCTCCGACAGCGCGGCGCGGATCTCCGAGAACAGGAACTCCCCCGAGGCCTCATACAGCTTGAGCGCAACGTTGCCGGTGAACCCGTCGGTGACGACGACACGGGCGGTCCCGCGCGGGATGTCGCGGCCTTCCACGTTCCCGACGAACCCGGGGGTGTCGCGCAGCAGCGGCGTCGCCTGCTGGATGAGCTCGCTGCCGCGGCCCTCCTCCTCGCCGATCGACAGGAGCCCGACCCTCGGCGCGGGATCCCCAAGCACGCCCTGGGCGAACAGGCGGCCCATCACCGCGAACTGGAGCAGGTGCTCCGGCCGCGCATCGGCGTTCGCGCCCGCGTCGAGCAGGACGATGAAGCCGGCCTTGCTGGGCAGCACGACCGCGATCCCCGGGCCGTTGCACGCCCGGGATGCGCCGGATATGCAGCGTCGCCGCCGCCATCATGGCCCCGGTGTGCCCCATCGACACGGCCCCCTGCGCACGGCCCTCGCGCACCGTCTTGCACGCGACGACCACCGAGCTCTCTGGCTTGGCCCGGACCGCGCGGGCGCCGTCTTCGCTCGAGAAGATCTTGTCCGGGGCATGGACGACCTCCACGTGCTCGGCGCCCGGCGCGCCCGACAGCGCCGCCAGGCGCGGCGCGAGCGCATCGCGATCGCCGACGAGCAGGATGCGCAGGTGCGGGCCGGCCGCGTCGACCGCGCCCTGGACGGTGGCATCGGGAGCGTGGTCGCCTCCCATGCCATCCAGGGCGATCACGATCTCATGGCTCATAGCTCGGATGCCCCTGCGGCGGGGCCGTCGGCGCTGCTAGTCGCGGACTTCGACGACCTGGCGGCCACGGTACTGACCGCAGACGCCACACACGCGGTGGGGCCGCGTCGGCGCACCACAGTGCGGGCAGCGCCCGATGCGATCGGCCTCGATGGCGTGCGTCGCCCGCCGCGTGTCGCGACGCTGACGGGAGGTCTTGCGCTTCGGAACAGCCATGTCGCTCCTACCGATGGGCCGCCCAGGGCCGGTCGAACGGCCGGACGGTCGTAGACCGCGGAAGGGTACCGCCCGGGGGGCCCCGCGCCGCAACCCCTCCGGGTGAGATCGCCGCGCCGTGCGGGCGCCAGCGTCACCCGTCAGGACCGGGCTCCCGACCGGAATCCGGCTCGGGCTCCTCCCGCAACAGGCGTTCGGCCAGCTCGGCGAGCGCCGCCCATCGCGAGTCGGGCGGCGGCGGCGGGCACCCGCAGGGCCCCGCGTTCAGGTTGGCGCCGCAGGTCACGCAGAGGCCGGCGCAGCGCTCGTCGCACAGGATTGTCGGCGACAGCGCCTCGGCGACGGCATCACGCGCCCACTCAGCGACCTCGAGCACCTCGCCCCGCAGGTAGAGGCTCATCATGTCGGGGTCGTCGGCAGCGTCGATGGCGACCTCGTTCGGCGTCGATGACGACGCCGGTATGGGCGGGCTCGAGACAGCGCCAGCACGGGCCGGTCATCTCCAGGCGCCCGCGCAGCCGGAAATGCCAGCCGTCTCCGAGGCGCACCACGTCAAGCCGCAGCCGGGGGGCCTCAGGCTCGGCACGATAGTCCTGGCCGCCGATCTGCAGCGGGGCGACCGGCACCTCGACCTCGGCTGCGCAGGCGCTACCGGCCGGAATGATCGAGCCCCTGGAGGTCGAGCTCGACCAGCCGATCGCCGTCGTGGGGTCGGCCCGCACCGCGGGCAGACCCGCTGTGCCGGCGGGCGGCTGTGCGGCGATCCATCCCTAGTCGGCGCCCTGCTCCTGCGCCCCGTCGTCCTCGAGCGAGTCGGCCTTGCCCTGCAGCCGCTCGCGCCCGCGCTGGACGGCCTTCATGAACTTGCCGAGGTTGACCTCAAGCGTCCCGAGCACCTCGTCGGCGTAGTCCTCGGCACCGAGCCGCACCTCGCGCTCGCGCTGGCGCGCGGCCTCGAGCATGTCCTGGGCCTCGCGTTCGGCCTGGCGGACGACTTCCTGCTGGGAGACCTCGTGCTGGACGCGCTCGCGCGCCTCGGCGAGCATCCGGTCGGCTTCGCGGCGGGCCTCGGCAAGCATCTCCTGGCGTTCCTTGACGATCCAGCGTGCTTGCTTGACCTCTTCGGGGATCGTCGACCGCATCTCATCCAGAAGCTCGAAGATCGCCTCCCGGTCGATGCGGACCTGATCGGTCAACGGGACCGGCCGTGCGTTGTGGATGAGGTCATCCAGCTTGTCGATCAGCTCAAGTACGTCCACGCAAACTCCTCATTCCGTCATCCCCCCGGTTGGTGTCGGCGGAGTTGCGCCGAACGCCAACCGGGGGCTTCGCTCACGCAGGGCGCGCGCCACGTGCGCGGGCACCCATGCCTCAACGTCACCACCCCAGGCGGCCACCTCCCGAACACCGCTGGAGCTAATGAAGCTGAAACGGGGCGAGGCAGGAAGGTACACCGTCTCAAGCTCTGGTGCGAGATACTTGTTGATTTGGGCCATCTGGAATTCGTAGTCGAAGTCGGAAATGGCCCGCAAGCCTTTGACCACCGCGTGCGCGCCGATCAGCGCGCGCGTGTTCGGTAACCAGCTGGCCGAGCGGCTCGACCCGGACATTGTCGAGTTCCATGTCGAGGGCGGCCTGACGCACGAAGGCGATCCGCTCGTCGGTCGAGAACATCGGCTGCTTCTTGAACGACCCGTCGGTGACCGCGACAACCACTTCGGAGAAGATGCGTGCGGCCCGCTCGATGATGTCCATATGCCCGAGCGTGACGGGATCGTAGGTGCCCGGGCACATCGCCACGCGCCCGTCAGGACTCACCGGTCACCCCCGCCCCGTGGACGCGCAGCACGCTCACGCGGGTGGAGCCGTAGGTTCGATCACTGCGCTCGATCACGCGGACGCCGTCCATCGTTGGGACCGGACCCTGAGCGGGTCCTTCGAGTATGACTGTCGCATATTCGGACAATACCGGCGCGAGCGCGCGGGACACCGTCGAGGAAATGCCTGCAACTACGCTATATGGGGGGTCGATCACGCACAAGTCGTAGCAGGGCCCCCCGCTGCGCCTCCTGCGTCAGCGCGGCCTGCCAGCCGGCAACGACAACGCGTGCGGCGGCGGTGAGATCGAGCGCGGCCAGATTGGCCCGCACGCAGGCGGCGGCCCGCGGGTCGCTGTCGACGAAGGTCGCACTCGCGGCACCACGCGAGAGCGCCTCGATGCCCATGGCGCCGGAACCGGCGAACAGGTCGAGGACCGCCAGCCCGCTGCAATCGCCGACGATCGCGAAGACCGCCTCGCGGACCC
Organism: uncultured Thermoleophilia bacterium; assembly: GCA_963784985.1. Lineage (GTDB taxonomy): Bacteria > Actinomycetota > Thermoleophilia > Miltoncostaeales > Miltoncostaeaceae > CAITWD01. Next base: position 89,370 of record CAWATR010000025.1, read on the forward strand.
GGTCCGCGGTCGGGCGCGTCGCGGCCCCACGCGGCGCCCGGAGGCGCCGCCCCCGATGGGTGCCCGCGATCACGCGCATCGCCTCAGCCCTCGAGCAGACGTGGGATGGCCGCGAAGCGCGCCTCGACGGCGCGCCGCAACAGCAGGTGCTCGGGGCGGGACATCCGGGGATCGGCCCGCAGGAGCCGGCGCGCGATCTGGCGGGCCTGGGCGAGCTCGCGCCGGTCGCGGGTGAGCCGCGCGAAGCGCAGGTCGGTCGGGCCGGCCTGGCGGCTGCCGAGCATCGACCCCTCGCCGCGGATCTCCAGATCGAGCTCGGCCAGCCGAAAGCCGTCGCTGGTCTGGGTAAACGCCTCGAGGCGCCGCAGGCCGTCGTCGGTCGCGGGCTCTCCGAACACGATGCACTGGCCGGGACGCTCGCCGCGGCCGACGCGGCCGCGCAGCTGGTGCAGCTGCGCGAGCCCGAATCGGTCGGCGCCCTCGATCAGGATGATGCTCGCGTTGGGGACGTCGATGCCGACCTCGATGACCGTCGTGGCGACCAGGACGTCCGTCTCGCCGCGGGCGAAGGCCGCCATCGCGGCACGCTTGGCGTCGCTCTTGAGCGCGCCGTGCACGAGCCCCACCGAGAACTCGGCGAACGGCCCCGAGCGCAACCGCCCGGCCTCCTCGGTCGCCGCCTTGGCCTCGGCCGATCCGCCCTCGTCCACCAATGGGCAGATGACGTATGCCTGGAATCCTTGGCGCAACTCGGCCCGGATGTCGGCGTAGGCGTCCTCACGCTCGGCTTCGCGCACCCAGCGGGTGGCCACCGGCCCGCGGCCGGCCGGGCGGCCCCGGATCGTCGAGACCGCGAGCTCCCCGTAGGCGGTCAGCGCCAGGGTGCGCGGAATCGGCGTGGCGGTCATGTACAGGATGTGCGCGGCACGCCCGGTGGCGTCCCGCGCCCGCTCGGCCAGCGCATGCCGCTGCTCGACACCGAACCGGTGCTGCTCATCGACGATCACCAGGCCCAGATCGCGGAACTCGACCCCTTCCGACAACAGCGCCTGCGTCCCGACGACGACGCCCGCCGTCCCCGTACGGATCGCCATCAGGCGACGCTCGCGTTCGGCGGCCGGCACCTTGCCGGTCAGCAGGACCGGCGTGATCCCGGCAGGGGCCAGCAACTCGTCGAGTGTCTGCAGGTGCTGCTCGGCCAGCGTTTCGGTCGGCACCATCAGGGCCGCTTGCACGCCGGACTCCAGCGACTGACACATCGCCAACGCGGCGACGAGCGTCTTCCCCGATCCCACGTCGCCCTGGAGCAGCCGACGCATCGGCACGTCACGGCGCAGGTCCCGACCGATCTCCCGCAGGGTGCGCTCCTGATGCCCGGTCATCGCGAACGGCAGGCCGCCGCGCACCAGTCCCGCCAAGTCCCCCGTCCCGGCCAGGCTGGGTGCGGGGCGCTCCGCTGCTTCCCGGCGGCGCAGGACCAGCAGCCCCAGCTGGAGCTCGATGAACTCCTGGATGACCAGCCGCCGACGACCCTGGCGCACGTCGGCGGCGGCACGCGGGAAGTGCACGGTCATCAGCGCGTCGGGGTACGACATCAGCCCGACCCGATCGCGGATCCAGGCGGGCAGCAACTCGGGCGCGGTCACCGCGAACCCGCGCGCCAGGTCGACCAGCTCGCGGATCCGCGCCGACGGCAACGCCTCGGTCGCCGCGTAGACGGGGACCAGGCCCGTCGTGTGCAGCCCCTCCGAGCCGCCGGCACCCAGCACCTCATAGGCGCGCACGGTGATCGATCGCGGTGCGCCCGGTCCCGATCGTGCCGCGGATCATCAGCTGGTCGCCCGGCGCCAGGGCGCGCAGCAGATGACGCTGGTTGAACCACACCGCCTCCAGCCGGCCCGTCTCGTCGCCGACCAACGCCCGCACGGTCACCAGCCCGCGTCGCCGGGTCGGTGCAAGGCGGATCGAATACAGCTCGACCCGCACCGTGACCTCCTGGCCGATCGCCGCCTGGGCGACCGGTGTCGCCGCGCCGTAGCGCTCGTACCGGAAGGGGACGTGCAGCAGCAGATCGCCGACCCGCTCCAGCCCGAAGGCCGCCGCCCGTTGGGCCTGGGCGGGACGGACGCCGGGAATCCGGCCGACCGGCGCCCACCACCAGCGTGGGTCGGGATGCCGGGCGGGGCGGTTCCCCGACCAGGTCCGGACGTCCGGCGAACGGTCGGGCCGGTAACATGGTTGCGGTCACCTACCCAGTACCTGCATAATTGCGCGCTGTGCCGTTCCGGCCTCCGCAGGGCGGGCGACACAAGCAACTCTACGGCGACCCGAGGACGGAGGCCGATGTCGAAGGTCTGCAGTGTGTGCGGGAAGGGCCCGGGCTTTGGGCATAACCGCAGCCATTCCATGCGCGCGACCCCGCGGCGGTTCGACCCGAACCTCCAGAAGGTGCGCATCATCGCGAACGGCACCCCCACCCGCGCCTATGTGTGCACCCGCTGCCTGAAGAGGCGGCAAGGTGGTCAAGGCCGCCTAGGACGGACACGTCGCCCGCGGGCGCTATGCCCCCGGCGACGACGCCGCCCGCGGTCCTGATCCGGTCAGGCCCGCGAGGTTCATCAGGCTCACCGCCGCCCGTGCGGCGTCCTCGCCGGCGTTTCCGACGTCGCCGCCGGCCCGTGCCCATGCCTGATCGAGGCTGTCGCAGGTCAACACGCCGAACGTGCACGGGATGCCCGTATCGAGCCCGACCCGGATGAGCCCTTGGGAGACGGCCATCGAGACGTGGTCGAAATGGGCGGTCGCGCCGCGGATCACCGCACCGACGGCGACGATGGCCGCGTATCGGCCCGAGACGGCGAGCATCCGTGCGGCCTGCGGGACCTCGAACGAGCCCGGCACCCATTGCACGTCGACGCGATCCTCGGCGAGGCCGGCGCCGGCCAGGTATTCGAGCGCGCCCTCGAGCAGCGCCTCGGTCAACGCGGTGTGGAAGCTCGAGCAGACCATCACCGACGCGGACGTCGACGTCGTCGAGCCGCTGCAGCGCCGGCGCCGGCTCGGTCCGCGCCACCGCTCAGTCGCCCTCGGACGAGCCGATGTCCAGGCGCAGGTCCTGGTGGTGCAACATGTGGCCCATCTTGTCCCGCTTGACCTGCAGGTACCGCAGGTTGTCCGGGCCGGGCTCGATCTCGATCGGCACGCGCGCGGTGACCGACAGGCCATAGCCCTCGAGGCCAACGATCTTCTTGGGGTTGTTGGTCAGCTGGCGGATCGTGGTGAGCCCGAGGTCCACGAGGATCTGGGCGCCGATGCCGTAGTCGCGCAGGTCGGCGGGGAACCCGAGCTGGCGGTTCGCCTCGACCGTGTCGAAGCCGGCGTCCTGCAGCTCGTAGGCGCGCAGCTTGTTCAACAGCCCGATGCCGCGCCCCTCCTGGGCGATGTAGAGCACCACTCCCTCGCCCTCGTCGTCGATCATCTTCATCGCCGCCGCGAGCTGCTCGCCGCAGTCACAACGCAACGAGCCGAACACGTCACCGGTCAGGCACTCGGAGTGCACGCGCACCAGGACGTGCTCTTTGCCCGCCACGTCACCCTTGACCAGCGCGAGGTGATGCTTGCCGTCGATGAGGCTGCGGTATCCGACCGCGCGTCCACTCCCCGTAGGCGGTGGGCAGTCGAGCCTGGCCGCCGCGCTCCACCAGGCGCTCGGTGTGGCGCCGGTACTCGATCAGGTCCGAGATCGTGATCATCAGCAGGCCGTGCTCGTCGGCGTACGGGACCAGGTCGTCCACTCGCGCCATCTGGCCGTCGTCGCGCATGACCTCGCAGATCACCCCGGCGGGGATCAGCCCGGCCAGGCGCGCGAGGTCCACGGCGGCCTCGGTGTGGCCGGCGCGCTCGAGCACGCCGCCCGGCTTGGCGCGCAGCGGGAACACGTGACCGGGCTTGACCAGATCCGCGGCGGTCGAGTTGGGGTCGATCGCGACCATGATCGTGCGGGCGCGGTCCGGTGCGGAGATGCCGGTCGTGACGCCATCGCGGGCCTCGATCGACTCGAGGAAGGCGGTCCCCAGCGGGGCCTCGTTGCGCCGCACCATCATCGTGAGCCCGAGTTGCTCGCAGCGTTCGTCGGTCAGTGCCAGGCAGATCAGACCGCGCGCATGGGTGGCCATGAAGTTGATCGCCTCCGGCGTCGCGAACTGGGCGGCCATGATCAGGTCGCCCTCGTTCTCACGGTCCTCGGAGTCCACGACGACGATCATGTGACCGGCGCGGACCGCCTCGATTGCCTCTTCGATTGTCGCGAAGGGGCGCGCCTGCGTACGACTCATTGGGCCTCCCGCGGCACCTGGTATGGAGCGACGAACGCCGCTATGTACTTTGCCACAAGGTCAACTTCGAGATTCACGCGGCTGCCGACGCGCTCGGGGCCAAGCGTCGTGGCCGCGACCGTGTGCGGGATCAGCGCGATCGTCAGCGACGTCGCCTCGCGCGAGGCGACGGTAAGGCTCACGCCGTCGACCGCGATGCTGCCCTTCTCGACCACGTAGCGCAACAGCTCGGGCGCAGCGTCGATTCGCAGGACCCAGCCCTCCCCTTCCGGTGCCGCGTCGGCGACGGTCCCGGTACCGTCGATATGCCCCTGGACGAGGTGCCCGCCCAGTCGCGCGCCGAGCGTCAGGGCCCGCTCGAGGTTGACGCGTTCTCCGGGCTGGGCCTCCCCGAGGGTCGTCCGGCGCAGGGTCTCCGCAACGGCGTCGACCACGAATCCGTCGGGGTGCAGCTCGACCGCGGTCAGGCAGGCGCCATTGACCGCGACCGAATCGCCGACGGCCAGGCCGTCGCGGACGATGTGCGCCCGGATGGCGACCCGCAGGCCGCCGTCGACCGGCGCCAGCGCCGCGATGGTTCCGATTTCCTCGACCAGTCCGGTGAACATCAGTCCTCGGTTCGGGGCAGCTCGATCAGGCGACCCGCGCACAGGATGTCATCGCCGATGCGGATGACGTCCGGTTCGTGCAGGCGCGCCGCGTCGGCGAGCCTGTGCCAGCCCGTCGCCGCCGAGCGCCGCCGGTGCCTGATCGCCGCCCACCAGCATCGGCGCGATGAACCATCGCACGACATCGACCGCACCCGCCTCGACGAAGGCGCCGGCGAGCCCCGCCCCACCCTCCACGAGCACCGACTGGATCCCGCGCTCGGCGAGCGCGGCGAGGACGGCTGGAACCTCTGGACGCAGCGTGGCAAACGCCATCACCTCCACGCCCGGCGGCCTGCAGTTCGGTCACACGATCCCAGGGGGCATTCGCCCCGACGGCCACGTAGACCGGCAGCCCGCGGGCCCCGCGCGCGAGCGCCGAGTCCAGCGGGAGCCGCGCAAACGAATCGAACACCACCCGCGCGGGCTGGCGCACCGGGCCCGCGAGCCCACGGGCGGTCAGCTGCGGGTCGTCGGCAAGCGCGGTGCCGATGCCCACGGCGACGGCGTCGTGATCGGCGCGCAGCCGATGCACGAGCGCCCGGGCCTCGGGTCCGGTGATCCACTGGCTCTCGCCGGTGCGGGTGGCGACCTTCCCGTCCAGGCTCGTCGCCAGCTTGAGCATGACGTGCGGCCGCCCCCGTATCGCGGCGGTGAGAAACGCGTCGATCAACTCCCGGGAGCGCCGCTCGTCCTCCCCGTCAGCGAGGGCGACCTCGATACCGGCCTCCCGCAGGATGCGGATCCCGCTGCCGCGGCGTGCGCTCGAGCGGGTCCAGGCAGCCGACGACGACCCGCGCGAGGCCCGCGTCGATGACGGCCGTCGTGCACGGCGGGGTGCGCCCGAAGTGCGAGCACGGCTCGAGGGTGCACACCAGGGTCGCGCCGCGGGCCTGCCCACCGGCGGCCCGGAGCGCCATGATCTCGGCGTGCGGCAGGCCCGGCCCGTCGTGCCAGCCCTCGGCGATGAGCCGTCCTTCGCGCAGGATCACCGCGCCGACCAGCGGGTTCGGGCTCACCCGCCCGCGCCCGTTGCGCGCGAGCTCACGGGCGCGCGCCAGCCCGGCGGCCTCCGCCGCGCCGAGCGGGCTCATCCTGCGAGCTCCGCCAGTCCCCGATAGGCGCCGATGGGGTCGGCGGCGCCGAAGATCGACGATGCCGACACGAACCACGACGCGCCCGCGTCACGTGCGGCCGGCAGCGTCCCCAGCGCGATCCCCCCGTCGACCTCGATCCACACGTCGTCCGGCAGTTCAGCGCGCAGCCGGGCAACCTTCTCGGGTGTCGTCGGGATGAATGACTGGCCGGCGAACCCCGGGTTGACCGCCATGCAGTTGACATAGTCGATGGCACCCACCAGCTCGGTGACGAAATCGATCGGCGTCCCGGGGTTGATCGCGATGCCCGCCGCGCATCCCAGCCGCCGGATCTCGCCGAGCAGCCGGTGCACGTGCGGGTCGGCCTCGGCGTGGACGCTGATCGCATCGGCGTGTGGCGCGAAGGCCTCCAGCAGGTAGCCGGGGCGCTCGACCATCAGGTGCACGTCGACCAGCGCACCGTGCGGGCGCACGCTGCGGGCCACGGCGGCGGCGAAATCGGGCCCGACGGTGAGGTTGGGCACGAAGTGCCCGTCCATCACGTCGACGTGGAACGCGTGCGCGCCGGCGGCGCACAAATCGGCGAGCTGCGTCCCCAAGACGGTCATATCGGCGGACATGACCGACGGGAGCACGAAGGGGCGTCCGGGCGGATTCATCGGTTCCAGAGCCTATCGGGGTCGTGCCGGTGCCGCCACGGCGGGCGCGCGTGGCCACGGCCCTCCCGCCACGTCAACGCTCCAGGCGCGCCACGAAGAACCCGTCGGTCCCGTCGCGACCCGGCAGGGTCTCGAGCGCGCCTCGCCAGCCGCGGGTGGGCCCAGTCGGGAAAGCGCGCGCCGAGATCGGCCACCCTCGCCCCGCTCGCGCGCACGATGTCCTCGTTCTCGGCCGCCAGCAGGGTGCACGTGCTGTAGATGACCCGTCCGCCGGGCCGGGTGAGCTCGAGCGCTCGCGCCAGCAGGTCGCGCTGCAGCGCGACCAGGTCGTCCAGCGCCTCGGGTCGGCGACGCCAGCGCGCATCGGGTCGCGAGCTCAAGACCCCGAGGCCGGTGCACGGCGGATCGACCAGCACGGCGTCGAAGCCGTCCTCGAGCTCCAGCGTGCGCCCGTCCCCGACGCGGACATCAAGGCGTGCGCCGGTCCGGTCGGCAAGCGCCCGCAGGGCGCGCGCCCGCGACGCGTGCAACTCCACGCACACGATCTCGGCGCGGTTCTCGGCAGGGCGGCAAGCTGGGTCGACTTGGCGCCCGGCGCGGCGCACAGATCGAGGATACGCTCGCCCGGGACCGGATCGAGCGCCCGGGCCGGGAGCATCGATGCCGCGGCTTTGGGCCATCGCCAACCCCTTGTCCCACAGCGGCGAGTCCTCGATCCCGAACGGCCCCTCGAGCACGAGCGCCTCGGGGAGGTAGGGGTCGCCGTGCCAGCCGACCGGCAGCGCCCGCTCGACCTCGACCCGCTGGCCGCGGAGCGGGTTCCAGCGCAGGGCCGACTCAGCGGGCTCGTTGGCGGCGGCCATGACGCCCAAGGCATCTGCGCCGAGCGTCGACTGCAGCCCGTCGACGATCCAGTCGGGCATCGAGTACCGGATTCCGACCGCGTGGGGGTCACCCTCGAGGCCGGCCAGGCGCCGCGCCGCGTCGTCGGCGAGGCGGCGCAGGACCGCGTTGACCAGGCCCGCGCGCGCGGTGCGCCGGCGCGGGACGCCGTGCAGCGTCCGGACGAGGCGCACCGTCTGATCCACGGCCGCCGCGTCCGGGACCCGGTCGGACCAGATCAGCTCGTACGCGCCCAGTCGCAGGACCTCGCGCACGTCCGGCTCCAGGGCGTTCGGGCGCTCCAGAGCCCCGTCGATGAGCCAGTCGAGCGTGCGCCGGCGCTGCACGGCCCCGTAGCTGAGCCGCATCGCCGCCGAGCGGGCCCGGGGGTCGAGGCCGGCCTTGCGGGCCTCGGCCGCGAGTGCCCGATCGGCGAACGCACCCTCGGCGACGCGCCGCAGGACCCGCAGCGCCACCAGTCGCTCGGGGCTGATCCGGGGGTCGGTCGTCATCCGAGCTCGAGCGCGCCGCGGTACCCGCGCAGGAAGTCGCCGGCGCCGATCCGGCCCCGCGAGGGCGGCTGCAGCTCCAGGATCTCCACTGCAGCGTCCCCGCAGCCCGAGCACCAGCCGGCCGTCGACGGCCTGCAGGCCGCGCGCGAACGTGCCGGGCACCACGCGTGCGCGCCAGATCTTGAACGGCTCGGCGTCGATCACCAGTCGCGCGCCGATATGCGGCGACAGGGCGCGCACGCGGTCGACCAGCGCCCTGGCGGGGCCGGTGGGATCCAAGCGACGGTCGTCGTCGGTCAGCTTCGGCGCCAGTGACGCGCCCTGCTCGGGCTGGGCGACGAACTGCGCCCTGCCGTGCTCGAGATCCTCGACGGTCGCGGCGAGCGCGGGGGCCGCCGCCACGCAGAGGCGGTCCATGACGCTGCCGGCATCGTCGGCCTCGTCGACGGCGATCCGTACGACCCGGGCCACGGGGCCGGTGTCCAGCCCGGCGTCCATACGCATAATGCTGACCCCCGTCTCGGTCACCCCGTCCATCAGCGCCCGCTCGACCGGCGCGGCGCCACGATAGGCGGGCAGGACCGAGAAGTGCACGTTGATGCAGGGCCACTCGGACAGCAGCGGTTCCTTGAGCAGCTGGCCGAACGCGACCACGCAGAGCGCGCCGATGTCGGCCGCCCGCAGGCGCGCGAGCACCTCGGGGGCGTTGATCGGTGACGGGCCGGATGCACTCGATGCCGAGGTCGGCGGCCTGCGCCGCGACGGGCGTCGGCGACGGTGTCCGCGAGCGCCCGCGCGGACGGTCGGGCTGGGTGACCACCAGGGCGATCTCGAGATTGGCAGCGGCCAGCTCGCGCAGGATCGCCGCCGCCGGGGCGGGGCTACCCGCAAAGGCGATGCGCATCTGTGGCCTACGCCTGGCTGCGCAGTTCCCGCAGCGCCTGGCGGCGTTGCTCCTTGGTCGTGCGGTCCAGGATGAGGATGCCGTCGAGATGGTCGATCTCGTGCTGGATCACCCGGGCCTCGAACCCTTCGACCTCCAGCCGCAACGCGGCACCCTCGGCGTCCTGGGCGTCCACGTGGATCGCCACCGCGCGCGGCACCTCGACGGTGATCTCACCGATCGACAGGCAGCCCTCGGCATCGGTCTCGGTCTCATCCGACGCCCAGGTGATGCGCGGGTTCACCAGCGCGCGCGCGTGCTCTTCGTCGCCGAACCGGTAGACCAGGATGCGGCGCAGGGCACCCAGTTGCGGCGCCGCGAGTCCCGCCCCGTGGGCCTCGTCCATGATGGCTGCCATGCGGGCGATCTCCTCCCGGAGCGCATCGTCGAACTCGGTGACGTCGCTGGCAGGAATCCTCAGTACGGGGTCTCCGAGCTGGCGCACCTGGCGCAGCGCGGCCAAGCGGCGCTGTTCGAGCTCGGGATCGGCGAAGGCGCGTGAGGACATCGGAGCAAGATCGTAGCAAGCACCCCCGGACGGGCCCACCCGCCGTCGGGTGGCGAACTACTTGCGGGCGGGCAGCACCCGACGCGCCTCGGCGAGCACCTGCGAGCGCGCCGCGGTCAGTGCGGCCTCGCTGTCGATGCGCACCGTGGCGCCGCCGCCGACGGCGACGACGGGATCACCGGCACCGGTGGCGATCGTCACCTGCGCATCGCCGGTCCGCGGGTAGCGCACCTCGGCGGTCGCGTCCGCGGCGTGGACGATCGTCGGGCGCCGGCGCGAGGTCGTTGAGCGCCAGGAAGATCGAGGCCAACGCGCCGCGGAGCTCCGGCGCCACCTGAGGCTGCAGTTCCTCGAGCCGGTAGAGCTCCGCCACACGCGGCGTGTAGAAGTACTCGGCCTCGCGCAGCAGGGCCAAATCGACGCCCGTGGCGGCGCCACGCTCGGGACGCTCCTGAACCCAGTCGCGAACCCGCAGCCAGCTCTTGTGGACGACCTCACCGCCGGCCGCTGCCACCTCGGTCGGCTGACGCCGGTCGGGGGTGATCACGACGAGCACCCGTCGCGCGGCGGTGCCGAGCGCCGCATGCGCCGCGGCGATCGCCGCGCGGCGATCGACGTCGAAGGCGAAGTCCGAGATGATCCCGATGACCCAGTCGTCGCCGTTGCGCAAGGTGATGTCGAGCGTGACGGCATCGGGGCCCGTGCCGACGACACGCCGCTCACTGACGAGCATCTGGTCGGTGCCGTCGATCGGGTCGCCGAGCAGTTCGGCCACGAGCGCCGCACGCGTCTCGGAACCACCGAGCTGCAGCAGCGTCGCCAACACGTGGGCCCACTGCTCGCGCGGCTCAGCAAACGCCTCATAGAGTCTTGGGACCGGCATCGTTCTCACTTCCGTCGGGTTGGATGGCGGCAGAACTTTACACGCGACGCCCGGCGGGCATCCCTGCAGACGACCTAGGTCGTCTGCGGATCCACGTCGACGATCAGCCGTACCTCGCCGGCGGCCGCCGCCGCGCGCACGGCGTCGACCGCAGCGAGGGCGGCCCCGCGCGCGTCGGCGACGCGGTCGCCCCGCACCAGCACGGCCCGCCGGGTCCGCCCTCGCACGCGGTGCAGGGGTGCCGGACCGAGCACGGTGACCGGCGCGTGCGCCGTCCGCGGCGCTGCCGGCCAGCGCCCGCGGCGAGGGCCACGACGGCGGTCGGTGTCGTGCCCCTCGATCAACACGCGCGCCAGATGCCCGAAGGGAGGCATCTGGTACTGGGCCCGGCGCTCGAGCTCGCCGTCGAGAAACGTCTCGACGGCCAGCCGCGCCGCGAGCTGGATCGCCCGCGCGCCGGGCTCCCACGCCTGGACGATGACCGTCGAGTCCTCCCCGCGCCGCCCGGCCCGACCCGCGGTCTGGACGATCAGGTCGAAGGTCCGCTCCTCGGCGCGGAAATCGGCGTGGCGCAGCCCGGCGTCGGCCTCGAGGACCGCTGCCACGGTGACTTCGGGCAGGTCGTGCCCCTTCGCCACCATCTGCGTGCCCAACAGGATCGCGGCGCCGGGCTTGGCGAACTCGGCCAGCAGCTCGGCGACCGAACCGCGCGCTGCGGTCGACGACGCATCCAGCCGCACCAGGCGCATGGTCGGCACGAGCTTGGCGAGCGTCTGCTCGAGGCCCTGGGTCCCCATGCCGCCGCGCATCAGCTCGCTCGAGCCGCATCGCGGGCAGACCGTCGGCACGCCCCGCTCGAACCCGCAGTGGTGGCAGCTCAGCCGGGCGGGGTCGCGGTGATGCACGAGCGAGACGTCGCAGGACGGGCACGTCGCGATCCACCCGCAGGACCTGCACAGCGCCATCAGCGCGAACCCACGGCGGTTGAGCAGCAGGACGGCCTTGTTGCCGCGCTCGGCGGCATCGCGCAGGGCGCGCGCGAGCGGCGCCGAGATCGGCCCCGGCCGCTGGGTGCGCATGTCGACGACCCGGACCGGTGGCGGATGCGACCCGTCAGCCCGCGTGCGCAGCTGCATGCGTTCGAGTGCGTGCCAGGTCTCCGGGCGCGGCGTCGCTGACCCGTACAGCACCAGGGCGCCGGCGTCGCGACCCCGCCGGAAGGCCACCTGGCGAGCGTCATACCGCGGTGTCGAGTCCTGCTTGTAGGAGGAGTCGTGTTCCTCGTCGACGACGACGAGGCCCACGTCGCGGACCGGCGCGAACACGGCGCTGCGCGCGCCGACGACGACATCGGCCGCGCCGTCGCGAAGTCGCGCGTCGGCCTGGGCCCGCTCGGCGGGCGTCATGTTGGAGTGCCAGACCTCGACGCCCGGTCCCAGCCGGGCCCGCAGGCGCGAGAGCAACTGCGGGGTCAGGCTGATCTCGGGCACGAGCACGATCGCGCCCCGCCCCTGCGCCCGGACCAGATCCAGGGCGCGCAGATACACCTCGGTCTTGCCCGAGCCGGTGACGCCGTGCAACAGCAGCGCCTCATGGCCGCCCGCCGCGAGCGCCTGGGCGATGCGCCGGCATGCCGTCTGCTGATCCGGGGTCAGGTCGGCGGGGTGCCGCCGGCACGGGCATCCCCAGCCCGTGGACGTCATCGGCGACGGGAGCCTGGCTGGTGATTGCGATCAGCCCGGCCGCCGCCATGCGCCGCAGGGTCTCCAGTGTCGTCCCGGCCCGGCGCACCAGTTCCGCGGCCGTCACCGTCTCGCCGGCCGGGAGAACGGCGAGGATCTGCGCGTGGCGCGCCGCCGCCTCGGGGCCGTCGGTCAGCCGCCGCACGACCAGCCGTGGGGCGGGCCCGCGCGGCGGGGTCGCCAGGCGCCAGCTGCCGTCGCGTGCACGACGCAGGGCGGCCTCGCCGCCCGGCGGTGCGACCAGGCGCAGGCACGACGCGACCGGGGCCGCGTAGTACCGCGCGACCCACATCGCCAAGTCCAGCAGCTCCGCTGGGATCGCCGGCGTCTCGACGCGGCCGGCGAGCGCGACGAGCCGCCCGGCATGGGTCGCCGGCGCGGTGCCGACGACGACCCCGACGACTCGCCGCGGCCCGAGCGGACAGGCCACGAGCGCGCCGGGGCCGACAATGCCCTCGAGCTCCGGTGGCACGAGGTAATCGAGCGGGCGGTCAAGCGCCCGCGTATCGATGAGCAGGTACACCTGCGCGCACGGGCCCTGCGCGAGCCCGGGATCGTCACCCGCCAACAGCGACGGATGCATCACGCGGGCATCGTCCAGTTAGCCGCGCGCCTCGGTGCCGATTGCCGTCGACTCCCAGGTGAATCCCGGCAGCTCGCGCCCGAAGTGGCCGTACGCGGCGGTCTTCTGATAGATCGGCCGCCGCAGGTCCAGGCGCTCAACGATGGCCGCGGGGCGCAGGTCGAAGGTCTCGTCGACCCAGCGCTCGATCTGCTCGACCGGCCGCGTCTCGGTGCCGAACGTCTCGACGAACACCGATACCGGGCGCGCGACACCGATCGCGTAGGCGACCTGGACCTCGCAGCGCGCCGCGAAGCCCGCCGCCACAACGTTCTTGGCGACCCAGCGGGCGGCGTACGCCGCCGAGCGGTCGACCTTGCTCGGGTCCTTGCCCGAGAACGCGCCGCCGCCGTGGCGGGCCATGCCGCCGTAGGTGTCGACGATGATCTTGCGGCCGGTCAGGCCGGCATCGCCCATCGGGCCCCCGACCACGAACTTGCCGGTGGGGTTGATGAAGTGGCGGATGCCGCCGTTCCAGTAGCCGTACTCCTCCAGTACGGGCCGGATGACCTCGTTGGTCATGTCGAGCTCGAGCTCGCCCCGGTCGACGTCCGGGTTGTGCTGGGTCGACAGGACGACCGCGTCGACGCCCACAGGCTGCCCATCCTGGTAGCGCACGGTCACCTGGGTCTTGCCGTCCGGGCGCAGGTACGCCAGCTGGCCAGAGTGCCGCACGGCAGCGAGTCGCTCGGAGATGCGGTGCGCGAGAGTGATCGGCACGGGCATGAGCTGCGGGGTCTCATCGGTGGCGTACCCGAACATCAGCCCCTGGTCGCCGGCGCCCTGGAGATCGTACGGGTCAGACGAGGTCCCGACACGGGTCTCATGCGCAGCATCGACTCCCTGGGCGATGTCGGGACTCTGACGGTCCAGGGCGACGAGAATGGCGCAGGTCGCCGCGTCGAAGCCCACCTCGCTCGAGTTGTAGCCCACCTGCGCGATTGTGGCGCGCACGATCTCGGGAATGTCGACCCGTGCGGTCGTGCTGACCTCGCCCGCAATCACGACCTGTCCCGTGGTCACCAGCGTCTCGCAGGCGACCCGCGCATTGTGATCCTCGGCGAGGATCGCGTCGAGGACGCCATCGGAGATCTGATCGGACAGCTTGTCGGGGTGCCCCTCGGTGACCGACTCGGACGTGAACAGGTGCTCGCGCATGCATTAGACCCTTGTGGATGACGGACTTCGGGCGAGGATACCAGCGCCGGAGGGCAGACCGGCCCGGGCCGGCGGCGTTCGCGGACCGCGGCCTAGCGCTCGTTGGACGGGGCGCGCGCCATCAGGTCGCGCATGCACTCGGCCACCGGCTTGCCGGCGACCGCGGCGGCGACCTCGCTGCTGATCGGAAGCTCGACCCCCGCCCGTTCGGCCAGATCCAGCACCCGCGCGACGCTCCACAGGCCCTCGGCGACCTGCCCGAGGCGGGCCTCCGCGTCTGCACCTGAGAGCCCCGTTGCGATGAGCTCGCCGACGCGGCGATTGCGCGAATGTGCGCTGGTGCAGGTGCCGACCAGGTCGCCCATCCCCGCGAGCCCGCGGAAGGTCGCATCGTCGGCGCCGTAGGCGCGCCCGAGCCGGGTCATCTCGGCGAGCCCCCGCGTGATCAGGCTCGCCTTGGCGTTGTCGCCGAACCCCAGGCCGTCGGCCATCCCGGCGGCGATCGCGATGACGTTCTTGGCCGCCGCACAGAGCTCGACGCCGACCAGATCCTGATTGAGGTAGACCCTGAAATCGGACCCGTTGAGCAGCTGCTGGACGCGTGTGCCGAGCGCAGGGTCGCCGGCCACGACCGCGGCGGTCGGCTGGCGCTCGGCGACCTCCTCGGCGTGGTTGGGACCCGAGAGCACGGCGAACGGCGTCGCCGGGCCGAGGGCCTCGCGCCACAGCTCGGACAGACGGCGGCCGCTGGCCGGGTCGAGCCCCTTTGTCAGCGACAGCACGCCGGTCCCGGGTGCCAGCGACGCGGCGACGTGAACGGCCACTCCCGCGACAGCGCGGCTCGGGATCGCCACCGCGACCAGGTCGACGCCGCTGAGCGCGCCCGGGTCGTCGTCGGCCGTAATCGCGATCTCGTCGGCGATTCGCACGCCCGGCAGGTAGGCCGGGTTGACGCGGTCGCGGTCGATGCGCTTGGCATGGGCGCGGGTGTGGCACACCAGTCGGACGGCGACGCCGCGGCGCGCGCACAGCAGGGCGAACGCGGTGCCCCAAGACCCCCCGCCGAGCACGGCGACCGATTCGATGGGCCTGCGTTGGGTCATCCGCCGCGGTCCCGGACCTGGAGGATGAGCGGGACGCCGTCGAGATCGAAGCGCCGGCGCAGCTGGTTCTCGAGCCAGAACCCGTAGTCGCGCGTGATGAGCGAGCGGTCGTTGACGTCGAGGCGGAGCGTCGGGGGCGATGTGTCGACCTGCACCAGGTAGCGCAGCGAGAGCCGCCTGCGCCCGCCGCGCGGGCCGGGCCGCGCGTCGGCCAGCTCGCGGATCGCCGTGTTGAGCGCGTGCGTCGACAGCCGCATGCGCCGACGCTCGTACAGGCGCAGTGCGGCCGGAATCAGGCGGTGCAGCCCCTCGCCGCTCGCCGCCGAGCAGACCTCGACCAGCGGGCGCTGGCGCGACTTGGCGCGCAGCTCGCCGGTGATCGCATCGAGATCGGGCTGGGCCAGGTCCCATTTGTTCATCACCACCAGCGTGGCGCACTTGGCCCGCGCCGCGGTATCCACCGCCCGGAGGTCGGCGTCGGTCAGACCCTCGGTCGCGTCGCAGATGACAAGGGCAACGTCGCTCCGCTCGGCCGCCTGGATTGCCCGTATCTGGCTGTAGTGCTCGACGTCGTCGCGCATCCGGCCGCGCTTGCGCATCCCGGCGGTGTCGGTGAGCACGATCTCGCGGCCGTCGAGTTCCAGCAGGGTGTCGATGGGATCCCGTGTTGTGCCCGGTCGTTCGTGGACGATCACGCGCATCTCGCCCAACAGCGCGTTGAGGATCGAGCTCTTGCCGACGTTCGGGCGACCCATGATGCACAGGGCCGGGACGCCCTCCTGGCGCGGCAAGATCGGCTCCGGCTCGGGCAGTGCGGCCACCAGCGCGTCGAGCAGGTCCCCGATCCCGAGCCCGTGCTGGGCGGAGATCGGCACGACGTCCCCCAGGCCAAGGCCCCACAGCCCCTGCGCCAACAGTTCGGTCTCGCGCCGCTCGCACTTGTTGGCGATGACGATGATCGGCACCCGCGCGGTGCGCAGGTAATCCGCCACCTCGAGGTCCCCCGGGGTCGGTGCGGTGGTCGCGTCCACGACGAACAGGACCAGGTCCGCGTCGGCGATCGCCTGGCGCGCCTGCGCGCCCACTTGGCGACCGATGGGTGTCGGATCCGCGGTGTCGATGCCGCCGGTGTCGATGACCTGGAACTGCCGCCCGCCCCATTCTGCGCCCGCTTGGCGCCGGTCGCGGGTGACCCCGGGCACCGGATCGATGACCGCGTCCCGGCGTCCGGTGATCCGGTTGAACAGGGTCGACTTCCCGACGTTCGGGTACCCGATGACGGCGACGATCGGCTGGTGGGTGGCCAGCGTCGACGCGCTCGGGGTGCCCGCCCGCTTGCCGGGCACGCGGCGTGGACGCTCGGGGTCGCTCATCCGCGCTCGTCAGACGTCGACCGGAGCGCGCCGATCGCGGCCATCATCTGGTCCGCGGCCATCTGGCTGCGCTCGCCGCGAGGGCCGGCGGGCAGCTCAGACAGGTCGACCGGCGCGCCGACGCTGACCCGCACCGGCCCGAGCCGGCGGTTGGACCCGGCGATCGCGACGGGCACCACCCGGACGCGGTCGGCAAGGCCGAGCGCGCCGGCACCCGGCCACGCCGGCCGGATCTGCCCGTCGGTGTTGCGCGTCCCCTCGGGGAACATCAGCAGCGCATCGCCGCGGTCGAGCACCGCGCGAGCGGTCCGGATCGCGCTTCGATCCGCCCCGCCGCGCTCGACGGGAAACGCGCCCAGGCGCCGGATCGCCCAACCGACCACCGGCGCCCGGAACAGCTCGCTCTTGGCCATGAAGTAGACGCGACGCCGGCTGACCAGCGCGTAGCCGATCATGGGCGGATCCCACATGGAGATGTGATTGGCGACGAACAGCGTGGGCCCCTCGGTCGGGATGTTCTCGACCCCGGCCACCCGGAGCCGGAACGCGACCCGGAACAGCGGCGCAAGGATGCCCCGCGCCACCCACCACAGCGCGGGAACGATGCGGGCCGCCGACGCGTCGCTCACGGCGCAACCCGCTGGCGTGCGTGCTCGGCCCAGCCGACGATGGTCGCGACCACCTGCTCGATCGTGAGATCCGACGTGTCGAGCCGGATCGCGTCCGCGGCGGCGCGCAGCGGGCTCGCGGCCCGCGTCGCATCCAGGTGGTCGCGCGCCGCGATGGCCGCCTCGACGTCCGCGAGTGGCTCCGGGGTGCCGCGCGCGGCCAACTCTGCGCAGCGTCGCCGGGCCCGCTCGGCGACCGAGGCGGTCAAGAACACCTTGAGCTCGGCGTCCGGCCAGACCGTCGTGCCGACGTCGCGTCCGTCGCAGACCCACGAGCCGCTGCCCAACACCTCGCGCTGCACGGCGGTGATCGCGGCACGGACGCCCGGATGGGCGGCGACCGTCGAGACGCTGGCCGTGACCTCCGGCCTGCGGATCTGCTCGGTGACGTCGGTGCCGTCGACCGCGATGGCCATCCCGTCCCGGCATCGGCCGCATCGCCAGTCGATGCCCGCGTGCGATCGCGGCGAGCTGCTCGCCGTCGGTGGCCTCGACGCCGCCGCGGGCCGCCAGGTACGCCACCGCCCGATACATCGCACCGGTGTCGAGATAGCCCATCCCCAGGCGCTCGGCAACCTGCTGGGCGACCGTGCTCTTGCCGGCGCCGGCCGGACCGTCGATGGCGACGATCACACCCCGGCCCCCAGCGCCTTGAGGTCCGCGGCGAAGCCCGGATACGAGACGGCGGCCGCCTCGAAACCGGCGACGCTCACCCCGTCGCGGCTGGCCAGCCCGGCGACGGCACCGAGCATGGCGAAGCGATGATCGTGACCGGCGTGCATGCTGCCGCCGGCAATCGCCGGTCCGCCGGTCACGGCGAAGCCGTCCGGCAGCTCTTGCGCGGTCACGCCCATGCCCCGCAGTGCCCGGACCACGGCGGCGATGCGGTCGCTTTCCTTGACCCGCAGCTCGGCGGCCCCCCGCACACGTGTGGTGCCGCGCGCCCGGGCACCCAGCAACCCGACCAGCGGAAGTTCGTCGATCATCGCGGGCACCTCCTCAGGTGCCACCTCGGTCGCCTCCAGCCGGTCGGTGCGACGGACCACGATATCGCCGGCCGGTTCGCCGGCGATGTCCGGTCCCGCGATCACCTCGATCTCCGCGCCCATGCGACGCATCACCGCGAGCAGCCCGGTCCGCAGCGGGTTCAGGTTCACCCCGGTCAGCCGCACCTCCGGGTCGCCGAGCAGGGCGCCGGCGACCAGGTGGAATGCCGCCGAGGAGAAATCGCCGGGGACCGCGAGGTCCGGCAGGGCGATCCCCGCGACCGGGCCCCGCACCCCGACCGCGCCGTCGGCGCGCAGCATCGGCACCCCTGCGGCGGCGAGCAGGCGCTCGGTGTGATCCCGCGACGGGACAGGCTCCGAGACCCAGGTCTCGCCGTCGGCAAACAGTCCCGCCAGCAGGATGCAGCTCTTGACCTGTGCTGAGGCGACCTCCAGGTCGTGACGCAGCGCGCGCAGCTGCTGGGAGCCCGAGACGACCAACGGCGGCAGGCCGCCCGGCGAGGTGAACACGGCCGCCCCCATCCGCCGCAGTGGGGTCGCGATGCGGCCCATCGGCCGCCGGCGCAGCGACTCGTCGCCGTCGAGGATCACGTGATCGGCCCGGGAGCCGACCAGCAGCCCCGGCAGCAGGCGCATGAGCGTCCCGGCGTTCATGCAGTCGATCGCCGGGCTCGGGACCAGCCCGCGCAGGCCCCGCCCGGCGATCACGACCCGGTCGCCGAGATGGCCCTCCACCGCGAACCCGGCAGGCCTCGACGGCGCTGAGCGTCGCACCGGTGTCGGCGCTGTCCAGCGGGGCGGTAATGGTCACGGTGCGGTCGGAGACCGCGGCGAGCAACAGCGCACGGTGGGTAATCGACTTGTCGGTGGGGACGCGCACGGTCCCCGCCAGCGCCCCGACGGGCGTCGAGCGTAGGGTCGTCATCGCCCCGAGACTACCCGAATGCCACGCTGCCGCCGATCAGCGGCACGGAGGTTCCCGGCTCCCGCCGCGGGGAGCGGCGGCCGGGAACCGGTCCCGCTACTCGTCCGCGCGCACCGGCGGCACGACGAGGGCCTCGCCCGTGAGGACCTCGCGGCCCTCGCAGGTGACGACCGTGGTGAGCACCGCCCGGTTCTTCTCCGGGATCAGCTCCTTGACGGTCACCGTGCAGGTCAGCAGGTCGCCCGCACGCACCGGCCACGTCCAGCGCAACGTCTGGGACATGTAGATCGTGCCGGGACCCGGCAAATGCGTCCCGATCGTGGCGGAGATCAGCCCCGCGGTCAGCAAGCCGTGCGAGATCCGCCCCTTGAACGAGCTCTGAGCGGCCCACTCCTCGTCGATGTGCACCGGGTTGTTGTCGCCGGTCACCTCGGCGAACCCGTCGATCTCCGCCTGGGTGACCCGTTTGGTGAACGTCGCCTGTTGCCCGACCGTCAACTGGTCGATCGAGCGGCCCGGCGGGTAGTGGCGTGGCTGGCGTGCCGGCCGCACCCGCTCGGGCGGCGCCCATCCCGAGCGCGCCTGTGCCGCGGGCTGGCGCGCCCAGACCGCGAGCGCGTCCTCCCAGGCCCGCTGCCAGGCGCCCATCGCGTCAGCGAAGACGGCCTGCGATGGCTCGGGAACTCCCCAGAGTTCCATCCAACGGGACATTGGGGTGACGGGTGTCGCTGGGGCTGGTGTCGCGGTCGCGCTCGGCATTGGCGTCTCCTGGTTGAGTTGGACGCCGGCCCGCGCCCGCCTGCCGGGCCCGGTCGCCGACGCAGAAGCTTAGTACGCGGTGACGACACCGCCGTTGACGTTGAGGCAGGCGCCGGTAATGTAGCTCCCGTCGCGGACGAGGAACACGACCGCCTTGGCGATCTCCTCGGGCTGTCCCCAACGGCCCATCGGAATGCGCGCCAGGAGCATTTCCTGGATCTTGGGCGCAATGATCGTGATCATCTCGGTCTCGATGAAGCCCGGCGCGACGGCGTTGATCGTGATGCCCTTCGTCGCATACTCGAGCGCGACAACCTTCGTCAGTCCCAGCATGCCGGCCTTGGCGGCCGCGTAGTTGGCCTGGCGTGAGGTTGCCGGTCTGGCCGACGAACGAGGACACGTTGACGATCCGGCCCCAGCCGTGGCTCTCCATGTTGGGAATGACCGCCTTCATCATCGCGAAGACCGACCCGAGGTTTGTGTCGACGACGCGATTGAACGAGAGGTAGTCCATCTTGCGGAACCACGCGTCCTCGGTGATCCCGGCGTTGTTGACCAGGACGTCGACCCTGCCGAAGGCCGAGATCACCTCGTTGACCAGCATGCTGCACTGGCCCTCATCGGAGACGTTGGCCTGGAAGGCGCGTGCCGTGCCGCCCGCGCTCTCGATCTCGCGAACGACCTCATCGGCCAGCGCCGCGTTGCGGACGTAGCCCACCGCGACCGACGCGCCTTCGGCGGCGAGCGCCTTGGCGATCGCCCTGCCGATGCCCCTGCTTGCCCCGGTCACGAGCGCGACGCGCCCGGCGAGCGGCTTGGCAGGAGTCGGCTCCGGCTCGGTTGCGGTCTGCTGCGGGCGGTTGCTTGCGTCTCGGCAGCGCGCTTGGCCTTCGTGCCCTTGGTTGAACGTGTCGATGCCATTACCGCCCCCTATCCCTCGCGCTCGACAACCATCGCAATGCCCTGACCGCCACCGATGCATAGCGAGGCCAGCCCGTACCGTGCATCGCGGCGACCCATCTCGTACAGCAGCGTGGTGAGGATCCGCGTGCCCGACGCTCCGATGGGGTGCCCCAGTGCGATCGCACCGCCATTGACGTTGGTCTTCTCGGTGTCGATCCCGAGGGCACGGATCACCCCGAGGCTTTGGGCCGCGAACGCCTCGTTCAGCTCGATCAGGTCGATGTCGTCGAGCGTCAGCCCCGCCTTCTCAAGCGCCTTGGGCACCGCCTTGACCGGCCCCATGCCCATGATTCGTGGCGGCACACCCGCCGTGGCCCAACTCTTGATCGTGGCCAGGGGGGTGATCCCGAGCTCTTCGGCCTGCTCGCGTGACATGACCACGACGGCCGCGGCGCCGTCGTTGATGCCGGAGGCGTTGCCCGCGGTAACCGTCCCCGCCTTGTCGAACGCCGGCCGGAGCTTGGCGAGCCCGGCGGCCTCGGTCGTCGGCCTGGGGAATTCGTCGTGTGCAACCCGGATCGGGTCGCCGCGCCGCTGCGGGACCGAGACGCTCACGATCTCGGCATCGAACTTGTGCGCACGGATGGCGCGCCCGGTCTTCTGCTGGCTGTCGGCGGAGAACTCATCCTGGTCTTCGCGTGAGATCTCGAACTCGGTCGCGATGTTCTCGGCTGTGTTTCCCATGTGCACGTCCGTCATGGCACACCACAGGCCATCGCGGATCATCGAGTCGTAGATCGTCCCGTTACCCATCCGGTAGCCGTTGCGGGCCTGATCGAGCACGTATGGTGCCGCGCTCATGTTCTCGGTGCCGCCGGCGACGATGATGTCCGCATCTCCCAGCTGGACCTGCTGGGCGGCCATGGCCACCGTGCGCAGTCCGGACCCGCACAGCTGGTTGACTGCGGTGGCAGGGGCATCGTCCGGGATACCCGCTTTCAGCGATGCCTGGCGGGCCACGTTCTGGCCCAGGCCCGCTGCCAGGACGTTGCCCATGAACACGTCGTCGACCTGCTCGCTGGACACGCCGGCGCGCGACAGCGCTTCCTTGATGGCGATGGCCCCAAGATCTGCTGCGTGCACCGAAGCGAGCCCACCGTTGAAGTTTCCGACCGGTGTACGCGCCGCGCTGACGATGACCGCTTCCCTCACGACTGCCCCCTTGATCATTGGCGAGAGGAGCAACCGGCTGGCACCCCGACTGTCCCGCGCTGGCTGTTGTGGATTGTGTACTGCTGATTACCACATCGGAGCGAGTTTGTCTCTATTGTCACAAGCTTACTAGTCCGAGCGCTCGTCGAGCCAGGCGAGCACCTTCGGCCAAAGCCCCTTCTGGGCCCCCGAGCCGACCAGCATCGCCACGTGTCCCGCCGGTAACAACAGATAGGTCTTGTCGACGCTCGAGACGGCCTCGTTGAGGGGCGCGACCTGCTGGGGCGTCGCGATGTGGTCCTTCTCGCCGGCGATGTTGAGCAGCGGGACCGTGATCTTCGAGAGATCGACCGGCTCGCCCTTGACGGTGATCTCACCCTTGATCAGGAGGTTCTGCTGGTAGAACTGGGTGATCCACTGGACGAAGGCCGCGCCAGGGAACGCGACGCCGTCTTTGACCCATTTGTTGAGGGCGAGAAAGCTGGTCATGTCCTTGCCCGCGAGCAGCCGATCCCACATCGTCACGTTGGACCCGACGTAATTCACCACGGGCCGCAGCATCATGTTGCCGGTGTCGATGAGGTCACCCGGGATGTTGCCGAACCCTTCGGCGAGGCGCTCTGGATCGAAGTGCCGGTCCTCGAGCCAGATCCCGTACAGGCCCGTGTCGCTGAAGTCGAAGGGGGCGGTCAGGCACACCAGGTTCCGCAGACGCTCGGGGTGCAGCGCAGCGTACATCGCCGCCATCGTGCCCCCCATGCAGTAGCCGAACAGGGTGTAGTCCTCCGAGCCCGAGACGCGCATCATGCGCTCGACGCACAGCGGCAGGTGCTCGCCGACGTAGTCGTCGAAGTCCATGTTGCGGTCTTCCCAACCGGGGGTGCCCCAGTCAATGAGGAAGACGTCGTAGCCCTGATCGAGCAGATACTTGACGAAGCTGCTCTCGGGACGAAGGTCGAAGATATACGGCCGGTTGATCAGCGCATACACGAACAGGATCGGCGTCGTGTGACGCCGGTTGTTCGACCGGTAGCGATACAGCGTCGTCTTGTTGCGGGTGTACACGACATCCTTGGGCGTGGTCCCGGTCGAGACCTTGCCTCCGAATGCCATGATCCGGAGCCCCTCTTCGTACACGTCCATCTGGGTGGGGTCGGCAAACAGCGTGCTGGGCCCCTCTGGGCCACCGTTCTGCGGAGACATCGGTTACTCCTTCGGCGCCGATCGACGGGTACGCGTGGACCGCGCGCGGGCGGGCTGCTTGGGGGCAGCGTCTGCGGCGGCAGGTTTCGGAGTCTCCTCAACGGGCGGCGGAGTCTTCTTAGGTTCTGGGCTGGGAGCGGCGGTCGTCGGCGCAACCGCCGCGGGGGAGCTTAGAAACTTCTGGACCGCGGCCTCGAGCGCCGCCAGCCGATCGGAGAGCTGGTTCCACACGTCGGTCGACGGGAACTCCGGACGGGACTTGGCGAGCTCGAACAGCTGGTCGGTTGCCGCGTCGACCTTGCGCTCGAGGTTGAGCACCAGCTCAGCGACCCGAGCGAGGTCGTCCTTGGTCGGCAGGTGCAGTTGGTCACTGGTGGACTCTGCGGCCTTGCGGAGAGCCTCCTGCGCGTCGGCGTAACGCGCGACCATGCGCCCGGCGGCCGCGGCGAAGTCCTCGGACGAGAGCACCTGCTCCATGGACTTCGACCAACTCTCGGCGGCTTGGTCGTAGGCGGCCTTAAATGCCTCAAACGGATTGGGAGGCGGCTTCGTGCTCACGGGCGGTGTCCTTTCGCATCAGCTTGTAGTTACACACATGGCACACAGTCGCGGCCCGAAGCGCGAGATGGCTTCGGACCGCGCGGTGTGGTGCCGCTACGCTGCCTGCGGGCGAATCACCTGCTCGGCGATCGCAAACGGGAAGAACAGCGTCGCCACGCTCGCGGCGAAGTAGCTCAGGGCGAGTTCCTCGCTCGCTGCCTGGCCCTTCTTGAGGTTCGCGAGCAGGCCGTCGACCAGCTTGGTGTCGTTGGGGGCGCCCATCTTCCATGCGTCCTCAAGATAGCCCTTGGCGAGCTTGCTGACCTTCTCCTGGTTCGCGACCGCGGCGTTCACGATCAGCGTGTAGTTGTCGCGGCTCGCCTCTTGAAGCTTGGTGGCGGCGTCGGTCGTTGCACTGACGAAGTCATTCGACATGGTGTGTCCTCTCTGGTGTCTGGTTTCGGGGTGTGGCGCTGGGTCGATCAGGTGTCGCGACGGCTGTCGCTCGCATCCGTCGGGTAGCTCTGGAAGAAGGAATCGAGCATCGACTGGTAGCCGCGCAGCGCAGACGCCCATGTCTGCAGGTACGTCTCGCCACTGTCAGTCAGCGAGTACACGCGGCGCGCGGGTCCATTCGATCCGTTGGTGTCCCAGTCTGATGACACCAGTCCGTCTCGCTCGAGTTGACGCAGGGTGCGATAGACGCTCCCCGGATCAATCGATTCGAACCCGAACAGCGCGAGCCGCTGCATGAGCTCGTAGCCGTGGCTGTGCCACTGCTGCAGCGACAGCAGCAGAAATGGCTGAAGCCAGTTGCGCGGCTGTGCCGTCGTCTCGGAGCGGCGGGCGTTGGTGGGTGGTGTGTCGCTGTCCATGTATATGCAGAATGCACCTATAGGCGCCCGTTGTCAAATGGACCTGTTCGCCGGCGCGGCGATCGCGGCCACGGGCCGGCCGCGCGCGGGGGCCCGTGGGCGCGCACCGGCGCCGCCTTCCACGCCGCCGTCAGCACTCCGAATCGAGCGCGTGCGGACCGGCCATCAGTCGTTGACCGTGGCGGCGCAGCCATGCACGCTCGGTGCGATGCGACGGCCAGTGGGCCCCGACGCACGCCCAGAACTCGGGCGAGTGGTCCATGTGGCGCAGGTGCACCAGCTCGTGCACGATGACGTACTCGCAGACCTCAGGTGGGGTCATCACCAGGCGCCAGTTGAGCGAGATCGTCCCCGCCGGCGACGCGCTACCCCAGCGCGAGCGCTGGGCGCGCACCGTCAGTCGGGCGGGCCGGACCCCGATTTGCGGTGCCCAGGCGTCCATGACCGCGGCGAAGTGGGCCCGTGCGGTTCGTCGGTACCAGGCCTCGACCGCCGCGTTCACGGACACCCCCGCAGGAACGGCCAGCCGGTCACCCGCACGTGACGCGCTCCGCCCCGCGCCCGGGACGATCAGGACCCCGTCGCCCAGCAGCGGGATGCGGTCGCCAACGCGCAACGGCGCCGGCGCGAGCGCACGGGCCTCGGCAAGCGCCGTCGCGACCCAGTCGCGTCGGCGCGCGACCGCGGTCCGGATCTCCTGCGCACGCGCCCCAACCGGTGCGCTGACCACCAGGACGTCCTCGCGTCACCCGTAGCGTGATGCGCCGCGCCCGGCGGTGGCGGCGGATCTCGTACGCGGTGCGCGTCCCGTCGGGCAGCACCAGCTGCTCGACGTGCCGCCGACGGCGCGGGGTCAGGCGCACGTCATTCATCGACCGGGATCGACCGCGCGACCCGCGTGGCGACGTCCTCGGCGTCCTCCATGCGCTGGACCTGCACGCCAAACGCGCGCGTAGCGGTCTGCCAGACGATCGTGACGAACACGCGCCGCCCGCGCAGCACGCCCTCCGACCCGTTGATCTCGACCGGGCGGGCGAGCGCGCCGCCGGGATCGGGGCTGGCCAGTGGTGCGACGGTCTGGCGCAACAGCACCCGCTGGCTGTCGGGGCCGTCCCAGGTCACGATCACGGCCATCGGGCCGAATGGATACGACAGGTCCGGCTCGATCCGGGGACGCGAGCGACGAAAGCCGGGCGGCAGCCATTCCGGCAGCACCACCGCATAGCCGACTTCGAAGGTCGCGGACTCCATGTCGTCCAGCCAGCGCCCATGGCCGATGCCCGCGGCCATTCCGTGCCCGGAGCCCAGACGCCCGCTCACCTGGCCACCGGAGGTATCGAGCTCGGCCATCCCCGATCGGTCGAGGCGCCCGACGGGCTCGTCGCCCGGCCCGATCGCGTCGATGCCCAGCAGCAGCGACGTCGGCGCGAAGCGAATGACCACGACCCCTTCGGGACCGGCCGGCGTGAGTGCCTGGGTCGCCTCCTCGGCCAGCAGCGGCAGCGCCGCCTGCGCCTCGGCCGCCAGGCGCCCGACGAACAACTGGTCGATCGCCTGCGCTCCATCGAACAGGTGCACCACCGCACCGACGATCGGCCGCCAGCGACTCGGCACACCGGGCGGGCATGAGACCCGCGCCCGCACGTCCCCCGACTCGGGGTCGACCCAGGCGACGCGCACGCGCGTGGGCGGCCCAGACGTGGACACGGCCACCCACAGCGGGCCGTCGGTGGGTGCAAGCGCCGTGATGACCGGGTGCCCCAGGATCGCTGCGAGGCGGGTGAGCGATGCGTCCATCGTGTCCATCATGGCGCAGAGCATCCGGGTCGCGCCAGCTGTCGCGAGCGACGGCTCCGGCGCCCGGGGCACGGATCATCTACCGTGCCGGATCGATGCCCCACTCCGCCATCACCCAGCCGCATCCGTTCACGGTGCCCCGCGCGGATACCGTCCTTGCGGCCGACCGCACCGGGGCAGGCGCACCCGTGCTGCTGCTCCACGGGCTGACCGCGACCCGTCGGTACGTGCTCCACGGCTCGACGGCGCTGGCCCGCACTGGTTTCGAGCTGATCGGCTACGACGCCCGCGGCCACGGCACCTCGTTGCCGGCGAGCGATCCGAGCGCATACGCCTACGACCTGCTCGGCGACGACGCGGCGGCGATCCTCGCGGCCGCGGGTATCGACTCCGCGGGGCTGGTCGGGCAGTCGATGGGCGCCGCGACCGCCATCAATGTCGCGCTGCGGCACCCGGAGCTCGTGCGGGCGCTGGTGATCATCACCCCCGCCCACCGCGGCGCGCCGAGCCCCAACCTGGCCCACTGGGACGCGCTGGCCGAGGGGCTCGAGCAGGGGGGCGTCGACGGCTTCCTCGCGGCCTACGGCCCACCGCGGGTGCCGGCGGAGATGGTCGAGACCGTCCGCGTCGTCATGCGCCAGCGCCTCGAGCGCCACGCCCATCCCGAGGGCGTGGTCGCGGCTCTGCGGCAGATTCCCCGCTCGGCCGCGTTCCCGGGGCTCGCCGCACTGGAGCGGATTCACGTGCCGACGCTGGTCGTGGCGAGCCGCGATGACATGGACACCGAGCATCCGCTCGCGGTCGCCGAGGAGTACCTGCAGCGCATCCCCGGGGCGGAGTTCGTCATCGAGGAACCCGGCCAAAGCCCGTTGGCCTGGCGCGGCGGCAGCCTGTCGCGGATCGTCGGGGAGTTCCTGCTCCGCCGCGCCGTGGACGCCTAGGCCGGGGTCGCCTCCGCGCGCAATCCGAGCGCGCCGATGAGCGCGACGGCCTCTGCGGCGACTTGGGCGCCCGCCACACGCACGACGAACTCTCCCACGCCGCCCGGGGGTCCGGGGCGGAGCGCCAGGTCCGCGATGTTGATGTGACCGTGACCCAGTGCGGTCGTGATCTCAGAGACCGCCCCCGGGCGATCCGGAATGCCGACCACGATCTCCCACGGTTCGGCGGCGGCGCCGTCGGCAGCGCGGCCGGCCCTGAGCCGTCGCCGGCCGTCGGCCGCCGCGCCGACGAACTGCACGACCCGCGCGCGGTCGCCTGCGCGCAGGGCGTCCTCGACGTCGCTGAGGCGCCCGCGGTAGTCGCCGAGCGCGGCAAGGACCGCGTCCCGGTTGGCGAGCAGGATGTCGGCCCACAGCGGCGGGTTCGCCCCGGCAACACGGGTGAGGTCCTCGAACGACGGGCCGGCCGAGCGCAGCGCTTGACGACCGCCCGGCGCGGTCGCCGCCGCCTGGTTGATCAGGGCCGCTGCGAGCACGTGCGGGACGTGGCTGACCAGCGCCATGAGCCGGTCATGCACGTCCGCGTCGATTGCGGCGGGTACGGCGCCCGTCGCGGCGATTGCCGCGTGGACGCGCTGGTAGAGCTCGGGGCGCGCCTCGACGGTGGGGGTCAGGAACCAGGTCGCGCCCTCGAACAGGTCCTCGCGCGCGGCGGCGATGCCCGTGCGCTCGCCGCCGCAGACGGGATGACCGCCGATGAATCGCGCCCGCTCGTCCCGGTCCAGGGCGTCGATCACCACCCGCTTGGCCGACCCGAGATCCGAGACCACGCACTCCGCCGCCGCCGCGGCGAGCGCGCGACGCACGACGTCGGCCATGAGGCCCAGCGGGACCGCCACGAACACGCAGGCCGCCCCCGCCACCGCGTCGTCGACCGAGTCCGCCGAACGCGTGATCGCGCCCAGATCGCGGGCGGCCTCGAGCGCGCTGCGCTCGGTGTCGAACCCCGCGATGTCGGGAACGCCGGCGCGCCGCAGCGCGAGGCCGAGGGACCCGCCCATCAGCCCGACCCCGAGGATCGCCACCGGTCCCGGGATCGGACGCACGGAATCGGTCAGCTGGAGGCGCCGACGACCGCGGGCTCAGGGCCCGCCATGATCTTGCCCATCAAATCGACACAGCGCTTGACGTCGGCGACCCAGGCCGCGAAGCCGTCGGCGTACAGCGCCTGGGGCCCGTCGCACAGTGCGGTCTCGGGCGACGGATGGACCTCGACGATCAGGCCGTCTGCGCCGGCCACCACGGCCGCGCGGGCCATGGGAAGGATCCAGTCGCGCCTGCCGGCGGCGTGGGACGGGTCGACGATCACCGGCAGGCCCGAGAGCGACTTGACCACCGGGACCGCCGAGATGTCGAGCGTGGAACGGTAGGCCGTCTCGAACGTGCGGATGCCGCGCTCGCAGAGGATCACGCGCTCGTTGCCCTCGCGCGCGATGTACTCGGCCGACAGCAGCCACTCCTCGATCGTGGCCGACAGGCCGCGCTTGAGCAGGACGGCCGCACCGGTCTTGCCGACTTCCTTGAGCAGGTCGAAGTTCTGCATGTTGCGCGCGCCCAACTGGATGACGTCGGCGACCTCGACGACGTCCTCGATCTGGCGGACGTCCATGACCTCGGTGACCACCGGCAGCCCCGTGAGCTCGCGCGCCTCCGCCAGGATCTCCAGGGCCTCCCGTCCGAGCCCCTGGAAGCTGTAGGGCGAGGTCCGCGGCTTGTAGGCGCCACCGCGCAGCAGGGCCGCGCCGGCGTCCCGCACGACGCGGGCGGTCGTCAGTGTCTGTTCGCGGGACTCGACGGTGCACGGGCCCGCGATCAGGCAGAAGTTCTCCCCGCCGATCCTGCGTCCCGAGATGTCCAGGGTGGCGTCCGGGCCGCGGAAGTCGCGCGAGACGAGCTTGTACGGCTTGAGGATCGGCACGACGCGCTCGACACCCGGCTCGCCCTCGAGCTGCATGCTGGCGACCAGCTCGCGGTCGTCCCCGATCGCGCCGATGACCGTGACAAACTCGCCGCGGGACGGGTGCGCCATGGCCCCCGCACGCTCGATCCGCTCGATGACGTGGGCGATCTGCTCGTCGGTCGCCCCCTGTTTCATCACGATCATCATGGCTGTCGGCTGTCCTTTGTCGGTATGACCCGCGCGGCACGCGCCTCGACGGGCGCGGTGCGCCCCAAGACCTTGGCGAGCGCCGCGAGGAACGCATCGTTCTCGCTCGGGGTGCCCATCGAGACGCGCAGCGTTCCCGGGCACCCCAGTGCATCGCCGTCCCGGACGATGACCCCCGCGGCGAGCAGTCGCCCGTGGATCCCGTCGTCCGCATCCGGCGCAACCAGTATGAAGTTCGCCTGGCTCGGCGTAAAGCGTACTCCCATCGCCTCCAGCGCCGCGGCCACGCGTGCGCGCTCGGCAATGGTTTCCTGGATGCGCCGGTCCAGTGCGGCCGGGTGGCGCAGGCTCTCCAGGGCCGCGGCCTGGGCGAGACTCGAGGTGTTAAACGGCTGACGTACGCGGTCGAGCGCCGCGACCCAGGCCCGGCTGCCCATCCCGTACCCGACGCGCAGGCCGCACAGCCCGTGGGCCTTGGAGAACGTGCGCAGCAGCAGCAGGTTCGGGCGCAGGCGCGCCTGGCTGAGCGGGCGCCCACGGTCGGCCTCGGTCACGAAGTCGTAGTACGCCTCGTCGAGGAGCACCGGCAGGTCCTCGGGCAGGCCGTCCAGAAAGGCCTCGATCCGTCGCTGCGGCCAGGTACCCGCCGGTCGGGTTGTTCGGGCTGCACAGGATGACCAGGCGCGTCCGCTCGTCGATCGCCGCCGCCATCGCGGCAAGGTCGTTGCGCCCGGCCGCGTCCAGCGGCACCCCGATCCCCTCGGCCCCGGCGGCGGCGGCCAGGTGCGCGTACAGGCCGAACGACGGCTCCGGGTAGACCAGGGTGGTGTCGGGGTCCAAGAGCGCCTGGCCGGCCAGGAGCACCAGCTCGCACGAGCCGTTGCCGATCGCGACCTGGCCGGGGTCCAGACCGTGACGCTCGGCGATCTCGGCCCGCAGCGCGCGTGCGGCCCCGTCGGGGTAACGGTTGAGCCCGGCGACGCCGTCGTGCAGGACCGCCTGCACCGCTTCCAGCGGCGGATAGGGGCTTTCGTTGGATGCCAGCTTGACGGCCGCATCCAGGCCATAGCGGGCCAGCACGTCGGCGGTCGTCAGCCCCGGTTCGTAGTACGGGATCGCGGCCAGCCGCGAGGAGATGATCAGGCTCATGGCCACCGAGTCTACGAGACGGTGCCAGGTTCCGGTCCCCGGCGGCCGGCGGGGGGCCGTGATGTGGAGAACCGATGGCCTTGCGGACGGTCGGGGCGCCAATTATTGTCAAATTGACATGAGGAGCTTCCTCGCATTACGTCAAATTGACGCAATTGGCGTCTCCGCCCGCGGCGAGCGGGATCCGGTCGTCGTCGTCGGCGGTGGCCTGGCCGGGCTGCTCGTGGCGCTGCGGGCAGCGGACGCCGGGCCGGTCATCCTGGTGACCAAGACCACCCTTGGCGAGGGCAACACCGCGCATGCCCAGGGCGGCATCGCCGCGGCGCTCGGTCCCGACGACAGCGTCAGCGCGCACGTGGCGGACACGCTGGTCGCGGGCGCAGGGCTCTGCGACGCGGACGTGGTCGCCGATGCGATCGCCGCCGGGCCCGCGAGCATCGCCATCCTGCAGGCGGTCGGCGTGTCGTTCGACAGGGACGGCGCGCGGTTGGCGCTGGGGCGCGAAGGCGCGCACTCGGCCGATCGGATCGTCCACGCCGGCGGCGACGCGACGGGCGCCCGGGTCGTCGAGGCGTTGCGCCGGTCCGTGCGGCGGGACCCCCGCATCGAGGTGCGCGAGTACACCCGTGTCCGTGACATCCTCGTCACCGAGGGTCGCGTGCGCGCGGTGCTGACCGAACATCCCGGGGGGGCCTGGGTTCGATCGCCGCCCACGCGGTCGTGTTGGCCACGGGCGGCGCCGGCCAGCTGTTCGCGCGCACCACCAACCCCGTGACCGCGACCGGCGACGGCGTCGCGCTCGCGGCGCAGGCGGGGGCCGCGGTGGCGGATCTCG
This sequence comes from uncultured Thermoleophilia bacterium, assembly GCA_963784985.1. GTDB lineage: Bacteria > Actinomycetota > Thermoleophilia > Miltoncostaeales > Miltoncostaeaceae > CAITWD01. The sequence continues at coordinate 120,814 of CAWATR010000025.1, forward strand.
AGATGGTCCAATTCCATCCCACCGCGCTCGCGGTGGGCACGTCGCCGCTGCCGCTGATCAGCGAGGCCGTGCGCGGCGCCGGGGCGTACCTGCGCGCGCCGGACGGGTCGCGGTTCATGCTCGACGAGCATCCCCTGGCCGAGTTGGGGCCGCGCGATGTCGTCGCGCGTGCGGTTGCCCGGACCGCGCTGGCGCAAGGTGGCGAGGTCACCCTCGACCTGCGGCATCTCGATCCGGCGTGGGTCCATGGGCGGTTCCCGACCGTCTCGGCCGCCTGCGCCGCGGCAGGGCTCGATCTCGCACGCGACCCGATTCCCGTCACCCCGGCCGCCCACTACGCCATCGGCGGCGTGCTCGCGGATCTCGCCGGACGCACCACGCTGCTGGGGCTGTACGCCATCGGCGAATGCGCGGCGACCGGCCTGCACGGGGCGAATCGCCTGGCGTCCAACAGCCTGCTCGAAGCCGCGGTGATGGCCGTGCGCTGCGCCGACGACCTCGCCCTCGGCACGCGCGCCTGGGCCGCGTGCGATCCGGTGACGCTCCCGCTGCCGACCACCGCGCCGCGCATGACCGAAGATCCGCGCACGGTGCCGGAGCTGATGTGGGCCGCGATGGGACTCGAACGCGACGGCAGCGGGCTCGCTCACGCGCTGGTCGCGCTCGAGGCGCCTCGCCCGACCCCCGATCCCGCCGGGCGCGACTACACGACGCTCGCGCGCCTGTCGCTGATGGCGGCCCGATACCGCGCCGAAAGCCGCGGGGCGCACTACCGCACCGACCGACCCGAAGCGCGGCCCGAGTGGGCCCATCGCATCGCCTGGCTCGGCGGCCAGCCGTACACGGTGCCCGGTGCACTCGACCTATCTGCGGTCCGCAGCTCGCCAAGGAGGCAGCGTGAGCACGTCCACCTCGCTCGGAGCGGTATCCGACACACTTGATCTCGTCCCGGATGACGAGCTGCGCGAACGCGCCTGGGCGGCGCGTCAGGCGCTCGGCGAACGTGCCGTGATCCTCGGGCACCACTACCAGAAGGACGAGGTCATGGAGTTCGCCGACATCACCGGCGACTCGTTCCTGCTGGCCCAACGCGGTGCGGCCGCGACGCAGGCCGAACTGGTCGTGTTCCTGGGTGTGTACTTCATGGCCGAGTCGGCGTATGTACTGGCATCGCCCGGGCAGCAGGTCGTGCTGCCGGACCTCGGCGCCGGTTGCCATCTGGCGGAGTGCGCCGACATCTTCACGGTGCGCGACGCCTGGGACCAACTGGTTCGCGCCGTGCCGGATAAGCGCATTATCCCCTTGACCTACATGAACAGCGGCGCGGACCTCAAGGCGTTTGTCGGCGAGCACGGCGGCGCGGTCTGCACGTCCGGCAACGCCGAGCGGGCATTCCGGTGGGCCCTCACCGAGGGCGATGCGATCCTGTTCTTCCCTGATGAGCACCTGGGCCGCAACACCGGCGTGCGCATTGGCCTCGCCGACGACGCCGGGGTCGTTTGGGACCCGCGGATCGCGGCGCTGGGCGGGGTCGACCCTACCGCGCTGGCCACGACGCCACTCGTGCTGTGGAAGGGCTTTTGCAACGTGCACACGACCTTCACGCCGACCCAGATCGCCCGGGTACGCCGCGACGAGCCCACGGCCGTCGTCATCGTGCATCCCGAGTGCCCGCGTCCGGTCGTCGCCGCCGCGGACGAGGATGGGTCGACCGAGTACGTCATCCGCCGCTGCGCCGAGTTGCCGGCAGGCACCCACGTGGTGATCGGCACCGACTGGAACCTGGTCAACCGCCTGGCCCAGCAGCACCCCGACAAACACATCCGCTGCCTGAACGAGTTCATCTGCCCCTGCGTGACGATGAATCGGATCACCCTCGCCAAGCTCACGTGGTGCCTTGAGTCCCTCGCCGCGGGCGAGATCGTCAACACCGTGACGGTCGACGACGACATGGCGCGCTGGGCGCGCCTCGCGCTCGACCGCATGCTGGCCTTGGCGTGACCAACGAGCGGATGGGCAGCGCGGCCGGCGTGGCGGGACCCTCGCTGGCCGAGGTCGTTCGCACCGCCTTGGCGGAGGATCTGGGCGATCGCGGGGACGTGACCTCCAGCGCGCTGATCCCCCACGACCTGGCCGCCGAGCTACGGCTGGTCAGCCGCGCACGCGGGATCTTCGCGGGCCGCGCGGTCGCCGACGAGGTCGCCCGGCAGTGCGGGATCACGATGGCCTGGGACGCCGGCGACGGGACCAGGCTCGAGCCGGGAACCCTGATCGCCGAGCTGAGCGGCGCGGCGCGCGCGGTCCTGGCGTGCGAGCGGACCCTGCTCAACCTGGTCGGCCACCTCTCGGGCGTGGCGACGCTCACCCGCGCGTACGCCGACGTCTGCGGCGCGTGCCAGGTCCTCGACACGCAAAAGACAACCGCCGGCCTGCGCACGCTCGAGAAGGCCGCCGTCGTCGCCGGAGGTGGCACCAATCACCGCTTCGGCCTGTACGACCGCGTCCTGGTCAAGGACAACCATCTCGCCCTGGCGGGTGCGGGCCTCGTCGAGGCGGTCCGCGACGTGCGCCGCCAGTGGCCCGAACTGCTGGTCGAGGTCGAGGCCGATGACATGGACGGCGTGCGCCTGGCTCTCGCGGCCGGCGCCGACTGGATCCTGCTGGAACAGACATGACCCCCGAGCAGATGCGCGCC
>CAWATR010000026.1:0-158065 GCA_963784985.1 uncultured Thermoleophilia bacterium
CGCATCCGGAAGGTGCCGTCGACGCTGGTCCACGTGGCCCCGAGCCGCACCGGCCCGCCGCTGCCGGAGCGTACAGCACGACGCGCGCGGCGGGCAGCGGCGAGCGACCCAGCGAGCGATCCCTGAGACAACCTGCTGCGGTGCGCCGGCGGCGCGTCCGGGAATACCGGCGCCGACCACCGCTCCGGCGGCCAGCAGGGCGAGCCCTGCGGCCGCCCAGCCGATCCGGCGGCGTCGGCGCTGACCCGACGCGATCTCTGAGGTGGCGGCCATCTGCGCTCCATCACTGAGGTCAGCCCGGCGTTGGACCGGCCGGCGGTCCGCGCCGGCGGCGCGAGCCTAACCGGCGCCATCGCGTCGGACAACGCGCCGACGGACAGGTTCGGGTCCACGCCGCGTGCCAGCGGGCCGCGCGGCCCACCCCCTCATCCGAGGCGGCCGACCCATTCTGACGCCAGGGAGCACACGTCTCCCCGCGCCGCGCCGCCGCGGCCGTCGTGATCCGCCATCCACCAGGAGCGTCGTCGATGTCCCCAGAACTGCTCACCGTCGGTGAGGTCGCCGCGATCTTTCGCTGCCACCACGAGACCGTCCGCAAGATGATCGCCGCGCATCAGATCGCCGCGATCAAGTTCGGCAACCGCTGGCTGATCGATGCCCATCAGCTGCCGCGCCCATCGGTCCTCGGGGCGGACGCGGCGGCCGAGACCTGATGTCCAGTGGGCCGGCGCGGGCGGCGCTCGTGCGGAATGTCTGGTGCGCCGGCCCGCCGCTGTCGTAGGCTGGCCCCGTGGCGTCGCCCGGGCCCGACGGCCGGCGTCGGCCACTGCCCGTATGTCGCGACCCCCGGAGGAGGCCATGGAGGCCCTGGACGCCATCACCAAGCGCCGCGCGGTGCGCAGCTATACCGACCAGCCCGTCGACGATGCGACGGTCGACGCCCTGTTGCGCGTGGCACTCGCGGCCCCGACGGGATCGGCGCACAGGCCTGGAGCCTGCTGGTCGTGCGCGACCCCGCGCGGCGCCTGGCGATCGCCGAGTTGATCATCGCCGGCGCAGCCCGCTATTTCACCCAGATGCGCCCGCCCGCCGAGGGCGCCACGCCGAGGACCACGCCCGCTGGGCGGGCGAGTACGCCGAGACGACCCTCGGCAGCTACCGCGACGTGCCGGTGTGGATCCTGGGGCTGATCGTCCCGCGACACCGGTACCCGGATTCGCTCGCGGATCTCGAGCGGATCGACGAAACGGTCTCTCTGGCGTTTGCCATGGAGAACTTGTTCGTCGCCGCCCGCTCGCTGGGCCTGGGCACCGTTCCGACGACCGCCTTCCAGTTCTTCGAGAAGGGCCGCCTGCGCACGATCGTCGGTCTCCCCGACGAGATCGACCCGTTGATCGTGACACCGCTCGGGGTCCCACCGGTGTTCCCGGAGGGCCTGCCGCCGGCCATCAAGAAGATCCGCCGCCCCTGGCGCTCACTGGTCCACGACGAGACCTGGGGCAACGTGCGCGGCTCATGATCCACCGGGCCGCCGCCCGAACCGCGGCGCACCCGATCGATTCCCGGCGGTCCCGCTTGGTCGGGCGGGCCCCGAGATCGGCGCCGGGCACAGGTGTCACGCGCCGCTCGGCGCGCTGGCGCTCGCGCCGGGCGATACTCTCGGGCGTTTCGTCGTAGAGCTCACGAGCGCGCGTCGCGGTGCCCCGGCGCTCCTCGACGTCACGGACCACGACGGTGAAGCGCTGCTCGCCCACCGTGAGCTCGACCACGTCGCCAGGCCCCACCTCCTTGGCGGATTTGGCGCGCACGTGGTTGATCTGCACGTGCCCGGCCTGGATGGCCTCGGCGGCCAGCGAGCGCGTCTTGAAAAAGCGCGCGGCCCAGAGCCAGCGGTCGATCCGCACGCGCAGTGGTGAGGCGCTCACACACGCCATGATCCCACACCATCGAATCGGCGCGCGTCGCACCGCGCGACAGCCACCGGGCGGCGCCCGCCCCAGGGCGGCGGTCAAGGGACGGGCTCGAGACTCCGATAACTACGCCGTGAGACGCTTTCGCGCAGCACTCCTCGGCGTGGCCGCCGCCGCAGCGGTCGTCACGCCGGCGGTCGCCCAGACCCTCGGTGCGGCGCCCAACAGCCCCGGCTACCGCTGGGCCACCAAAGCGGCCAAGGATCTGGTCGCCCACCACGGCTGGCCGGGGGGCGACACGGCCAACCTCGGCCGTCCCGCGACACGGCGCGAATTGGCCCGCGGGCTTGCCGAGCTGATGGGCGCACGCGGCCAGGTCCCGCCCGCCAACCTCGTCCTGCCATCGGACATCTCCCCAGCCGACCCGGATGCGGCGGCCATCTCGTGGGTCTCCACAACCCGCCTGCTGGGGGCCCAGGGCGCGGCGTTTGGCCCAAACGGGCAGGTCTCGACGCGCGCGGCCGAAGTGGCGATCGTGCGGATCTTCGGGCTCGGCGCCGAGGTCCACGCGCTCGACACTCTGCATACGGAGAACGGCACGCGACTGAGCGTCCCGCCGGCCTTCGGCCAGGAGGTCCTGGCTGCCGAGCTGGGGCTGCGGTACAACTACCCGTCCCGGTACGACAACCTCGAAGTCGGCCCTGGTGCGCCGATGCCGCTGGCAAACCTCACCGGGATGATCGACGCGGCGGTCAACCTCTCGTCGTGGCGCCTGGGATCGGTCACGGACTTCACCACCATCGTGCTGCCGAACATGACCGCGCACCAGCGGACGGTCGTCGCGGCCGCCCTGGCCGAGGTCGGCATGCCCTACGTCTGGGGCGGAACGTCACCGAACCCACAGACCCTGTTCGGGGCCCGCGTGGCCGGCGGATTCGACTGCTCGGGCTTGGTGTGGTGGTCCTACAAGCTCAGCGGCGCGGCGGCATCGATCGGCCTTGGACGCGACCTCCGCGGGCGGACCGCGGACGCCATGGCCTGGGAGAACCCGTCCGAGAAGGTCGCTGTGGCGAAGCTCAAGGTCGGCGACCTCGTGTTCTTCGGGCCTGCCGGCCCCCACAGCCCGCGGGGGTCGATCTCGCACATGGCGATCTCACTCGGTAACGGCTGGGTCGTCCAGTCGACCGGCTCGCGCGGCGGCGTGTCGCTCACACACCTGATCGGCTACTGGGACTCCGCCGTCGCCTGGGGACGGCGACCCGCCGCGATGCGCGCCGGAGCGACCCTCGTCGGCGCCAAGACGACGTCGTCCACGCCCGCGAAGACACCGACCCCGTCGGGAGGCACCACCCCTGCTGCAGCGACGCCGAGCCTGGTCCCGGGCCAGTCCGGGTCGGGCACCTCACCGGCGCCCGCACCCTGACCCGCGCCGTCGGCCTGACCGGGTCGCCCGCCGCGCCGCGCCGCGCCGGCTACAGGCGCCACTCCCGTGCCTGCACCGCGGCGATGACTTCCTCGGGCGAGTACTGCACCAGATACCGGCGGGCGCTGCCGCTAACCGCGACCCCCAGGTGCGTCTCGATCAGAGCGGTCGAGAGTCCTTCGGCCGACATTTCTGCCGCGCAGGCGTACCGCAGCGCCAACGGGTGCACACGCTTGGAGATCCCGGCGCGCCGGGCCAGCCGCGGCAGCAACTCGCGCACGTAGGCCGCCTTGAGCTCCTCTCCGGCGAGCGTGCACAACAGGTAATCCTCGCTGGTGATCCCGAGGCGCTCGCGACGCGTCAGCCACCGCTGCACGAGGTCGAGCGTCTGCGCATCGACGCCGGTCACCCGGCCCGTGCCGCCCTTGCGCGCAGGAATCCGCACGATGCCCTGCGAGATATCGAGGTCGGCGGGACTCAGCCCCAACGCTTCGCCGGGACGCAAGCCGACCCGGTACATCATCGCGATCAGCGCGCGGTTGCGGATGCCGGTGGGCGCGCGATTGGACGCGCTGCGGATCAGCTGCCGGGCCTCGTCGTGGGTCAGCAGCTCATCGGACACGGCGGCACTCTCGGAGGGTTCAGTTGCCCGGCTCGTCGTCTGTGCGGTGATGGTGAGACTCCCTGTGCCCGGCTCGCGGCACCGTTCCCGGCCGGTCCGGTCGCGGCGTGAACCGACATTCGCCCCGCAAATCATGCGCACCGAGACGGTGGCAGCCGTCGCCGAGGGCTACACGGGTACGGACCGTCCGGGCCACGCGCACCCCGCGCACATTCCCGACTCTAGTCTCGGGGATGTGCGATCCCGCGCCCGCGGTGGACGATTTTCTTTACTATCGCCACCGGGTTATCCGCCTTAGTGCACCCCGCGGCGCGGCGCTGGCATCAGGGCGAGGCGGTGGCGTCGGCGATCCGCGGCCGGGGGGCCCTCTGCAGTGGCTAGTCGGGCAGCTCGGTGACCTCGATGAGCACCTGCGCGACGCCGGAGACGTCCAACAGCCGGCGCACGGCATCCGACGGCGCGAAGATCCGGATCGGGGCCGCGCCCTCACGGCTGCGCTCGTTGGCGGCCAACAGCGAACCCAGGCCGCGACTGTCCATGAAGGTCACGCCCGCCAGGTGCACGTACACCGTGCCGGACCCGCGCTGGGCGTCCGTGAGCTCGCGCGAGACGATCGGCAGCGACAGCGCGTCGACGATTCCTGCGACCCGCACCAAGACCCCGTCGCCGCACTCCGAAACTTCGACCTGAACTTGATCCTCGCTCATCGGGCGGGCAGTTTACACTCTGTCACCCTTGACTCCGAATCGGTGTACATTTCCGTTGCCGTTACCGTGTCGAAGGAGCATGCATGCGCGGACTTCCCGCACTCATGATTCTGGCCCTGATCGTGCTGAGCGTGCTCATGATCTCGGTCGGGTGGTGGAAGCACAACGACGCCGGGTATCTCCCGTTCATCCTCGGGATCCTCTGGGGAGTGTTCGCACTGGCCGCGATCATCGGCCGCCTGCGGCCCGCCGCGCGCTAGGTCGCACGGTCCCCGGCCACCGGCTGCGCTGACCGCGCGTCGCGCTGGAGACCGCCGACACCGGTCGGGTAGGCTCCCGCGCATGCCAGAGAATCCGTACGCACGCCCGACCGACCCGGCCAAGCGACACAGCGCCGCAATCACCGACGGACCCGACCGCGCCCCGGCGCGCGCCATGCTCAAGGGCACGGGATTCACCGACGAGGACCTCGCGCGGCCCATCGTCGGGGTGGCCACCACCTGGATTGAGACGATGCCGTGCAACCTCAACCAGCGCGAGTTGGCCCAGCACGTCAAGCGCGGCATTCGCGACGCCGGCGGGACGCCGATGGAGTTCAACACCATCGCCGTCTCCGATGGCGTGTCGATGGGCACCGAAGGCATGCGGGCATCGCTGGTCTCGCGCGAGGTGATCGCCGACTCGATCGAGCTCGTCGCCCGCGGCCATCTGTTCGACGGGCTGGTGTGCCTGGTGGGCTGCGACAAGACGATTCCGGGTGCCGCCATGGCCCTGGCACGGCTCGATATCCCTGGGCTGGTGCTCTACAACGGCTCCATCGCCCCGGGCCGGTTCCGCGGCCGCGACGTGACCATCCAGGACGTGTTCGAGGTCGTTGGCGCGCACGCCGCCGGCAAGGTCGGTCCCGACGAGGTCCACGCGCTCGAGAACGTCGCCTGTCCCGGCGCGGGTGCCTGCGGCGGTCAGTTCACCGCCAACACCATGTCCATGGCCATGGAGCTGCTGGGCATCAGCCCCGCCGGGCTCAACGGCATCCCGGCCAACCACCCGCTCAAGGCGGAGGCCGCGGCGGCGGCGGGGCGCCTGGCGATGCAGCTCGTGCGCAAGGACACGCGTCCCACCCAGATCCTGACCCGCGGCGCGATCGACAACGCCATCGCCGGCGTCGCCGCGAGCGGCGGCTCCACCAACGCGGTGCTGCACCTGCTGGCGATCGCCCGCGAGCTCGGGATCCCGCTGGAGATCGACGAGTTCGACCAAATCGCCGAGCGGACCCCGATCATCGCGGACCTCACCCCCGGCGGACGCTATGTCGCCACGGACCTGCATGCCGCCGGCGGCGTCGCGGTGATGACGGGCGAACTCGTCGCGGCCGGCCTGCTGCACGGCGAGACGCGCAACGTCGACGGGCGCACGACCGCCGAGATCGGCGCCGGCGCCATCGCTACCGAAGGCCAGAAGGTCATCGTGCCGATCGACGCGCCCCTCAAGCCGACCGGTGGCCTGGGCATCCTGCGCGGCAATCTCGCACCCGAGGGCAGCGTGGTGAAGCTGGCCGGACACGAGCGCCGGCGCCACGTCGGCCCCGCGCGCGTGTTCGACAGCGAGGAGGAGTGCTTCACGGCGGTGAAGGCGCAATCGATCACCGCCGGTGACGTCGTCGTGATTCGCTATGAAGGCCCCGTGGGCGGACCCGGCATGCGCGAAATGCTCCACGTCACGGCGGCCATCGTCGGCGAAGGGCTCGGTGAGGATGTCGCGCTGGTCACCGATGGGCGCTTCTCCGGTGCGACCCACGGCCTGATGGTCGGGACACGTCGCCCCCGAAGCGGCGCGCGGTGGGCTGCTGGCCGCGCTGCGCGACGGCGACACGATCACGCTCGACGTCGACGCGCGGCGCCTGGATGTCGACCTCAGCGACGACGAGATCGCCAGCCGCATGGCCGACTGGTCGCCGCCGGCGCCCCGGTACGCGACCGGGGTGCTGGCCAAGTACGCATCACTGGTGTCCTCTGCCTCCGAGGGCGCGATCACCCGCCCGGCCTGATTCAGCGGTTGCCGCGGCGGAGCGGCCGCGCCGGCGTCCGTGTCCGCCAACAGCGTCCCGGGCACCCGCCCCCGCTCGCGTCGCGCATCCTCGCCGGCGCACGGCTGGGCGCCATCCTGCTCCTGCATGACGCGGACGGGGCGCCTGGAGCAACCGGACGGACGCTCGCCGCGCTCCCGGAGATCCACGCCGGGCTGGACGCCCGCGCTCTGCGGCCGGTCACGCTGTCGGAGCTCGTCCGCGCCGACCCGCCGACTGCCTAGGCCGATGACTCCGAGGGTGACGCGGCGACCCGGGCCTGCGGACGCAGCCATTGGAAGTACACGAACGCCGCGCCGCCGCCGATGACGCCGACGAGCCCCACCCAGAAGTTCAGCCGCTCGCCGAGGATGATCGCGGCGGGGTCGACGCGCAACAGCTCCATCAACACCCGCATCACGCAGTACAGACACACGTAGAGCGAGAACAGCGCCGGCGGCCTGATGCGATAGCGGCGGTCGAGCCACAACAGCAAACCCGCCAGGGCGAGATCCCAGATCAGCTCGTAGAGGAACGTCGGTTGAAATGTCGTCGCGTTCGCATAACGGGCAGGACGGTACTGCGGGTCGATGCGCAGGCCCCACGGCAACGAGGTCGGGCCACCGAACAGCTCCTGGTTGAACCAGTTCCCCAGCCGGCCGATTCCCGAGGCGAGCGGGAGGCCCGGGGCGGCGGCATCCATGAATTGGGTGACGCTCGCCCCACGACGGCGCACCACGAACGCGCCGGTCAGGACGCCGACGAGCACCGCTCCCCAGATGCCCAGCCCGCCCTGCCAGACGGCCAACGGCGCGTACCACTGGTGGCCCATCTGCCCCGGGGTGGTGATGTCGAAGTACAGCCGGCCACCGATGAGCCCCGCAATCACCGACCAGAGCGCGACCTCGTACACCAGGTCGCCGTTGCCACCGCGCGCGGTCCAGCGCCGGTAGGTCAGCCAGATCGCCGCGGCGATGCCGAGGATGATGAACAGCGCGTAGTAGTGGACCTGGAGCGGCCCGACGTCGAACCAGCGGTTCGGCGGGGACGGGATCGATGCCGCGACGATCGGGATGTGGCTCAGCGGTCCGGTCACGTGGCGGTTACATCAGCGCCGGGCTCAGGCTCGCCAGCTCGACGTTCAGACGCGTCATCAGCCCGGTCACCATGAGCACCCCGAACACGATCAACAGCACGGCGCCGATCTGGCTGATCAGGCGGATGTGGCCCTTGAGGATGCCCATCGCCGACGTCGCCTGGTGGATGAACAGCCCTGCGAGCAGGAACGGGATGCCCAAACCGAGCCCGTAGGCCAGCAACAGGCTCCCGCCGAGCAGCCAGCTGCCGGAACCGGCCGCGAGGGTCAGCGCGGCGCCGAGGGTCGGTCCGATGCAGGGCGTCCACCCGAAGGCGAACGCCGCGCCGGCGAGCCCCGCCCCGACGAGCGTCGCGGGCCGCAGCTTGCGGTGAAAGCGCCGGTCGCGCATCGAGGAACGCCGGCACGCCCCGCCCGAGCAGAACAAGGCCCATGGCGATGACGAACAACCCTCCGGCGATCTCAATCGTATGGCGGTGCTCGAGCAGCCCGGTGCCGGCGAACCCGACGCTCGCGCCGAGGGCCATGAAGACCAGCGAGAATCCGGCCACGAACGCGGCCGTCGGGAAGAACACGGCCCAGCGGCGCTCCTCGAACTCGTCGAAGCCGACGCCGGAGACGACCCCGAGATAGGCCGGCACGAGCGGCAGCACGCAGGGCGAGGCGAACGAGACGAAGCCCGCCGCGAACGCCACCGAGTAGGAGACCGGATCTGCACTCAACATCTGCGGCTCCGAGGATGCCAGATGGGACGCCGCGCGTGCTGCCGGCCGACCAACGGGTGACCGTCGGCCCCGGCGCGGGCCGACGGTGGACAACGGCTAGCGGCGGCCGCCGCCGCCGAGCAGCTGCAGGATGATGAGAAACACGTTGAACACGTTGAGGAAGATGCTCAACGCCAGCATCACGACGTCGTTCTCGCCGGCGCGGTGCAGGCGCTGGAAGTCGTACATCGTGAAGACCGTGAACGCCCCGAGCACCAGGAACAGCCAGACGGTGTAGATGCCGGAGAACGCGGACGAGAACACGAGCATGCCGATGATGGCGACGATCAGCAATCCGAACAGCGCGAACATCGCGATCCGCGCGATTGGCGCGAGATCGCGCTTGGTGGCGTATCCGACGGTCCCGAAGCAGGCCATGAACAGGCCGGTCAAGAGCACCGCCTGCCAGATGATGGTCGCACCGTTGGGCTGCTTGGCGTAGTTCGCGATCGTCGGCCCGACAAAGACACCGAGCAACAGCCCGAACCCGAACAGGAGCCCCATCCCGAGCGACCCGTTTTGGGCCCTGCGGGCGAAGCTCATGCCGAACATGACGCCGAACGCGCCGATCAACGCCAGGAACGCGACGCCCCCGGATGCGTCACGAGCGATGTAGGCGCCGGCCGCCGCAAAGCACGTCGTGATCGCGACCAGGAACATGGTCTGGCCGAAGATCGCGCGCGTATCGACGGCGCCGACAGGGCGTGCGGTCGGGGCCCCGGGAGTTCCCCAGGCTTCTTGGTCCAGTGGCGGTCGGCTGCTCATGTTCCCCTCACGATTGGCGGTACTCAGACACAAGGGTAGCTGGAACGCGCATTTTCGTCATGTCGAGCCGTCGCAGGCGGGCCGGATCCTCAGTGCGGCGATGAGCCCGTCGAGTGCCGACCGCAGTTCCGCGATCCGCTCGCCATCCGGCGGACCCGCCGCCTGCCACCGGACGATGCCGCCGGCGACGAGCACCGCCAGCCACTTGGCCGCTGCCGGCGGTGCCCAGCGCGTCGTGGACCGCACCGACGTGGGTGTAGGCGGTCAGCGTGTGTGTGCGCAGGTCGGGACGCGGAATCGCCCCGGCCATGCCGCCGTCGATCCAACCGCGCAGCGGACTCCAGGTGCGTCCGATCACCGGGACCTCCCAGAACCCCAAACCCTCCCGCCATTCGGCCTCGATGGCCGCGCGCCACGCGTCGACGTCGGGTTGCTGGCGGCGGCGAAATGCGAGGACGACCAGATCCCACGGGCCGGGCAGATCGTCGGGCAGCGCGACCTCGGCCCCGTCGAGGTCGCGTGTCGCCAGCGCCGGAAAGCGCCGCCGGCCAATCTCAGTTCCCATGGCGTGCTCCATTTGGTGCTCGAGCGCAGTTCGCCCCACGAGGGTTGCACGGCTCGGCGCACATGCGGTCCGCATCGGTCGCCGGGCGGGTCGCGCCGGGGGACCGGATGGGCATGCCCCCGGGGGACCGGATGGGCATGCCCCCGGGGGTCCAGGGACCCCACGGCGCCTGAGGACGCGGGAGCGCGCGGCGCACCTCATCGCGACGGCGACACCGGCCGTCCCGGCAGCCGGCGTCGCCGCTCCGAAGCCCCCTCACACGCACGTGGCGACCGTCCGGGCCGCGAGGGGCCTCGACTAGACTGCGTGCGGTGTCACGCCCAGCTCACGGCCCCGGGGGTCGCCCGTTCAACGTCCTGATCGGTTCGGCCGGGCGGCGCGTGGTCCTCGCACGCTGTTCCGTGACGCACTGGCGGACCTCGGGCTGCCCGGCGAGGTGGCCGCGTGCGAGGCAAGCCCGCTCTCGGCGGCGTACACCGAGGCCCCCACGCGCGTGCTGGTCCCGCGCTGCGACGACCCGGAGTTCGTTCCGGCCCTGCTCGCGGCGTGCATCGATCATGAGATTCATCTGCTGGTGCCGACGATCGACACCGAACTGCCGGTGCTCGCCGAGGTGCGCGAACAGTTCGCGAGCGTCGGCACCACCCTCGCGGTGTCCGGCCCGCGCACGGTGGCCATCGCGCGGGACAAGTCCCTGACCCACCGCTGGCTTGTCGGCGCCGGGCTGCCAACCGTCGAGCAATGGGCCGTCACCGACGCGCCCGACGATCCGCGCCACTACCCGCTCATCGCCAAGCCGCGCGGCGGGAGTTCGTCGGTCGGCGTGCAGCGCGTCGCGACGCCGGACGCGCTCGCCAGCTTGCGCGATCTCGACTACGTGGTCGAGGAGATCGCACCGGGCAACGAGCACACCGTCGACATCTACGTCGACCGGTTCGGCACCCTGGTGACGGCCGTGCCGCGGCGGCGCCTCGAGACCCGCGGCGGGGAAGTCAGCAAGGGCCTGACCGTGCGGCACGACGGCCTGATGGCACTGGCGGCCCGTGTGGCCGCGTCGCTCGAGGACGCCTTCGGCGCGCTCAACTTCCAGTGCTTCGTCGACCCGCACACCGGGCGCCTGGCGATCATCGAACTCAACGCGCGCTTCGGCGGCGGGTTCCCCTTGAGCGACGCCGCTGGCGCGCACGTCCCGCGCTGGATGATCGAGGATCTCGCCGGGCTGCCCTCCTCGGCACAGTGCGGATTTCGAGGACGGCCTCGTCATGCTCCGCTACGACGACGCGATCTTCACGACCCTGGACGCGCTCGGACCGGGCGCGCTCTAGGTGCTGACCCCCGGCGTGATCCTCGACCTCGACGACACGCTGTTCCTCGAGCGCGACTACGTGATCAGCGGGTTGACCGCCGTCGGGGCGCACGTCGCCGCGACGCGAGGCGTGCCAGGCGTGGGCGAGGTCGCGATCTCACTGTTTGAGGCCGGCGTCCGCGGGACGACGTTCGACCAGGCCCTGGCGCGGGTTGGCATCGAGCCCACCGTGCCCCTGGTCGCCGAGCTCGTCGGTGTGTACCGGCGCCACGCCCCGGCGATCGGTCTGCTGCCCGACGCCGCGCGACTGATCGCGCGGCTGGAGGATCGCTACCTGTGGCGTCGTCACCGACGGGCCGCTCGACAGCCAACGTGCCAAGGCCCTGGCCGTCGGCGCGCCGGGTTGGGCGGAACTGATCGTCTACACCGCCGAGCTCGGGCCCGGCTTCGGCAAACCGCACGAGCGGGCATTCTCGATGCACGAAGCCCAGCACGGGCCTGACCGGCGACCAGTTCACCTACATCGCCGACAACCCCACCAAGGACTTCGGCGGCCCGAAGGCACGCGGCTGGCGGACGATCCGGATCCGACGCCCGGCGTCGCTGCACGCCGGGCTCGCCAGCGGCGAGGACGTCGACGCGGAGATCACCTCGCTGGACGAGCTCCGGGCCTAGCCCCAATCCATCGGCGGGGCCCGGCGGCCCCGCCGATGGTGTGCGATACGTCAGTCCACCCCGCGATCCGCGGTCGCCCGCACCGATCGGGTCCACGCATCGGGATTCGCAGCATCGTAGTCGACGGCCCGGTCGGCAGCGCACCCACGGCGAACAGCGCCGAGCTACCGCCGGGGCCCGGCCCGGAGATGGGCGCTACCGCGAAATGCGGGTACTCGATGACGCCGATCACCAGGCCGCCGGTCGTCACGGCGGTCGCCGGCGTGATGCCGTCGCCGACCTCCCGCACCGCGCCACGCGGCAGTGCTCCCGCGTCGGTCAGCGCCGCCAGTGCCGCCGTGGCGTCGGGCACGCCCCAGTCGGGCACCGCCCCGTCGGCCGGGTCCGCATCGGGATCGAGTCCGAGCTCGTAGCCCCCGACGTCAAACCCGACAGGGTACGGCCGATCGAAGTACTGGGTGCCGTGCCGGGCACACCCACAAAGAACCCCCGCGCCGCGGCGAGGTCGGGAGCGGGGTCGATGACGGTGCGCAATCCGAGGAACATGGCTCGCCTCCTGCCGGTTCGCCGACACCCGCGTGCGCTCGCCCCGAGCGCCACAGGCGAGGGGAGGCCCGCGGGCCTCCCCTCGCCTGTGTGCGCGGCGCGTCGCTCAGGAACAGCCGGAGGTGCTCCCGCAGTTCTCGCACTTGTAGCAGGTGCCCGAGCGGATCATCGTCCACCCGCAGCTTCCGCAGATGACACCGTCATCCTGACGGAACGTGTACTTGCCGCCGCGATTGGGCGGCAGCGCGAGCGCGGTCTGGCCCTGGCCCCCGGCGGACGCCACCGGCAGCTCGATCAGGCTGCCGCCCTCATCGCTCTCGTCGCCGCCGTCGAGCTCGGCGCGGGCTTCCTCGCGCATGTCCTGCGTGATGATGCCGACTTCCCGCTTTTCCTCCTCCGTGAGGAACTGCGAGGACAGCCACCGGACGACGTAGTCGACGATCGACTTCGCCATCGGGATCTCCGGGTTGGCCGTGAACCCCGATGGGTCGAAGCGCATGTGCGAGAGCTTGTCGGCCATGATCTCGAGCGGAACGCCGTGCTGGAGCGCGATCGACATGCAGATCGCCAGCGAGTCCATGAGCCCCGAGACGGTCGAGCCCTGCTTGGCCATCTTCATGAAGACCTCGCCAGGGCTGCCGTCCTCGTACTTTCCGACCGTGATGTAGCCGTCGTGTCCGGCGATCGAGAAGTGGTGGGTGGTGGCCTCGCGGGTATCCGGGAGGCGCCGCCGCGTGGGGTGGGCGCTCGCCACGACCGCGGCCTGGCCCGCTTCCGACTTGCCGGTCGACAGCGGCTGGGTCCGCTTGGATCCGTCACGGTAGATCGCCAGCGCCTTGACCCCGCTCTTCCAGGCGAGGATGTAGGCGCTCATGATCTCCTCGGGCGTCGCCTCGGTGGGCATGTTCACCGTCTTCGAGATCGCACCCGAGATGAACGGCTGGACGGCACCCATCATCAGGATGTGGCCGCGGTAGTGGATCGACCGCGTCCCGTTGATCGGCGTGAACGCGCAATCGAAGACCGCGAGGTGTTCGTCCTTCAGGCCCGGCGCACCCTCGATGGTCTCGTGCTCGTCGATAAAGGCGACGATTGACTCGATCTCATCGTCGCTGTAGCCGAGGTGGTGAAGCGCGGACGGGACCGTGTTGTTGACGATCTTCATCACGCCGCCGCCGACGAGCTTCTTGTACTTGACCAGCGCGATGTCCGGCTCCACGCCGGTCGTGTCGCAGTCCATCATGAAGCCGATGGTCCCGGTCGGCGCCAGCACCGATGCCTGCGCGTTGCGGAACCCGTGCACGGCACCCCGGTCGGCCGCCGTCGCCCACGCCTCGCGCGCGGCCTCAAGCAGCCCCGGGTCGGCCACAAGCGTCGGGTTGATGTCCTCGACCGCTCGCTGGTGCATCCGAATGACGCCCTGCATCGGTGCCGCGTTGTCCGCGTACCCGGCAAACGGTCCCATGCGCTCCGACAGACGGGTCGACTGCTCGTAGGCCCGCCCGGTCATCAGCGCGGTGATCGCGGCGGCGTAGGCCCGGCCACCGTCCGAGTCGTAGGGCAGCCCGCGGCTCATCACCAGCGCGCCGAGGTTGGCGTATCCCGAGGCCAAGCTGGCGGAAGCTGCGCGCGTTGCGGGCGATCTCCTCGGTCGGGTAGCCGGAGCGGGCGACGATGATGTCCATCGCGCTGATTGTCACGTCCACGGCCTGACGGAGATCGTCGACCAGGAAGGTGCCGTCGTCGTCGACGAACTTCATGAGGTTCAGCGACGCCAGGTTGCAGGCCGAGTCGTCGATGTGCATGTACTCCGAGCACGGGTTCGACGCGTTGATGCGGCCGGTGTTCGGGCAGGTGTGCCAGCGGTTGATCGTCGTGTCGTACTGCATGCCGGGATCGCCGCAGAGCCAGGTGGCCTCCGAGATCTCGCGTAGCAGCTCGCGGGCCTTGAGGTTCTCGAGCGTCTCGCCGGTGGTGACCGCCCGCAGGTGCCAGTCGCCGTTGGCCTCAGAGGCGAACATGAACTCGTCGGTCACGCGGACCGAGTTGTTGGCGTTCTGGAACTGGATCGACTGCCAGGCCTCGCCGTTCATGCCCATGTCGTAGCCCATCTCACCGAGGGCCCAGGCCTTCTTTTCTTCCTCGGCCTTGCAGTTGACGAACTCGTGGATGTCCGGGTGATCGCAGTTGAGCACGACCATCTTCGCCGCCCGCCGCGTGGTGCCGCCGCTCTTGATGGCGCCCGCGCACGCGTCGGCGCCGCGCATGAACGAGATCGGTCCGGAGGCGGTGCCGCCGCCGGAGAGCAGTTCCTTGCTCGAGCGGACGTTGGACAGGTTCAGCCCGGAGCCCGAGCCGCCCTTGAAGATCATCCCCTCCTTGCTGATCCACGACAGGATGGACTCCATCTCGTCCTGCACCGACAGGATGAAGCAGGCCGAGCACTGCGGGGTGCTCACGCGTGCCGACGTTGAACCACACCGGCGAGTTGAACGCCATCTTCTGCTGGACCAGCAGGTGCATGAGCTCCGCCTCGAAACTGTCGGCTTCGGCGGCGTCGGCGAAGTAGCCCTCCTCCTCGCCCCAGCTGCGCAGCGTCAGCACGACGCGGTCGATGATCTGGCGGACGCTCTTCTCGCGCTCCGGGGAGCCCATCGCGCCCCGGAAGTACTTGGACGCGACCACGTTGGTGGCAAGCTGGCTCCACGCCTTGGGGACCTCGACGTCGTCCTGATCGAAGAAGCTCTGACCGCCTTCGCCAGTGATGGAGGCGCTCCGGCGCTCCCAGGTCACCTCGTCATACGGGTGAACGCCCGGGGTCGTGAAGTAGCGCCTGATGCCGAGGCGGGCGCCCTGCGGGCGCTCGGCGGCGGTGCGCTGGTCCAGCGCCTCAGTCGCCATCCGGAACCTCCAGTGTCGTAGATGTGGTGTTGGTCGTCACGGTCTCAATCGTCTCATCGGTCGGGATGTCGTCGCGCCCCCCGCGCAGCGCACGCAGCCGCACCCGGCTGCCACTGCGGCTGGTGGGATCGACATTGCCAAACAAGTGCTCGTCCATCGTCACCTGGCCACGTGCCAGCAGGGGTTCCCGCTCAAGACGTGCGAGCTCTTCCTCGAACTCCTCGACGTCGGCGAATTGCCGGTAGACCGACGCGAACCGCACGTATGCCACCTGGTCGATTTCCTTGAGCCGCCGCAGCGCGAGTTCGCCGATCAGCGACGTCCGGACCTCCTGGCGCAAGCGATTGCGCAGCTCGACCTCGATGTCGCGGACGGCAACCTCCAGCAGGCCGGTCGGCACCGGTCGCTTGTGGCAGGCCCGCTGCAGGCCGGCCAGCAGCTTGGCACGCTCGAAGAACTCACGCTCACCGGAGCTCTTGACCACGACGACGGGCATGTCCTCGACGCGCTCGTAGGTCGTGAAGCGACGCCCGCAGCCCAGGCATTCACGCCGGCGGCGGATCGCATCCTTGCTGTCGGGAACCCGCGACTCCACGACGCGGTGATCCGGGTGTTCACAATACGGACAGATCATGGCTCGGAACTAGATGTGGGGTGTCGGGGCCGTCGCACACACTACATTCAGTGTGTTGGCGGTTGATCCTTCCACGAGACCGCCCCCCGTTTCCAGACCTTCGTAACGTTTGTTGCGCCGGCCTTGCCGCAATTAGCACGCAAGACGTTCACGACCCCGCGCCGCCGCTTTGCCGCGGCGCGGGCCCGGCAGGCTGGCCGGCCGGTCCGGAGGGCTAGTTGAGGAACCCGATCCGGCTGAGCGGCCAGTAGATGATCTCGGCTTGGCCGATCACGTTCTTCTCGGGACGAACGGATCGACGGCGGGATCCGGCGGGGAGTTCACCCACTGGTGCGAGTCGCAGGAGTTCGGGCGGTTGTCACCCAGCACCAGCAGGTCGCCCTTCGGGACCGGCGGGAAGGTCATGCTGTACTCGGGCGTCACCTCGCCGGGCACCCGGTAGACCTTGCCGTTGACGCGGGTCACGCCGTCCTCGACGGTCACCACGTCCCCGGGCAGCCCGATGACCCGTTTGACGAACGGGACACCCTTCTCCGGGTGCGCACGTCGCGATCGCCGCCGGCGGCGGCGAGAAGACGATGATGTCCCCCCGCTCGATCGAGCGGAAGCCGGTAGACCACACGGTTGGCGATCACCCGGTCGTTGGGCTGGATCGTCGGCACCATCGAGTCGGTCGGGATCTCGTAGGGCTTCGCGATGAGCGCCTGGATGATGAACGCCAGGACGATCGCGACCATCACCGGCAGAAGGACGTCTCGGACGACCCGACGCAACTAGATCCTGTCTCCTTGGGCGTTCGGCGCGCCGTGGTACCGGCATCGCCGCATCGGGGGTAGCGCGTGGTCCGGGACGCCGTCCCGGCGCGGCGTGGCCGGGCGCCGGACCCGCACCGCATGCTCGGGTGCCCACCGCGAGCCGCATGGTATCCCCGCCATCAGCGGCCCACAACCGGGCTCGGTACCCGGGATCGGCACACGATCCGCGACGCGGCGGGCGGCCCGTGGCGGGCGGCGCATCAGACGGCCGCGGGCTGCTGCTTGTGGGCGTGGCGCAGGCGCCGGCGCAGGCTCGGCACGAGCGTCGCCGCCTCCAACACGATCCCCCCGCTCATCTTCGACTGCCCCAGTTCGCGGTCCGTGAAGATGATCGGGATCTCCTTGACCCGGAATCCGAGCAGCAGCGCCCGGTAGGTCATCTCGATCTGGAACCCGTACCCGGCCGCATGGACCTCCTCGAGCGGAATCGCCTCGAGGACCGCACGCCGGAAGCACTTGAACCCGCCGGTCAGGTCATTGATCGGGACGTTGAGGATCGTCTTGGCGTACAGGCAGCCGCCGCGGCTGATCACCCGGCGCGTCCAGCCCCACCTGCGGGTGCCACCGCCCGGCACATAGCGGCTGCCGAGCACCAGGTCGGCATCCTGGGCGGCGTCGATGAGGGTCGGCAGCGCGTGCGGGTCGTGCGAGAAATCGCAGTCCATCTCCACGAACAGCTGCGCGCCGGCGTCCAGCGCGTACCGGAACCCGGCCAGATAGGCCGGCCCGATGCCGGCCTTGGTCGTCCGGTGCAGTACGTGGATGCGCGCGTGTGTGGCGGCCATGCGGTCGGCCAGCTCGCCGGTACCGTCGGGCGAGCTGTCGTCGACGACCAGCACGTGCCCGTCGATGTCCGAGGTCTCGAAGACGTCCATGAGGGTCTCGAGCATCCGAGTGACGTTCTCGGCCTCGTTGTAGGTCGGGAGCGTGACCCAAACCCCGCCGTGGTGTGTCACCGCCGACCACCTCGGGCGTCGCGATTGTCCATGCACACTCCATCCGCGCGCTGCGCGGTCGGTCTCGGTCGGCGCGCGTCGGGGCCGCGCGACGGCACAGCATACGGAAATGAGCCGCACGCCGGGCGTTTCAAGGTCACGTTCACCGCCCGCGCCCGCAGCCCTGCCCGTGGGTCGGCGGGCGGGAACTGCGACGGTCCGGCCCCGATTGACGGCTGTGCGAGGCTGGAGCGGTGCGACCCACGACCCCGCTTGTCCTGCTGCACCCGTACCCGGCGGACGCGACGTTCTGGGCC
Source organism: uncultured Thermoleophilia bacterium (assembly GCA_963784985.1). Taxonomy (GTDB): domain Bacteria; phylum Actinomycetota; class Thermoleophilia; order Miltoncostaeales; family Miltoncostaeaceae; genus CAITWD01. The sequence continues at coordinate 18,047 of CAWATR010000026.1, forward strand.
CGCTTCCGGGACGCCCTGGGCGATGCCCGCACGATCATCGCCCCCGACGCACCGGGCTTCGGCACGGCCGCACCGCGGGCCGGTTGGTCGATCGCCGGTGCCGCCGACGACGTCGCCGCGCTGATCGGGCAGGCGTCACCCGACGGCGTCGCCGACGTCATGGGGCTCTCGATGGGCGGCTACACCGCGCTGGCGCTGGCGGTCCGGCACCCGGAGCGCGTCGCGCGGCTGGTCCTCGCCGACACCCGCGCGGGGGCCGACGAGCCCGTCAGCGCTGCAGGGCCGTTTCGCGGCGATCGATGCGGTGCGGTCAGGCGGTCGCGCCGAGTACCTGGCAGGGCTCCTGCCGCGCCTGGTGGCGCACGCGGCCGCGCCGGACGTCCGCGCGGAGCTGGCCGCATGCGCGGCGCGCCAGGCGGACGCTGCGCTGGTGGACGCGCTCGGCGCGCTCGCGGGTCGGCCGGACCGCCGGGCGGAACTTGCCCGCATCGGGCAACCGACCCTGGTCATCGTCGGGGCCGAGGACGGGGTGACCCCGCCCGCCGCGGCCCGTGAACTTGCGGCCGGCATCGTCGGCGCACGGCTGGTCGAGATTCCGGGTGCCGGCCACCTGTCCGCGCTGGAGCGCCCGAGCGCCGTCGCCCGGGCCGTCGAGCGACTTCCTCGACCGCCCCGCGGGCCCCCGTTGACCGCCGTATACCGTGGGGGGTTTGACAGGACATCCCGGACATAATAAATTAACCGGTGAAACACCCTTCCTTTCGCCTGCTATTAGTGAGGTTTGGCACGAATGCCGTCCCTTCCTCCCGCAATTGACCTCAACCTGCGCCACCGTGGACGCGGTCAGCTCGTCGTCGGGCTGCACGACCTCAGCCACGACGGGCGCCAAATGCTGGACGCGCTCTCGCAGCTTCCGCAGCGCGAATACCGGGTCATCGCGCCCGACCTGCGCGGCCACGGCAAGTCGCCGTCGCCGTCGGGTCCGTGGAGCATCGACGACTTTGCTTCCGACGTGGCCCGCATCATCTCCGCCGAAGGCGCACCAGCGGTCGTCGTCGGCCAGGGCGTCGGCGCCGCGGCGGCGCTCGCGCTCGCGCTTGGCCACCCGGGCCTGGTCAACGGCCTCGTCGTGACGGGCATCAGCCCGCGCAGCGAGGACGCCAAGGCGCAGGACCGCTGGACGAAGGTCGCACGCATCCTGCGCGAACGCGATCGAGAGGGCATCGCCCTGACCGCCGAGGCGATGGCCAACCGCCCCGACTGGCGCGGCGCGCTCCCTCAGCTGGAAGTCCCGACCGTCGTGCTCGCGACCACGGGCGACCGTAGCGTGCCCGTCGAGCTCCAGCGCGAGCTCGGCACCTGGGTGCGCGGGGCGCGCGTCCACACGCTCAAGGCCGGCCACGACATCGCCGCGGAATTCCCCGAGGCGCTGTCCGAGGCCATCGGCGAGGTGCTGCACGGCGAACCGCAGGCCGTCGCGGCCTAGCTGCCCGTCACGTCCCCGCCCGGGTTGGGGGCGGGGCCCCGGCAGGCCCGCTCAGGCAGTCGCGGCGGTGTCGACGAGTTCGTAGAGCGTCGTGCGCTGCACCGGGGCACGATCCATGCGCCGGATCGCCTGTTCGAGCTCCTCGGGCGTCGCCAGCTGCCCGTGCGCGGCCCCGGAGGCCCGCGAGATGCTCTCGTTCATCAGCGTGCCGCCGATGTCGTTGCAGCCGGCCTCGAGGAGGCGGGCGCCGGCCTCGAGGCCCAGCTTGACCCAGCTGGCCTGGATGTTCGGGATGAGGCCGTCGAACGCGATGCGGGCCACCGCGTGGATCAGCACGACCTCGTCCCAGGTCGGGCCCGGCCGCGACTTGCCCTGCAGATACATCGGCGCGCCCATGTGGACGAACGGCAGCGGCACGAACTCGGTGAACCCGCCGGTCCGGCGCTGGATCTCCCGGAGCACCTCGTAGTGGCGGGCGATCGCCTCTGGGTAATCGATGTGGCCGTGCATGATCGTGCTCGTGGCGCGCAGACCAAGCTGATGCGCGCTGATCATGACGTAGGCCCACTCGGCGGTGCGGAGCTTGTCGGGGCACAGGTACTCGCGCACCCGATCGTCGAGGATCTCCGCGGCGGTCCCGGGGAGGGTGCCGAGCCCCGCATCCTTGAGCAGCTGCAGGAACACGGGGACGTCGATGTCGAGCGTCGCGGCGCCCTGCCAAATCTCCAGCGGCGTGAAGCCGTGGATGTGCATGTCCGGCAGCTCGGCTTTGACCGACTTGACGATGTCCAGGTAGAAGTTGCCGTCAAAGCTCGGGTGGATCCCGCCGACCAGGCAGACCTCGGTCGCCCCGTACGCCCACGCCTCCTTCGAACGCTCGACGATGTTGTCGATCGACAGCAGGTACGGGTCGTCCCGGAACTCCAGACTCTTCGGGCCGCGCGAGAACCCGCAGAACCCGCAACGGAAGTAGCACTGGTTGGTGTAGTTGATGTTGCGGTTGATGACGTAGCTGACCGTCTCGCCGCACTGGCGTTCACGCAGCTCGTCCGCGACCGCCGCGATCGCGTCGACCTCCGCCCCGCGCGCAGTGAACAGGAGGGCGACCTCGGCCTCGCTCGGCGGCCGTCCCTCGAGGGCACGGCTGAGCACCCCGACAAGCTCTGGCCGGCTGCGGCCGGTATCCGCGGCAGCCGCGCGCCCGATCCATGCGTCGTCGGCCCATTCGGCCGAGAACCGCGCCGCGGGTACCGGCGCCGCCATGTCGCGGCCGGGCGCCCACTCGTAGCGCGGGCGCGCGGCCCCCGAGCCGTCGGTCTGGTTGCACCACGCGCGGAACTCCGTCGCCGACAGCATCTCGCGCATGGCGTCGATGCCCGTGAACAGGGGTACCGCCGTGCGCTCCACCAGCAGGTGCCCCGTCAGGGCATCGCGCAGCCGGCCGATCTCCTCGTCGGACCAAGTGTGCGGGATCACCACATCGCCCGCGCCGTCGGCGACCGCTCGCAGCGCCTCCTCGATGGTCTCGACCGAGGCCGAGATCGTGACCGCCAGTGCCGGCAGCTCGGTCAGCGCCGCCACGGCCGCCACGTCGGCACGCTCGGCCCGCACCCAGGCGGCGCGCGGCGCGGACGGCCGCGTCGAGCACGTCGCGCTTGGGCCCCGTGTTGCGCACGGTGATCCGGCTGCCGGCGATGCCCACGTCATGCAATCGGATCGCGTCCCCGGGGTCGACCAGCCAGGCCGTCGCTTGGTGGGCCGCCGAGTCGGCGACGCCCAAGAGGCCCGCAGCCAGCACCGCCGGGCCGACGGATCCCGGGTCGCCGTGGATCTGTGCCGTCGTCGCACCCGCGGCGCGCGCGCGGCGCAGATCGTCCTCGCCGGCCCCGGCGTCAATGTGCAAGGTACGGCTGAAGGTGACGATCACGAGGGCACCTGCACCAGTCCGGGCTCGGAGTCGAGCTGCGCGTGGATGAAGGGTTGCACGGCCGCCGCGACGAAGCCCGGCCGGTCGATGTACTCCGGATAGATCGTCAGGCGCTCGGTGAGCCGTAACCGGCTTCCGCGCAGAGCGACCCGAGTGCACCGATGTTCGGCCACGGCGCCTCGGGGTTGATGAAGTCCGGGGTGAGCGGGGAGATCCCGCCCCAGTCGTCGATGCCCGCGAGCAGGAGCGGCCCGTAATCGGCCGACAGGTTCGGCGGGGCCTGGATATGTGCCTCCGGGCCCATGATCAGGCGCGCGATCGCGCAGGTGGTCATCAGCTCGATCAGCCCCGGCTCGCCCGCGGCCGCCATCGGGGTGTGCTCCTTGGCGCGGAAGTTCTGGACGATGATCTCCTGGATGTGCCCGAACTCGTCCTGGACGTCGCGGAGCGCCAGGAGCGCCTCGATGCGCTCGCGCGGGGTCTCCCCGATCCCGATGAGGATCCCGCTCGTGAACGGGATCTGTAGCTGGCCCGCCTTGCGGATCACCGCCAACCGCGTCGACGGGCGCTTGTCGGGTGCGTGTTCGTGCGGCCCGCCGGGACCGCACAGGCGGTCGGCGACGGTCTCGAGCATGAGGCCCTGGCTCGCGGAGACCTCCTTGAGCTCGGCCAGCTCCCGCAACGACATCACGCCGGCATTGGGGTGCGGCAGCAGCCCGGTCTCCTCGATCACCCGCTTGCACATCGCGACCAGGTACCCGTGGGTCGAGGTCTGCCCGTAGCGCTTGAGCAGCTCGCGGTGCCCCGGCCAGCGGGCCTCGGGCCGGTCCCCGAGGCAGAACAGCGCCTCCTTGCAGCCCATGCGCGCGCCGGCGTGCGCGACGGCCATGACCTCGTCCGGGCTCATCGTGTGCGCACGCGGGTCGTCTGGATCCTTGGCGAAGGTGCAGTACGAGCAGACGTCGCGGCACAGGTTGGTCAGCGGGATGAAGACCTTGCGCGAGTACGTGACGACCGGGTCGCGGCCGAGATCGCGCATCTGGGCCGCGGCCGCCCACAGGGCCGGGTGCTGGCCGCAGGCGACGTCGGCCAGCGAGAGCGCGAGCTCCCGCGGGATGCGGCGGCCCTGCTGGGCATGGTCGATCGCGTCCCAGAGCGCGGTGCGCGCGGAGTGCGTCGGCGGGGGGTGCAGGGAGGTCATGGTCGGCTGGTGCCCGTCGCCGCTCAGCCCGGTTCGGGGCCGGCGCCCTCGCGGAACCGGCGCCAGTCGGGCTTGCGCTTTTCCTGGAAGGAGGCGATGCCCTCCTGGGGCTCCGGGCCGTAGATGTGGTTGAGGGCCACCAGCTCGAGACCGTGCTGGACCGAGCCGTACAGCAGGTCGGTCGCCGAGTTCATCGCGAGCTTCGCGAGCCGCAGGCCCTGCGGCGAGCGCTGGAGGATCTGGGTGCACCATGCGTCGACTTCGGCGTCGAGCTCGTCGTCGGGCACCACCTTGTTCACCAGCCCCATCTGCAGGGCTTCCTCGGCGGTGTACTGGCGTGTCAGGTAGAGGATCTCGCGGGCCTTCTTCTCGCCCACGACCGCCGGCATGAGCTGGCAGCCCCACCACAGCGGCGCACTGCCGATCTTCGGCCCCGCCTGGCCGAACTTGCCCGATGCGCCCGAGATCGTCAGATCGCACATCACGTTGAGCTCGTTGCCCCCGCCGATGCAGTAGCCGCGCACCTTGACGATCACGGGCTTGCCGTTGTTGCGGATGGCCGCGACGAGCCGATCGCTGACGTGGTGGACGTGGCGCTTCTGGCTGATCGTCCGCGTCGGATCGGCGACGTCCCCGCCGACGCAGAAGGCGCGCTCGCCGGCACCCGTGAACACGATCACCCCGACGCGCTCGTCGTCGGCCGCGCTCTCGAACGCGACGCAGAGTTCCTCGAGCGTCTGCGTCCTGAACGCGTTGAGCTTCGCGGGCCGGTTCAGCGTGATGGTGGCGCGCGCCCCATCGACCTCGTACAGGATGTCTTCGAATTCCATCGCGGAATAGCCCTCCCTTAGGGTGTCGGTCGCGTGGGCGCTCCCCGGAGTTTAGCCGTCCGGCGCCGGCCGGCCACGGGGACGTGACGAACGCCACGAACTCACGCGCGAGGTGCCACACATGTTCGCGTGGAACCGGTCCAGTCCGGGAAATACCCTTGTGCAGCAAGATGTGACAGGTGTAAACACAGTTTGTTCCATCCGTTACGAGACACGATCTCACGATGCAAGAAACCGCCCCAATCAGCCAGCAACCGCCAGCACGCACAGCGCAGAACCCGGATCCATTCCAGCCCCAGTACCGGATCCAGGCCCTCGAGCGGGCAGCCGCCATCCTCGGCGCATTCACCGCGGACGAGCCCGAACTGCGTCTCAGCGACTTGGCCGAGCGCCTGGGCCTGCACAAGGCGACCACCCACCGCTTCCTGGTGAACCTCGAGCATCTGGGGTTCGTCGAGCGCGCGCCGCGCTCCGGCAAGTACCGCCTCGGGTGGCGCCTGTTCGAGCTCGGCGGGCTGGTCTCACAGCGGCTCGACCTGTGGGACGAGGCCCTGCCGTTCCTCGAGGGACTCGTCCGGGACACTGGCGAGACCGGCCATCTGGCCGTCCTGGAGGGTGGGCAGGTCGTGTACATCGAGCGCGTCGAAACGCGCCGGGCGCTGCGGCTCCCGGCGGCTGCGCGGCGCGGGCATCCGGCGCACGCGACGAACCTCGGCAAGGTGCTGCTCGCCCACGCCAGCCCCGAGCGTCGTCGACGGCATCTTGCTCTCCGGCGAGCTGCCCGCATTCACGCCTAACACCATCACCGACGTCGACCAGCTGAGAATCGAGCTCGCGTCCATCAAGGAGCGCGGCTACTCGGTCGACAACGAGGAGTACGACGAGGGCCTGCGCTGCATCGGCGCCCCCGTCCGTGACAGTTCCGGCCGAGTCGTTGCCGCCATCGGCATCGGCGGACCCGTCACCCGCATCACCCCGGCACGCATCGAAGACCTTGCTCGCGTCGTTATCGCCGCCGCACATGGGCTCTCGCTGCGACTGGGCGCTGGACACGCGCCAGCCTGGGCTTCGTCCGACGCCCATCCCCGCGACGCTTCGCAGTTTGCTTCAAGGGCTCCGATTCAGCGAGTCGCTAGTGTTCGGCCGCGACTCGGGCCCCCGATCCTGTTTCGTACTAGACAAGTACTAAGGAGATACGCCTCATGGCGACGACCGCAGGCACATCTCGGCTCCGTCTCTCGAGCCGCACCTCGCATTTTGTGTTGCCCAAGCAGTGGGCTTCCATGCGCAAGGCGGAGGCACTCGAGCGGGAGACCGGCAAGCGGGTCATTCACTTCGAGAAGGGCGACTTCCAGGGCGACGAGTTCTACCCCGCGCCGCACATCTACGAGGCGGCTGCCCGCGCGGTCCATGAAGGACACGTGCGCTACGTTCCGGGGCCCGGTCTTCCCGAGCTGCGTGACGCGATCGCCGAGGAGGCCACCAAGCGCGGCCGCCCGACCCAGCGGGACGAGGTCCTGGTCACGATGGGCGCCAAGCACGCCCTGACCCAGTCACTGCTGACCATGATCGACCTGGGCGATGAGGTCATCTTCCCGAACCCCGGCTACCCGCCGGACGAGTTCTGGATCACCTACGCCGGCGGCAAGGTCGTCTACGCGCCGCTGGTCGAGCCGGACTTCCACTTCGACCTGGACAGTCTGCGCAACCTCATCACGCCGAAGACCAAGATGCTGATCATCAACTCGCCCCAGCGGCCCAACGGCATGGCCGTCGGCCACCTGGACGAGATCGCCGAGATCTGCCTCGAGCGCAACGTGATGGTGTTGACCGACGAGATCTTCAGCCACATGGTCTACGCGCCGTCCGTCCACAAGACGATCGCCGCGGTGCCCGGCATGGCCGATCAATCCATCCTGGTCGACACCTTCAGCAAGACCTACATCATGACCGGGTTCCGAATCGGCTGGTGTGTGGCCAACAAAGAGCTCATCACCGCGATGGACATCTTCCAGCAGAACTCGGTCACCAACGTGCCCGCCTTCGTGCAGATTGCCGCCCTGGCCGCGATCACCGGCCCCCAGGACCACGTGCTCACGCAGACCGCGCGCCTGCAGGCCAAGCGCGACAAGACCGTCGCCACCCTCAACACGATCGACGGCATCGAGTGCCTGAGCCCCGACGGGTCGTTCTACGTGTTCCCGGACATCCGCGGCACGGGCATGACCGCCCAGCAGTTCGCCGACTACCTGATCGAGAACTACCAGGTCGGCGTCGTCGCGGGCACCTCGTTCGGCGACCGCGGTGAGGGACACATCCGCCTCACGTACGCTTGCCCGGACGACGTCCTCGAGGAGGGTCTGGACCGGATCCGCCGCGGGGTCGAGAACCTCTAAGCACCACTCCACACGTACACCGAACCAAGGAGCCGGAGCGTGGCTGAGACTCGCCTGCTGTGGGAAGACCTGAGCACTGGTGACGTTGCGATCTCCGCCGGTCGCACCATCACCGAAACCGACGTCGTGAACTTCTGCGGCCTGTCTGGTGATTTCAACTGGTTTCACACCGACAAGGTCGCGGCCGAGCAGTCGGTGTTCGGCCAGCGCGTTGCCCACGGCATGCTTGTCGCATCCATCGCGACCGGCCTGCAGGTCGGACAGATGGAGCCCAAGATCGCGACCGCCGCGTTCATGGGCCTCGAGGACTGGCAGTTCCGGGGCGCGGTCTTCTTCGGCGACACGATCCGCGTCAAGCGGACGATCGGCGAAAAGACCGAGCATCCCAAGAACGCCGCCCAGGGTTTCGTGACCTACGAGTGTGAGGTGCTGAACCAGGACGACAAGGTCGTCCAGAAGGGCAACTGGAAGATGCTGGTCCGTCGCCGGACCGACGCCTGACCGAGCGCACGGTGCATCCGGCGGGCACGGGTCGTGCCCGCCGGATTCCTGCGGGGCGGAGCGATCGCACGTCGTCGCACCGCCCAAGCGGCCCGACTCAGCAGATCGGCCCGCGCGACGCTGCGGTCATGGCGAGCATTGCGCCGATGAGCGTCGCATCGATCTGCTCCGCACGCCGGTACCGCACGCAGCCCTTGCCGAGGCTGAGCCCGGCCAGCGCGTCGCGGTGCGCCCGCATCACGTCGGTGCGCAGGATGTACAGCGAGACATACTGCTTGTGGTTGGCGAAGCCGACCTCGACCTCACCGTCGCGCACGTACGAGGGCATCCCGTAGCGCACGTCCTCGGCGAATCCCGGCAGTGCGCCGCGGCACAACGTGCGCAGCGTCTCCAGCATCGGCCGGCGCTGCTCGGCGCGGCCGCAACGTAGGCCGTCACCCGTTCGTCTGCGGCGATCACGACGCCTCCCGAGGATGGAGGATGCCGGGCGTCCGGGCGGTCTGACGACCGCGGGCGCGGGGCCCCGCCGAGGGGCCCCGCGGCGGGTCGGTCCTAGAGGCCGATCTCGCGGCTGATGATCAGCTGCTGGATCTCGCTCGTGCCCTCGGTGATCGAGGCCAGCTTGGCGTCGCGGTAGTACCGCTCGACCGGGTACTCGACGATGTACCCGTACCCGCCGTGGATCTGGACGGCCTCCCGACAGACGTAGTCGGCGACCTCGGCCGAGAAGTACTTGGCCATCGAGGCTTCCTTGACGCACGGCTTGCCGCTCGCGTAGAGCCACGCGGCCTTGTAGGCGAGGCTCTTGGCGGCCTCGATCCGGGTCGCCATGTCCGCCAGCTTGAAGCGGATCGCCTGGAACTTCGAGAGCGTGCGCCCGAAGGCCTCGCGCTCCAGGGAGTACTTGACGCGCCGCGTCGAAGGCGGCCTCGGCGATGGCGGCCGACTTGACCCCGTGCGAGACGCGGCCGGTGATCAGCGCCTCCATCAGGGCGCCGAAGGCGCCTTCCTTGCCGCCCAGCAGCGCCTCCTCCGGGACCTCGCAGTCCTCGAAGACGAGCTCGGCCGTGTCGGACGAGCGGTGGCCCATCTTCTCGAGCTTGCGCGTCACCTCGAAGCCGGGGGTGGTGCGGTCGACGATGAACACACTGATGCCGTCACCGCGCTGGCTCTTGTCGGTGTACGCCGCGACCAGGCAGAAATCACAGATCGTGCCGTTGGTGATGAAGTTCTTCCGACCGTTGATGACGTAGCCGCCGTTCTTCTTGTCGGCGCGCGTCGCCAGGCCGGCGGCGTCCGAGCCGGTGTTCGGCTCGGTGATGGCGTAGGCGCCGATGATCTCGCCGGCGATCGATCGCGGCAGGTAGGCCTCGCGCTGGGCGTCGGTGCCGAACTTGTAGATCGGGAAGGCGGCGAGGTCGGCATGCGCGTTCACCGACGCCGTGATTCCGGCGCAGACCTTGGCCATCTCCTCGACGAAGATGCACTCGGTGATCTTGTCCGCGCCGATCCCGCCGTACTCCTCCGGGAACACGATCCCCAACAGTCCGAGTTCACCGAGCTTGGGGAGGAGATCGACCGGGAACTTCTCGGTGCGTTCCGCCTCCTCGACGAGGGGAAGAATCTCGGCGTTCGCGAACTCGCGAACCATCTCGCGGAGGTCGTTCTGCTCCTCCGTAAATTCATAGCTCAGCGCCATCGTGTGTTGCCCCCCTGGGCTGGAAGCCGCTCGGAACTGTCGCGGTCGTTTGCTGGAGGAGTTTACCGCGAGCGGACCGGTACACTTGGCCGGTGCTGGAGAATCCGTACCGCCTCGACGATCGCACGATCATTGTCACCGGTGCCTCCCGCGGGATCGGTGCCGCCGTCGCTCAATCCGCCGCCCGCCAAGGCGCGAACCTGGTGCTCGTCGCCCGGAGCGAACCCGATTTGGAGCGGCTCGCCGCCGAGCTGACGACCAAGGTCCGGATCGTCGCCGGGGACGTCGCCGACACCGAGACCGCCGAACGGGCCCTCGATGCCGCCGACCAGATCGGTACCGGTGTCTGGGGCCTGGTCAACAACGCGGGCATCAACCCCTACTACCGTCAGATCGTCGAGACGCCGCTGCACGAGTGGGACGACGTCCTGCGGGTCAACCTGCTCGGGGCAGCGGTGTTCGCGCGTGCCGCCGGGCGCGCGATGGCCGACAAGGGCGGTGGGCGCATCGTGAACCTCGGATCCATCGCCGGGTTGACGGGGCTGCCCAACATCGGGCCCTACAACGCGTCGAAGGCGGCGATCGATGCGCTGACGCGCACGCTGGCCGTCGAGCTCGGCCCGCACGGGGTGCTGGTCAACTCCGTGGCGCCGGGCACGATCCGGTCCGAGATGGTCGACGGGCTGCTCAAGGCCAACCCCGCACTCGCCGAGCGCCTGGTCGCCAAGGCGCCGCTCGGGCGAGTCGGCGAATGTGAGGAGGCCGCCGAGCCGATCGTGTTCCTGCTCAGCGACGCCGCCAGCTTCATCACCGGTCACGTGCTGGTGGTCGATGGCGGCCGGCTGGCGGCGGGCTAGACAGCTCATCGACGGAGGCGGCGAATGCGGGTCGTGATCTGTGGGGCGGGAACGGCGGGGTGCGTCGCGGCGGCGCGCCTGAGCGAGGACCCCGGCACCGAGGTCGTCCTCCTCGAGGCCGGTCCCCACTACACGCCCGGCACCTGGCCGAGCGAGCTGTCGCACGCGTTCCGGATCATCAAGGAGAGCCACGACTGGGAGTACTTCGCCCAGGCCGGCGCGTCGCCGCGGCTGGTCCACGTGCCACGCGGCCGGGTCGTCGGCGGATCCTCGGTCACCAACGCGACGATCGCCCTGCGCGGACTGCCCGAGCACTACGACGAGTGGAACGACTATGTCGACGGGTACGACTGGGACTCCTGGCTGCCCTGGTTCTGCGCGATCGAACGCGATCTGCAGTTCGGCGATCGCGAGTATCACGGCGCCTCAGGGCCGATCCCGATCAACCGCTACCCGCGCGTGGACTGGTACCCGCTCTTCGAGCGATTCGCCGAGGCCGCGCTCGGAGCCGGCCACCCGTGGGTCGACGACCACAACGCGCCCGACGCCGCCGGCGTCGGCCCGACGCCGTTCAACATGCTCGACGGCCTGCGCCAGACGCCTGCCGACCACTACCTCGACCCGGCGCTGACCCGGCCGAACCTGACGCTCGTCACTGGGCTGACCTGCGACCGGATCCGGTTCGCGCAGCAGACCGCGGTGGCAGTCGAGGCGGTGGGCGTCGACGGAACCCACGTCGCGATCGAGGCCGACCACGTGATCGTCTGCCTGGGCACCTACGCGAGCCCGGCGCTGCTGCTGCGCTCCGGCGTCGGACCTGCGGCGTCGCTCGCCCCACACGGCATCCCGATCGTCCATGAACTCGACGGCGTGGGCGCCGGCATGCAGGACCACCCCAAGGTCTCCTACCGGTTCTGGATCGACACGCCCATCCCGAGCTGGCCGCACCCCTGGATCCAGGTGCTGCTGACCGCCCACGGTGACGTCGACGGCGAACCGCGCCTGTTCCAGGTCATGCCGTACGTCGGCCAGGACACCGCCGGGCATCGCTTCACCGAGTTCAACCTGCAGGTCGCCGATGCGCGCGGACGCACCGGATCGGTCCGCCTCCAGGGCCGCGACCCGCGCCTGCAGCCGGTGCTCAGGATGGGGTGGCTCGAGGACGCCGGCGACCGGGCCCTCTCGGTGGTCGGCGGCGCGGAGCTCATGCGCGTCGCCCGGACCCGCCCGCTGGCCGAGGTGATGACCCCCTGGCCGAATCAGGACGATCCGGATCACGCACTGCGGACCGTTGAGACCTTCCACCACGTCGTCGGCTCGTTGCGCATGGGTCGCCCATCCGACCCGACCGCGGTCACCGACGCCGCCGGACGCGTCCTCGGACTCGAGGGGGTGTCCTGCTTCGACGCCTCGGTGATCCCGCGCGTGCCCTCGGCCAACACCCACCTCGCGGTGATCGCCCTGGCCGAACGCCTGTCGGCGGACTTCCGCGACCGGCTCGGCGGCGGCGCGGCCTGACCCGTCGGTGCCGCCGGAGCCGCGTTGTCCCGCAGCGGTGCGGGTTTTGTCCGCAATGCGAACCTGAGGTACTAGTCTTTGCTCCACACTCCACCGCCACCTCCCAGGAGACGATCTCTTGCCTAGCCTGCCGCCGCCAGCGGACCCGTCCGCGAAGTACGTCGCCTCGATCGACACCGATGCCGGAACCATCGAGGTCGAGCTCTGGCCGGACCTGGCTCCGCAGACGGTGGGCAACTTCGTCGGGCTCGCCGAGTCGGGGTTCTACGACGGCACGATCTTCCACCGCGTGATCCGCGGGTTCATGATCCAGGGCGGCTGCCCGCGCGGCGACGGCCGCGGCGGACCGGGCTACCAGTTCCAGGACGAGTTCAACGAGCGCAAGCTGGTGCGCGGCGTGCTGGCCATGGCCAACGCCGGTCCCAACACCAACGGCAGCCAGTTCTTCATCGTCACGGCGCCCGCGACACCGCACCTCGACGGCGCGCACACGGGGTTCGGCGAGGTGATCGCGGGGATGGACGTGGTGGACGCGATCGAGGGCACACCCACCGCCCGCGGCGACCGGCCGGTCGCCGATCAGCGCGTGGTGGGCGTCACGATCGCGAAGTCCGACAACGCGTAGTCGCAGCTCCGCTGTGATCGCACCGACATCGACGGAGCGGTAGGGACGAACCCGATGGCCACGGCGTCCGCACCAGCGTGGGAGGTCACCTTCCTGCGGCGCGCCCTCGGGGTCCTCCCGGGCGCGGATCGCGGGTCGGCTCGTGCTCGAGGCCCCAGATCTCGATCATGCGCGCCGCGCCGCCGAGCAGGCGCTCACCGAACGCCGCGAACAAACGCGGCTGAGCGGCGAGAGCTCGGTGTGGTCGCTGGGGCTGTTGCGGCCGCTGACCCCGCGCGCGCCCGGCACGAAGCGCTACCGGGTCACGTTCGCCCAATGGGAGGCGTTCGAGGATCATTTCGAGCGAATCGACGTCCACGAGCTCGAGCTCTGGGCCGCCAACGCCGCCGGCGCGCGCCGGCTGGCCCAGCAGGAGATCCAGCTGCTGCGCGCCTACCGGCCGTCGTGGCGCATCCGCAGCGTCGAGGCCTGCCATGACGAGGAGACCGACGACGGCGGCGGCGGCTAGCCAGTGTGCACCCGCCGCGCGTAGACCAGTTGCTCGAGCTTCGGCCGCGCGCCGCCGTAGCCGCTGTCGCCCACGCCACCGACGACCAGGTGCGGGTCCTGGTAGAGCGGGCTCTCGTTGATCAGCAGCCGTGCGACGCGCACCGCGTCGCCGATGCGCCGGTGATCCTCGCGCTGACCCCCGAACACCGACACGCCGATCCCGAACGGCGTGTCGTTCGCGAGGGCGATGGCGTCGGCGGCATCGTCGACCAGCGCGATCCCCCGGATCGGCGCGAAGATCTCGCGGCGCCAGAGGTCCAGCTGTGCCAGCGCCTCGCGCGGCAGCAGCACCAGGCTGCGGCACGGTCTCGCCCGGTGCCGGGACGCGTCCCACGACCAGCCGACCACCGGCCGCGAGCGCCGCGGCGAACGCGGCCTCGGCGACCGACTGGTCCCCGTCGATCCGGCCGGCCAGGTCGGTGGCGGGGTCGGCCGGGTCCCCGATCACGAGCGCCGCCACGGCGTCGACGAGTGCGGGCTCGAGCTCGCGCCACAAGGTCCGGTGCACGAGGATGCGCTTGGCCGAAAAGCACAGCTGTCCGGCGTTCGCGAACGCGCCGAGCGCGATGGCCGCTGCCGCCGCGCGGATGTCGGCGCCGGGCAGCACCATCAATGCATCGTTGCCGGAGGCCTCCGGGATGTAGGGCCGCAACACGGCGCCGTCGGCATAGCCGGCGGCGAGCGTTGCCAGGTGCGCCTTGCACGTCACGGTCGAGGCGTGGGCGACGATCACATCGACCTCCGCCGCCACCAGCAGCGACCGCACCGCCCCGCGGTCGCAGGTGGCGATCGCCAGGGCACCCGCGGGCCATGCGGCGCCCAACGCGGTCAGTACCTGCGTGCTGGTGCGGGCGACGCGACTCGAGGGTCGGCAGACGACCGCGTTGCCGGCCACCAGCGCCGACATGCTCACCACGGTCGGGACCCAGATCGGCGAGTTCGCCGAATGCAGGCCCAGGACGACCCCGTAGGGCCGCCATTCCAGCACGGTCGTCCCTGAAGTCGCGGGCAGCCGGCGCGGACGCAGCGCCGCGGCGAACTCCGGCAGCGCATCGATCAGCAGCAGCGCGGACTCCAGCTCGCGCTCGACGAACTTCCGGGGCATCCGCGCCTCGCCGGACCGCCGCGTCGACGATGCCGGGACCCGCCTCGGCGAGCCGCACTCGGCTACGGTGTGCGCGATCCAGCCGCTCGTCGAGCGAGAGCGCCGCGACCGCAGGTTGCTGCCGGGACGCCTCCGCGACACGCCGTGCCAGCCACTTTTCCATCGCATGGACTCTAACGATCTACTGCCCGCCGGACTCACGGTGCACGGCAGCCCCGACGAGATCGCGGCGCACTTCGCCGTCGTCGCCCTGCTGCAGCCGGTCCGCATGACGCCGGCCGGGGTCGTCTGCGCACCGCGGGCCGCACCCGAGCTGGCGCGCGACGCCCGCGTGCGGTGCCCGCTGCCGATGACCCGGCTGAGGATCCCGCCCGCCTGGCCCGACCCGCCCTCGCGCACCGCCGGCCGGTGGTTCATCCGCAGCCCGGACCACATCGCGGCGCCGGCGGGGTTCGACGGGCTGGTGCAGGTCCCCGGCGAGGGATTCGGCGCGTGGCCGCATCCGACCACGCTCCTGTGCCTGGATGCGCTCGATGGCGTCGGCGCCGGGCGCCGCGATCGATCTCGGCTGCGGCTCCGGGCTGTTGAGCCAGGCCTGGGCGACGCGGCATGGCCAGGTCGTGGCGGTCGATCTCGATCCCCGGGCGATCGCCCATGCGCGGGCATCGCTCGCCCACGCGCGTCCGCGCGCACGCGATCACGCTGCGGCATGCGCCGATCGCGCGCGTCCTTGCTCGACGCGACGGCGCAGGTGCTGCTCGCCAACGTTCCGCCGATCGTCCATCGGGAGATCGCTCATGCCGTCCCGGCGATCACCCGGACCATGTTGGTCTCCGGGGCGCGCACCGGCGAGGCGGCGCCGCTGCTCGGCGACTACCGGGGTCTCGGGTTCGACGTGCTCGCGGCCTCGACGGCCGCGGGGTGGGGCTGCTGGGTCCTCGAGCGACGCTGACCATGGGGGCCGACGATCGGCGCGGGCGGCGCGCCGACGGCATGGTCGGGGTATCGCCGCCAACAATCCCCGCTAGGCTCCCCGGATGGACTTCGCCCCCGACATCGAGCGACTCCAGCAGCTGATCGACGGCGCGCGCCGACCGGTCGTCCTGGTGGGGCTCGGGTTCGGCCAGGCGGGGGACCTCGAGCTCGATGCCGGGCAGAGCGACTGGGCCGACAACGCGAGCCTGGAGACGTTGCTGGTCGATCCGGACCGCTTCTGGTCCTTCTACTACGCGGCGGCCACCGAGGCCGCGCAACGCGAACCCACGGCCGCGCACATCGCGCTCGCGCGCATGCAGGCGGCCGGATTGGTCTCGACGATCATCGCCCAGTCGGCCGACCACCTCGCCGCCAAGGCGGGCGCCACGGACGTCATCGAGATGCACGGCAATGTCCTGACCGCCAAGTGCGCGCGCTGCAACGAGCGCTACGGATTGCCGGAGGTCGGCGCGTTCCTGGAGCTGGCCGACGACGGCGTTCCGCGCTGCACGAGCCCCGACTGCGGATATCCATTGCGCCCGTCGGGGACGCTCTGGGGCGAGCCGCTCGACGAGGATGCGGTCAGAGCGGGCATGGGAGCTTGCGGCGAACTCCGATGCGTTCGTCTCGATCGACTCCGCGCTGCGGACGATCCCGCTGTCGCTGTTGCCGTCAGTGCCGCTCACCCGCGGTGTCCCGCTGGCGCTGATCGGCCGCACCCCGACCCAGTACGACCGCTATGCGCAGGTCGTGATCCGTTCTGCGGGCGCCCCGATCATCGAGGCGCTCGCCGAACGCATGCTTCCGGCCGCCGGCGCGGACCGCCGCGCCGGCTAGACGACCCTACCCCGCGCCTCGGGGTCGATCACGAACTTCTGGCTGTAGTAGATGTCGCCCTCGTGCCCCAGCTTCATCCGCCGCAAGGTCGCCTTGACGCGGGTCCCCACCTGGACGTCCTCGAGGGCGGTGTCGACGACCGGCGCCGGCATGAGCACGTCCTCATCCATGGTGATGTGGCCGACGACGTACGGCTCCTGACCAAGGAAGTCGCGCGGCGGGTAGTAGACCACCGTGTAGTTGGTCAGGGTGCCGCGGCCATCGAGGAACACCTCGGTGAGCTTGTCGTTGCCGCACTTGTAGCAGTGGAACTTCTCCCACCACGGGCTGATGCCGCCACAGGAGCTGCAGCGCATCGCCGTAGAGGCGCAGCTTCGGGGGACCGAGTCGCGAGAACTCGATCGCGGAGACGGTCACCCCTACTCTCCTTCGAGGCGCTGATAGATGTGGATGGCGCCGACCGCGCCCGGGCCGCCGCGGCACGCGGTGATCCCGATCTCGGGGTCCTGCGCCTGGATGCCCTCCGGGGCCGTGCCGCGCAGCTGCTCGATGATGTCGACCGCCTGGGTCGCACCGGTCGCCCCGAGCGGGTGTCCTTTGCACAGCAAGCCGCCGGACAGGTTGACCGCGACCTTGCCGTCGATCCAGGTCGAGCCATCGGCCGCGCCCTTCCACCCCTCGCCCGGTTCGGCGAAACCGAGCCCCTCGATGCCGAGCGGCTCCTGTATGGCGAACGAGTTGTAGATCTCGGCGACGTCGATGTCGTCGGCGGTGACCCCGGCCATCGCATAGGCGCGCGTGGCCGGCTCGTTGAAGAGGCGGTACGCGTCCTCGAGCGTGTCGGTCGACGCGTACCAGGTCCCGGTCGCCATCTGGCTGGCGGTGATGTAGACCTGCGGCTTGTCGGGCTGGTCGCGGAGGATCTCCTCGCGGCAGAGCACGAGCGCCGAGCCCGCGTCGGTCATCGGGCAGACTTCGAACAGCTTGAGCGGGTCGGCCACCTTGGCCGACTTCATGACCTCTTCCACCGTGCACTCGAAGCGCAGGTGGGCGAAGGGATTGCGCGCACCGTAGTGGTGGTTCTTGACCGAGGTGTGCGCGAGGTCCTCCTCGGTGAGGCCGTAGATCTGCATGTACTTGCGTGCGGTCAAGCGCGACGCCCGAGGGGAACGTCAGGCCCGAGAAGTACTCCTCCTTGGAGTCGGCCGCCTGGGCGATGATCGAGGTGGCCTCGACCGTGGCCAGGTCGTTCATCTTCTCGGCACCGACGACCATCACGGTGTCGTAGAGGCCCGAGGCGATGGCCACGACGCCGAGGTGCAATGCCCAGGCGCCGGTGCCGCACGCAGCCTCGACGCGGACGGCGCCGGCCGGCACCACACCGAGGTGGTGGGCCGCCATCAGCCCGGTCGAGTTCTCGTAGTTGAAGCCGACGGACCCGACGTTGCCCACGTAGAGCATCTGGATGTCCGACGGCGAAACGCCCGCGTCGGCGATCGCACCGCGGCCCGCCTCGACGATGAGGTCGCGCAGGCTCTTGGAGTGCTGGATCTTGTGCGGGGTCTTGCCGATTCCCAAAACACCAACGCGCATGAGAATTCTCCTAGTGCGGTTCTGCTTGTCGGCCGCGAGTCCAACGGTAGTACGTCCCGAGATCGATCGCCTCCCCGGGGAGCTTGTCGGCGATGCCGACCGCCGGGGGCGTGGCGATGATCTCGATCCCGCGCGCGATCGACTCGCCCGCGCCGTAGCTGAGCGCGAGCACCGTCTCGCCCGTGGCCGCGGCGTCGAAGGCGAGCGCCAGCGCGATGCCGAGCGACGCCACGCCGAGGTTGCCGATGTCGGCGACGAAGCTCGTCTGGGCGAGCTGGTCGTTGCCGACCCCGGCCTTGCCCAGGCCGCGCAGCACCTGCGGGTGCGGCTGGCTGGCGGCGACCTGGCGATAGTCGGCCGTCGCGAACCCGGAGGCCTGCTCCAGCTCGCGCGCGGCGGCGCCCATGACCGCCGGGGTCGTTTCGAAGAGCACTTCCAGACGGTAGCGCGGCTCGCGTTCGCGGGCCAGAAACCAGACGTCGTAGACGTCCACGGACGACTTGGCCGTCGCGCCGAGGCGCGCGAACCCACCGGACTCGGTCACCAGGAACGCCGCGGCACCGCCGCCGGCGAGCGTGTCGCACACCTTCTCCTCGAAGCTGACGACATAGTCGGAGGCGACCACCAGCACCGATCCCGCCGTGGTCACCAGCGCTTCGGCCAGCGCGAGCGCGTCACTCAGGCTGCCGGGATGGCCGCCGAGGTCGTACGTCGCGGTCTGCGCCGAGAGCCCGAGGGCCTCGGCCAGCGTCGACGACACCTTGCGCAGCCCGAACGGCGGCGACAGCGTGACGGCGATCAGCGCGCCGGGCGGGCGGGCGGTCGCCGAGCGCCTGATCGGCGGCCTCGTAGGCCATCGTCAGGGAGTCTTCGTCGAGCGCCGGTGTGGAGAGGGCCTTGGAGCGCGGCCGCCCGGGGCGCCCGAAGAACTTCTGGATCTCCCCGAGCGGTGCGCGGTACTTCGGAAGATAAGCGCCGTAGCGCGAGATCTCGGCCACTGCCGCGCCCCTAACGCTTGACCACGATGCCCGCGGCCTCGCGGTCGAAGGTATCGGCGGTGATGCCCTCATCGCGCAGCTTGACCTTCTGGACGCGCTCGGTCGGGGTCTTGGGCAGGGCCTGGACGAAGCGGATGTAGCGGGGCACCATGAAATAGGGCATGCGCTCGGCCATCCAGTGGGTGAACTCGGCCGGGTCGGGTGCGGGGCCCTCGGGGATGCACACCACCATGATCTCGTCCTCGGAGGAGGCGCCCTCGCCGGCTTTGACCCCGATCACCGCGGCCTCTTTGATCTGGGGGTGATCGGCGACCTGGCGCTCGACCTCCATCGAGGACACGTTCTCCCCGCGCCGGCGGATGTAGTCCTTGACGCGGTCCATGAAATAGATGTAGCCCTCGTCGTCCATGCGCCCCAGATCGCCGGTGTGCAGCTTCAAGTTCCGGAAGTCCTCGGCGGTCTTCTCGGGCATGCCGTAGTAGGCGCGCATGACGATGTTGGGGATCTTCATGTCGACCACGATCTCCCCGGGGGTGTTGGGCGCCAGGGGTCGGTCGGTGCCCGGCTCGACGATGGTGACCTCATAGCCCGGGTTGGCCTTGCCGCACGAGCCGGGGATCGGGTCGCGGGTGGGGTCCATGTAGGTGGCCATGCCGGTCTCGGTCAGCCCGTAGCCCTCGATGAACCGGACCCCGAAGCGCTCCTCGAACTCGTGGTAGATGTCCTTGGGCGCCGGTGCGGCAAACACGGTGTGCACGCGGTGGGCCCGATCGAGCTCCGAGGTCGGGATGTTGTAGATGAAATAGCTGACCGCCCCGATCGAATTGAAGATCGTGGCCTCGGCGTCACGCACCTGGCGCCAGAACTGCGAGCTGGAAAAGCGCTCGACAAACGCGATCCGCCCGCCGGCCACCAGGGCCGGATAGGCCGAGAGGACCTGGGCGTTTGAGTGAAACAGCGGCAGGCAGCTAAAGAACGTCTCGTTGTCGAGGTCCTCAAGGGCGGTGCCGTTGAGGGTGCGGACGACCTCCAAAAGGCCACGCGCCGAGAAGTAGTCGGCCGCGTTTTGCTTGATCACGCCCTTGGAGCGCCCGGTGGTGCCGGAGGTAAACATGATCCGGGCATCGTCGGTCCAGGAGTAGCTGACATCGGGCTCGTGGTCGGAGCCGGCCAGCAACTCAGCAAGCGGCTCCCAGCCAAGCGCCGGGTCCGGGCCCTCCTGGGCGCCGGCTGGCAAGCACGATCACGTGCTCGAGTTTGGGCAGCTCGGCCTTGATCAGATCCAGCCGGTCCAGGTAGACATCGGCGATGATCAGCTTTTTGGCCTCGACCAAGTTGATCGTCCAGGACAAAAAGTCGCCCTTGTAGGCGGTGTTGATCGAGCTCATCACCGCGCCGGCTTTTAAGATCCCGAACCACACCGGCACGAACTCGGCGCAGTTGGGCAGCATCACCGAGACCGACTCGCCGCGCTCGACCCCGCGGGCCACTAGGGCGTTTGCGACCTGGTTGGCCTGCGCGTTGACGGTGCCGTAGCTGACCCACGGCTCGTCGGCGAACTTGAGAAACTGCCTGTCGGGGGCGCGCTCGGCGCGCCCGCGCAAGATCTCCGCCAGGACCCAGGTGGTGGGATCTTCCTTGGTGTACCAGTCACTCCAGTCGGCCATCGGTCCGTACGTCCTCACTCGAGAATCTGCAGAGACACACACCCTCCCCCCACGGCGCGGAGGGAGGGCTCGAGGCATACCCTCGACTAGTCGATGGGCGTAAACCGCGGAAGCGTGTAGTCCTCCGACAACTCATCAAACACCACCCGGACCCGCTGGCCAATCCGCACCTGATCTGGATCGACGTCGGGGAAGTTCTCCTCGTCCTTGACCAGGTTCGTCATGACGCGCACGCCTTCGTCGAGGTCGACCAGGGCAATGATGTGCGGCGGGTCGCCCTTCTTGGAGAACCCGGCCGGACCGATGTAGTGAATCGAGTAGGTGTAGACGGTCCCCTCACCCTTGGATTCGGTCCAGCTCACCTCGCCCAGGGAACCCTTGGCGTACGCACGGGGGTACCAGAACGGCGTGCCGTCGGGCCCCGTCGGAAGGAGGAACTTGCCCTCCTTGGTGCCCTCCCAGAAGGGGCGGCCCTCGGGGCGCGCGCCTTCCTTGATCTGGGCGGCCTGCCAGTTGGTGCGGGCCTCGTTTCGTTCAGCCATTGCGATCGTTCTCCTTGCTCAGGCCGACGGCGGTTCGCTGGACAGCACGATGGCGCTCGTCGCGGCCAGGATTCCCCCGGAGCCGTTCGTGATCGCCAGCTTGGCGTCCGGGACTTGGTGGTTGCCACCGCCCCGGCCGGTGTCGTCGGCGTCGCCGCGCAACTGCAGCGCGGCCTCGACGATGTGGTGCATCGCACCGAGATGCGCCTGACGGATCAGGCCACCGGCGGTGTTCATCGGGAGCTTGCCACCAAGCTTGGCGTTGCCCTCGAGCACCCAGTCGCCAGCTTCGCCCTTGCCGCAGATGCCGAAGCCCTCAAGGGCGATCAGCGGGGTGAACGAGAAGCTGTCGTAGATCTCGGCGACGTCGAGGTCCGCCGGTTTGATGCCGGCGACCTCCATCGCCCGACGACCCGCGCGGCCGAGGCCCTCACGCACCGAATCGACCGACTGCGCCTGGGAGATGTACTGGTGCGAGTAGCCCTCACCGATGCCGGTGATGTAGACGGGCTTGGTCTTCATGCTCTTGGCGCGGTCGGCGGTCGTGACCAGGAAGGCCGCGGCGCCGTCGTTGACCAGTGAGCAGTCCAGCACGTGGAACGGCGTCGCGATCATCCGCGAGGCCAGCACGTCCTCGATCGGTGACCGGGTCGCGAAGCATGGCGTTCCACTTGAGCGCGCCGTGCTCGGACTGGGTCGCGACGACCGCGGCGAGCGCCTCCTGCGGCACGTTGTACTCGTGCATGTACCGCTGGGCCAGCAGGCCGTAGCCGCCAATCGTGGTCACGCCGTACGGCCACTCGAACTCGCCCTGGGTCATCTCGCGGGCCTGGGCGATCATCCCCGAGCTGGAGATCCCCGAGCGCGTATTGTCACCGCGCACGCAGAGGACGACCTCTGCCAGACCGGCGTCGATCGCCAGCGCCGCCTGGACGGCCATGAGCGGCGCGGTGGCGCCACCGACGGCGACCGAGGCGAAGTAGCCCGGGTGGAATCCGAGGTAGTCACAGAACGTCGTGGCGTGCATCAGCGTGTGCTCCACAAAGCTGAATGCGGTCACCATCCCGTCAACGTCGTCGAGCGTGATGCCCGCGTCGTCGAGGGTGAGCTTGGTTGCTTCGGACAAGAGGTCGAACGACCCGCGATCCTTGAGGATGCCCTGCTCGGTCTCACCGACACCGGCGATGACGATGCCCTTGTTCAGCATCCGTCGGGCCTCGGCGACGTCGGGCGTGGCCTCGCGCACGCTCATCAAATCTCCTTTGGTCAGCGACGATCAGGCGGGGTTGCGGTGCGTTTCGCAAACGAAAACCTGCACTGCCGGCGCGCACAGACCAATCAGCCCATCGCGGGCCCCAAATCCCCGCAGGAACGTACAGGGCGCCGGATGCCGAATCAAGTTCGTCCCACGGCCCGAATCCCCCTGCTAAAGCGGGATTTCACCCGATCGCAGGCCCCGCCCACCGTACCGCTGTCCCGATCTTCCGGCCGCTGTTAGCATCATTACCACGAAGGACCCACCGCCGAGGAAAGGGACTGCACTGAGCCCGGAACCGCAGTACGACCAAAACAGCGACACGTACCGCCACATCTACAAGAGCCACCCCAACGCGACCGCGGTCACCAACTCCGAGGGCACGACCGTCTTCTTCGACCCGGACACGCATGAGGTCCTGGGGTTCCAGATCGCGAACTTCAGCGAGTACTACAAGAATCACCAGACGCCCGGACGGCGAGTTCGAGATCGTGCTCCCGGCGCGGGTGCCGGTGAACCTCGAAGAAGAGATGGACTTCGACGTCGAGTCCCTGACCAGCGGCGTGCGGATCGCCGAGATCTACTAGCTCGCCCGGGATCGGTCGGCCGCCGACCAGGCCCCGACCGCCGCGCGGCGTGGGAACGTCGGGCCGGCGTTGGTCGTGGAGCGTCCGGCCGTGCTCGACCGCGGCCGGACGTCCGTCGGCTACCCCTTGACGATCACGGCGCCCGGGCCCTGTGCCCTGGGGCACCATCGGGAACACCTTGGCGATCGGGTCGACGTTCACGTTGATCAACGCCGGACCGTCGAAGTTCAGCGTCGCCAGCAGCGCCTCCTCGAGATCCTCGAGGCGATCGACCGAGCGTCCGGGCATGCCGTACGCGCCGGCGATCTTCACGAAGTCGGGCTGGAACGGCTCGAAACTGGTGCCCGAGTAGCGCGAGTCGTAGAAGAGCTCCTGCCACTGGCGCACCATGCCCAGATAGCCGTTGTTGAGGATGATCACCTTGACCGGCAGGCCGTACATCTGCGCCGTGGACAACTCCTGGAGGGTCATCTCGAACGATCCGTCACCGGCGATGTCGATGACCAGTTGGTCCGGGAGCGCGACCTGCGCCCCGATCGCCGACGGCAGCCCGAAGCCCATGGTGCCGAGCCCGCCCGAGGTGATCCACTTGCGGGGCGCGTCGAAGATGTAGTGCTGCGCGGCCCACATTTGGTGCTGCCCCACGTCGGTGCACACGATCGCGTTCCCGCCGGTGAGCCGGTAACAGCGCCTGGATGACGTGCTGCGGCTGGATGAACTCCCGATCGGTGTCGATGTGGTACGGGTGCTGGGCCTTCCACGCGTTGATCTTGGCCATCCATGCCTGACGCGCGGCCGCGTCGTGTTTGACCGGGAGTCGCTCGTAGGCCTCGGCGAGGTTCGTCGAGCGCCGCCGCGGACTCCGCGGCGATCCCGATGTGGGCCGCCCGGTTCTTGGAGATCTCGGCCGGGTCGACGTCGATGTGGATGATCTTCGCGTGTGGCGCCCACTCGCTCATCATGGTCGACAGCACGCGCTCGTCGAACCGCACGCCGACCGCGAGGATCAGGTCGGACTCCTGGAAGGCGTATGTCGAGGCGGCCAGACCGTGCATGCCTGGCATGCCGACCCACAGCGGGTGCGAGCCCGGGAATCCGCCGAGCCCCATCAGCGTCGTGTTGACGGGGATCTCGGCGACCTCGGCAAGGTGCCGCAGCGCAGCGGCGGCATTGCCGGCGATGATCCCGCCGCCGGCGTAGACGACCGGCTGCGTGGCCTTCGCGATCGCCTCCGCGGCGGCGGCGATCTGGCGCGGGTGGCCGCCGGAGGTCGGCGGCACGTACCCGGGGATCACTGGCGGGTTCGGGCCGCTGTAGGACTCGACGTCCTTGCCCCAGACGTCCACGCAGACATCGACCAGCACGGGGCCGGGTCGGCCGCTCTCGGCGATGTACACGGCCTCGGCCAGGGCCTGCGGGAGGTCGACCGGGTCCTTGATCAGGTAGGAGTGCTTGACGATCGGCAGGGTGATCCCGACGATGTCGGCCTCCTGGAACGCGTCCGTCCCGACGCGGCTCGATCCAACCTGGCCGGTGATCGCCACCAGTGGCACCGAGTCCATGTACGCGTCGGCGATCGGCGTCACCAGGTTGGTCGCGCCGGGGCCCGACGTCGCGGTGCACACCCCGGCCCGTCCGGTGACCTTGGCGTAACCTTCTGCCATGTGGCCCGCGCCCTGCTCGTGGCGTACGAGATAGAGGCGGATGTCCGGGTCGTCGTGCAACGCATCGAACAAGGGGATCAGGGGGCCGCCCGGCAGCCCGAAGATCGCATTCACCCCTGACCGTTTCAGGCTCGCCAGAGTCTCGTCAACCGCTCTCATGCCGTCAGGCCTTTCGTCTTTACAGGCACGTTCCGAAAGTCTACCGACCATCGCCAGCAAGACCTAGCCCGCCTCCCGCAAGGAGATCCGATGTCCACAACGCCGCAGGGACCCCGAGAATGATCCGTCGTTCGTCAACGAGAACGCACTGCGCGTCGCGTCCGAATCGCTGACCCACTACGACGAGGCAGCCGACACTACCACTGCTCGTACGGCCCGCCGATTCCGGGCATCACGGTCCACGACGCCGAGCGCAACCTGCTCGTGCGCGTCGACCCCAGTACGCATCAGGTGATCGGGTTCACCATCCCGAACTTCAAGGCGTGGTACGCCGAGCACGCCGACGCGGACGGGTCGTTCGACGTCGAGCTGCCGGCGATCTGGGGCTCGGAGCCGGACGAGCAGTAGGCGGGCCCGCACGGCGCGATCGTCGCTACACTTTCCTGTCCAATCGGCCATGAACGGTTAAGGAGTCGGGTCTATGGGGGTTGAAAGCCAGCGCGTCGAGGAGTTCCGACTGACGAAGGAGCCGTACTACCTTCCCCTCGGGAACGAGGTCGAGCTCTTCGAAGCGGCATACAACGCCCGTCTGCCCGTGATGCTCAAGGGGCCCACCGGTTGCGGCAAGACCCGCTTCGTCGAACACATGAGCTGGCGGCTCGGCCGGACGCTGATCACCGTCGCCTGCCACGAGGACCTGACCGCCTCGGACCTGGTGGGCAAGTACACCCTCCAGAACGACGCGACCGTCTGGCAGGACGGACCGCTGACCACGGCCGTCAAGTCGGGTGGCATCGCCTACCTGGACGAGGTGGTCGAGGCCCGCAAGGACACCACGGTCGTGATCCACCCGCTGACCGACGACCGGCGCGTGCTGCCGATCGAGAAGAAGGGCGAGATCGTCCAGGCACCCGACGACTTCATGCTGGTCATCTCCTACAACCCGGGGTACCAGTCGGTGCTCAAGGACCTCAAGCACTCGACCAAGCAGCGGTTCGTGGCGATCGAGTTCGACTATCCGCAAGCCGGATCTCGAGGAGACGATCCTGCAGGAGGAGTCCGGCGTCGACCCCGAGACCGCGGCCAAGCTGGTCAAGATCGCCGAGAAGGTCCGCAACCTGCGCACCCACGGGCTCGAGGAGGGCGTCTCGACGCGCCTGCTGGTCTACGCCGGCCAGCTGATCGCCGGCGGGGTCGAGCCGCTCGCCGCCTGCGAGAGCACGATCTGCAAGCCGATCACCGACGACGTCGAGATGCAGCGCTCGATCGTCGAGATCATCGCGACGCAGTTCTAGACGCCCGACGCGCGCCGAGGAGACGCCAGGATGACCTTCGGACCGAGTGTCGGCAACGTCGGGCATGTACGTCGCCCGCGAGATGCTGGCGGCGGTCCCCGAGGAGCAGCGCGATGCGTACCTGCGCATGGTCGAGGGCATCTCCGACCTCAAGTACCAGCTCGGGGTCGAGGTCGCCCGCCAGCTGCCGCGCCTGCTCGCCCAGTCCGACCCGGAGCTGGTCGCCCGGCTACCTCGAGCCAGGTCACCGCCGTCGCCAAGCTCGGCTGGAAGAGCGGCGTCGAGGTCGCCAAGCAGCTGCCGGACCTCTACGAGGCCCCCGACAAGGAACTCGCCGACAACTACGTCGAGATCATCGAGCACGCGACGACCGGAACCGCCGAGGACGCCGAGACCGCCCAGCTGGCGACCGAGCTCGCCCACCTGGAGCGCGAGATCCAGGAGATGGAACCGAAGGTCAAGCGCGCCCAGGAGCTGCGCACCCAGCTCGCCGCCCAGGACCGGCGCGACGAGAAGCGCAGAAAGCACGCCGTCGAGCTCGCCGCCGCGCTGCCGCCGCTGCTGGCCCGGCTGCGCCCGCAAGCACCGGCCGGTCTACCTCGACCAGGTCCAGAAGGTCGCCGGCGCCGACCCCGAGGCATCGCTGGAGGCCGCCGACACCCTGTTGGACCTGCTCAACGGCGAGCGCGTCTCGCACGAGGGCGCCGCCGAGTGGGTCAGCCGCGGCCTCGACGTGCTCGAGCGCAACAAGGAAGTCGGGCGCGGGTACTTCCGCCTCGGCTCCAAGTACAGCCTCGAGGTGCTCGAGGAGCTGCGCGGAGGGCCTCGCGCTCAAGAGCATCGCGCGCGTCCTGAAGCTCTACGCGACCGCCCTGTCGGGGCGCGACATCGCGATCCGCTCGACCGACGGACTGCAACACCCTGGAGATCTACACGGCCGACCACATCGTCCTGCCACCCGACATGCGCGTCTTCGAGGAAGAGCGCCAGAACTTCGCCGCCTACAAGGTCGCGACCGCCCAGGGGGCCGGGCCGCATCGAGTTCGGCACCTACGAGTTCAGCCTCGACGACATCCCCGACACCGTCGACGCCATCCGCATCAAGTACTGGAGCTGACCGTGGCGACCCGCGACGCCGAGAACAGCACGCTCACCGCCTTCTACGAGCTGTTCCCGTGGCCCGCGCTCGCCCGGGACCTGTTCAACCTCGCCGAGAGCTACCGGGTCGATGCCCGGCATCCGCGCCGCCTACCCGGGCATCAAGCGCGACATGGACGCTGTCTACGCCGCCTCGGGCGACGACCGGCCCGGAGCTCAGCATGCTCTCGGACCCCCAGGCGGTGGTCGAGGCGCTGCTGCAGACGGTCATGGGACACGAGCCGGATCTCTCCGAGCGTGGCGGCACGACACCCAGAGCTCATCGATGCCGTCCTGCGACGCGCTGCGAGCCGCTGACCGCGCGAGTCGGCGACGGTCGCCGACACCGCGCGCTGCGTCGCCGACGATCTTCGCGCTGATCGCCGACAACGAGGCCCAGGCCCGGACCGAGGTGCCGAGCCCGGACCTGCCCGACCAGCCGCGAGATGCCCGACCAGGCCCAGCAGCCGCAGCAGCCCGAGATCGGCGACCAGGGCGACGGGCGAGTACCAGCCGCTCGAGCTGCCGCAGTTCATGACCCCGGTCATGGAAGAGCTCGTGCGCCCGCCCCAGAATGCGCCGGCACAGCGCGAGGCCAACACCGAGCGAACGCGACCCGGAGCGGCCCGGCGACGCCGAGGCTCGCCGAGGACGCCGAACAGGCGCTGCTCGTCGGCGCAGCCCGAACTCGGCGAGGGCTCGCCGGACGAGGTCGCCCAGAAGACCGAATCGAGCGGCGCCGACGACGAGGAGGGCACGGCCAGCTCCGACCAGAAGGCCGACGAGGAGAGCACCGGAAGCGGGACGACCCCGGAGCAGTCGGCCGAGGCCGTCGCCCACGTCGAGTCCGACGCCGAGGAGGACCTCGGCGAGCAGACGTTCATGTACGACGAGTGGGACTACCGCATCGAGGACTACCGCCCGGCCTGGTGCACGCTGCGCGAGACGCGCTCGACCCGGACCCAGGAGTCGTTCGTCGCGGCGACCTTCCACGAGTTCGGCGGCATCGTCAGCCAAATCCGGCGCAATTTCCAGCTGATGCGGCCCGAGCGCCTGCGCAAGATGCGCTACCAGACCGAAGGTGACGATCTCGACACCGACGGCCTGGTCGAGTACGTCGTCGAAAAGCGGGCCAAGATCTCGCCGTCCGGGCGTGTCTACATCAAGCGCGACAAGAAGGACCGCGACGTGGCGACGGCGTTCCTGGTGGACATGTCCAGCTCCACCGACCGCAAGATCGACGGCCGCAAGCGGATCATCGACATCGAGAAGGAAGGCCTGCTGCTGATGTGCGAGGCCCTCGAGGCCATCCGCGACGACTATGCGATCTACGGGTTCTCCGGGTCCGGACGCGAGGATTGCCAGTTCTACGTCGTCAAGGAGCTGGGGGAGAAGATACGACGACCGCGTCAAGGGGCGCATCGGCGGGATCTACGCGCGGCAGAAGACGCGCATGGGTCCGGCGATCCGCCACGCCACACGGCGCCTGGTGGCCGCCGATGCCGCGGTGAAGCTGATGATCCTGCTGACCGACGGCAAGCCGTACGACTCGGACACCTATCAGGACAACAAGTACGCCCAGGAGGACACCCAGATCGCCCTCCGTGAGGCGCGCCGAGAGAAGATCCACCTGTTCTGCGTCACGGTCGACCAGGAGGCCGCCGAGTACCTGCCGCACATGTACTCGGACGCCAACTTCGTCATCATCGACGATATCCGCACGCTGCCGCACAAGCTGCCGCAGCTGTACCGGCGCCTGACGACCTAGGCACCGCCGGTCGCGCGGCGGCGCCCGACCGCGGCGGACCGCTAGGCCGCCAGCAGCGACATTGCCGCCTGCTGACACACCGTCAGCAGGGGGCCGGCGAATGCCGCGAAGCCCAGGATTGCGATCCCGCAGGCCGCGGTCGTGAGGATCACCGGCGAGCTGACCTCGAGCGTCTTGCGCGGCTCCTTCTCGCCCGCCGCGCCGAACCACAGCACCCCGACCACACGCAGGTAGTACCCGAGGCTGACGACACTGCCCAGCGCCCCGACGACCGCAAGCCACCACAGGTGCTGTTCGGCGGCGGCCCCGAAGAGCAGGAACTTGCCGATGAACCCCGACAGCGGCGGGAACCCCGCCAACGAGAGCATTGCCAGCGTCATGACCCCGCCCAGGAAGGGCCGGGCGCGCCCGTAGCCCGAAAGCGCCACGAGCTGCTCGCCGTCTTCGACCTCGCGCTCGCGGATGATCACCACGGCGAACGCCGCCATCGTCATGACCGCGTAGGCCAGCAGGTAGAACAGGACCGCCTGTGCGCCCTGGATGGTGCCGGCCGCGACGCCAATCAGCAGATAGCCCGCCTGCGCGATGCTCGAATACGCCAACAGACGCTTCATGTTGGTCTGCACGAGCGCTGCGAAGTTGCCGACGACGATGCTCACGACGGCGACCACGCCGATGGCGATCTGCCACGTATGGACGAGGTCGATCAATGGCGCTGCGAAGATGCGCAGGAACGCCACCAAGGCGGCCGCCTTGGTGGCGGTCGCCATGAATGCGGTAATCGGCGTCGGCGCGCCCTCGTAGACGTCGGGGGTCCACATGTGGAACGGCGCCGAGGACGACTTGAACCCGAGTCCGACGATGATGAGCGTGACCGCGACCCAGAGCAGCGGCTCGGTGTTGAAGGAGGCCTGGGTCAGGCTGCGGCCGATCGCCGACAGGTTCACCGAGCCGGTCGTGCCGAACAGGAACGCGAGCCCGTACAGCAGAAACGACGAGCCGACCGCGCCGACGATCAGGTACTTGAGCCCGCTCTCGAGCGAGCGCTCGCGCCAGAGCTCCAGGGCACAAAGCACGTAGAGGGCGACCGACAGGATCTCGATGCCGAGGAAGATCGTGATCAGATCGCCCGCCCCAGCGACCAGGACCATGCCCGCCGTCGCCGTGACGACCAGGGCCGCGTACTCGCCCCGCCGGTCGACGCCGGCCGATTCCTGCACCGACAACAGGAGTGTCGCGATCGCGCAGCCGATGAAGATCAGGTTGAACAGGACCCCGAGACGGTCGATCCGGTAGCCGCCGCCCAGGGCGACGATGCGGTTGCCCCACAGCAGGATCGACATGACCGCGGCGGCGAGCAGGCCGACGATGGCGATCGCCGTCGGGCCCTCGCGGCGGGCCCAGCGGTACGGCAGCAGGCCCGCGAGCACCACGATGACGGCCGTCGCCGCGACGATCAGCGGCGGGGTGGCGGCGTAGGTGTTCATTGTGCGGACCCGCCGCTGGAGGTGGTCGACGACGGCAGCTGGGTCACCGGCAGCGGGTTGGGCAGCACGACGCCGTGGATCTCGTTGGCGGGACGTCCGACGGCGACCTGCGCGGGTGCCACCGCGCTGTCGACCGAGGCGCTCGAGGCGCCGAAGAGCACCTGCGGCCAGAGGGCGATGAACAGCATCACGCCGATCAGCGGGACCAGCACGACGACATCGCGCACCTTGAGCTCGACTCGGCGCGGATCGGCGCCGCGGGTCGGACCGTTCATGCTCGACTGGTACAGGCGCAGCATGTACACCGCCGCGTAGATCACGCCGATCATCGCGATACTCGCCGCCCACCAGTCGTGGCGGAACACGCCCGCCAAGATGAAGAACTCGCCGGCGAAGCTGTTGGAGCCGGGGATCGCCAGGGAGGCCATCGCCACGACCAGGAACAGCCCGGCCAGCCAAGGCGCACCCGCTGCCAGGCCGCCGAGATCGTCGATGTCCTCCTTGCCCGTGCGCGCGGAGATGATCCCGACGATCGCGAATGCGGCGGCGACGACGACGCCGTGGTTGACCATCTGCAGCACCGCACCCTGGGCGGCCTGCGCGTCGATCGCCGCGATGCCGAGCGCGATGAAGCCCAGGTGGGCCAGGCTCGAATAACCGACCAACATGCGCATCGTCGGCTGGCGCCAGGCCACCAGCGAGCCATAGACGATGCTCACCAGGGCGAGCAGCATGATCGGGTACTGGAAGTACTCCATCCCGCGCGGGAACAGCGGCAGACCGATCCGCAGCAGCCCGTAGACGCCCGCCTTGCTGACGACCGCGGCCAGCAGCCCGACGACCACGATCGGCGACTCCCGATAGGCGTTGGGCAGCCAGCCGTGGAACGGCCAGAGCGGCAGCTTAATCAGGAAGGCCAGCAGAAAGCCGCTCAGCAGCCAGATGCTCTCGGGCCGTGTATAGGCCACGTTGCGCAGGGCGACGATGTCGAACGTGTAGACGCCGGTGATGCCCTGGGCGACGACCGCGGTGGAGACGATCGAGATCAGCATCAGCAGGCTGCCGAACATCGTGTAGATGACGAACTTGATCGATGCCAGCTGCCGTCCGGCGCCGCCCCACATCCCGATCAGGAAGTAGAACGGGACGAGCATCAGCTCCCAGAAGACGTAGAACAGGATCAGGTTGCCGGCGCTGAACAACCCGATGCAGCCCGACCTCGGCCAGCAGGATCAGCGCCAGGAACGCGCGCGGACGCTCGGGGGTGCGGAAGCACAGGTAGGCGATCGCCACCGCGAACAGGCCCGTGGTCAGGATGATCAGCCAGATCGAGATGCCGTCGACCCACACGGTCCAGTCGAGCCCGACCTGGGTCGCCCAGCCGGCGTGCTCAACGAACTGGGGTCCGGGGAAGTCGCGGTGGAAGTTGCCGAGCATGATCAGCGACATGACCAGCGTCAGGCCGCCGGCGAGCGCCGCCTGCAGGCGGGCCTGGAACAGGCCACCGACCGGCACGATGCACATCGACAGGGAACCGAAGAAGGGGATCAGGATCAGGATCGTCAGCCAGGGCACGCGGTCACCTCGCCAGTACGACGATCAGGCCGAGGACCGCGGCGCCCGCGATCACGGCAAAGGCATACGTGCGCACCAACCCGCCCTGCAAGCGATGCAACTCGCGTGCGGTGGCCATCGAGGCGCCGGTGGCCACGGCGACGATCCCCTGGGTCAGGTCGGGTTCGGCGGTCCGGATCGCTGCGTCGCCGAGGTCGCGGCCCGGCTGGATCAGCACGTCATCGTAGACCTCGTCGAAGCCCCACTGCGCCAGCAACAGCCCGCGCACCCCGCGCAGCTTGTTGGCGTAGGCCAGGCGCCGCTCGGAGCCCGCGCCGAACAGCCACCAGGCGACCCCGATGCCGATCGCCGCGAGCGTCACCGAGACGATACTCGTGACCGCCTGCACCCAGCCCGCGGGATCGATGCTCGGCTGCGCGGGCAGCGACGGGGCCAGCCAGGTGGTCACCAGGTGCCAGCCGCCGGGGACCTGGATGAACCCGCCGACGGTGGAGAGCACCGCGAGGATCCCGACGGGAATGGCCATCGCCAGACCGCACATGTGCGGATGCGGACGATAGCCGCCCTCGCGCTCGGGGCCCCCGAAGGCGCGGAAGTAGAGCCGGAACATGTAGAACGCCGTCATGCCGGCGCCGATCAGGCCCGCGATCCCGCAGACGATGCCGAGTGGACCCGCCGCCATCGCCGACGACAGGATCTCGTCCTTGGAGAAGAAGCCCGAGAACGGCGGGATGCCGGAGATCGACAGGCAGCCGATCAGCATCGCGTAGGAGGCGAACTTCAACAGCCGGTGCAGCCCGCCCATCCGGTTCAGGCTCTGCTCACCCGACAGCGCGTGGATCACCACGCCGGCGGTCAGGAACAGCAGGGCCTTGAAGAACGCGTGCATCAAGCAGGTGGAACATCGCCGCGCTGTAGAGCCCGAGGCCCGCGGCCACCATCATGTAGCCGATCTGGCTGACGGTCGACCAGGCCAGCACCCGCTTGATGTCCTCCTGGACCATGGCGATGCTCGCCGCGATCAGGAGTGTCACCGCGCCGGTTACCGCGATGTAGTCCGAGACATAGTGCGCGAGCTGGAACAGCACGTTGCAGCGCACGATCAGGTAGACGCCGGCGGTCACCATGGTGGCGGCGTGGATGAGCGCTGAGACCGGGGTCGGGCCCTCCATCGCGTCCGGAAGCCAGCTGTGCAGCGGGATCTGCGCGCTCTTGGCGGCGCAGCCGACGAACAGCAGCAGGCAGATCATCTCGGCGGTGAACGACCCGCCGCCGATGCGCGACGGCGCGGCGTGGAAGACCTGGACGTAGTCGAGCGTGCCGAAGGTCTTGGCGATCAGGAACGCGCCGAGCACCAGGCCGACATCGCCGATCACGTTGATCACGAAGGCCTTCTTGGCCGCGGCCACCGCGCTCGGCTTGTCGTAGTAGTAGCCGATGAGCAGGTAGCTGGCGAGACCGACGAACGCCCAGCCGACGATCAAGAAGAAGAAGTTGGCGGCGAGCACCAGCAGCAGCATCGAGAAGACGAAGAAGTTCATCTCGGCGAAGAAGCGCCGGTAGTCGCGGTCCTCGGCCATGTACTCGGTCGAGTACCAGACGATCAGCGCGCCGACCCCGGTGATGATCAGCATCATCATGGTCGAGAGCGGATCGACCAGGATCTGCAGGTTGATGCGCAGGCCGTCGACATTGGCCCACTGCCAGAGCGTCTGCTCCCCGAAGCGATGCGAGGGCGTGCGGCTGAGCAGGTCGGCGAACACGATCACCGTCAACACGAATCCCGTCGCGACGGTGCCCACCCCGACGACACGGCTGAGCGCCCGGTCGGGCTCGCTCGGCCACAGCGCCAGCAGCAGGGTGCCGGCGAGCGGCAGGCCGATCACGAGCCATGCGAGCGTCGTGATCAGCATTGGACGGGCCTCGGTTCGGGCATGCTCACTCCGGTCATCCCTTCAGACGCGAGAGCGCGTCGACATCGAGCGCCAGACGCTGGCGATACACGGCCACGACCAGCCCGAGCCCGATCACCACTTCGGCGGCGGCGACCACCATGACCACGAGGGCGAAGATCTGCCCGTCGCTGACGTTCCAGTAGCGGGAGAACCCGACCAGGGCGATGTTGGCCGAGTTGAGCATCAGCTCGACCGCAAGCAGCAACAGCAGGGGGTTACGCCGCGTCAGCACGCCGAGCAGCCCGATCAGGAACAGCACGCCCGACAGCGCCAGGTACCACGACAGCGGTACGCCGGTCGCTTGGTGATGCGCGATGCCCGCGGAGAGGCTCGGGGTCATCGGCCGCGCTCCCCGAGCACGGCCCGGCGCGCGAGCAGTACGGCGCCGATCGCCGCGACCAAGAGCACCAGCGAGGTGCCCTCGAAGGCCGCGATGAAGTGATCGAGGAACGCATGCCCGATGGCCTGCGGGCTGCCGATGTCCGACACCTGCGTGGGATTGGACCGGATCCCCGGAAGTTCGCTGTTGCCGAGGGCGAGGAATCCCTCGATGCCCAGGCCGATGATCGCCAGCCACGCGAGGACCTGGTACCTGGCCAGCGGGTCGACCCCGATCGCCGGCGGCTTATCACCCAGGTAGGCGATGACAAACAGGAACAGCACCACGATCGCACCCGCATAGACGATGATCTGGATCATCGCCACGAACGGCGCGCGCTGGAGCAGGAAGATCAGCGCGACCGACAGCAACGAGACGATCAATGCCACCGCCGCCCGGAAGGGGTTGCGCACGGTGATGACCGCGACTGCCGACGAGATGACCCCAAAGGCGGCAATCGCAAAGAAGATGCGTTCACCCACGGCGGACTCCCGTTCGCCGTGGGTCTCGGGCTTTGAGTAGCGGCGTAGACAGCGATTCCCCCTAGATCCGCTGGCCTTCGGTCCGCAGCGGCGGTTGCTTCGGTGCGGGGGTCAGGAGCATGTCCTTGGTGTAAACCATCAGGTCGCGGTCGCGTTCGGAGAGCTCATAGGAGTGCTCGAGCGTGATCGCGTCGAACGGGCACGCCAACTCGCAATAGCCGCAGAAGATGCAGCGCGACATGTTGATCTCGTAGATGCGTGCGTAGCGCTCGCCGGCCGAGACGCGGTGCTCGGGCGTGTTCTCCTCCGCCACGACGCGGATGCAGTCCGCCGGGCAGGCGGCCACGCACAGCGAACAGCCCACGCACTTCTCGAGCCCGTTGTCGTAGCGCCAGAGCTGGTGCCGCCCGCGGAAGCGCGGGAAGACCGGCGTCTTGACCTCGGGGTAGCCGAGGGTGAGTGGACGGCTGAGCATCGTCCGGAAGGTGATCCCGAAGCCCTTGATCTGGTCTTGGACGCTCACGGGGCGACCTCCTGGGACATGGCCATCGGCATCACGTCTGGAAGAACACGGCGACGATGATCGCCGTGACCACGAGATTTGCGGTGGCGACCGGCAACAGGACCTTCCAGCCAAAGCGCATCAGCTGGTCGTACCGCAGGCGCGGCAGCGTCGCGCGCAGCCAGATGAACCCGAACAGCAGCAGGATGATCTTGATCAGCAGCCAGATGAACCCGAGTGAACTCGGCAGCCAGGGGCCCGCGTAGCCGCCCAGAAAGAGGGTCGCCCCGAGCGCCGAGATGACGATCATGCTCACGTACTCGCCCATCTGGAACATCGCGAACTTCATGCCGGCGTACTCGGTGTGGTAGCCGGCCACCAGCTCGGATTCGGCCTCGGGCAGGTCGAACGGCGCACGGTTGGTCTCGGCCACCGCCGCGACCAGGAAGATGATGAAGCCCACCGGCTGGAAGAGGATGTACCAGGTGCTCGCCTGCTGGCCGTGGACAATGTCCACCAGCGAGAGGCTGCGGCTGATCATCACTACGCCGACGACCGACAGGCCCATCGCGACCTCGTACGAGACAAGCTGGGCGGCCGAACGCGCGGCGCCGAGCAGGCTGTACTTGTTGCCGCTGGCCCAGCCACCGAGGATCAGGGCGTAGGAGGCGAGTCCCGAGAGCGCAAACAGCACCAGGACGGCGACCGACACGTTGGCGCCCACCAGCTGGATCCGGTACCCGTCGACGTGGATCGGCTCACCGAACGGAATCAGGGCGATCGCGGTCACGGCCGTGACCACGGAGACCAGCGGCGCCAGCTGGAACAACAGCCGGTTCGCGCCCTCCGGGACGAAGTCTTCCTTGAAGATGAGCTTGAGCAGGTCGGCCAGCGGCTGCATGTACCCATTCGGACCGGAGCGGTTCGGGCCATAGCGGGCCTGGAAGCGTCCGAGCAGCTTGCGCTCCCAGACCGTGGCGAAGGCGAACCCGTTGAGCACGATCACGACCGTCAGCAGGGCCTCGATCAGGATGATCAGAAACGGCTCGGTCACTTAGCTGCGCTCCAGTCGGACGCGAAGCCGGCGGTTGTCGCGGTTCAGCGCGCCCTCGGTGGGTGCCCCGGGTGCGGCGAGCGGCGCGAGCACGACCCCCTCCGGCATGCGGCGATCGGCGACGAGCGGCAGGGGCGCCGAGCGGCCGGCCGCACTCACCAGGACCACCTCGGACCCGGGCTCGAGGGACTCGGCGGCGGCGGTCTCCGGGTGGATGCGCACCGAGGGTGGCTGGCATGCGGTCCGCAGCGCGTGGGACGCGGCCGTCGCCGCATCGCCGAACTGGTCGTGCACGAGCACCAGGTCGAGGCCGTCGCCGGGGACGCTCGGGGACACGACGTCGTCGTCGGCGACCGGGCCCGTGCCGATCCGCGCACCCTGGACGCCGATCGCTTCCGGGCTCAGCCCGGCGAACGCCGGATGCGTGGCGACCGTCTGGGCAAAGGCCGAGGCGGCGGTGCGGTAGGCCGGTGCCGCGCCCAGATAGTGGGCGATGGCCACCAGCAGCTCCCAGCCCGCGGCCGCGCCGGCAGGACCGGCCGCGCCGGGCCGCAGGCGCTGGGCCCGGCCGGTCATGGACACCAGGGTGCCCTCCTGCTCCCACATGGTCAGCCCCGGCAGCACGAGATCCGCCCGCGCGGTCGTGGGCGAGGCGTGCGTGGCGATGGCGATGACCGGGCCCGCGAAGGCCTCGAGGGCAGCCGCCCACTCCGTCCGGCCGGGGGCGCCGAGCGGGTCCGCGTGGACGCAGAGCAGCGCGTCGACGGCGCCGTCCCGCACGGCCTCAAACAGGCCGTTCGTCGGGACGCCGAGGGCCTCGAGCCCGGCCCCGTTGACATCGGCCCCGAGCGCGATCTGACGGGCGTGGGCGTGGTTGCCGAGCAGCTCGCCCAGCGCCTGCGCGGCGGCCGGATCCGCGGCGAGATCCGCCTCGTCCCAGAGCACGATCGGGGTGCTCGCGTCCGCGACCTGCGGGTCGAGCGCGCGGATCGCCGCGGCGAACTCGGCCGGAGCCGCGCGCCGGAACTCGCCAAGGACCTCGAGGCTGTGCGGCCGGCTCCCGCAGCCGATCACGTTCGCGCCGAAGCGCTTGGCCTTGCGGACGCGCAGCTCGGTCACCGGCTGCTGGCTGCCGGGGTCGCCACCAACGACGACGACGAGGTCCGCATCGTCGATGTCGCCGAGCTCGGCGCCTGGCGCGCTGCGCAGGCTCCGCAACCCCGCGCCCGGTACGCCCAGACGGGCCACGACGGCCCCCGGCAGCGTGCCCGCCGCAGCCAGATCGAGGGCGATGCCCGCCTCCTCGAGGGTGGCCGTGCCACCGAGCAGGATCCCCACGCGACACCCCCGCAGCAGGCTCGCGGCGGCGGGCAGCGCGTCGTCGAGCTCCGACGTGCGGTCGCCCGCGGCCTCGCGCACGATCGACACGGTCAGTCGGTCATCGCTGTGGGCGATGTCATGTCCCCAGCGGCCCTTGTCGCACAGCCAGCCTTCCTCGACGACGTAGTTTGGGTCGTCGCGACCGCTCACGCGCTTGAGCTCGCCCTCGCGCGTCGTCAACTCCGTGTTGCACCCGACCGGGCACAACCCGCAGACCGATGGGGTGTTGGTGACGTCCCAGGGCCGCGCCACGAAACGGTACGGGATGCTCGTCAGCGCCCCGACCGGGCAGATGTCGACGATGTTGCCGGTGAAGTGCGCCTCGTACGCATCGCCGGTGAACGTGGTGATCTCACTGAGCGCGCCGCGCTCCTGCATGGTCAGCTGGCCGTCCTGGGCGACCTCCTGGCTGAACCGCACGCAGCGGAAGCAGCGAATGCAGCGCTCGCGGTCGAGCGCGATCCGGCTCGAGAGCTCGAGCGGCTTCGGCCAATGCCGCTTGGGCTCGATGAACCGCGTCTTGCCGGGGCCGAACTTGAAGGTGCGATCCTGCAGCGGGCACTCCCCGCCCTTGTCGCAGACCGGGCAGTCCAGCGGATGATGGATCAGCAGCTGCTCGAGGATCCCGTCCTGGGCGTCCTTGACGACCGGCGAGTCGGTGCGCACGACCATGTCCTGGGCCACCGGCGTGTTGCAGGCGGTCTGCAGCCCGCGCATGCCCTCGATCTCGACCAGGCACATCCGGCACGCGCCGATCGGCGGCCCCAGGCGGGGTTCGTAGCAGAAGATCGGGACCTCGACACCGGCCGCATACGCGGCATCGACGAGCATGGTCCCGGCAGGCGCGCTCAGGGCGCGGCCGTTGAGCTCGAAGGTGACCTGGTTCTCGACCGACGTGTCGATGGGCGCGTAATCAGCCATCGTCCTACCTCGCCTCGGCGGGGGCTGCGGGCCACATCGGCTCGGGCCGCGGGGCGCCGCCCTGCTCGATCGCCGCGACGAAGTCGTCGCGGAACAACTTGAGGGCGCTCGAGATCGGCGCGACGGCGCCCTCGGCCAGCGCGCAAAGGACCTTGCCCGAGATGCGGCCGAAGATCGACTCCAGCAGCTCGAGGTCCTCGATGCGGCCCTCGCCGTCGGCGATGCGCTGCAGGATGCGCTCGATCCAGCTGGTGCCCTCCCGGCAGGGCGTGCACTTGCCGCAGCTCTCGTGCCGGTAGAAGGTGGCCAGCCGCAGGGTCGCGCGCACGATGCTGCCCGAGTCATCCATGACGATGCAGCCGCCGGAGCCCAGGAACGTGCCGACCGCGTTGAGCGATTCGTAGTCCAGGGGCGTGTCCAGGTGCTGCTCGCCGAGCACCGGCACCGAGGATCCGCCGACCCAGATCGCCTTGACGCGGTGTCCGTCACGCACGCCACCGGCGTGCTCGAAAATGAGCTCACGCAGGGTCGTCTCGCCGAGGACGACCTCGTAGTTGCCCGGACGCATGACGTGCCCGGAGAC
The DNA here is from genome assembly GCA_963784985.1 of uncultured Thermoleophilia bacterium. Lineage (GTDB taxonomy): Bacteria > Actinomycetota > Thermoleophilia > Miltoncostaeales > Miltoncostaeaceae > CAITWD01. Next base: position 57,536 of record CAWATR010000026.1, read on the forward strand.
CGAGAAGATCTTCGTACCCGGGCTCTTCTCGGGCCCGAGCGCCGCATACCAGTCCGCGCCGCGGGTCACGATCGGCGGCAGCGCGGAGAGCGTCTCGACGTTGTTGATCAACGTGGGCGAGCTGTACAGGCCGGCGACTGCCGGAAACGGCGGCTTGAGCCGCGGCTGGCCGCGTTTGCCCTCGAGACTCTCAAGGAGCCCCGTCTCCTCGCCGCAGATGTACGCGCCCGCGCCGCGGTACAGGGTGATGTCGAAGGTGAAGTTCGAGCGCACGATGTCGCTGCCCAAGAACCCGGCCTCCCGTGCCACGCGGATCGCCTCTGCGAGGATGCGCGCCTGGTACTCGTACTCGCCGCGGATGTAGATGTAGCCGCGCTCGGCCCCGATCGCGTACCCGGCGAGGGCGACCCCCTCGATGAGCTGGAACGGGTTCATCTCGATGATCTCGCGATCCTTGAACGTTCCCGGCTCGCTCTCGTCCGCGTTGCACACGACGTACTTGGCCAGCTTGGCGTCCTTCGGCAAGAAGCTCGCCTTGCGCCCCATCGGGAAGCCGGCGCCGCCGCGCCCGCGCAGGCCGGAGCGATGGAAGACGTACAGCAGGTCGTCCGGGTCCATCTCGCCAAGTGCCTGCTTGAGCGCGGCGTACCCGCCAGCGGCCTGGTACTCGGCGATGTCGGTCAGCTCGTGACCGGCCACCCGGTGGCGATAGACGCTGTTGAGGATCGGCACCCGTCTACCTCCAGAACTCGCGGGGCGCCGGTGCGCCGCGCAGCTCGTCGACGATCCAGGCCGCCGACTCCGGGGTCATCGGGCCGATGGTCTGCTCGGCGTCGACCTGGATGCACGGGGCGTGGTCGCAGTAGCCCAGACACTGCGCCTCCTGGATGGTTATGCGCGCCGTCCTCGGTGGTGCCGCCGTGATGCGGAGACCCCTTCGCGATCGCACAGGTGCTCCCAAACCTCGTCCGCCCCGCGCAGCTGGCACGAGAGGGTCACACAGACGCTCACCACGCGGCGTGCCGGTGGGCTGCAGGTAGAGCCGGTCGTAGAACGACGCGACGCTCTCGACGTACGCGGGGCTGAAGCCCGGTAGCCTCGGCGACCGCATCGAGGTCCTCGCGGGTCAGGTGCCCTTTTTCGGTCTGTGCGAACTTCAGGGCCGGCAGCACGAGCGACCGCGACTCGGCGAACTCGTGCCGGATCGGATCGATGTGGGCGCGGATCTGGTCTGCGGTCATCGGGTGCGACGCACGTTCTCGGCGCGGCGTGGGCGGAGCACCATCAGCGGTCGACCCCGCCCATGACGTTGTCCATCGAGCCGATCATCACGATGAGATCGGCGAGGTACGCGTTCTTGGACATCGGGCGCAGGGCCTGCAGGTTCACGAAACTGGGGTCGCGCATGTGGACGCGAACCGGCTTGGGGCCGCCGTCGGCCACCACGTAGCAGCCGAGCTCGCCCCGCGGACACTCGACCGCGCTGTAGGCCTCGCCCTCGGGCACGGTGAAGCCTTCGGTGACCAGCTTGAAGTGGTGGATCAGCGCCTCCATCGAGGTCGCCAGCTCGCCCCGCGGCGGCAGCACGACCTTGCGGTTGTCGGCGATGTGCGCGCCCTCGGGCATCCCGTCCAGGCACTGCTCGATGATGCGCACCGACTCGCGCATCTCCCGCAGCCGGACCAGATAGCGGTCGTATGCATCGCCGTTGGTGCCGACGGGGACGTTGAAATCGAAGTGCTCGTAGCCCGAGTACGGCCGGGCCTTGCGCAGGTCGAGGTCGACGCCGGCGGCGCGCAGCGCCGGCCCGGTGATCCCGAGATCGATGAGCTGGTCGGGCGGCAGTGTGCCGACGCCGCGGGTGCGCTCGAGCCAGATCGGGTTCTGCGAGAGCAGGCCCTCGTACTCGTCGATGCGCAAGGGCATCTCGGTGACGAACTGGCGCAGCAGCTTCTCGAAACCGGGCGGCATGTCGTCCGCGCACCCGCCGACCTGGAAGTAGCGGTGGTTCATCCGCTCGCCCGAGATCATCTCGAACAGATCCAGCGCGCGGTCGCGCTCGCGATAGGCGTAGAAGAAGATGCTGATCGCCCCGAGCTCCAGACCGCTGGTCCCGAGCCAGACCAGGTGGCTGGCAATCCGGTTGAGCTCGGAGATCATGACCCGCAGCCACTGTGCTCGGGCCGGAACCTCCAGCTCGAGCAGCTTCTCCACGCTCATCGTGTAGGCGTGGATGTTGAAGAACGGCGACAGGTAGTCCATCCGCGTCACGAGCGTGATGCCCTGCCAGTACGTCTTGTTCTCACACTGCTTCTCGATGCCGGTGTGCAGGTACCCGATGACCGGATGGATGTCGCGCACGACCTCGCCGTCGAGCTCGGCGACCAGGCGCAGCACACCGTGGGTCGATGGATGCTGCGGGCCCAGGTTGATGATCATCGGCGCGCGGGCGCCGCTGGCCAGCTCGGTGGACAGACGCTCGTTCTCCCGGGTCCGGGCGAGGGCCTCCTGCGCCGTCGTTCGCCTCGACCATCGCCACGACACGCTCGGTCTCGGCGAGCGGGCGCCCCTCGCGACGCTCGATCTCCCGCGCCTCGCGGGCCTCGAGCGCGAACAGGTCGCTGGGGTCGATGCTCATCTGCGCACCTCGGCCCTAGACCGCGTCACTGAACGTGACGTCCTCGCCGCCGATCGGGTAGTCACGCCGCAGCGGGTGCCCTTCCCAGTCGAACGGCATCAGGATCCTCGACAGATCCGGGTGATCGGCGAAGCGCACGCCGAACATGTCCCAGACCTCGCGCTCGTGCCAGTTGGCGGTGGCCCACACGGGGGTGACCGAGTCGACTTCGGGCTGCTCGCGCGTCGGCCCACACCCGCAGGCGCAGCCGGTCGCCGCTGTCCATGGAGAACAGGTGGTACGCCAGGCGGAAGCGTCCGCCGCGCCCGTCGCCGGCCAGCACGTCGACGCAGGTGAGGTCCGCGAGCTGACGGAATGCGCCCGGCTCGCCCTTGAGGAACCGGCAGACTTCCTGGATGCGCTCGCGGGCGATCTCGATCGTCAGCTCGTCGCCCGGGCCCTCGAACTCGTCGACGACGGCCCCCGGGCACGCGGCATCGATGAGATTGCGGTACTCGCTCAACGGCCCGCCGCCCAGGCACGCTGCTCGGCGGCGACGCGCGCCGCGTCCTCCGGTACCGGCAAGCCCTGCGCATGCATGAGGTCCAGCGAACTGGGCTCGCCCTTGGCGCCGATGCTGCGCTGCAACACGAGGATCCCCTCGATGAGGCTCTCCGGCCGAGGCGGACAGCCCGGCACGTACACGTCGACGGGGACAACCTTGTCGACGCCCTGGACGATGGCGTAGTTGTTGAACACGCCCCCCGAGGTCGCGCAGGCGCCCATCGAGATCACCCACTTGGGTTCCATCATCTGGTCGTAGATCCGGCGCAGCACCGGGGCCATCTTCTGCGAGACGCGCCCGGAGACGATCAGCAGATCCGACTGACGTGGCGAGGCCCGGAACACCTCCGCGCCGAAGCGCGCGATGTCGTAGCGCGGGGTGGCGGTGTGCATCATCTCGATCGCGCAGCACGCCAGGCCGAATGTCGCCGGCCAGATCGACGACGACCGCGCCCATTTGAGCGCGCGGTCGACTCTCGTCGTCAGCAGCCGCTGGACGAAGGCCTCCTCCTCGGCGGTCTCGACGAGGTCGCGCAAGTCGCGGTCGATGGCGGGGTCGGTCCGCGGCGCCCGCTCGACGGGCGCCCCGGCGGGCGGGATCAGCGCCATTCCAGCGCCCCCTTTCGCCAGATGTACACCAGCGCCGCCACGACGGTCGCGACGAAGGACAGCATCACGACCAACGCAGCGGTGCCGCGGTCGCGGAGCGTCACGGCGATCGGGTAGATGAACGCCAGCTCGATGTCGAACACGATGAACAGCATCGCGGTCAGGTAGAAGCTGATCGAGAAACGCTGACGGACCGGCGTCGTGGCGAGGATGCCGCTCTCGTACGGCAGGTCCTTGACCGGGTTGTGCTTCGGCCGGACGATCTTGGAGAGGCCGAGGATGGCGCCCCCGATAACGAGGCCCAACCCGGCGAACACCAGTATCGGTAAGTAGTCCCAGAGACTCACGTCGACCCTTGCTTACGCGCCGGAACGCACGTCGGTACCGTCCCGCACCCACAGCACGCTACCAACGCCATTCCCTTTGTGCACCTTTGTAACGAACGGCGCTTTGTGGTTGTCACAATTGGTGCAAACTTCCCCGCTCCGAGCGGAACTTCGGTCGTCGAACGCGGGAACGCTGGGCATCTGGCGGAACTCTATTCGAACCGTGCCGGACGTCGGCGCTGACGACTGACCCACGATTCGCCGATTCCCGCCCCGGTAGCGGTGCAATCCCGCCGCGGCGGAGTCGTCCGCGCCCCTGTCGGGCGGGCCGCAGACCCGCGATGCGGCCGCCGCGCTAGGTTCCCCCCATGGACCGCATCGACTACTTTGCGCGCGCCGTCGAGGAGGCGCCCCAGGTGGCGCGGGCGCGGTTCGGATATGGCGTCGAGCTCCAGCGCGCCGGTCGCTACTCCGAGGCGATTGCGCAGTACCGGGCCTACCTGGACTTGCAGGAGGACGAGGGCAACGCGTGGGGGCGCCTGGCCGAGTCGCTGGCGGCCACCGGGGATCGCGACGGCGCCGCCGACGCGTACCTGGCCGGAATCGACCAGGCGATCAAGTTCGGCCATCACAGCATGGCCGACGACCTGCGGGCCGCGCTCGAGGACCTGTAGGTGTCCGTCCTGGCCGCCGCCGAGTTCTCGCCCCGCGCGGCCGGCCGGTTCTGGTGGCGCAACCTGACCGTCGGACGCAAGACCCTCGTGGTGACGCTGATCCCGCGATTCCTGGAGGCGATCGCATACCTCGCGGTCATGGGCCTCGGACTCGGTGCCTACGTCACCACGCTCAACGGTGTCGACTATGTGCGGTTCATCGCACCGGGCATCGCCGGCGCGACGGTCATGTTCGGCGCGATCCTCGAGACGACCTACAACGCGTTCGTGCGGATCCACGTGCGACGCGTCTACGAGGCAGCGATCACGACGCCGCTCTCGGTGCAGGACGTCGTCGTCGGCGAGTACCTGTGGGCGACGACCCGCGCAGTGGCCTACGGGACGATCTTCCTGATCGTCATGGCCCTATTCGGCCTGATCTCCTCGCCGCTGGCATGGCTCTGCCTGCCGGTGATGCTCCTGGGCGCGATGACCTTCGCGGTGTTCGGCATGGTCTACACGGCCTTCGTGACGAACATCGAGAGCTTCAACATCCTGTTCACGGCGGTGCTCACACCGATGTTCCTGTTCGGCGGCGTGTTCTTCCCGTTCGACCGGTTACCGGAGTGGGCGCAGGCGATCGCGTGGTGCCTGCCCCTGGCCAACCTCGTCGAGGTGCTGCGCGCGCTGACGCTCGGCCACACCTCAGCATCCACCGCGCTGCACGTCCTGGTGCTGTGCGCGATGACCGTGACGATGTTTCCGATCCCGCTGATCCGGATGTCGCGAACGTTGCGGCGTTAGGGTGTGCGGCGGCCACGGCCGCCGCACACCCGCGGAGCGTGGGGACTCAGGTGCTCGCGGCGACGCGCGCCGCGCCGGTCGCCTCCGCGGCGGCCTGGACGGCGGCGGCGACATCGCGTACGACGTGTGCGCTGATGACCGACGGCACCACGAGATCCGCGGACACCCCACCGGACTCGTCGCGACAGACGGTGGCGATCGCCTCCGCGGCGGCGAGCAGCATCGCGTCGTTGATCCGGGTCGCCCGGACCGCCAGCGCTCCCTTCCAGATGCCGGGGAAGGCGACGGCCGAGTTCATCTGGTTGGGCGCACTCGGCAGCGAGCTGGCATAGACCGTGGCGCGTTCGAAGGCAGCGTCGCTGGTGCCGTTGAGATTGAACACGATCGGATCCGGGCCGAGCGCGTCGAGGCACGCGGCGGTCGCGGGCCGGTCGAAACGCACGAGCGCGTCCGCGCCGGACGGCGTGTCGGTGATTGCGCCGACACCGGCGGCCGTCAGCAGCGCGACCGTCCCGCGGCCTGCCGGGGTATCCTGGCCGGTGACCGCCACGGTCGCCGTCGACAGCGGCTTGTCGACGAGAGCCAGCGCGTTGATCAGGCCGGCGAGCACGGCCACCGCGGTGCCCTGCTGGTCATCGTGGAAGACCGGGATGTCCAGCCGCGCGTCGAGGGCGTCGCGGATCTCGAAGCAGCGCGGGGCCGAGATGTCGGACAGGTGGATGCCGGCAAACACCGAGCTGCACAGCGCCACCGCGTCGATGATCTTGGCGGGCTCGCGTGCGTCGACCGGCATCGGAAACGCGTCGATCCCGGCCAAATTGCGCAGGAACAGGCTCTTCGCCTCGCACGCAGGCAGCGATGCCTCCGCACCGATGTCGCCGAGCCCGAGCACATCGCTGCCGTCGGAGACGACCATCACGCTGTTGGCCTTGATCGTGTAGTCCCAGGCCTGGTCGAAATCGTGGTGGATCGCCATGCAGACTCGGGCGACCCCCGGGGTATAGGCCATCGAGAGGTCGTCGCGGGTGGCGATCGGCGCACGCGTCTTCATCCCGATCGCGCCGCCCTCGTGCACGGTGAGCACGTTCGAGGTGACCGAGGCGACCGAGACACCCTCCAGCGCCGCCACCGCTGCCGCCACCGCCTCGCCGTGCGCGGCGTCGCGGACATAGACCTGGTAGTCCCGCGTGACCTCATGCGCCGTCGAACGGACGATGTCGGCCGCGCCCACCCGGGCCCCGGCTTCGCTGATGGCGACGACGACCTTGCCGAACGTGCCCGGCGTGGCGGGAACGTTGACGCGGAGAATGAGGCTTGAGTTGACGTCCGTCATGCGGGCCCCAGGATCGGTCGGGCGAAATGAACAGCGGGAATCCTAGCCGACCGCCACCGATCTGCATCGTTGACCGATTCTGCGGGTGCTTCTGGTACCGGCGCCCTCCCGCCGGGTCATGGGGCGGTGGACCGGACCAGGCGCCAGCCTTGGGTGACGATCTCCGGACCCAGCCCCCGCGCGCCGCCGGGGGCACGCCTTCGCAGCGCCACGGGCACCGCCTCGTGCGGCGACATCTGCAGCGGGATCCGGATCCGGACAAAGGCGCCCGGCACCAGCGCGTAGGTGACGGCCGGGCCCTCGGCCGACGGCGACCGTCATGGCGCCGGGCCTCAGCCGGCTTGCCGCGGAGAACTCCACCGCGAACGCACCGCCTGCCGGTGCATATGCGGTCGCCGTACCCGACCGTCCCACGACCACCCAGGCGTCTGTCGTCGGCGTCGGTTCGAACCCCTGGTCGAAGACGACGATCCCCGGCTGGGCCGGGGCGGTTACGCGCCAGATCGCCGTGCCGTCCGAATAGCTGCGCACCATGGCGTAGCCCGGTGGCGGGCTCGACGTGTCGGGCGGCACGAGCCCCGCCTCGCGGAACGCCCACGGGTTGACGACGACCGTGGTCACGCCTGCGGTCGCAAGGTTCTCAGCAGACCCGGACGATGCGAGGATCGCCGACCAGGCGCCCGAACTGGTCGCCGAGCGACCACTCGCCCAGGCCGCCATTCGCCAGGGGCCAGTGATGCAGGGTCTGGCCGTACATGTAGATGCGATCGAGATAGCCGCGGAAGGGATACCGCTCGATCGACGATGTCGGCTGTTCGATCAGCACGCCGTTGGGCGTCCGCGCCGCCAGCCAGCGCCACGCCGCGAACTGGCTCGCGGGCGCGCTGTGGGCTCCGTTGGCGACCAGGGGCGGCGCGCTTGCGATCGTCACCGGAAGTTCAAGCGCGGAAATCGCAATGAGCGCACCACCGGCCAGGATCGCATCGCGGCGCGACAACCGCGCCAAGAGTGCATCGACGCCCAGCGCAGCCAGGGCCACCACGACGACCATCACCGCGCCGCCGAAGCGCCCGTAGGAGCGGATGAACGGCACGGCCTTCCAGACGAAGTAGCTCGGCGCATCGACCGAGACCCCAGCGATCCGGTAGGGGCTCGCGAGGCTCATCAGTGCCAGGACGGCGATCAGCGGACCGGCGACGGCGCTCAGGTGCCGCATGCGCGGCGGGACGGAATCCCATCTGCGCCACGCGACGATCGCCCAGGCGATCGCCAGAACGATGGTGGACCACCCGAGAAACACCGTCGTCTCGCCGCCCGGGGCCCCGCGCCACGCGGCGCCGAACAGCCACCCCATCAGGCGGCTGGCGTGCGAGGGCCAGATGTAGTCGGTGACATTCGCGCCGTAGAGGCTGAGATCCTGCACGCGCCGGGTGAGTGTGGCCTGGACCGCCGAACCGCTGGTCTCGAGCAGGACCAACAGCGGCACCACCACGAGTCCGCCGACCCACGCGACCAACGCTCCCAGGCCCCGCAACGCGGTCCCGAAGCCGTGCCGTCGCCACTCCGCCCCCAGCCCGATCGCGCAGATCACGATGGCGATGACCAAACACATGAACCCGTAGTAGGGGTTGGTGAGCCACGCGAGTACCAGCGCCAGCGCGACCCAGAGCCCGCGCCGTGGCGAGCGACGCTCCATCCACGCCAGGCACGCCAGCACCGTCACCGGCATACACGCGATATTCGCAAGGGGAATGTGCACGCCGACGCGGTATGTCAGGTACGGGCTGAACATCAGGGCGACGCCGGCCCACGCCGCGGCAACCCTGCCCGCGCCGAGCCAGCGCACCAGGGCGTACATCGCCCCGCCCGACCCGGCGAGCGAGGCCAGTGCCACGAGACTGAGACCCGCGGCGGGCGACCACAGGGCGCTGACCGCGATGCCCGGACCGTACGAGACGAACTGCTCGAGGATCGCCGCTGGCACGGTCGGCCGGCCGAACGGCAGATCGAGGATCGTCATCGTGCCGGGCCCGAACAACTGCAAGCCATGGTTGGCGAAGTACCAGAAGTCGTAGTAGTAGCCGGTGGGGTCATAGAACGTGCCGCCGCCTGGGATCCGCGTACCCAGGTGCAGGACGAGCGGCCACGTCATCGCGACAGCGACAGCGATGAAGCCCAGCCCCGCGGCGACCGACTCGCGCAGCCAGGCCGGACCGCGCCACGACGCTGCCAATGCGATTCTCGACCGGTCTGCGGGCACGCAATCCCTTACGCCACGTCGACAGCAGAAGCTTGCATGGTCCCCGTCCGGGGCCCCTGACGGGTCCGACGCGGCGACGCCTGGCCGAAGGCTAGGGAATATTGCACCGCCGGAGGCCGACCACCGGCATCCCGCGCGCCACCGCGACCGTTAGGATCCTCGAGCGATTGTGACTCATCGGCGACCACGACCCGGCGGCAACTCGGACGGTGCACGGTGACCCGGCCCCGGGGATGGGTGGGCTCCGGCCTGCTGGTCGCCACAGGCATCGGCGTCTGGAGCGCCGGCAACTGGGTGTTCTTCATCCTCGTCGGGCGCCTACTGGGCCCGCGCGACTACGGCCTGGTCGCCGCCGTGTTGTCGGTATGCCTGGTCCTCTATGTCCTGTGCAGCGCCTTGCAGCCCACGCTCGCCGCGTCCAACCGTGGCGAGGCCCCGGACGCGATTTTCGCGCGGGCGCTGCGCGCGACGATTGCCGCGACCGTCGCGGTCATGGTCGTCGCCGCCATCGTGGTGGTCATCGCCAGCGTCGTCATCGCGAACGTTCCGACCTCCGTCCTGCTCGGGGCCGTCACCGTGCTGGCGGGCATCGCGGTCTTCCCGCTCACGCTGGGTCAACTGCAGGGCGAGCGCAGGTTTGGCGCATATTCGCTCGGGTTCATCACCGTCGGGATCATGCGCCCGCTCGCGTTCCTGGCGCTGTGGGTCGCCGGGGTTCGCGTGCTCGCGCCGATCCTCGGCACCGCAGCGTCGTGGATCCTCGGCTCCCTCGTCGTGATCGTGCTGGCTCGCCGGGCGCTCCGCGCACCGCCGATCGATCGCACATCGACCCAATGGCAGGGGTTCCGCAGGTCGATCGTGCCCAACGCCGCGGGCGTGACGGCGATCGCCATCCTCACCAATGCCGACGTGATCACGGCCAAGCTCGTGCTCGACGGACGCGACGCCGGACTGTTCGCCGCGGCATCAGCGATTTCCCAGGGTTTGTTTCTCGTCCCGCAGGTGTTCACGACCCTGGTGCTCACGCGCATGGCGGCCCGCCGCGCACGGGGGCGCTCATCCGCTGCCCTGGTGGCTGCAGGCGTCGGCGTGACGCTCGCCGCCGGAGCCGCGTTCGTCCTGTTCGCGATCCCGCTCGGGCGCGCGTTCATGCGTCTGACCTACGGGTCGGCATTCCTCCAGGCCGGCGACCTGCTGCCCTACTACGGGGCGTCTATGGCGTGCATGGGGTGCGCGATCGTGCTGCTGTTCCACCAGATTGGGCGTCACGATTTCCGGTATTCCTGGTGGCTGCTGGGCATCGCCGGCGTGCAGGTGATCGCGCTCGCGACCATCGCGCGCAGCGCGAATGCCATCATCACGGTTGACCTCGTCTGCGCCCTGGGGGCCTTCGCCGCGCACGAGTTCGTCACCCGCCACGATGGCGAGCGCGTACTCGACGGGCTGCGTCGCCGGCCGCGCATGGCCGGCGACGGATCGAGGCCGCGTTCGGACTAGCCACGCAGGCGGGCGATCGCCTCGCCGAGGTCTGCGCGTTCACGCTCGCGCGAGAAGACCTCCACGGCGCGACGCCTGGCGGCTCGGGCAAGCTCGTCCGACACAGCGATGCCATCAAGGACATCGTTGATCGCCCGCGCCAGCCGCGGAACGTCCCCTGGCGGGACCGCGATCCCCGCGTCCGAACCGATGACGCCGCGCACGCCCGGCAGCGCTGACGCCACCACCGGGGTGCCGCAGGCCATTGATTCGATCAGCACGATCCCGAATGCCTCCTCCGAGGTCACCGACGGCAGGACCGTCACGGCCGCCGCGCGATAGAGATCGCGCAGATCGTCGTCCGACAGGCCGCCAGTGAACCGATAGGATCCTTCGGGCAACAAATCGGCGGCCAGGCGCATGTACCTGGAACGTCGGTCGCCTTCCCCGACCAGCACGACTTGCGCCCGCTCGCGGAGTCCGCCGTGGGCCATCGCCGACAGCAGCCGGTCGATCCCCTTGAACGCTCCGGCTTCGTTCATCGTCCCCACGAACAGGACGACGGGCCGGTCCGGGTCGATACCGAGTTCGCGACGCCGTCCGGCGCTCACCGGGGCCGGAGTGAACTCGCTCGTGTCGACCGAATAGGGCAGCTCGCGCAGATTGGGCAGGTTAAGCCGGGCGATCGAGGAATGCTCGGCGTAGTCGAATGAGCTCACCAGGACCTGCCGGGCCCCGCGCAGCACCCACGGAGCGCCGAGTTGGCGGTGCACCCTGAGGAAGGCCCCGCGGACGCCACCCCAGATGACGTCCATGTGGAAGTACACGAGATACGGGGTCCTGCTCCGGCGTGCACCAAGGACGGCCGGCTCGGCGGCGCCGAAGAACGGGTACTCAAGGAGCAGCCCGTCGTAGTCGCCGACCCGCCGGGCAAGCCCCGGCAGGAACGCCGACAGGCCGTGGCTCACGACGGGACGCAGGCGATGGATCGTGACCCCGTCGACGACAGTGGTGCCTGGCGTCGAGTCATGCGCCGGGCACAAGACGTCGACCGCGTGGCCGAGTTCAACCAACGCATGGGCGTGACGTGCGGCAGCGTTGCCGATTCCGCCTTTGAAGGGCGGATATGCACAGACCAAAATCGCGATCCGCACCGCCGCTATTCCACCTCGGGCTGCGCGCCGTGCACGACATCGCCCCTCACGAGGACAGCCGCTTGAGATCGGCGTCGACCATCATCGCCACCAGCGCCTCGAACCCAACCCGCGGCTCCCATCCGAGCACCCTGCGAGCCTTGCTCGCATCGCCAACCAGCACGTCAACCTCGGCGGGGCGCACGAGACTCGGGTCGATCGTGATGTGCTCATCGGGGTCGAGCCCAACGTGAGCAAAGGCGAGCTCGACCAGGCGTCGTACGCTGTGGGTTGCCCCCGTCGCGACCACGAAGTCCTCGGGCTCGTCCTGCTGCAGCATCAGCCACATCGCGTGCACGTAGTCGCCCGCGAAGCCCCAGTCCCGCTGCGCATCGAGATTGCCCAGCGACAACCGGTCCTGAAGGCCGAGCCGAATGCGCGCCACGCCGTCGGTGACCTTGCGGGTCACGAACTCCAGCCCACGGCGCGGCGACTCGTGATTGAACAGGATCCCCGACGAACAGAACATCCCGTAGCTCTCACGGTAGTTGACGGTGATGTAGTGGCCGTAGCACTTGGCGACCCCGTACGGGCTGCGCGGGTGCAGCGGCGTGAGCTCGTTCTGGGGCGTCTCCCGAACCTTGCCGAACATCTCGCTCGAGCTCGCCTGATAGAAGCGGATCGTCGGGTCCACCTGCCTGATCGCCTCCAGCAGGCGTGTGACGCCGACCGCGGTGAACTCGGCCGTCAGCACGGGCTGACTCCAGGAGGTCGGCACGAACGACTGCGCCGCCAGGTTGTAGACCTCCTCAGGCTGGGCTTGCTCAAGGGCGTGCGGTCAGCGAGGGCTGGTCGAGCAGATCGCCCTGCACAAGGTTGAGCCGGTCCAGAATGTGGTCAATCCGCTCGTGAGAGTCCGTCGACGCCCTCCGCGCGAGCCCCCAAACCTCGTACCCCTGTTCCAGCAGGAACTCCGCGAGATACGAGCCGTCTTGCCCGGTGATCCCTGTGATGAGCGCTCTCGGCATGTCGATCCTTCTATGTGGCGACCCGGACGCGCCACCAGTCGAGCGTGTCCGCCACGGTTCGGTTCGATGTCGATGACGGGCGTCCAGCCCGTCTCCTGGTGCAATCGGCGGGCGTCGCCGTAGAGGTCCGGCTGCTCGCCGCTTCGCACGAGACCGGGATCGGTCGACCAGCTCGACCTCGAGCGTGCCGCGTTGACGAGCGCAGCCACGAGATCGGCGACGGGCAACGATCGTCCTGAGCAGACCAGATACGGCGCGCCGGGGGAGCCCTGGTTCAAGAGCGCCGCGTAGGCGCGCACGACGTCGCGGACATCGGTGAAATCACGGCGGGTCGACACGTTCCCGATCTTAATGTCCACGTGCCGACGCCCCTCATGCTCGGCCTCGGCGATCTGGCGCGCGACGATTCGGCAGCACGAAGCGTGCATCTTGGCCGGGGCCGATGTGATTGAGCGGTCGGACCCTGAGGATCGGCAGCCCGTACCCGCGGTGATACTGGGTGCGGCAAGGTCCGCGGCCGCCTTGGACGCACCGTACGGGTGACACCGGACACAGGGGGGTCGTCCTCGTCGACAGGGAGCGCGTCCGCGACGTCACGAGCCCGTAGATCTCGCCGCTGGTGATCATGAGCGTACGCGGCGAGCTCGCGGCGTTCGGACGGCCTCGAGCACGCGACGCGCCGCCCGAGTTGACATCCCATGTGCCGCGTGGATCGCCAAACGACGCACCGACCGATGCTGCGCCCGCGAGATGGATGATGGCGTCGGGACGGCCGCGTCGGACGACCTGGGCCACGGCATCCCATGTCGCTGATGTCCGCCTCGCGCACGACATCCCACCCGGCACCGGGCCCGGCGCTGAACGGGCGGACGATGCCGGTCACCTGGTGCCCGTCGGCAAGGAGCGCCGCCGCCAGATGGTGGCCGACGAACCCGGTAACGCCTGTCACGAGTACGTGCACACCGGGCAGCTTAGAGATCGCGACCCGCCGTGCCAGACGCGATTCCGGCGAATCATCGCGACCCCGGCGGAGCCGGCTGCTGCGATGCCGGGACGTCCGTCGTCCCGGACGGCACCCGCGAGCCCCGCGGGGTCCCGCGCAGGCCGACCACAAGCCGCGAGGCGAGCAACAGCAGCTCGCTGGTGACCGCCACGAACGCCGCCAGAAGGTGGCCCCGCCAGCCCGGCCGGTGCTTTGCGATAAACGGGGCCATCGTCCGGAAATACGCCGCATTGGCGATCGGTGGTCGCGTGCCGTCAACGTTCGACCCCGCGCCGACGTGGACGACGTCAACGCCCGGCCAGTAGTAGCACGCGCCATCCGTCGGTCGAGAAACCGCAAGCTCAGATCGATGTCCTCGGCGTACATGAAGAACTGCTCGTCGAAGCCGCCGACCTCGTGGAGCGCATCCCGACGCGTCAGCATGAACGCGCCGCTGACGCTCTCGACATCGCCGCCGACTCGGTATCGGCAAGCCACCCGACCGTGTATCGCTGGGAGCGCCGCCCGTGGAACACCTGGTCGAGGCCGGTGAAGTAGCACACCGACGACCAGAGGGTCGGGAAGCCGCGCTTGCAGCGCCGGTCGAGGCGGCCTTCGGGATCGACCAGACGGGCGGTCATCAGGCCGACGTCGGGATGGGCCCACAGCTCGTCAAGGCAGCGGCGCAGTCCATGCCTGGGCACGACCGTGTCCGGGTTGAGTACGAGGATCGCGCGTCCGCGCGCGCGGGCGAGTCCGAGGTTGTTGGCACGCGCAAACCCGACGTTGTCATCGAGCGCAGTCGCAGTGACCCATTCCATGGCGCGCGCAGCGCCGATGGTGTCGTCGTTCGAGGCGTTGTCGATCACCTCGACCTCCATCTCGACATCCTCACGGTTGACGTCGAGGCTCTCCAGGCAGTCGCGCAATAGATCGCAACAGCGATACGAGACGATGACGACGCTGAGTTCCGGCGCGGCGCCCGTACTCACCGTTTGCGCATCCTCGGGCTGCGAGCGGGTGGCGGACGGGCCGTTGGCGGCGCGGCGCGGGAGACGGGAGACGTCGACGGCAGAGGCACCTGCGCCGATGCGCTCCGACACGATGAACGACGGCCGGGCACGCACTTCGTCGTAGACCTTTCCGACATACTCGCCGACGATGCCGAGCGTCACAAGCTGTACGCCCGCAATCAGCAGTACCACGGTCATCAGCGACACCCAACCTGGCGCGCCGGCCCCGCTGACGACGCTTGCGATGATGACCCACGTCGCACCGACGACCGCGATGATCGCGGCGACAAACCCCAGCAGCGACACCAACCGCAGCGGGAGCTTCGAGAACGACATGATGGCGTGGACGGCGCCGGATGTGCGGCCCCTGAACGAGTACTTGGTCGTGCCCGCAAACCGGGGCGCGCGCTCGACGTCCACCGGGGCCTGGTGAAAGCCGACGAACGCACGCAGACCCGGGAAGTACCGGCCGTGCTCGGACATGGAATTGATCGCCTCGACCACCGGGCGGGCCATCAGGCTGAACGGCCCGGCGTCCACGGGAAGCTCGACGTCGACGACGCGCGCGGCGATGCGGTAGTAGGCGGAGAAGGCCGCCCGCTGGACGCGGCCCTCTTTTCGGTCGTGCCGCACGGCGTACACGACATCTGCTCCGTGCTCCCACGCCTGGATCAGCTCCGGCAGCGCTTCGGGCGAATCCTGGAGGTCGGCGTCCATCACGATCACTGCATCGCCCCACGCCTCATGCAGACCGGCGTGAATCGCGGCCTCGTGACCGAAATTGCGCGAGAAGAACGCACCTCGGACACGCGGGTCCGCTGCCGCCAGCGCTCGGATGATGTCGCGGGACCGGTCACGCGAGCCATCGTCGACAAAGACGATTTCGATGTCGTGGCCGAGGGCGCCAAGGGCGGCGGCGACGCGGCGGTACAGTTCATCGAGGACCTCTTCCTCGTTGAACACCGGGACGACGATCGAGATCAGCGGCGTGGCGGCCTCCTTGAATCTTGAGGCGAAGTTCGCAGCGACTATAGCGATCGCGCCCTCAGCCGCATGGCGATGGCACGGATGAGCTCGCCGCCGGCCTCAGGCGACCGACAGCACGTTCGCGGCGCGGCGCGGCGCCAGTCGATGCGCGGCTAGGAGAGCGCCTGAGGCGGGCCGTCCGGGCGCGTGACGCGCCAGACGAACAACAGGTTGTTGCGCCGCGGCGGCGTGTGCGTGTCCAACACGAGCTCGGCGTGATCCGGCGCGTCCCGCCCCACGAGCCCGAGCAGCTCATCCCGCGCGAAATACCTGATCCGGTCACCGGTGATGAACCGGTCAGAGGCATACGCCGCCGCGGTTGCCAGATCACGTCGCCGTTCCCAATCCTTGATGGCCAGCAGACCGTTGTCGGCGACCAGCCGTCGGGCTGCGGCGACGATGCCGGCGCGCATCGGCGGAGGTACGTGGTGCAGCACGTCGCACAGCAGCACCAGATCAAATGCCGCGGGATCCGTCGCGGCGAGGTCGTCGGCCGAGCAGGAGCGAAACGTGGCCGCCGCCGGGTCGCCGCGATACAGTCGCCCCGGGTGTGGGGTGATGTCGATTCCCACGATCTGGGCCTCGGGCCAGGCGCGGTTCAGCTCGGCAGCGAGGACCCCCTCCCCGCAGCCGATCTCGGCGATCCGCACCGGCGTACAGATGCTCGCCAGTGTCCGCGCGACGCTTGTCAGGTCGATGAACGGCCTGCGGTAAACGTCGACGGCCATTGGCTCGAGCGGCCCAAGCATCTTGCGCCCCATCTTGCCGATCGACACCTGACCCCCCTCCCACCCGTGCGCACCGTGTCCGGGCGCGAATGCTACCTCACCGGAACCCACGTTCTGTCGGCTCGCTAATGTCTGCGACAGAGTCGGCGAGAGCTGGCTACCGTTGTCGCCAATCGTGAACCATGACCGGGCACAGCTTGCCGTGAGACTCCGCCGTCCCCAGCAGCACGACCGCTCCATCGGTCCCGCCTGCACCGGGATTGCCGGCGCCTGGCGCAGGCAGGAGACCAACGCACGATGAATCGCCTCCTGCGCGTGGGTTTCGACATGACGCCATCCGGCGCGAGCTCGGCGGGGATCAGCCGCTACACCAAGGACCTGTCGGCCGCCCTGGGCCGGACTCCGGGCGTGCACATCGAGCGGCTGATCGACCAGGAGACCCCGGGACGGACGCGCGCCCCGCGCATGGTGCGGCGGGCGGGGCGGCGCCTCGCGTACTACCCGGCCGTGCTGGACCGGTCCGCCGCCCATCGCGACGTCGACGTCCTGCACTGCCCCAGCCCGATGGTGCCCCTGCACACGACGCATCCCGCTGGTCGTGACGGTGCACGACGTGCTCGCCTGGCGGTCGCCCGAGCTGTTCTCGCGCGCCGGTGCCGCCCAGCAGCGGCTGCTGGTCGCGCGGGCGGCCAAGGTGGCAGCAGCGGATCGTCGTCGCATCCGAGTACACCCGCAACGAACTCGTCGAACTGGTGGGCATCTCGCCGGATCGGGTCATCGCGGTGCCCCTCGGCGTCGATCGCCGCTTTCAGCCGATCCAACCCGCACTGATGCAGCTCGCACATCGCTTCGGCATCCCGCCCGCCCCGTTCGTGCTGTGGGTCGGGACGCCGGAGCCCCGCAAGAACCTCGGCACGTTGCTGCGCGCGTTCGGTTTGGTCCGCCGGCGCGCCCCGGAGTGCGTGCTGGTCGTCGTCGGCATGGATCGCGTCACCGACCGCGAATTAGAGCGGGAACTCGAGCATCTGGGCTCGAGCGTCATCCGTCCGGGCTTCGTCACCGATGACGATCTGGTCGCGCTCTACTCGGCCACCGCATGCCTGGTATTCCCCTCGCTCAACGAGGGCTTCGGCTTGCCGCCGCTCGAGGCCATGGCGTGCGGGGCACCGGTGGTCGCCTCGAACCGGAGCTCGATCCCGGAAGTCGTCGGAGACGCCGGCATCCTCGTCGACGCGACCGACCCAGACGATATCGCCGACGGCATCGAGCGCGTCGTGCTCTCGGATGACGTGGCAGCGGACCTTCGCAGGCGCGGGCTCGAGCGCGCGCGCCAGTTCACCTGGGACCGCTGCGCGCAGCTCACCGTCGCCGCCTACCACGAAGCGATCGCCCACCACTGATCTTGCCGAGGCCGAATGCGCGTGCTTGACACCGAGATCCCGGGTGCGCTGATCATCGAGCCGGACGTGTTCCGCGACGAGCGCGGCTTCTTCGTGGAGACCTCGCGGGCCGAGTGGTTCCGCAATCTCGGCATCACCCACGACTGGGCCCAGGACAACCACTCCCGCTCGCGGCGCGGCGTTCTGCGCGGCCTGCACTTCCAAACGCGCCCGGGCCAAGCCAAGCTCGTGCGCTGCGCGCGCGGGCGCATTCTCGACGTGATCGTCGACCTGCGCCGAGGGTCGCCGGCCTATGGCCGTGCGGTCGCCGTCGAGCTCGACGACGAAACCGCCCGGCTGCTCTACGTGCCGATCGGGCTCGCCCACGGGTTCGTCGTGCTCAGCGACGTGGCCGACGTCATCTACCGTTGCTCGGCGTACTTCGACGCGGCCACCGAGGCGGGCATCGCGTGGGACGACCCCGACGTCGCGGCGCCGTGGCCGGACATGCCGTTCACCGTGTCGGCCCGCGACCAGGCCGCGCCGCGGCTGGCCGAGGTCGCCGACGAGCTGCCGTTCGTCTACACGCCGGCCGCCCCGACCTGACCGGGCGGGATCAGCGCTGCGGGCCCGCGGCGCCGCGGATCGCGGCCCAGACCGCGGCGCCCATGCGCGCCGGCGCATAGACGCCGGCCCGCAGCGGACCGGCACCCCTCAGGCGGTCGGCGACCTCCGGCTCGAGCACCGCGCGCAGGCCCTCGGCGATCGCGTTGACGCTCGGCGGCACCACCACCGCGGCGTCGGCGACGACCTCGCCGAGGGCGCCCCGGTCGCTGACGAGCAGGGGTGTCCCGCACGCCATGGCCTCGAGCGCCCCGATCCCGCACCCGTCGTAGAACGACACGGCTGCGGCGGCCTGTGCGCCGGCGAGCAGATCCGCGCGGTCGGCATCGCCGAGCGGTCCGAGAAACCTGACGCCGGGCACCTCGTGGCGGCGGCGCGGCGGGCGCTGGGCCGAGACCAGTGCGAGACCGGGCTCGCCCAGGCGGGCGACCGCCTCGGCGAGATGCGTGAGATTGCCGCGCGCGCCCGTGTCGCCGATCGCGACGCAGTACCGGACGAGCCCGTAGCGTGCCGCGACCCGTGCGCCGGCCGCCGGGGCCGGGAGGAAGACTGGGTCCGGCGCCGGCGGGATGACCACGAGCGGCCCCGGCGGCGGACCGAGCACCGACAGGACATCGATCCTGGCGGCCTCCGAGACGGCGATGACCAGGCGCGCCTCGGCGACCGCCTGCACCGTGCGCGCCACGGTCCGCGCCCCATCGTCCGGTCCGCGCCATTCGGGATGCGTCGCAAACAGGGCGTCGTGCATGACCAGCCCATAGGGCACCGGCAGACCCGGCGGTGCCAGCTGGCCGAACACCGCAAGGTCAGGATGGAGCCTGGCGAGCATCTCGCGGACGTCAGCCCCGCCGCGGCGCGTCACGCGATGCCCGATGCCGGCATGTCCGATCCCTGGTCCGAGCGCATCGACGGCCGCCGGCCACGCGACGAGCGCCCACACCTCGTCCCTCGGCGCGGCCTGCGCAGCGAGGGCCGCGGCGATCGCCCGCTGATACCGCGCGACGTCGGTCTCGTCGTGGTGCGGTCGACCGACCTGGTGCCAGTCGACCGCGACGCGGCACCCGGCCCGGGTGCCATCACCCATCGCTCGCCACCACACCGCACGCGCACGTCACAGCGGCGCCCTCGCACCGGGTCAGCGCCCGCGCGTGGCCCTCAGGCGCGAGCGGCAACCGGGGCCGTCCGCTCGGCTCGGCTGCGAAGCCCACCGATCAGCGCACGCGCATCGGCGATGTCCGCGCGCTCACATCCCGGGCCGCAAAGCGGCGTCGCATCACGCAGCACCATGGGCGGCATCGGGCACCAACCCTACTGCACGTCCACCGGCGCCCCGACGGTCGGCATGACCGCGCGCGCTGCGGCCCCGGTAGGCTCCCGAGGCCATGGGGCCGTATATCCACACGCACCGGTTCAGGATCGTGATGTCCGAGGTGGACGTCGCCCAGATCCACTTCACGGCGCTGTTCCGCTGGATGGATCGCGGGCTGAGCGAATGGCTGTGGAACACGGGTCATCCGTTCACCGATCTGTTGGCCGACGGACCGGGGATCCCCGTCGTGGACGCCCACGCGCAGTTCCGCAAACGGATCCTGCTGGACGACGAGATCGAGCTCGTGACCTGGATGGCGGCCGTCGGCACCTCCTCGTTCCGGAGCCGGCACTGGTTCATCCGCCACGGCGAACTCGTCGCCGACGGCGAGCTCATTCATGTCTGTCTGGACCGGACGAACCGCACGAGCGTGGAAGCGCCCGCGTGGCTGCGCGAGCTCGCGACCAGCGACGAGTGGCGCCCGATCGACATCGAGCACTAGCGGGTCCCGCGGGCGCCCGCGGTCAGCTGTGGACGAAACCCAGCGTGAACGCTTCGCCACCGTGCGAGAGCCGGCCGGGGCGAATCTCGACGATCGGATGCGTCTTGCTGCCGCGGTAGCGCTCGATGGCGACAGGCTTCCAGCGGCTGAGGGCCTTGCCTTGGACCACGACGTTGGCGAAGGTCACCGGCGTGAATCTGTCGACCCCGACCTGCACGCGGCCGATCAGAATCGCGGCCGTCCCGATGGAGACGTAGCTCGACCGGGCACCGGCGCCGGCACGACGCCCGACAATATTGGTCCGCAGATCCCTGACGGTGATCACCGTCGACGCGCCGGTCATCTGGATCTGCGCCGCGAGGACATCCCCGGGCCTGACCGACAGGGGCATGGCCCGCTGGACGTTGTTGACGACCGTGATCAGCTCGTAGGTCGGCGTGAAGTTCTGGCAGGCCACCGCGATGCCCGCCCCGGTCAGCGCGTGCTTGGTCGTGACGAGGAACAGCCCGGGCCCGACGCCGCTCTTGCCGCTGGCGCACGTGACGGTTGGGATCGGGAAGTGGGCGCTCGCGCTGGTGACCTTCGTCGCGTAGAAGGCGTACCCCGCGAAATCAGTCGTCTTCTGGTACGCGATCCCGGTCGCGGCGGCCGCGACCGCGACCCCTGCAGCCACCGCGCCGACCGCGACTCCGCGGCGGATCACGCTCGCCATGCCGTTCTCCCACGTCCGAAGGTTTCGTGCGGCCACCGCGCGACGGGTCGCACACGGGCGCTGCGATCATCGCGCGGGGCGGCGGCGGCCGCAACCGCGCGGCGGCGCGAGCTCCGGCGCCGGCGCACCCGCACCGGGCGCACCCGTCGAGGACGCACCGGGGTGCGGCGGGTTAGGCGTGGACGTAGCTCAACGTAAACGACTCGCCGCCGTGTGCGATCGCCGACGGGCGGATCTCGATGACCTGCTTGTGGGATTCGATCCGGTAGCGCTCGACGGCGAACGGCTTCCACCAGGCGAGCGTGCGCCCATTGATCACCACGTCGGTGAACTTCACCGTCGAGAACGCGTCGACCCCGAACTGTGCACCGTTCTGCTGGATCGCCGCGGTGCCGATCGACACGTAGCTCGGCTTCGCAGCCGGCGCCGGCCTGGGTCGCGGTCTGATGCGAGGTCAGGTCGTGATGACCACACTGGACCTCCTGCTCCCACGTGGACGTGCACGTAGATGACGTCGCCCGGCATGACGATGGCCGTATTGTTCTCGCTGCCGGCGACCTCGGTCGCGAGCTGGTATGTCGCGACGTTGTTCTGGCACGCGACGATGAGCCCAGCGCCGTTGAGATAACTGAAGTAGCCCGTGGACGTATGCGCGGTCGTGATCACAAACGCGCCGGCCCGACGCCACTGATGGCACGTGATGGTGGGAATCGTGAACCGGGTGCTGGCGGTGGCGACCTTCGACGAGTTGAAGTCATAGCCGGCGAACGAGGTGGTCTTCTGGTAGCGGACCGAGGTCGCCGACGCCACCGCCGCCAGGGTCACGGTCAGCGCCCGACCCCGAGGGCCACGCGCATCAGTCGAGCCATCGTGCCTCCCTGCAGGACATGCCGCGGCTCCGGGGTACGCACGGGCCGCAGGCGATCCCGCCAATACTCTCCCAGATGCCTCCGGCGGCAATGGTGCGCGCGCGCGAGCCTAGAGCAGCGGCAGGTAGCGCTCCAGCTCGTACGGGGTGACCTGCGCGCGATATTCGTCCCATTCGGCGCGCTTGATCTCGATGAGGCGGCTGTAGATGTGCTCGCCGAACGCGGTCAGAAGGAGCTCCGAGGCCGCGGCGATCTCGACGGCGTCGCCGAGGGTCGACGGCAGCTGTTCGACTCCCGCCCGCAGTCGCTCCGCGTGGGAGAGGTGGTAGAGGTTCATCTCCATCGCGTCCGGGAGCTCGTAGCCATGGGCGATGCCCTCCAAGCCCGCGTGGAGGATCGCCGCAAAGGTGAGGTACGGGTTGCAGGCGGGATCCGGGACCGCGCAGCTCGGGCCGCCCGGCCGTGTTGTCCGGCACCGCGCCCTGCTGGGGAACGCGCACCACCGCGGAGCGGTTGCGCTCGCTCCAGGCGACATACACCGGGGCCTCGAAGCCGGGCACGAGCCGCTTGTAGGAGTTCACCCACTGGGCGAAGACGAAGCAGAGCTCGCGGGCGTGGCGCAGAATACCGGCGACGAAGCCGCGGCCGACCGCCGACAACTGGCTGGGCTCGTCTGGGTCGAAGAACGCGTTCTGGCCACCGGCGATGAGCGGCGACGTGGGTGTGCATCCCGCTGCCGTTGGCGTCCATGAGGGGCTTGGGCATGAAGGTTGCGTACCAGCCGTGCTGGTGCGCGATCTCCTTGACGATCGTGCGGTAGGTCATCACGTTGTCGGCCATTTGCAGCGCGTCGGCCTGGCGCATATCGATCTCATGCTGTGACGGGCCGCTCTCGTGGTGGGAGAACTCGACGTCGATGCCGATCTGCTCCAGCGCGAGCACCGTGGCGCGGCGCACGTCGCTCGCCACGTCGAGCGTGGTCAGGTCGAAGTACCCGCCCTGATCAAGAGGCTCGGGCGTCGTGGAGTCCCGGAAGTAGAAGAACTCGAGCTCCGTGGCCACCTCGAACCCGTCGAAGCCCATGTCGCGCGCCCGGTCCATGGCGCGACGCAGGACGAAGCGCGGATCGCCCTCGTAGGCGCCACCGGCCAGGGTATGGACGTTGCAGATCAGGCGGGCGACCGCCTGCTCCTGCGGCCGGTACGGCAGGATCGCGAAGGTCGCCGGGTCAGGCACGGCGACCATGTCGGATTCCTCGACCGGGTTGAAGCCGGTGATCGAGGACCCGTCGAAGCGTACGCCGTGCGCGAGCGCCTGCGGCAGTTGCTCCACGGGCAGGGCGAAACTCTTGAGCCGCCCGAGCACGTCGGTGAACCACAGCCGGATGAACTTGACGTCGCGCTCTTGCACCGCCCGCATCACGTCGTCATGGGTCACGCTGGCCGCTCCTGACTCGCCGGTATCCGGTGCGCCCCGAGGGCGCACCGGATACCGAGTACGTCGGTCCTACTTGACGAAGAGGATCTCCGCGTACTTTGGCAGCGGCCACAGGTCGTCTGCCACAACGCGCTCGAGCGCGTCGGCGCAGTCCCGGACCTCGGCCATCGCCGGCAGCACCGAGTCGCGCATGTAGACGGCCTCGACCTCCGTGCCTTCGGGGTGTTCCTCGTTGACAGCCCTCAGCTTGTCGATCGCCGCCACGAAGTCCTCGACCTGGCGGTGCAGCGGGCCCTCGAGCGCCTCGACGCCGGCGTCCTGCACCAACTTCAGGTAGCGCAGCGCCGCCGGCAGCAGCATCGTGCTCGCGATGTCGGCGGCCGTCTCGGCCTCGATATTGACGTTGGTGATGTACTGCTCAAGGAAGACGTCGAACCGGGAATGCAGCTCGCGCTCGGTGAGCACCCCGTAGTTGTCGAATGTCGCGACCGTCGCGTCGGAGATGAGCTCGGGCAACGCGTCCGGGGTGGTCCGGAGGTTGAGCAGGCCGCGCTGCTCGGCCTCGGCGTACCACTCCTGGGCGTAGTTGTCACCGCCGAACACGATCCGGCTGTGCGCCCGATAGACGGCGCCGACGACGGCCGGGATGGCCTCGATGACGCCCGCGCCGGCCGAGATGGCGCGCTCGAGGTCCTCGGACATGTCGTCGATCGCCTCCGCGACGATCGTGTTGAGGACCGTATTCGGGAGGCTCGGCGACATGCTGGAGCCGAGTGTCCGGAACTCGAACTTGTTGCCGGTGAACGCGAACGGGCTGGTCCGGTTGCGGTCACCCGCGTGCTTGGGGAGCGCGGGCAGCACGGGCGAGCCGAGCCCCATCAGCTCACCGGCGGGCGAGACGTAGACCTCGCCGCTCGCCAGCGCGCCGAAGACGTTCTCCAGTTCGGACCCGAGGAAGATCGAGATGATGGCCGGCGGCGCCTCGTTCGCGCCGAGGCGGTGGTCCTGCCCGGCGGTGGCCACCGAGGCGCGCAGCAGGCCCTGGTGGGTGTCGACGGCCTTGATCACCGCGGCGGTGAAGAACAGGAAGTGCAGGTTGTCCTCGGGCGTGTCGCCGGGCTCGAGGAGGTTCTCGCCGGTGTCGGTGCCCATCGACCAGTTGTTGTGCTTGCCCGACCCGTTAACGCCGGCGAACGGCTTCTCGTGCAGCAGCGCGACGAGGTCGTACTTGGGCGCGACCGCCTTGAGCACGGTCATCAGCAACTGCTGGTGGTCGCAGCCGACGTTGCTGTTCTCGAACACCGGCGCGATTTCGTACTGGGCGGGCGCGACCTCGTTGTGCCGCGTCTTGATCGGGACGCCCAGCTTGGTCAGCTCGCGCTCGGTGTCGAGCATGCACGCCAGGATCCGCTCGGGGATGCTGCCGAAGTAGTGGTCGTCGAGCTCGTGGCCCTTGGGGGGCTTTGCCCCGAAGAGGGTGCGGCCGGTGTTGATCAGGTCGGGGCGCTGGTAGTAGTAGGTCTTGTCGATCAGGAAGTACTCCTGCTCCGGACCCATCGTGGTGAACACGCGCGTCGCGCCGTGGTCGCCGAGCAGCCCGAGTGCGCGGATCGCGGCCTTGTTGAGCGCCTCGACCGACCGCAGCAGCGGGATCTTGTGATCGAGGGCCTCGCCGGTCCAGGAGGTGAACGCCGTCGGGATGCACAGCACGCTGCCGTTGGGATTCTCCAACAGGAATGCCGGACTGGTCGGGTCCCAGGCGGTGTAGCCGCGAGCCTCGAAGGTGGCGCGCACACCGCCGGTCGGGAAGCTCGACGCGTCGGGCTCACCCTGGATCAGCTCACTCCCGGAGAACGCGGCGATGGCGGTGCCGTCGCCAATGGGGCCGTAGAACGAATCGTGCTTTTCGGCGGTGAGACCGGTCAGCGGCTGGAACCAGTGCGTGTAGTGCGTGGCCCCACGCTCGAGCGCCCAGTCCTTCATCGCCGAAGCGACGACGTCGGCGATCGACGGGTCCAGTTCCTCGTTGCGCTCGATCGTGCGCTGCAGTGCGCGGTAGACATGCTTCGGGAGCCGCTTGCGCTGTTCGGTCGGTCCGAAGACGTTGGCACCGAATACGTTTGCGGGCTCGTCCTCGCCGATCGAAGCACTTGCGCTCCACTGGGCGGCGTTGACGTTCGCGAGTCGCATCTTGGTCATCAGGGTCGCGGTCCCTCCTGGCGAAATGGCTTACCGCGAACACGCGGTTGGGATGCCGAACGGCATCCTCGGGCGGCTCGCGGGCGGCGGACGATTGCTAGAGCCTATCCATGTGCAGCTTCGATTGAGAACGCGCGCAAGCGATGAGCATGGCGAATCGGCCGTTCTTGCTCGCGCCGATGGAGAATACGGAGCCGCCCGGGACCAGGGACTTCGACGCGCGGACAAGTTTGGCCGGTCCAGTTTGGCCCCGCGGCCAAACGGCCGGCCGGCGCCGTCCGCGCGCCGTGATCCGGCGCCCGCCAGTTCGTGACGTGCAGATCCGCGTGGCCGCGGGATTCTGGTCCTGCGGCAGCGCGAAGTGCGCCGGGAAGCGGTTGATTCTGCGCTGCCCGCTGGCATTGTTTGTGCATGAGCACACGCAACCTGACCTCGGACGCGCTGCTGGTCGGACCAACGACCCGGCACCCGACCCTCGCCGACGTCCATGACTTGCCGTCCTGCGCCGGCGGCCAGGTCGTGCCAGTCGGCGCCGATCTCTCGGTCGAACTGCGGGCGGTGCGCCCCGCGGGCGGCGACGCGGCCGGTGAGGCCGAGGTGCTCATCAGCGACGGCCCGCTCCCGGACCCGGCGCCCGCGGGCATCTGCGCGGCGATCTCCCGGATCGCACCGCCGAAGGGGTACCCGGTCCCGGTGATCGTCCTCGGCCGCGACGCCTCCTGGAACGCGGTCATCGACGACTTGGCAGACCTGTTCGGCGCCCACCGCGGACGCCGTGCCGCCGACCGCGCGCGGTCGGCCTTCCGCGTGCCGCTGTCCGACGGGCGCGGCTTTGCCGGCCTCGTCGCCGCGTGCCGCGACCTGCTCGGCGCGCCCGTCGCGGTGCTCGACGACTGCCTGGACGTGCTCGCGGAAGTCGGCGTCGACGACACGCAGACCCAGCAGCTCGACGGCGCCGTGCGCGACGCCCGAGCCCGCGGTGGGGCGACACCGCTCGATGCGTTCGTCGCCGACGCCGCGCCCAACATCACCCGCATGCTCGTCCTGGGACCCGCCGAGCGTACGGTACTGGTCGTCGCCGCCTGGCTCTCGGCGCCCCTGACGATCGCGCAGACGGCCGTGCTGCGGGAGATGGCCGAGGCGTGCGGGATGGAGTGGGGCCGCCAGGAAGTGCGCACCCAGACCGAATCGCAGCTGCGCGGGGATCTGATCCGCGAACTCATGGCCGGCGAGGCGATCAGCCGCGAGTCGCTGATTCGCCGCGCCCGGCACCTCGGCGCCGACCTGGCCGGCGGCGCGGTCGCGATGCTCGGCAAACTGGAGGACCCGCATCAGCGCGGCCGTGCCGAGACCGACGAGCGGGTGGCACGCCGCTTCGTGCAGCAGGCTCGGGCCGTGCTCGATCTGCACTGGCCGCGTGGGCTGGTCGACTGGAACGGCGACCGGTTGCTGGTCCTGCTGCCGGGCCCGCGCGAACACGAGGTCGCCGAGCGGACCGAGATCGAGCAGCGTGCCCACACCCTTTCCGGGCGCCTCATCACCGCGACCAAGGAGACCGTGCCGGGCCTGGTGCTGACGCTGGCGATCTCCCGCTACACGCCCGAGCCCGAGCGGCTCGGCGCTGCGCTCGAGGAGGCCAACCTTGCGCTTTCGATCGGCGAGCGCATCGGCAGCGCCGGCGACGTCGTGACGTTCGAGGAGACCGGCACGTACAAGCTGCTGTTCCAGATCTTCGCCGATCGGCCCGAGGAGCTGGCCGCCTTCTACGAGCAGACCCTCGGTCCGCTGGTGCGCTACGACGAGCAGTACCAGACCGAGCTGGTGGCAACCCTGGCGACGTACCTGGAATTCGACTGCAACCTCGCGGCAACCGCCGCCAGTCTGTTCACCCACCGGCACACGATCCGGTACCGGCTGGACCGCATCGCCGAGCTGTGCGGCCTCGATATCGGGCGCACCGACGACCGCGAGAAACTCTCGCTCGGGCTCAAGTCGATGCGGCTCCTCGGGCGCCGCGTCCCGACGCCGATCGCCAAAGAGAACGCCACCCGGCCCAGCACCCCGTAACCCCGGCTGGTGACAGGTGCGCTCGCCGCCGGTGTGTGAGAATGCAGCACCGCGCGCGACGCTCGGACACAGCGCACCGCACACCACCCTATCCGCACGCTCAGGGAGCTCCATGCGTCAGACGATTGCGTTCCAGGCCACGGCGTTCGAAGCCCAGCCCGTCCAGGTTGAGGTCGATCCGAACGACGGCAACGTCGATCCCGATGCGACGCCGGTCGTCGTGCTCGTGTTCCAGTCGGGCCCCAACGTCGTCCTGACCGTCCCGATGTCGGTGACCGACGCGTCCAACACGATGAACGCCTTCGGCGAGGCCGAGCCGCACCGGGGACAACTGGCGGACGTACAGTGGGAGCCACAGCCCGCCGGACTCTCCGAAGGGATGTTCTGGATGCTCGCGCCCGCGGTCGTCGGCATCTCGGTAACGCCGCCCCAGGCCACGCCGGACGGCGTGATTCCCCACTGGACGTTGACCTTCGAGGACGCCGACGGCAGTCAGGTCCAGGTCGCGGTCAGCGACGCGATCACCGTCCAGTTGATTCGCGGGCTCTCGGACGCGGTCAACGCCGATGATGAGGACGAGCCCGAGGACGAGTAGCGCACCCCGGCGCCGCCCGCAGGCGGCCGGGCGAACGATCAGCGCTCGAGCGTGGGTGCGCCGGCCGTGTCGCCGCGCTTGCTCTCGGCCAGCCTTGCGAGCATCTCCTCGACCTGACAGAACTTCACCCGGGGACGCTCGCCCGCTTCGCGACCGCGTTCCTGTTCGAGCATGTCGATCAGCTGCCAGTCGTCATAGCTGACGAAGTCGGCCCGCCGCTCCCCCAGCAGCCGCTCGAGCACCGACCGAGCGGGCACGTCGTGGTCGTCGAATACCCCGGCGCGGAAGTCCGCCAGCAGCGCGTCGACGGTCTCCTGGGAGTCGGGCTTGTTGGTCCCGATGATGCCCGTCGGCCCCCGCTTGATCCAGCCGACGACGTACTCGGCCGGCACGGGTGCGCCCGTGGCGGGATCGATCACCCGCCCACGCTCGTTGGGGATCACTCCGCGAGCGGGGTCGAACGGGAGACCGTACACCGGCATTCCCTGGTACCCGATCGCCCGGAACACCAGGTCGGCGTCCATCACCTCAGTGTTGCCGGTCATCCGTGCGCGCAGTGTGCCGTTGTCGGTCGGGACCAACTCGTTCTCGGCGAGGACGAGGCCGCGGACCCGGTCGTCGCCGACGATCTCGACCGGCGAGCGCAGGAACCGCAGCACGATTCGGCGGCGCGCCCCCGTGGGCTTCCGCTCGGAGAACTCCCGCAGCACGTCCAGGTTCCCTTGGACCGCCTTGGCATACTCGTCGCCGTGATGGGCGAACTCGAGGTCCTCTGGCGCGACGATGACGTCACAATCGGGAAGCTCGCCGAGCTCGCGCAGTTCCTTGGTCGTGAACGCTGCCTCGGCCGGGCCGCGCCGGCCGAGCACCGTGACCTCGCGGATTTGCGAGTGGGCGAGTGCCTCCAGTGCATGCTCGGCGATGTCGGTCCGATGCAGGTCCTCCACCGGTACCAGCAGGATGCGTGCGACATCCATGGCGACGTTGCCGTTACCGACGACCACCGCGCGCGTGCCCGAGAAGTCGAACGTCATCGAGCGATAATCGGGATGCGCGTTGTACCAGCCAACGAAATCCGTCGCCGAGTGGGCCCCGGGCAGATACTCCTTGGGGATCCCGAGCCGCCGGTCCGTCCGCGCGCCGACCGCGTAGATGACGGCATGGTAGTAGGCCTGCAGGTCCTCGTGGGTCAGCTCCCGGCCGATCTCGATGTTGCCGTAGAAGCGAAACTCCGGGTGCGCGGCGATCTTGTCGTAGACGCGGGTGACCGACTTGATCTTCGGGTGATCGGGTGCGACCCCGCCGCGCACGAGGCCGAACGGCGTTGGCAGTCGGTCAAACATGTCGACCTGCACGACCAGATCGTCCGGGCGCTGCAAGAAATCGGCGGCATAGAAACCGGAGGGGCCCGAGCCGACGATGGCGACCCGCAGCGGACGGGCGTCGCTGCCCAGCCTGGTGTCCGTCAAGTCCGCGTTCTCCTTCGTGGCGTTCGACCGTGCCCCTGAGATTCGATGTTAGCCGCACCCATGGGCCAAGGCCGCGCCCGGTTCAGCGAAAAAGGTCGTGTTCGGGCCTGCGCAGCAGTCCCGCCGCCGTCCCGGGTGCCGGCGTCGTCGCCACCCCGGAGACGACCACGACCGGGGTCCCGGCGGCCTTGTCCATCAGGATCCCGGCGGCGGCCGCGAGCTCGTCGGCGACGGCGAGTTCGGTGGCCACCAAGACGCGCCCGTCGCGGTCGACCTCGCCGCGGCAATCGTTGACCGCCTCGAATCCGGCGACGCCAAGGGCCACGTCCACGAGCCCGCGCCGAAAGGCCCGCCCGTGGGTATCGGTCACGATCACCCCGACGCGGCCGCCGACCGCGGCGCTCACGGCGGTCTGGATCCGGCGCGCCGACCGGTCCGCGTCCATAGGCAGGAGCACCGCGGTGCCGGCGTCGGTGTTCGAAGTGTCGATCCCGGCGTTGGCGCAGATAAAGCCGTGGTGCGTCTCGCAGATCAGCGTCGCGCCGCGGCGGCGCACGATCCGCGCCGACTCCGCCAGGATCAGCTCGCACAGCTGCGGGTCCTTGCCCGTCAGGTCGGCCAGCCCGCGGGCACGCGGTGTCGGGACGACGTCGGCGAGCACGACGACGCGGTCCTCGTCCTTGCTCACGATCTTCTGGGCGACCGCGAGCACATCTCCCGGACGAACCCCCTGGGCAGACGCCGCCTCGGCGATCAGCTGTGCGAGACGCCCGTCGGGCCGGATCTCAGGCAGGCCCTCAAGGGCGAACAACCTCAGTGGACCACCCCTGCCCCAAGGCGGTCGGCCAGGCCCCATGCCGCGCAGCACCGCGCGCTCCTGCCGTGGTGGTCGCACAACGCGAGCGCGAGAAGGTCGTCCGGCGTGTCGACGTCGAGCGCGAGTGACGGGATCTCGAGCCGGCACAGCTCGATGCCCGCGTTCGACAGGGCGTATTCGTGCAGCGCGCGCGAGTTGGCGCCGAGACGGGTCGCGATGCCGAACGGCGGTGCGATCGCCAGCGCGTTGGTCCCGGTCCCGTCGCGCGACGGGACCAGCACCGCAGCGCGGCCGGGCCGCAGCGCGGCGAGGATGGCGTCCAGGTCCTTCGCGCCGACGAGCGGCAGGTCGGCCGTGAGGATCAGGGCCGCGTCGATCAACCGGTCCTCGACCTCCGCCTGACCGATCGCGACGGCTGGGTTCATGCCGCGCGGCGGGACATGGTCCCACAGGACACGCGCGCCGGCCCCGCGGCTGAGCTCCGCGGCGGCGGCATCGGCGGTCACCACGAACGTCGCGGCCACCGCGGTGCTCTGGCGGCAGGCGTCGAGCAGATCCAGCAGCATCGCGGACTGCAGCTCCCGTCGTTCGCCGGGACTCAGTACCGATGCCAGGCGCCCCAGCGCGCGGTCGATCGGCTTGACCGGAATGACGGCTGCCGCGGTCACGGTGCGCCGACCGCCTGGAGCACCTCGTCGGCCAGCCGCTGCCGCTGGGGTCGGTCGGGCATGAGGATGTCGGTGGCGACCGTGCGGACCCCGAGCGCCTCGATCGCGGGGATTTCCTGCGCGTCGGCGGTGTCGAGCACGAAGGTCGCGACGACGTCCGCGTATAACCTGGCCATTTGGGTCGCCGAGCACTCTGGGTAGCCGGCCCCGGCCAGGAACTTGTGCGCGGGACCCTCGACGGGCTTCCGCCCGACGATCGGGCTGACGGCGATGCAGCGCTCGCGGCGGGCCGCGACCGCCGCACGGACACCGGGAACGGAGAGGATCGTGCCGATCGAGACCACCGGGCTCGACGGGGCGAGCACGATCGCCTCCGCGGCCGCGATCGCCTCGAGGACGCCCGGCGCCGGGCGGGCGTGCTCCATGCCGTCGAACGCGATCCGGGTGATCTCGTCGCGGGCGCCCCCTTTGACCAGGTATTCCTGAAACGACACCACGCCCGCGTCGGTCGTGATCCGCGTGCGGACCGGGTCGTCGGACATCGGCAGGATCCGTGCCTCGACGCCGAGCGCGGTGCAGATCTCCCCGGTGATCTCATGCAGCGCGGGCCCCCTGGCCGAGGCGCAGCGTCCGGAAGATGTGCGTGGCCAGGTCACGGTCGCCCAGGCCGAACCAGGACTCCAGGCCGTACGTGGCCAGCCCCTCGAGGCATCGAAACGAGTCGTGCTCGAACCCCCAGCCGCGAGGATCGATCGTCCCGGCGAGGACGTACGTGCAGATGTCGAGGTCGGGGCACACCCGCAACCCGTAGAAGTCCGCGTCGTCGCCGGTGTTGACGATTGCCGCGAGATCGGCGTCCCCGACGACGCGGGCCACACCATCGACCATTTTCGAACCTCCGGTTCCCCCTGAGAGGACGAGAATCACGGCAGCTCGGGCGGGTGGCTGTTCGTCATCACTGTGCGGGATGCTACCAAGCGCTCGCGAGGCCGAAGCACGAGCCAAAGCCCTGCCGAGACGCCTAAAAGGCCGATGCCCAAGGGCACCGTAATCGTCTCACCGAGCAGCGGCCAGGCCGTCGCCACGCCGATGATCGGCACGAGAAAGAACCACGCCGAGAGCTCGCTCGCCACACCGATGCGCAGGGCGAAGTAAAAGAGCGCCGTCGGCAGCGCCGAGCAGACGATCGCCAGGAACAACACGAGGCCGATATCCCTCGCGCTCGACGGGACCGGCGTGTGGCCGCCGATCGGGCTCAGGACGGCCAGCATGAGGGCGCCGACGGTCATCTGCCACGCTGCGAGACTCGCCGGATGGGAATCCTTGCGCACCGCGCCCGCCGCCACGATCGTGCCCACCGCCCAGCTGAGCGCGCCGAGCACCACGATGCCGGCGGCGAGCGTCGGGTGCGGCGGAAAGAGCCCCTGGCTGCAGACCGCGCACGCGACCCCTACGAACCCGAACACCAGCCCGAGGCGCTGCCGGGAGCTGAGGTGCTCGCCGAGGAACATCGCCGCCAGCATCGCCACGAACAACGGGTCGCTGTTGGCGAGCACCGAGGCCAGCCCCGCCCCACCGTGCACGATGCCCCAGAAGGTGGCCCCGTAGAAGATCGCGGTCTGGGTGACCGCGAGCCAGATCACGGTCGGGATCGACACCCCGGGATTGAGCGGCTGGCGCCGGATCGCCAGGTATGCGAAGAGCGCGAGTCCGCCGATGCCGAGTCGCCACGACGCCGCCCCGAACGGGCCCAGCGAGTCCGCGAGCCACTGGGACGGAACGTAGGCGATGCCCCAGCACAGGATCGCCGCGAGCGCCAAGAGGTTGGGTGATCGCACAGACCCCTTTTACAGATCCGGCCGCTCGCGCCTCCGGCGCGGCCGTCCCGGGTCGCCGCCCGAATCCGCGGCCACGGACGGCCCCGGGCTCGCTTGGAGCCGGCACGACGTGGTCGCCGCCGCCCGGGTTCGGAGGGCTCCGGCGGTGGCTACGGGGACTTTGTAAGAATCGGCACTAAGTGCGATCGGCCCTTTCGCGAATACCGTGCACAACGCCGTTTTTGGGTCGATGTTGCAGGACATCACCGAGCACCCGTCGCGGTTGACCCGCCGCGCGCATGTGACATATGCTGCTAACGGGATTTGCGGAGGTCGTCACCGACATTCTCTGATTCCGTGCGATTCGTTTGTAACTGCCCTTCACCGAGCTAGGGGGACGCCAGCCCATGGCCGACCAGTTCGCCGTGACCCAGATCCCGGGCATGGAAACGGGTGAGATTCCGCCCGTTCCCGTGGACCGCGACGAGAAGACAGTCATCATCTACTCGCTCGTCGACCCGGTGTGGGACATCGATGTTCTCCCGCTGACCTACACCAACTCGCGTTGGTCAGCATTCTTCTACCGCGCTGACGAGAAGCATCTTCGTCGCGTGCTTCCCGACTGCCTGGAGCTCGAGGACGACATCGTCGAGTACTGGTACGTCGACCACAACAACACCATGCTCGGCCCGTACGGCGAGATGGGCGTGACGGTTGCCGCTTCCTACAAGGGTGGCGACGGCA
Source organism: uncultured Thermoleophilia bacterium (assembly GCA_963784985.1). Lineage (GTDB taxonomy): Bacteria > Actinomycetota > Thermoleophilia > Miltoncostaeales > Miltoncostaeaceae > CAITWD01. Next base: position 91,296 of record CAWATR010000026.1, read on the forward strand.
AGACCTACTACGCCGGGTACTACCCCTACATGTACCTGACGCAGGACGCCGCTATTGACGCCGGTCGCGTGCTTGGTTTCCCGAAGAAGGAAGCCTTCATCCGCGTGCTCGAGCACGGTGGCGCCCCTGACGACGGTTATGGGGTGATGGACGGCAAGAACTACCAGTTTGACTACTTCTCGTTCCTCATGATCCGGAACGGGTACGTGTTGAACTCCGTGACCGGTAAGTACGACGACGCTGACCTGTCGGCGAAGCCGGCGTTCTACGGCAACACCGAGTACGGCCGTATGAACATGAAGGTCATCACCGCTCCGGACATCTCCAACTCCGAGTGGCAGCTCGTGTACCTGCCCTCGCTGGTCACCAAGGACCTGGCGACCGCGATGGGCCGCCCGGACACCGAGGGTTCGCACCGCTTCCAGGTGAAGCCGGAGTCGATCCGCACCGCGTCGCCGGAGAGCTACAACTGGTTTGCTCAGGCCACGCCGTTCGACAACCTCGGTCACGAGCTTCCGCCGAAGGAGCACATCGGCCTCATGACCTTCAGCTTCGACCTGATCATTCCGGCAGGCGAGGTGCTGTGGACGGAGACCTACACCCGCGACGCAACGTGGGCGGGCGCTGCCAAGCCGTACCGCTTTGGCCTGCGTCACCGCTTCCCGAAGCCGATCGGCCTCGGCGCGTAAACAGCTCACAATCACTGGTCACTGCGACGAGGCGCGGCTGGTGCCGCAGCTTCGTCGCTGAGGCTCTCTTGAAGGAGGAAAGGCGCATATGGCGCAGAACGTGAACGTCACGAGCGTGCCGTGGATCGACTCGGGCGACGCCCCGCCGTTGGCCCTCGACCGCGACAAGCGTGACATCATCTCCCAGGGTGTCGCGGACCCGCTGGTCGACTACGACATCGTCCCGCTGACCTACACCAACTCGCGTTGGTCGGCATTCTTCTACCGGGCCGACGAGAAGGACCTGAAGCACATCCTTCCCAAGGCTCTGACCCTTGAGGACGACGTTGTCGAGTTCTGGTACGTCGACCACCTGCACACTGGCCTCGGCCCGTACGGTGAGTTCGGTGTGACCGTTTCGGCTTCCTGTAAGGGCAGCGACGGCAACACCTACTACGCCGGGTACTACCCGTACATGTACCTGACCCAGGACGCTGCCGTGTTCGCCGGCCGCGAGCCCTTCGGTTTCCCGAAGAAGATCGCCTACATCGTCACCCAGGAGCACGGTGGCAAGGAAGACGACGGCTACGGTGGTTTCGGTAACGACTACTTCAACTTCACGATGGAGCGTCGTGGCTACCTGATCCACACCGCAACCGGCAAGTACGACGACGCGGAACTCGCGGCGAAGCCGGCGTTCTACGGTGACCCGCGTTACGGTCGCATGAACCTGCGCATCCTCACCCGTCCCACGCTCACCGAGACGAAGTGGGAAGTCACCTACCTGCCGTCCGAGGTCACCAAGGCGACCGCCGCGGCGATGGGCCGGCCCGAGACCGAGGGTCAGCACCGCTTCCAGCTCAAGCCCGAATCGATTCGTACCGCTTCGCCGGGCGCGATTCGCAGCTGGGCCCTGCAGGCCACTCCGTTCGACAACATGGGCGCGATGCTGCCCGTCAAGGAGCTCATCGGTCTCATGAGCTTCAACTTCGACCTCATCATCCCGGGCGCGCAGACCATCTGGTCGCAGACGATCGAGCGCACGGCTGAGGACATCGGGGACCTGCTCTTCGCAACCCCGTACCAGTACACGATGCGTCACCGGTTCCCGAAGCCTCCGGGCGTCTGAGCCGACTCGCATTCGCAGGACCCTCTGCGGGGTGGGTCTTCTTCGGAAGACCCACCCCGCAGTGCGTTCCGGACCGCGCCGCCGACGTTAGTCGTCGCCGCTCGCCGCGGCCGGTGCGACCTCGCGATCGCCGCGCCGCACACCGCGGAAGATGCGCCACGCGGTCCAGAGGAGCACCAAGGCGAACCCGACTCGCAGGACGCGTTCGGGGGCGACATCGGCCAGCAGCGAGCCGATGATGGCGGTCCCGACCGACGCGACACCGATCACGGCCACGTCACGGAAATCCACGCGACCCGTCGCACGCTCGCGCCAGGTCCCGAGCACCGCCACCGGAATGATCGCCAGCAGCGACGTGGCCTGGGCGTGCAGCTCGCTCATGCCGACGATCAGCGTGAGCGTGGGGACGAACAGGACCCCGCCGCCCACCCCGAACAGCCCCGAGACGGCGCCCGCGAACACGCCGAACACCATGACCGCCACGTCGGCGCCCATCAGGTCGCCACCAGCAACACGGCGACGACGACCATGAGGACGGCGAACCCGATCTCCAGTCGCGCGGTGCTCATGCGCGCTTTGACGGCGACCCCGACCGTGACGCCGAGCATCGCGGGGATGCCGATCAGTGCCGCGGCCGACCAGTCCACGTTGCCGAGCGCCCCTTGGGCGATCGTGCCCCAGATCGCGATGACGATGATCGCCGCCAGGGACGTCGACGTCGCGCGCTTGGCGTCGTAGCCGGCGAACCCGACGAGGATCGGGACGATGACGATCCCGCCCCCGACGCCGAACAACGCGGACACGAGCCCCGCCAGCGCGCCGGCGACAATCAGGACCGACAGCGGGCTGCGTGCACTGGTAGCCTCGGTCACGGTGACTGTCTCCTTCGCTGCCGACGCATGCGCGCCGCTTGTCGCGCATCCTGCGGACTCGGCCCTGTTCCTGGACCTCGACGGAACGCTCGCCCCTATTGTGGCCCACCCGCGCGACGCACGGCTGATCGCCGGAGCGGCGGAGCGGATCGTGCAGCTGCGCGACGCGCTCGGACTGGTCGGCTTCATCAGCGGGCGCGGGCTGGAGGACCTGCGTCGCATCGTCGGCATCCCCGGATGCGCGTACGCCGGGAATCATGGCTTCGAGCTGCAGCTCCCCGACGGTCCGGTGCGCACCGCGCAGGCCGCGCTGGCGTGGCAGGGTCCGATCGATCGCGTCGCCGCGAGCTGGGACGATCGCGAGCTCACCGACGCCGGGCTGCACATCGAGCACAAGGGCGCCACCTTCTCGGTACATTGGCGCACCGCCGCCGACCCGGAGGCCGCCGCGGCGCTGGTGCGCGAGCGGCTTGCTCCGGCGGCCCGTGCGGCAGGACTCGCGGTCACCTGGGGCCGCATGGTGATGGAGGTGCGACCGCCGGTTCCCATCGACAAGGGCACCGCGGTCGCCGAGCTCATCGCCGACGGCGGCTGGCGCCATGCCGTGTACATCGGCGACGACCACACCGACGCCGATGCGTGGCGCGCGCTGCACGCGCTGCGCGACGCCGGCGCGCTCGCGACGGCGACCGCGGTCGTGGCCACGAGCCCCGAGACGCCGCCCGAACTGCGCGAGGTCGCCGACGCGGAGGTCCCCGGTCCGCCGGGCGTGCTCGAACTGCTCACCGCCCTGCGGGATCGGGTCGCGGGGCCGGGCTGACCCGAAGACGCACGACCGGCCGACATGCCCCCGGGCCCACAAAGCCTCTAGGATGCGCGGCGTCGGTGACGTCGTCATGCGGGCCGGCATCGCAGCGGTCCCGCCGTGTTCGTGGAGGTGCGAACCATGCCTATTTACCTGTCCGTCGGGGCCGTTCAGCCATTTGCTGACATCACCACCGAGACCGTCGAGGACGAGCCGGGCGTGATGCTCGTCAGGGGCGACGGCAAGATCGTGGGCATCCGCCTCGACGAGACCTCGGATGTCGTGCGACTGCCCGGCCTGATCACCAAGTTCGGCCTCGACCCCGAGCGGGTCTGGAGCCGAGTGCACGGCGACGACGATCTGACGCTGCTGCGCGGTGGCGCCAGGCGCGGCTAGTCCGCCGGTGTCCCGTCCCCGTCGGGTCGGTCGATGCGGATCGCAACCGGTTCACCGTCGAGCACGAGCTCCTCACGGTACACGCCCGCAAACGGGGCCCCGTGGCCGACGCTGAGCCGCTCGACGAGGGTCTCGACCGAGATGTGCGGCCCGAAGGCGTCGATCGCCTCCCGCACGGGGCCGGAGCCGTCCAGGTGCAGGCATGATGCGCTCCTCGACCCGCAGGCCCGCCGCGCGCCGGGCGTTCTGGACGGCGTGCACGATCTCCCGCGCAAGGCCCTCGCGGCGCAGATCCGGGGTGATCACGGTGGTCAGCCCGACCGCCATGCCTGACTCCCGACCGACCGCATAGCCCTCGGTCGGTCGGGCAGTGATCAGCAGGGCGTCCGGACCGAGCTGGTGTGTTGCGCCGTCGACGGTGACGGTGACCGGCTCGCCCGCCTCCAGCAGGCGCGCGGACTCGGGCGCCCGGCAGTGCGGCGACCGCCGCCGCCAGCGCGGGCATCGCCTTCCCGAAGCGCGGGCCGAGCGTGCGGTAGTTCGGCTTGATCGTCACCGCCACCAGTTCGCCCGGGTCGGTCACGAAGCGCACCTCATGGACGTTCAGCTCGCGCGCGATGAGCTCGCGCATTCCCTCGAGCGCGGTCGCCGTCGCCGGCGGGCAGGCGACCGACGGCCTGCGCGAGCGGCTGCCGGATCTTGATCTTCGCCTCCGAGCGCGCCCCGCGCCCGAGCGACACCGCCACGCGCGCCGCCGCGATCGCCTCGTCGAGCGCGGGGTCTTCCCGCCCGGCCGACGTCGGCCAGACGGCCAGATGGACACTCGGGGGTGCGGCGGGGTCGTGGGCCGCCACCAGGTTGCCGTACAGCTCCTCGGCGACGAACGGGCAGAACGGCGCGATCAGCAGCGCCAGGCGGGAGAGGCACTCGTGCAGCGTGGCGAAGGCCGCCCGGTGATCGGCGTCGGCGACTGCGTCGCCCTGGCGGCCAGCCCAGAAGCGCGCCCGCGAGACGCGGACGTACCAGTTCGACAGGTCGTCGACAAACGTCTCGAGCAGGCGTCCGGCGCCGGTCGCGTCGTACGCCTCCAGGCGCGCGGTGACCCCGGCGGTCACCGCGTCGCAGCGCGACAGGATCCAGCGGTCGAGCACCGACCGCGCGGCCGGCTCCGGATCGTCGCCACCGGGCGTCCAGCCGTCCGGCAGCGCGGCGTAGGTCACCAGGAACACATACGTGTTCCACAGCGTCAACAGGAACCGCATCGATTCGTCGACGGCATCGAGGCTGAAGCGGAAGGAATCCCAGGGGCTCTGGGCGGTGAGCAGGTACCACCGGAAGGCATCGGCGCCCTGACGATCGAGCACGCTCCACGGCTCGATGACGTTGCCCCGGCTCTTGCTCATCTTCTGACCGTGGGCGTCGAGGATCAGCCCCAGGCAGATGACGTTCCGATAGGCGGCCTGGTCGAACAGCAGCGTCGATTCGGCCAGCAGCGAGTAGAACCAGCCGCGGGTCTGGTCGATCGCCTCGCAGATGAAATCCGCAGGGAACACGCCGGTCAGATCGCCGCCGGTCGCGAACGGATGATGCTGCTGCGCGAACGGCATCGCCCCGCTGTCGTACCAGACATCGAGCACCTCGGGCACGCGGTGGGCCGCGCCGCCGCATGCCGGGCAACCGATGACGATGTCGTCGACGTACGGGCGATGGGGATCGAGGTCCTCGGCGACGGGGACCGTCGCCAGCTCGCGCAAGCGCGCGAATGACCCGACCACCTCGACGTGCTCGCACGCCTCGCAGCGCCAGAACGGCAGCGGGGTGCCCCAGTACCGCTCGCGGGAGATGGCCCAATCGACGTTGCCTTCGAGCCACTTGCCGAAGCGCCCGTCGCGGACGCGTTCGGGGTGCCATCCGATGCCGCCATTGAGCTCGAGCATCCGCTCGCGCACCGCGGTGGTCCGGATATACCAGGACGGCTTGGCGTAGTAGAGCAGCGGCGTCTGGCATCGCCAGCAGTGCGGATACGCATGCACGTAGGACAGTTCCCGGAACAGCCGCCCGCGGCCGCGCAGGTCGTCGATCAGCGTCCGGTCGGCATCCTTGACGAACAGGCCCTCGACGATCGGCACGGTGTCCGTGAACCGACCGTGAAGATCGACGGGATTCGGGGCGTCGAGCCCGTGGGCCCGCGCCACGCCCATGTCGTCCTCGCCGAACGCCGGGGCGATGTGGACGATGCCCGTGCCGTCCTCGGTGGTGACGAAGTCCGCCGGCAGGACCCGGTGCGCGCCGGGAACGTCGGGGAAGGGCGGCTCGTACGCCCAGCCGACGAGGTCGGCGGCCCCCAGGCGCTCGAGCACAGACGCATCGTCGCCGAACACCTTCGCGACCAGCGGCTCGGCGACGACCAGAGCGCTCCCCGGCGACGTCGGCGACGACGTAGGTGACCGCGGGATTGACGGCCACGGCCTGGTTGGCGGGCAACGTCCACGGCGTCGTGGTCCACACCAGCAGGGAGGTGCCCGGTCGGTCGACCAGCGGGAAGCGCACGTACACCGACGGGTCTTCGACATCCTTGTAGCCGAGCGCCACCTCGTGACTCGACAACGCCGTGCCGCAGCGCGGGCAGTAGGGCACCACCTTGTCGCTCTCGTAGATCAGGTCCCGAGCGTCAAGCTCGGCGAGGCTCCACCAGACACTCTCGATGAAGGGCGTGTCCATCGTGCGATAGGCGCGGTCGGTATCGATCCAGAATCCGATCCGCTCGGTCAGGCGCTCCCACTCATCGAGGTAGGTAAGCACCGATTCGCGGCATTGCCGATTGAATTCGGCGATCCCGTACGCCTCGATCTCCGGTTTGCCCGAAATCCCGAGGCGCTTCTCGACCTCAAGCTCGACGGGCAGCCCATGGCAGTCCCAGCCGCCGCGGCGCTCGACATAGCGGCCGCGCATCGTGTGGAACCGCGGGAAGACGTCCTTGAACACCCGGGACAGGACGTGGTGGGACCCGGGGCGCCCGTTGGCCGTCGGGGGGCCCTCGTAGAAGACATACGGCTCGGCACCGCGATGCGCGTCGACGCTGCGCGCGAAGATCTGCTCGTCTCGCCAGAAGGCCAGCACGCGGAGCTTCCATCTCGCGCCATTGCGCGCTCGAGCCGGGGATCCGCCAGCCGCGCGGCGCCACCGAGGACCCGCTCACCGGTGGCCCCCCATCATCCGCTCGAGGCGGTCGCGCACGTCGCCGAAGTCCTCGAAGGGCGTAAACGGTCGGTCGCCCTGGCGCAGCCAGTCGGCCAGCTCCGCCCGCGCGAACACGACGTCGGCGGCACCGCACACGCAGCGATCCGAGACCCCGTCGCCGACATAGGCCACCGGCAGGTCGCTCCGCACGGCGGCGAGGTCGTAGCCGCTTGCAGGGCCGATGACACAGCGCACAGCGCTCGCCGCGGCCCGTCCAGATCAGCCGGGTCCCGGCGGCCGAGAACTCCGCGTCGTGGGAATCGAACGGCAAGTCGCCAAGCCCGAGGCGCCCGAGGGTATCGGCGATGACCACGCGAAATCCGTTCGAGAGGACCCGCACCTGGTGGCCGGCGGCGCGTGCCCAGCCGACGAACTCGACGAAGCCGTCGCGGACTCCCGCGCGGGCGCGGACCAGCTCCAACACCTGGTCCGGGGTGGCACGAACGGTTGCGAACTCCGCCTGCATGGCCTCCTCAACGCTCACCCGGCCCGCGATGACGTCGGGGGTCAGGCGATCCCAGACGGAACGGTCGCCAAACCGGTCGACGATCAGATGCAGCGTGTCGTGCTGCGTGATCGTGCCGTCGAAATCGATGGCGATTAGGAAACGCCTCACGGACGCCGGATGGTACCAAAGGCCTCGCCGTCGCCCCCCGACTAACATCCGGAGACCAGCGAGGCGGCGCCGTGCGAGGCGTTCAACCCTGAGGCACCGTCCACCACGACACCCGGGACCATGACCGCACCTCGGCCGATCTTCATCCATGGCGCCATCGCGGGGTCCTCGGTGTGGGGCGCGCTGACCGACCGGTTCGACGGGGCGGCCGTGCTCGGGCTGCCCGGCCACCCCAACGGGACGCCGATCGCGGACGAGGCCGAGTTGGTCGCCTGGATCGCCCTCTCGATCACGCAGCTCGACGGACCGCGCGTAGTCATCGGGCACGGCCTGGGCGCGCTCTTGGCCATCGAGGTCGCCAGGCGCCGTCCGGAGGTCCTCGACGGCGTCGTCATGCTCGGCGGCGGCCCGCGCTTGCACGTGCCGGACCTCGCCGGGACGGACCACAAGGAGACCGTGTTCCGGCTGCTCGCCGCGAGCATGCGCGAGCCCGACGGCGAGGTCGGCGACGCCTTCGCCGCTGCGATGGACGCGATCGCGCCCCGGACCCTTTCGTCGGACCTCGCCATGTCGGCCCGCATCGCGGTCGGTGCCGACGCGGGGGAGGTCCACTGCCCGGTGCTCATCGTGGTCGGCGAGCAGGACGCCTGGGCGCCACCGCCCGAGGCGGCGGACCTCGCGGCTGCCTTGCCGGCCAGCCACATGATCGTCGTCGCGCAGGCCGGACACCTCGTCCAGGCCGACGCTCCGGCCACCACCGCCCTGCTGATCGCCGCCTTTCTCGCGCGGCTCGAGCTCACGCTCGCAGACCGATGAGCGCGGCGGCGCCGATCGCCCTCGTGGTCAACCCGCTGGCGACGCGCACGACGCCGCAGCTGCGCAGCCGCATCGAGGCCGAGCTCGCGCCGCTCGGGTTGATGGATGTCGCCGCGCCCAACGGCGCCCACAACATCAAGCAGGCCGTCGAGCGGGCCCTCGCCGCAGGGGCGCGCAGCATCGCCGTGCTCGGCGGGGATGGCACGATCGGGATCGCCGCCGGCGTCCTCGCCGACACCGGCATTCCGCTGATTCCGCTGCCGGGCGGGTCCACCAACGTGCTGGCCCGGGGGCTCGGCTGGCCGGCCAATCCCGAACGCGCGGCCGAGCGGGTCGTCGCGGCACTCGGGCATCCGTACCGCGAACTGGCCATCGGCCGACTGGAGTCGGACGGACGTCAGCGGCGTGTTCTGCGTCAACGCGGGCATCGGTCTCGACGCGGCGACGGTCGCCTGGGTCGAGCGACACCCCAACTGAAGCGGCGGCTGCGCCAGGCCGCCTTCGCAATTGCGAGCGCCGGTGCCGGGGCGCACGCGCTCCGCCACGGGCCGGCGCTGACCGTGCAGCAGGGCGCCGCGGCCGAGGGCATCCGCGTCCACTCGCTCATCGCCGCGTGCGGCGCGCCGTACGCCTACTTTGGCCCGCAGCCGCTCAACCTGCTCCCGCACGCCGCCTGGGACGGGCGCCTGGAATGGATCGGGCTCACCGACCGGTCAGTGCTGCGCGTGCTGCGGCTGATCGTGCTCGGGCTGACCAACGCCGAGCATCTGGCCGGCCCCGGACTGGTCGGCGGCACGACCGTCGCCCCGCTGCGCGTCACCGCCGATCGCCCCTTCCCGGTGCAGGTCGACGGCGACCCATTCGGCGAGGTTGCGGACATCACATTGTCGCCCGGCGGGCGCCTGCGTGTGTACGCGCCCGGTTCCTAAAGGTCCATCCTGGGCAGGACCGATGGATGGGCGTACGGCCGACAAAACGGTGGCCGAGCCCTGATCCGAGGAGACGTGCGAAATGACGGTCAATGGACCAGACCCACGCGCGGCAGCTCGCGGCGTCGTCGCGATCGCGCTGGATATGGCCCGTGTGGACCCCGATCGTCGGCCGACCGCGGAGATGTGCCGCTGGTGCCGCAAGCTCGCCGAGGACCTCGGCGTCGCGCCCCGCGACGAGATCGCAAGCAACCGCGAGTTGGTCTTCGAGGCCCTGCGGCTCGAGTTGATCGCGCACCACAAGATCGACGCGACATCCGCACCGCCCTCACGCGAGCTCACCGAGCTCGCCAACTGACCGCAGCCGGCGCTAGAGGCTGCTGACTTCGCGGACGGCGCCCAGGCGTCGGAACCGCTCCCGCCGCTGACGGCGGCGCTCGGACTGCGGCAGCGCCTGAAGCTCGCGGATCGTGCGGGACAGATAGCCATCGAGCAGCCGCGCGGCCTCATCGTGCTCAAGATGCGCCCCGCCCTCGGGTTCGGGAACGACCGCATCCGCCACGCCCCAGCGGTAGCAGTTGGCCGCGGTCGGCTTGAACGCCGCGGCCGCAAGCTTCGCCTTGCCGGCGTCGCGCCAGAGAATCGCCGACGCACCCTTCGGGCGAGATCACCGAGTAGGTGGCGTTCTCGAGCATCACCACGCGGTCGGCCACCCCGAGGGCCAGCGCGCCGCCCGAGGATCCCTCGCCGATGACCACCGCGACGGTGGGCACCCGCAGGCGCAGCATCATCATCATGCTGTTGGCGATCGCACCGCCTTGCCCGCGCTCTTCGGCGTCGGCGCCCGGGAACGCGCCCGGCGTGTCGATGAGCGTGACCAGCGGAATGTTCAGGCGCTCGCACATCTCCATCAGCCGCATGCCCTTGCGATAGCCCTCCGGGCTCGGCATGCCGAAGTTGCGGTACGCGCGATCCTGGGCGTCACGTCCCTTCTGTTGGCCGATGACCGCCAGCGGGGCGTCGTGGTAGCGGCCGATGCCGGCCACGATCGCCGGGTCGTCGCCTTTGAGGCGATCGCCGTGCAGTTCCTCGAACTCGGGCATCAGGCGTGCGACGTAATCGAGCGGGTAGGGGCGGTCCTGATGGCGCGCGAGTTGGATGGCATCCCAGATGTCGCCGCTGGCGGTCTCGCTGTGGTGCAGGCGGTCGGCGATCCGCCGCACGAAGCGGCCGCCGCGGCCGCTCGGGCTCGTGGACGTGCTCATTGCTCGCCCGCCCCGTTGGTGTCGATCTCCTCGTGGCCGCCGATGCCGCGCAGCCGCCGCGAGAGCGTCGGCAGGGCCTGCGCCATCGCGAGCCGCCCGCTCCGACCCGTTCTGGGCTAGCTGGCTCGCCAGGGACAGGTTCTCATCCTGCGCGGGCCGCTCCAGGATCGCCAGCAGGCGCCCCAGACGGGCCGGAAGTTCGCGGCGATCGACGACCGCGTCGACGTGGCCGTGCTCCAGCTGGCGTTCGGCCAGACCGAAATCGGCCGGCAGCTTCTCGCGCGTGGTCTGCTCGATCACGCGCGGGCCCGAGAACGCGATGAGCGCGCCCGGCTCGGCGTAGGTCACATCGCCCAGCGAGGCGAACGAGGCCCATACGCCGCCGGTCGTCGGATGGGCCAACACCATCACGAAGGGCAAGCCGGCGTCGCCAAGCTCGTCGAGCGCGACGATCGTCTTGGCCATCTGCATCAGCGCGAGCACGCCCTCCTGCATCCGGGCGCCGCCGGAGGAGGTAATGCCGACCAGCGGGACTCCTTGTGCGACCGCGACCTCGGCGGCGCGCGCGAAGCGCTCACCGACGACCGATCCCATCGAGCCGCCCAAGGAACCCGAAGTCCATCGCGGCGACCACGCACGGCTGGCCCTGCACGCACAGGGACGCCGCGATGATCGCCTCAGTCGCGCCCTTCGCCTCCGCCGCGCGCACGCGCTCGGTGTAGGGCTGCAGGTCGACGAAACGCAGCGGATCCGATGCGCGCAGCTCGCCACCGATCTCGGTCCACGCGCCCTCATCGGCCAGATGATCCAGACGCTGGCGCGCGGTCATCGGGAAGTGATGCCCGCACACGGCGCAGACGTAGCAGTTGCGCTCCATCTCGTCGGCACGGAAATGACTCTGGCAGCGCGGGCACGAACGCTCGTCCCCTGGCAGGCGGCGCGCCGGACCGGCCTCCGGGCGCTTCCCGCGCAGGCGGTCGATCGAAACGGAGATCGGGCGTCGGGACATCGGACTCCGGATTATCGCAGGCCCGGCGGGGTTTGCAGGATCGGCCGATACCGCGGCGCGCTGGGCGAGCCAGCGCTCGACACTGTGCCGGTAGGCCGGCACGAGACGGCCCATCGGCCGCGCCTCGAGCACGCCGCGCGCGGCCTCGGCCTCGGACAGCCCGAGCAGACGCAGCGTCGCGTATGCCACCATCACCGACCGGCGGCGCCCCTGCTGGCAGTGCACGAGCACTCGGGCCTCGGGGTTCGCCTGGAGAGCCTCGGCGGCGAACAGCGCCGCTTGCGACCAATGCTCCGGATCCTTCGGTCGCCCGGTATCCCACATGCTGGCGTGCGCGACGTTCGCCTTGCCGAGGACTCTCTGGGCCGCCCAGAGGTCCTGGCTGAACACGGTCTGCGGCGTCGCCCTGCAGACGACCAAGATGGGTGATGCCGTGGTCGGGGAGCCGCATGACCTCGCCGGCGACCGGCATCGCGCCGATCGCGACACGCTCACCCGGAACGAACGACAACCCGTTCAGGCCGTGCCGCGGTCCGTACACGCGGGTGGCCACGCTGTGCCAGAGCCCGCGGGCTCCTGGAAGACGGTCCGTGCTTACGATGGCTCCACTCGTCCGAAGACCAGCGCCGCATTGTGGCCACCGAAGCCGAACGCGTTCGAGACGGCGAAATCGACACTGGCGCTGCGCGCGACGTTGGCGACGTGGTCGACCCCGACACACTCGGGATCCAACTTGTCAAGGTTGATAGTCGGGGGAATCTGGCCGTTGTCAAGCGCCAGCGAGGTCAGGGCCGCCTCGATACCGCCCGCCGCCCCAAGGCAGTGGCCGTGCATCGACTTGGTCGAGCTGACCAGACAGCGCGCGGCGTTCGCCTCGCCCAGGGCAAGCTTGATCGCGCGGATCTCGTTCGGATCGCCCACCGGAGTCGAGGTCGCGTGCGCGTTGACGTAACCGACTTGGTCCGGGGCGACCCCTGCGTCGCCGAGCGCCATGCGCACGGCGCCCGCAGGTGCCGTGCCGGTCGGGTCGGGCTCGGTCACATGGTGGGCGTCGGCCGTCAGTCCGTAGCCGAGCAGTTCCGCGTAGATGTGCGCGCCGCGCGCCCGCGCGTGCGCGAGCTCCTCGAGCACGAGCACCGCGCCGGCCTCGCCCATCACGAACCCGTCGCGGTCGATGGCGAACGGCCGGCTCGCGCGCTCAGGCGCATCGTTGCGGACCGACAGGGCACGCATCGCGTTGAACGCGCCGATGCCCATCTCGACGATCGCCGCCTCGGTCCCGCCCGCCACGATGATGTCCGCGCGCCCGAGCCGGATCGCGTCAAGGGCCTCGCCGATGGCGTGGTTCGAGGTCGCGCACGCGCTCACCGTCGACAGGACCGGGCCGCGCAGCCCCAGCTGCATCGAGATCTGCGCCGCGCCCATGTTGGCGATCATCATCGGGATGAACAGCGGCGAGAGCCGGTCCGGGCCGCGCTCGAAGCACACCAGCGTCTGATCGACGAATGTGGCCAGACCGCCGATGCCGCTGCCGACGTACACCCCGGCGTCCGGTATCTTGGCCGGGTCCAGCCCGGCGTCGTCGAGCCCGAGGCGCGCGGCGGCGACGGCCATCTGTGCAAACCGGTCCATGCGGCGCGCGGCGCGCCGATCCATAAAGTCCTCGGGCACGAAGTCATTGACCTCGCAGGCGATCTGCGTGGCCAGTCGGCCGGATCGAAGCTGGTGATCGGCCCGGCGCCACTGACGCCGGCCAGCGCGTTGCGCCAAACGTCCTCCCACCCGATCCCGATCGAGCTGACCAGGCCGAGCCCGGTGATCGCCACGCGGCGGCGTTCCGCGGTCAAGTGCCCAGCCCCCCATCGACCCGGATGACGCTGCCGGTGATGAATGCGGCGTCCGGCGAACACAGGAACGCGACAACCCCGGACACGTCCCCGGGGGTGCCGAGCCGTCCGAGCGGCGTGCTCGCCTGGACCTGCGCGCGCTGGTCGTCCGACAGCGCCGCGGTCATGTCGGTCGCGATGTAGCCCGGAGCGACGGCATTGACGCGAATGCCGCGCGCACCGACTTCCTTGGCAAGCGACTTCACCATCCCGATCAGCCCCGCTTTCGCCGCCGCGTAGTTCGCCTGGCCGGCGTTGCCGGTGAGCCCCACGATCGAGGACACCGCCACGATCGATCCGGAGCGACGACGCAGCATGCCGCGCAGGGCGGCCCGCGAGACGAAGAATGCGCCGGTGAGGTTGGTGTCGATCACCGCCCGCCAGTCCTCGGCGGACATGCGCATGAACAGGCCGTCGCGGGTGATCCCCGCGTTCAGGATGACGGCGTCGAGCGGGCCAAGCTGCTCCTCTGCCGCCTCGACCAGGCCGGCCGCCTGGTCCTCGTCGGCGACGTCGGCCTGGAGCGCGACCGCGGTGCGCCCGTGCGCGTTGACCGCGGCGACCGTCCGCTCGGCGCCAGCGAGATCCGACCCGTAGCCGACGGCGACGTCGAACCCGTCACGCGCCAGTGTCTCGGCGATGGCGGCGCCGATGCCGCGACTTGCGCCGGTGACGAGCGCAACCGGCATCAGCTGACCACCCCGGCCAGCGCCGCGAGATCGGCAGGACATCGCGACCTGCAGGGTCGCCGCATCCCGCTGCACGCGCCGGACAAGCCCCGACAGCACACGACCGACGCCGAGCTCGATGAACTGGGTGGTCCCGGCCTCGAGGGCGACCTCGACGGCCGCGGCGAAACGGACCGGGGAGACCAGCTGCTCGGCCAGGAGCTCGCGCAGGCCCTCGGCGGACTCGAAACGGCAGGTCGTCGTCGACAGGAACGGGACCTCGATGGTGCCCGGCGTCCACGCCGCCAGGGCACGCGACAGGCGCTCGGCGGCAGCGGCGACCAACGGCGAGTGGAACGCACCCGAGACCTGCAGCCGGGCGGCTTTGCCGCCCGGCTCGGCGATGCGGTCGAGCAGGCGGTCGATGCCGTCGCGCGTACCGCTGACCACCACCTGCCCGGGGCAGTTGTAGTTGGCCGGCCAGACGTCACCGACTTCACTGCACAGCGCTTCGACGACGTCGTCGCTCTCGCCGAGCACCGCGGCCATGGCGCCAGGGCGTGCCTCGGCCGCCGCTTGCATAGCCGCGCCGCGCTCGGCGACCAGGCGCAGGGCATCGGGGTAGGAGATCGCCCCGGCCACGACGAGCGCGGAGTACTCGCCCAGGGAGTGCCCCATCACGAGGTCGCCGCGCAGCCCGAGCTCCGCGGCGGCGCGCCAGGCGGCCACGCAGGTGGCGACCAGCGCGGGCTGGCAGACGTCGGTCTGCATGAGCCGTTCGGCGGGTCCGGAGAAGCACACCTCCGACAGGGGGTACCCCAGCACAGCGTCTGCTTCGTCGAATGCCGCCTGCGCCGCGAGCGAGCTGAGCGCGAGCTGTTGGCCCATGCCCACGACCTGGGCGCCTTGGCCCGGAAACATCAGTGCAATCACGAAGGTTCAAACCTCACAAGACAGGACGCCCATGTCAGTCCGGCTCCGAATCCCACCATCATGACCAGCATGCCGGGCTGCAGCACCCCGGCGTCCTGTGCCTCGGCGAGCGCGAGCGGAATCGACGCGGCCGAGGTGTTGCCGTAGCGATCGAGGTTGCCGACGACCCGCACGGGGTCGATGCCCAGCCGCGCGACGGCGTGGTCGATGATCCGCTGATTGGCCTGATGCGGGACGAACAGGTCCACCTCGTCGATCGACATCCCGAGGCGGTCGAGCAGCCGCACTGACGAGTCCTCCATGACGCGCGTGGCGAACTTGAACACTTCGCGGCCGTTCATCTGCAGATATGCGTCAGCGGCATCGAAGGCCCGCGACGCCGGGTGCCGGGTGCCCCCGACCGGAATGACCAGCTGGTGCCCCTTGCCCCCGTCGGCGCCGAGCTCGAACCCGACAAAGCCGGACGGTCCACCGTCATCGTCCGCAATGACCAGGGCCCCCGCGGCGGCATCGCCAAACAGCACATACGTGCTGCGGTCGTCGGGGTTGATTATCCGCGAGAACACCTCGGCGCCGACCACCAGGACCCGTTCCGCCAGGCCCGACTCCACGAACGCGACCGCCTGGGCGAGCCCGTAGATGAACCCGCTGCATGCCGCCTGAATGTCGAACGCCGCCGCATCGTGGGCGCCGATCGCATCCGCGGTCAGCGCGGCGACCGACGGGAACAGGTAATCCGGCGTGCAGGTCGGGACGATGAGGACGTCGATCGCATCCGCGCTGAGCGCTGCCGACTCGAGAATGTTGATCGCCGCCCGGATCGCCAGGTCGCTCGTCGCTTGGTCCGGCGCGACGACACGGCGCTCGCGGATACCGGTCCGCGACACGATCCAGTCATCGGTGGTGTCGACAATGTCCTCGAGGTCCGCGTTGGTGAGCGTGTGTTCGGGCGCGTAGTGGCCGAGCGCCGCGAGCCGTGCGCGTCGGGGGCCGGGGGCTCGGGGAATGCCGATCATCCGGGCGCCAGGCCGGCGTCGACGAGGGCAAACGAGAGACTTGCGCTGCACGCGAGCTCGCCGTCGACGCGTGCGTCGCCGTCAGCCCACCCCATCGGTCCCCGTTGACGAGTCATCTGCATGGACAGTTCGAGGGTCTCACCGGGACGCACGGGGCGGCGGAACCGCACCTTCTCGATGCCGGCGAACAACGCCAGCCGGCCCGTGTTCTCAGGCACGCTCATCGCCGCGAGCCCGGCCGTCTGGGCGAGCGACTCGACGATCAGTACCCCGGGCGTGATCGGATTGCCTGGAAAATGTCCTGCAAAGAATGGCATCTCGGCCCGGAGCGTCCAACGGGCGCGCGCCGACAGGCCCGGCACCAACTCGAGGATCTCGTCCACGAGCAGAAATGGCTCCCGATGCGGAAGCAGGTCTTTGGGGTCGGGCAGGCTCACGACGGAGTCTGATCCTAGCGAACGGTTTGACCGGCGGCGGCGCGCTCCGGCGTGACGACGCGGGCTGCGATACGTTCCGCCAATGCGGACCGCGACCCCGTCTGGGCAGGAGCTTTCGCGATGACGCCGGTGCGCTGGGACCCGCTGACGGGGACCCCCCTGCTGGTGGCGCCGGCGCGCGTGGCGCGCCCGCACGACACCGGCCCTGTCGCCCCCGGCGACCCGACGCCCGCGAGCGGCCCCGGGCACGCCGACTGTCCGTTCTGTCCGGGCTCGGAGGCCGAGACGCCGCCGGAGGTCTGGGCCGAGCGCTCGCCCGGCGGCACGCCCGACACCCCGGGTTGGTCCGTGCGGGCCGTCCCGAACCGGTTTCCCGGTGCTGCCTCCCGAGGAAGGGATCCACGAGGTCGTCGTCAACTCGCCGCGCCACGTCGTCGAGCTGTGGGAGCTCTCCGCCGCCGAGCTGGCCACCGCGGTCGACGCGTGGGCCCTCCGCGAGCGGGCCGTGCGCGACGACCCACGCGGCCTCTGGCCGTTCGTGTTCCTCAATCAGGGTGCCGCGGCGGGCGCGTCCCTGCAGCACTCCCACGCCCAGCTGATCGGGTTGCCCTTCGCGCCGCCGCTCCTTGCCGCGCGCGAAGAGGCGTTCGAACGCGCACCGGCGTGCCCGATCTGCACCGAGCTGGCGGACCCGGCGATCGCGCGAATCGCCGACGCCGGACCGCTCACGGCGTGGTGCCCGCAGGCGCCGCCCCTCTCGGGAGCGATCCGCATCGCGCCACGCCGGCACGCGCCCGAGTGGCCCGCGCGGCCGGGCCGGGCGCTCGCCGACCTGCTCGGACCGGTCATGCGCACCCTCGCGGCGCTGGTCGGCACCACGGCCATGAACCTCTGGGTCAATCAGCGGCATCCGGGGGGGCCGGACGCGTTCCACTGGCACGTGGACATCGTTCCCCGCCGCGCCACGCTCGCGGGGCTGGAGCTCGGTGCCGGCGTGTTTTCCCTGCTCAACGACCCGACTGCCCTCGCCGCCGCCCTCCGTGACCAAGGTGTCGCCGCGGTAGCGGTCGCCGCCGGCTAGTCGAGCTCTGCCGCCGGGCCCGCGTCCGCGCCGGGGGCATCGGGGGACGGCTCGGTCGACTCGGGCGGCGCGTCGTCGTCGTCGTCGTCGTGATCGAGTACCGCGGCGACCGTTGCGATCTGGTCGTCGTCGCTCATCACCATGAGGCGCACGCCTTCGGTCGAGCGGCCCGTCCGGCGCACCGACCCGACGTCGATCCGAATGACCTGACCGCCCAGCGACACCAGCAGGAGCTGGTGGCCCTCGCGCACCGGACGTGCGGTCACCAGCTCGCCCTTGCGATCGGTGACCTTGATCGTCCGCACGCCCTTGGTCGGCCGGCCCTTGCGTGGGTAGTCGGACATCGGCGTCCGCTTGCCGAAGCCGTTGCCCGTCACGACCAGCAGATCCTCGTCGTCGCGGGCAACGCACAGCGCCAGGACCCGATCACCGGGGTCGAGGTTCATGGCCTTCACCCCGCGGGTCTGTCGACCCATCGGCCGCACCGCAGCTTCGGCGAAGCGCGCCGCCTGGCCGCGGGCGGAGACGATCAGGATGTCATCGTCGCCGTCGGTCATCTGGACGCCGACCAGCTCGTCGTCGTCCGTGAGATTGATCGCGAAGAGCCCGGCTTCCCTGAGCACCGTGTCGTACGCCTTGAGCTCGGTCTTCTTGACCATCCCGTCGCGGGTCGCGAGCACCAGGTACTTGGCCTCGTTGTAGTCGCGGGTCGCGAACACCGCCCGCACCTCTTCGCCGTCCACCAGTGCGAGCACGTTGCTGATGTGCCGCCCGCGCGCGTCGCGGGCCCCCTGCGGAAGCTCGTACACCTTCTGGCGGTAGACGCGCCCCCGGTTGGTGAAGAACAGCAGGTACGCGTGGGTCGAGGCGATGAACAGGTGCTCGATGTAGTCGTCGTCCTTGAGCCTCGCGCCGCGCAGCCCCTTGCCCCCGCGCCGCTGGGCGCGGTAGGTCGACACCGGCAGGCGCTTGATGTATCCGCCCCGCGAGATCGAGACGACCATCTCCTCTTCGGCGATGAGGTCCTCGAGGTCGATCTCGCCCTCGCCGGGGATGATCTCCGAGCGGCGCTCGTCGGCGAAGCGCTCGCGCAGGGCGAGGATCTCCTCGCGGATGACTGCCATCACCCGGGATTCGTCGCCGAGGATCGCCCGCAGGCCCGCGATCTCCGACTGGAGCTGCTCGTGCTCGTTGCGGATGGTGGTGCCCTCGAGCTGGGTCAGTCGCTGCAGACGCAGATCGAGGATCGCGCGCGCCTGCACCTCGGTGAGCGAGAACCGGCTCATCAGCCCGCTGCGCGCCTCGTCGGGGTCAGCGGCCGCCCGGATCAAGCGCGATGACCTCGTCGATGTTGCCGAGCGCGATCAGCAGACCCTCGAGGATGTGCGCGCGGGCTTCGGCGCGCGCAAGCCGGAATCGCGAGCGGCGCACCACGACCTGGCGCTGGTGTTCGAGGTAGTGGCCGAGGATCTCGCGCAGGCCGAGCGTACGCGGCACGCCGTCGACGAGCGCGATCGCGTTGACCCCGAACGTGCTCTGCGCCGACGTGTGCTTGAACAGCTTGTTGAGGACCACCAGCGGGACCGCGCCGCGGCGCAGGACCACGACCACGCGCGTGCCGTCGCGCCCGCTTTCGTCGTTGACGTCGCTGACTTCCGGGACGACCTTCTCTTCGGCCAGCTCGGCAATGCGTCGGACCAGATCGGACTTGTTGACCTGGTACGGGAGCTCGGTGAACACGATCGCGTTGCGCCCGTTGCGCAGCTGCTCGTTGTGGGCGCGTCCCCGCACCACCACGCGTCCGCGACCCGTCCGGTACGCGTCGACGATCCCTTGGCGCCCCACGATCAGTCCGCCCGTCGGGAAGTCCGGCCCCTGGACATGGCGCATGAGCTCCTCGACCGTGAGCTCGGGGTCGTCGATCAGGGCAACGACGGCGTCGATGACCTCGCGAATGTTGTGCGGCGGGATGTTGGTCGCCATCCCGACCGCGATCCCGGACGAGCCGTTGATGAGCAGGTTCGGCAGCCGCGCAGGGCAGGACGACGGGCTCGGTCCGGCGGTCGTCGTAGGTCGGGATGACGTCGACGGTGTCCTCGTCGATGCCGCGCAGCATCTCGACGGCGATCCGCGAGAGCTTGGCCTCCGTGTAGCGCATCGCGGCCGCGGGGAACTCGGTGGAGCCGAAGTTGCCCTGCCCGTCGATGAGCGGGTACCGGGAGGCGAAGTCCTGGGCGAGCCGTACGAGTGCGTCGTAGATTGCCTGGTCGCCATGCGGGTGGAACTCACCCATGACGCGCCCGACGATGTTCGCGCTCTTGACGTGCGGGCGCTCCGGCTGCAGTCCCATGTCGTCCATCGTGAACAGCACGCGCCGATGGACCGGCTTCAGGCCGTCGCGGACATCCGGAAGGGCGCGACCGACGATGACGCTCATCGCGTAGTCGAGGTAGCTCGAGCGCATCTCGTGCTCGAGCTCGCGCAGCTCGATGCGTCCGTTGCGATCCAGCGTCGACATCTAGTTCCTTCCTGCCCGGCGTCCGGCGGTCACTGCGGCTACACGTCCAGGAAGCGAACGTTCTGGGCGTTCTGCTCGATGAACTGGCGGCGCGGCTCGACTTTGTCGCCCATGAGGGTCGCGAACAGGTCGCCGGCCGACGCCTCGTCCTCCATGGTCACCCGCTGAAGGATGCGTCGCTCGGGATCCATCGTGGTCTCCCAGAGCTGATCGCTGTTCATCTCGCCGAGGCCCTTGAAGCGGCTGAGGGTGATGCCCTCCCGGCACAGCTCGAGGACCGCAGTGCGCAGCGCGTCGTAGTTGGCTGCCTCACGCGTCCGGGACCCGCGCGTGACGAGGAACGGCGGCTGACCGACGAGCTCGTTGAGCCGCGACCGCGCCTCCGCGAGCTGGGTCATGCCCCGGGAGGCGAACATCTCGAGGCTCAGTCGCGCCGAGCTGACCTCGCCGGTTCGTACGCGCACGGCCTGTGCGGCGACGCTGCTGGGACGACACGTCGACGACGGCCTCCAGCTGGTACCGGTCGTTCGACGCGGCCCGAATCGAGTCGGCGAGTTCGGCGAGACTCGTTGGGACAAGCCCGACCAGGTCGTGGGCCTGCACGAAGTCACCGGCCGCGAGCCCGTAGTTGCCGCGGACGACCGCCGCCCACGCCTCGTGTTCGCGCAGGACCCGCTGTAGGCGGTGGAACCGGGTCTTGGTCAGGCCGGTCGGCTCGCCGCCCCGCGGGGTGATGCGAACGGCCTCGAGATGGCGATCGAGCAGCCACTCCTCGAGATCCGACTCCTTTTCCATGTACTGCTCGTTGCTGCCGAGCTTTACCTTGTACAGCGGCGGGCACGCGATGTAGACGTACCCGGCGTCGATGAGCCCGCGCAGGTGCTGGAACAGGAACGTGAGGATCAGCGTCCGGATGTGGGCACCATCCACGTCGGCGTCGGTCATCACCACCAGCTTCTTGTAGCGGGCCTTGGTGATGTCGAAGTCATCGTCGATGCCGGTGCCGATCGCGGTGATCATGGCCTGGATCTCGATGTTGGAGAGCACCTTGTCGATGCGGGCCTTCTCGACGTTGATGATCTTGCCGCGCAACGGGAGGATCGCCTGGAACGTCGACTGGCGCGCGCGCACGGCGGAGCCCCCGGCCGAGTCCCCCTCGACCAGGAACAACTCGGTGTTCTCGGGGTCGCGATCGCTGCAGTCTGCGAGCTTGCCCGGTAGCCCCCCCGAGTCCAGCGCACCCTTCCGTCGCGCGAGATCACGCGCCTTGCGGGCAGCCATGCGGGCCTGGGACGCATTGACCGCCTTGGCGCAGATTGCGCGGGCGGTCGTCGGGTTCTCCTCGAAGTACTCCGCAAGCCCCTGGTTGACCGCCTGGTTCACGAACCCGGCGATCTCCGAGTTGCCCAACTTGGTCTTGGTCTGGCCCTCGAACTGCGGCTCGCGCAACTTGACCGAGACGATCGCGGTCAGGCCCTCGCGGGTGTCGGTGCCTTCGAGGTTGTCGTCCTTCTCCTTGAGCAGGCCCTTGTCGCGGGCATAGCCGTTGATCATGCGCGTGAGCGCAGTGCGCACCCCGGCGAGGTGGGTTCCGCCCTCATGGGTGTTGATGTTGTTGGCGAACGTGTAGACGGCCTCGTTGAACGAGGCGGTCCACTGGAACGCCGCCTCGAGCGAGCCCTCGGGACCTTCGGCCTCGATCATGATCACGTCACGGTGGAGCACTTCGCGGCCCTCGTTGAGGTGGGTCACGAAATCCACGAGCCCGCCCTGGTAGCAGTGGGTCTCCTCGCGACCCTCGCCCCGCTCGTCGACCAGGTGGATCGTCAGACCCTTGGTGAGGAACGCCGTCTCACGAAATCGCTTGGCCAGCACGATCGAAGTCGAAGTCCGGCTCCTCGAAGATGTCGCGGTCGGGCAGGAAGCTGATCGTCGTGCCGGTGCGGTCCGTGGCGGCACCGCGCTCGATCGGGGTCATGGGTTCGCCGATGGCGTAGGTCTGCGTCCACAGGTACCCATCGCGGGCGACTTCCGCGGTCAGCGACTCCGACAGCGCGTTGACCACACTGATGCCGACGCCGTGCAGGCCCGCCGGAGACCTTGTAGCCCTCGCCGCCGAACTTCCCGCCGGCATGCAGCACCGTCAGCACGACCTCGAGCGCGCTGCGGCCGCCCTGCTCGGCCATCGCAGCCACAGGGATACCGCGCCCGTTGTCGACAACGGTGCACGAGCCGTCCGGGTGCAACGTGATCTCGACATGGTCGCAATAGCCCGCCAGGGCTTCGTCAACCGAATTGTCGACAACCTCGTACACCAGGTGGTGGAGCCCTCGCGGCCCGGTGGAGCCGACGTACATGCCGGGTCGCCGACGAACCGCCTCGAGTCCCTCGAGCACGGTGATGTCGGCTGCGTCGTACCCTGGTCGCCCCTGCTGGTCGGTTGTCACGCGTCCTTTCCGCCGCAGTACTGCATCCCCTACATACTAGCAATCATGGTCGGCGCCCCGATCCCGCGAGGACCCGAAATTGCAGGGGAAACCTACGGATCGGCAAGCCCTGTTGATCCCATCGACGCGCGATCGCAGCGGCGGCGGCCCGGGTGATCGCGTCCCGGAGCTCCGCGTCGTCGATTCCGGCGGTCATCCCCTCCGCAGCCTGCTCGGCGGCCTTCAGTGCGGCGGGCGACACCGGGATTGCCGGGTGGGGATCAAACTCCGGGAGCTCGAGCGCATGATCGGCGATCACCGTATCGATTCGAGCGATGGAAACACCTGCAATTCGGGAGAGTTCTGCGAGCAGGTGGTCGGCATCGGCCTGGATCTGTTGGGCCCGCATCGCGTCGGCGCATGCGAGCGTCACGACGCCGTTACGCGACACCCGGATCGGGATCGCGCCCGCCGCCCGCGGGCCGATCGCACACCAGGCCGCGCCAAGATCGGCGGGACCCGTCCCGGGTGCCGAGGCGGGAATGCGCGGCAGCAGGCGCGCCGCCGGGGCGGGATCGCGGCGGCGGCGGCGGCGGGCCCTATGTGATGCAGACACCGTCGCGCACCTGAAAGATCGTGACCTCCCGTGAGGTTCCGGCCAGCGAGGCCGCTGGATCCGCAGATGTGAGCACAACCTGCTCCTCGCCGTCGAGCGCGGCCAGGAGCGCGGCGCGTCGATCTGGATCGAGCTCGGACAGGACGTCGTCGAGTAAGAGTATCGGCCCTGCCCCGGCGGCGCGCATGTGATCGCGGTGGGCGAGCAGCATCGCCAGCGCCGCCGTCCGCTGCTCACCCTGGCTGCCGATGCGGCGCAGATCGCGCGCGCCGGAACCGATCCACAGGTCGTCCCGATGGGGCCCGGACGTCGTCAGGCCCGCGGCAAGGTCCCGGGGGCGCTGCAGCTCGAGCCGTTCACGCAACCGGCCCTCAAGCTCGACGTCCGGGACCTCGGCGAGCTCGGCCGGCGAGGGCTCCCACCTCAGGATCCCGCCGGGCCCGCCGCCGAGGCGCTCGAGCCAGATCCGAAGCGGGGCGCGAGCGTCGCGGTAACCGCACGGCGCGCGACGGCCACCCACGCGCCGTGCGCGGCCATACGCGCCTCCCACGGGAACGCAGTACGGATGTCCGCCGACCCCGCCCGCGCACGCCGCAGCAGGGCGTTGCGCTGGCTGAGCGCTTCCTGGTAGCTCGCCAACTGCTCAGAGAATCCCGTGACGGTGGCCTCGAGGAGCCGATCGACACTGCGGCGGCGGGCGGCCGGTGGTCCCTTGACGGCGCGTAACTCCTCCGGGACAAACACCAGGACGGCGCTCGGCCGGCGCCAGGCCATCAACTGTCGCACCCCGACGCCGTCGAGCGACAGTCGCCGGCCGATCCCCACCGCGTACCCGATCTCGCGGCGCACCGGCGCCCCTGGACTGCCGGGATCGTCAAAGTCCCCGGCGACGCGTACTGCCGGGGCGCCTGCGCGCACCAACTCGGCCAACTGCGACGTCCGCGGCGAGACTCCGAGCGTCGCCAGCACGATTGCCTCGATGATCGAGGTCTTGCCGGCGCCGTTGGGCCCGTTGATCACGCTCAGGCCCTCCGGCAGCTCCAGCGCCAGGCGCTCCCAGCAGCGCAGGTCGCTGACCGCGAGCGATCGGACCCGCCACGGCCGACCGTCCGGCACGCGCGTCGCCTCGGCTCAGCCGCTCAGGCGAATTGGCATCAGCAGGTACCGGAAATCGTCGCTCTCGCCGCGCAACAGGCCCGGCCGAAGCGGGCTGATGATGCCGAGGCGGACGGTCTCGCCCTCGATGCTGTCGACTCCCGCGCGGAGGAACTCCACGTTGAACCCGATCTCCACCGGCTCGCCGGAGAACGCCACCGGGAGTGACTCGCGCCCCTCACCCAGTTGGTCGCTGACGGCCGACACCGTGAGCTCGCCATCCTTGAAGGCCATCCGCACCGGGGTATTGCGCTGCGCCAAGACGCCGATGCGGGTCAGCACGCCCAGCAGTTCGGCCCGGTTGAGCGCGAGTTCGTGCTCGAAGTGCTCCGGGATCAGCTGACGATAATCCGGGAACTGGCCGTCGATCAAGCGTGTGGTCAGGCGCACATCACCTGCACGCAGTGTGGCCTGCGTCTCGGTGAGCACCAGCTCCGCCTCGTCGACGCCGGCCAACGCGAGCACCCGCTGGGCCTCGGCGAGCGCACGCGCCGGGATCAACGCTTCGACGGGTTCGGCCGGTCCATTGGTGATCGGGCCGCATTCGTACCGCCAGGCGGTACGAATCGGTCGCGACCATGGTCAACGAGTCCGATTCGAGGCGGACCAGCACACCGGTCAACACCGGCCGCGTGTCGTCGCGTGAGGCGGCCTTGGTCACGCGCTCGGTCGCGGCCAGGATGGCTGCCGCGGGCAGCACGATCCCTTCGCCGACATCTGGCGGCAGCTCCGGGAACTCCGACGCCTGATGGCAGTTGAGCGCAAACGACGAGGCTCCGCTCGAGAGCGAGACGATGCCTTCGCCCGGACGGTGTTCGATCACGACCGAACCCGGAGACATCGAGCGCACGATGTCCGCCGCCAGCCGCGGCAAGACGACACTGCCAGGTTCCTCGATGGTCGCGATCAAGGGCGCCCGCAGCGACAACTCCATGTCGGTCGCCGCGACGATGACGGTTCCGTCTTTGGCATCGACCAGGATGTTGCCCAGAACCGGCACCGTGCTCTTGGTCGAAGTCGCCCGTCCCACCGCCGACAGCACGCCGGCGAGATCTTCCTTCGCACACGTCAGTCGCATGACGACGACCCTACCGGGCAGCGGCTCGGTTTGTCGTCCACGTCGTTGATGTAAGAAGATCTAAGAGAGAATTCTCGTCGTAGTCATAGGCGCTGTGGATATGGGGAGACGCCCGCGAGATCGCCGTAGCCGTCATGGGACTCGGGGTGTCTGGTGGTGTGGAGCAAGCTGTTGGCTGCTCCCCAGTTTCCCCGCCGCCACGCCGGACGGTTGCCGCGGCCCGGGGATTTGTGGACTCAGGCGCACCCAATCGGCGTGGTTTCGGCGAGCCATCCCCAGGGGCCGCGAGCGACCGGGCACCACCACCAGGCGCTCGCCGATTGGCCGATCGAGGGACGCACGCCACCCGATGAACGATGTGCAGGCCCTGGTCGCAGGGGAGCTGCCGAGACGACCCCGGGCGGGCGCTCGGACCAGCCATGCAACCGGCCGGACGCGGATCCTACCTGGCGGGCGTGCCGGTGAGCCGGGTGGTGAGTGTTCGCACGGCCGAGTAGACCTCGCCCTCATCACTCATCTGCTGGGCGACCTTCTGGACGGCGTACATGACGGTCGTGTGGTCGCGGTTCCCGAAGGCCTTACCGATGTTCGGCAGCGATCCGTCGGTCAGTTCGCGGCTGAGGTACATCGCGACCTGGCGGGGGGTGACCAGCCGGCGGGTCCGCTTGTGGCCGATGAGCTCGTCGAACCCGATATCGAAAGTACCGGCAGGTCTCGCGCTGGATGTTCTGGATGGTCACGATGCCGTCGTCGGGCGGATAGAGGTCCTGAAGCACCTCGCGCGCCAACTCCACACTGACCGGCCGACCAGAGATCGACGCGTGGGCCATGACGCGCGTCAGCGCACCCTCGAGCGCACGGACGTTGGTGGACACCCGCGAGGCGATGAACGAGAGCACCTCGCTGTCGTGCACCTGGTAGGCGTCGTATTGGACGCGCTTGCGCAGGATGGCGATACGCGTCTCGAGATCCGGGGGCTGGATGTCGGTGATCAGGCCCATCTCGAACCGCGAGCGCAACCGGTCTTCGAGTGTCGCGATCGCCTTTGGCGGCCGATCGGAGCAGATCACGATCTGCTTGCCGCTGTCATGCAGGGCGTTGAATGTGTGAAAGAACTCTTCCTGGGTCTGCTCGCGGCCCTGGAGTGACTGAATGTCGTCGATCAGCAAGACGTCGACACTCCGATAACGGTCCTTGAACGTGCGGATGTTCCCGTCACGCAGGGCGTTGATGAACTCGTTCGTGAAGGTCTCCACAGAGACATACAGGTAGGCGAGTTCGGGATAGTTGCTGTCGACAAAATGCCCGATCGCGTGCAGCAAGTGGGTCTTGCCCAGACCGACTCCGCCGTAGATGAAAAATGGGTTGTACGCCCGGGCCGGCGTCTCGGCGACGGCGAGGGCTGCGGCATGTGCAAACCGATTCGACGGCCCGGTGACGAAGGCGTCGAAGGTGAAGCGGGGCTGCAGACGTCCCTGGTGGCGCCGCGGCATCTCCACGGTCGGCGCGGCGGGTCGCGGCCGGTTCCTCGTCGGGTGATGTGGGAGCGCCGGCTGATCGTCGGACGGGGCGATCACGACCTCGACCTCGAGATCGGCCCCGGTCACCTCGAACAGCGCGTCCTTCAGGAGGGTGATGTACCGCTGCTGCACCCAGTTGCGGGCGAACTCGGTGTCCACGCCGATCGTCAGGACGTCGTCGTTCAGGGTCGAGCGCACGCGCGTGTCCGAAGGCGAACGTGAACGTTGAGGGGTTGAGTGTTGACTGCAGCCGCTCACAGACATCGGACCACACTGCGGCGACATCGATCCCGGGCGTAGAGGTGAGAGACGTCTCGTTCACGCAGTGACCCTAGAACAGCGTGGACAACAGGCGCGACCCGTTCGTGGTCAACGCGCGCAGGCCCTCGGAATCCCGCGAGACCAGTCCCCGGCTCTCGAGCACGACGAGCTCGCGGCCGCAGCGACCGACGGTCCAGGAGAGCTCCGTCGCCAGATGCTCCGGAAGCGAGGGCCCCATCTCCAGCAGGAGCGCCATGACGAGCCGGTCATCTTCGGCGGGCATGACGGAACTCTCGGAATCATCCTCGATCGGATGGTTCGGCGTCGTCAGCGTGACGACCGTGCCGCCGCGAAGATTCCGCGAGAACTCGATCGTGCCGCCTTCGGCGTCCATGACGCTCGCGGCGAGCGGCAGGCCGCAGCCCACCCCGCGGATCATGGACCGCTCGCGGGCGCCCGCGGTCGTGAAGCCGGGCAGCATCGCCAGATCCGGCTCCCCGATGCCGGGTCCCGAATCGGACACGCGGACGACATGCCCGTTGGACAGGACGCTCACGAGGGCGTCGTGGAAGTCGGCGTGGACCAGGTTCTCGATGATCTCCCGAACGGCGACGATCGGCAGGTGCGCCCATCGGGCAACCGCTTCGAACAGCCGTTCGATGAGGGTTCCTGGGTCATCGCCTGCGATCTCGGCGACCGTCGGAGGCTCGGTCGGCTCGTGGTAAATAGCGATACGTGCGCACCGCGTGGACGACATCGCAGGGCTGGGATGTGTGAGGGCGAGTGTGCTCATATCGGACGGGTACGGCAGTGGCACTGGCCACCGCGGAGACTCTAATCCGGGCCACGCCGCGATAGGAACCCCTCAGATCCCCTGTGGAAAACGTTCGATGGGTGCAAGCGGCAAAAACCGTTACGTGATGTCACATCGACAACGACTGTTCCATGGACGATCCCCGTCGCAAGCGCGATCTGAACGCTGTCCACAGGTCTGTCCCCACATGGGGAAAACTACTTGGACGCCCCGATGGCGCGTTTGCCTGGTATGATTCTGGACCCGTAAAACCGGGGCGCGCTGTGGGCCGCCCTCAGACGGCCGCGGCTGAGGCCAAGGAGCAGAACGGCCCGTGAAGCGCACATACCAGCCAAACACACGCAAGCGCAAGAAGACTCATGGCTTTCGTAAGCGTATGAGCTCCCGCGCGGGTCGGGCCATCCTGAAGCGCCGGCGCGCAAAAGGCCGCGCTCGGATCTCGGCCTGACCGACACCTCGATGTCGTCGGCCGAGCGACCCGTACGGGGTCGTCGCGGACGCATCAGTCGTTCGCGCGACTTCGACGCCGTCTACCGGCGCGGTCGGTCGGCGGCAGGACGCCATCTGGTGGTGTATGCCTTTTCGCGTGAGGACCTCGGTGCCACAGAGTCCGCCCGCCTCGGCCTGTCGGTCTCGCGTAAGGTTGGGGATGCGGTGACCCGCAATCGCGTCAAGCGCGTGCTGCGCGAGGAGTTTGCGCGGGCCGCCGCCGCGGTGCCGGCCGAGCTCGACGTCGTCGTCATCGCCCGGGCCGGGTGCGCGGAATACCTGGTCGAGCAGGGCTCGGCGGCGCTGGGCGCCCGCTTGGGCGAGCTGCTGGCCCGCGCCATCGGCGCCGACACGTCCGGCGCCCGTCAGCCCGACGCGGCATGAAGACGACCGATCGCTCCGCACAGCGGATGGCAATCGCGCCGATTCGGGCCTACCAGCATGTGGTCTCGCCGATGTTCGGCCGCCGCTGCAAGTACCACCCGACGTGCTCGGAATACGCGGTCGGAGCCGTCCGCGAGTTCGGCGTGGCGCGCGGCGTAGTCGTTGGCCGGGTGGCGGCTGCTGCGGTGCAACCCGTGGAGCACGGGTGGCGTCGACTATCCGTCTGAGCAGCGGATTTTCAGGGGTCACGCATGATCAACCCACTGAACCCGCTCGAGAATGCGGTCATTTGGGTCCTCAACCACCTCCACGACACGCTGCACCTCTCCTACGGGTGGTCGATCGTCGTGCTGACGTTGATCGTGCGTGCCGCGCTGCTGCCGCTCGTCGTCCGGCAGTACCGCTCGATGCGGCAAATGCAGCTCCTCGCCCCGCAGATCAAGGAAATGCAACGCAAGTACAAGGGCGACAAGAAAAAGCAGCAGGAAGAGCTGATGCGGCTCTACCAGGAGAACAACGCGAACCCGTTCGCGTCGTGCCTGCCCCTGGTGGCACAGATCCCCGTCTTCCTGGGTCTCTACTACGGCCTGAAGCGGTTCTCGAACCACGTGCCACAGGGTTCGGACCTGTCGTTCCTGCACATCATTCCGAACATCACCGAGCATGTGAGAGACCTGCCGGTGTGGTCGGCGGCGGTGCTGGCGGCGATCTACGCCGGGTCCCAGCTGCTGTCGACCGAGCTGTCGTTCGAACCGAACACGCCCGACATGCAGCGCAAGATCATGCGGTTCATCCCGATTCCGATCGTGCTGGTCGCCTTCACCTACCCGTTCCCCGCGGGTGTCGCGATCTACTGGGTCACCACCAACCTGTGGACGGCGGGCCAGATGCTCATCATCAAACACCGCATCGGCCTGCACCTCCAGGAAGACGATCGGCCGCGCGGCGTGCGGTCGTCGCGGACCGCTCCAAAGGCCGAGCAGCTGGTGCTTGACGCGCCGGTCGACGACGTGACGCCCGCCGTGGATGGGGCGACCGACGCCGACGCGGGGGCCGCACTCGAGGACGAGGATTCCGCCGCTGCGGCCCTGACCGATGGGTCGGACGAGGCCGACGGTGGCGAAGCCGAAACCCCAGCCGCCGCCGCGCCGAAGCCCCAGGGTGGGCAGACCCGGCGCAAGCCGCGTTCCCGCGGTGGTCAGGGCGGCCAGAACAAGCAACGTCGACAGCCGAAGAAGCGTAGGTAAGCCTCGATGGGAAACGATCAGGAGTTGACGGCCGGGCGGCAAGGCCCTGGCGGATGTGCTCGAGAAGGTGGCGGCCGGATTCGGCCTGAGCTGCGAGGTTCGTGTCGTCGGCGGCGTTGACGGCGAGGTTGCGGCCTCCGTCGACGGCGACGGCGCCGACGCGCTGATCGGCCGCGGCGGCGCGGTGATCGACGCGCTGCAGTATCTGGGCTCGCAGATCGTCAGCCGCGCCGAAGGGGGCGGGCGCTATCGCGTGTCGCTCGACGCCGACGGCTATCGCGCCCGTCGTGAGGTGGCGCTGGTCGCCTTGGCGAACCGCGCGGCCTCGGAGGCGCTCGAGTTCGGCGAGGAAATCGAACTGGACCCGATGACGCCGCACGATCGGCGTATCGTGCACATGGCCTTGAAGGATCGCACCGACGTCGTCACGCGCAGCGAAGGCGACGAGCCGCGCCGGCGCATCGTCGTCGAGCCCGCCGACTAGCCCGGACGTTTCACGTGAAACATGGGCCGGCGCGTGAGCTTGCCGACCGGGCAGCGGCGATGGGCATCGAGCTGTCGCCAGACGCAGGCCGGGCTGCTTGTCGCGCTCGTCGACCGCGTACTGCTCGAACCGCAGAACCTGACCGCCATCGACGACATCGCCGATGCCGTCGATCGTCACCTTGCCGATTCGCTCGCCGGCTTGACCCGCCCCGAGCTCGCCGGCCCCGCGCTCGCGGACCTCGGCAGCGGCGGCGGGTTTCCGGGGCTCGTCATCGCGATGCTCCGGCCGGACATCTCGGTCACGTTGCTGGAAAGCGAAGCGCGCAAGTCCGAGTGGCTCGCCAGGGCGTCCGCCGATCTCCCTAACGTTCGGGTCGTGGCCGATCGATCTGAGTCGTTCGCTGCGCGCGAGCGCGAGACGTACACCACGGTGACCGCCCGGGCGGTCGCGCCAGCCGTGCCGACCATCGAATTGGCTGCTCCGCTCGTCGCGGTGGGGGGCCATCTGGTGCTCTGGACCTCCGCCTCGCCGGCGCAGGACGCCGAGGCAGCCGCCGCCGCGGAGATCCTGGGCTTTGACGCCCCGATCCCGCACCGTGTCGAGCCGTTCGCCGGCGCGCGCCGGCGCCTTGTGACGCTGCGCAAGCGCGCTCCGACGCCTCCGCGGTTCCCGCGGCGGCCGGGCCGCGCGACGTCGCGACCGCTGATCGCACCGGGGCAGCCGTGATCTACGCGGTCGCGAATCAGAAGGGGGGTGTCGGGAAGACCACGACGACGGTCAGCCTCGCCGCATGCCTCGCCGATGGTGGCGCCCGCGTCCTGCTTGTTGACCTCGATCCGCAGGCGAATGCCTCGAGCGGGCTGGGGTTTCGTGGCGGCGACGGCAACGACGATCGCCGACGTGGTCCTCGACGGCGCGCCCGTGCAGGACGCGATCCGCCCGACCAAGATCACGAACCTCGACATCGTGACGTCGCATCCGGATCTCTCGAGCGCCGCGATCGAGCTTCCCGGCCGTGAGGGTCGTGAGCGCATCCTTGCTCAGGCGCTGGCCGCGATCCGCGACGACTACGAGTTCATCTTCATCGACTGCCCCCCCTCGCTCGACCTGCTCGCCGTGAACGCGCTGACAGCGGCCGATCGGCTGATCATCCCGGTCCAATGCGAGTACTACGCGCTGGAGGGCCTGTCACGACTGATGGAGACGATCCTGGGCGTGCGGACGCACCTCAACCCGCAGCTGGGCCTCGGCGGGCTCCTGCTGACGATGCACGATAGCCGCACCCGGGTCAGCGGCGACGTGGTCGCCGAAGTCCGGCGGCATTTTCCGGACGCCGTGTTCGCGACGGTCGTGCCGCGCAACGTGCGCATCACCGAGGCGCCGTCGTATGGTGAGCCGGTGACCCACTATGACCCGAATTGTGCCGGTGCGCAGGCATATCTTGCTGTTGCCAAGGAGGTAGTTGCTCGTGGCTGAATCTGCCGAACGCCGTCGTCTGGGACGTGGACTGGCCGCGCTGCTCGGGGAGCAGGCGTCCGTGGTGGTCGCCGAGGAATCCCTGCGCGCGCTCGCCACCGACGACGTGCATCCGAATCCGCACCAGCCGCGTCAGCGCATCGATGAGAGTGCCCTCGGTGCCCTCGCTGAGTCCATTCGGCGCCATGGCGTCGTGCAGCCGGTCGTGGTGCGGCTCCGGGAGGCCGGGGGCTACGAGCTGATCGCGGGCGAGCGGCGCTGGCGGGCCGCCGGCCTCGCCGGGCTCGACCAGATCCCTGCGATCGTGCGTGACGCAGACCTTGGCACACGGCTCGAGCTGGCGCTCGTCGAGAACCTGCTGCGAGAAGACCTCTCGCCGATCGAGGTCGCCCAGGCCTGCGCGACGCTCGTCGAGGACTTCGGGCAGACCCAGCAGGACGTTGCGGCGCGCCTTGGCAGGTCGCGCCCCGCGGTCTCCAACCTGCTGCGCCTGCTCGAGTTGCCCGAGGAAATCCAGGACATGATCGACCGCGGTGAGCTCTCGGAAGGCCATGGGCGGGCGATACTCATGGCCGATGGCCCGCGCGCGCAGCGCCTGCTGGCCGAGCGCGTGGTCCGCGAGTGCCTCTCGGTGCGTCAGACCGAACAATTGGCGCGCCAGGTGGCACGACGCCCGCGGCCAGGCGCACAGCGGGAGCGGCTGACCGTCGCCGACGATGCGATCGACGCGTTCACGGCGGTGTTCGAGGCGCCGGTGCGCGTGCGCGCCTCGACGCGCGGCGACGTGGTCGTCGAGTTGCGGTTCGCCAACGAGCAGGCGCTGCGCGAGGCGCTCCGCCGGCTCGCGTTCGCGACGGTCTGACGCGGCGGACGGCCTCAGCGGATGAGGCCGTCCCGCAGCCCGATCGCCACGGCCTGCGAGCGATGTGCGGCCTTGAGCTTGGTCAGGATATGGGCGACGTGGGTCTTGACGGTCTCGCTCCCGAGGACCAGGCGCTCGCCGACCTCGCGGTTGGTGCAGCCCTCCGCCAACAGCTGGAGGATCTGCTGCTCGCGGGTGCTCAGGACGCGCTGCGCGGGGGTGACCCGGCTGGCCGCGACGTCCGGGTCGACGCGCGGATCGGCATACACCCGTCCCGTTGAGACCTGCACGATGGCGGTCGCGACCTCGCCGGCCGCCGCGTCCTTGCCGACGACGCCCGGCCGCACCGTTGGCGCGCGCATTGCGGTAAGCGTCGTCGTCGATGCGCTCGACGAACATGACGACCCGCACACCCGGATGGGCGGCGCAGATCCTGCGGGTGGCCTCGAACCCGTCGAGTCCCGGCATCGCCGCGTCCATCACGACGACGTCGGGGCGCCGCCTGCTGACCAGTTCAAGGGCCTCGTCGCCGTTGGCCGCCTCACCCACGATCACCATGTCGCGATGGTGGGACAGGATGCGACGCAGTCCCTCGCGGACGACGGCGTGATCGTCGACCAGCAACACGCTGGCGCGCCGCCGTACAGGCTCGCGGCGGCCGTCGTCTCGGGAAGGCAGCGGCTCCGCCGCGTGGATCATGCGGCCTCCGAGGTGACCTGGGAACCGCGGGGAGTGGGCGATCCTGGATTCGAACCAGGGACCTCATCCTTATCAGAGATGCGCTCTAACCGACTGAGCTAATCGCCCACGCGCGCGGCGTTGGCGATCCTAGCAACCGGCGGCAGGAAGGGCCATGCCAGCAGCCCCTTCCCGTCATGACCGATTGGCATGCACCGTGCGGCGGTGGGATTATCATGGGTCTGGCGGGAGTGTCGCGGCCGACCGAAGCGAGGCTGTTGTGCAGGAGATGAGTATCTACGGCGTGAGTTTCGACATGGTCGGCAAGCAGCCGATCGTGCTCCTGAAGACGCAATCCGGGAACAAGTTCCTGCCCATCTGGATCGGCAGCACCGAGGCGACGGCGATCCTGATGAAGCTGCAGGGCGTCGAAACGCCCCGGCCGATGACCCACGATCTGCTGTCGGACATGGTGCGCCAACTCAACGCGGAGGTCTCGCGTGTCACGGTCACCGAGCTGCGCGACAACACCTTCATGGCGCTCATCACGCTGCGCGCGGAATCGGGCGAGATCGAGATCGACTCACGCCCCTCCGATGCCCTGGCACTGGCGGTGCGGGCAGACGCCCCCATCTTTGTGGACGACAAGGTCATCGAGGACAGTGCGCTCGAGTTCGAGGAAGACGTCGACGACACCGACGACGTCGTCGAGCGGTTCAAGGAGTTCCTTGACGACGTCACGCCGGATGACTTCGCCGCCTAGTCGTCGGCGGTCTCCTGCTTGGTCAGCGCCAAGAGCTCGTCATAGATCGCGTCCAAACCGCCCGCCGACAGCGGGCCCCGATTGGCACCTTGCAGGTACTGGTGCATCCATCGCTCGCGCTCGGGATCGACGAACGGGATGCCCTGCTGCTCCTTGTAGGTGCGCAGGCGCCGCACGAGGGTCAGCCGTTGGTTGATGAGTTGCATGATTTTCAAATCCGTATCCAGAATGGCATCCCGCATCTGGCGGATCACGTAACCCGACTGTGGATCAGCAGACATCGTCCCTCGCCGGTTTGACCGTCGTAACGGTGATCGACAGTACCAGCCGATTCCCGCGTTGGTCTGCGGCGTCCACACGGGCTACCCTATGCTGCGTTGCCGCCAAGCCGCGTCGTCGCAGCGGCCGGCGGCCCGGGCCAGACCCGATCGCTACACCGGATGGGCGGCGCAGGTGCGCCCGAGGAGCTTCGGCACCCAGCTGATGAGCACACGATGAAGACTCGGTTCCGCCTGCCGCTCGGGCTGCGCACGGTCGCGCCCGACGAACGGCTGTCGATCGTCGATCACCTGAGCGAGCTCCGCCGCCGGTTGATCGTCGCGATCGCGGCGTTGATCGTCGCGTTCATCGTCGCCTACATCTACCGGGACTGGGTCCTGCAGCTGCTGATCCGGCCGCTACCGCCGCGCCAGCGCAGCTTCGGCATCGTGACGCTGGCGCCGACCGAGCCGTTCATCACCATCATGGAGGTCTGTCTGTGGACCTCGATCCTGCTCACGTTGCCGGTGTGGCTCTATCAGGCGTATGCGTTTGTGATTCCCGCGGTGGGCAGGCACACGCGCCGCCGCATGATGGCGGTCGTCGCGGCCGTCTCGGCGCTCTTCTTGGCGGGTGTGCTCTTCGGCTACTACATCGTCCTGCCGATTGCACTGCGATTCTTCTTGGGCTTCGGCGGCAGCCAGTTCATCAGCCAGGTCAGGGCCGAGGACTACTTTGGTTTCGTCGCGACGCTGCTGTTGATGACCGGCTTGACCTTCGAGGTGCCGCTGGCGATGGCGGCGTTCGCGCGGATGGGTCTGGTCACACCGGCCATGTACCGCAAGCAATGGCGCCTCGCGATCGTCGGAATTGCTGCAATTGCAGCATTTTTGCCGACCGGGCGATCCGTTCAGCATGCTGCTGATCATGGTCCCGATGATCGGTTTGTACGTGATCGGCATCTGGCTGGCGGCGCTCGTCGGTCGCCCGCTGGTGTGGACGCGCGGCGCGTGGCTCGAGGGTTCCGCAAGCCAATCCGACGATTCGCTTGCGCCCCCGGCCTAGTCGTCGTCCCGTAGGTGTCGGCCGGTGATCCGCAGGAACACATCCTCGAGTGTCGCGCGCCGCGCCGCCTGCAGATCGCCGGCGAGGCCGTGTCGGCGCACCTCATCGTGGAGGGCCTCGGCGTCGTCGCCGGCGATCTGCACAAGATCCCCGTCGATCTGCACTGTCGCGCCGGGGAGCCGGACCCCCTCCAGGCGTGCCCGGTCCTCGGGGGACATCCGTAACTCGAGCACCTCGCGGCCGACGTCGCTGAGCACGAGCGCGCCCGGCGGCCCGTCGCGGATGATTCGGCCGTTGTCCATGATCACCACGCGATCGCAGAGCTGCTCCGCCTCATCCATGTAGTGGGTCGTGAGCAGCAGGGTCGTGCCGCGGCGCCGCAGCTCACGCAATCGGTCCCAGACGGCGTGGCGTGCCTGCGGATCGAGACCCGTGGTGGGTTCGTCCAGCAGGATGAGTTCCGGCTCGTTGACGAGGGCCCGGGCGATCTGCAGTCGCCGCTGCATCCCCCCCGAGAGGCGCTCGACAGGCTCGTCGCTGCGCTCGTTGAGCCGGACGAACTCAAGCAGCGTCGCTCGCGCGGCGCTGTGCCTCGGGGCGGGACAGCGCAAAGTAGCGCGCGTAGACGAGCAGGTTCTCCCGGACGGTCAGTTCGAGGTCGAGGTTGATGTCCTGCGCGACGACGCCGAGTCGTTGCTTGAGCGCCCGCGGCGCGCGGTCGGGATCCCGACCGAGCACCTGCAGCTCGCCGCCGTCCCGGGAGGTCAGGCAGCACATCATGCGCATGGTGGTCGACTTCCCGGCGCCATTGGGACCAAGCAGCCCGAAGCACTGGCCCGGCGCGATGTCGAAGCTGATGTGGTCGACCGCGGTGCGGGCGCCGTACCGCTTGACCAGATCACGGGCCGATGCGGCGACTACCGCAGGGCGCTCAGCGATTCATGACGCGGGGATCGACGGCCGCTGGCGGTGGAACAGCGCTTTGGTGATGCGCACGACGTCATCGAGCTCCGGGCGCGCGAGGAACAGGGCTGCGATCACGTAGGCGACCAGTGCGAGCAACACCTTGATCAGCAGCGGCACGAGCAGCGCGAACGACTTGAGCCCGTCGGTCGGCAAGACCTGATTGGCCGCGACCGCGACGACCACGCAGATCACGCCGCACAGGATGATACGCCCCTGTTGTCGCGCCAGGCCCTTGAGGTCATACGCGGGAAAGCGCCGGCGCAGGTACCACAGGTACAGCGCGACGTTCAGGTAGATGCCGATCAGCGACGCGAGTGCGATGCCGCCCTGGGCGAGCGGCCCGAGAAAGATCAGGTCGAACACGATCGTGACCACGACCACGGTCACGGTCGCGACGAGGATCTCGCGCTGTAGGTTCGCGGCGGCAAGCGCGCGGTTGAGGAACATCGTCAGGAACGCGCCGAGGGTGGCCAGCGCGTACCACGCAAGCGGCGTCGCGGTCTGGTGGACGCACGACTCGCCGCACTGCCCGCGCCCCAACAGGAGCTGGGTGGTCTCGGTCGCATAGAGGGCGATGAGGAATCCGGCGGGGATGGCGGTGAGCGCGAGCAGGCCGTTGATGCGGTCGATCCCCCGCAGCGCCTCGCTGTCTCGGCCTTCGGCGATGAGCTTCGCGACGAACGGAAACAGCGGCATCAGGACCGGCATGAGCAGGGCGGCGCGCGGCGCCGCGCCAAGGCTGTTGGCGTACTGGAGTGCGGTGACTCGGCCGGCCTCGAGCGACGAGGCGAACAGCTTGTCGGTGTAGGTGTTGATCTGTTGGAGGATGGACGCCACCGCGACGGGGATCGAGGTGATCAGCACGGCGGTGAGGATGGGATGGCGAAACACCGGCCTGAGGTGGACCCGGCGCCGCAGGCGCAAGAACTGCGGCATTTGCAGGGCCACCTGCAACAGCGCGCCGATGGTGACACCCCACGCCGCCGCCTCGATGCCGATGCTGCCACGGCCCACCAGAATGCCCACGATGATCCCGAGGTTGAAGGCGATGCCGACCGCAGCCGGCACGGCGAACTTGTCGTAGATCTGCAGCAGGGCCGTCAGCAGCGCGGCGATGCCCTGCAACAGCAGCGCCGGGCGCCATGATCCGCACCAACTGTTCGGTGATCGCCGCGCGCGTGGGGTCCAGGTGGAACAGCGCCGTCGGGACCTGCGGGAAGAGCGCGAAGAAGGCCGAGATCACGATCAACGCCAGCGAGACCCACGCCGCGTACGCCCAGACCAATTGCCATGCCGACTGCTCGTTGGTGCGCTCGCGCTCGGTCGAGAATGCGGGGATGACGACGGTGATCACCGCGTAGAGCACGACCGCCGCCGCGAGATTCACCAGCAACAGGGCGTTGACGAAGCCGTCGGTCGCGGCCGTGGTGCCATACGAACCCGCCATGACGATCTCGCGGGCGAGCCCCAACAGGCGGGAGATCATGGTGAACGCGGCGACCGCCGTCGCGGCGCGGGCGAGCCGGGTCGTCGTCACGAGCGGCTGTGCGGGGTCAGCGCGGCGATCGTATCCACCCCCGTCGCGACGATGGTCCCGTCGATCCCGACCGCGGCCGCGTAGCGGCCGAGCGGGCGCAACAGGGCCAGCCGGCCGGTGTGGAGGTCAAACGCATATGTGTGGCCTGCGCTGCACCGGCACGCCGAGGGTGGCAACCCACACCAGGTTGCCGGTGACCGACGGCGATCCGGAGATCCGCTGGCCGAGGTACTGGTGCCAGACCACCACGCCGGTCACCGCATCGAGCGCGTACAGCGTCGCGGTTATAGCTGCCGACGAACACCATCCGGTCGGCGACCGCGGCGCTCGAGTACACGTAGTCGCCGACCACACGGACCCAGTTGATCGCGCCCGTCGTCGCGTTGATCCCGAGGATCCGGCCGTTGACGTTGCCAATGAAGACTCGTCCGTAGGCGACGGCTGGCCCGGCGTAGAAGCGTCCGGGCCCCTGGAAGGTCTTGCCCGGGCTCGTGGTCCGCCAGATCACCTGTCCGGTGGACTGCGAGAGCGCGCTGACATGACCGCCGTAGTCGCCGACGATCACGTTCGATCCCGGAGCGGGCGATCGCCCCCTTCACCGACCCCGACGACCGAGTCGGTCCAGACGCGCCGGTGTGTGGCGAGCGAGATGCGCACGACCTCGCCCCGGCGGGTCCCGACGTAGACGCCGTCGCCGAGCACCAACGGCGAGGTCTCGATCGAGGACCCGAGCGCCAGGCTCCAGACCTGCGGCCGGTGGCCGGGTCAAGGGCGATCAGCTCACCGCTGATCGTGGCGAACAGGTCGAGCCGCGGCTCGCCGGCGCTTGGCGTCCCGGGCAGACCGGTCAGGGCCGGCGATGCCGCGACCGCCCCGCCGAGCCGCTGGCGCCAGTCGACGGCCCCGGTGCGCAGATCGAGCGCGATGGCGATTCCGTGGTTGGTGCCGGCGACAACCCGGCCGTCACCGATGACCGGCGGGAGCTCCACCAGCGAGCCCGTATTGACGTCCCAGCGCGTCGTGTAGGGCAGCGTTGCGTTCAGCGCGGTGTTCGACGCGCGTGGACTCCGGGGAGTAGCCGAAGGTCGGCCACGTCGTGGCGGCCGCGTTGGCGTCCGGCGCGTCGCTGGGGACGAACCCGGTGGCGTTGCCACGCACCGATCCCTGGTCGAACCACCCGGCCACGACCCCCACGCGCCCACGGCCAGGGCGAGGACGATCAGCCCCGCGACCCCCAGGAGGATGTTGCGGCGCCTGCGTGTCCGGCGCGGATGGTCAGAACGTCGGGTGGCAGCCATTGCGTAGGGGTCGGTTCGCGATCGAGGTACTGCCCGGGAGTCCCGGGTGCGGATCGGCGCGGCGACCGGGCTCGCGTGGCTCGCGATCCGAGCGGTGTCCCTAGGACGAGTCGCCGTCGGCCTCGGCCTCGGGCTCGGCCGCGCGGGCAGCCGGGCTTCCGCGCCAGATGAACGTTGCGATGACGCCCAGCAGGAATCCGATCAGCCCGGCGAGCGCGATCGATTGGAGGCGCTTGGGTGCCGTATTCGACGAGCTCGCGCTGTATGCCTGCGCGAGCAGCTGCGGCGCTTCGGTCGCCCGGGCCTGGGCGAGCGCGAGTTGGGCGTTGGCGGCGTTGGTCTGGGCGGAACTCAGCAGCTGCGTGTCGGTGGCCAGCGCCACCGCATCGCCGGGGTTCGATGCGCCTCCTGCCTGGAGTGCGGTGATCCGGGCGGCAGCTGGCGCTGCTGGGCGAGGGCCTGCGCGGCCTGGGTTGTCAGCGTCTGTTCGACCTGCGCAACCTGGGCGCCGGTGGTCTGGATGAGCTGGTTGGCGAATGTGTTGGCGATGTTGATCGCCGTGGTGGGATGCGCGTTCGATGCGCCGATGATCACGACCGGCGGGGCGACGATCGTCGGGCTGACGCCGATCGGTGTCGAGACGTGGACGTGGCCGCGTACCTCGGACCGGGGCAACCCGAGGACCTGCGCGGTCTGGTCAGCGAGGCCGGTGACGTCGATGGCGCTGGCGACGGTCTGCGAGCTCGTATACGGGGATTGCAGCGGCACGCCCTGGACGCTGGTGGGCTGTCCGAGTCCCACACGGGCGGTTGCGCTGTAGGCCGAGTGATGGGCGATCGACACGATCGCGCCGATGATGAGCCCGAGCACCGTCGTGGCAAGGATGAGCCAGCGTCCGCTCCACGCGACTTTGAGGTAGTCGCGAATGGTGATTTCCCGATCCACGTCGGAGCGATGCTACCCATTTTCGGCTGCGCGTGTGGGGTTACGCGGCATCGGCCTGGCCGCCTGGCGCTCGCCCGCCTAGCGGTCCCCGAGGACCTCCGCGTACAGGCTCGTCAGGCGGTCCGCCTGACGTTCGTAGGAGAGTCCCGCATCGAACGCGCGGCGCCCTGCAGCGCCCATGCGCGCCGCCAGGTCAGGGTCGCCGAAGAGGCGGTCGATGGCCGCGGCGTGCGCCGCCGGATCGTCGGCAGGGACGAGGATCCCGCACCCGCTCTGGCGGACGATCGACGCCATCCGTCCGAAGTCGCTGGCGACCACCGGGCGGGCTGCCGCCATCGCCTCCACGAGTTTTGTCGGCACTGCGCGCGCGTAGTTCTCGTGCGCCTGCAGGGGAATCCACGCCACCGCCGCGTGGGCGAGCAGATCGGGCACCTCCGAGTGGTCGACGACGCCGAGATACGAGACGGACGCGGGCAGCTCGCCGGGCTCGCCCGGTCCGGCCAGGACGACACGCGCGCCGGGGGTGCGGAGCAGACCCGCGGCGGTCCGCATGACCTCGAGTCCGCGCAGGGGTGCAAGCCCGCCGACGTAGAGCACAACCGGCTCCAGATAGGGCTGGGGTGCAGGAAAATCGTGTCCCCAGGGCGCGTTCGTGACCGCGCGCACCCTGGGCGCACCGGCGAGCGCGAAACGCGCGGCGAGATCCTCGTTGACACCGACCACCGCGTCGCAGTGCGCCCCGGCGGTGCGTTCGAGCCGGCTCACGACGATCGCCAGCGGACGGCGGATCGGCGCCGGGAGCCACTGCTTGGTGCGGACCGTCTCGCCGAGGTACTCGTGGACGTCGTAGACCACCGGCGTGCGCGATATCAGTCGCAGCCACAGGGCGGCGGGCAGCAGCTCCGGGTCGTGCACGTGATAGAGGTCGGCGCGCTCCTTGCGGGCGCGGCGGACGAGCCGCCATCCCGCGCCGAGGCGGCCTGCGCGGCGCAGCGGGTTCGCGCAGCCCGAGCACCTCCGCCTGGGCGCCGGCCCGGGCGGCCGCGCTGGCGTGCTTGTGCAGAATCCGCACATCGCGCGGGCGGTGGACGCTGGTCAGGTGCAGGATGCGCCGTCCGCGAAGATCCGCTCCGGCCGGCGTCGGCAGGGGGCCGGATCGGACCCAGACGTGCGCCGTCGGCGACCAGCGAATCCAGGAGGTCTTCCCAGACCCGGCCGTAACCGGGCGCCCGTGGATCCGCGAGGGCGCTGTTGTGCCAGAGAATCGCCGCGGCCCCCCCGTGGCGGCGAATGACCTCGGTCGCCCGCTTCGCGGCCTCCAGACCCGCCTCGGCGTCGAGCCCCTGGGCGGCCCACAGGTTCCAGTCGGACAGCGCCAGCGGCACCAGATCGATCCGCGCGGGGCGCTCGTCCCCGAGGATCCACGGTGCGAACGGGCGCGCGATGCCGCACGCGAATCCCGGGCGCTCAGGCCATCCCGACGAGGCCTCGTACGCGAGTCCCGCGGCCTCGATCCAGGCCGGCGTCGCGTGGTAGCGGAACCGCAGGAAGTGCGCGCGGGCGCCGAGGATCGGCTGGCCGACTTCCGCGTCGAATGCCGCGAGCTCGGCGGCGAACGCGTCGCGGGAGTCGGCACCGCCGAAGGACGTGTGCAGGGCAACCTCGCCGCCGGCGCCGCGTACGGCCCGGGCGATCCGCGCCCGCTGGGCGGCGTAGGTCCGCGCCGGACTGCCGTCGTGCGGGTCGGTGTGGCTGCCGATAAGAAAGACCGTCGAGGCGAGCCCGCGACGCGACATGCTCCAGAGCAGGTCGCCGACGTTGTTCCACGGGTCGGTGCCCACGAGCGCCGATGCCCCGCCCGGGGCGAGCGAGTGGGTCTGTTTGCCCAGTCTGGTCAGTGTCTGCGGCGTGCGCATCCGCAGGTCGTCGATGTCGTTGGTCAGGTAGACCTGCCAGCCGGCCGGCCGGTCGATGCCCAGCGCGTCGGCGATCAGCCCGATATAGCGCTCGACGGGTGGATCGAGGGGGTCCAGCCCGGCCACCTGGCCGAAGGTCGACGCGTCGAAGGGCAGGCGCCCGAAGCGGTCCCGGGAGCTGACGCAGTGCTCGTCCCATCGCACCAACAGGTGGAACGCGCTTGCGACGAGGTCGGCGACGATCGGCGCCGACGGCGCGCATGGGCCGAACAAGGTTGGTGCTCCGTGCACAAAAATAGGCCCGTTTTGTGGAAAACGCTGTGGATTGCGAAAAAAACTCCTGGGCACGACCGTCGGCCGGGATCCAGAGCCCCGCGTCCGGCGGATCGGGCGCGTAGACCAGGTCCGCGGGTCCGTCGGTCAGCTGCATGGTGCGCCCGAGCGCGTCGATCATGATGCCGAGCACCCACTCCGCGCGCGGACGGAACCCCGCCCGACAGGCGCCGATGCGGACCCGCACGACGGGGCCGCTCATGGCAGGCGG
The DNA here is from genome assembly GCA_963784985.1 of uncultured Thermoleophilia bacterium. Taxonomy (GTDB): domain Bacteria; phylum Actinomycetota; class Thermoleophilia; order Miltoncostaeales; family Miltoncostaeaceae; genus CAITWD01. The sequence continues at coordinate 134,365 of CAWATR010000026.1, forward strand.
CCTCCGTGCCGGCGGGCGCGGTCGGCGATCGCGATCGCCGTCATCGAGATGCCGAACATCACCCACATGGGGGAAAACGCAATCATTGTCGAGGGCGCGAGGCTGCCGACGACGAAGCCGATCAGCGCCGCCGCGCCGGCGAGGCACAGATAGCGCACCAGCGGGTCGGCGGCGTGCCGGGCGCCCCGCAGTTGGCGCGTGAGCAGGAGCAGGTAGTAGGTCACGTAGAGCGCCAGGCCGATCAGGCCGAGGTCGACGACCACCTCGAGCCACCAGTCATGCAGGTTGCTGACACCCGGGAAGTCGGCGAGTTCAAGGACGTGCGTCTCGGCGTTGCCCGCCCCGACGCCGAACCCGCCGGTCTGGCCGACGAAGTTGACCCCGTCGGTGAGCAGGCTCGCCCGGGCGGCGCCGGAGCCCTGGCCGCTGGCGATTTCCTTCTCGAGCAGCGAGAAGCTGAATTTGTTGACGGCGCGCTGCGGCAAGGGGATTAGGCCCGAGCCGTTCAACGACGGCACGACGACGGCGATCGCCACGACGACGATCACGACCGCTCCGACGAACTTCGAGCGCTGCCGGGGGTCCGTGGCGAGAAACAGCAGCAGCGTCAGGATCACCAGACCCGCCGCGAGCAGGTTGTCCTTGCTCCCGGTCAGTAACAGCGCGGCCAGATCGACCACGGTGCCGACGATCCCGATCAGGCGCAGTCGCCGCTCGCGGAACACGAGCGGCAGTGTCACCAGATAGGGCAACGCGAGGGTGAGGAACGTCGCGAAGTTGTTCTGGTTGCCGAAGACCGACGTCGCCGCGAACGCGGTGCCGCCGACCATCTGGGTCAGGCGGGAGGTCGGCAAGTGATACCCGGTCGCGATCTCGATGAACGCGAACGCGGTCACCGCGGCGAACGTCCAGCCCAGGACCTTGAGCATCGTGATCACACGGCGGCGCGTCGTGAAGACCATCGGCATCGCCACCGCCAGACCGATCATCATCGCCAGGAACGCGGTCCAGCGGATCGCGGCGCTGGTGTTCTGGCGACCAGGCGATCGACATCGTTGCCCACGCGGTCATCGACCGCCAGCAGCCCGACGGGAATGCCGATGGCCGCGGGAAACCGGATGCGGCCGCCCATCAGCAGGTAGCCCAGCGCTCCCACGCCGAGCGCGACGATCATGACCCTGAACAGGAAGGCGGCCGGCGCCTGCGGGATCGCGAGGTTCGGCCCGAGAATGGCGGCGACGACCGTGATCCCGAGGAATGGGACCACGAAGCGGTCGATCGGACGGTCGCTCACCCGCGACGAACGAAGGCCACGAGCGCGACGACGACGACCAGGCCGACCGCGGCCGCGGGACTGAGGATCGCCAGGATCGCCCCGAGCACCGTCAGCGCCGCGGCACCGGCCAGCAGCGGCCACCGGGGCAGTCTGGGCGCGAGGCTGCCGGACTGAGCGGTCATGCCCGGTTGGCGTCGGGGAGCTCGCCGCTGACGGCGCCCGCCAGGATGTCCTCCACGATCGCGGCCTGTCGCGTGAGCGCGTAACGGTCGGCCGCCTGGCGGCAGTGCGCCGGCGCGGGACGCCTGGCGATCACCGTGCGCAGCGTCTCTGCGATGGCGACGGGATTGCCGGGCGGCACGAGCGCGCCGCACTCGGGCGGGACGACCTCGCGCGCGCCGCCCTCCTCGGTCGCGACGACCGGACGCCCGCAGGCGAGGGCCTCGAGCGCCACGAGCCCGAGCGGTTCGACCCGGCTGACCAGGGCGAGCACGTCGCCAGCGGCCATCCAGTCCGCGACGTCCTCATGCGGGATCGCACCCGTCAGGGTCAGGGCCTCGCTGAGCCCGAGGCGGGCGGCGCCCTGCAGGATGCTGCGGCGCAACGGCCCGTCGCCCACGAACACCAGCTGTGCCGCCGGAAGGATGCTCCGTACGCGCGCGAACGCGAGCAGGAGCGTCAGCGGATCCTTGCGCTCGGTGAGGCCGCCAACGGCGACGATGACCGGACCGTCCAGGGGGAGCCCGCGGCGCGCGCGCGCCTCGGCGCGGTCGCGGATCGTGAACGCCGACATGTCGACGCCCATGTTGGCGACGAACACCGGCGGCAGCTGCAGCCCGGACAGGACCAGGCGGTCGGCCAGGTAGCGACTGACGGAGATCACCGCCGCGGCGCCGGCGAGGCCCGCCGCGGTTGCCGTGCGGACGCTGGTGCGGTCGAGGTTCGCGACATCGCCGCCGTGGGCGGTCATCACCCAGGGCCGGCGCGCCGTACGCCCGGCCGCCGCGACGACGGCTCCGGTCGGGAACAGGTAGTGGCCGTAGATAACATCCGCCCATCGGGCGCCGGCGAACGCGCCCGCGGTGAGGCGTCCGTACTTGCGCGGGGTCTTGACCGGGCCCCGGGCGCGGGTGTCGATGACCGCCGGACGGATCTCGTGGCCGCGATCCTCCAAGGCGTCGCACATGTCGCGTACGAAGGCGCCGTAGTCGGGTGCGCCGGGTCCGGGGTACATGTTCGTCACACAGAGAATGCGCATGGCGGGCGACCTAGTTGGCGTGGTCGACGGACACCGACATGTCGGCCACCGGCTGGGCGCGCCGCGAGAGCAGTCCGATCGCTAACGCGGCCGCGAGCGCGGTCCACAGCATTGGGTCCTCGAACAGGTCGGCATAGAGCTGGGAGTGCACGAAGATCCCCGTGATGATCGCCAGGAGGCTCCACTCTATCCAGGCATTCGCCCCGCCGACCTGGCGGGAGAGCCGCGCGATCACGCGCCAGGCGGCGACACACAACCAGATGAACAGCGCGGCGCCGATCACGCCGAGTTCCGCCAGCACCGTGATCGGGGTGTTGTGGCTGATCGACACCTTCTTGTGGGAGATCTGGTACGCGGTCTCGGTCTGGGTGAAGCGGGTCTGGAAACTGCCGACGCCCGAACCGCCGACCGGCTCCTTGCGCCAGATGTCGATGCCCCCGCTCATGAGGTTGAAGCGCCCTTCGCTCACCGCCGACAGCCGGTGCGTGCTCGTCAGGGCGTGGCGGATGTTGTGGCTGGTGGCGATGGCGCCACCGGCCAGGATGACGAATGCGATGCCGCCGACGGCAAGCGTGCGACGGGGGCCGAACGCCCGCCAGGCCAGCAGGACGATGCCGACCATCAGCATCAGGCAGCTCGAGCGCGAGAAGCTGACCAGGATGCCGCCGGACATCACCACGATTGCCGCCGCGCCGACGATGAGCTCGCGCTTGCCCGGACGGAGCCAGATCCAGGCGAGCGCCGCGAGGATCCCGATCGCCAGGTACCGGCCCATGATGTTCGGATCGAAGAAGATCCCGTTGACCCGGAAGAACTGGCTGTAGATATCGTCTTGTTGCAGCTTGGCGTTCCAGAAGATCCAGTGGGTCTCGTATTGCACCAGCGCGAGCGCGGCGATCGCCGTCGCGAAGGCGATCGTGACGCCGGCCAGGGTCGGCAGCGCCTGCCGGATCGACGACCACCACGCGACCACCGCCAGCATGAGCAGCGGGAACGGCAGATAGAAGAACACGATCTGGATCGCCGCATCCTTGGTGTCGATCGTCCACAGCATCGAGATGACGGTGAAGCAGATGAACGCGGCGATCGGGATGTCGAGCGCGGTCTGCGGCTCGGCATCCGGCCCGAAGCGGCCGCGCACGCGTCCCCAGACAAAGCCGAGGACCCCGCACGCACCCACGATGTACAGGGGCAGCAGCAGATCGCGCGCCGCGCCGCCGATCGGCACGGGGATACGGACAGGCAGCGCAATCGCCAGCGCGATCAGCCACGCGCGCGGCCAGCGCATGGTTGCCCAGGTGCCGATGATCAACAGCACGAGCACGAGGACGATCACGAGGATGCCGCCGACGGCGACCTCGGCGGCACCGACCGCCGTGTGCGCATGATGCCGCAGGCGCGTGACCGACGAGCTCGGCGCAAGCGACGCGGCGAGGATGAGCCAGCCGACGGTGATCAAGACGAGCCCGGCCAGCCGGCGAGTCGTCGGCAGTATCCGCGGAATCGGGACCATTACCGTGGCGATGCCCGCCGCACCGAGCACCGCGCCCACGTCGCGGGTCAGGTGCAGCGCGCTCACGGGCGAGCCCCGGCGGCCACAAGCGCGGCTCCGGCCGCCGTGCGGGCCTCGATCCAGACGTCGGCGACCGGGATGTTCGCCGGCAACGTGACCTGCGCGGCGCCTGCGGTCGTCGGTACCGGCGCGCCGAGTGCGCCGCCGACGACTGGGCCTGGGACGCCGGGCGTGCCCGTGCGTCGGTACAGGCGCACGGCCACCGGAGTCGAGGCCGGCAGGGCGACGCCGGTCGGCGTGGTCAGCCTGAGCCCGGCGACGTCACCCGGGGCGAGGTTCGCGGGCGTTGCCGTCCCGAGCAGATTGCCGATCCAGCACTCGCGCGCGGCCGTGAAGGTGAACCCGTTGACGGAGATCTCGGTGACCGTCACCGGGTACAAGCCCGGCGCGAGCACCCTGCCATTCGCGCCCCGCCCGTTCCAGCCCCAGATGAACGCGGTGCCCTGGTCCACGAAGTGCGGACCGCTGACCAGCGGTCCGGCCGGAAGACTCGGCGCCGCGAAGGTGAGCCGCGCGTAAGTGCTCGGGGTGACGGTGATCGCGCACTGGGCACCCCGGGTGAGCTGGGACGGATCCGCGGAGGTCGCCGCGATTGCCGGTGCCGGTGGGCGCGTGCGGTCGATCGTTGCCCTGCGGCTCGCGTTGTAGCCCTTCTTACCGGAACTCGCGGTCAGGTGGAGCGTGTAGACGCCATCTGGCATCGCACTGCCCTGCTGGTTGGTGCCGTCCCAGGCAGTGATGATCCAGCCCTTGCGCACGGAGCGTGTCGGGATGAGCGTGCGGATGACCTGCGAGCCCTGCATCACCGTGAGCGTCAGGCGCCCCGGATCCCGCATTTGGATCGCCACGCCGGCTGTTGCCCGGCCGCCGGGCGCGTTCGGGCTGAACTGGGCCGTCGACGCGAACCGGGCGACGATCGCCCCTTCGGTCGGGAATGCGAACGGCAACAGGAAGACGCCGAGCGCGAACAGGAACAGCACGAGGAAGCCGATACCGATCCCGGCCCGCCGCCACCGCGCCGCGCCGACCGGCATCCCGGTCACCGGCTACCGTCGGGCGTGGCGGCGGACCGCGGCGCCGTGCGGGCCGGCACGGATCGCGCGCGATCACGCGGCATCAGCGGCGCGTGCTGGTCGGGGCGGATCGGATGCACGGCGTGCAGCTTAACCCGCCCTCCGTCGGATGCGGGCGCCGGCGTCGGCACCTTTGGGTCGGTCCGAGCGGGCGCCCGGGACGCGCATTCTGGCGCAGCGTCGTGGCGTCGCGCGGTGCAGGCCTGACCGATCCGCAGGCTCAGGCGTTCGCGGCGGCTCGCCGCAGGTCCGTGAGCGCCTCCGCCAGCAGGCGTTCGCTCGCGGCGGCCTGCGTCGGATCCGCGAGGGGGGTCATGTTGACGATCTGCAGGTGGCGCGCCCCGGCATGGACGATCGCCGCGAGCCGTCCGGCGATCGTGGCCGGGCTCCCCGCGATGAGCGTGTCGAGGACCACGGCGTCCGGCACCGCGGCTGCGAGACGCAGCGACTCCTGCCGCCCGAGTCCCGTGGGCACGAAGCTCGTCAGCCCGACGACGCCCGCGCCCAGCGGGTGCTCGTGGCCGTGGCGCAGGAACGCCTCGGCGGAGCCGGTGAGGGCGATGAACCGCAACAGCAGCGAGCCGAGCGCGATCCGCTCGGCGGTCGCGTCATCCTCGGCGACCACGATGCGTGTGTAGCACCCCGGAGTCACCGCATCGGCCGCCCGCCCGGCCGCCCGCGACGCGTCCTGCACGACGGCCCACATCGCCGCATACGCGCCCGCGTCGGGGCATAACGGCAGCCACCCGTCGCCAAGACGCCCCGCGGCCCCAAGGCCACGGGGGCCGTGCGCGGCGACCCAGATCGGTGGCGGTGCCGCGCCGAAGGGGCGCAGCCCGAGCGCCACGCCGCGCAGCGTGATGTGCGCACCGTCGAAGTCGACCTCGTCGGGCGTCGCGAACAACAGCCGCATCGCCTCCAAGCCCTCCTCGAGTCGCGCGACCGGATGGGCGTTGGCCATCCCGAGTGGGCTCAGATTCAGCGCCTCGCCCGTCCCGACGCCGAGGATGAACCGCCCCTTGGTGACGTGGTCGAGGGTCATCGCGGTCTGGGCGAGCGCGGCCGGGTGGCGGCGCACCAGATCGGTGACCCCGACGCCGAATCTCAGGCGCTCGGCGGCCGCGGCGCTTGCGGCCACGAGCGTGAACGGGTCCATCCAGACGTGCGGGCTCGTCTGGGTCGCGGCCTGCGGGACGAGGTCCGGCACCCAGATCGAGGTCGGGAACCAGTGCAGCAGGTGGTCTGCCCACCAGACCGCGTCGAAGCCCTGCTCCTGGCGCCGGGCGACGGCGGCGAGGATGCCCTCCATCGGGGGGCGCGCGGGTGCGGCGGCGGAGATCTCGAGCTTGCGTGGGCTCATTGGGGCTCGACATCCGTCGCCGGGGCCTTGTGCTTCGACAGCAGCCGCACGGATTCGATGGCCGGTCCCGGATCGATGCCCTTGACCATGTCGTAGACGTTGAGCGCGGCGACCGCTGCGGCCGTGAGCGCCTCCATCTCGACGCCGGTCCGCGCGGTCGTGGCAACCGTTGCGGTGATCGTCACGACGCCCGCCGGGTCGACCGCGACATCGACATCGACGCCGTCGATCGGCAGCGGATGGCAGAGCAGCACCAGTTCGGGGGTGCGCTTGCTGGCGGCGATTCCGCCCAGGCGCGCGACCGCGCCCACGTCCCCCTTGGGAACCGTGCCGTCGAGGATGGCGGTGATGGTCGCGGGCTGGACGCGCACCGACGCCTGGGCCACGGCCGTCCGGGCGACGGCCGGCTTGTGGCCCACCCCGACCATACGCGCCTCGCCGCGTGGGTTGAGGTGCGGCAGATCACCCATCGTCCCCGCCGGTGTCGTGGCTGCGCTTTGCGGCGATGTCGGCCTGCTGGGCGCTCAGCCACTTCTCGATGTCATTCTCGCGGACGATGGCCTTGATGTGCTCGAGGCGCTCGCGGCGCTCGTCGATCGGCATCGTCAGCGCCCGGTGGATCGCCTGGGCCTGGTTCTCGATGTCGAAGGGATTCACCGATAGCGCGAACGATCCGAGCTCCTCGTGGGCACCGGTGTTCTCGCTGAGGATCATCACGCCGTCACGCTCGTTGATGAGCGGGCCCTCTTTGGCGACAAGGTTCATGCCGTCGTAGATGGCGTTGACCATCAGCAGGTCGTAATGCTTGTAGGCCGCCACGGCGCGGGCCATGTTCGACTCGACACGCAGGTCGATCGGCATCCAGTCGGTGTTGCCGTGCTTGGTGTTGATGCGGGAGACCACGTCCCGGATCGCCTCCAGGTACTCGACGTACTCGGGAACGTCCTGCCGGGTCGGCTGCAGCAGTGCGAGGAACGTGATTTCCTCGGCGAACTCCGGATACCGCTCCAGGAAGACATCGAACGCGATGAAGCCACGGATCGCGTTCTTGGACAGGTCCGCCCGGTCGACGCGGACGATCAGGTGCGCGCGCCGGCGGCGCATGATCGGCCCTTCCTCTTCGAGGACCTCAGGGGAGGCGGCGATCGTCTCGAACGCCGGGGCATTCACCGAGATCGGGTAGGACCGGACCCAGACATCGCGGCCCTGCCACTGGACCTGGCGCTGCTCATAGTCGACCCGCAGACCCAGCAGGTCCTCGCAGCACAGCAGGAAGTTGCGGGCGTAGCGGGCCGTGTGGAACGCGATGATGTCGTTGGCGAGCAGGCCTTCGAGGACCGCTTCGCGGATGTGGTTGGGGACGACGCGCCAGTAGTCGGGCTGGCTCCACGGGATATGGACGAAAAAGTGCAGGAACGCATCCGGGTGCGCCTGCCGGATGACCCCGGGAGCCGTATAGAGGTGGTAGTCGTGAAGCATCACCGTCGCATTGGGGCGTCGCGAGAGTTCCTGCGCGACCACCTCGGCGAACCGCTGGTTGGCGACCAGGTACCCGAGCTCCCACGCATCGAGCTCGTTCTGGCGGATGTCCGGCGCGCGGGAGAGGTTCCAGAGGTAGTGCTGGATGAACCACAGCATCGGGTTGGCGATGACGTTGTAGTAGCGGTCGTAGACCTCGGGTTCGATGAGCACGAACCGGCCGGAGGTCCGCATGCCGATGTCCGGCAGGCGGATCGTCGTCTCGCCCGCGTCCTGCTGCAGGCGGACGTCCTCGTCGGAGATCGCCGCCGAGATCCAGACGACCGGGGTCAGGTCGACGAGCCCCGACAGCGCCGTCACCAGTCCGCCCCCGCCGGCGATCACCGTCTGGTCGCCATGCTCATCGGTATCGAAGGTCACCGGGCCCCGGTTCGAGACCAGGATCACCTGTTCGTCGGGGGTGTTGACCTCGGGTGCGCTCACATCAGCCCCGCGTGAGTTCGGCAAACAGCCGCAGCCAGTCCCGCAGCAGCCGCGGCGTCAGGAATTCGGCGCGTACGTGTTCTTTCCCGCGGCGCGCCATCTCACGCGCGTGCATTCGGATCGCGCAGGATATCGAGCGCACGTTGCGCGCATTCGGCCGGCGAGTCGACGAGATACCCGGTGTCCCCGTCGGCGATCTGCAGGGGGATCCCGCCGGTGTTGCCGCCGATGGTCGGTCGGGCCTTCCACAGCGCCTCGGTGACGGTCAGGCCGAACCCCTCGCGCACCGACTTCTGGATGACGGTGTTCGCTTGCGTCTGGAACGCGTTGACCTCGATGCCGCCGACGTTGTTGAGATTGGACAAGATGTAGATGTTCGAGTCGCCGTCGGCGTAGTCGACGGTGCGGTTGTAGTACTCCCAACCTTCCGGATCGTCGGTCGCCATCGAACCTACCAGCGCAAGTTGCACCCCCGGAACCTGCTCGGCGACGACGCGGTACGCGTCGATGACGCCCAGCGGGTCCTTCCACGGGTCGAAACGGGACACCTGCAACAGCAGCGGGCGCTCGATATCGAGGCCAAACTGATGGACGATGTACGCTGCGTCCTCGGCCGAGAGCGCCATGTTCTTCGGCGTAAGTGGATCGATCGCCGGCGGGATGATCACCGGGTGCGGGATCGTGCCCTGGGGGACGTACTGGGGCATATGAAAGACCGTCGCGTCGTAGCCGGCCATCATCGGCCGCAGGTACTCCAGCACCTGGGGGTTCGGATCCGAGAGGTCGATGTGGCAGCGCCAGATCCACTTCGCCGTGTCCAGGCCCGAGGTGTTGCCGCGGATGCCGATCGGCTGCGGATCGTGGATGATCACCACGTCGTAGTCCCCGTCGAGGCCCCCGGCGTTGACGAGGTTGTAGCGCTCGAACGTGCGCTGCTCCTCGGCGGTGATGGTCCGCGGGGAGCCCTGCAGCGCATTGTGCATCGCTTTGGTGACGTTGAAGAACTCCTCACGGCCGAACATGACCCGCCAGTCCGCGTGCAGGCCGACGTCGTTCATCAGCGGCACGAGGCTGTAGAGGATCTCGGCGACGCCACCGCCAAAGCTCGTCGCGTTGACATGGCAGACCCGCAAGTCGCCGCAGATCGTGTGCCAGGTCGCGGATCTCGGTCATCAGATCGTGCGAGACGATCGAGTGGTAGTCCGCGAGCGACTTGACGCCGACGTTGATCTGGCGAAGCACGAACGTCACCCCTTATCGGGTACGGGCGCGACGGGATCCGGACGACGCCTGGCCCGACGCTGGGAAGATCCTAACCGGCGCAGCACCCGGTACCGGCGTGCGCCGGCGGAGGGCGGCTGGTGCTGAACGTCCGCATGTACCGGATCGCGTGGCTCCTGGCGGTCGCCGGGATCCTGCTGGTGCTGCTGACCCTCAAGAGTCCGGGAACGGTGCCGCCGCCCGCAGTGCCGCCCGCGATCAATGCGCGCCGCGATCGTCAACGCCACGGACGCGGTGCAATCGCTGGCCCCGACGCGGGCGCCGGGATCCGCCGGCGACCAGGCCGTTGCCGCCTGGGTCCAGCAGCAGTTCATCGCGAGCTCGGGCGCGCAGAGCTCGGTGTCCGGCGGGGCGGCGCGCGTCGGCCAGCAGCAGTTCGTCGCGCGCTGGCGTGGCCGGCTGATCCACGGCACCAATGTGTATCTGAGCCTGCCAGGGACCGTGACGGGCGCATCGCAGCAGTCGGCGATCGTGATCGCGGCGCACCGGGACACCCCGCCCGGCGTGACGGCCGACGCAAGCGCCACGGGGATGCTCGTCGCCCTGGCGCAGCTGTCGGCCAACACCGCCCATCAGCGCCCGCTGATCTTCGTCTCGACCGACGCCAGCATCGTCGGCAACGCGGGCATGCGGTGGTTCCTGCCGAAGGTGCACGGCGTGCGGATCGGCGCCGTGATCAACGTCGACGCGCCCGATGAATCGCCGCCGTCGGGGGCGGTGTGGGTGTGGGCGGGCGGCCGCGACAACCGGCAAGCGCTCGATTTGGAGCAGGTCGCACGGACCGCGCTCGCCCGGGCGGGCGGCACCGCCGCACCGCGAACCCGGGGTCGGGACCCAGTTGCTCCGGCTGGCGGTGCCCCAGACCTTCGGCGACCAGGCACCGGCCATCGCGGAAGGCATCCCGTCGGTGACGGTGGCCGGACGTCCCGACACGCCGGTCTACGGGCCCGCGCTAGCCGGCGAGACCCAGCTGGCGGTATTCGGGAACGCGGTCCTCGGGCTCGCCGGTTCGCTGGACGTCATGACCGGCATCCCGGGCCCGACGGCTGCCGTGTTCGTCGTCGGCCGGCAGCTCGACGCCGCAGCGCTGATGGTGATCCTGTTCCTGGTGATCATGCCCGTGCTGGCCGTGGCGGTCGACGCCTCCCTGCGCCTGCGGCGCGCGCGGATCCCCTGGCGCCCGGGCATCGTCGCCCTCGGCTGGCGCGTGTTGCCGTGGGTGGTGGCCGCCTGCGTGGGCACGGCGCTGGCCCGCGCCGGCCTGATGCCCGGCATGTCCGCGGGCCAGGTGCCCCAGCCGGGCGACGCCCCGGTGCTCGCGCGCAGCCTGGTCGCCCTTGCGGCGATCGTGGCGGTGGGGCTCGTGCTGAGCGTGTGGAGCGTGTCGCACATCGCGCGGCTTACCCTGATCCCCGCCTCGGACGTCGCGGCGAGCCTCGCCGGGCTCGGCGTCATGCTGGTCGTGGCGTTCGTCTTCCGCCCGTTCATGATCGTCCTCGTCGTCGTCGCCGCGCACGCGGCCGTGCTGTCCCTGACCGCCTCGCGGCGGTGGCAGCTGGCGCTGGCGGGGCTGCTCGCGCTCGTGCCCCCCGCGGCGCTGTGCTGGTCGGTCGCCGACCAGCTGCACCGCGGGATCCCGTACAGCGCGTGGTATCTGCTGGTCACGACCATCCAGGGCGGCCGCGGGGTGGTCGGCCCGCTGGTGGCCGTGGTCCTCGTGGTGTGCGCGGGCTCGGTGGTGGCGGTGGCCGATCGCCGCCTGCGCAACGTCCCGCAAATCCCTCGTCCCCCGGTCTGGGACGTGGTCACTGCGCGTGCCCGCGATGTATGGGCAGACCGGTAGCATCCGGCTACGGATGCTCCAACCTGACCAGCTCATCTCCGTCGTCGTGCCCGTCTGCAACGAGCGCGACAATGTCGGTCCCCTGACCGACGAGCTGATACCCGTGCTCAGGGAGCTCCCCCAGCGGTCCGAGGTGATCTTCGTCGACGACGGCTCCCGTGACGGCACCGCCGCGGTCCTCGACCGACTCGCGGTCGAAGTCCCCGAGATCAGCGTCGTGCGCCTGCGGCGCAACTTCGGCAAGGCCGAGGCGCTGATGGCGGGCTTCACCGTCGCCGAGGGCGACATCCTGATCACCATCGACGGCGACCTGCAGGACGACCCGCGAGAGATCCCGCGGATGCTCGCCGAGCTCGACAAGGGATTCGACCTGGTATCCGGATGGAAGTACAACCGCCAGGACCCGGCGTCCAAGCGCCTGCCGTCGAAGATCTTCAACGGGGTCACCCGCAGAGTCAGCGGGGTACCGCTGCACGACCTGAACTGCGGGTTCAAGGTGTACCGCTCCGAGGTCGTCGATGCGCTGGCGCTCGCGGGGGACCAATACCGGTATATCCCCGTGCTGGCGGTCCACGAGGGCTTCAGCGTCGGCGAGCTGCCGGTCAATCACCGCCCGCGGGAGCACGGCTCGAGCAAGTACGGGTTCGAGCGCTACCTGCGCGGCTTCCTGGACCTGCTGACCATCACCTTCCTCGGCCGCTACCGGCACCGCCCGATGCACCTGTTTGGCGGCCTCGGCGTCGCGGCGGTCTTGCTCGGCCTGCTGATCTCCGCCTACCTGACCGTGCTCAAGCTGCTCGGGCACAGCATCGGCAACCGGCCGCTCCTGTTGCTCGGGGTGCTGCTGATTCTCGTCGGGATGCAGTTCCTGACGATCGGGCTCGTCAGCGAGATGATCCAGCGATATCACCTGCGTCCCCGCTCCGAGGAAGCCGCCTCCCGCGTCAAGGAGATCATCGGGCGACCGACGGATCGGGTTGCGTGAGGCTGCTGCTCGCCGGGACCTACGAGCGGTCCTATCCCCGGGTCCAGGTGCTGCGCGCCGGACTGGCCGAGCGGGGCCAGACCGTCATCGAGTGCCACGTCCCGGTCTGGGAGCGCACCCAGCACAAGGCGGGGAACTACCTGCGGTCGTTCGCCCTGCTCGCGAGCCTGGTCCGAGCCGCGGGCGCGTGGATCCAGATCCTGGCGCGTGAACGCCGCATCGGGCCCGTCGACGCGGTGATCGCCGGGCTACCCGGCCCAGCTCGACGCGCCGCTCGCGCGGGTGATCGCGCGCCGTCGTCGTGTCCCGCTGATCGTCGACATGATGATCTCGTTCAGCGACACCCTCGGTGGCGACCGCGCCAGGGCCGGCGCGCGGACGACCAGGCTGTTGTCATGGCTGGACGCGCAGCTGGTGCGCCGCGCCGACGTGATCGTCGCCGATACCCAAGCCAACGCCGACTGGATCGCGGCGGCATTCCCGCGCGCGCGTGGCCGCGTGATCGTCGTGAGCGTCGGCGCCGAGCCCGAGCGTTTTCCGCCGCGCCCGCAGCCGGAGTCCACCCGTCCGGGCGGTGTTCGTGGGCAAGCTCGCGCCGTTGCACGGGCTGGGCGTCGTGCTGGAGGCGGCCCGATTCCCGGGGGTGCCGCCGATCCGGATCATCGGCGACGGGCAGCTGCGCGAGTGGCTCGACGGCGAGCTCGCCCGCAGCCGCCCGCCCGGGCTCGAATACGTTCCGTGGGTCCCGTACGAGCGCTCTGGGCGACGAGCTCGCGGCCGCCCACATCTGTCTGGGGATCTTCGGCGGCAGCGCGCAAGGCCGGCCGCGTCATCCCGAACAAGGTCTGGCAGGCCATGGCGGTGGGCCGGCCAATCATTACCGCAGACACACCCGGTGCCCGTGAGGTGCTCCGCGATGGGTATGACGCATTGCTGGTGCCGGTCGGCGACGCGCGCGCGCTCGCCGGCGCGCTCGCCCGGCTGGCCGACGACCCCGAGCTGCGTGCGCGTGCTCGGCGCCCGGGCTCGGGAGCGCTACGAGCAGTGCGGCGCGCCGGGACGGGTCGCCGACCAGTTCATCGCCGGCATCGGATCGCGTCTGCCGGATTTGGCGCGCGCATCTGCGCAATGATCATCCCGATCGCCTCGGCGCGGGAGCGGAACGGAGTTCGATCGGAGATGTGGATGACGCGGGACGGTGATCGCAGGCGGCACACGGTCCGGACGCCGACGACCTGGTGACCGCGGAGCTCGACAGACCGCGCCCTCGCAACCGACGGCGCAACCTCGGGATCGCCGCGGCCCTGCTGGCGGTCGGGTTCCTCGCCTACGCGCTGGTCAGCGGGTGGTCGGAGGTCGCCAACTACGCGTGGCACCCCAACTGGGGCCTGCTGCGTGGTCTCTGGGCTCATCATCTTCGGGTCGTACTTCGTCACCGGCGGGGCGTACGTCGCCGTCGTCGACTCGCTGGTGGACCCGGCTCCGCGGCACCGGCGGATGCTCGCCATTTGGGGCGTGTCGCTGATCGGACGCTACGTGCCGGGGTCGGTGGTGATGGTGGCCGGGCGAATGGAGATGGCGCGCAACCATGGGGTCCCACGCCGCGCGACGGCAGCCGCGGTCATCTACGAGCAGGTGCTCTCGGTCGGGGTCGCGGCCGCGGTCGGTGCGGCGTTCGTCCTGGCCTACGGTCACATCGGCCCGCGTTGGCTGACCTGGCTGGTCGCGTTCCTGCCCCTGGGGCTTGTCATCCTGCACCCGCGGATCATCGGGCCGACCCTCGGCCACGCGCTCCGCCGCATCGGGCCGCGAGCCGCTGCCCGACGTGATCCCGCTGCGCCGGGTCGCGGTGCTGGCGGTCTGGTACCTGGCGGCGGAGCTGGTGCTCGGCGTCGGCGTGTGGCTCGGGATCCGCGCGCTCGGCGGTCCGGCGGTCGGGTCGGTGGCGTTCGTGACCGGGGCCTTCCTGTTCTCGTTCGCCGTGTCCATGCTGGTCGTGATCGTCCCGTCCGGGCTTGGCATCCGCGAGGGCGTCATGGCGCTGGCGCTCGCACAACATGTCCCCGGCAGCGTCGCGGTCGCGCTCGCGGTGGTGTCGCGGCTCGAGATCACCGTCGTGGAACTCGTGGCGGTGGGTGCGTTCACGTTGATCGCGAGGCGTGCGTGACCGCCGTACGCACCTCGCCCGCGGCCGCCGTCAAGCGGCGCCTGCGGACTTCCGAGTGGGACCCGGGAATGGTCGTCGTTTCAGTCGCGGCTGCGGTGTTCGCGGGCGTGTTCATCTTCCTGGCGCTGCGTCGCTACGACGCCTTCGCGACGGCGCGCTACGACCTGGGCAACATGGTCCAGGCGGTCTGGAGCACCGCACACGGCCACCTGCTCCAGGTCACCGACAGCGCCGGGCACCAGATCAGCCGACTGGGAAGCCATGTTGATCCGATCCTCGTCGCATTCGTCCCCTTCTGGTGGGTCTTCCCGACACCGAAACTGCTGCTGGTCGCCCAGCCACTGATCGTGGCGACGGGCGCGTTTCCGGCCTACGGCATCGCCCGACGGTGGATCGGCGATTGGCGGACGTCCGCGGCGTGCGCGGTGGCATACCTGCTGTACACGCCGCTGCAGTGGTCGGTGCTTTTCGACTTCCATCCGGTCACCCTCGCGGCACCGCTGCTGCTGTGGTGCGTCTGGGCGATCGAGGCCGATCGCCCGGTCCTCGTCGGCGTGTTCGCCACCCTGAGCGCCCTGACCAAGGAGGAAGTGGGGATCGCTGTCGCGGGGCTCGGGGTGTGGGTGTTGCATCCGCCACGGCGGCGGCGGATGGGCGTCGCCATGATCCTCGGCGGCCTGCTGTGGGTCGCTGATCGCGGTCGGAATTATCCTGCCGCAGTTCTCGCCGGCCGGTGTGAGCCCCTTCATCAACCGCTACGGCGCGCCGGGTCGACGACCGGCGACGTCGTCAAGTCGATGCTGCGCCACCCCGGGCATGAGCTGGCGACTGCTGGTCGACCGGGGTCGGTTGACCTATCTGTGGGACCTGCTGGCGCCGCTGGTGTTCCTCCCGCTGCTCGCGCCGCTGATCCTGATCGCGATCGTGCCCGAGCTGCTGCTCAACATGCTCTCCAATGATCCCAGCCAGTACTCGATCTACTACCAGTACACGGCGGTGATCACGCCGTTTCTGATCGTGGCGATGATCGGCGGTATCGCCCGGGCCCGGCGGTTGCCCGGCACGTGGGGACGGACAGTCCCGGCGGGAGTGGGTCGTGATCACCGCGCTCATGGTCGCGACGTTGGTGACCGGATTCGTGCACGGCCCGATTCCGATCGGCAAAGTGGATCCCCGGCGGCTCCACCCGCGCGTCGGACCAGTACACCATCACCGCGCACGATCAGGCGCTCGCCAAGGTGATCGCGATGATCCCGCCCGGGGTGCCGGTCTCGGCGACAAACCCGGCCGGCGGCACGGCTCTCCGACCGGCTGCACGCGTATTCCTGGCCGGTCATCGGTGACGCGCAATGGGTGCTTGTCGACACGGCCAGGCCCTGGCTGCTCGATGCCGGCGCGTCAAACCATGGATCAACGTCCCGTACGTGGAAGCCCTCGAGCGCACCGGCCAGTTCGATCTGGTCTACCATGCGTACGGCGATCGACCTCTTCCGCCGCAAATCCGCCAAATAGTGCGTTCGACTTCCCCGCAATCGGCCACGCGGCACGCCCAATCACGGATAATCGCCGGTATGACCCGACGCGACGCGGGTCCGGGCTCGAGGGGGCGGTGATCGGCAGCGTTCCGGCCAGCGGCACGGGCACACCGGCGGTCAACGCCGGAGGCCCCGGCAGCTGCACTCACTCGCGACGCGTGGTGGCCTCGGTGGCGGGCTCCAGTGCTCGCCTGGGCGGCGTCGCGCGTGCTGGTGATCGGCCTCGCGGTCCTCACCGAGCTTTGGCTCGGGCCGACATCCCTCAGCAATGATCGTTCGGTGCCGGGCCCGCTGGCCCTGCTCGGTTCGTGGGACACAAGCTGGTATCATCGACATCGCCCGGCACGGCTACGACCACAACACCGGGCTGGTCGGCGTCGTCATGACCAATCTGGCCTTCTTCCCGCTGCTGCCCGCGGTAATGTGGCTGGGCCTCAAGACGGCGACGAATCCCTTTCTCTGGGGGTTTGTGGTGAGCAACCTCGCCTTCTTCGGTGCGGTGCTCGGCTTTCACCGGCTCACCTGGGACCGTCGAGGCCTGGCGTTCGCGAATCGCGCCACGTGGGTCTTCGCCCTCGCACCGCCGGCGATCTACGCATCGTTGGCATATACCGACGGGATCCTCGTGGCGCTCGCGGTCGGAGCCGGCCTGGCCGCGTCGCGTGGTCGCTGGTATCTGGCGGCGCTCGCCGCCGCACTTGCGTCGTTGACACGCCCGCAGGGCATCTTAATCGCGGCGCTGGTCGTGATGATCGCGCTGCTCGAGACCGATGCGTCCTGGAAGCTGCGCATCCGCCACGCCCTGGTCGGATCGATACCGGCGATCCTGACGCTGGGTGCGTTCCTCGGCTGGATGCAGGCCGAACGCGGCTCGTGGCAGCTGCCGCTCAACGCGCAGGGCGCCTGGCATCGGGGCCCCCTCGGCGTCAGCTTCGTCACCGGTCTTCCGCAGGCAACCTGGCACGTCATCAACTACGTGATCCCGCCGTTCCAGCATGGGCTGCTGCATCACCTGGTATGGACCGGCAGTGAGCGCGATTTCCTGTTCACGATCGTGATGGCGGTCGTGGTCGTGGCACGCTGTGGCACCAGGAGGGCGGGTGGCGCAGCCCGTGGGTGCTGTTCACGATTCTGGCGCTGGGCGTCCCACTGCTGAGCGGCAGCTACTCCTCGATGATGCGGTTTGGCCTCGTCGCGTTCCCGCTGGTGTGGCCGGTCGCAGCATGGCTGCAGGAAGGATCGCGCCAACGGGTGGGGTGGGTGCTTGCGGCCACGATCTTGTCGACGTCGTGCTGGTCATGCAACTGCAGGTCACCAGCCCCTAGTCGTCACGCGCGCCTAGGGGGTCAGCACCGGCGGGCAAGACGTGCGCGAGCCGAGCAGCGCCCGCAGGACGCTGGCGGGCCGGATCACGAAGCGCAGCTCGACGGCGCCGGCATGCCGCACCGCTACCGTCGTCGGTGGAGCCGGTGCCGGCCGCGACACAGGCCGACCCGTCGGCACTCTGGACGGTCCAGTACGGGGTGTCGTGGACACGGACGGTGAGCGTTGCCGGGCGGGTGGCCTGGATGGCGATCGTCGTCGGGGTGACGCGGGTGATTCGCGCGGCGTCGGCGGGAGTGACGATCGGCGTGGGAGCGGGGAGCGCATACACCGACCAGCCGCCGGTATGGGCGACGAGCTGGAGTCCCGACGTCCCGCCGCGCAAGAGGGCCGCCTCGGCGTTGGCGGTAAAGTCGAGCGTCCCGGACTGCAGCAGGACATACCGGACGCCGACCGATCGCAGCCACGCCTGGTACGTCGCGGCCGTGGGGTTGTTGTAGAGGACCGCGTTGGTCGGGTAGTCGTCCTGCCGGTACCAGCCACGCGCCATCGCGTACCCGTGGCCGGCGATGTAGTACGCCTCCCAATAACGCTTGGACTGGACCACCTCGACCCGGTAGTCGGGATCGGCGTGGGCGTTCAGGAACGCGAGCGCCGGCGTCCAGAACGCCGCGTACTGGCCGGGTGAGGCCGCCGAGGCCTGCCATTCGGTGACGGGCGAGATTCCCTGCCACACCGCGATGATCACGATGCAGACTGTCGCCACCCATCGCGGCCGGTAGGCACGCGCGCCGAGCGGGATCAGCAACAGCGGCACTCCGGCGAGCGCGACCAGCCGGACCATGTTGCCGCCGATCGCGTTGGGCACCGCGAAGTCGACCAGGGTGACCGCCGCATAGAGCCAGAAGAAGATCCACATTGCCCGCATCCCCGGCTGTCGATATGAGAGCGCGGCACCGACGGCGCAGAAGAACAGGATGGCGGCCAGGTCCTTCGGGTCGAACAGATAGCGCCCGCCGGGCAGCGAGAACGCGCGCAGGAGCAGGAGCTGGACCACGGCGACCACGACGAGGACGACGGCGATGACCCGGTAGCCGCGGTCGCGCGCCCACGTGGGGTCGGCGAGCGCCCACGCGACCAGGAACAGGCCCACAAAGCCAAAGGCAAGCACGTGGGCCGCGAGCGCGAGCAGGGCCAGGAGCGAGGCGAGCCAGATCCGATGGGCTTGGACCGCGGCGAGCATGAGCAGACCGAGCGCCAGGCCGAGCAGGAACGGGTACACGCCCGCGATCACCGCCAACGGGAACACGAGGGTCGCGGCGACCACCGGGGCAGTGGCCAACCGCGGCCACTCGGTCCGCACCAGGCGCGCGAAGGCCGCGACTGCGGCGCCGACCGACGCCACGACGACCAGGGCCTGCCCGACGGCGACGGCCAACGGGTAGTACAGCAACGTGTAGTTGATCAGGCTGTAGCGGCCGGAGTACCAGAGATTGTCCCAGAATTGCAGGCCGTTTCTGCTCACCAACTGGCTCTGGTAGAGGTGCGTGGCCGCGTCGCCGCCGGGCGGTCCAAACGCGAACAAGATCCACGCGAGCACCGCGGCGACGGCTCCGGCGACGAGCGGGCGGGTGACCCGTTCGGCCCGCAGGTCCCATTCGCGCACGGGCTGCAGGCTCACGGCGCGAGCCATCCGCGATCAGCCGTGTGGCCTGGTCCCCGCCGTCGTGGTGGGGCGCGTGGTGGGGGGCGTCGGGGTCGGGGTGGGTGTCGTCGGGGTGGGCTTCGGCGCCGGCTTGGCGGGAGTCTTCTTGGCCGGAGCTGTGGTGGTGGCCGGCGCCGTGCCGGTCGTCGAGGTCGACGTGTTGGTCGTGGTCGGCGGCGGTGCGTATTGGGTGAACGCGCTCGAGAATGGCTTCCACACGACCGGGTTGTTCGGCAGCGGGTAGTCCGAGAGCGGGCAGGCGTACTCTGGGTTGCTCAGCACGTTGCGCATGAACGACGCCCAGATGTGGGCCGGGAAGGTGGCGCCGGCGACCGCGATCCCGTGGACGTCGGTCATGTACTGGGGTGTCCCGCTGGCGTTCGGGTAGCCGACCCAGACCGCGGTCACGTAGCAAGGCGTGTAGCCCATGAACCAGGCGTCGACGAAGTTGTTGGTCGTGCCGGTCTTGCCGGCGATGTTGGGGGCGATGTTGGCCGCCGTGCCCGTCCCGGCGAGCACATTCTCGTGCAGCACCTTGGTCACCTCGTAGGCGACGCCGTCCGGAAGCACGCGCCGCAGCGAGGCGTGGTTCTCGACGACGGGCCCGGTGGGTGGAACGATCTTGGTGATCGAGAGCGGCGCGACCCGGTCCCCCTGGTTGGACAGCGCGCTGTAGGCGTCGGCCATATCCAGCGGCGTGACGACGCCGGAGCCCAGGCCCACCGACGGGTAGACCGGCAGGTCGCGGGCCCGCGGAATGCCCATCGAGTAGGCGGTGTTGACCACGGCCTGCGGCCCGAGGTCAAGGGTCATCTGGGTATAGACCGAGTTGTCGGACTGGAGCGTCGCGTTGAGGATGCTGATCCGTCCCGCGTAGGTGTTGCTGTAGGTCTGGACGTTGATCTGGCCCCAGGTGGGATCGAAGAAGTTCAAGGGCCGCGAGACGTAGTCGGTCGTGTATGGGTTGATGCCGCGGTTGATCGCGGTCGTCAGCACGAAGGCCTTGAAGGTCGAGCCGGGCTGCCGAAGCGCCTGCGTTGCGAAGTTGAACTGGCTGTTCTGGCTGAAGTTCTGGGTCGACTGCATCGCCCGGATGGCACCCGTGCGCGAGTCGATCATCACGATGGCCGCCTCCGGATCCCCCGGCTGGCCGAGGTTCTGGTTGATCGCCGCCTGCGCCTGGGTATTCAGCTTCGGGTCGATCGTCGTGTAGACCTTTAGCCCCTGGTCGGCGAGCCGGGCCTGGCCATAGGTCTGCTCCAGATTCTGCTTGACGTACTCGAAGAAGTAGCCGGCCTTGGGTACGGCGCTGTAGGCGTTGCCCGGGTGCAGGCCGAGCCCGGCCTTCTGTTCGCGTGTGGCGGTCTGTTGGGAGATGAATCCCTGGCTGGCCATCTGCTGGAGCACCAGGTTGCGACGGTCCCGTGCGGCCACCGGATGCCGGAACGGGTCGTACTCGGTCGGCGCCTGCGGCAGGCCGGCGAGCAGCGCGGCCTGCGTCAGGGTGATGTCCTTGACGTGCGTGTTGAAGTACGTCAGTGAGGCGGCCTCGACGCCGACCGCGTTGTTGCCGTAGAAGACGCTGTTGAGGTAGTTGGTGAGGATCTGATCCTTGGTGTGCGTCTTCTCGTACTGGACCGCCAGGTAGGCCTCCTTGACCTTCCCGTCCAGCGATTGGTCGTTGCCGCCGAGCGCCAGGACCTTCATCAGCTGCATGGTGATCGTCGAGGCGCCCTGCAGTCCGCCGGTACCGACGAGATCGTGTAGGGCCGCACCGGCCAGGCGCACGTAGTCGATGCCGTGGTGCTGGTAGTAGCGCTTGTCTTCGATCGCGATCGTCGCCTGCTTGAGCTGGTTCGGGATCTGGGTGCTGGAGACCAGGGTGCGATTTTGCTCGCCGGCCACGATCCCCAGCAGGTGCCCGTAGCGGTCGTAGATCGCGGTGTTCTGGCCGAGCGTCTTGATGTTGAGATGCGCGGTCTCCTGGGCGACCTTCTTGATCTCGTGGTTGAGCGCGAGCCCGGCCAAGAGCACCGTGGCGCCGAGCAGGCCCAAAACGCACAGCAGGACGACGCGCAGCCGCGCGGTCCGGCGCTGCTTGCGCCGGCGGGCCTTGCGAATCCGCCTGGCCTGGAGATAGCTCACGACGGGACGCTCACGCGGTTGCGGATGTCCCAGACCAGGCGGCCGTGGGTGTAGTCGAGCATCCCGATCATCTGGATCGGGCCGGCGCCGACGTGCCCGTCGACGATCCACTCGAGCGCGGATGTCGGCAGCGCGCGCAGGTTGTCGCGGGCCGGGTGGGTGCCGCCAGCCGGCACAGGCACGCGGAACGGTCCGTCGGTCCAGGTGAGGTTGACGCTCATCGCGCTTGCCGGTGGTCCCGCCCAGAGTTCCTGGGCGCGCTGCAGCGCGGCTTGCGAGGTGCCCAACTGCGCGTTTCGCGACTCGGTGATTGCGTCAAAGAGAAAATCCCAGCCTTGATCGGGTCGCGCCCACACATCGTGCACCCCGCCGGGGCCCCGCGTGTACGGGATCGCGATCAGCGCCGGCGCCCAGATGAGGCACACGGCGCCGAGGAGAACTGCCCCGAGGAGCCACTTGCGGCGTAGGCGTCGTGGTGTCATCGACCTTCTTCCTCGCGCGCGGCAGTATAGACCGGGATGTCAGCCGCCCCTAATCCCGAAGGCACACACGCGCTGCTGCTCGACGCGATGGGAACCATGGTGCGCCTGGTTCCGCCGGCGCCCGCCTTAACGCGCGCGCTCGCCGCAGCCGGCTACCCGAATACTGAGGACCGTGTGGCGGCCGCGCTCGGGGTCGAGATCGACTACTACCGGCGCCACCATCTGACCGGACGGACGCCCGCCGCAGTCGCCGGCCTGCGCAGGGCATGCGCGGAGGTGCTGGCGGGCCAACTGGAGGCCGCGCCGCCGGTCGAGCAGCTGACCGAGCTGCTCGTCGGTGCGCTGCGCTTCGAGGCCTATCCGGAGGTGCTGCCGGTGCTCGGCGCACTGCGCACACGGGGGGTCCGCGTCGGCGTCGTCAGCGACTGGGACTGCACGCTCGCGGAGCATCTGGCCCGGCTGGGGCTCGGCGAGTGGCTCGACGCGGTCGTCGTGAGCGCCGTCGTCGGGGTCACCAAACCCGACCCGCGCCTGTTCACCGCCGCCCTCACGGCGCTTGGCGTCGCGGCCGATGCTGCGCTCGTGTGCGGCGATGATCCTGCCAGGGACCTGGCGGGGGCGCGGGCCGCGGGGATCCGCGCCGTGCTCATCGATCGCCATGGCCACCATCGCGACATCGCGCCGCGCGTGGGCACGCTCACCGAAATCGCGGAGTGGATCTAGCGCGCCAGCGTGGCGAACCGCAGGAAGGTCGCAACCGCGTCCTCGAACTGCTTCACGCAGTCGCCCTGGCCGTCCGCGACGCAGGTGCGCATCTGGTCGGTGATCAGGTGCAGCCCGACCTGATCGAGGGCCGCCTTGACCGCCGAGAGCTGCGTGAGCACCTCGCGGCAGTCCGCGCCCTCGTCGAGCATGCGCTGGACGCCCCGCAGCTGGCCTTCGGCGCGCCGGAGCCGAACCAGCAGCTGTTCCCGGGTTGTCGGCGCAGGAGCGGTCGCCATCAGTGCCCACCGCAGCCGCAGGAGCCGCCACAGCATCCGCCGCCGAAGCCCGTCACCGTCGGTGCCACATCGGCCCGTGCCGGGCGCGTGGTCACGAACCCGGTGAACCGCTGGGTGACCTCGCGGGACCCGCAGTCGGGACAGACGCGGTCCTCCTCACGCAGAAAGCCCTGGCGAAAGCGCTCGAAGTTCGTGTCACACGTGCTGCACGCAAGGTCATAGGTCGGCATCTGCTGGTCCTTTGGGTTCGTGCCTAGAGTCCGAGCTGCTGCTCGAGCTGCGCCTTGGGCATCGCACCGACGGCTTGCCGGGTCAGCTGGCCGTGCTCGAACAAGCCCAGAAACGGAATGCCCTGAACGCCGTAGCGCGCCGCGATCGGGCCGTGCTTGTCGACATCGAGCTTGCCCACGACCAGGGAGTCGGCGCGCTCACTGGCGATCTGCTCGACGACCGGGGCGATGATCCGGCACGGACCGCACCACTCGGCCCAGAAGTCGACCAGCACGGGGCGCTCGCTCTCCAGGACCACTGCCTGGAAGTTGTCTGCGGTGATTTCAAGCACGTCGGCCATTGGGATCTGTCCTTTCGTTGTGACGGCGGCGCCGGGTTACGCGTGGTGTCCGGATGCGGACGCTTCGTGCAGGGCGGCCTCGAGCCAGCGCTCCGCGTCGATCGCGGCCATGCAGCCGCTGGCGGCGGCGGTGATTGCTTGACGGTAGACCGTGTCCTGCA
>CAWATR010000027.1:0-18492 GCA_963784985.1 uncultured Thermoleophilia bacterium
CCTCGTCGGGGTGATGCATGGCCGGGTCTCGCCGGTATCCGGTGCCTGGTGGGCACCCCGGGTCAGGGGGCCAGGCGGATCCACGTGTCGACGGCGGGGGCTGACGTCCGCGCGTGGGCATCGGTGCGTGCGCCGACGCCCATCAGCCTCGGCATCATGAAGTAGGTCGCCTCGCAGGCGGCCGGCGCGGTCGACTTCATGTACACGCTGTGCGCCAAGGTGACGTTGACGGTGTGGTGCGCGCCGACGACCACGGGGATCGTCAGCCGGGCCGAGATGGCGCGGGCCCTCGCGGATCCGGTCCACACGACACCCGATGTCGCCGCGGAGCATCCGGCGCGCCGGGTGGTGTGGGCGCTGTTGGTAAAGCCGGTCGCGTAGGTGGTGTCGGACGGCAAGTCGAGGGCCGTCACCCGGACGCTGACGGTATTCGGGTTGGCGATCGCCACAACGACGTCCCCGGTGCCCCCCGGATAGATGGCCCGCACGCCGGAGACACCGGCGGCGGTGATCGACACCAGGACGCGAGGGCCTGCGTGTCCCGGGGCACCTGTTCCGGGCCCGGCGACCCAGGCGACGCCGGCGATGACCATGGCGCCCACCACCACTCCGGCGAGACCCGTCCCCCAACGGGTCCGTCCCGCAGGCCGCTTGCCGGGGTGGCGATGGACCGCCGAACGGACAGTCCGGCGACGGTGTGCGAATGATGAAGCGGTCATCACTTCCACGGTCGGCCAGGCTGCCGGGTCCCCCAGTTTCCACCAAAAAACCCCGACAGAACGTACATGATGATCGCCGCGCGTTCCAGTCGAAATGCCCGGAACCACTGGCGAATCAACGTGATGCGCGATCCTATCTCGCGGTGTCGACGCGTCGACGAACCGGCCAGAGAATCCTCGACCGACGGGGAGCGGATACCGTTCGTATGGCGGGCCTGCCGCGCCTCCAGCCGTCACTCGGGGCCCCGCCGCCGCCCGTGCCGGCCCCCAGGGCAACCATCGCGATTTCGACGGGCAGGGGCCGACGTCCGTCGGCGCCACGTGCGACAAGGCGTGCAGTCCGTTCGCTCTGCCGATAAGAGACGCGATCGATCCGCAGGGGCCGCCGCTGGGCTCGCGCGGTGTCGAACACCGCGGGGTGTCGCATCCCGCGGGGACGGCCCGGTTGGAGGGCGTCCGTGCGGCCGGCGCGCACCCTGCTGAACCGACCGCACGGACGTGTCCGCGGCCGCGTGGCGTCGCCGGGCGACCCGCCCCTGCCGACGCGATCCGAGGACGCGATCTGGAAACCCATGCGTCGGGCCCGCAGTGCCCTCTCGCGAGCATGACCGCGATCCAGGCATTGATCGCCGTGGTCATGACGACCAATTGGCCGAGCGCTTCATGCGGGAAATGGCCGGCCGCCTCGACAGACGCATCCTCGCGGACGGGCCCGGCCGGAAGGAGTGCCGTCAGCAGCGATGGTGGCAGCGGGTGTGGGCGGCACGACGGACGCGATCCGGGAATCGCTGCGCAGGCGCGCTTCGATGCGCGCCACGATCGACGTGAACGCAGAGGCGGTGGCCGTCAGCGTCGGCGGGTTGACCACCACCAGAAGCGCGCCCCTCGAATTGCCGCCGGGGTCCGCGGCGGCATCGCGCGAGGCCGTGCGCCGGCCAAGCGAGTGCTGGTAATGAGACCCAGTCTCTCTATACTCCGTCCTCATGGTGCGTTGCGTACAGCTGCGCAGTCCGCTGCTCGTCACTGTCGTGCCGATGCTCGTGGCGCTGTGTGCGCTGCTCGCCGCCTGTGGGACGTCATCGGCGAGCTTCTCCAAGCCGGGCGTGATCAACGCCGTCGGTGCCGAGAACGAGTACGCCGACGTACTCGCGCAAATTGGCGGCGCATACGTCCACGTGTCGTCGATTCTCAACAACCCGAACACCGACCCGCACAGCTACGAGGCCAGCCCGAGCGTCGCCGAGGAAGTGAGCCGGCGCAGCTCATCGTCCAGAACGGGATCGGCTACGACACGTACATGGACAAGATCGAGTCCGCCTCGCCCAACGCGCACCGGAGGGTCATCGTTGCGCAGCACGTACTCGGGCTGCCCAACAGCACCCCGAACCCGCACCTGTGGTACTCGCCGACAACGATGCCCGCCGTGGCCAAGGCCATGGCGAGCGCGCTGTCTGCGCTCGCGCCGAGCCATGCCGCGTACTTTCAGGCCCGACTACATCGTTCGACGCGTCGCTCCAGCCGTGGTTGCGCGCCATTGCGGCGTTCAAGACCGCCCATCCGGATACCGCGGTCGCGACCACCGAACCGGTCGCCGACTACCTGCTCGAGGCAATGGGCACCAAGAACCTCACGCCGTTCGTCTTCCAGGCGGACATCATGAACGGCGTGGACCCCGCTCCCGAGGACATCACCCTGGTCAATGGGCTGTTGACCACGCACCAGGTCAAGGTGTTCTTCTACAACCAGCAGGTCGTCGATTCGCTGACGGGTTCCATCCGGCAGAACGCGCGGTCCGCGGGCATCCCCATCGTTGGTGTCTACGAGACGATGCCGACGCCCGGCTATGACTACCAGCGCTGGATGCTCGCCGAGGTCGCGGCCATCTCGGCTGCCGTGTCGCACGGGACCTCGACGGAGCACCTGTGATGGGGCGCGACGGGTCGACCGCGCGCGAGGTCCCCGTGCTTGAGGTCGAGGACGTCAGCGTCGGCGTATTCGGGACGGCGATTCTCGACGCCGTGAGCTTCGAGGTTCGCGCCGGCGAGTTCACAGGCCTGATCGGGTCAAACGGCGTCGGGAAGACGACCCTGCTGCGCGTGATCCTCGGCCTTCAACGCCCGGGCTCCGGCGAGGTCCGCGTCCTCGGCGCGCCGCGGGTTCGGCGCAGCCGATCCTCGGGTACGTCCCGCAGAAGGTGCTGCTGGATCCGGACGTGCCATGCGCGCCCGCGATCTCGTCGCCCTCGGCATCGACGGGCACCGGTTCGGGGTCGGGCGACGCTCGAAGCACCAACGCGAGCGGGTCGACCAGATGCTCCATGCCGTCGACGCCGAGCGGTTCGCGAACAGCCGGGTCGGCAGTCTCTCCGGCGGTGAACAGCAGCGCGTGCTGATCGCCCACGCCCTCGTCAGCCGCCGAAGTTGTTGCTGCTCGATGAGCCGCTGGCGAACCTCGATCCCAAGAGCGTGCAGGAGATCGTCGCATTGCTGCATCGCCTGTCCACCGACCAGGACGTCGCGATCCTCCTGTCTGCGCACGAGATGAACGCGCTCCTGCCGGTCATGGATCGGATCGTCTATCTCTCGCGGCGGGCGGGCGGCCAGCGGGACGACCGACGAGGTCGTCCGACCCGAGGTCCTCACAAAGCTCTACGGCCACCACGTCGACGTGCTGCGGCTCCACGGACGCGTGCTGGTCGTGGCCGAGCCGGGGGCCGGCGGCCACGACATATCCCGACCATCCGCCGCTGACGGTCGTCTGAGACGCCATGCACGTTCTGTTCGAGCCGGGCTTCTTCGCCAGCGGTCCCGGTGCATACTGCAGCCGTGCTCGGCGCGGTTGTCGCGGTGGTCTCGGCGTCGTCGGCGTGTTCACCGTGATGCGCAGCCAGTCGTTCGCCGGGCATGCCCTGACCGATGTGGCAACGACCGGTGGGCTCAGGTGCGTTCCTGGTCGGGCTCAACCCGCTGTCGGGTTCATCGGGGGTGGTGTGATCGGCGCCGGCGCGATGGATCTGATCGGTGTCCGACGGGACCGCAGCAGGGACCTGGCGACCGGGATCGTGCTCGGCGTCGCGACCGGGCTGTCGGCCCTGTTGCTCTACCTGGACACGACGCAGCACGCGACGACCGGCGCGACCCAGCAGATCCTGTTCGGTTCGATCTTCACCGTCGACCCGTCGACGGTCCCCGTGGTCATCGCACTCGGCGCCGTGACGCTCGCGGCGATCGCGGTGATCTCCCGACCGCTGCTGCTGAGCACGGCGAGCCCGGAGATCGCCGCCGTGGCGGGCATCCCCGTTCGTCTCATCGGCCTGCTATTCATGCTGGCGCTCGCCGTGGCCGTTGCGCTCTCGTCGATCGCCATCGGGTCCATTCTCTCGACGGCACTGTGATCGGACCGCCGGCGACGGCGCTGCGCCTGTCGCGGAGCGTTCATGCGGCGATGATCCTCGCCTGCGCGCTGTGGGGTCGCGACAACCTGGCTCGGCATCCTGCTGGCCTATGACAGCTACTACTGGGTCTCATCCCACCAGGCGCTGCCGGTGAGCTTCTTCATCGTCGCGATCGCGGTTGTCCTCTACCTCCTCTCGGGTCTGCCGGCGGTTCGCCGGCGGGCGGGACGGGTCGATGCGCCGCGACCGCAGCGCCCATGACGCCGCCGGTGCTCGCAGCGCCGCGGCGGCAGGCGGCTCGCTGATGTTCTCGGGATTCATGGCCAACGCGTGGGAGGTTGGGACCATCGTCGCGATCGTCGCGGGCGTCGTGGGCTTCTTCGTGGTGCTGCGCGGCGCCGCGTTTCCGGCGCATGCCATCCCGAACGGCGCGTTCGCGGGCGCGCCGGCGCCAACTTCATCGGGGTCGACCCGCTCGTCGGCCTTGGCGTCTTTTCCGTGCTCGCGGCATTGGGCATCGGGACGCTCGGTCGACGCGGCAAGGCCGACGTCGCGACGGCGCTCGCGCTGGTGATGATGCTGGCGCTCGGCGCCGCATTTCTCAGCCAGAGCACGCAGTACGAGCCGGAGATCTTCTCGCTGCTGTTCGGCGAGATCCTCGGTGTCAGCACGACGGCGATCCTGCCTGTCGCCGTGCTCGGTTTCGTGTGCGTCCTCGTCGTTGGGCTGCTCTACCGACGGCTCATGATCACGTCGCTTGTTCCCGAGGTTGCCGAGGCGAGGGGGATCTCGCCATACCGCGTCGAGCTGGCGTTCTTGCTCGTCGTGGCATGCGCAACGACGATGACGGTGCCGGTCGTCGGCGCCCTGCTGGTCTTCTCGTTGATGATCGGGCCACCCGCGGCGGCGCGATGTTGACCGACCGGCCCGGTCTGGCGATGCTCTGCTCGGCGCTGATCGCGCTGGCCACGCTGTGGGCGGCGATCGCGTGCTCGTTCGGTCCAACTGGCCCGTCGGGTTCTTCGTCGCGACGTTCAGCGCTGCGTGGTTTGGCCTCGGGCGCGGGATCCCCGCCGTCCGGCAACGGCGAGGTCTGTGGAGCGGCCGCCCCGCCGAGTCGGTGGCCTGATCGGCCCAGTGGCGGCGCCGGGTTCGCCGTCGGCCGCCACTTCCCGACCACCGAGGTCGCCCCGCACTGTGGGACCCAGATCGCGGGCGCGATCCTCGCCTTGCTGTCGCTGCGGGCGCTGTTCGGTACGGCGCACGGGCTCGGCGTGACGCAGCCCGACCACGTGGGGCTGTTCTCGGCGCTCGTGCTCGAGGCGGGGCTGACTGCGGCGCTGATGATCGTGATTCTCGCGGTCGTCACCGACACGCGGGCCGCCGGGTCGCTGGCGGCGATCGCGATCGGCGGCACGATCGGCCTCGCGGCGCTGGTGCTGGGGCCCGATCACCGGAGCGTCCATGAATCCGGCCCGGTCGCTTGCCCCCCGCGGTCGTCACCGGCGATGGGACGAACCTGTGGACCTACATCGTTGGTCCGTTGGCGGGCTCCCTGGTGGGCGTTGCGATCTACGAGGCGCTCCGCGGACGGGCTGGGCGAGCCTTCGGACACGCCGACGCGCAGTTGCCGGTCATCGTCGAGCAGGCCCCGGAAGCGAAGTCGCGCCCGTCCGACCTGCAGCGGCGCCCTAGATCGGGCCGGCCAGGAGTTCCCCGTACTGCACCAGGTGTCGATCCCCGAGGTGCTCGCTCGTGACCCGCGCCTGTGCGGCCCGGCCGAGCCGCTCGGACAGCGGGGGATCCTGCAGCAACGAGGACACGGCGCGCCCGAAGCCTGCGAGGTCGCCCGGGTCTTCCAGCAGCAGCCCGTGCTCGCCGTCGACGATCTGGTCGACGATACCGCCGACCGCGCTCGCGACGACCGGCCGGGCCTTCCACATCGCCTCCGTGACAGTGAGCCCGAAGCCCTCGGCCAGGCTCTTTTGGACCACGACGTGCGCGCTGTCGTCAGGGCGTTGACGATCGCGGCCTGCTCATCGGGATCGGCCATCGGAGGCATGCCAGGTGCACCCTGGTGCGCTCCGAGTGGGGGAGCTCGCGCCATCGCACGATGCACCGCGAGAGGACCTCGGTCGCTTCGGGGTCGTCGGCGATGCCGGTGACAATCGGCCCGACGAGCACGAGGTGTGCACCCAGGCGAGGGTCGACGTGTTCGGCAAAGCCAGCCATCACGCCCTCCATGTCCTTCATGCGGGTCCCAGCGCGAGACCTGCACGACGAGCGGGGCATCCGGCGGCGGCGGCGGCCCGGTCTGGAGAATGTCGGCGTGCCGATTGATGCGTCCAGGTGATCCGTCGCGTCGTGCAAACGGCACATCGGGGGTCGCTCCGCCGTCCCCGAGGCAGACCGACATAGCCGAGGGTCATGCGGACGGTGCGGCGCGACATCGGCTGGTTCTTCGCTGAGAAGGGGTCGATCGAGGGCGGGACGACCGCGACGTGGTTCGGGTCTGCCCAGGGGGGCGCGAACGTCGCGCGGGAGACGACGAAGCTCTCGACCCCATCGAGGTAGGGACGCAGAAAGTCCCATGCGCGGCGGGTCCATTCGTTGGGGGCGTCGCATCCGACGTGGCAGCGCCAGATCACGCGTGCGCCGGCACCGGCCAGGACCGCCGCCAGGCCGGCCGGCTGGGGATCGTGGAGCATGATGACGTCCCCCGGCGGACGAG
Source organism: uncultured Thermoleophilia bacterium (assembly GCA_963784985.1). Classification (GTDB taxonomy): domain Bacteria; phylum Actinomycetota; class Thermoleophilia; order Miltoncostaeales; family Miltoncostaeaceae; genus CAITWD01. Next base: position 6,845 of record CAWATR010000027.1, read on the forward strand.
CGCCGACGACTCGTTCCGTTCTCGTGCAGTACCTGCTCATAGTGGGAACGTTCGGACTCCCCGAGCGGGCCGCCGTCACCGGGCCCCCGTAGAGTCCGTTGTGGATGCGCTTGGTGATCTGGAAGAAGGCGTCGTCGCCCTGGATGACCAGCCACGCGCGTCGATGCCGACGCCACGGACGTAGGCGAGCAGGGAGACCAACATCTCCGCGACGCCGCCACCCGCCGCAGTGGAGTTGACGTTGATGACGGCTCGCCCCGACAGCGCTGCCTGCGCGGCCTCGGCGACGCGCTCCACCCTCGACATGCGCTCGGGCCCGATCAGGGGAGCCAGACGCGCGATGTCGACGGCCTGGACCTGCACCTCATGCACGCGCGTCGGTGACGTCGTGGCTCCCTCTCGTGCTCAGCGGGGCGCACGCGACGGTGCGTCGGTTGATGGGAGCCTGACGGACTCCTCGTCCATATCTTAGGTGCTCTGGCTCGCCGGACCCGGGGGGCCGGCCGGCTGGCGACGTGATCGCGGTGCGACCGGGATCACGGCTGCTGCCGAGTCACGTCTTCCAGGTTGGGCGTCGCGGTCAGGGCGCGAGGGGCCGCCACACGGTCGCTTGGCGTGACCACTGTTCCGGCCCGCTCGCCTCCGAGAGGAACATGCCGGGGAGCCCGGGTCTCGGGCTCCCCGGCAGGCGGGGTGCGCGTTAGCTTGCCGGGGGCTTGATGACCGGCGGTCCCAACGGCGGGAAGACCGGCCCGCCCAGCGACAGGTTCATCACCGTCCAGGACAGCGACATCCCGAGGGCGGCGAAGACAAACACGACATAACCGGCGACCTTCAGCTCTTGGTGCTGATGGGCGTCATCGAGTAGGCCGCAGCCACAGGCACAACGCGAGCACGACCAGCGCGAAGATCAAGGTGTAGATGATCGGCAAACGCAAGCTTGCCAGCGTCAGGAACACGAAGAAGATCGCGAACGTACACCAGAAGTTCACGACCGTGTTGGCGATGGCTGCAGGCGGGATGATGAACCAGCTGTGCAGCAGACCAAGCACCAGGATCGAATAGCCGATCCAAAACCCGCCGAAGGTGCCCGCAAAGCAGGCAACGAACGACTGGCCGGCCGATGCGGCCCACCAGGTCGACAACAACAAGAATAAGCCGGTACACCCGAGCAGGATCGCGATCGGAGATCCACGAGCCCGATGGGTGAGATGGCGTCCGTGAGCTGGATGCCCAGCGCAATGGAGCCGATCACAAAGACCGGCGCTGCGACCGTCTGTGGGTCGCCTGAGGCTGCCATGACTCCTCCTTTTGATCGTGAGGTGGCCCGACCCGAGACATCGCACCGCGGCCGTTGATCTGGAGTAACGCCGGGCGGTCGACATGCGTCAACCCTTACGTTGCCCGGTCATCGGGAGTCGGATTGCCTGGAACCAGCACGGCGGCCTCGCCGGCAGACAGCGGTTCGGGTCGCGGCCGATCGCGTCGACGACGGCCTGAGTCGTATTCCCAGCGTGTCGGTGAGTGTCGGTCGGTCGCGTTGATCGGGGCCCGACTCGAGCGTGCGACCCGGCTAGCGATCCTCGACAATCATCAGTTGGTTCGCGTCGACGTCGCGGAAGAAAAACAGCAGGGGCACCCCTCCGTCGCCGCCCATGAGCGCGGCGTCGACATCGACCCCGTTTGCTCGCAGACCCTCGTGGTCGCCGCGTGGGTCCGATGAACCGAGCGCAATCCCGGTCATGCGACCGGTCGGATAGTGGTCCGTCGACGGTACGAGCGCCAACGCGGCACCCCCGGCAGGCGGGGCGACCTCGACCCAGCGCTCGCCCTCCCCGAAGGGAACGTCGGCGACAACTGCAAATCCCAGCTTGTCCACATAGAACGCGATGGCTGCGTCCTGGTCGGCGACGGGGACCATTACGCGTCCCACCCGGGTCACGTGCATCATCTTGGCTCCTCGAGTGCTGTCTGGACGTTTGGGTCGAGGCTAGTCGGTCCTGCATTGACGCGCGAGTGTTCGGGCGAGCGGCGGAGTCAGCCGCACGAGCTACTGGGCGACAAAGCCTCCATCGACCGGCATGGCGACCCCTGTCACGAATGAGGCTGCATCGGAGCACAGCCACGCGACGACGGCGCCGATCTCCGCGGGCTCGCCCAATCGCCCCACCGGCTCCGTCGCCAGCATGGCTGCCTCGAGGGCAGGATCACCGTGGGTGAACCGCTCGATCATCTCGGTGCGGATGACCCCTGGACAGACCGCGTTGACGCGAATTCCCGCCGTCGCATAGTCCAGCGCGGCGGTCTTGGTGATGCCGACGATCCCGTGCTTGCTCGCGACATAGGGGGCGATCCCGGCGAAGCCGACCAGCCCCGCCACCGAGGCGCAGTTGACGATGCTGCCGCCGCCCGTCTCGAGCATCGCCGGGATCTCAGCGCGCATGCAGCGCCACACACCCCCGAGGTTGACTTCAAGCACGCGTTGCCAGTCCGCCGGGGTCTGTTCGGCCGTTGGCGCCTGGGTGCCCTCGATGCCGGCGTTGTTGAAGGCGCAGTCGAGCCGGCCGAATCGTGAGACGGCGGTCTCGACCATCGCCGTGACGTCATCCCCAGAGGTGACGTCGACGTGCACGTACGCGGCCCGCGCGCCGTCGCGACGCAGCGCCTCGGCAGCCTGCTCGCCGAGTTCGTCCCGGATATCGGCGACCACGACCGCGGCGCCGCTGGCTGGCCATTACTTGAGCGGCGGCCAAGCCGATGCCCCCGCTGGCTCCGGTGATCACGGCAACGCGCCCGTCGAGCCCGCGCATCTGTGCAGCTCCTCTACTTGGTCGAAGGTGACAGGCTCATCATCGCCCATACGTGCCGCGCGGCCATCGGTGACCACCCGGATCACCGACGCGGACGTGCCGCTCGCCAGGGTCGTCAAGCTCGCACGATCGCCGCCGGTCGCCGTGCGTGGATGGCGATGTGGCCTGCCGCCGACCGGAGACGGCGCAAGGCGGGGGGCGTGCCCCGGGCGATCGGGCACGTCCGCAGATTCCTGACGCGCCCGGCGAGCACGGGCAGTACTGGACCCGCCCTCCCGCTGACCGCGACACGCTCATGCCCCGACGTCGGGACGAACATCGGCGTCGGAGCAGCGAACGCGACGACGCGGAGCTCCTGCGGCCCAGGGTGGTACGGCGACCGAGTGCCAGGAGCGCCTGAGGCCGAGCACCAACACCGGCAGGCGGGCCCGCGAATGGCGCGCCATCCGCGTCGCCGGGACGATCTCCACCTTGACAGCATGGCCTACTGATTGGCCGCGTCTTGGCAGGCGGTGCCATCCGCCTCATCGCAATAACGGCGGTAGAGACGAACCAGCTGGGCGCGCCGATCGGCGTAGAACTCGTCGGGATCGATATCGAACCAATTCAAGCTGCTCGGCTCGCTGCGATGCCGCCCGGCACGTGCACTCGCGATGGCGACGGCCGGCTTCGGAGCACCGTCTGCCCGCCACAATCCGAAGGTGCGTTCGTGGACAGCCGCGTCCAGCGGAGCGCTGCCGAAGAGCGCGGTGGCGTAATCGGTGAAGCACCACAGCACCGCCCCCATGGCGCCCTGCGTGCGCAGGGTGATCGATGACCGAGCCCGTGTACTCCGCAGCGAGGCGTTCGTCGACGGCCATCGAGCTGACGGGCCCAGCGACGGGGACGGTCGGCAGACCGAACTCCTCGAAGAGCACCGGAGTGCCGCCCGCCAGCCAGCGCGTGAGCAGCTCAAGGAACGGCACCACTCGCGTATCCGCCGGCCCCCCTGACCATACGGCGTAGATCGGATAGCCGTGCATCGACACGAAGTCGCACCACCGCGCGACCTCGGCAGGACCGATACCGCGGTCTTCCTCGAGATCTTCCATGTGGATCCCGACGGTCAGCAGGCGACCGGGGTCGCTCCGCCGGATCGCCCTGGTCATACGCTGCAGCCAGGCCTCCGCGGTCGGTTTGTCCGGCGGCAATGTGCAGTTCGAGTTCTCGTTACCGAGGTCCCACGCCCACACTGCCGGATGGCCGGCAAGCGCGCCGGCGGCGGCGGCGGCGAGCCGCTCCTGGGCGGCGACCAGGTCGGCATCCGAGTACCAATTGCGCAAGCCGCTCACTGATGGTTCGACCCGGCCCCCTGTCACGACGCGAAAGCGCGGATCACCCGTCGCTCCACCGACCGCCCACGGCGGGATCCAGTTCACGCCGCTCATGTGCCCGGTGAACAGGGTCACGATCAGCGCGACCCCGGCCTCGGTTGCGGCGTCGGCGGCGTCAACAAGTCGCTTGAGGACGCGATGGTCGATGCGCCTCGCCGTGGGCTGTGCGTCCTCCCAGCGAAGAAACACCCGAATCGTGTCGAACCCGGCGCCGGCGATACGCCGGAAGTCGCGCCTCGTAGCCGCAGCGTCGTAGTCGGCGAGCCATGCCATCGCCGTGGACGCGGGCCAGTAGTTGACACCGAGCCGGAACGGGCCCGGGTCAGCTGCCACCGTCGAGCATCCGTTCATAGGCGTTGACATAGGCATCGACCATTCGAGCGCGGCCGAATCGGGCGATCGCTTCCCCGCGGATCGTGGTGCGCTCCAGCCTCGCAACGCGGCTTACGGCGCGGACGGCCTCGTCAACGCTGTTGACCAGGATGCCGGTGTGCATGTCGTTGATCAGCTCCGGCATCGACCCGCGCCGCGTGGCGATGACCGGCGTTCCGCACGCCATCGCTTCAATGACGCTGAAACCAAATGGCTCCTCGAAGTTGACGAGGTGCAGCAGGGCGAGGGCCCCGCCGAGCAGTGCATCGCGTCCCTCCCGGCCGACAGAGCCCACGTAGCGCACGCGCTCGCCATCGAGGCGGGGCGCGATCGACGTCTCGAAGTATTCGCGGTCCTGAATGATGCCGGCCATGACCAGTGGAAGGCCACGCGGGCGGCGACGTCGATCGCCTCAACCGGGCCCTTGTCGGGATGGATGCGGCCAAAAAACAGGAGATACTTCCCAGCGCTCGCCTGCAACGTGAACGCGTCAGTGTCAATCCCGTGGTGGATGGTGGCGAGATAGTCGAGGTCGGGATGCCGGTCGGCCTCGCTAATCGCGACATATCCCGAGCGGGCGTTGTACTTCTTGAACACCGGGAGGATGCGTGGTGATGAGAACCCGTGGATGGTGGTGAGCACCGGCGTCGACACGAGCCCGGAGTAGGTCAGGGGGAGGAAGTCGAAGCTGTTGTGAATGACGTCGAACTCTGCGGCGCGCTCGAAGACCTCGGCGATGTGCAGACATTCGACGACTTTGGGGTCCGCGCTCGGATCGTCCGAGTATCCGCGCGGGCTGACAGAGACGAGGCGGGCGGCCGTCGCTGAGTCCCCGGTCGCAAAGAGCGTGACGTCCACGCCCCGCTCGACCAGACCCTCGGTCAGGAGCGACGCGAACTGCTCCCACGGCCCGTAGTGCCAAGGGGGGGTTCGCCAGGAGATCGGCGCCAACACGGCGATTCGCAGCGCCGCCTGGCTGCGCTGGCTGGTCGTCACCGCGCACCGGTCAGCCGGCCCAGGAGCTCTGGAAGGTCGACGAGGGCGACACCGACGGCGATGTCCGCGAACGCGTAGGGGAGCACCAGCGTCTCGTCCGTGATCAGTGCCCCACATGAGTAGACGACGTTTGGTACGTACCCGTCGCGTTCGTCATCGCTCGCGACAAGGAGCGGATGAGGTAGCGCTCCGATCACGTGACGGGGGTCGTCGAGTTCGAGAAGCAGCGCGCCGATCGCATATTCACGCATGGCCCCCACGCCGTGGGTCAGGACAAGCCACCCCTCGCGGGTTTCGAGCGGTGACCCGCAGTTGCCGGCCTGGATCAGCTCCCACGGCCGCAGCGTCGGAGCGAGGGTGGTGGCTTCTGTCCATTCGGTGCCGTCATCGGACATCGCGACGGCGGAGTGCTCGCGGTCCCAGCGCGACAAGGCCACATACCGCCCTCCGACCTTGCGCGGGAACAGCGCCATGCCTTTGTTGGTGGCGAACGGTCCCGAGAGCTGCGAGATGGCGAAAGTGCGGAAGTCGGTGGTCGACAGCAGCTGGGGAGCCACGCGCGGGCGGTCGAATGCCGTGTACGCGGCGAGGTAGGTGACGGTGGCGTCGTCATCGACAAACCGCACGAACCGAGCATCCTCCATCCCGTTAAGCTCGGCTGGGCCGTTCGGCCACAGCACGCGCTCGGCGATGGCGGTGTCGGGGGAAAACACGACGGTGTAGTTGTTCGCCGCGACCCAGCGGATGCACTCAAGCGCGTGGCTGGCGGCAGGCCCGAACGGCAGGTCGCGATGCATCGATTCGATTGCGATTTCGAGATCGTCAGACCCGAATTGGGGTGGGAGACGGCCCAGGACGAGGGCAGCGGCCTCGCGATCGCATCCCCGTTCGGCCAGCTTTGCCTGGAACAGGCGCCGCTGGTAGGGGCCTCGCGAGTGCGAGCCGGAATCGAGGAACGTACCCGGGTCGTCGACGCGGACCTCTCCGTGGCGGCCAACGACGCCCGTGCGGAACTCAATGGACGAGATGTGACCCTCGCCGACGGCTCGCAGGCTCATCACGAACCGCGTCTCGTCGGTCCCCATGCCACTCTGGTCTGGATGGGTGACGATCGACGGGTTGAACAGTGCCGCGGCTTCCAGCGAGCACTCACGGGTGAAGTAGGCGCCGATGAGCAGTGCTCGGTCGGCGCTGACGCCCAAGCCGCGCCCAGCGCGGTGGACCGCCAAGTGGAAGTGTCGTGACCATGTTGCGTCGAGGTGGCGGTGGCGGTGCGCGAAGCGCCGCCTGACGTCGGCGAGCGTGTTCGTGACCTCGGCGTCATCCATCGCCAAGATGCGGTCGATCACCGACGCGGCGCGCGAGCCCCCATTGGGCATCTCCTCACCCGGGATGAACTGCATTGCGATGACGCGTCCGACGTCGGGGTGGAGCCGAAGCGGACTGTGGGTCACGAACGGTCGTCCAGGCCCGTCGCTCATGTCCCGTTCCCCTTGCCACGGCAGCCGTGCTGCAGCGTCGAGATCAATGCGAGTGTGGATTCTGCGCCTTGATTGAGATTGGGGCCGTCGGCGCGGAGCCCGTCGTAGCCTCCTCCGCTCTCGGGGTCCCACATCGGTGCACGCGCATCGTTGTCTCCGAGGAACCAGGCCACCGCGTCGGTGACGCCGGCTGTCCATCGGCTGTCCCCGGTGTGGCGCGCAGCGCGGGCGCAGGCGTCCGCGAGCGTGGCGACTTCGATCGGCTGCTGGTCGAACTCCGGGCGTCGGTCATCGGGCCCGCGCCCGCCGACCGGTGTGACCGACAGGTGGCCGTCGCATGTCTCGGACTCAAGGAGCCACCCCAGCAGGTCGAGCCCGTCGTCCACGAGGCTCGTGCGGTCGAGGGCCACGCCGGCGCCGATCATTGCGTCGGGGAGCACCGCGTTGGCGTAGGCAAGGCGGGGCTCGGGCCATGGCCAGGAGGCGTTGGGCCGGCGGTCATCGACGATGACCTCGACGGCGTCGATCAGGAGATCCCGAGCTCCACGATGGTTCGGATCGGGCCGTCAGGACCTCGTCGGCGCCGAGGGCCGCAAATGCCATCGCCCGGGCCACGGCGAGCGCTGCTGGGTGCCGCGCTCGAAGTGTGCGAGGGCGATCTGCCGGACCGCGTCATCCGGACTTCGGGCAGCGGCCGTGCCGAGGCCCCAAAGGCTCCGCCCCCAGCAGTCCTCGACGCCACGACGGCCGTGCCAGACGCCGCGGCTGCTTCGCCGGTTTCGGCAGTCGCCGCGCACGCCTTGGGCCTCGACCAGGAAGCGGAGCGCCGTCTCGGCCAGGCGACTCACCAGCGGATCGGGATGCGGCACACGACTGGTGACCACCAGCACGCCGAGCCATGTCGTCGGTGCAGTAGCCGTGCTCCCGGCGGGGGGTCGTGTAATCGGCATGTTCGAAGGTCCCATGCTCGTCGGTCATTCGCGCGAGGTGGTCGAAACGAGGCGCTTGGGCGATCACGCAGGGACCGGTTCGGAGCGCTGAGGATCCGCTCGGCGAGACTGGCGTACTGGTCTGCAACCGCCGGCCAGCCGAGCGTGGGAGCCAGACGGGCCGCTTCGCCCGCCATCGCGGCGGCGAGGCCAGGCTCGGTGAGGACGCGGCGCAGCGCAGCCGCCAACGCCGCGGCGTCCCCATGGGGCACGACGATGCCTGCGCCGCTCGACAGCAACTCCACGGCATGGGGAAAGGCCGTAGCCACGACAGGCCGACCGGCCGCGATCGCGTCGACGAGGACCCCAGACGTGACCTGGTCCCGCGAGTCGTACGGCAACACGACGACGGCCGCGTCCTGAATCAGGTCCGTCAGCGAGGCCAGGTCCCGATATCCGGAGTCGAAGCTCACCGATGCGGCGACCTGGTTGGTCCGCGTTCGCTCAACGAGCATGTCACGGTAGACCTCGCCCTCGAAGGCAAGAACCTTCGGGTGCGTGCGACCTGCGACGACGTAGCGCGGCCGAGGCCGGAGATCCTGCAACTCCACCATGGCGTCAATGGCCCACTCGATGCCCTTCCCCCGGCCGATGAGTCCCCACGTCAGCAACACCGGGCCGGTGGAGCCGTCGTACGGGACCCGCGGGGGTGGTGTTGCGGCGCCGTGGGGGACCATCACAACCTTTGACGGGTCAACGTCGAAGCGGCTGCACAACCGTTGCCGGGCCGCGTCGGTCATCACGACGACGACGCTGGCTGCCGCGGTGACGGACTCCAGCACCTGTTGCTGGTGCTCGGTCGGTGCCAGCAACACCGTGTGGGCAACGACGATCGACGGGACGGTGAGCCCGCACAAAATGTCGAGGACTTCGTCGCCGTCGTGACCGCCGTACAGGCCATATTCGTGTTGGACAATCGCCATGTCGCATTCGCTCAAACGGGTAGCGGCCTGAGCCGCAGACGCCGGCACGTTGTTGTCCAGCTCGCTCACGATCCTGGCGTCGGACGAGCTCGTCCCGTCGGCCACGCGCACGATGCCGACGGCCGCGCCGTTGGCCTCGAGCCCGCGGGTCAGCGCAGCAGTGAAGGTCGCGAGGCCGCATGGCGTCGGCGGGTACGTGCTGAGGATGCCGTAGGAGCGACCGGGATCTGCCGACAAGGCCGCGGACAGGAAGGGCGATCGGTTGACATGCATCGGAGAACTCCTCGATCTGGCTCAGTCGAGGCGTCGACCCTGCACCGGCCAGCTGTTGCCGTCCAGCCCCAGTGAGGCGACTCTCCCAAGAGGGTGTTCCTACACTGTACGCCTGAATCACGGCGACGCGATTCAGGGGCGTCGCGGTCACCGATTGCCCGGGTTTCGGACGCATGCCTGACAAAGCGGCGAACTCTGAGATGGTGCATCACGACGGGGACGACCGATTGACCGACGCGGAAGGCGTGAAGTAGCCTTCTCTCGCCACGCTTGGATGCTTCCGCCGGCAACCGGTCGGACCGTCCTTGCTCCTCTGATAGGAACGACGTCCGCTCATGGACGATCGCCGCAAGGATGCGAAGCGCACGTCGCGATGTCGCCGAGCGACGGTCAAGGCTGTCGCGGCGTTCGGCGTGGTTGTGGCCCTTGCGATCGGCATTGCGGTCGCCCTCGCGGCAACCCCGAGCGCGCCCCGCTTTCCGACGGCGACGAAGCTGGCGCTCCCCGCGGGGCACGAACGAACCCTGACCCATTTGCCAAACTGAGGGACGTCAGTTGCGTGCGCCCTGGGCTGTGCACTGCAGTCGGCGACTTCTTAGACAGGTCGCTCAATTTTCACGCCATGACAGCAACGCTGAGCCATGGCCGCTGGCGCGCCATCACGCTCTCGCTCCCCGCAGGGGCAACGTACGCTCGCCCACTAGCACAAGCTGCGTCCTTGCCAGGTGTCAGCTGCACGGGTCCTGGTGTGTGCACCGCAGTCGGGAGCTACACAGATCGTTCGGGAAGTCTGCAGGCGATGACCAAGACCTTGGGCCGTGGCAGGTGGATAGCAACCAAGCTTCCCCTCCCTCGCGGCGCGACGACCCGTGCGGGCGGGCAAGATGCACACTTGAGAGGCGTCAGCTGCGCGAGCCCCGGTGTGTGCACGGCTGTCGGGGGCTACGCAGATGCCGCAGGCATCGGGCAGGCCATGACCGCGACCTTGAGCGGCGGCAAGTGGACCGCAACCGAGCTCACGCTCCCGCAGCGGCCGCAAGCAACGTCGGGGCTTTGTCAGACGACGCAGACTCTTTGACTGGCGTCAGCTGCACGAGTCCCGGGATCTGCACCGCCGTCGGCCACTACGTCGATAGCTCGGGAAGTACGCAAGCGATGACTGCGACCCTCAGCGGTGGCACGTGGACCGCAACCGAGCTTGTACTCCCTGCGGGGGCGACAACAACGGCCGGCGTACAAGATGCACACCTGAAGGCCGTCAGCTGCACGAGTCCCGGAATCTGTACCGCAGTCGGCTACTACGTCGATAGCTCAGCAAGTACGCAAGCGATTACTGCGACCCTCACCGGTGGCACGTGGACCGCAACCGAGCTCACGCTCCCTCGGGGGGCGGCCGGCGACCAGAATGCGCGTTTGAACGCCGTCAGCTGCACGGGTCCCGGGGCGTGCGCCACGGTCGGGACCTATACCGACGGCACAGGGATCGGGGGAATACAAGACCTGACCACACAAGCCATGACCGCGACTCTCAGTGGTGGCACGTGGACAGCGGCCAGACTCACACTCCCCGCGGTGGCCGAGGCAACCATCGATTTGCAGGCAGATGCACCTTCCTTGATTGGTGTCAGCTGCACGAGTCCTGCGATCTGCACCGCGGTCGGGGGCTACTACGACAGCTCTGCCAATGCCCAGGCGATGATCACGGTCTCCGAGTACACGCTCGGCGTCCGAAGCTTGTCGCTCCCGGGCGCGTCGGTCGCGGTGCGCTACGCGCGCACACTCCCCGTGACCGGTGGGTCGGGTTCTCGGACCTACCGGCTGATCGCAGGACACCTGCCCGCCGGGTTGGCCCTTGACCCGGCAACCGGTGTGATCTCGGGCGTCCCCACATCTGTCGGCCACGCGAGCGTTACCGTGGCGGTCGCTGATGCGGGTCCGCCGGCACAGGCAGATACCTACACCTTCGGGATCACAACCGGTCTTGGCATCACCGGTCTGTCATCAGCGCGGCCCAGGTCCGGATCGATACTGCGCTTCACGATCACCGGCGTTGCCAGGAACCAGACCATCACAGTGCGGCTCTCCAAGCGTGGGATCTCGATCGTCAAGACGGTGCGTGCGTATGGCGCAAGGGTCCGCGTCGGCCTTGCCCTGATCGGCGCCGCCGGCAGACATCTGCCCAGGGGGACCTACACCTTGCGGGCCAGCACCCGGCGCGGGCGCGCAACGATCACCGGGGCCACCACGATCAGGATCTCCTGATCACCGACGCACAGCGCGGAGCTCCACGGCATCGATGCGCGATGCCCGGCACGCGGTGCCAGGTCCTCGGCGACGAGTCGATCCTCGCGAACCGTCCCCACCGTCCCGCGACCGGGTGATCTCAGAACTCGGGCTTCGTGGCAGCGGCGGCGTATTCCGAGCTTCTTCC
>CAWATR010000028.1:0-49113 GCA_963784985.1 uncultured Thermoleophilia bacterium
GGGAATTCGTGTGCACGAGGTCCGGATGAAGGCTGCGAAGGCGACGCGCGATCTGCACCGTGTACATCGGGGAGCCCGCGACCGCAAGCGGCGACAGTCGCCCGAGGCGCATCGTCGCCCGGGTGGCGCTTTGCGCGCGGGGCATCGGGAGGACCTCGACCGAGATGCCCTGGGCGACCAACGCGTCCGCCAGCGGCCCGTCTTCGGCAAGGATGACGTGGGCATCGACGTGGAGAGGTGCGGGAGAAGCCGCAACAGGGCGATCTCACCGCCGGACATCCGGGCGGTGTGGTCGAGATAGACCACGCGCCGTTTCGCGGACGACGCACGGTCCGCGCCGTCATAGAGCCGGCAGCGCGCGCCCACCGCCGCCATGAATGTGCCGGCGAACGCGCGTGTCCTCCCGTGTCGGAAGCGGGCCGAGCAGTCGATCGGCGAGTGGCGGCTGCACCGGGCTCGACGACCAGCGACGGATCCAGCCCGCGAACTGCTCGGGCAGCCCCCCCGCGCGTCACGACACTGGGTGTCCCGCAGGCCGCGGCCTCGAGGACGATCAGCCCGAAACCCTCGAGCGCCACGGACGGCACGACGTTGAGTCGGCCGCCTGATAGAGGCGGACCAGTTCGTCATCGCTCACCCGCCCAACAAACCGCACGGCATCGTCCAGCCCGTCGGCCGGACGCGCGCCTCGAGGTCTGCGCAGCGGTCCGTCGCCGGCAATGACGAGGACCGCGATCCGACCCGCCGGTCCACCACCGTGCGCCATGCCTCGATCGGACGTCGTGCCCCATCGCGGGACAAGTCGCCGGACGCAGCACACCACCAGCGCGTCTGCGGGCAGGCCATGGGCAGCCCGGGCCGCCGCCTGTTCACCGCGCGTGAAGCGTTCGAGGTCGACGCCGGGCGGCTCGATCACGACCCCCATGGCGAACCCCGTAGCGCTCGACAAGGACCCGCTTGAATGCGCCGGTCAGGACGACACAGCGTGCCGCACGGCGGTAGACCGCGCGTTCGACCCGCCGTTTGACGAACAGGCGAGGCGCCGAGCATGTTCCGCGTGGCGGCTCTCGTCGGCCCATGGCCCGTGAAAGTGGACCACCAGGGGCCGTCGCCGAAGCCGGTGAGCGGACGGGAAGCAGCGAGTACAGCGCGAAGTGGGCGTCGACGACGTCGGCGTCGATGGTTCCCGCGACGCGCAGCCCGCCAACAACCGCCGGACAATCGAATCGTCGGATCGACACGCCACGCGGACCTCGGCGGCGGCGCGGCCGCCGGACCCATGACGATGGCCTCGGACCGAACTGACCGACTCGCTCTAGCGCGCCGACGAGGCTCGTGAAGTAGCGGTCGAGGCCACCAATTTCGTCCGGGAACCAGCCGGAGCCGATCAGCGCGACGCGCACGCGCTCCGCTGTTGCCACCTGCCGGCTGCGGCGGCGACGACGCATCATCCTGCACCCACGCGGAACGCGGCGCTCCACGATGGTGCCGGGCCGCGGCCGTCAGCAACACCCGCCGATGCGTCGTACGGCACGGCGTCCCGCACCACGATCGCGTCGTCGCGTGCCGCCTCAGCGCTGCGCAGGCCGCCGGGCGCGCCCCATGGTCATCTCTCACGCACGTCCCTCGGGGCGTTCTCAGACATCACGTGCTCTCCGCGATCGGGCTCGGGCCGGGCAAACGGCCGGAGTCGCTCCGGGTCGCTGCGCCGACGCTCGCCGGATTGAGATTTGCCCTGTTGCTATCGGCGCGAGGTGCCGATGCATTTACGGCCGATTCACGAGGAGTAACGATCACGCTCGTCGAGAACCCCCCGATGCGCGCGTTGGCGCGCTCGTGTGCACATGACTGCCCGGCTGCGCGAGGTCACCCGGCCCCACGTCAGGCTCGCGGACGCCCCTGTGCGCTGGTCGACGGCGCCCGCCGCGCGTTCACCAACGAGGCGGTCTCGTTCGCGCTTGGGCTTCGTCACGATCTTCGCCCTCGGCGCCAACAGTGCCGGATACTGGCCGACCGCGTGGGGCTGGGCGTCGCTCGCGTTGCTGTTCGTGGTCGGGCTTCGCCGTGGTCTTGCGCGGCGATATCCGCGTGAGCCGACCGGGTCTGGTGGTGATGGCCGGGTTGTCGGCACTCCTCGCCTGGACGCTGGTCTCGTCGATCTGGGCGTCGTCGGCGACCCAGCCAGTGCTGTCCGGCCGAGCGCCTGCTGGTCTACGTCGCGGCGAATCGCCGCGGTACTCGTTGTCGTCCGCGCGCAGTCCTACCGGCACTCCTCGCCGGAACCTGGACCGCGGTCGTACTGATCTCCGGATACGGCACTGCTGACGCGCTTGTTCCCGGAACGACTCGGAACGACGGATCTGACCGCCGGCTACCGACTCGAGGCGCCGCTCGGATACTGGAACGCCCTCGGCATCTTCACCGTGATGGGCACGCTGCTGTCACTGGGGTTTGCGGCGCGCGGTCGGCACCCCTGGTACGCGCGGTCGCGGGCGCGACGACGGTCGTGCTCCTGCCGACGATGTACTTCACGTTCAGCCGCGGCGCCTGGCTCTCGCTGGCCGCCGCTCTCATCGTGCTCATCGTCATGGAGCGCCGGCGGCTGCAGATGATCACGACGATCCTCGTCGTCGCGCCGTGGTCTGCGCTCGCGATCTGGAGCGCCTCCCACACCCGGGCGCTGACCACAACGACGACGAGCATCGCGTCCGAATCGAGCGCCGGACACCGATACGTCCTGACCTGCTCATGCTCTTGTTCGTACCGCAGGCGTGGCGACCTATGCGCTGGCCGTCATCGCCACGGGTCGCATCCCACGAGAACCGAATCGCGCGCCTACGCCGCCATGCTCGGGATTCGCCGCGCTCGCTCGGCGTTGCCGTCGTACTTCGCACGTTTCGGCTCGCCGATCCAGATGCGTCGACCACGTCTACCGCGGATTCGTCGGGCAGTCCGCGACATCCACGGGCGACCTCAATCAACCGCCTGTTCAACCTGGCCGGCGGCGAACGGATTCCGCAATGGAAGGTCGCCTGGCGCGACTACACGTCCCACCCGCTGCTCGGCTCGGGCGCCGGAACGTATGCCCGCTACTGGAACGAGCTGCGACCGGCTCCGTCGCAGGTCATCAACGTCCACAACCTCTATCTCGAGACGCTTGCGGAGCTCGGCCCGGTCGGACTCATCGCCCTGGTCTGTCGCGCTGGGTGCGCCACTCGTCGCCGCTGTTCGGGCCCGCCGCCATGCGCTCGTGGCGGCCGCGGCGGCGGCCTATGCCGCGTTCCTGATTCACGCCGCCGTCGACTGGGACTGGCAGATGCCAGCGGTGACGCTGGTCGCGCTGTTCTGCGCCGGCGCCATCGTCGTTGCGGTCAAGGATGACCGGGCCGATCGACTGCGGATCGCCTCGCGGTGGCGGGTCGGTCGTCGTCATTGTCGTTGCCGCCCTTGGGCTCGGCGCGTTCGTCGGGCTGCGCGGCAACCAGGAACTCTCCGGGAGCCGCAACGCGGCGGCGGCCAGCAACTGGTCGGCCTCGGCAGCGGCCGCGCGCAGCGCAGCCGATTGGGCACCGTGGTCGTCTCAGCCGCCGCAGCTCGCTCGGTGAAGCGCAGGCCGCGACGGGGGATCTCGCCGCCGCGCGCAGGAGCTTCGCCGCAGGCGCTTGCGATCGATGACACCGACTGGAGCGTGTGGTTCGACCTTGCGCTCGCCTCGTCGGGGCCGGCCCGCGCTCATGCGCTCAGCCAGGCGTTGAGACTCAATCCGCTGAGCCCCGAGATCGCGTCATGGCGGGCGGAAACCGCACCGGCGGCAACGCGATGAGCCGCCGGGATCCGTTCGCCAACCCCGAGCCGCTGATTCAGCGCGTGTACGCGTACGTGGCCTACCGCGTCGGCGACGGTCCGCACGCCGAGGACATCACAAGCGCGACCTTCGAGCGCGCCTTCCGACGGCGGGATACGTACGATCCCGCCAAAGGCACGCCGATCGCGTGGCTGTTGGGGATCGCCCGTCGGTGCATCGCCGACATGAGCGCCGTCGCAGAGATCGCCGTGTCCAGCGTCCCGGACATGCCCGACCCGGTCGATCTCGCCGACGAGGCCGTCCGACGTCTCACGCTTTCTGCCGCGCTCGCCGAGCTCGATCCCCGCGACCAGGACATCATCGCCCTGCGGTACGGTGCCGATCTGACTGCCCGCCGCATCGGCGAGGTGCTCGGCATGACGACCAACGCCACAGAGGTCGCGCTCCACCGGGCGCTCGGGCGCCTTCGGGTTTCGCTCACCGCCGAGGACGCCCCTGCCCGCGACACAGCCCACCGCGTCGAGCCCCGCCTGTAAGGGTCTGCCCGTCCAGACAGGTATTACGGGTACAACCACCGCGACCGGATGAGTGACGAGATGGGATGGTTCAAGAAGTCCGCACCTGACGACCTCGAGCCTGAGCTGCGCGCGCGCCGCAGCGCGCCCCCTGAGGAGTTCACCCGGTCCGTCGCCCGCAGTCTCCGCCCCGAACCGCGCATGCCGTACCGGCGGCCGCGGTTTGCTCTCGCCGGAGGACTCAGCGCCGTCGCGCTCACGACGTTCGCGCTCGCCGGTGGGGTCGGGGCCGCGCACGACGCAGTCGGCGGCACGACATCGCTGGTCAGTACGGCCTTCTTCCACGACCACCACACCTCGCATCCCGGCGACGGTCACGGCAATCCCGGGGACGACCAGTACGGGAACCACTGCGATCACTGGTTCGACCAATGGAACAAGGCATGCCACAAGGACCACCACGGCGGTGGCAATGGTGGCGGTGGCAACGGTGGCGGCGGCAACGGTGGTGGCGGCAAGCACGGTGGCAACGGCGGTGGCGACAAGGGTGGGCACCACAAGTAGGCCCGCACTGTTGACCCGGCGATAGACCTGCAAAGTGGCGACCCGGTGGTCCGCGGCGCTAGGCGACTCAGACTCACCGCATTGGGGACGGCCTGCGGATCGGCGGTCGACCCGCGAGCGCCGAACGCTGGCGTCGGGTGACGGAGAACGAGAGCCATTCCGGCAGGGCGAGCGCCCGATCGACGATGCTGAGAAATGGGCGCGAATGCCCACTCGAGCTGCAGGGTGCGGTTGAAGCGTCCACCTTGCCGTTCGGCCAGCGGGCAATGCGGGCGAACCGAGCACGTGGCGCGCGCCCAGGCGCGCGAGCGCGGCCTGGAAATCGTGCGAGCGCCGATAGCAAAGCGCGTTGCGGCTCATCACCCGCTCAGATGCGGCGATGCCGCAGGTGGCAAAGAAGTCGGCGGCGCCGGCCTGGAACCCGGCCAGGACGCACCGTCCCATCGGGTGGATCTCGGCATAGGCCAGACGCGAGTGATCGTCGAAAACCGCATGCACGTAGTCGAACCGAGCCAGCCGGGCGTGCGGGCATCGTGGTCGCGCCGATGACCCGCCAGCGCCGCCATCGGGGATGCCCCCGAGCTATTAGACAGCGATGTGGATCAGCTCGCCCCGGGTCTCGCGCTCGTAACGCACTCAGGTGGCCGGGCCGCGTCGCAAGCGCGATTTCCACTCAGGGATCAAGCACGACAGATGCGGAATCTGCTCCGCGGCGAGGCAGCGCCACGGAGCCGCGCACACCCGAGCTCGGCTGCGATCCAGTCTGGCCCGCGACGACGGCGGCACCTGAGCTCACACACATGTCGTCGGGTAGCTCGTGAATGCGAACGGGCGGCGATGCGGCCGGCTGGTTCGGTCCAAAGCCAACCTGTGCCTTCAGTGCGACAGCGGCAGCACTTAGACGCAGAGCGTTACTCCCAATGGGCCGCGACATCTGCGACGCATATCGGCCAACACGCGCTCGACGAGGATCAGTGGCCGCATGGGTCAGGTCTGATCAGGTGGACATAGACCTCCGCGGGGATGTCGACGATACGCCAGGGCCTGGTCCGATCGCCCGTCGAGGGCCGAGAGACGGTGACGCGTAACGCGCCGGTGTGCGCCGACGGAACGGCCGACCCGGGCCGTTCAGCGATCAATGCGCGACCCGCCGACGACCACGGGAATCGTCTGCAGCATGACGCGAAAGTCACTCCAGATCGTCCACGAGGAAACGTAGGAGTAGTCGAGTCCGACCATCTCCGCGAAGGTGATATCGCTACTGCCCGAGACCTGCCAGAGCCCGGTCATTCCGGGCGGGAGGGCTCCGCGACTCGTCGCCCAGCCATGGACGTAGATGTCTTCCTCCGGAATCAGCGGCCGCGGCCCGACTAGGCTCATCTGCCCGATCAGGACGTTGATCAGCTGCGGAAACTCATCGAGCGAATGGCGGCGCAGGAATCGACCGACCCGTGTCACGCGCGGGTCATTCTCCATCTTGAACAGACTCGGCGCGTCTCCGTCGCCGTCGGCGACGGTCTCGAGCAGCTCGGAGCGAAGCGCGTCGGCGCCGACGACCATGGTGCGGAACTTGAACATGCCGAATGGTCGACCGTTCTTGCCGATCCTGGTCTGACGGTAGAACACCGGTCCCGAGCTGTCGCTGCGAATCGCCACCGCGACCACGAGGAACAGCGGAGTCAGTAGCAGCATCAGCAGCCCGCCGATGACCAGGTCCAATACCCGTTTCGTCACCGTCGCTCCGAGCGACAGGCGCGGATACGGCACCGCCAGCAGGGGGATGCCCTGGACGTCATGCAGCTCCGTCGACGTGGAGAAGACCTCCGACACCTGCGGAGCGATGTCGATGATGACACCCAGTCCGTAAAGACCCCGGACGGTCTCCTCGAGATCCCAGCCGAATTCGGGATCATCGACCACGATGACGCGGTCGGCGCGGAGCCCGCGAGTCACGCGCTCGAGGAATCGCCCCAGGTTCTCCTCAATCGCCGCGCGGTCCCCGACGCGCCCGCCATCCGGCCCAAGCACCCGCACAATCCGCATCCCATACCGGCGATCGCGCTCCAGGATCTCCACGAGTCGCGGGACTTTGGGGCCCGCCCCGATGATCAGCACCCGCTGCATGTAGGTCGGCATCCTGCGCACAACCACTCGCGCCACCGCACGCAGGAGCGCGATGAGGACGACCGCGAGCACCCAGAACGTGACCAGCCGTTCGGTCGACGGGCGGAAGATGACGGTGGCACCGACGTTTTCGGCGACCAACTCCAGGAGCGCCAGCGTCGCCACGAATTGGAAGATCCGGCCGACCTCGTGCGCGGTCGAGTGCGTCGAACGTACTTCGTCGAACGAGTACAGGCGGTACGACGCAGCAATCGCAAGCGCCAATGGCAGCCGCACCGCCATCGCCGCCCACCCGAGTGTCGACGGCGGCCCGCCGCCGCTTGCGAGCATCGTCCCGCTGTGCAACAGCCCGGAGACCACAAACGCGACAATCAGCCCGATGCTGTCGGCGCTCATGAGGGCGACGCGCACCAGCCGGCGACGGGACATCGCCCGTGCGCTCAGCTCGCGGCGAACAACGCCTACCCGAGATGCCGGACTGCCGGCCGCGTCGGCGCGCGACGACGCAGACCGCCGGTCCACGTCGAACACACGCGTGACCGAGTTCATCGCACGCGGAGCCGGATCGCGCGGCGCGGTTCGTCGGCCTGGCGATAGTAATCGTTCGCGTACTTGTACCCGTATGCCGCGGTCGCAGATCCGTCGGTGCCGCTCAACACGAACCCGAGCGGACGCGCGGGACACGTCTCGAGCACGCGGGCCAATTCGCTCAGCACCCCTCGGCGCTCCGTGGGCAACTTGGCCATCAGGATCATGGCCGGGATCGACGACGCCAGGGTGAGCGTGTCGCCGATGTGCAGGATCGGGGGCGTGTCGACGAGCACGAGGTCATAGCGCTGCGCCAGGGTCTCGAGCAGCTGGGTCAGCGCCGGCATTGCCACGATCTCGCCGGGATTTGGCGGAATCGGGCCACAGGGGATGACGTCCAACAGCCCGTGCACTGCCGGCATTTCCACTCCGGGTCCGTGGGCGTCGGCCAGTTCCGCGCCGAGGTGGTCCGATCCGATGTGGATGCGCGCGGTCGCCTGCGCCAACGTCGCCTGTCCCAGCAGGACGTTGGTGAGGCCCGGACGGTCCTCGAGGTGGAAGAACTTGTGCAACGTCGGGCGGCGGAAGTCGAGGTCGACCAGCGCGACGCGCTCCCCGGCTCGGGCTTCGACGACCGCCAGATTGGCGACGGTCGTCGACTTGCCCTCGCTCTCGAGCGCGCTGGAGATCATGATCACCCGCGCGGCCCTGTCGACGTTCGCGAACGCCAGATTGGTCCTCAGCAGCCGGAAGCTCTCGGCGACCGAACTCGCCGGCGCTTCGATCGTCGACAGCTGATGCGTCCGCGCGAGCTCTCGCGAGGGCTCGGGAATTCGCGCCAGAAGAGGGATCCCCAGTCGCTCGACGACCTCGTCGGCCGATCGTACGCGGGTGTCCAGAGACTCCCACAAGAACGCGAGGCCGATGCCGAGCAGCAGGCCGAACGCCGCCCCGAGCAGCGTGTACTTCTTGGTCTGCGGAGCAACTTGGGTCGCCGAGGTAGCCGGCGCCGCCAACACGGCGTTCGAGCCCTGCAGGGCCGCCTGGGTCTGCAACTGGTTCGCGGAGTTCGTAAGGGTCGCCGCATACGCGCTGTGCGGCGGCAGACTCGCGATCTGCCGCAGAATCAGAGCGCGCGCCTCGGCCAGCGGCTGCGTGTCAAGCGACCGACGCAACTGCGTGTAGTACTGGGCGTAGGCGGTCGCGAGCAGTTCCGCGCGTGCGGGACTGGCGGTCGGTTACGGCAAACGTCAAGATGTCCGCATTGGCGTCTGCGGAGATTGACGTTGCTCCGAGCAGCGCCGACGGCGACGCGTCCCGCACCCGGGCTGACGCAAGTACCCGAGCGGCCACCGCCTGCGTCGCGGCGAGCGCGACCTGGGTCTGGAGGGTGCGCGCGGGATCGTTGTTCGCCACGACCGGCACGCCGGTGGCGAGCGCCGCCGGGTTCTGCTGCTTGACGTAGACGCTCGCCTGGGCTTGATAGCGCGCCGGCTGGGACGACGTGATCAGGAATGCCATCACCGGAATCAGGACCGTCGGGGCCAAGACGATCAGCCAACGCCGGCGCAGGATGTCCAGATACGTTCGGACTCCCGATGCGCGACCCGACGCCGACGCGTCGAACGTCGCACCCGCGCTCACCGTGACGCCCCGCGTCGCGTCGGGACAGGACGCAGCAATCCGGTCGCCGTGGTGACAACCGACGACCCACCCGGTGGTCGGCGCAGCTCATCGCCACGGTCACGTTGTCTTCCATCCGTATCGAGACATCGCGCACTCCCTCAGCGAAGACATGCGGAGACGGACCGGACCGGTGAGCCGTGCTCCGCACGACCTCACTCGTCCGTTCAGCGCCTGCAGGTTTCCATACCTTCGGCTAGTCTGTCCCCCCCCATACGGGTAGGAGCGGCATGGTCTCCAGAACACACGACTCGCAGGCGCGGCGCACAAGACCTCGTCACCGTCGTCGCGACGATGCGCACACCGGCTCGTGCGTCCTGCCGGCGAGCATGATCCGAGCCGCCATGCTGCGGGCCGATCACGAAACCGCGTCGACTTGTCTAGCGCCATCACCGGCCCCGACGATACGAACACCAACTCCCCATTCAATTGCGGACAAGCATTTCCATCGACTCCGGCCAAAGTGTTCCGTGGGCGTGGTAGATGAAGCCCTTGCCAACAATCACCTCGACCACTCGGTCGACGTTTGCGACATCGGGGTGTAACTCGGCAATCAGTACGTCAATCGCGTCGAGCCAGTCGACATCCCCGTCGACGATCAGTGCCTGTTCGCCGCCTTCGATATCCATCTTGAGCAGATCGACATGGCCGCCGATCCGCTCGAGGATCTGGTCCATGGACACCATGGGCACGACAAGGTTGCCGTCGCCGACGAAGCCCGCATTGGAATCCTCTTGCGTCGCAAACCTGACCTCTCCGGGCACTGGACCGGTGGCCGCCTCAAGCAGTTCGAACTGCACATCGTTCGCGGCCAGATTGCTTCTCACCATTGCCGCATTCGCCGGGAGCGGTTCGACCGCCACGACCTTCTCGACCGGGTAGTTCGCGCATAACCACAGGCTCGTCAATCCAATATTCGCCCCGAGGTCTACGACGGACCTCGGCCGAGACCCGGCGGGCAAACGATAGACACCGTTGATCAGGACCTCGCGGATGCTCTGGATGTCGCCGCGATTGCGTCGGTACGCGAAGGAGATCCCTGACTTTGTCGACATGTGCTGCGCGACGTCGCTTCCGAATCGTCGCGAGACGCGCATGGCGCGAAATGCCAAGACGTTCAGCACGAACTCCGAACGCCCCCGCGCGACGCGCGTCATTCCCCAGCGGCTCTCGTGCAGGACCGCACCGAGTGTTCGGATGCACCGTTCGACCGTCACGGCAGGCATCGGTACTCACCCGCCTCTGCGGTATCACCAACACTCGCATCCACGCGCACACCTACTCTCCGCGGGGTGAAAGGCGCCCCCTTGGGGCTATCGGCCTTGTGTCGCCCTTCCATAACCGGTGTCCGGTACGACACCGAGCCTTGTGCGATGTCGGCGGTCAAGGCCGCTGCACGCCATGCGACGTGTGTCGATCGGAGCCCTCTCAGCGTGTGCGAAAGGACATCGCAATCGCGATGCGCAAGGCCCAGAGAGTGTGGCCACCAGGAACCTCGCCGTCACAGACGAGCCGTTCACTGC
The DNA here is from genome assembly GCA_963784985.1 of uncultured Thermoleophilia bacterium. Taxonomy (GTDB): domain Bacteria; phylum Actinomycetota; class Thermoleophilia; order Miltoncostaeales; family Miltoncostaeaceae; genus CAITWD01. The sequence continues at coordinate 10,743 of CAWATR010000028.1, forward strand.
CGATCACGTCTCCGCGGCGCACTCACTCTTCGTTTTTCGCGAGACAGGAACATCGCGCTCACCGTCAGAACGGCTCCGTGGGATAGCCTTACGCCGAACAAATGTCCGGAGGCACGGTGAGTAGCAAGTCGGCCTCCGTCGGTTGGTTGGAGACGCGCCTGAGTGCCGGCCCACGGTCGAAGGGTGACGCAGCGCGTGCCGCCGCCGCGGCAGGGAATTTCGAAGCGCGGAGATGCCCCGGGCGCGTGGGCGCGCCGGCGCGCCCGGCGACCGCTCGGGCGCCGCCGGCGAGCTGCACCGGTAGCGAGGTCGAACCAGCCGAGCCATGGCACCCCCAGTTCCGCGACTCGGCCCAGATCCCGCTTCCGTATTGTTTCCGACGAGACGCTGTCTCATCGATCTTGTGGCGCATTGGCCGCCGAAGGAGACCGCCTGGTGGGCACCGCAATTGGGACCACGCTGCCGTTGGCAGTTGGCGTTGCGATCAGCCCGCTGGCGATCATCGCGGTGATTCTGCTGTTGGTCACCCCGCGAGCCCGGGCCACCGGCCCGGCGTTCCTCGTCGGCTGGTTACTCGGACTCGCTGTCGTCGCTGCCATCGTGCTGGTGGTGGTGGAGCCCGCGGGGGCCACCTCGACGAGCAATCCGGCCACCTGGGCGAGCGTTCTTCAACTGGCAATCGGCGCCCTGCTGTTCCTGTTCGCGGTGACCCAGTGGCGGGGTCGACCCGCGGACGGCCGGGGGGCGGATACGCCCAAGTGGATGGGCGCGATCGACGCCTTCACGCCAGCAAAGGCATTGCTGCTCGGGGCCGTGTTCTCCGGGGTGAAGCCGAAGAACCTGCTGCTGACGATCGGTGCCGCGTCGCTGATCGCCGAGACCGGCATCAGCGGCGCCCAGGGAAGCCATCGCGCTGGCGATCTTCCGTGATCGTCGGCAGCGTCGGCATCGCTGTACCCGTTGTGATCTTCTTCGCCCTGGGTACGCGCGCAGACACGGTGCTCGAGCGGATGAAGGCGTGGATGCTCCTGCACAACGCGGTCATCATGACGACCCTATGTGTGGTGTTCGGCGCCGTGCTCATCGGTGACGCGATCAGCGGCTTCAGCGCGTAGCGCACCAGTGCTGCGGTCGTCTGCCAGATCGGGCCTCACGTACACGCCCTACCGATCCCGACGGGAACCGCTCAGTCGACCGGCTCTCGGACCACCCGAGCGCGTGCGTTGGCATAGCGGCCCGGACGATGCGCCCGGCGGGATTCGAACCTGCGACCCACAGCAAGCGGACGCCTGATGATCGAGGGCTGAGCCTGGCAAACCGGGGCCACTTACCGTCGGGAGTCCCAAGGTGGCCCTGATCTCTCGTGCTCTACGCCGGGCGTGACCACCCAGGGCGGCCCAGCACAACAAGGTGCCGGACCGCTGGGTCGTGATTGACGCTGATCTCAGCTTGAGCAGCTACCGCGCAGCCAAGTCACGGGCGGCTGGCCGTGTGAGAGATCAGCCGGTGATGTTGCCGTCCGCCAGCAGCCCGCCGGCGCCGTTGTTCCATGTGTCCGCCCAAACCTGCGTCGTGCACACCGGCCGACAGCACGTGTGCGGTGTAGACGTAGCCCCAGGTCACCTCGCTCTGGGGTCCGACGGTGCCAGGCCTTGAAGAAGAGCGTCGGCCATGTGGACGACGGGTTGGCCGAGCCGACGTTGTTCTTGGGCACCAATTGGCGTTCGGCTTGGTGGTCGCGTAGAAGGTCGCGAAGTTGCCGTACCCCTTCATGTCGCCGGTCACGGCGCGCCCAAAGGTGCCACCGGGGTTGAGCGTCTGATTCGGGGTGAGCTGACCCACGATCGCGGTGAACTTGCCCGAGTCCTTCAGCGACGCGTTGTACGCATAGCACCCTGAGCCAGTCGTGAGGCCGGTGCAGTGGGTCGGCGCGACACTGCCGAGCGAGTCGACCGTCGCCACGCGGTTGAATTGGTACTCCCTGGCGGCACTCCCGGCCGAGAATCGATCGACCTCGAATACATCTCCTGCACCCAAAACAGCATTCCTACTGGGGTTTCAGCGAGCGCGCCCGGCAGGATTCGAACCTGCGACCCACAGATTAGAAGTCTGTTGCTCTATCCAGCTGAGCTACGGGCGCGTGTCACGTCGGCCACGTTACCGCAGCGATCGGGCGGAGCGGCTGATCGGGGCGGCGGCTCGGCGATGCGTGCGCGGGAGCCGCGGGGCCGCGCAATGCCCGGGGGTCGTCGGCCACGTCGTGGCGCGACGTCAGGCAAGCCGCCAGGGCGCAGACGTGGGGTGGCCAGCGAGCGGCCACCCCACGGAGTGCGGCGGGCTCAGTCGTCGCCCAGGAACTTCCGGACGTCGAGGTTGTGCTCTTCCATGATCTTGCGGAAGGTCTCCTTCATCTCCTCGGGGTAGTCCGGGAGACCGCCTTCGGCCAGGACCTGCTCGGCACGGGCCTTGATGTTCGGACCGAAGTCCCAGTCGTCGTCGTTCATGAGGCGCGTCACCTCACGGGCCGGCCACGACACGACACCGGCGTCGCGGTGGAACCGGGCGGCGAGCTGGTCGATCTCCTCGAAGCGACCGGGCAGCGGAGCCTGCTCCTGGAGCATGCCAATCTCCCTGAGCGCGGCATCGACCTGCGGGTCAGGCTCGAGCGGTACGCCGTACGCGCCCTTGTGGAACAGCTTGTTGAACTTCAGGCGCACACGCTGGCCGCCGGCCTTGGCGTCCTCGAGCGGGTACCCGACGGCGTGACCCCACGTGAACTTCAGGTTCGGGGTCAAGCCGAACGCCTTCTCCACACCGCCCGGCTTGCGGCCGAATGCGCAGAGGATCGAACCGACGCCGAGCGAGGTGCCGGCGAGCAGCGCCTGCCCGACGGCCTGGCCGGTCTCGAACCGCAGCAGTATCTCGGTGCGCTCGGTCGGGAAGCTCATCAGACGCGGGACGGTCTGCGTCATCGTGAACTCGTAGTTCCATCCGTGGTACTTGGTGAGAGCACCCGACAGGGCCAGCGACGAAAGACCATCGTTCGCGCGGCCGTACCACGCGTTCAGGTTCGTCAGCCAGAAGATGAGATGACTCGACTGGTTGATGATCTGGACGTTGAATCCCGAGATGCACTCTTCGATCTCGTCCCAGAGATCGCTGTCCTTGGTGACAACAATCGCCTCGGTGGCGTTGATGTTGCCCTGGCACGACGCGAGGCGCCCGGCCTGCAGCATCGTTTGGATCTTCCAATCCTCAACCGTCCGCTCCGGATCGAAGTACCGGATGCTTCGACGGTTCCCGATTGCCTGGAGTGTAGGCAGTTGTGGGATTTCAGCAGCGCTGATCGACACGCGTCCCCCCCTGGTCCCTCTTGGTTGGTCCCAACTCGTTGGAAACGGCGGTATGGCCGCGACGCGCAAGGCTTCTCAGCGCGCCGCCGGGAACCTACCGCCGACGGCCGTCATCGTACATCGCCCACAGACCACTTTGTAACCCCTGCAACGCAGGTTGCCGTCCCGGGCGTGACACAAATGAGTAGGATTGTCCGCATGCCAAGTCTCTTGTTTGTCACCGTTCCCACCGACGAAGTCCTCAACAAGGAGGGCAAGGTTCGGTACCCCGGCTCCGAGCGGGCCGCCGAGAAGCTGCAGGAAGCCGGCTGGACCGTCACGATCGCCGATCCCGAGTGGCCGGCCGTCCTGGCGACCGCCAACGAGCTGAACCCCGACGCGATCCTCGTGTCGTGCTACAAGCGGGTTCCGCGCTCCCGGGACGCCGCGTCGATGCTCTCCCGGATGCAGGAGCGCCCGGTGTACACCGTCGGCGTGCTCCAGGGCGACGACGCGTTCCGCACCATGGCACCCGACGTGGGGGTGCTGCGGGGCGTCGGCGAGCTGCCCACCCCCGTAGCGGGCCCGGGCTCAGGCCGAATCAAGCACGGCATAGGTCGCCCCGTCCCCGCCTTCGTTCGGCGGGGCGGGGTCGACCCTGTCGACCAGCGGGTGGCGCGCGAGTTCCTCGCGCACCGCGGCGCGCAGCGCGCCGGTGCCGATCCCGTGAATCACCAGCAGACGCGGGCGGCCGGCGATCGCGGCGGCATCGACCGCCTCGCGCACCCGCGTGCAGGCCTCCGCCGCGCGCTGGCCCCGGACATCCACCTGCTCGGGCGCGGCCGCCACCGGCGGGCGGAGCTCTGCGGCCGGCAGCGGGGCCGCCGGCCGCGCACCGCGGGCGTCGCCGACCAGGCGGGCAAGCGGGACCCGCATCCGAACACGGTCGCCCTGCACGAGGGCCTCATCGCCCTCGATGGCGAGGACCACGCCGCGAAAGCCCATCGACGGATCCCGCACCGGGTCACCGACCGCCGCCGGCTCGCGCCTCGAGCGGCCGGCGCATCGCTCAGGGCCGCCCGAGCTCGCCGCTCGGCATCGGAGGCCGCCGCCAGGAAGCGGTCCCGCGCCCGCACGTCCTCGACACCGGCGTCCGCGCCGGCCGCGCCGACCCGCCTGCGCTCAGCGCGCCGGGCCGCGCGGATCTGCTCGCGCAGCGCGGCCAGTTCCGCACTCGCGGCGTCAAGGTCTGCGCGTGCCTGCGCCCGCACCTCGTCGCGATCGGCTTGGAGCCGCTCGCGATGCCGCGCGATCCGCTGCTCGAGATCGTCGCGCAGGCGTTCGGCCTCGCGCCGCATCTGCGTCGCGGCCTGCCGCTCCTCGGACGCGCGCACAAGCTCAACCTCAGCTTGAGCCTGAGCCTGGGACGGCGGCCCGGATCAGCGCGTCCGAGCTGCTGGCGTGCCGGCGACATCGCGGCCCGGGCCGCGGCCGTGACGGCATCCGGCAGCCCGAGCGACTCGGCGATGTCCAGGGCGTGGGATGCCCCGTAACTGCCGACGCTGATCGCATACCGCGGGCGCAGGGTCGCAGGATCGATCGCCACGGCCGCGTTCTCCGCACCAGGAGAACCCGACCGCCCATTCCTTGAGCGATCCGAGGTGCGTCGTCACCAGGACGCACGCCCCGGCCCCGACCAGGCGCTCCAGGATCGCCTGGGCCAGCGGACCGCCTTCGTCGGGATCGGTGCCGGCGGCGATCTCGTCGAGCAGCACCAGCGACCGCGGACCCGCGGCCCGGATGATCTCCGACAGGCGGCCGCACGTGGGCCGAGAACGTCGACAGGCTGAGCGCGATGGACTGCTCGTCGCCGATATCGGCCAGGATCCGATCGAACACCGGCAGGTGCGCGGTCCGCGCGGGCACGCGCAGGCCGCACTGCGACAGGGCCGCGAGCATCCCGAGGGTCTTGAGCGCCACGGTCTTGCCGCCGGTGTTGGGCCCGCTGATCACCAGCGCCCGGATACCCCGCAGATCGAGGTCGATCGGTACCGCGCTGCGGGGGTCGAGCAGGGGGTGGCGCGCACCCGCGAGCCCGGGCTCGGGCGCATCCTCGACGACGCAGCCGTCCCACTCGTAGGACAGGCGGGCGGCCGCCAGCGCGAGGTCGTGCTCGGCGAGTGCGGCGATCGCCGCCTCCAGCTCGCCCGCGCAGCTGACGCACGCGCTCGGACATCTCGGCCAGGATCCGCTCGACCTCGGCGGCCTCCATCGCCTCGAGCTCGCGCAGGCGGTTGTTCGCCTCGACGAGCTCGAGCGGCTCGACAAACAGCGTGTTGCCGGACGCCGAGGTGTCGTGGACGATGCCGGGCACGGCCGAGCGCGAACTCGCCTTGACCGCGAGCACGGGCCGGCCCCCGCGCTCGGTCGTGAAGGTCTCCTGCAGGTGCGCGCCGAGGCGGCCGGCCAGACGCCGCAACAGGTCTGCGGCGTCCCGACGGGCCGCCGCCAGCCGGCGCCGGTACTCGCCGAGCTCGGGAGATGCGCCGTCGAGGATGCCGCCGCGGTGATCGAGGGTGCGCTCGAGGGCCGCCGCGAGCCCACCCAGCGCTTGGGGCTGGACGCCCGTCCAGAGGCGATCGGCCAGGTCCGGCGCCGCCTCGCGGTGGGCGCCGACCTCCGTGCGGACCTCGATCGCGACCGCGATGGTGGCATCGAGCCGTTCCAGGCCGACGACCTCGAGCACTCCTCCGCGCACCACCCGGCCGATGCCGTCGCGCATGTCGAACGCGCCGCCGGGGCCGGTCACGGCGTGCTCCTCAAGCGCGACGGCCTGCTCGGTCTCGCGGCGCCGGCGCCGGACCTCGTGCGGGTCCGCGCTCGGCAGCAGCGCCCGCGCCAGCGCCGCCCCGCCGTCGAAGCTGGCGTGGCCAGCCAAACGCGCCTGGATCGCGTCGAACTCCAGCAGCTCGAGGCTCCGCGCGTCGATCGCGATGTGCGTCCCGTTCGCCATCGCGCGCTAGAGTCGCACCGTGCTGATCGTCGGCCTCATTCTCGCAGGGCTGGTCATCCTCACCGGCCTGATCATTGCAGGCGTCATGCTGGCCGGGGCCTGGGGCCTCACGCAGGCGTTCCCGGAGACCGAGCCGCGCCCCGGCGAGCCGCCCCGCGACTCACCAGGCGCGCCGGCAGGCGACTCGGCCGCGTCGCACCCGTCCCGGTAACGCGCGCTCGGGGCGCGGCGACGCACGCAGCCGGGGCCGCCCGCGCCTGCGCGACGACCGATCAGGTGGGCTCGGGACGCATCTCGATGGCGCCGCACGGGCATTCCTGCACGCAGATGCCGCACCCCTTGCAGTAGTCGAGATCGAACCGGTAGCCGGAACCCGGCTCGAGTTTGATGACCGCATTGTCCGGGCACACGCCGTAGCAGTTGTCGCACTCGAAGCAGTTCCCGCACGACAGGCAGCGGCGCGCCTCGAACAGCGCCGTGGATTCGTCGAGTCCGGCGACGACCTCGTCGAAGCTCGACGCACGCCGAGCGGCCTCGAGTTCCGGACGGACCGATCTCGGCGCGTCGGCGTAGTACCAGGTATTGAGCCGATCGAAGCCCGCCTCGGGCGGTCGCGTGGCCGGCGCGTACGCGACGCCGCGCAGCCACGCGTCGACGTGCCGGGCGGCGAGACGCCCGTGGCCGACCGCGGTGGTGACCGTGCGTTCGGCGGGGACCATGTCACCGCCGGCGAAGATGCCGGGATGGCCGGTCATCATGTCGGGCCCGACCTGGACGACCCCGTCGGTGACCACGATCCCCGGGACGCCCTCGACCAGCGACAGGTCGCACTCCTGACCGAGCGCGAGGATCACCGTGTCGGCCGCCAACGTCTCGGTCTCGCCGGTCGGCTGCGGGAAGCCGGCCTCGTCGAGCACCATGCGCTCGACCGTCACCTCGCCGGCGTCGATGTGCCGGATCGTCGACAGCCAGCGCGCGAGCACCCCTTCCTCGAGCGCTTCCTGCACGTCGATGTCCTGCGCGGGTGCCCGATCGCGGGTGCGCCGGTACACGATCACCGGCTCGGCGCCCAGCCGCCGTGCCGTCCGCGCGGCATCCACGGCGGTGTCGCCGCCCCCGTAGACGACGACCCGGCGTCCGATCTGCGGCGGCCCCTCGCCCTCCATGCCGTGCAGGAACGCCACGGCGTCGATGATCCGCGCCGCTGCGCCCGCCGGGACGTAGGCCCGGCGCCCGACCCCCGCGCCCACCGCCAGGAACGCGGCATCAAAATCGCCGTCGGTCATGGCCGCGGCGATGTCGGTGACCGGACTGTCCAACTCGAACTCGACGCCGAGCGTCTCGATCCGGGCGATCTCGGCGTCGAGGACGTCCCGGGGCAGGCGATACCGCGGGATCCCGTAGCGCATCATCCCGCCGGGCGCGGGTGCCGCGTCGCGCAGCCGCACGTCATGGCCAAGCCGCCGCAGGTGGTACGCGGCCGAGAGCCCCGAGGGGCCGGCGCCGACGACCAACACGCGCGCGCCCGTGGCAACTGCCGGCTCGGGCAGGCGCCAGCCCTCGGCGATCGCCAGGTCGCCGAGAAACCGCTCGACCGAGTTGATGCCGACGGCCTCGTCGAGCTGGCCCCGGTTGCAGGCCGTCTCGCACGGGTGGTAGCAGACGCGCCCCATCACGGCCGGGAACGGGTTGTCGGCGACGAGGTGACGCCATGCCGCCGCGTAGTCCCCTGCCTCGGCGAAGTAGAGCCAGCCCTGGATGTCCTCAGCGGCCGGGCACGCGCCGTTGCAGGGCGGCAGGTTGCGCACGTACTCGGGTCGCTCCGTGCGCCAGGATCCGGTGTGGTTGGCCCGCGAGGAGCCCACGTCGAGCGTGATCGCGAATGGCCGGTCCATCAGTGCGCCTCGTCCGGGTCGGTCTGCAGCAGCCCGTAGCGGGCGATGTTGCGGTCCGCCAGCGCCTGCAGGGCCGCGATGGTCTCGGGTCCGGAGGGGTGGGTGAACAGGTGCGCGAAGCGCTTCTGGGGGCGCAGGTAGTCCTCGACCGGTACCGGTCGACGGATCCGGGTCACCCCGGTGACCTCGCCCTCCCGCGACTCGTAGACCGGGAACAGCCCCGACTGGGTCGCAAGGCGGGCGATGCGCACCGTCATTCCGGACGGGCTGCCCCATCCCAGCGGGCACGGCACAAGCACGTGCAGGTAGCGGGCGCCGTGCAGCGCCATGGCCCGCTCCACCTTGGCCTCCAGGTCGCGCAGGTCCGCCACGGTCGCCGTCGCCACGTACCCGAGCCCGTGCGCCATGGCGATGCGCGGGACGTCCTTGCCCTGGCCGAACGGGTTCCCCGGTGCCGGGCCGACGGCCTGGGTGGTGGCGGTCCGGGCGGCGGGCGGGGTGGCACTGGAGCGTTGGACGCCGGTGTTCATGTAGCCCTGGTTGTCGTAGCAGACGTAGAGCACGTCGTCGTTGCGCTCGAACATGCCCGACAGGCAGCCGAAGCCGATGTCCACCGTGCCCCCGTCACCGCCCTGGGCCAGCACCCGGATGTCCGCGCGGCCGGCGGCGCGCAGCGCGGCCGCGACGCCGGTGGCGACCGCAGGGGCGTTGCCGAACAGCGAATGCAGCCACGGCATCTGCCACGAGGTCTCCGGGTAGGGCGTCGAGAAGACCTCGAGGCAGCCGGTCGCGTTGACCGCGACGAGGCGGCCGTTGGTGGCGCGCAGGGCGGCATCCACCACGTAGCGCGCCCCGAGGGCCTCCCCGCAGCCCTGGCAGGCCCGGTGTCCGCAGGTCAGCGCGTTGGCGCGGTCGGTGTCCGACTGGACCGTGCGCTGGGACGGATCGAGCAGCCGGTTGCCGACGGCGAAGCTGCCGACCTGGAAGTAGCGGATCTCCTGGGTTCCCATCGCGTCCTCGTCAGTGGGGGCGGGCGCCGACGATGCCGACATCGCGCAGGATGTTCTCGGCGGCCGGGCCGGAGCGCGGATTGGCCCGCTGGCGGGCGAGCTCCCGGTCGACCAGATCGCGGTCGAGATCCAGGAACTCGAGCGGCTCGAGCCTGCCCGCGATGGCCTCGCGGATCATTCCCGACAGGGATGCCCGGGTGATCGGGCGCCCGCCGAGCCCGGCGATCACCGTATGGCGCTCCTGGTCCAGACCGGCGAGCGCCATATGGACGTTGTCGGAGACGATGCCGCCCGCGCCGACCGAGAACGCGCGCTCGAGCACGATGACGCGCGCTGCGTCCCCCAGGGCCGCGCGCACCGCGGCGGCCGGGAACGGCCGGAACGAGGTGAGCCCGACCACGCCCACCGCGACACCGGCGTCGCGAAGGCCGTCGACCGCGTCCTTCAGGGTGCCCAGCACCGACCCCAGCGCGAGCACGATGGTCTGGGCGTCCTCGCAGCGGTAGCGGCGCACAAGCCCGCCCGAGTCGCGCCCGAACGCCGTCCGGAACTCCGCGGAGATCTCGGGAATGCGCGCCAGGGCCTCGCGCTGAGCGTGGAACGCCAAGTAGCGCACCTCGGTAAAGGCCTCCGGCCCGACCATGGCGCCGATGCTCACCGGATCGTCGGGATCGAGCCGCTGGCGTGCGGCGAAGGCGGGCAGGAACCCATCGACCGCCGCCTGGTCCGGGACCTCGAGCGGCTCCATCGCATGGGTGAGCACGAACCCGTCCATGCACACCATCACCGGCACCGACAGCTCCTCGGCGAGTCGGAACGCCTGCAGGTGGAGGTCGATGGCCTCCTGATTGGTCTCGGCGTACAGCTGGATCCACCCCGAATCGCGCTGCGACATCGCGTCGGAGTGGTCATTCCAGATGTTGATCGGTGCGCCGATGGCCCGGTTGGCGACGGTCATGACGATCGGCAGCCCGAGGCCGGAGGCGTTGTAGAGCGCCTCGGACATGAACAGCAGTCCCTGGCTGGCGGTGGCCGTATAGGCGCGCGCGCCCGTGGCCGACGCCCCGATCGCCACCGACATCGCGGCGAACTCGGACTCGACGTTGATGAACTCGCACGGGGCGAGCGCGCCGGACGCGACCATCGCGCTCAGGTGCTCGACGACGTGCGTCTGCGGCGTGATGGGATACGCGCAGATCACCCGCGGGCGGCACGCCGCCACGGCCTCCGCGACCCCGCGCGCGCCCTCAATCTGCCGGCGCATGAGCGAGCTCCTGCATCTCGGCCGTCACCCAGGCGTAGGCCTCCGTGGCGGCGGTGATGTTGGCCTCGGCCTGGGCGGCCGGAAAGCGGGCGCGAACGGCAGCGGCGAGCGCATCCAGGCTGATGATCCCGCTGAAGGCGCAGAGGCCGCCCAGCAGGACCGTGTTCGGGATGGGCACGCCGATGCACCGCAGTGCGAGCTCGGTGGCCGGGACCGTCAGCATCCGCTCGTGCCGGAAGCGGGCGGCAAGCTCCCCCAGCCCGAGATCGTCGAAGCTGCGCGTCGAGTTGATCAGGATGTATCCGTCGGCATGCAGCCCGGCGAACAGGTCCACCTGATGGACAAGCGTGACGTCCTGGACGATCAGGGCGTCGGGATCGACGACCGGCTCCCGCGTGCGGATCTCCCGGTCGTCGATGCGGCAGAACGCGACCACCGGCGCACCGGTGCGCTCCGAGCCGAAGCTCGGGAACGCCTGGGCATAGCGACCCTCCTCGAAGGCGGCCACCGAGAGCATCTCGGCGGCCGTCACCACGCCCTGGCCGCCGCGTCCATGGATGCGCACTTGGATCATCGTGCATCCAGTGTGTCGGCCACGCCGGGCGCCTGACATCAGGGGTTTCACCGAGCGCCGGACGGGGCCGGCGGATCGTGCGGTCCGCCGTGGGCGCGTGCTGGCTCAGGCCCTCCCGTCGGCCCGACGGGCGAGCGTGACCGCGAAGCGCGCGCCGGGGTCCGTGTGCCACTCGGTCAGCTCGAGGCCGACATCCGCGTAGATCTCGCGCAGGAACGGCTCGTTGAACTTGCAGCAGATCTCGGTGAGGATCTCCTCGCCGTCGGCGATATCGATCTCGGTGGCCAGCTGGCCGATCCGGACGCGCATCGGCCGCACGGCCTGCAAGCGCATCTCGACACGCCGCTCGCGGGCCCGCCAGACGGCCCGGTGGGCGAAGTCCTCCGCGACGAAGTCCGCGTCGAGCTCACGGTTGACGACCCGGAGCACGTTGCGGTTGAACTCCGCCGTGACGCCCGCCTCGTCGTCGTACGCACGCCGCGTGCGCTCCGGATCGCTGTCGAGGTCCACCCCCATCAGCAGCACGTCCTCGGGTCCCAGCAGATCGCCGACGTCGCGCAGGAACTCCGGGCGCTGGTCCGGGGCGATGTTGCCGATCGTCCCGCCCAGGAACGCGACCATCCGCACCACGTCCGGCCGGGGGCGCGGGACCTCCTGCAGATGATGTTCGAAGTCGCCCGCGATCGCGTGGATCGCCAGGTCCGGGTAGGCTTGCGACAGCGCGCCCGCCGCATCACGCAGGGCCTCGGCCGAGACGTCGAAGGGCACGTAACGATAGTGGTCGCCGTTGCGATGCAGCGCGTCCAGCAGCGCACGGGTCTTGCGCGAGGACCCCGATCCGAGTTCGACGAGCTCGGTCGGTCGGTGCCGGTCCATGATGCCGTCGACCTCACGGGCGATGATCTGCATCTCGGTGCGGGCCTGGTAGTACTCGTCGAGCTCGGTGATCTGCTCATAGAGCGCACAGCCGGCCGCGTCGTACAGGTGCTTGGGCTGGATCGAGCGCGGTGGGGCGACGAGTCCCTGCCACAGTTCCTCGGCCAGGCGATCCCGACGCCCGTCCGCATCGAGGTGCACATCGATCGTGAACGGGGCGCCGGTGGTCATCAGGCGGCCCCGTCCAGCGCGACGGCCGGTCCCGTGACGCCCGATGACCGCCTGTTCGGGCAGGGCGCTCCAGCCGGCCGCGCCGTCGAGCGGCTCCGAGGCCACCACGACCCCATCGTCCTGCTGGCGCACATACAGGCTGTCGCACGGCTGGTCGTCGGCCATCCGCGCGGCGACCAGTTCCGGCCGTCGGTCATCACCACGCACAGCGACGAGCCGGGCGCGGTGCGCAGGACCTCGGCGATGGCGGATGCGAGGCCCGCACGAGATCGCCTTCGCGGCCGGACGTGATGGATCGCCAACAGCAGGAAGGTCTCCGAGTCGCTTTCGCCGGTCAGGGCCGCATAGAGGTCGTCCGGCAGGGCATCGCGCAGGCGACGCGCGTGCCGGGGGAAGTCGGCGATGTACCCGTTGTGCGAGGCGAGCAACCCCTTCGCGGCGACCGGCTGCGTGCTGGCGACGCCGCCCGGGATGCCGGGGGTCCCGTTGCGAACCGCGGCGATGATCGCCCTGGACCGCACCGCCTCGGCGAAGCGCCCGAGGTCCGGATCCGCCCAGATCGGCTCGGACCTGCGGTAGCGGGCGGGCGCCGCCTCCTCGCCGGGGTACCACCCGACCCCAAAGCCATCCGCGCAGACGCTGCCGCGCAGCAGCTCGGTGGCCGCGTAGCTCTGTCTCACCAGCGAATGGGCCGGCTCGGTGACGAACTGCGCCAGCGGGCGCGGCTCACCGAGCCATGCGAGATGTCGGCACACGGCGTCCGCTCCCCCGCGCTCAGTCCAGATCCCAGGCCAGCCGCAGGCCGGCGAAGATTTGGCGCCGTTGCGGAAGATCCCAGTTGCGGAACGTCGCCGAGGCCACGTGCGCCTGGGTCGCCCACGAACCGCCCCGCAGCACGCGGTACCCCTTGCCGAAGAACACCTCGGCGTACTCGCGGTACGGGTAGGCACGAAAGCCGGGATACCCCGAGAACTCGGTCGCGGTCCACTCCCAGACGTCGCCGATCATCGCGCGGCAGCCGATCGCGCTGGTGCCCGCTAGCGTTCCGGGCACCAGCGGCGCACGGAAGCGCACGCCGAGGTTGCACGCATCCGGATCGCTGTCGGCACCGATGGCCGCGCGCTCCCACTCCGGTTCGGTCGGCAGGCGCCCGCCCGCCCAGCGCGCATACGCGTCCGCCTCGAACCACGACACGTGACAGACCGGCGCGGCCAGATTGACCGCCCGTCGGCCTACCAGCGTGCGGGTCGTCCAGCCGCCCGCTCCGTCGGGCTCCCAGTAGGCCGGCGCGAACACCGCCTCCTCGCGCCGCCACGCCCGGCCCGCCGGGCTCCACAACTCATCCCGCTCGTAGCCGCCGTCGGCGATGAACGCCGCGAACTCGCCACAGGTCACCGGGTCCCGCGCGATCACATACGCCGCGAGCTCGCACGGGATGGGCCGGCCGCTCGCAGTCGTAGGCGAAGCGATCGTCCTCGGCACCGACGGTGACGGTCCCGGCCGGGACGACGATCCGTTGGGAGCCGGCCTCGGGCATCGCGGCCCCGTCCGGCGCTGCAGCGCCGACGGACTCGATCGGGACGCCGCCGAGCACGAATTCCTGCAACATCGTCTCGGCGTGCTGGGCCTCGTGCGCGGCCACGAGATCGAAGACGAAGCCGCCCTCGAGCAGCCCGGGATCCTTCGGGGCGTGGGTGCCCGTGAGGACCTCAAGGGTGCGGTCACGGGTCACATCCAGATAGCGGCGGGCCTCGCTCGGATCCAGCAGCCGGATCTGAGATCGCACCGGGCGCGGTGTCTCAAACGCGTCGTAGGCGGCCTGCAGGTCCGGGTGGATCGTCGTGCCGCCGCCGGCCCGGCACCAGACCCACAGCTCCTCGTAGGCGGCGATGTGCGCGAGATCCCACACCGGCGGGCTCACGAACGAGCGCGGCGCACGCCGCAGGACATCGTCGCTGAGCCCCCTCACGATCGCCTCGGTGCAGTCGCGGACGGAGCTCAATCGCTCAGCAATCGCTGTCTGGGGGGGACCGTCGACGCTCACCACCGAAGATCGTACCGGGCATTTCGCGCACGTCGACCCCGAACCGCGCTACACGTCCTCGGCGGGGCGGCCGACCGCGCCGGCCGGGCGAGCGCCGCGCCGACGCTCCAGATCCACCGCGTGTGACGGGGCGGCTCGCCCGACTGCAGTGCTCGGCGGGGGGCCGGCACGACACACGGAGGATCGCCGTCTGGATCCAGTGGTGCCCCGCCGGTCAGGTCCGCGGCGCCTCGCGGCCGCAGCTCGGACAGCGCCACACCGGATGCACCTCGTCGCGCGGGATCGCCCGTCCGGTCGAGATGTCATGCATGCGCATCGTGCGCGTGGATGGGTAGGTGCGCGTCCCGCAACGCTCGCAGTCGGGTGCCTGCGTGGTGGGTGGTGGGTCGTCGTTGGCCATGCGCTGACCCTAACACCCGCCGTGCGACGCCGGTCCGCTCAGGAGAAGGACGTGTCGGCGATCACGCGGCCGTCGGCGACGGCATCCTTGAGGGCCTGGTAATCGCGCGCGTTGAGATCCGCGTAGGCGGCCGCGAAATCGGCGACCGCCTCGTCAAGCACGGGCTTGTTCCCGACGTAGGCGGCGATCGCCACACGATCGCCCGAGCGCGCGTGCGCTCGCGCCAGCGTCCAACCGCAGACCCCCGCGTACCCGCTGAGCATGGCGGGATGCATCCCGTCGATGTCGACCGACCCCTTCCAGTCGCGCAGTTGCCGCCAGTAGAAGTCGTGCGGAGCGCCGTCGATGCCCTCGTCCTCGTGCTGCCAGCCGAGGAAGATGTCGCTCGCGGCCTGAATCGTGCGCTGACCGACGACGACCCGCTCGCCGTGGTTGCTGAACTGGCTGGCGCCGAGGAAGCGCTCGAGCACCGACGGCTGGGCCTCCTTGATCTGCAGGAACAGCGGATCGCGCTTGTCGATGCCGATCATCAGGACGATGTAGCAGCGCGTGCCGACGCTGCCGACCCCGACCACCTTGCGGGCGAGATCGACGAACCGGTACTGCTCGAGCAGGTCGCGCCGCTCGGCGGGCAGCGAGCGGCGATACAGCTGCAGCTGCCGATGCGCCCAGCTGGACTCATCGTCCATCTGGTCCAGGTCTGCAAACGGCACCACCAGCGGTGGGTCGGGCGCGATCCGCGGCTGGCCGTCGACGGTCTCGGTGAGCTTGTCGAAGGCGTGCATGGAGTCGCGGGTACGCGCCTTGGCGATGGAGCGCTCCGCGGGGGCGATCACGTGATCGCGCAGGCGCCGCTGGACACCCGTGCGCGCGTCCTCGATGAACCGCTCGGCATCGAGCTGCTCATACCAGACGGTCAGGTTCGAGTGGGTCGCGAACGTGGCCATCGCCTCGCGGTACGCCGCAACGACGCGCGCGACGATCGGGCGGCGCGTCCGGGCGGGCAGGCCGTTGTCACGACCGGCGATCTCGAAGCTGGCGGCCAGGCGTTTGAGGTCCCACTCCCACGGGCCGGGAAGCGTCTCGTCGAAATCGTTGATGTCGAACACCACACGGCGCTCGGGCGACGCGAACAGGCCGAAGTTCGACAGGTGCGCGTCCCCGCACAGCTGGGCATGGATGCCGGTCACGGGCGTCCTGCTCAGGTCCGACGCCATGACGAGGGCCGCGCCGCGGAAGAACGCGAACTCGGATTCGAGCATCCGGCCGTACCGGATGGGGATGAGCTCCGGGATGCGCGTACGGGCCTGCTCCTGCAGCAGGGCGATGGGGTCCGGGCGGTCGGCGCCCAGGTACAGCTCGGCGTGGCGGGATCGCGGGACATCGCCGCGCGCGTCCTTGCCGATCGCCGCCCGCTCCTCGCGGCTGAGATGTCGTACCTCCGGCAGCACGGCCGCACGGCGGCGGCGCCGGTCCGGCGTGGCGAGGACCAACGACACCGCGCTGCGACGCTTGGGCGCGAGCGCATCCGGCGAGGAGAATCCGACCTCGGCCGTGGTCATCCGCACCCGGCGCCCGCTCGCGGCGGTCACCTGGTCGTGCGGGTCGCTGCCGGAACCCGGCGGCGGGACCTGGGACGGTTCGTCTGGTGTGCCCAAGCTGAGACTCCTCCGGGGGCAAGCGCCCCGCATGGCCACCGGCGGCGCGCCACGCCACGCGGCGGGCGTACCACGCGCGGCGCCGCGTCCTGCGGGCTCGACATGACCGGCCGTCGCGTGACTCGTTCTCCGCAGCCGCTCTGTCCCGGCCGCCGACTCCGGCGCAGCGTGTGCGATGCGGAGGCCGCGGTACGCACTCACGCTCGGGGGCCCCGCAACGCAGACGATGGACGACCGGGGCCAGGCAGCCCTGCGGGACTCGCGAGGCTCGCAGCGCGCCGACGTCGCATCGCCGCCGATGCTCGGCCACGGGGGGCGCTGGCGGCACGGACCGCTCGGCGGTGCTGACGGTCGCCGCAGCAGCACGTCTTGTGCGTCAATTGTGATCAATCTGCCTGCTTTTCCCTGCTCAGTGGCAGATCTCCCGCCGAGGTGTGAAACACGCCACACCGGGTAGCGGGGCACCCGCACGCCGCGACGATACTCAGCAGACCATTCGCCCGATGTCTTCCAACCTGCGCCTGTTGATCGCCGGTCTGACCGCAGCGATCGCCTTGCTCGCGTCGACCGCGGCACTCGGCCACGCCACCGCGGCCCCGCTCGCCCGCCCCGTCTCCGCTCCGGCCACCGCGCACGCCCCGGGACACGCGGCTGCGAGCGCGACGGCCGTCGTTCCGCAGAGCCTGCTCAACGCGCTCGGGGCGAGTGCGGGCGAGGTCACCACGACGAGCGTCGCGCACCTGTCCGGGCTGGCGTCCGCGAATCAACTGGTCTCGG
Source organism: uncultured Thermoleophilia bacterium (assembly GCA_963784985.1). Taxonomy (GTDB): domain Bacteria; phylum Actinomycetota; class Thermoleophilia; order Miltoncostaeales; family Miltoncostaeaceae; genus CAITWD01. The sequence continues at coordinate 27,817 of CAWATR010000028.1, forward strand.
TCGTCACCGACATCGCCCAGGGCTGGGTCGGCGCGGTGACCAGGTCGGGCACGATCCTGGCGTCCCAGTACCGCCCGACCGCCAACGTCGCCAACGCCGGCACGCCCGGAGCAAGCAGCCAGGTCTCGGGCCTGACCGGCCTGCTGGCGATCGCCCGCGCCCGCGGCATCGAGGTCACCGACGTCAGCGGCACGCCGCCGCTGGTGCCGGGGACGGCATCCGGTGGCTCGTCCTCCGGCATGTGGACCCAGGTCGCCCTGTTCGGTGCGCCGCTGGTGCTGCTGGTCATGCTCATGGTCCTGATGCGGTTCCGCCGGGGCGCGAGCGGTGGCGGCGATTCGATGTCAAGCATCTCCAGCCACGGCAAGATCCGCTCGACCAGCAAGGTGGCGCCCTCCCAGGTCCGGTTCGCCGACGTCGCGGGCGTCGACGAGGCCGTCGAGGAACTTCGCGAGACCGTCGCGTTCCTCAAGGAGCCCGAGCGGTTCGCCGCCGCCGGCGCGCGGATGCCGCGCGGGGTCATCCTGTACGGGCCGCCCGGCACCGGCAAGACGATGCTCGCATCGGCCGTCTCGGGCGAGGCCGGCGTGCCGTACTACTCCCTGTCGGGCTCGGAATTCGTCGAGAGCCTGGTCGGCGTGGGCGCCAGCCGGGTGCGCGATCTGTTCGTGAAGGCGCGCAAGAACAAGACCGGCGCGGTCATCTTCATCGATGAGATCGACGCGGTCGGGCGCAAGCGCGGGAGCCTCGGGGCCGGGGGCAACGACGAGCGCGAGACGACCCTCAACCAGCTCCTGGTCGAACTCGACGGGTTCAGCCCGCGCGACCGGATCGTCGTCATCGCCGCGACCAACCGGGTCGAGCTGCTCGACGACGCCCTGACGCGTCCCGGACGCTTCGACCGCCACATCCAGGTCTCGCTGCCGGCCGAGCGCGGCCGACGCGCGATCCTGGCCGTGCACTCGGAGAACAAGCGCTTCGGCGCCGACGCCGATCTGGACCACATCGCGGCGATCACCGCCGGCTTCTCGGGCGCGGACCTCGCCAAGCTGCTCAACGAGGCGGCGATCATGTCCGTGCGCGGCGGCCGCCCTGCGATCAGCAACGAGGACCTTGCCGAGGGCATGCTGCGGGTGGTCGCGGGCCCGGAGCGCAAGGACCGCGCGCTCGCCGCCGGCGAGCGCGAGCGGATCGCCTGGCACGAGGCCGGGCACGCGCTGGCCGCCGACCTCTGCCCGACCCACCCCAAGGTGCAGCGCATGACGATCCTGGCGCGCGGGATGGCCGCCGGGCTCGCCCTGTTCGGCGACACCGATTCGGCGATGCTCAGCCCGCAGGAACTGCACGAGCGCATGATCGTGGCCCTCGCCGGGCGCGCTGCCGAGCAGGTCCACTTCGGGACGATCTCCTCGGGCGCCGCCAACGACCTGGAGCAGGTCAACCGGCTCGCCCGGCAAGCCGTCGAGCGCCTGGGCTTCGCTCCGCAGGTCGGCCAGATCGTCACCAGCGTCGGCGAGATGCCGCTCACGCTCGCCGAGAGCACCCGTCGGGAGATCGACCTGGCGGTCGGCGGGATGGTCGACGCCGCCTACGCAGAGGCGCTGCAGCTGCTGCACGAGCATCGCGACCAGCTCGACCGCTTGGCCGCCGCCGTGCTCGAGCACGAGCAGCTCGACCGCGAGGCCCTGAGCCAGGTGCTCTGGGAGATCCAGCACCCGGGCCAGCGCCGCGTGCCGGCCCTGGTCAGGGCGCTGCCGACCGATCGACCGGTGCCCGCCGCAGTCGACGCGCCGGACCCGGGACCCACATTTGCAGACACCGAGCCGGAGCCGTCCGCGTCCGCGGCGTCCGCGCGCGTCCCGCGACCCGCGCACCCGCCCGGCGGTGGCCGCGGTGCTCGCCGCCCGCACGATCACCGCCGCGGCCGCGTCGCTTGTCCCGGCCCTGGTGCGGCCCCGGACGCGCCGCTTCCCGGCACGCTAGGAGCCACGCGCTGCGTCGCTGCCTCGGGCAGCGACGCAGCGCGGCCGACCAGACCAGGCAGGGACACCGTCGGCGCGCTTGAATCTCCTCCTGCCGGCGTTGACACCGACGGCCGGTTTGACTGTCATCGGACATGCAGCCCAACGCCGCCCGAACGCAGGGAAACATCACGAAGGAGGTCGTCGTGCAGCGCGCAGGGCAACGGGTGCCGACCGCGGACGACATCGCGCACTGGACACCAGAGGAGCGGGCCCAGGTGGCCCGGATCCTGGATGGCCTGATCGACCGCCCGGCGGAGGATCGTGACCTGCAGCGTCGGCGCTGGATCGTGCTGATGATCACCGGCGGCGGATCGATGCTGTTGTTCCCGTGGGTGGTGTATCTGAGCGACGTGCTGCCGACGGCCGAGTACGGCGGCGCGTGGAGCTGTGCCTGGGTCGGATTCGACGTGATGCTCGCGCTGACCCTTGCCGGCACCGCGTGGCTCGTCTGGGGCCGCCGATCGCTGGCGGTGGTCGGGCTGACCGCGTCGTCCGCGCTGCTCGCGCTCGATGCGTGGTTCGACGTCTGCCTGTCCTGGGGCACATCCGAGCAGTGGGCGGCGATCATGACCGCGGTGGTGATCAACGTGCCGGTCGCGGCGCGTGCTCGCCGGCGCCGTGCTGACGATGATGCGCCGGACGACGCTCGTCATCCAACAGTTGCGCGGCGAGAAGTCGGCAGCGTGCCGCTCTGGCGCGAACACGCCGTGATGGTGCCTCCGGACCAGAGCGTGAGATGCCGACCTACCCCGCGTCGGCGCACAGCGCCGACCGGCAACCGTCACGCCTGCTGCCGGCGGTGACGACGCGGAGCGCCGACGGGCTGGGTCGTCGAGGCGCAACCGGCGTTCCACACCGCGGCGACGCCTCCGCGGTATCATGCCCTCCCCGGGGACGACGGCGACCCTCGCAGCACACTGCCCGGCGGGACCGACGATCGGATCGCGCACCGCGGTCTGCGCCGGCCGGCTTGGCTGCGGGGTGTTGCGGTTGACCGCTCGGCCTCACGAACACCGACCGGGATGCCGATAGATCGGCGGACTCGGACGGATCGCTCGACGAGGCACGTATGCGCACAGACAACCCAACTGGTCCCCCCCCCGCCCCGCGGGTCGCTCGCGTGGCAATCGTGGCGCCGCCCGACCGGCGAGCCGCACGATGAGGGTGCGCTGCGCACGGGTGCGGTGGCGGTGCTGGCGGTGGCCGTCTGCGCCGTCGCGGCGGGGTCGGCGGTGGCGGCACCACCGGCCAAATCGTGCAGGATCGTCACGGTCACCGCCCACGCGCACGGGAACCACGACCCACCGGCGCGAGCGTGTCTGCGAGACCGCGGCGATCGGGCTTACCCACGCCACCGTGACGGCCATCGGCGGGATCGGTCACCGTCCACTACGCCGCCACCCATGCCACCGAGTGCACGCTCGCGGTCACTCCGACCATCTGGCGCGGCAGGAACCCGGCGCCGGTGCGATGCCGTGGCGCGTACACGTTCCACGTGCCGCCGGCGAACGGCCCACGCTCGTGGACCTTCCGGTTCACCGCGCGCAACGGGTACCGCGAGATCACCGGCGCCACGCGCAGCCTCGTCGCGACCGCGGCGCCCGCGAACCCCGTGGTGTCGCCCGGATACTCGTCAAACTGGTCCGGGTACGCCATTGAAGGCGGCGGGATCACCGGCGCTGCCGGGACCTTCACGGTGCCAACCCTGAACCCCTCGGGGAGACGAGACCGACACCAGCGAGTGGGTTGGTGTCGACGGTGTCTCGAACGGTTCGCTGATCCAAGCCGGGATCCACGAGGAGGACCTCAACGGCCAGCTGACGGTGTGGCCGTGGTGGGAGATCCTGCCCGCTCCCGAGACCGCGATCTTCGGGATGCCCATCAACGTCGGCGACAGCATCGGGGTGAAGATCCACAAGGTCGCCGGCACCACCTGGCAGATCGACCTCGTCGACAACACGACGGCGCAGGCGTACTCGATCCGGCGCAGCTACTCGGGCCCCTCGACCTCGGCGGAATGGATTGTCGAGGCACCGACGATCGGGTCGAATACCGCAACGCTGGGCAACTTCTCTCCGGTGACGTTCTCGGGCCTGGGCGTCTCCGGGATCGAGATGTCGCTCGATCGCCTGTTCATGGTGGACAACTCCGAACACCGTGATCTCGAGCCCGTCGCCGCTCGATCCCAACGGGTTCGCGGTCCAATACGGACCAGATCCCGCCGCCGCAGCCGTAGCTCGAGCCGCTGGTCAGCGTCAGTGAAGGGCCATGAGCTTGACGACGATCACACCGACGCCGATCGCCAGGAGCACCCCGGCGGCGACCGCGCTGCCGATCAGCGAACGCCCCGAGACACGCCCGCAGCGAACCCGAAGGCGAACAGCGAGGTCGCAAGGATCCAGATGGACACCCAGATGGCGGTGTCGGCGCTGTAGAGACCGATTGCCGCTCCGGCGGTCACCACCAGGGGTGGGATCGCCGCGAACGCGAGCGTCCCGAGCTCACCCGCCATCGTCACGAGCTCCCGATGGGTCAGCGCCGCCGCTCGCGGATCGTCGCGCCGACCACCTCGGAGTAGAACTCCGCGAACACCACGGCCAGGGTCGCCAGCAGGATGGCGCCGATCTCGTCGGTCACGGTCGGACCCGCGACGCCGACAGCCAGCAGGGTCGCGAGGATGACCACCGCCCCGTAGACCAGACGACCGGAGATCGCATGCAGGGCCAGGGTCCGGAACACGCGCATGGTCTGTCGACTCAGCGTTCGCTGGCACGATTGCGCTCCGATCATTCGTTGGCACGCGATGCACCGACTGCGCCCTCCCGCGGCCCGTGGATCCTGCGCCTCGGCCGGCCATTCGCGTCCCGCGAACCGCGTGCAGAATCTATCGGGAGTGCCCTGCCCGCGCGACGCGCGCTGCGGGGCCCGCATGGGATCCCCGGGCGCGGATCCCGGACCTGGTGCAACACTTATTCGATTGGGCACCCCCCGCCCCGGCCGCGTGCATTGTCGGACGCCGGGTGCGCACGACGTTGCATGCACTGGCAGGCGGCGACACGCCCGCCATGAAAGGATCACCGCACATGAACGCGACCGTCACCACCAACGCTCCCTACGCGCAGCAGCTGGCCCGGGCGACCTCGGACTACCTGGCGATCTCGCGTGGACGCGCCACCTTCGCCAGCGACGCGAGTTGGGACCAGGCCGAGCAGACGGCGTGGGACAACCTGATGGTGATCACCCAGCTGATTTCGGACGGCGACGCCACCTCGCGGCGCGCAACTAGCGGCCGGTTGGCCAAGCACACCGTCGACAGATGGGCCCCGGCCGGGCTCGGCGCAACTGCACAAGCCCCGCCTGCTCGGGGCTTTCTTGTGCCGTCGCGGCGGACTGACCGGACTCGCGCGCACCGCAACACCGCGGCGGACCGATCTCCGAATTGCCGCACCGGACCGCTATAGGATCGATTTCCCCTGAATCGCGACCAGAAAGGCGGAAGGCGACATGGCGACACGCGATGGATACGCGGAATGGCGAGGCGACCTCAAGGGCGGATCCGGAACCGTTTCGGTGGCGAGCGGGCTGTTCTCGGGCCAATACTCGTTCTCGACACGCTTTGAGGAGGCGCCGGGAACGAACCCCGAGGAGCTGGTCGCCGCCGCACACGCAGCCTGCTTCTCGATGGCGCTGAGCGGCATCCTGGCGGGTGCCGGGCATACCCCGGAATCGGTCACGACGACCGCCAGGGTGCATCTGCGCCCGGTCGACGGTGCTCCCACGATCGCCAAGATCGACCTCATCACCGTGGGATCGGTGCCCGGCATCGACCAGCAGCAATTCACGGAGTACGCGACGACCGCCAAGGCCGGCTGCCCGGTGTCGCGTGCCCTCGGCGCCGTTGCCGGAGATCACGCTGGACGCGACGCTCGCCGGCTGACGCACCCGCGGGACGGGGCGCCCGGCGCCCCGTCCCGGAACGCGAGCCTCGGGACCGCCGGGACCAGACCGCGCGGAACGGACCGGCCGCCCTGCGCGAAGGGCCACCGACCGTCCCGAATCTGTGGCCCTGTGGCCACGTCTCGCCAGAGCATCGCTTGCTAGCTTCGAGATGTCGTCTTCCCCCGACCCGAAGGCGGGAATCTCATGATGCGAGTGTTGTGGGCTGCACAATCCGGTCGATCCGATCGGACCGGCGTCTGCGGCGGCACGTTCGAGGCGGGCGCCGTCGGCGCCGAGTCGGCCGAATGCAGTCCGGACGAGCGTCAGCGTGGCTGACGAACTGTCCTCGCGCGGGGCGTTTCCAGCGCCATGACCCGGTCGCCCGCGACCGCCCCAGTGCGCATGATGTGCGGGGCGGCACGGGACACTGCCAGGCACATGCCGCCACGGGCGCTCGAGGATGCCTGCCGTCGCGGGCGCCAACCGGTGTCGACGCCCGTGCCTGCCCGGTCTGCGGTGCACGGGGGTGCGCTGTCCCCGCGGCCAACGGGCAGTGGCGGTACCGGCATTGCGGCACGTGCCTTGGTCTCGGCGCGCGCCCGCAGCCGACGCCGCCGCTGTAGCGCTGCGCCCACGGGGCGTCGCGAGCGTGGAGCACGCGCCAGCCGACCGTGCGGGCGCCTCGTCTGACCGCGGGCCGCGCGTGCCCGAGGGGCCCGGCAATCCTGGGCGGCCGACGCGCGGCCCGTACCCCTGCCGAACGGCCCCCCGCGAGGATGTTGCCGGCCTGACCCCCGCCGCGCGGGCGTGACGCTGTACGTTGGGGCGTGACGGTGGGTGCGACCCGGGATGCCGTCGATGCAGCCAGTCTGGACCGCAACGCAAGGGGATCCGCATGACCGCGCCATTCAGCGGTGTCGTCAACGTCGATATCCGGGATTCGCAGCCTGACTGGGCGCCGTTCGAGCCCCCGAAGGCTCCCGAGGGCGCACCGAGCGTCGTGTACATCGTGCTGGACGATGTGGGGTTCTCCGCGCTCGGCTGCTACGGCGGTCCCGTCGAGACGCCGAACATCGATCGGCTTGCCGCCGACGGCGTTCGCTATACCCAATGGCACACGACCGCCCTCTGCTCACCCACCCGCTCGTGCCTGTTGACCGGCCGCAACCACACCCGCAACAGCATGGCCTGCATCACCGAGGCGGCCATCGGCTTCCCGAACGCCAGCGGCACGATTCCCCCCGAGAACGGCATGCTGCCCGAGATTCTCGGCGAGCTCGGCTGGAACACCTACATGGTCGGCAAGTGGCACCTGTGTCCCGATGACGAGATGAACCTCGCATCGACGCGTCGCAACTGGCCGAGCGGGCGCGGCTTCGAGCGCTGGTACGGGTTCCTGGGGGCCGAGACCAGCCAGTGGTATCCGGATCTGGTCTACGACAACCACACCATCGATCAGCCGCGGTCGCCCGAGGAGGGCTATCACCTGACCGTGGATCTCACCGACAAGGCGATTGAGTTCATCCGTGACGCGAAGGCGATCGCCCCCGAGAAGCCGTTCCTGCTCTACTACGCGCCGGGCGCGTGCCATGCCCCCCACCACGCCCCGCCGGAGTGGATCGCCAAGTACAAGGGGCGATTCGACATGGGCTATGAGGCCATGCGCGAGCAGACCCTCGCCCGGCAGAAGGAACTCGGCCTCATGCCGCCCGAGACCGAATTGCCGTCGCTGAATCCGATCGGCACGCCCGAGAGCAGGACCGGGCCCGACGGGAAGCCGTTCCCGATGATGGACGTGACCCGTCCCTGGGCGTCGCTGTCGGCCGACGAGCGGGCGCTGTTCTGCCGAATGGCCGAGGTCTACGCCGGGTTCCTCGCGCACGCCGACGATCAGATCGGGCGGTTGCTCGGGTATCTCGAGGAGTTCGGCTATCGGGACAACACGCTGGTCGTGCTCGTCTCGGACAACGGCGCCTCGGGTGAAGGTGGCCCGAACGGGTCGGTCAACGAGATGAAGTTCCTCAACGGGATCCCCGACGCGATCGAGGACAACCTCCCGCTCCTCGACGATCTCGGCGGCCCGAAGACCTACAACCATTACCCGAACGGTTGGGCGATGGCCTTCAACACGCCGTTCAAGATGTGGAAGCGCTACGAGTTCAACGGCGGAACCTGTGACCCGTGCATCATCTCCTGGCCAGCCGGCATCACGGCACGCGGCGAGATCCGCGAGCAGTACCACCACGCGATCGACCTCGTGCCGACGATCCTCGACGTGCTCGGCGTCGCGGCGCCCCGGCAGATCAAGGGCCACGTCCAAAGCCGGGTTCGACGGTGTCAGCATGCGCTACAGCTTCGACGATCCCACGGCGCCGAGCGCTCGCCCGACGCAGTTCTACTCGATGCTCGGCTCCCGGGCGATCTGGCACGACGGCTGGAAGGCGGTCACCAACCACCCCACCGTCGCCGGCTGGAGCCATTTCAACGACGACGAGTGGGAGCTCTACCACACCGACAGCGACCGCGCCGAACTCCACAACCTCGCCGGCGAGCACCCGGAAAAGGTGCGCGAGCTGGTGAACCTCTGGTTCGCGGAGGCCGGCGAGAACGGGGCGTTCCCGCTCGACGATCGCTCGCCACTGGAGATCATCCTGACGCCGCGGCCGGTCCTCTCGCCGGCTCGCAATCGCTACGTCTATTTCCCGGACACGGCCGAAGTGCCGGAGTCCCAGGCGGTCAACGTGCGCAACCGTTCATACGCGATCGGGGCGTTGCTCGACCTGCCCACCAAGGGCGCCGAGGGCGTGATCTTCGCCCACGGGTCGCTGTTCGGCGGGCACGCGCTCTATGTCGACCAGAACCGACTGCATTACGTCTACAACTTCGTCGGCATGCACCAGCAGTTCGTGGTTGCGAGCGAGGAGCTTCCCGATCGGGGAGAACCTGATCGTGTCGGCATCCTTCGACAAGGACGGTGAGGACCCACCCGGCGTTGCGGTCGGGACGTTGTCACTCTGGCACGGCGAGACGAAGGTCGGCGAGGCGCAGATCAAGACCCAACCCGGCAAGTTCACCATCGGCGGCGAGGGCCTGTGCATCGGGCGCGACGGGGCGTCCGGCGTGACCGACCAGTACCCCGGTACCCAGCCGTGGCGGTTCACTGGCGGCACGATCAAACGCGTGGCGGTCGACGTCAGCGGCAAGCCATACATCGACCTGGAGCGCGAGGCCGTCGCACTGCTCATGCGCGAGTAGTCGCCGCGAGCGAGCGGCCGGGCTGGACGAGACGCGCGCGGAGAACCGGGCGGGCGGCGTGGGCGGAGGGCGCCGTCCCGCCCAGGCGATCGGGCTGGCGAGACCGCGGCCGGCGCGTCCGGGTCTGCGGCGTTCCGAGGCCAGGCGCGGTGCCCGAGCCGATCCGCCGTCGCGCACTCCGGCCGATCATCGCCGGGGTGTCCCAAGCGCCGCGGGGGCCCGCGGGCTGACCACGGCGGCGACGAGCCACGCCGTGGCGTGCAAAATGACTGCACCCGACGAGTGTGCGCGTTGCCGAGCGCCGCACCGTGGTTGTAGCGTCGACCCATGCCGTCCGTGATCGCAGACGGCGAAACCGAGCGAGAGGGACCCCCCAAATGCCCGAAGTTGTCGTCATCGAGTTCGAGGCCCCGGACGCCATCGAGATCTACCGATCCGTCAACCGCGAGCTCGGCCTGGATCTGGAAACCGGTGCCGGCGACTGGCCGGCGCCCTTGAGCAACCACATCGCTGCGGCGTCCGACAACAAGCTGATCGTCGTGGAGATCTGGGACTCCCAGGCCGACCAAGCGCGGTTCATGGAGCGGCTCGGAGCCGCCTTCACGGCGGCCAACGTGCCGCCGCCGACGAGCGTCGAGTGGTTCGCGCTGGCCGGAGCCATGCACCGCGGCTAAGCGACGGAACGAGTGACCCGTGCGGCGTGTGTCTGCGGCCACCCTGCGGGCGATCCGCCGCTGGCTCACCGGCGCGTCATCGACAAGACAGCGCGCCGCGTGTCGGTGGCAAACGGCAGACGCAGCGCGCGTCGCCCAGCCGGCCGCCGTGACACACCGGCCCGCCGGTCCGGTCCATCGCCTGGACGCAACAGCGCTCGCAGGCACGGGGCGGCACTCGACGGGGTGCCCGTGCGCCGGCCCAGGTGCTGACCGCGCGCGCCTGGCGCAATTCGCGTCGGCTGCGTCCCGGCGCCGAGCGGGGCGCGCGCCCCCGACGTACCGTGTACCGCTGCGATCCCTGCCGAGCAACTTCGGCACGGCCGCCGGCTGGGAGCGGTCGAGACCGGGTACCAGTTACCGACAGGGCCCATCGCACCTGTGCGGCTCTCAGGCGGTGTCTCGACGGGGCGACCGCCGCCGCCGCGTTGGACTGCGGCGAGCCGGATCTGTGCCGAGAAAGGACGCGCCTTCCGTGAGCGAACCTCTGCCGCCGTCGGGTCGAAATCATGCGCCGGCTGCGGAGCACCCAGCATCGATGGTCGATCCCCATCAACTGTTCAGTGTCGACGCGGATCTCCACGACCTCATCGCGCAGACGATCAGGCCGCGCCACTTCCGTGAATTCCGCAGGGCCAAGGCGGTCCGGCGCTTCATCCGCCGCTACGACGCCGCCTTTGCCGCCGCCGGGCTGAGCGTCGACCAGCGCGCCCGACTGCTGGTCCTCGGCGCCGCAATCGTGCGCGAAGCCGAAACCGACGATTGGGTGTGCCTCTCCGAGCACGCGACGGACGTGACAAGCAACGCTGCGGTCGTGCGTGTTCGAGATCCCGATCATCGTCGACCCAGGCGGCCTTCGAGGCCGTGGCCGGCGGATCCGCGACCTGCTCCGGGCCCCGCCCCACCGCTAGCCCGCGATGCGCCGTGGCGGGCCGCGGGCAGGTCGGGCCACGAGTCGGGCTGCGGACAACTGACCGGCGACGGGAGCAACAATTCACACCTTCAGGTCCCGCCCACCACGACCGCTCCGTCGTGGGCACGTGCGTCACCGCCCCGGCCCCATGCCACCAGCAGATCGTCACGCGCCGTCGCCGGCCAGTCGCGATTGCCCCACGTCGTGGACTCCACCGTCCGCATCCCCGGTACCCCATCCGCGCCGCAACCACGGCGGCGCGGCCGAGGGCACGGCTCGCCTAGACGAGCCGCGGCGGGCGCGGGCTCTCGCAGTCCAGCGCAAGCTGGATGCCCCAGCTATCCAGCCGTGAACCCACCGGCGATCCGGGTCCAAGTTCGGCCGCCTCGGCCCGAAGGTTGGACGCGACCCGGCGAAGACACGCTTCCTCCTCCAACGACAACGGGCAGCCGTCGGAGCGCGTTCGTGTCCAGGAGCCGGACGAATCGTGACTGCGGCTCAGCCGCCATCAGCGACGCTAACTCCGGCAGCACGCGCTCACCCCACTCATCGACGTCGAGGCGCAGGCGCTCAGCGGCCCAGGTCGACGGCGGGAGTTCAGCTGCCTCGGCGGTCATCTGCGCGGCCACCCGGCGCAATGCGGCCTGTTCGCGCGGGTCGAGTCGCTGCGCTTGTGCGGGGCTCCGCGCCGGATCGGCTTGGCCTGTTCACGGAGATGGTCTGTGTGTTCATCGTGATGACCTCCAGCGATTGGATGCAGGCGCCACGGGTACCGCGGTGAGCGTGTGGTGCGGTCGCCTGCTGCGGACAGCCCCGCGCATGGGGGGGCGACGCCGATACGACGCGCGTCGCTCTCGAGGACAGCGCCCGAGCCGGCCAGCACGTTGTGCGGCTCCGCATGTCTGACGATACGGCGGCCCCACCGACCCCCGCGTTCTCCGCGCGGACAATGTCGTCTGACTCGGTTTGGCCGAGCGGCCACTCGCGTCTCGATGACCCGACGCACCGCGCGGCGCAACGTCGTCCGAGCCCGCGACCGCGTTCGCCGCGTTGCTGACAATCCGCCCTCGACCCGGTCGAGCTCCCCGTGCCCGCAGCGGCGATCCATCTCATCTGCATTGGATCCTCCTGGGAAGTCAGATCTCGCGGCGGGAGTGGCGGAAGCTGATGGAGAGCTGCGAAACGCATGCGGCTTGACGGCGTCAGTCCCACGGTAGTGTCGAACCCGACCGAGGGCCGAGGTCGCGGGTGACTCCGAACGTGCGCATGGAACGCCGATTGATGTCACACCGCCCACGTGGCGAGCGACGCCGCATCGGAGGCGGAACGCGTGCGTGTACGGCAACGCGCGCCTGAGCAGGCCGTTCATGCGCTGAGTGTCGGCCATCGGTGCGGCCGACGTGATCATTCGTGGCGATACTCCGCGTGCCGTCGCCGGCGATCGCGGCCGCTGTCGGCACGAGCCGGGCGCGTGCACCGCCTATCCGGCGTCGTGGCGACTCTCACAGATGGCGCGGGAGCCCGTCATCGGGTATCGGCTCCCACGGTGCGGCGTAGGCCACGAACTGTCGCACGGTCGGTCGAATCCCAGGGTCGCGGTCGAATGTGCCCATCCGAATGCCGATTGGGTCAGCGTGGTTCGCGTTGAAGCCGAAGATCGACGAACCGCACTCTCCGCAGAACCACTTCTCCCCACCGTTCTCCGGCTTCCAGACGCGAAGCCGATCTTCGCCTGCGACGATCCGGAACGCGCCGGGCGCAGGGTGCGCACTCGCCGACGCGGCCGCCCCACTTCGACGCTGGCAACGCCGGCAGTGGCAATAGCTCGCGGAGACGAGCGGCGCGGTCACCTCGAACCGCACGACTCCACAGTTGCAGCCACCGGTCAGCGGTACGTCGGTCATCTCACGCCACATCCGTCGGGCCCGGAGAGTCGCCAACAGACTATCGAGGTCACGGATCGCCGCCGCGGCGAGCGCCAACGTGGGCCCAGGAGAGCACCTCGCCGGCCAGGAGACGACGCGATGCCCTCGGCTCATCCCGCTCGCAGATCGCTCGCGCCGGCAGCGCAGGCTCCTCCGGACGCGCCCCGTTCGCCCCGGGAGTACCGAGCCCGTTTTCCGCTCGTCGGGCACGTTTCTCGACCCCAAGCGATTCGGGTCCCCTGACCGCGGTTGTCGACACACGCACCGCTCTCGATACTCGTCGAAGATGGATGCCTCCGTGAGGGCACTTCGCGCCTCGTGAATGGAGGTCGTCTCCAATCCTAGGAGGAACCCATGAAGCGCAGACTCCCGCTGCCCTCGCCCTCGATGGCCGTGGCATTCACCGCCTTGGCCGTCGCGCTGGCAGGTACCGGCTACGCGGCAACGAGCTTGCCGGTCAACAGCGTCGGCACGAAGCAGATACGAAACGGTGCCGTGACCGGACCGAAGATTGCCAAGAACGCGATCTCCGGAGCACAGGTCAAAGCCGGCACGCTGACGACTGCGAACCTCGCCTCCTCAGCCAAGACTAACTGGGCCGAGGTGTCAGCCACGGGCCAGATCATCAAGTCATCAGGCGGCATCACGGTGTCGCACCCGTTTACGAGCGGGTACTACGTGCATTTCCCGACCAGCCGACTCGGTCACGGCGTGCTGACGACCGTGGTCTGGACGGGGAGCAAGGACGTCTCATCGACCGTGATCTGCTCAAACAACGTCCAGGGCACTCCCTGTGACCCGCCGTTCGGCACCGACAGCCACTACGTGTACGTCGAGACGGACACCGCCGCCGGCGTCCGCGTGAACCGTGCGTTCTACATCGTGACGACGCCCTAGCTGCGACACGCGAGGCGTCGGCGCGCGCGGTTCGCACGCGTCGACCGTTTTGGCGCTCGCTCCGTGCCGAGGCCACCAATCACGGAGCGAGCGCCTGCGGTCGCCGGAGGGCATCGCAGGAGCCCACGGGGACTGGAGCCCCTGGCCCGCCGCGTACACGGCGTCGGGTCGGGGATCTGCGACGCCCGCATCGTTGCGGCGTGTTGGGTGTCGGGCGCTTCCCGCATGGGAACGACAGGTTCCCAATCGCCCACAGACCACACATCGTCGGTCAGCGACCCGCCGCGAACGGCACGCCCAGAACTATGCTCGAGACACAGGCAATCGGGGGTGTGGGATGCTGCTGCTGTTGCTCATCATCATTGTGGTCGTCCTCGCCATCGCCGGGGTGATCGTCATGGGGGTCCGGGGCTGGCGCGACAATCGGCGCGCCCACTGAGCCGAATGCGGGCTGGACCCGGGCCGCGGGCGGCTCACGCCTGCCGCGACGCGTCGAACACGTCCCCCACCCTGTCGAGCGCGTCGAGGTCGACCAGGTGCGCGGAGATCCGCGCGATGATCGTTGGATCGGCGTCCCCCCGCGTGGCGACTGGCGCTGGGGGCGATGCGCCGATCGGCGCCTCGCCGGGCCGTCGCACCGGGCGACGACCCGGCGGCGGTCCATGAGTAACTGCCCCCGTCCAGGGGGCGATGGGCGCCGTGCGCAGCTTGACGATGCGCTCAGCCGTCGCGTGCGCAACGGCGCCGGGCACTCCGTGCGAGGGCTTCCGATTGATCCCAGGCACAGCCGGATCAGCCGCGGGGTGGTAGGCCACGCCCTGCCTGTCGCCTCTCCTCCCCGCCTCACTCCTTCCCTTTCGACCCGCGGTCGCGGCACAACGTGGGACAACGCGCCCGGGGACGCGCGGAAGGGCCACGGCCCCGACGACGGACCGCCGATACCGTCCGATCGGGGCCCGCCCGGCGCCGCCGCAACCGACCGACCTCAGGGCCGGCGCGCGTTGATCGACTCCTTCGAAAATCCTTACACCGAAATTGAGGCGTTCCCGGGCGCCAGTGCCGGTCGCAGACGTTGACCGGTCGGGGATCGCGCGATCTAGTGGCAGGGATGTCGGCCCACGACCGTCGCACGGCGATCCTCGCAGCGATTCGCGGCGTCCCATTGTGGATGTGGCCCGTCTGGGCCGGCGGCGGCGTCGTGCTTGTCGGCCTGATCTCGCTGCTGTTCTTTACCTCGGACGCACCGGCGCGCGCGGTCGTCGTCAACGACACGGCTGCGCGCCTCCATGTCTTCTACTGCACCGACCGGGACTGTCGTCACGGCGACCCGACGACCGATGAGGTGCTTGAGCCGGGTCAGGCAACGACAGACTTTTGGATGTACCCCGATGACGACGGTCTGATCGGGGTGGCGACGATCCCGACCGGGCGCCTGGCAGGGTGCTTGTCGGATCCGCACATAGGGCGAGACATCCCGCATCCCTACGCGGTCATGGCGTCCGCGGTTCGCCCATGCCCCGGGCAGGTACCCGCCAGTCGGCCGCCGGTCTCGATGGACGGTCACTAGCGGCAGCGTTGCACTGATGCGCTGGCAACCGCCGGCCGGGTCCCGATGCGCCGCCGACGCGGACCGCTGGACCGTGACGTGCCGGGCTCCTCACGCTCCCGCGCACTCGTCGCCGCCGTGATGCGAGGTACCGCTCGACCGCGACGGGAATGTCCGGCGGCGCATCGCGCTGCCGACACCGACGCAGCGCGCGGCCGACGACGGCCCCGGCGGGGTCGTTGTCCACCACAACGACGCCTTCGTGACGGCCGGACACGTCAGCGCACTCGGCCCAGACGACGACGTCGTCGTTCGGCCCAATATCCGACCACTCGCGGCTGCCCCACAGCCGCGGTCGCCCTTCGTGCGATCCAGGTAGCGCAAACGCACCTACCACAGCGATTGCGCCCCCGAATCGTGCCGCAGTTAGCGTCCCAGCACGTGGCGTGAGCAGCCGGAGCGGGAGTCCATCGGACTATCGTCGTTCGTACAAAGGCAACGCGTGCGCCGACGGCTCTGGACCCCCCTCATTTCAGCATGAGCGGTCGGTACCTAATGCAAAGGAATGCCCGATGCCGACATATCTGACGATGTTCGAGTACACCAACGCCGCATGGCACGAAATGGTCGAGCGCCCCGAAGATCGGGAGGCCGCGACGCGAACGGTGATGGACGCGAACGGCGGACGGCTCATCGCCTTCTATTGGATGTTCGGAGACCACGACGGGCTCGCGATCTATGAAGCGCCGGATCCCGTCGCTGCCGCGACGGTACTTGCCGGTATCAGAGCGACAGGGCGCATCGAGAGGATGGTCACACGTTCGCTCCTGTCCGGGCCAGAGGCGCTGCGCGTCCTGGAGCTTGCCAAGTTTGCCAGCACCACCTACGCGCCCCCAGGCGGACCGAGAGCGTGGTTTAGCGACTTCGAATCGCACGGATAGGCCGTAGGTCAACCGGTCCGCGGTGGCCGCCTGGGAGACGCCCCCGCGCGGTTCCGAGACCGGTTCAGTCCACATCAACGCTCTGAAGTCGCTGGGCCCGGCTCCTGCTGACGACGCACGCCCCCCGCAGCGTCTTGGACGTTCCCGCAACGTACTCAGACGCCGTGAGCACGGGTCAGTATCCCTGTCGCCGACGGCCCTTGGCCGCGCGTTGCATGCTCGCGAGTTCGTCGAGGGACTGACCGGAACCGATCGCGACACAGGTCAGTGGGGACTCCGCAACGTGGACGGGAATGTGGGTCTCGTGCCGCAGGCGTTCATCGAGCCCGCGCAGCAGGGCACCACCCCCGGCGAGCATGATGCCGCGATCCATGATGTCGGAGGCCAGTTCAGGAGGAGTCTTATCGAGGGTGGTCGTGATTGCCTCGAGGATCTGCGTGACTGGGTCGCGCAAGGCGTTGCGCACCTCGGCGCCAGAGAGCGCGACCGTCGTCGGTAGTCCGCTGGCCATGTTGCGCCCCCGGACCTCAACGTGGTCGCTATCGGCCACCGGGTACGCCGAGCCGATCTCGAGCTTGACCGCCTCGGCGGTCTGGGCGCCGATCATCAGCTGGTGCTCACGCTTGACCCACGCCGTGATCGCCTCATCCATCTCATCGCCGCCGACCCGGATCGATACGGACACCACGATGCCGCCAAGGGAGATCACCGCCACCTCACTCGTGCCCCCGCCGATGTCGACGATCATGCTCCCGGTCGGTTCGGCGACCGGGAGGCCTGCGCCGATTGCCGCTGCCATGGGCTCCTCGATCAGGTACGCCTGACGTGCTCCTGCCGACAGCGTTGCCTCCTCGACGGCGCGCCGCTCCACGCCAGTGACACCGGACGGCACGCAGACTACGACGCGCGGACGCGCCCACCGGCTCTTCGCAACGGCGTGGATGAAGTACCGCAGCATCTGTTCGGTCACGCCGAAATCGGCAATCACGCCGTCCTTGAGCGGTCGGATCGCTGTGACGTTGCCCGGCGTGCGGCCGAGCATGCGTTTGGCCTCCGTGCCGACCGCGTACACCTCGCCCGTATCCCGGTTGATGGCGACGACCGAGGGCTCAGACATGACGATGCCGTGCCCACGGACGTAGACCAAGGTGTTCGCGGTACCGAGGTCCACGGCAATGTCGCGGCTGCCGAACGCACGCAGGGAGCCCGGGACCTGGATGTGTGTTCCTTGTCCTCTGTGACCGGTCTCGGGAGAGAAGTAGCAGAGTTTGGCAGCGACTGCGTCCGACCGAGCCGCTGCACCTCGAGGATCGGAGGCCCGGGATGCGCGAGCTGACTCGTCGCTCCCGGGGCAGACGGCCGCCGGCGTCAACGCGAACGGGAAGCGCCGCAGCGCCGTGATCGGCCGGACCGAGTCGGCCGGTACACGCACGCAGTGTATCGCCGTGCGTACGCCATCGAGCGGGGAGTCCCGCGTTCCGGCAGCCTTGGGGGTTAGCGGGCCGCTACGAGCGACCGGTCACGCATCAGCGGTCGATCGAGCCGGCGCGGTCGACGACTGCGGTGGCGTACGGCGACAGTTCCGACGTGTCGTCGGCCTCCTCGACGGACCACCCGTCATCGATTGAGACCGCGCTCGCCGTGCGCTCGGAAGCGGCTGTGACCATGTGACGCCTCGCGGCAATGCGCATCGCGACGATCGCGAGACCGCCTGCTGTGGTTGTGAGGATCGCTGCCGCTGACGGCCTGAGCATCGGTGCCCGTCCTGACCTGGCATTTCAAGTACGCATCAACGCGAATCTACGACGGACATCGGCGACCTCCGCCCCCCACTTGACCGGTAGCCCTCCCCCGCGTTCGGAGGGCCTGTCGTGCCGTCGCCACACCGTTGGCACGCCTGCGAGAACACCACCGGAACACGCGGGTGGGAACCTGCGGGCATGCGCGGGACACCACCGGGGCGAAAACCCCGTAACCGCGCCGCTGTATGTCCTGGCGTGTCCCCATCGTCGCGCCTGATTCGCACTCCGGGAAGCCCGAAGTTCGCAGGTTCGAACCCTGCCGCGCGTGCTCTGCCAACGAGTCTGCGTTCAGCGGGACCTGGCGTGCTGCGCGCCCCTCCCAGACGCCGGACTGACAGGCGCACGTCCGTCGTTCGAGCTGGTGCGGTCACCATCGGGCTGGGACCGCACCACCGGTCTCGCAGATGCGCTGTTCACAGCAGTCCGGCGCGGTTGTACGTTCGGCGGTACGGCAACAAATCAAGGAGGCTCCCGTGGCCGAGCTTGAGGTAAGGAACCCCGACCAGGCGGATGAGACCCGCCCGTTTGTCGACAAGGGCCGAGTTGATGTCGTGAAGCTGTCTTCTGGCACGGTCGGACGTGGCACGTTCGAACCGGGCTGGCGCTGGTCGGAACACGTGAAGCCGATCGCCGGAACCAAGAGCTGTCAGTCGGCGCACCTGGCCTACTGCGTCTCCGGCCGGATGGGCGTTCGGATGGACGACGGCACCGAGAAGCAAATCGGTCCCGGCGACATCGTCATCATCCCACCAGGCCACGACGCCTGGGTCGTCGGGAACGAGCCGTGCGTACAGGTCGACTTCACCGGCATGGAGAACTACGCGAAGTAATCGTCGAGTGACCGTGCCCCGAGTCTCATGCGGCTCGGGGCAGGCCGCCCAGCGTTCCGGGGCGGCTCCGCCTGGTCTCCACGGCGACGACTCACCCGCGCTCGGCCCGATCCTCACCGCCACCCGCCGGTCCGGCGCGCTGTGGGTGTCGTGCGGGGCGACACCGCGCCGGATCTTCGCTTCGCGGCGCGTCTGGTGCGCGGCTCATGCTGGTCGATGTCCTCCGCTGTCAGCGGTGATCGCCCATCCGGAGGAGCTTCGGGACCTTCACGAGCGACAAGGTAAAGATCTCGAGCATCGGGTCGCCGACCTACGCGATGACGGACCGAGGTTCGTGCGCCTCGCGCTCCGCGACGGCGTCGATGCCCAAGCGGCATTCGCTGCCTGGTGCACGGAGGTCATCGAGGAGCTCTCGGCGCCGGGATAAGGAGTCTTCGCACCGGTGATCTCGCAGGGGACCCAATGATCTCAATTCACACGACGGCAGCCGGCGCGACACGCACAACATGCGCTCTGGGCGCCTTGTCGAGCTTGCGAACGGGCGGGCGGCACCGCTCGGGCCGTTGAGTCCCTCCGATCCCCCTCGTATGCTCGCGTCACGCGACGAGGAGGTTCAAATGGGGCTCGCACGTGTGGTGTCATTCGAAGGGGTCAGCAAGGCCCGGATGGAGCAGATGCAGCGCGACATGCGCGACCAGGAGCGGCCCGAGGGGCTCCCGGCAACGGAGATCATCGTGCTCCACGATGCGAAGTCGGAGACGGCGTTGGTGGTCCTCTTCTTCGAGACCGAGGACGATTACCGACGCGGGGATGAGGTACTGAACGCGATGCCGGCCGATGACACTCCAGGGCGTCGGGCCTCGGTGACCAGGTACGACGTCGCGGTCCGCATGACCGAGTAGGAGCCCGCTCGCACCGAGGACATGCGTTGCGTGTCGACTCGGGACGCGTCCGCGCTGATCGATGACTTCGCAGGCATCGAGGGCGCGACGAGTGCGCGGCGGGCGAGCTGTGGAACTCGAACTCGTTCCTGTCGTGGCGTGTCATGCGCGGCGGACTTTGCTCGGGATCGATTCCCGTTCGGTCGGGCGGCGGCGCACCTGGAAGGCGCCACCGCTGCGGCGTGTCCGACGTGCGGCGCCGGTGTTCAGCGACGTGGGGCGCTCGACGCCTCGGCACGACGTTTGATGCCGCGCAGCATCGCGCCAGCCTCGATGAAGTCGCCGATCCCCAGCAACGCACCAAATACCGGGCGGGCAATCACCGCCGGCACCACTGGGCGGCACGCGATCCGAGCGCGAACAATGAGCCGCGTGCGCCGGCCCAGGTCCTCGAGCACGAACACCCAACTGAAGCGGACGTCGGTATACACGGGCAGTGGATGAGTCGTCGAGAACAGCACCAAGTCTCGGCCGGGGTTGATCGCGTCGACCGAGAAGTACGCCGACCCGTCGCGGCTATCGGGAACGCGGTCTGCGGTGCTGAGCGCTTGCAGTTCCGGCATCACTTTGTCAGCACTGCGCTCGCGAATACCCCAGAGCACGCGGTCGAACCAATATGGCGCGTACCACCCAGCCCGACGCGCCGGATGGCCCATTTGGACAAGCCACGGCCAGATCTCGTCGGACGTGGCGTCGATGCTGATCGCCCGAGTGAGTTGCCACATCGGGTCGACCACCAGGTTGTCCCCTGGGAGCTTGCGCCGATGCTCGTCTTGGGTGGCACGAGTAGACCGGCCCCAGCGGGCGATGGTTGCGGTGGCCGCCGCCGCGGCCAAAAGGCCGGTGCCCAGCACGGTGCGGATGCGCATGCCCGACGATACATCGCCCGAGCGCGGATGGCCGATGTGCCCGGGTGTCGGAGGAGTGCTCGGCCCCGGCGCACAGGCCGAAGTCGACCCGTGAGCACGTCGGCATCGGGCCCCACCTGATCCCGTCGACGACGTGCGCGCTGACCGGCCACCCAGTCCTCGAGGCGTCCCGGGTGCCCGATCGCGTGCCAGGTTGCCTCGTCATCGTCGGTCTCGCCGTCCGGCGCTGATCGCGACGGCCACGCGGTGTGGTCCACGGAGGCGGCGCTCATCGCACCACCAGCCAACGCCGTCCGTCACCGGAGTTAGCGTTCGGAGTCGAGACTCCCTGGTGCCTGTTCGCTCGTGGCTCTCAATCTGGCTGCCCCGGCGGCGCCCCGGCCTCGATCGGCGGGGCGCTGTCTCTTCGCCCCCCGACCTCGAGCACGTCCGCCCTGGCGAATACCTCGCACAGTACGGGCACGAGATCCCCGGCGCGCTGTGGCGTAGCCGCGTCCGCGCTACGCTCCGTCGCGAACGCCTTGCCTTCAGTGGTGTGAAATGGGCGCTCACGCTGGTGGGGTCGGGCGTCGGTGTCCGGCCCGCCGCATTTCTGGGGGTCACCGCGACCGCCGAGTCTCGTCTTCCAGGGCGAGCTGGCGCGACTGCTGATCGCGCAGGGCGAGCTCCGCGCGCGCGTTCTGCCGACGCGTTTCCGGTCCT
>CAWATR010000029.1:0-40858 GCA_963784985.1 uncultured Thermoleophilia bacterium
GACGGCGCCTGAATGCCAACCCTGCGCGGTCACCCACGTTCGAGCGTACCCGCCCCGCGGGCGCGGGCGTCCGCAGACCCTCCCAGCCGATGACCGGTCGTCTGGGATTTGCGAGCCGACCGCGGCGCGGCCCTGCCGGGTCGGTGCCGGACGAGGGCCCGACCGCGGCGCGCGCCCGCGGCGATGTGTGGACCGTGTTGCCGGCCGTGCTGCTTGCCGTCGCGGTCGCCGGCTGCGTCGCGATTCGGGCAGTGGCACTGGTGTCGACCATCGGCCGCCTGGATGCCGACGAGGCCGTCACGGGGATCATGGCCCGCGACATCCTGCACGGGCAGTGGTTTGCGTACCTGGCCGGCTCGAACTACATGGGGGCGCTCGAGCAGTACCTGCAGGCGGTGGTGCTCTGGGTGCTCCCGAGCACCCCGACGACCCTGCGGCTCGTCCAGGTGGCCCTGTGCGGGGTCACCTGCCTGCTGGTCGGGCTGCTCGGCCGGCGTGTGACCGGATCGCCGTGGGGCGGTGTGCTGGCGGCCTCGATCTACGCGGCCGGGCCCTACTACAACCTCTACAAGGGCATCCACAGCCACGGGTCGTACGACGCCGCACAGGTCATCGGGGTGGTGGCGCTGCTCGTGCACTCCGCCTCGACCCGGCCGCGCCGCGTAGCCGCGGGCTGGCGGCGGGCCTCGGCCTGTGCCTCGGGCTCGGCCTCCTGGGAGAGCACCCTCACCCTGTTTCTGGTCGTGCCGCCGTGCTCTGGGCGCTCGCCTCGGCCCGGGGGTCGATCGTCCGGGTGCTGCCGTTCGGCATCGCCGGGGTCCTGATCGGTTACGCCGGCGATCGCCGATCAGCTCCGCCACGGCTGGACGCCGCCCTGGGCCCAGGGCAACGGCGCCTCGACCGGGTCGTACGGGTCGAAGCTCGGCGGTTTGCTGCACCCGGTGCTCGGCATGTTCCTGGGCGTGTTGCGGCCGTTCTCCGGCGCACCGGCCCTCAGCTGGCTGCCGGAGGCGCTGGTGCTCGTCGCGGGGCTCGGCCTGCTGGCTGCGGGCATCGCGTTCCGGTGGCGCGGCCTGGTCGACCTGGTGCGCCTGCACACCGCCCACCGGGCGCCGATCGACCTGGTGTTCGCCGGGTTCGTGTTGTTCGCCGTCCCGTACGGCTTCTCGGCCTTCACGGTCTACACGCGCGAACCGCGCTACCTGTTCATCCTCTACCCGCTGCTGGCGCTGGGGCTGTCATGGGGCGTGCTCCGCCTGCCCCGCCGCGTTGCGGGTGCCGTCGGCGTGGCGCTGGTCGCCGCCATCCTCGGCATGAGCATCGTCACGATGCGTACCGCCGACGCGCGTGGTGAGACCACCGGGCACGTCGACCGCCTCCGATCCGCACCCAGGACATGCCCGCGGTGGCCGCGGCGCTCGAGGCCCGCGGAGTCCACGCGCTCTACGCGAACTACTGGCTCGCCTACCCGATCGCGTTCGCCTCGAACGGCGCGATCGACGTCGTCGGCACCCCGGGGTCAGCCGGTTCCCCGCGATGGCCGCCGCGGTCGCACGCGATCCCGATCCGGCGTACGCGGCGCAGGTCGGGCCGCCTGCCAACCGCCTGCAGGCGGCGATCGCGGCCTCGGGCGCCCACGCGACCCGCATCGACGTGCGGAGCATCGCGATCTTCGTCCACATCACCCCGCCCCGGCGCCCCGCGCAGCTGCCCAAGGCCCTCAACTAGCGCCAGGCTACATCACGACCCCGCCGTTGACCGAGAGCACCTGTCCGGTGATGAACCCCGCCGCGGGCGAGGCCATGAACGCGACGGCTTCGGCGATCTCCTCCGGAACGGCGGCGCGGCGCATCGGCGCCGAGCGGATCGCGCCCTCGACGATCTTCGCGCCGATCGGATCGGCGGCCAGTCGGTCCTGGAACGCGGTCTGGGTGACCGCCGGCGAGACGCAGTTCACGCGGATCCGGTCACGAACGACCTCGCGGGCGAGCGATTTCGAGAAGGCGACGACTCCCGCCTTGGCGCCGGCGTAGACCGCCTCGCCCCAACCGCCCACGCGGGCGGTGTCGGAGGCGATCGACACGATCGCACCCCCGTCGGGCGCCTCCCGCAGCAAGGGAAGTGCGGCGTAGCTGCCCGTGACGACGCCGAGGTAGTTGATCTGGACGATCCGCAGCCAGTCGGCGGGGTCCCAATCGGCGAACAGGCTCGGCCGGTCCCAACCGGCGTTGTTGACGAGCACATCCAGGCGCCCGAAGCGCTCACGCACCCGGGCCATCACCCGTGGCGTCGTCCAGGCTGGTGACGTCATGCGTCAGCGCCAGTGCGTCGGCCCCGAACGCGCCCTCGAGCTCCAGCACGGCAGGATCCTTGTCGGTCAGCACGACCGTCGCGCCGCGCTCGCCGAGAAGCCGGCCGATGGCCTGGCCATCCCGCCGGCTGCGCCGGTCACGATGGCGACCTTGCCGTGAGCCGGGTCAGCCCACTCATGCGTCACCGGTCTTGAATCGCATGAACGTCCCTTGCGAGCTGGCCACCAGGCGGCCGCCCTCGTCATGGATGTCGGCGCGTGCCACGGCGATCCGGCGGCCCATGTCGAGGACCTTGTCGGTGCCCACGAGCTCACCGGGATTGCCGGGCGCGGTGAAGTTGGCCTTCATCTCGACCGTCGCGCAACCTTCGTCGACGGGCATCTTCGCCAGCAGTGCCAGCGCCATCGCGGCGTCGAGCATCCCGGACAGGATGCCCCCGTGGGCGGTGCCGTAGAGCTGCGGTGCCCGGGGTGATCGTGATCCGGAACAGGCTCCCGTCGCCGTCGGCGCGCTCGACACGCATGCCGACCAGCTGGTAGTACCCGCAGCCGTTCCAGCGCTCCAGGATCGCGCGATCAAGTACGTCAGTGGCCATTCGTCACCTTCTGGGTTGGGTTGCTGAGTGCCGCGCGGGCGCGCGCGTGCAATTCGGTGCGGTCCACCTTGCCGGACGCCGTCACCGGCAGCTCGGCGCCGACGAGCAGCGTCCGGGGCCGCTCGGCCGGCGAGAGCGCGCGCAGACGCTCACGCAGGCGCTCCTCCAGGACGGGGCCGGGCCGCGCGGTCGCCACGGCGCCGACCAGACGCGTCACCCCGTCGGCGTCGACGACCGGCACGCAGATCGCATCGACGACGTCGTCGTCGGCGAGCAGGACCTCCCGGACGCGTGCCGGGTCGACCCACGAGGCCCCGACCTTGATGCGGTCGCCGATGCGCCCGAGGATGTGGATCTCGCCGTCCGGGAGCCGCTCGACCAGATCGCCGGTGCGCAGCCATTCGCCGTCCAGCGCGCGGGCCGTCGCCTCGGGATCGCCGAAGTAGCCGGCCATGACCGTCGGCCCGGCCACGAGCAGCTCGCCGGCGCCGTGCGGTGCGCCGTCGGCCGGCGCGATGCGCAGCCGGTACCCGGGCACGACCCAGCCGGTGCGCCCGGGCGCGGGACTGCCGACGACATCGGAGGTGTAGAGGTTCGTCGCCTCCGACGACCCCAGCGAGTTGACGATGCGCATCCCCGTCGTCTCGGCGACCGCCTCCCAGACCCGCGCATCAAGCAGCTCGCCGGCCGCCACCGCCAGACGGACGCCGGCGAACGAGGCGCGCGCGACGCGCCCCTCGCGCACGTGCCGCGCCGGGCGCCCACCAGGTCGGGACGCCGGCGACGACGTTGACCCCGAAGTCCCGGCAGGCGATCTCGAGTCGCTCAGGGTCGCGGTCGCGGCGCTCGATCCAGGCGGCTGCCCCCGCGCCGAGCGGGAAGTACATGCTCTTGCCGAGGCCGTAGCTGGTCGGCAGGGCCGACACCGACCAGACCAGGTCGCCGGGACGCAGTTTGAGGATGCGCCGCCCGTAGGTGGCGATGCAGCCCGGGATGTCGCGATGCCGGTGCACGGCCCACTTCGACGGCCCCGTGGAACCCGAGGTCAGAAGCATGTAGCAGGGGTCGTCGGCGCCCACGGGGCAGATTCCCGGATCGGTCCCGGCCGCGGCGAGGGCAGCGAACTGCGCGGGCGCCAGTTGCGGGACCTCCGGCAGGATCTGCCGGCCCTCCGAGATGACCAGGCTCGGGGTCGCCCGTGCGGCGACGTCGGCGAGCCGCGCCCCGCTGATGCCCGTCCCGGCCAGCGCCACCACCGCGCCGCACCGTACGGCGCCAAGAAAGGTCGCGATCCACTCGGGCGAGTCGGGCGCACGCAACAGGACGATATCGCCGGCACGGATCCCGAGGCTGGCAAAGGCCGCGGCCATGCCCGCCGCGTGCTCGCGCACGTCCGCAATCGACTAGGTGAGGTCCTCGGTGACGACGGCGCGCAGTCCGGCGGCATCCGGACCTGATTGCTCGAGCAGGATCCAGGCCAGGTTGTGGGTGGTCCGGCGGGCGGCCGGCTTCCCGAACGGCGCCGTCACCGGCACCCCGAGCTGCGCGCCCACGTTGGCGCACGCGCCATGGACTCCCGGCTGAGCAGTGATCTGACCGACACGGTCGTCCTCCTTGTGCTGGCAAGCGTAAATCGGCCCTGTGCAGGGCAACATCCGGCGCGCGGCGTGATCTGGCTCAGGGAAACCCCGGACGAGCGTCGTCGGGACGGCCGTGCCGCGACGGTCGAGGGTGCGCGGGGGTATGGACCGGCGCCCAAGTGCGCTCTAGATTGCATCCATCACCGCGCCCGAGCGCGCAACGACTCCTCCGTCACCTCCAAGGGGTTCCGCCATGGCACAGGACGCAGCGGCTGTCGCCACCACGCCCGAGGCCCACGCCGGACCGCCCCCGGCGGTGCGTGACTTCCAGATCGTACCCGTCAAGGGGATCCCGATCGTCGCCGTCGTGATCATCGGCCTGATCGTCGCGATCGCGAGGAACAACCACTGGGCGCTCGAGTTCTTCCACGTCGTCGGCGGCGGGCTGTGGACGGCGCATCGACCTGTTCGTCGGCCTCATCGCTCGGGCCGATCATCGGCGGACGATGTCGATCCCGTCACGGATGGAGTTCCCGAGCCGGCTCATGCCGAAGATGGTCCTGCTGATGCCGACGCTCGTCACGATGACGCTCGGCTCGGGCTGGCAGCTCGCCCGGCACGTCGGCAACCTCGTCCGGGCTACCCCAACCACGGCTGGCTGGTGGCCTCGTACATCGATCGTCGGCGTGATGGCGATGATCGCGCTCGGCGCTGCTCGAGCCGGCGAACCTCGCGGTGCTGTTCGAGCTGCAAGAAGCCGAAGCCCAACGGCAGCGGATCGGGCGGCTGATGAAGGTGTTCATCTACACCGCCGGGATCACCGGGCTGATGCAGGTCGCGACACTGATCATCATGACCAAGATGGCGACGCAGATGACGACGGCCGCCCGCACCGCAGACGAGCGCAGCTTCCCGCCGATCCAGGCGATCGCCTCGCGGACCTCGCCATGGTCCTGGTGTCGCCGGCGGCATCTACACGGCGGCGCACCTGCCGCGGCCACATCTCGCTCGGGCCGGCGAGTCGTGCTGCTGGTCGCGGCCGTGCGTGCTGCTCGTCGTCAACGGCGTGCTGCTCGCGCGGCTCGAGGACTTCGCCTGGGGCACGTTCCGCCTGGTCGGCGGCTGGGTGCTCCTGGCGTACGTGGTGATCGCGGGGATGATCGAATACGTGTTCATCTACGACGGCACCCGCGGCGACGCAGCTGATCATCTGATCGCTATGTTGGCGGTGTTCGCCATCGCCGTCCCGCTCTTGTTGGGCTTCTCGGTAGCGCGCTTCCAGCCGACCGGATCGGGCCCCGAGCAACTCGCCGAGTGACCCCGTGGGTATTCCGGCGCGGCCCCGACGGCGAGGCTGTCCATGCAGGGCTGACCCGGCAGCTGGCCCAGGTGGTGACCACGACATGCGCGCGCGCAGGACCGGATCCCCAACCGGCGGGTCACGCCGGCAAATCGCGGCGGCCGGCGTGATCAGGATCGCGGCGCTCGGCACCGTAGCAGTGCCAGCTGCTCATCGCCGCCCCGGCATACCACGGTGGTGGCTTCGGGTCGAAGTACTTCCTGCCCCGGCCCGACCACGGCATTGGCTGGGGCACGCCGCGGCCGCCGACGATCTTCAATGGCGGCGACCCGTCGGGGTACGTCGCCAAGATCCACTGGACGACCTGGGGCGGCACGGCGGCGATCGGCTTTGGGCTCAACCCGGTCTTCAAGCCGGGCGGTGGCTACTACGCGACCCCTGCCAGGATCGAGCTGAAGGCACTCGATATCGGTCGTTGCTACACGGGCGGTCCACGGGCGTACACGAAGCTCGTCGCGCGCGTTGCATCGCGGCCCGGCGGCCGCCTTGGCGCGTGGTTCCTCTGGGGTGGTCAGAAGACGCTCTGCAGGTGGCAGTAGAACCGGGCACGGGCCCGCCGGCGGCGGCCCCCAGCGCGCGACGGTGGTCTGATCGCCGTCCCCCGGCGTGCGTCCGTTCGCGACCGCACGGAGCGTGGCATGCACCCTTCTACCGCTGTCCGGCCTCAGCCCGTCCCGGGCCGCTCGGCCAGCCCGGTGGGTGGAGGGGAGCCTCGGCCCGCCGCAGCAAGGCGCAGATCAGGATCAGCGAGCAGGACCTGGACGCGCGTGCCGGCGCGAGCGATCCCGTTGACCGAGGTGGCCGACCATTGCTCGCCGCGCACCCGCACAGACCGTCCGGATCGAGGTCGACCACCGCCACGCCTTCGGCGCCTTCGACCCGCTCCGGGTGGTAGGCAATGGTGCCCGACCCGCGGAGCCCGTACCACCCCGATCACGGCAGCCCCGGCGGCCACGATGAGCATCGCCACCAACAGTGCCCAGAGCGTCGCGGTCGACTGGCCCTGGACCACCATGACCAGCAGCCAAACGGCAGCCACGACCCCGACGATGCCTGCCGCGACGTGCACATGCGAGCCAGACTGGGAACCCTGCCACCGCCGCGGCGAGAGCCAGCCCGATCAGGACGCCGGCCAAAACCCACATGGCGTGTTCCTCCTCGATCCCCACCGACCATCATAGGCCCGTTCCGGAGCCCTGACGCGCGCTGAGGTCGGCCCAGGCAGGCCGGGTGGTGATCGGGCTCGGGCTTTCGGTGAACAGCTACTGCGTGGGCCGCTGTGATTTCGTCACCTTGGTCCCCGACGGCGCCGAATTCTTCGACCCCCCGCGTCGGAGGGCAGCCTTGTCGGACGGTGGCCGGATTCCGTACAGCGGAAGCGGATGCACGATCGAACGCGGTCCTGTTGAGACGATCCTGTCGATCTGGCGCGACCACGCGTGGGCCCGGACAGATGCGGCCGACAGTTCGCTCGCAAAGCGCTCCTTGGCGGCATCGAGATATGGACTGTCGGGCGGCACGCCATAGAACAGCTCCCGCGGTGTGGACTTGGTGTCCACACCACATCGCAGACCAACCGCTCCACCCTGAATGATTCCCAGGTCGGTGAACTCGAGCTGCCCCGACGCCCGCGTCGCCTGCCACCAATGTCCGCTGTGCGGCTCCCGCCAGGTGACGGAGCCGCCATCGGCAACGTCACGTGGACGCTGGACCGCCCCAGTGAAGCTGTAGCTCGCTCCCGCGACCGGGGCGGGATGCTGGAAGTACTCCGGCGTGACGAAGTCGGAGACCAGGATGCCGTTGACCGAATAGGCGTTGGCGACACTCTGGACGGGGTCGGCCACCTCGACGAGGAAATCGGCGATGCCTTGGCCGGGTCGCAGCGAGCCACCCGGTATCAACCGGTTTCCGTAGGGATCAGCCAGCATCTCGAGGGCTTCGTGGCTCGCGGTGAGCGACCAGACGTTGGACGCTTGGATGAGCGACAGCGGCTGCCCGTTGTCGTCGAGATGCAGCCCCAGCACGTTCGGACCCGGAAGGTCGTCGCGAAGGACGATCGGCCAGTACCCGGCCGGGACCTGATCGAGTCGCGACATTGGTTCAACAGTCGCCGACACGCCCCACATGGGGCTGAAATCGCGCTCGATCTGACGCTGGACTGCGCCGGCGACATCCATGACCGTTTCATGGGACGCCAGCGACGTCTGGGAGACGATGGCGATATGGGCAGTAGGCATCAGACGGCCTCCTTGACGATGTCCGCGCCGCGGGCGTGCACGGGTTCTTGGGGTGCGCCAAAGCCGAGTGGCGAAAACGTCCGCTCGTCATGAAGGCGCAGGTACGCGAGACCGATGCCCGCCAGGCCGAGCATCAGTCCCGGTGGTTCGCCTTGCATGCCGCAACACCAGCCGCCACGATTGCGGGCGTCGAGCCAGGCGACCTCACCGGCCTCCAGGGTGAGGTCGCGGGTCGCACGCGCGCCCAGCGGCGCGCAGTGTGCCTGGTCGATGAGTGCGTCGACCGCGCCAAAGACGCCATGACACAGCGAGAGGTCATTGTGCCGTGCGTCGATCTGCTCGCGTACGTCGTCGCAGAGCCGACCCACCACGGGCGGTGCATCGTCGCCGAGCACGCGGACGATGCCGGCGCGGCCGCGACACCAGGAGATCCCCGCGGTCTCGCAGTGTGCAAGCAGCGTCGGGCGCACCCCGTCGGCGACGGACGCGAGCGCCCGAATAGCCCGTCGCCCGAGCTGCGGTGTCGAGCGCCGCGACAATGCCGGCGTCGCCATGACTGAACCCGGCGGTCTGTAGGCGACCTCGCCTCACCGCATCGTGAGCGAGACGACGCGCGAGTTCACCGGCCCGCACCCGGAGACTTGCATCGCCGATCACGTCGGACATGAACTCGAGGCCCAGGATGACCCCAGCACACCCGTCGACGACGTCAGGTCCCACCGGATCACCGGTCTCCTCGATGATCCCACGGCTCCGCTCGACGAGTTCGGGTACCCGCAGGAGCGTGCCAACATGGGCCGCGGCGGCAGCAATGCCGACCGCGCCGTCGAACAGTCCGTCCCGCTGCGGCATCGCCATGTCACCGCGACGCGCGAGCGCCTGCCGAATGGCGCCGATCGCCGCCCGCCGCGCACCACGGTCGTCCGCATGCCGGGCGAGCTCAGGCGAGAAAGAGCGCGATTCCCGCGGTTCCCTCGTAGATGCCAGGTCCCACGCTGGCGAGCGGAACCTCGAGCCACCCGCCAGGGCGGGGGTTTGGGCGCGGACCCAGCCAGGTGCAGCGATCGTGGCTCCACACGGCGCCGTCGCACAGGCGGCGGCCGATCGTGGCAGCGATATCGAGGCAGTCGGTTCCCTGCCGACGGCGACGGGGCGCCGCCGCGGCTACGCCGGCAAGCTCGAGGTCGGCATCAGGCTGTGGGTTCGGCCCGAGATGGGGCGCGTCGAGGTCGAGGCCCTCCGCGGCGAATGCGCGACGCAGCGCCGTCAGGCGATCCTCTGCAGTATCGCTGCCCAACTCGTACCCACGCACCAAGGCTTCGGCGACCAGCCGCGACCTGCTCATGCCGAAGCTGGGACCCCCCTGGGGGTGCTGCGCGAAGCCCAAACCGGGAGCGAGGACCTTCGTGAAGGCCGGGGTCGGGGAATCGAGATCCCTGGCAAGGCGCGTGTAGAGCTCCCGTACCGTGGGGAGCAGCACGTCCCGATCGACGCTCGCGATCACCAAGAGAGCGCGATCGAGCAGCGACCCGGAAAGCCGCGGGATCGGCGATGACCTTGATGATGAAGGGGATCCCGAGCCGGTTCAAACGCTCGGTCGCCATCCGGATCAGCCGGGCGGCGCCCCGCGGCTGGAGGTTCCAGTAGAAGCGGTCGACGAGCCCGGTCCGAGCACGCCACGGCGTCGTGCCGCAGACGCTGTGGAACCCGGGCGACACCCCTGGCTGGTCAACGGGAACCCACACTCGCACCGCATCCTCCCCATTCTGGACGACCTCCTCCGACCGTGCCCAGATCCGCAGACCATCGCGCTCGACGACAATGAAGTCGCCGTCAGGACCGACGACGTGCCAGCCGGGTTGCAGAAGCCTCGCCCCCGCATTCGCCTCGGTGAGCGAGCGCGAGAAGCTGGTCAGCCACGGACGGGGCACCGGGGCGGTCCACCCGACCCGCCGACCCCCGGTAAGGTAGAACCGGCTGTAGACGGACTGCTGGAGGCGGGCGACGAGAAGCCCGCGGACCTTCGGGCCGGCGTGATCGGAACGCGGCACCGGCGGGAGCTCCACGCGTTCGCGGTGCCACTCAAACGAGGTCGCCGAGGTCACCCGGACGCCCGCAAGGAATTCCTGGAGGTGTCTGGTCCTCATGACGCGCGGTCCGGGTCAGCGGCGGCCGGCCCAAGGAGAGCGTCGGCGGCTTCCCGCGGCCGTTCGAGAAGATCCAACCCGACGCGAGCCGCGAGCACAGCGTGGCGCCCAAGCCGGTTCCCATGGACGGCAACCTCGTCAGCGAACTGCACGAGTCGCGCGCCAGTGAGGCGCATCGCCCGTTCGTGTACGTCGCCCCCGGGCTGATCGCGAAAGTGCGCCCGCCAGGCGGTCCACATTGCGGAGACGACAGAGTTGCGCCTGCAAAAGTGCGCAGTCCGTGTCGGTAATGAGCTCCCAGGATGACCTCGCTGCGAGGTTGACAGCTGCCAACGCGTCGCGCACGGCGCATGCCATCCCGGCGGAGATGTCCCAATACGGGTCCCCGCAACCTGAGAGCTCCCAATCGGCAGCGCGCAGCACGGTGATCCTCCGCTCCTCCGCCGTCGGCCGACTCACCTCCTTGCCCAGCGTACGTCCCCGTGGATCGCCGCCGTCGTACGCCAGGCGGCGGCCTCAGCCTCGCGGGCTGCACACGCAGCTGGTGCGCGCTGCACCATCCGCACCAGTTCCAGCTGCGCAGGTGTACGCACCCCGAGTGCCCCGGGCACGAGCCGATGAAGCCGCAGCACGCCCGGCGGATCGGCACTGAACGGGGGGAAATTCCGGCCGGGCGTGCAGGTCGCCCAGGGCCATACCGATGCGGGTCGCAAGGGTCATTGGAAGAT
Organism: uncultured Thermoleophilia bacterium; assembly: GCA_963784985.1. Lineage (GTDB taxonomy): Bacteria > Actinomycetota > Thermoleophilia > Miltoncostaeales > Miltoncostaeaceae > CAITWD01. The sequence continues at coordinate 10,960 of CAWATR010000029.1, forward strand.
GCCCGAGACCGCGTACGTGCGACGTCAGCGTCTCGCCCTCCAGCCGTTCGCTCACAAGGATCGCCTCGACCGGCTCCCATGCGAGCAACCGAGGTCCGAGCCCAGGGTGCCGCTCGCCCAGCCACGCGAGCATGTCCCGTTCGCGCTGAAGGAGATCCGGTGGCCCCAGGGCCCCCGGCAGCTTCACCACCGCAGCAAGGGGCCCATGGGCATCTGGACGTCGTTACGCCCCGAGACGTCACGGACGACCAGCCCCGTCTCGAGGGTGTCACCGGGCTCGAGGAGACCGAGGCCCCAAAGCGTGGTCAGCGCTCCGGACACGCGTCAGTGATGGCACGGGGTGCCGACGGCGGTATGAGGCCAGCCCTGACCCCCGTAGCCCTGCTCGGGCCACGCAGGGGCGCGGGAGTCGGCGGCCTCCATGACGTCGTCGATGAGCGCACCCGACATGAATCCGGTCGACGCATGCAGTTCCCGCGCGATGAAATAGCGCCGCGGGATCAGCGCTGCCGGCTCAGGCCCGGCGTAGCCCCCCGGAGCAGGCATCACGCGGGAAATGCGATTCAGCCAGAGCGTGACCGCTTGGACGTGCGGAAGACCTACGTTGTCCGTGAGTTCGTCGGGGTCTGACGGGGCGTGCTGCGTGACGCGAACCGCGTCCCTCGCGAAGAAGTCGACGAAGACGTCCATGCCTGCCGAGAGGTAGATGCGCCAAAGCCTGTAGGGGATTGGGTTGGCCGGATCCCGTCGGTCCGTCCACACGAGATCGGGATCCGCGAGGTAACCGCGAAGGACGGTGCAATTCCGCAGATAGTGCGGTTGGACCGAACCACGCATCACACCCGGGACGCCTAGTACAGGCACCGGTGCTGCGAGCACATTTGCAAGGTCGGGGTCGCCGATAAGGTTGGGCATCATGACCTCCTGGTCGAGTCTCCCACCACCCGGTGGGGGCGGCGCTAGCTGGTGATGAATTCTTTGCGTTCCTGCGGCGTGAGACTGCGGGTGACGCGAGACGCGGCCAGCGGCAGGAGCTGGTCCTGGGGCATGCAGACGTCGCAGGTCGCCTCGTGAACAGTGCCGGCGTCGTTCAGCACCAGGACATGGAGTCCGTCCGCCGACACGGCGACTGTCTGATCACGGTGCGTGCCACCCGGCACGTCCAGCACAGCGACGCCGCGCCGCCAGTCCCACAGGCGCATGCCGTCATATCCCACACTCGCGAGGTATCGACCGCCGGCCGCGAAGGCCACATCGGTGACGACGTCGGTGTGTCCCCGTAAGACGAGGGGCGGGCCACCACCCTTCAGATCGAACACCCGCACGAGCTGATCACCCCCGGCGGTCGCCAGGTAGCGACCGTCCGGCTGAACGCCAGGGCGTACACCTGACCCGACTGGTGACCGATCACCGGAAGCGATCCATCCGCTCGCCAGAGCATCGTCGCGCCTTCCTCTGTACCAATGGCAACGACCCGACCGTCGGGGCTGATCGCGGCCGTGGCTAACGTATTCACCGGGACCAGTGGGGCCAGTACCGGTCGCGCAGCGTGCTTGACGGCGATTCGAACAACACCGGACTGACTGGTCCCGACGAGCGTCCGCCCGTCCTCCGACAGCAGCACTTGGTTCGCCGAGTATCCAGACCCGCCGTCGAACGCCAGCAGCGTCCGTCCGGCCGCATTGCGTACAACCATGCGACCATCCTCGAAGCCGGTCGCGATCGTGCTCCCATCGGGCGTGATCCCGGCGGCACTCACGGCGCTCCCGTCGGGACCGACGATCGCAGAGGTCGTGCCCGATGCCGGTACCCACACCCGCGCGCTGCCGGTCTGGTCGATCACGACGGCCCGCCCATTCCGGAGCAACGTCAGGCTCCCATTCGACCCATCGCCGGGGGCCAGCGGCAAGGCCGGATCGGTGAACGCCGGATCGGCCGCAGCCGTCCAGTCCCAGATTCGCGCGCTGCCGTCAACACTGGTGCTGATGAGCCGCGACCCGTCGAAGGCAACACGCCAGCCTGTCCCTTTGAGCCCCAGCAGGACGCCCCTGAGCTGTCCGTCCGACAGCGACCACAGCCGGATGGCGTTGTCCGCGTCCGCGGTCGCGATCATCTTGTCGTCGGCACTGAACGCGACCCAATTCGTGCCCTCCGCCTCCGGAACTCTGAGCTGGCGCACGAGCTGGTCGCCGCGAACCCGCCAAATGGAGAACCCGTCGGCGGCGGCGACACCGACCAGTGTGCCGGTCGCATCGGTGCTGAGCCAGTTCACGTTGGTGCCCTGGAGCACCGGGTTGGGAATCTGGCGACCGGCGCGCCAGACGGACACGCCGTTGTTATCGGCGACGACCGTCAGGCCCGCCGCCGCCGGGGCGACCGAGAAGGGGCTCGCCGCGCCGCGCAGCAAGACGGTTGGCGGGCCGCCCGACGCGCTCCAGAGCCGAGCGACCCCGTCACCCCCGACCGTGACGAACCCGCGACCGTCGGGGGTGCTCGCGATTGCCGAGTTCTGTGTCGATTGTGGATGTATCCCAAGGACGTGCGGCGGTCCCGGTGGGGTGCCGACTGCCACGTTGCCGTCAAAGTCGATGGTTGCAACGCGCCCGCCGGGGAGGCCGACCATGTCCCATATGCCAGCCTTCGACCACGGCACGGATTGCAGGTGCCGTCCGTCCGGGTCTGCCGCCGGGTCCCAGATCAACATCTCGCCGCTGGCGGTCGCGAGGGCGACGCGGCCGTTCCCCAACTCCGCGAGTGCGTCGAAGTGGCCTTGAGGCAAGCGAACCGCGGCACGCAAGTGGGACTCGTGCAGCGCACGCCGGAGTTCGTCTTCCGACGCAACGTCCGCTCGGGCCCGATAGCCCTGGACCGCGAGGAGCAACGCCAGCTCGGGGTCCTGACCGAGTTGCAGGGTGCTGGCGTTGACCGAGGACTGCGAAAGGGCGGACTGGCGCGCAGAGTCCGCGGCATTCTTCTGCAATAGCGCGACGACCGCCACCACGGCGACGATGATGAGCGCCGCCGCGAGCCCGCCGACCCCGAGGCGTACCCGACGCGAGCGCGCACGGCGCTCGCGGTCGGCGCGCTCCGCGCTCGCAGCAAGAAACGCCCGCTCGCGCTCGTTGAGGCCGTCGGTGCCCTGCTCCTGCCACACCGCCAGGCGCACCCCGCGGAACAGCAGCCCCTCGTCGGCGCGCTGCGAGCGCTCCCATTCGCCTGCGGCATCGGTCAGCAGGCGCCGCTGGCGGAGGCGCTCGCGATCCTGCTCGATCCATGCGCGCAGCTCCGGCCAGCCGCGAATCAGCGCCTCGTGGGTGATGTCGACCGTCGGCTCCCCATCGGCCGCCGTATTTTGGTCCGTCGTGACCAGGCGCTCGGTGGCAAGGAGCGCGACAACGGCCTCGACATCGTCCCGCTCTTCCGGACGGGTGACGAGCTCATCGAACTCGACGCGGCGACGGGTGTCCTCGCTGCCCTCACCCGGCTGGATGAGGCGGAGGAGCACACGGCGAGCGATGGCCTGTCGGTCCGGCGACAGGGAGTTGTAGGCGGCGTTCGCGCTGTCGCCAGCGCGCCGTCGACACCACCACTTGCGCCATACGCGACAAGGGTTAGGGTTGTCCCGCGTCGGGCGCGCCAGAGATCGAGGAGCAGGTACTCGAGCAGCGGGAGCGCGCCGGGCCGGTCGACGACGTCTTCCATGATCGTGCGGGCGAGACCGGGCTCCAACCGCAGCCCCACCCGCCGTGCCGGCTCCTCGATCACGCGTCGCAGGCCAGCGGGGTCGAGGGGCCCGACGATGGCTGCTCGTCACCGAGCAGCGCCCGCAGACGCGGATACTCAGCGCACCGTGGCACGAAGTCGGCGCGCATGGCGAGGATCACGATCAGGCGCCCCGCAGGAATGCTTGCCGCGAAGACGAGGTTCTCGATCAACGCTGCCCGGGCCTTCGGATCGCGGCAGACGGTGAAGATCTCCTCAAACTGATCGACGACCAGGACGGCGCCGATCGACTCCGAGCGTGCCAGCGCGCGGCTGGCCCACTGGTCGAGCGCGGCGCCATACGCGGAGAACTCCGCCGGCCCCGGCAGCGCCTCAGCGAGGCCCATGCGGCCGAGCGCCGCCGAGAGGAAGCGCAGCGGGTCGGCCCCGGGGGTCATCACCGCGATCGGCCAGCACTCACTGCCCGGCAGTGCGCCCGTCCGCAGCGCCGTGACGATGCCCGCACGGACGAGCGAGCTCTTGCCGTTGCCCGACGCGCCCACCACCGCCAGGAAGCGCGAGGTCCGTAGCCGCTCGACGGCGTCCGCCGTCTCGGCTTCCCGGCCGACGTAGAACCGCGCGTCCTCCTCCCCGAAGGCGTCGAGCCCACGGTAGGGACAGACCATCTCCGCGTCGCCAATCTGCGCGGGCCCCGGCGTGACGCCCCGAATCAGCCAGACAAGCGACTCGATCGCCTCATCGTCCGAGCCCGACCGGAGATCGACCCATGGCCGCGCCCGGAGGAACGACAGGGCCGGATCGTGCGGCGCGGGCGCACCCGGCAGGAGCACCGCGACGATCTGGAAGCCGCGGTCACGGCTGGCAAGGTCCTCGGCGACCGCGAGCCCATCGCGTGCCCAGCCGCCGAGCCCCTCGGCACCGACGATGATCGCGCACGCATTAGAGGCACGCAGCCCCTCGCTCACACCCTGGCCGGCATCGGTCCAAGGTTCCAGGCCGCTGGCCCGGAGCAGGTCGGCGATGCGGGCGGCTGCGTCAGCGTCGTGCGGGAGACACAACAGGGCGACGTCGTAGCGGAGCGCCAAGGCCGCGCTCCCAAGCTCGCCCGCCGTCGCGTAGCGCTCGGCAGGGTCGAGCGCCAGCGCGCGCCGAACGACGTCGTCGAACCCAGCCGGGACGCCGGGCGCGAACGCGCTGACCAGCGGCGGATCGACTCGCTGACCATCCGAGCCCGGACCGTGCTCGCCAAACGGCACGCGTCCGGTGAGCGCCGTGAACAGCACACACCCCAGCGCGTAGACGTCGGTGCGGGCGTCGAGCGGCCCGCCGCCGATCTGTTCCGGTGCCAGGTACTCCGGCGTGCCCGCGACGGCACCCTGGCGGCCGTCACGGGAGGTACCCGCAGCAGGGATGGCGAGCCCAAAGTGGCTCAGGTAGGCGTGACCGTCGACGCCGAGGCCGCCGAGCAGGATGTTGGCCGGCTCGACGTCGCGGAAGTGCACAAGCCCTTGGCGTAGGCGGTGTCAAGGGCATCGGCCGCCTGCGCCACAATACGCGCGGCACACCCCCGGGCGGGGGATTTGCGGCCCTCCCCGTGCGATCTCGTCCTCGAGTGTCGTGCCGCGCACGTGCATAGCGATGTACAGTCGGCCGTCGTCCTCGCCGGCACCGTAGACGGTCACGAGCGCTCGGTGCTCGCAGACCGGCCGCGGCCTTGGCCTCGCGCGGAAGCGCAGCCAGAAGCCCGGGTCCTCGGCGAGCTCTGGCCCGATGACGCCTTCAGCGCGAGTCTCACGCCCGACCCCACAGATCGTCGGCGCGGTACACCATCCCCTGCCGCCGCAGACCGATAGGCCCGTCGTCCGGTAACCGGCAAGCTGGTCGCCGACAGCCATAAGACCGCCGTCTCGCGCAGGCGGCTGCCCACGGCCTGCGTCAGTTGGCCAGCTACGGCATCCACCGTCGTCGCTCGTAGCGTGTGCAAGGTGTCAAGGCAGCCCAGGGTGGCTTTGGGGACGAGCCTAGACTCCCGTCGCTACCGCTGTAAAGGACCCGCGATGGGCTTCGTTACACCGTATCGCGACGAGTGAGACGACGCCGCCTCCACGGCGAGATGGACCAGCATCGCTCGCTTTTGATTCTGGGGGAGCTCGCTGATCCCGAAACGCGTGAACAGGGCGCGCAGGTGCGTCTTGACCGCCGGGACACTGAGGAACAATTCCGATGCAATCGCGTCGTTTGTCGTGGGCGCCGCGAAGGGGTCCATAAGGGTCGGTCGGCGCAGGGCGACGAGCACTTCACGCTGCTTCGGCGGGGTCGCACCCGGCTCGATCAACTCCACTGGGCCCTGGTGGCGTCGCTCGTCCGCGCCGCCGGAGCGCGGGACTCGATGCTCGTATCACCGATCGTCAGGGTGTCACAGTCACGTGACCGATGGCGCCCGAGCACCCGGTCGGCGTTCGATGCGTCCCCGTTGAGCGAGAGACCGTCGTCGACGCCGCCCACTCGATTCAGACACGGTGCAGTTCGGCATGGGGCCCGCGGCCCGTTGCGTCCCACGCGAGCGCACGTGCACACGCGACCCTCGCGCCCGATCAGCCCTCGTCGGTGTCCACGCCCCGGGTGTGAAGGTTTTGTTGCTCTGCCATCCCCGTGCCGCGAGTACAGCAGAAACGGCTCCCCGTCCGTTCGGCCTCGGAGATCGGGGTGAGGTCCAGCGGTGCGGGAGAGATCGTCGTTGGGCTCCGGCACGTCCGTGTTCGTGCTCGCGGATCTTCGTCGAGAGTCTAGGCCGTCATGCCGCAGTCGGAAACGGCACGAGCCAGCCGTCGCGATCGAGGCTCGGCAGGCGCGTCGGCGGCGGGCCGCTGACGCGCCGGGTACCGCGCCGGGTCGGGTCGATGGGTACCTGGGATCACTAGCCCGCCTGGGCGGTCCACGAAATCCTCGGGGTGCCGCCCGGGACGCCACCCGCATTCTGAGCCGGCACTGGCATGGAGCGGGTTTCGGCGACGCCACCGTCACCTGCGACTGCGGCACAGGCATGTCCGCCGTGGCCGAAGCCTCGTCCGCAAGCGATTTCGGAAGGAGCAGGCAGTGACGCGCAAGCGACATGAACAGGACCCCAGCACAGCCCGCAACGAGCCCGTCCAGATCCCTCCGAGGCCGCTGGGCAGGGTGCCGCGCCGCCCGAGTTCCCGGACGGCGGCTGGGCGGACTTCGTCGCCGCCCGGTCCCGTTTTCTTCGCGATCGGGGGATGGACGACGACGATGGCACCGAACCATCCCCGAGGAAGTCTCGGCCCGCTACGTGCACACGCGGTCGCGATTCTCCCTCTAGTCGACCTGCGCCCGCGCACGAGTTCTCCGGGCTTCGCGCTGCCCTCGTCCGCCCCGACACCCTCGGCGCTTCCCACGGAGACTGCCATGCTGCCAACCAATACAGCGGCCTAGCGCCCGAACGCACGTCGGACACCGCAACCCGCAAAGCTCGCAGAGCTCACGATACCTTCACTCCCCAGGCCTTCGGCAACGTCACAAGGTAGGATGCCCTTCCACCGAACTGTTCGTCGGTGGCCGTTTCGTCCCCGCATCTGCGGGCCCACGCTCGCCGTCGGGGTCCCGCCACGGGCAGCCCGATCGCCTGGGTCGCCGACGCAACGACCGATGTCTGCCTGTCGGCCCTCGACGCGGCCGTTGATGCGCAGCGCGGCTGGACCCGGACGGCGCCACGGGAGCGCGCAAGGTCCTCGGCCGCGCCGCCGATGCGTTGCGCGCCGAGGTTGCATCGCTCGCCTACGTGGTGACGACGGAGATGGGCAAGCCCCTGTCCGAGTCGCGGGCGGAGGTCGAGTTCGCCGCCGACTACCTTGAGTGGTTCGCCGGTGAGGCGACGCGCATCGCGGGCCGCACGTCGAGCTCACCCGATGGGGCGGGTCGCCGCCTTGTCACGCGGGCGCCGGTCGGCCCATGCTTGGTGATCTCACCGTGGAACTTCCCGCTGGCCGTACCCGCGCGCGCACTCGGAGCCGCCCTCGCGGCGGGCTGCACCGTGGTCTTGCGCCCGTCGTCACTGACCCCGTTGGCGCCGCTGATGCTCGCCCGCAGCCTGTGTGAGGCGGGCCTGCCGCCCGGCGTACTCAATGTGGTGGTCTCATCGATCGACGGGGCCACCGACGTGTTGCTGGCCGATGGTCGCATCCGCAAGCTCAGCTTCACCGGATCGGTCTCCGTCGGACGGGCGTTGATCGCCCGCAGCGCAGAGCAGGTGGTGCGCACGTCCATGGAGCTCGGTGGTTGCGCTCCCTTTATCGTGTTCTCGGACGTCGACCTCGATGCGGCCGTCGACGGGGCGTTTGCCGCCAAGATGCGCAACGGCGGCGCGGCATGCACCGCCGCGAGTCGCTTCTTTGTCCAGCGCGGCATCCTTGACGAATTCGCGCGCCGGCTTGCGGCGAGGATCGCCCGAGTGCGCATCGGCCCGGGCACGCGCGAGGGCGTCGGCTGCGGACCGATGATCTCGGCACGGCACGTCAGGCGCTTGGCCGGCCTCGTCGACGACGCGGTCGCACGGGGGGCCCAGGTGTTGGTTCCTGGCGGACCGGTTCCGGGAGCCGGGTATTACTTCGCCCCGGTTGTGCTGAGCGACGTCCCACTCGACGCCCACGTCATGCGCGAGGAGATCTTCGGGCCGATCGCAGCGATCGCCCCGTTTGCGACTGAGGAAGAGGCACTCGACCGGGCGAACGACAACCCGGCCGGGTTAGCTGCCTACGTCTACACCGCGGACCTCGGGCGCGCGATGCGTGTCGGTGAAGCGCTCAACGCCGGCATGGTTGCGGTCAACTGCGGTCGGGTCTCCTGTGCATCGGCCCCGTTCGGTGGCGTCGGCCATTCCGGGTTCGGCATATCTGGCGGCCTCGAGGGCATCGATGAGTACCTTGTGACCCGCTACGTCACCATGCCGCAGCCATGAAGTGGGTGGGCGCCCGCCGGTCGCCGGCAACCCGCGAGCGGGAGCGGTCGCACCATCTGGCCCGGCATGGTCGTTGGGCGCCGGGCGGGCCAGGGGTATGCTTTACGCCATGAGCACCCATGAGCGCTCAGACACGTGGTGGCGGTCCTTTGTGCTCGAGGCCCCCGCTCGCACCGCCAAGCTCGCAATTGTGCGCGCCGATGGGGCACCGCACATCGCGCCGGTTTGGGTTGACATCGACAACGACCAAATTGTCTTTTTGACCTCGCCGACGACCCTCAAGGGCAGGGCGATCATCAGGGATCCGCGGGTCTCCATGTGCTGGGACGATGAGCGGCCGCCGTTTACGTTCATCACCGTCGCCGGCATCGCCAGCACGTCGACGGACGCCGACCAGCTGCTCTACTGGGCCACGCGGATCGCCGGGCGGTACATGGGACCGGACCGTGCCGAGGAATACGGGCGCCGGAACGCGGTGCCGCCCGAGCTGCTCGTGCGGGTAACCCCGACGCGGATCTTCGGCGCGCGGGGCATCGCCGACTAGCGGTCCAGGAGCCGTCAGCCGCCCTCGAAGATGCCGTCGGCGGTGACCAATCGGAACATCGGCGCAAGCTCCGCCCGGAGTCCGTGCGGGGCGGTGATCGCCGGGTCGGCATCCCTGATGGCTTCGGCCTCATTGAGGTTGTCCACCAGGAGAATGCCCAACCCGTAGGACCCGCGCGGATCGTCGACGGGACCAAAGGCCACGGCCTTGCCCGCCGTCATCAGCGCGGACCAGTATGCCCCGTGCTCCATGAGCGTCGCACGCTCGTCAGGCGTCATGTCGGCAGCGAACGTCGGCCGGGGTGCAATTAGGCGGTAGACGAATCCCTGCATACGACAAATGTACCTCGCCATGGCTCCACCCTGGGGCGTCCCGGCCACCTGTGGGGGGCGCCGCGAGGCGCCTCACACCGCGGCGCGCCTGGTGTGTTCGATGTCCGCCCGGATCCGCCGTCCGTGAGCGACCCTTGCGACCGCTTCGTGCGTGGGCGGAGACCTCCGCCTGCGGCCCCGCCGGGACGACTGGACCGCACGCTGCGGTCCGGGCGTCTGGCGAGTTCGGCATGGAATGTTGGGCAGACCTGCCCGACGCCATCGAGGCGGACGTGGGCCGTGGCGTACTCGAACAGATGCGCAGGACGAAGACGCACGCCGGCGACGATCCAATTCTCGATTGCTGCAGGGGGGCATCCGTGTGTCAACCGTCGCGCGGTCACCGATCCGGGTAACTCCCGCTCGTACGCACGTCTTGCGCCGTGGCCACCGGTGTAGCGTCCCCGGAGCTCGTTGCCGCGGCGCGGACCCGGGCCGGTCCGCGTGTCGCGGGGTCGTGTCCGTTAGCCCGCCAGCAGGAGATACAGGGCCCTCCGCAGCTCGGTGATCAGTTCGACCGCGCGCGCCTTCTGCTCCTCGGTTCCGATGTGCGCGATCTGGCGTGCCGCGATGTGCACGGTCCGAACGGCGTCCCGCAGCTGCACCTGGGCGGGGTCGGCGTCGCGGACCATCGCGGCCCACGGGACCGCGTCGGCCGAGGTCTGGGCCGCGGTGCCCGCGGCGGTCAGGGCAAAGCGCTTCTTGCCGGCGACGGTCTCGCTGTCGACCAGACCCTCGTCTTCGAGCATCGACAGGGTCGGGTAGACCGACCCGGGGCTGGGCTTCCAGACGCCGCCCGTGCGCGCCTCAAGTTCCTGGATCATCTCGTAGCCATGCATTGGCCGCTCGCCCAGTAGGGCCAGGACGGCGGCGCGAACATCGCCGCGTCGGGCCCGTCCCGGGCCGCGTGCCTCACGGTGATGCTCGCCGGGATGTCCCGGCCGACCGCCGGGCTCGGGGTGGTGGTGCCGACGGCGATCGCCGTCGATTTGGGATCTGCGGCCTCGGCCGCACGCGTGCTCGTACATGTGTGAGTCCCTTCATGATGTTGACCTGTAAGCCGATTGCTTACATGACATCACGATATATCGTTATGTATCGTCCTGTCAACCCGCACGACATGTTCGTCCGCCGCCGGCCGCTCGAGGAGCGCCGGCGTGCCGCCTCGCGACCGGATCCGCTGCGGCCGACAAACCGGCCACCTGCCGTCCGACCGACACGACGCATGCTGCGCTTGACGACGCCGAGATTGTCGTCCATAAGATCGTCAGACCAGCGTCCGATCCGGTGGCGCTGCTCGCAACGGGGGGAGCACCGTGACCACAGTGCGAGTCCTTGTCGGAACGCAGAAGGGCGGCTTCGTCCTGACTGCCGACGACCGGCGCGCGGACTGGAACGTCAGCGGCCCGCACTTCGGCGGCTGGGAGATCTACCACATGGTCGGGTCACCGGCCGACCCCGATCGCATCTACGCCTCACAGTCGACCGGGTGGTTCGGCCAGGTGCTCCAGCGGTCGGACGACGGGGGGCGGACGTGGCAACCGGCGGGAAGCGAATTCGCCTACGACGGCGCCGCCGGAACGCACCAGTGGTACGACGGCACGCCGCACCCCTGGGCGTTCGCCCGGGTTTGGCACCTGGAGCCCTCGCTTACCGACCCCGACACGGTCTATGCCGGGGTCGAGGACGCCGCGCTGTTCAAGTCGACCGACGCGGCCGCGACCTGGGCGGAACTTCCCGGACTCCGCACCCAGCGATCCGGGCCGACCTGGCAGCCCGGCGCCGGGGGCCTGGCGGTGCACACGATCCTTGTCGATCCGACGGATCCCGAGCGCATCCACGTGGCCATCTCCGCGGCCGGCGTCTTTCGCAGCGACGACGGCGGCGAGACCTGGCGGGCGGCGAACCGCGGCCTGCGCTCGACGGGCATCCCGGATCCCGACGCCGAGACGGGCCACTGCGTGCACCGGATCACCCGCCACCCAACGCGGCCCGACGTGCTGTTCATGCAAAAGCACTGGGACGTGATGCGCAGCGACGACGCGGGCGACACGTGGCGAGAGATCAGCGGCGACCTGCCGACCGATTTCGGATTTCCCATCGTCGTCCACGCGCACGAGCCGGACACCGTCTATGTGGTGCCGATCACCAGCGATTCGGAGCACTATCCGCCCGACGGGCGACTGCGGGTCTATCGCAGCCGTGTCGGCGGCTGCAGTGGGAGCCGCTCACCCGCGGCTTGCCGCAACGCAACTGCTACGTCAACGTCCTGCGCGAAGCCATGGCCGTCGACGACCTTGATCCGTGCGGCATCTACTTCGGGACCACCGGGGGGCAGGTCTACGCGTCGCCCGATGGCGGCGAGAGCTGGGACGCAATCGTCAGGGACCTGCCCCGCGTCATGTCGGTCGAGGTCCAAGCGCTGCCGTGATCCGGGTGATCCTGCCGCACCATCTCTCCACGCTCGCGGGTGCCGGAAGTGAGGTTGCGCTCGATGTCGTCGCTCCAGCGACGCAACGGCGGGTGCTCGATGCACTTGAGGCGGCCTACCCGGTGCTACGCGGCACGATCCGCGACCCTGCCACCCAGCACCGCCGGGCATTCATCCGCTTCTTTGCCTGCAAAGAGGACCTCTCGCACGAATCCCCGGACGCCCCGCTGCCGGACGCGGTGTCTGCCGGCGACGAGCCGTTCCACGTCGTGGGCGCGATGGCCGGAGGCTGAAGTGTCCTGGCCCGCCGTTGGGCGCGGCTACGCGCACGCCCCCCGTGGGGCCGAGACGGGGTCGCGCGGACCGCGTCGCCGCGACCGCGAGGCGCTGGTCGCGCCGCGGCCGCATGCCTAGCCGGGTCCGCGCCGCTGCCGCGCTGGCGCTGTCGGGCCGGTACGCGTTCGCCGGTCGCGATGCCGCGAATGGGCTGCGTCACTGGGCAGCACACGCCGATGTCGATCTGACGATCGTCGATGGCACCAGCGACGCGGAGCGCACCGCGGTCCGCGTGGTCGAGCTCGCCGGCCGCTGCGATCTGCTCTTCGGGCCGTACGGAAGCGGCCCGATGCGTGCCGTCCAACACGCACTCGCCGGCGCGCCCTGGGTCGTCTGGAACCACGGCGCAGCCGCCGCACGGCCGACGACCATTCGCCAAATCGACGTCCTCGCCCCTGCGGAGCGCTACTGGGCCGGCCTGCCGCAGGCGCTCTCCGACGCCGGGGCGGATCTCGGTCGCATCGCCATCCTCACGGGGCGCTCTCCGTTCGGCCGCGCCGTCGCTGCCGGTCTGCGCGACGCGTTGGCGAACCTGCGGCGCACACCCCTGTGGGACGCCGAAGTGCATCCCCGAGGGCTCGATGCGCAGGTTGATCGCGCACTCCAGCTCGGCGCGGAGGTCATCGTCGGATGTGGTCGTCGGGAAGATGATCTGGCGCTTGCGAGGGCGCTGCGCGGCAGATCGGTCCACGTCGGGCTGGTGCTCTGCGGCCTCGAGCAGGCCGTGCTCGACCTCGGCCCGGCGCTGCTCGGTTGGTTCGGACCAAGCCAGTGGCCGGGAGACGGACCGATGCCCGAGTTCGGGCTGCCGCCCGGCGCCCAATACCCGGCCGCGCAGAGCGTGGCCGCGGGCATCGTCGCGCAGCGCGCGCTCAGCGTCGCCGGCAGCGCGGACCCCGATGCGCTCTGGCAGGCGGCGACCGCGATCACGATGCAGACGCACCTCGGGCGGTTTGCGGTGGACGGCGTCGGCCGTCAGCGCGAGGCCTGCCCGAGCATCGTCCGGTGGGTGAGGAGCGAGCGCAACGCGCCGGCGTTACGGACGGTCTGGCGACCGCCTCAGGGACCGCGCGTGTAACCGTGCGCGCGTCCCGCGCGTGGTCGTCCGCAGGGGGCTAGATGTGGAGCTCCTCGAGTTGCAGCGTCCCGGTGGCGAAACGCGCGCCGGCGAGGGCCGATGCGTCAATCGTGTCGAAGCGACCGTGGACCATGAGCTCCGCAAGCGCGCGACCGGCGGCATAGCTTTGCATCACGCCGCGGCCGGAGAACGAGTGCACCTCGTAGACGTTGGCCGATCCCTGGACGCGGCCGACAAGCGCGCTGTTGTCCGGCGACAGCTCGTACAGCCCAGCCCAGCCGCCCTCGTACTGCAGGCGGTCCATGCCGCTCATTCGGGCGGCCAGCCGAGGCCAGATCTCCGACTCGAAGAACGCACGCCCGTCGTAGTCGAACCGATACCCCGAAGGATCGCCGACCGGCGAGTATCCGGCCAGGATGAGGTCGCCGCCCTCGTGGTGGAAGTAGCACCCAGTCGTATCGACGATCATCCCGCAGCGCGACAGGTCGACGTCACGGCAACGAAACGTGCTGACCTGCCGGCGTACCGCACGGCATGGCACCGGCGTGCCGATCAGCTCGGCGACGCTCGCGGCCCAGGGCCCGGCCGCGTTCACGAGCTGTCCGCATTCGATGAACTCCGGCTCGCCCTCGACCGGCACACCGACGAGACTGGCAAGCGCCTGCGCTTCGTCACCCAGCGCGCGCAGCCGCACGCCGCGGGCGTGTGCACCGTCGCGCTCGACGCCGACGACCAACCGCCGATCCAGGAACCGTGCGCCGGCGGCCCGTGCGCGCCGGCGGTAGAGCTCCTTGACCGCATTTGCGTTGACCAGTCCATCCATCGGCGAGAACGTCGCTCCCGCTATGCCGTCCAATCGGTCGATCTCGGGCCAGCTGCCCCCGAGCTCGCCCGGGGCGAGCAGCTCGATCTCCTGGCCGAGTGCACGCTGCAGCGCGACATGGCCGGCCGCGCGATCCCACAACTGTGGTCCGTACAGCCAGAGATAGCCGAGGGGGCGAAAGCCGACCTCCGAACCGTGCGCCCGCAGGAAGGCGATCGATGCCGCACAGAGTTCGATGTTGACGCGCTGCCACCAGGTGGCGCGTACCCCGCCGGCGTTCCGCTCCGACGACGAGCGAATTCCGGCGAGATCCGGATCGACGACGACGACCGATCCCGCGCCGAGCTCGGCCAGATGCATCGCGGCGGCGCTCCCGGCCACCCCCGCGCCGATCACGAGTACGTCGGCATGATTTCGGAGCACGTCCGCTTGGGTCCCTCAACGTGGTTCATTCCGGGTGCGCGAGTCGACGCCCGCGCCACGCGAGACACACCCCGCACCGGACCCGCGATGACCGCGTGACCACCGGTCACCGACTCGGCGATCCCGGCCCTGCGCACCATCATTGTCACCTCCCGAGCCCGGACAGTCGAGGCCCGCCGCGCGAGCGTGCATGCCCGACAGGTCATACTCGTCCACTGACGCACACATGGGACGGCGACCGGCGACAACCAGGCGATATCCACCGGAGCAGGCCGTCGACTAGCTGCGCCGCGCCGACCCCGTGTTGGCATGGATCATCTGCGCATATCCCGACTCCGAGCCACGGGCGTGGCTCGCGGACCTGCCGCCGATGGGCGGCTTCCAGGCGCTGCTCTTCCAGGTCGTCGGTCAACAGCTGTCGGTGGGGGCGACTCGGCGCATCCTCACACGCCTCATGGAGTGCTTCGGGGGGTGAGCTGCCGACCCCGGCCCAGCTCCTGGACGCCGACCCAGCGCGGTTGCGACGGGCAGGGCTCTCGCAACGCAAGGTCACGACCGTGCGCGCGCTCGCCGCGCAGTTCGCCGATGGCGCGCTGAGTGACAGTGAACTTGCCTTGCTGTCCGACGCGGAGATCGAAGCGCGCTTGACGACGATCGCAGGGATCGGTCCCTGGACGGACGGTGCACGGGTTCCTGATCATCGCCCTCGACTGGCCCGACGTCGTCCTGCCGGGCGACCTGGCGTTGCGCACGGCAATCCGGACCGGCTACGGCTTCGATCACCTGCCCAGCGAAGCGGAAGTCATCGACATCGCCGAGCCATGGCGTCCGTACCCTAGCCTGGCGACCGCCGATCTGTTTCAGTCGGCATTTGATCGCGGCGCGGTCCTCGGCGCCGGCGCCCCCGCCGCGGACTCGGCCGACGATCCCCCGGAAGGAGCACCGCTCGGGTGAGCGATGTGCAGCGGCGATTGGCGGGTGGCATGGTCGCGCGGGAACTGGGAGGATGCCGGGGCGGGCGGACCCGTACCGAGAGCGGAAGGCGGACAACGATGGCAGCAGAGTTGATCTTGGAGTTTGAGGGAATCACCACCGAGGAGTACTGGGCGGTCAACAAGGAGCTCGGCCTGGACGCCCAAACTGGCGAGGGCACCTGGCCCGACGGCCTGATTGCGCATTCGGCCGGTCTCAATGACGCCGGGCACCTCGTCGTGATCGAGGTGTGGGACACACCCGACCACCAGGCAAGGTTCATGGAGGAGCGTCTCGGCCCGGCACTGATCAAGGGTGGCATCACCGGACCGCCGTCCAACATCACGTGGATTGCGCTGGTGTCTCACCAATATCTCGGCAGCTAGCGGGCAGCACCGAGCGCCGATTCGCTGAACTCGCGCACCCACCGCGCGGCGACGTCCGGATGGGGTCGTCGCCGATGGCGCACGGCGTTTGTCTCCGACACCCGCGCCGTGCCGAGCGGGTGGTCGGCATGTGCAGCGGGACCCAGCGCCCCGTACCGGTTGATCGCCGCGCACGCTCCCGAGCGGACCCGCGGACCGTCGTTGCCTCACGCGACCATCATTCAAGGACGGCGGCCTTCGCGCGAGCGAACTCCTCGTCGGTGAGTGCTCCGCTGGCATGCAACTCGGCAAGGTGGGCGAGTTCCTCCGCCGCGGATCGATGATGCCTGATCCGCCAGCCGGAGGCGGGTTCCCGCGATGACGCAAACCTGCGAACGCGGTCGACCGCGGCCGACGCCGTCGCGCGAAGGTCACGATGCTCGGTCCGCTCCGGGAATTCTCGCAGCGTTTGGCGTCGAAACGCATAGACACCTGCGGCGACCAGCCCGCCGATGATGACGATCCCCAGCGGCGTTCGCAACGCATAGGTGGCACCCCACAAGACAACGAGGAGATAGACGACCCCAACACCGGCCCACGCGATCCCTGGCCGCTCGTTGAGCACGGGGGCAACCCAACGGCGCACGGCCGTTGCGGCCCGTGTTGGCCCCGCGAGGCCTGCGCCGAGGACGATGATCACGCCGTAGATGACCGTCGCCCAACCGATCTCGCCGAGGGTCGACGTCCCGACCACCCAGATGTGCTGGGCCGGCACCTCGTAGGTGGGGGTTGTCAACCCACCGATCACGTAATCGCCGGTCAGGCGGCGGGCGACGAACACGACGAGCCCAACGATCACGAACGCCCAGCCGATGTTGCGCAGTGTCTGACGACGGACGCCCTCTGCGAGATAGAGGGCGAGGCCGAACAACACAAGGACGAGCACAATCAGCCAGACGCTCAAGATCCGAATCGCCCGGACGCCCGACTGCGCGAGGCCCAGCTGGTCTGGAGCGCATCACGGTGATCACGCCGGCGTTCGGCGGCAGCTTGTTCACTGCTGAGGTCGGAAGCCCGAGTTCCGTGCCGACCTGCCTGATCAGCTGCCCGAGGTTGACCTGCACGGTACCGCTGCCGGTCGTGACGCCGAGGCCGGTCTTGTTCTCGAGGACATTGATCAGCTGCCGGTGTGCGTCGGTGGCCGACGCCACGAACAGGGCCTGCACGCTGGGCCTCGCCAGGAGGAAGTTGACCGCCTGGACCGCCGGGTCGCGCAAGGCGGCCGCCGCCGGCGCCGCAAGCGGCTTGAGCTGCGACGGCAGCCGCTGTTCGAGCTCGTTCGGGACGTCCACGTTCGCGTAGAGCTGATCGACGAGGTATCCCGACAGCGCCCGTCTGACCGTCGCATCCTGGACCAGCGCCGTACTCGTCTGGGTTGACGCTGAGTCACTGAGTAGCTGACGATTGATCCAAATCGCCACAATCGCCAGCAGCCCGGCGAGCGACCCCAATACGACGAGCGCCCAGACTCCCGCGCGGCGGCGGTGGCTCAATCGCGACGAGCGACCAACGGGCGCTTCGATCGGCGTGGATGACGCGGCGGCTGTCACGTCATGGAGTATCCCATCCGGTCTCCCCGGACTTCGCCGCCGAGCCCACGGCACGGGCACGCAGGGCGCGGTGTCCGCTCGCTGCGCATGGTCTCAGGAGAACAGTTGACCAGATGCCTCGCGCCCGCGACGTGTCGGCGCACGGCCGCAGCTCGACGGTGTGCTCGAGCGCACGAACCCTGCGAACGAGACGACCTTGGTCCAGAGGGCCAAGCGCACGGCAGCTCAGCCCGCGCGATTGTGGGCCAAGGGCCGATCACCAGGGGGTGCGCGCCGATGGAGAATGCCGTCGAGCCATCGCCTGAGGGCCATCGCGTCGCGCCGGCGTGTACCGGCGCCGGCACCCGCCCTCGGCCCCGGTGCATGGAGACGCTGACGGGGTCAGGCGAAGGCCGCCAGGTGACGCCGACGTGGGAGATGACAGTGAGGATCGACGAGGCGCAGTTCGTAGTCGCCGACGACCCCGGCCCGTGGGTGTATGGCGCGATGGTCACTCGCGGCGGCCGACCGGTTACGCGGTTGAGAATCGAACGCGACGAGTCGAGCGGCGTGCCGGTGCCGTGGATCGAGATCGTCCAACGCGGCCCGTTTCGCATCGCCGAGGCGGAGATCGTGGCACAGGCACTCCAGTCGATCGCGTCGGAGGCTCGGCTTGCACAAGCCGATCTGGAGGTCCTGCCGACCCAGAAGTGATGGTCGCGACGCCTGGCCGGCGCGCGGCGGGACATCGCCCCACGCACGGGATCGCGCGGGCGGACACACCCGTTACCCGTGCCGGCGCCGCCGACCGCGCGCCCGCAGCAATGCCAGGAGTCGGATCGTGCTGAGACCGGCGAGGACAATGACGGTGACGTTCACTGCCGGTACCCAGCGCACTTGATCACCCTTCACCACATACGCGCCGACGGGCATGATCACGCCGCCGAATCCCCCGCCGGCCTCGGATTTCACGTCTTCACGCCCACGTTCGGCGTCGCCCGCCGCGGTCGAGGCTTGGCGTGGGTCCGGAGCCTCGGGCGACGTCGCTCGCTGACCACCCCCGCCGCCGCCGGCGACAAACGCAACCGGGATCACGAGCACGCCGTTCTTCTCGTAGGCGGCGCCGAACGCTCGGCGTACCGACAGACTCTCACCGACCCTGCTCGTCAACTCATGCATGTCCATGCCCGCTCAACCGCCTCGTCGCTCGCAACCCCGACCGCCGCTCGAGTATAGGCCTCCCAGTGGGGCGCTCCGGTCCGCCATGGTCGTCCCTGGCGCGGAAGCCCGCTGGACGAGCTTCCCCGACCCGACGACGACGCTGTCGATCGCGGCGCCGCCCGCCTCGTCGTCGCCCGAGGCCCCTGTGGGCCGCGTTTGCAGTACAACGCAGTAGCGCGGCAGCAGACGTAACGGGTGTACTGCGTCGTCTGTGTGCGCGGCATCGATACCCAAGGCGAATGGCTTGAGCGAGATCGAACAGGTACTGGCGGTCGCATCCCGCACGAGGGTCCAGTCCGCGCCGCGCGAGCTTCTGGGCGTCCAAGCTCGGCTCACGCGCTTCGCCGCGGACGTCGAGGCGGCGCGGCGGTGCCTGGAGGCGGTGCACCCCGCCCGCGTCGCGGCACGGGAGCGACTCGCGCGACTTGAGGTGGCCAAGACGGCGCTCGTGGACGCCCGGACCCGTCTGCACGCACTCGAGGCCGCAGGCCCTGGCCTGGACCGGGTCCTCACTCGCGTACGCAACCCGTCGCCGAGCCTTGAGGCTGTGCGGCGCGCCCTGGACACGTCCGCAACGGGGATGCAGCCCGCCGCGAGAGATCAGGTCAGCGCACTGGCCACCCAGCTCGAGGCCATCGCGCGGACGCTCTCGTCGTCAACACCGGTCCTCGAATCCCTGCGGGCTCGCGTGCGAGCGCTTGACGCCCTCGAGCCCGTGCTTACCGCGACCCGGGAGGAGGTTCGGGGCGCTCGAGCCCTTGATCCGGCCGTGGAGATGGCGCGCCGTGAGCTGCGCGCCCTCGCCACGGGGCTCGAGGCGCCGCGCCGGGCGCTGGAGGCAGCGATAGGTCTCCACGGCGTGCACACCCCCTGAAGTTCGTAGTCGTACGGGGTGCGCGACCACCGACCGAGGGACGGCGAGCCATGCGAACTGCCCAGCGGGCCGCACGCGCCCGCCCCCGCGCGCAAACATCGCGGCATGCGGCGGGCACACGACTCCCGGCTACCGTCCGGTGAGTTGCTCGAGCTCTTCCGGGTATCGATCCCCAGCGGGAGCGATCTTCGCGGCGGCGCGATCGATCTCCCGAAGATCGTCGGCGGCGGAGCTCGACACCGGCCGCGCCGATATTTTCCTCGAGGCGATGCAGCTTCGTCGTCCCCGGAATCGGCACGATCCACGGCTTCTGGGCCAGCAGCCACGCCAGCGCGATCTGCGCGGGCGTCGCCTGCTTCCGTGCCGCGACGCCGCCAGCAGATCCACCAGCGCCTGGTTCGCCTTCCGAGCCTCCGGCGTGAAGCGCGGGCACGATGTTGCGGAAGTCCGTGCTCGTCGAACGTCGTCGTCTCGTCGATCCTCCCGGTCAGGAAGCCCTTGCCAAGGGGACTGAACGGAACAAAGCCGATCCCGAGCTCCTCGAGCGCCGGCAGGAGTTCCTCCTCCGGGTCTCGCCACCAGAAGGAATACTCACTCTGCAGCGCGGTGACCGGCTGCACCGCGTGTGCGCGGCGGATCGTCTTCACGCCCTGCTTCGGAGAGGCCAAAGTGCTTAACCTTGCCTTCTGGATGAGTTCCTTGACCGTGCCCGCAACGTCTTCGATCGGCACGTCGGGATCGACGCGGTGCTGGTAGAACAGGTCGATGGCATCGACCCTGAGCCGCTTCAGTGACGCCTCGGCGACGTCGCGGATGTGCTCCGGGCGGCTGTCGAGCCCCTGCTGCCGAATTCCGGGCTCGAGTTCACCCGAATTTCGTCGCGATCACCACCTCGTCGCGGAACGGCGCGAGCGCCTCGCCGACGAGCTCCTCATTCGTGAACGGGCCGTAAGCTTCCGCCGTGTCGAAGAACGTAACCCCCCGTTCGACCGCCGCCTGCGAGCAGCGCGATCATCTCGCGCTTCTCCGGGCCGGACCATAGCCCGAAGCTCATCCCCATGCAGCCAAGTCCGAGCGCCGACACTTCCAGGCCGCTCGTTCCCAGTTTGCGCTTCTGCATTGCGTCTCCTCTCATGCGCCCGACGCCGGCGCGCGGGGCACCAGCTTGAGCGTTGCCGCCCCAGCCCTGCGGGGCGGTGATGGATTCGATGATGTGGGCGGCGTATCGCCGGTACTTGGGTTACACGACGCGCCGGCCTGGGTTACCTGAGGCCACATGCATGTCTCCTCGTGCGCCTGTCGCAGAGCGCGCCGTTCGCGTCACGAACTTTGCCGCACTTTCCTACCCAAACGTCTAGGGCAGGGTCCTGACGGCCTCGACCGCCAGCCAGGGATGGCTCTAACGTTCGTCCCATCTCGGGTCGCCGTCATTGCGGCCGTCGCCATCCGGAGCCAGCTACGTCGGAGACGTGCTGCGCAACTACCAACCGCGCACGCCGAGACGTGAACGGCAGGGTGCGAGCCCGAGGCGCGAATCAGTCACCGCGATGGTCGAAAGGAGTCGACTGTGACCGAAGATGGCCGCCGTGCGAACCGGCAGCCTGCACCGCCGACCCGTGCTCGCGTACGACGGACGCGCATCGGCGTCTCGAGTCTGGCCTGGGGCCTGGTGCTCGCCTCGTTGCTCATGGTGGCGGGTACCTCGACGGCCCTCGGCGCGAGCGCCCCCGTCGTAACGACCCAACCCGCGAGCCAGACGGTGACGGCCGGGGCGAGCGTGAGATTCAGGGCCGCGGCGTCGGGCAGCCCGACCCCGACCGTGCAATGGTATCTCGCGACCCCCACAAGCCCTACCGCATTCACCGCCATCCCGGGTGCCACGGGCACCAGGTTGACGATCACGTCGGTCACGACGGCGATGACCGGCTACCGGTACGAGGCGGTATTCAAGAACACGTCTGCAAGCACGTCGACACGCGCTGCCACCCTAACGGTCAACCCGGCAGCGACTACCACCACGCTCACCAGTAGCCCCAACCCGTCGCTCATCGGGAGCAGCGTGACGTTCTCGACCACCGTCAGCGGGGCAAGCCCGACCCTCACGGTGAACTTCGAGGACGCCGGCGCGCAGATCGGCAACTGCACCCTGAGCGGCGGCACGTGCACCTTCACGACCGCCGCACTCACCCTGGGTTCGCACCCGATCACTGCCGTGTACGTGGGTGACGCCAATAACGCCTCGAGCACCTCGAGCGCCCTGACTCAAGCCGTGGTCGCGACAGCGCCGCCGCCGCCACCGCCATCGAATCCGACTCCGTGCGTCAACACTGGAGCGACGTCCGGACCCGGAAGTTGCTGGCAGCCCTCGGGAACCGCGCCGACGGCGTGGCAGTGGGAGCTCGATCATCCATTGAGCCTGTCCAGTACGACCGACATGGGCACCGGACAGAACACGTATCTGGGCGCTGGCAACCCTGCCATGACGCCCACGGTGTATGACATCGACGGCTTCGGCAACCCCGCGACTACGGTTGCGCAGCTGCACGGGCTGCCGCCTATCAACGGGGTGTCTACCAAGGTCATCTGCTACGTCGACGTCGGTACATGGGAGAACTGGAGGCCGGACGCGTCACAGTTTCCGGCGGCGCTTCTGGGTGCCAGCAACGGCTGGCCGGGCGAGAAGTGGCTCAACATCTCCCCAGACGGGCCGAACTACGCAACGCTCCAGACGCTGATGTTGGCGCGGTTCCGGATGTGCCGCGACAACGGATACGACGCCGTCGAGCCCGACAACATCGACGGCAGCGAGAACACAACGGGCTTCACCATCACCACTGCGGAGAACAACGCGTACGACGAGTGGGTCGCAAACGCGGTGCACTCGCTGGGGATGACCGTCGCCCAGAAGAACTACGGCGACCAGTCCCAGACGCTGGCGCCCTACTTTGACTTCGCCATCGATGAGCAGTGCTACCAGTACAGTGAATGCAGCAGCTACGCCCCGTACTACAACGCGAGCCCACCGAAGCCGATCTTCGAGGCCGAGTACAAATCGCAACCCAGTGTGTTCTGCGCGGTGCAGAACACATTCGTCGCCCCGGGCGTGTTCGACGCCGTCTACTTTGACCTCAACCTGGACGGCAACACGCGAATCCCCTGCCGCTAAGCGTAAGACGAGTCCAATCACCAGGGTGGAAGCGAACTGCGCACCCACCCTGGTTGGGCCCGCACGTAGGTGCCACCCTGCGGCGCGGGGTGCTGCGGAGGGGATGGCCCGACGGGACTGGCGGAGATGGACAATCCGCGCGGAACTGCCCAAGGCGCAACAACCCCATGTCGATCTGTGTCCTCCAACTCATGTCCCCGGCAAGATTCGGACTTGCGACACCAAGGTTGAGGAAGTCGCTGCGGCGAGTACAGCTGAGTGCATCCTGGTCCGGAAATCCCTGGACATCGGCCGGACCGGCGCTCTTGCCGCCTAGGTCTTCACGGTCAGCAAGACGACAGCGGCCGCAACTGTCAGCCACGCGATCCTCCCGTGTGCTGGCCGCTCGTGCTACCCGGACGGCAGGTAGCGAGAGTTAACGACCAGAGACGGCACGGGTCGACTAGGTACCTGGACACGTCGCACGTGAGCCCGTCGGGCCGTCCCGCGACGCGGCGCTGATACCCGGCACGGAGGCGCGTTCCCGCACGGGCCTCGATCGGCTCCGGCAGGAACCACCTGAGAACGCCCAGCTCGAGAACCCGTCGGCCTGCGGCTCGTGGACGAACCCGATCCCATCGTGCAGCTCCGCACGGAAGTGAGGAGGATCGCGTTGACAGTGCCCGGCTCCTCCACAACCAGATCGGTGTCGGCCTGCACTCGGGGCGAGCCGAACGATGCGAGGTCGAGCGATGCCAGTCTCGCCGGCGGCCCGAGCGGCGGCCAGGCGGCGACCATCGCGCCCTCCGAGGGCCAGTGGTCGGGCGCCATGCGCCGCACCGCCCACAACGGGCCGAAGTCCATCGCGTACCGGCGGCGCCACTCCTCCACGTCCTCCCGGTCGATCCGGCATTCGCGGCGGTCCCGGAGGGGTACTGCCAGCGGGCGGGCGAACAGCTCCAGCCCGTGGGGGATGAGACGGGCATCGGGCGCGAGCAGGCGCCGCCGGGCATCCAAAGTAAGCTCGAGGAGCTCCTCCTCGAGCGGGTCGGAGCCGATCAGCTCGGAGACGAACAGCGTCGCCGGTTCCGGGAGCTCGACCTGTGTCGACCAGCCGCGGAGAAGCGTCACCCGGTCGGCAACGCCGTTTGCTTCGAACACCTGCGCGGCGATGTCGGCGATGTCGCTCGCCTCGATCGCGTAGACGTGGCGTGCGCCCGCTCGGGCGGCCGCCACGGCCAGGACGCCGCTGCCGGTTCCGAGGTCAAGCACAATGTCATCGGGGCGGACGGCGGCTTCGATCGCGGCGATGAACGCGTCCGTCCGGCGAGTGTCGTGAAGCATCCGGGCGTGCTCCACGGGGTCGGCCCATCCGCGCCGGACGCCGAACGAGCCCGCGTCGGCCAATGCGCCCGCCTCGACCAGCTTCATGACGGCCCCGGCCGCCGGTTTAGATCCCGCTCTGGCCGGGCCTCGAGCGCAGCGAGAGCCTGCCGCAGCGTGCGCGCCGTCGCGAGCAGCGCAAGGATCGAGAACCCGTCCGGGCCGAGGTCGACGACGGCTCCGACAGGCGTGTCGACGAGGACGTGGCCGGTACCGTCGAGGCGCATGCGGAGCCCGGGCACCAGCGCCAACTCGGTCGTCATGTCGACAGGCACTGCCCGACCGGATCATTGAGCGATCTTCATTCCACGGGCACGGTGCAGGGCGTTGGGAGGCACGGTGCATGTTCTAACTGCAACTGCGGCACGGCCCCCTTGGCGGCGGAATAGCCACAGGTGAGCCGACCACGCCGACTCGTGATGCCGCCCCCTTGCAGCGGACAGAAGCTCTCGACGATCAGCACACGCCGTACCAACAGAAGCGTCAAGGCTCAGGCGGCCGGTGAGGTCTCACGTGACCCGCCACCGCGAACTCCAATCTTCGCCATCTTGGCACCTGTCTTACGATAGTCGGTCACGAGACACGGCCGTTGTTCGCCAGCTGAGATCGGTAACCTCGAGCCGTGCCAACACCCTCCCAGAACTCGACGTCGAGAAGCTGCGAGGATTCTGCCGCGCTCGGGTCCCGGACGGGCTTCGCGACGAGGTCCGTCTCGAGGTGACGACCAGGGGGAAGCACGTCTCCGTGCACGAATGCAGACCAGTCTGGCGGGGCGCGCCCGACGAGTGGACCCGCATGCCCGTCGCCCAGCTCCGCTACGAGGGAAGCGGGACCTGGACCCTCTATTCCGGCGACCGATACGGCAAGTGGACGATGTACCTGGAACTCGACCCCCGCCAACCCATCGACGTGATCATCAAGGAGCTCGAAGACGACCCCACCGGCGTTTTCTGGGGCTGAACTGCGACGCTCTGCTTGACGACCACCGCCAAGGTGTCCGGAGCAGCAGCGCGGGCAGCGCAACACGCGGGCCCAGCGCAGCAACGGGCCGGAGACGGCTGTCAGCGTCATCGGGGTCACGTCGAACGTTCGTCGGCCAGTGTCGGCGCGGATACTCCTGAGTCGGCCACCGCGACCGATGCCGGAGCTGCTGTTGAGGGTTCGATCGCAAGTCGGGGCAGCCGCCGATCGACCCAACTCGGGAACCACCAGGTCCGCTCTCCAGAGAGTTCGAGGACGGCCGGCAGCAGGATGCAGCGGATCACGATGGCGTCCAAGAAGACCGCGCTGGCAAGCGCGAGCCCGAACAACTCGATGACCCGCTGGCCCCCCAGGATGAAGCTCGCGAACACAGCGACCATGACCGCGGCGGCGGCAGTGATCACTCGTCCCGTGCGGGTCAATCCCTCGCGGATTGCGCCGGAGCTATCGGCACCGTGTACCCATTCCTCGTGAATTCGGCTAATCGAAAGACCTCGTAGTCCATCGAGAGCCCGAACACGATGGCGAACACCATCACCGGAAGAAACGCAGCGATTGGTCCCCCGGCGATGCCGAACAGCGAGCCGAACCAGCCCCATTGGAAGACGGCGACGACGATCCCCATCGACGCAGCGATCGAGAGCAGGTTCATCAACGCGGCCTGGATCGGGATCACCAGGGAGCGGAAGACGACCATTAGCAAGAGTGCCGGAGCAGAACCACGACACCGAAGAACAGCCACAGCTTGCTCGCAAGGACATTGGAGAAATCGATCTGCGTCGCGGTCGGGCCGCCGATGTAGGCGGTTGCCCCCGTTGCACGCTCAATGCCTGGGATCACGCCGGAACGCAGGTGGTTGACGAGGCTCTCGGTCTGTGTGCTCTGGGACGAGGTCGTGGGGAAGGCCTGGATCGTGGCGACATCGCCCGTCGGGCTGAGCCGCGCCGGCGAGACCGCTGCCACACCGGGGGTCGTCCGAAGCGCTGCATTCGACTGCGTGAGCGCGGCCGCCCCTCCCGTCGCGGGGAGCTTGACGGCGACCAGCAGCGGGCCGCTGAAGCCCGGACCAAAGCCCTTGGCGACCAAGTCGTAGCCTTACGGGTGGTTTGGCCGGTCGGATCGTTGCCTGCGTCGGTGTTACCCAGCCGGATGCTGAGCGCAGGAAGAGCGAGCGTGAGCATGATCAAGCACGACGCCCCGACGGCGACCCACGGGCGACGCTGGATGACGCCGATCCAGCGCGCCCAGAAGCCGCTCCGGTCGCCATGGACCTTGTCACGTCGCGCACGCCGGTTGCGCTGGCCGATGCGGCGGCCGAAGAAGGTCAAGAGCGCAGGCAGTAGCGTCAACGAGGCCGCCATTACGAGCAGCACGGCTACCGACGATGACAGCGCAAGCCCGTAGAGGAAGCTGACGCCGAGCGCGAACATGCCCATGAGCGCGATCACGACCGTCACGCCGGCAAAGATGACGGCGCGGCCCGAGGTGTTCATCGCCTCGGCCACCGCGACCTCGACGTCACCGCCGCTCTTGGTGTAGGCCTCGCGGAAGCGCGTGACGATGAACAGCGCATAGTCAATCCCGACCCCAAGCCCGATCATGAGCGCGAGCTGAGAGGAGAAATCCGGCATGCTCATGACGTGGCTCAGCAACGCGATGAGCCCGAGCCCCGTGCCAAGACCGAAGAGCGCGGTGACGATCGGCAGCCCCATTGCGAGCATCGAGCCGAAGCTGACCAACAGCACGACGACCGCAGCAGCGATGCCGACAAGCGCGGTGTAGCCGATCGATGCCCGTTGTGCCTGCTCGATGGCCTGCCCGACAAGCTCAACCTGCAGGGTCGGGGACCGCACAGCGGTCGCGGTGGAGATGACCCGGTCGGTCGTGGCAACCGCCAAGTGGTTCGCCGTCTGGTCGAAGGTGACCGTGGCAAAGCCGATCGTCCCATTGGGGGTGATCGCATGGCCGCCGGCCGCGTAGGGACTCATGACCGAGGTGACATGCGGCAGGCGTGCCACCTGGGCCAGCGTCTGCTCGATCCGGGTCCGGACCGCGGGCATCGCGAGCGTGCCGCTGGTCGCGTGAAACACGATCTGATCCGAATCGCCCGACTGCGCCCGGAATCCACTCGAGAGCAGGTTGGCAGCGCGCTGGGAGTCGGTGCCGGGCAGGGAGAAGTTGTTGGCGTAGCGACTTCCGACCACGTTCGAGATGCCCATGGCCGCGACAAGCACGACCACCCAGAGGCCGACCACCGTGCGACGGTGCAGGCTCGACCAGCGGGCGAGAGTGAGCATCATCTTTCTCCCAATCCAATTCAACTGAGCTCTTGGAAGCACAGCCTCATGTGCCCACCGCCGGCGAACCGCCTACGGGCGCTGCTCACGGTATCCGTTCGCAACGACGATCACGTCAACCTTTGGTGCGCAGTATCTCGGCCGTGATTCGCGATGTTTCCATCGCCTGTTCAGAGTGCCTCCCGCGGGATGCGAACCTGCGACACCAGGACGAGGAATTCGCCTGCCGGTCACGCGGGAGCACGGCGTGGCCTGCGTTCGGCATGCGCATACGCGATCCCGAGACGAATCAGACGCCTCGAGCGCGAGGCCCAGCGGGGCCGCGCGTGCTGCGTTTCGCGTTCCGGCGCCGGTCAGCATGCAGAGATCGTCACGCACCGGGTGGCAACTTGTGACAGCACTCCTGACGCAACGCGGGGGCGTCATCTAGCCTGCCATCACCATGGCCGAGCCGCCTCCCGAACTCGCCGTGCGCCGCGCACGCCAACGCCACCGGCGGCGCCGACGCCGGATCATCACGCTGTGCGGCGCGCTGGCGGTCATCGCCGTCGCCGCGGTCGCAGGGGTCACCGCGCTGCGCCGAACCGGGCATTCGGCCTCCTCCGCCCCGGCTCCGCAGACCGATGCCCCGCACCCCGCGGTGACCGCGCCGGCAACGATTCCCGCGACGACCCCGGGGCAGATCGTCAGCGCCGCGGCCGGCGCCGCCGCCATCCAACGGCTCATCCGGCTCGGACGGCCGATCTACTGCGCCGGCCACACCGGCAACGCGGTCGCGTTCACCTTCGACGACGGGCCCGGGCCGTATACCGGTGCCGCGATCCGCAAACTCACCTCCACGGCCGAGCGCGCCACCTTCTTCGTGGTCGGCCGCAGCATGGACAACTTTCCGGGGTTACTGCCGCGCGAGCTCAAGGTCGCCGCAATCGGAGATCACACCTTCACCCACCCGCAGCTGACGGCGCTGCCGGCGAGCATGGTCACCTATCAGCTCGAGCACACCGCGCAGATGATTCATGCGCAGTCCGGCGAGCACGTCGAGCTCTTCCGGCCGCCCTACGGGCTGCACAACCCGACAGTCGACCGGATTGCCCAGCATCTGGGGTTGCTGGAGATCCTCTGGGACGTCGACTCCGCCGATTCGCTCGGGGCCAACTGGGCCCAGATCATCAAGACCGTCGAGGCGGGCTTGCGCCCCGGCGCCATCATCCTGATGCACGAGAACCACGGCCAGACGATGCGCGCGCTCGACGCGCTGATTCCGGTGCTGCACCGCCGTCACCTGCGCTCGGTGAGCGTCGCGCAGCTCCTGGCGATCGACGCCCCGTCGACGGCGCAGGTCCTCGGTGGCGAGGCGGGCTGCGGCCTGACGGGCCGGGTCTCCGACGCGAGCTGACGCAGCGACGACCGATCCGACTGCGAGAACGCGCCCTCGGGTCCCCGCCCGGGTCCGGGGGGGGGTGAGGCAACGTGCACGATGCCCCCCGGCAGGAAACGAACCTGCGACTCCAGGTTCAGGAAGTTGTCCGCATCTGAGTACCGCTGGGTACATCCCGGTCTAAGAAATCCGAGCAAAGAAGCGGCATTACACCCAGGTGACGCCCCGCTTGAGTACCCGCCGAATGCCGTGGTGTCTGTTGACCCAGGTGTTAGCCCTGCGGCGACGAGCAACGCCCGCAGGTATGCGTTGAGTCTCGATGCGGTGACCTGCCCCAGCCTGGTCTGTTCCTCCCGCCTGTGATCAACATGTCCGTCATCACACGTGAGCCGTGCAAGAGCCACTGGAGCGCACCGCGCAGGCAGGAGTTCACCCCGATTCACGTGCCGGGCCCAGGACTAGATTCAGACCATATGTTTCCCAAGTTGCGTTCGTCAATCGCGGCCTGGGCCGCAACATCGACAGCACCGAGCCAGCGGGGGAGTCACGGGGGTGCCCGCGCGCGAAGATCTGCTCTCGTTCGGAGAGGGCGCACCGCACGCCGACGCGCAGGCGCTCGCTGATCAAGTTGCGCCCCTGCCTCGCAGCCGGGCTGTGAGGGCGTGACAGCGTTTGGCGATGACAGCGACGGTCAACGTCGAATGATCGCGCTGTGGGACACCCAGGCCCACGCCGACGCCGCGTAGCTTGGTTGTTCGCCCAGAGGTTGGAAGCGCACTTTTCGGGCAAGGCCGCGTCTCTGCGAGACCAGACTGTTCGAGGTGATCTCCCGCGTAACGCCACGCTCCCTTCGGCACGCGATGAGCAGAATTGAGGCCAACGGACATGCCGGCAGCTAGACGACTCCGGCCGTAGGCGCGCGTCGGCCACGCGTCATCTCTCGGCGGACGATGAAGGGCGAGCGGAGGATACCCCCGGCAGGATTCGAAC
>CAWATR010000030.1:0-170888 GCA_963784985.1 uncultured Thermoleophilia bacterium
CGCCTTGAGGACGCCCTTGCCGGAAAACGCACGTGCGTCGCCGTCGCGCAGCTCGACCGCCTCGAATGCACCCGTGCTGGCGCCCGAGGGGACCGCGGCGCGGCCCGTGGCACCGCTCGCGAGCGTCACCTCGACCTCAACGGTCGGCTGGCCACGAGAATCCAGGATCTGACGGGCATGAACGGCGGCGATCTGCGACATCGGCTCCCTCACAGGCGGCGACGGAAATTTGGGCCGCACAAGTCTACGGACCGAACCCAGCGCGTGCACACGGGGCTGCGGCCGCCGCCGCGGGTCCGCTACGCGCAGGCCGGCAGGACCATCCGGACCGTCGTCCGGCGCGGTTCGGCGACCGCGACCGCGTGCCCGCCGTTCGCCTCGGCGACCATCCTGACCATCACCAGACCCAGCCGCGAGGCCAGCAGGGTCCGCGGGTCGCTGGCCGCGCCGGGATCGCGTCCGTCCATGATCGCGTTGAGCGCCGCCGGGTCCGGCGACATCCCCTGGTCGGACACCTCGATCGCCACGCCTTCGGCAGTGCCGTGCACTGCGCACACCACCGACGCGGCCGGCGGCGAGAACATGATCGCCTGCTCCAGCAGGCAGTCCACGGCGCGGCCGATGGTCGCCCCGTCGCCCGCGACCTGCGGGCACTCGGCCAGCCGCAGCTCCAGGCGCACCTGGCGGGCCAGGGCCCGCGCCGACGCGTCCTGGGCGCGCAGCCGCACCAGTTCGCGCACATCGAGCTCGGCGATGCTGCGATGGCCGGTCGGCAACGCGGTGACCATGACCAGATCGTCGACCAGTTCCAGCATCCGGCGCGTGTGGAACAGCGCGCATTCGAGCATGTGCTGCTGGTCGGGGGCGAGCGGTCCGATCTCGCCGTCGACCATCAGCTGCAGGTACCCGGTGACCGCGGTAGCCGGCGCCCGTAGCTCGTCAGCGGCGACGCTCACCAGGTCCGTGGTGACCCCGGCGCGCTCGCCCGCGGCCACGGCGCGTGCCAGCGTCGTGCGCGTGTCGGCGAGTTCGGCCTGCAGGCGTGCCAGGAGGGCGGGATCATCCGCGTCGGGCGCGGCGGCCGGGGGTCTCGACGGCATGTGCTCCACGGACGATCTATCGGCGGATCGCCGACAAACCTTGTGCCCACACAGCGAACGCCGTGCGCTACGTGCGGGCGACCCGGGTCGTACCAGCGCAGCTGCGCCCCGGGATCGAGGTCCTCGAACCGCTCGCCGGCCGCCCGCGCGGCCGCGGCAGCCCGCTCGACACGCCGACGGAACCGCTGGGCGGTCGCCCGCAGGGCGACCTCCGGATCGGTCGACAGCTGGCGCGCGACCGCGACCGCGGCGAACAGGACATCCCCGAGCTCGTCCGGGCTCGGCGCGGCAGCCAGCTCGGTGACTTCCTCGATCAGCACCGCGACCGCGCTGGCCGTGTCCGCGTACGCGAACCCGACCGCCGCCGCGCGCTTCTGCGCCTTGGTCGCGAAGGCCAAGGCCGGCAGCCCCGGCGGCAGGTCGTGGAAGATCCCCTGGTCGGCGCGCTCGACGCGCTTGCTGGCCTCCCACAGGTCCAGGACGTGCTCGGCGTCGTCGGCGTGGCCGTCGCCGTAGACGTGCGGGTGCCGGTTGATCAGCTTGTCGGCCTGCCCTGTCGCGATCGTGCCGAGGTCCCCCTGGGCATCCTCTTCGAGCAGCTGCGCCAAGAACACCGACTGGAACAGCAGGTCGCCGACCTCATCGAGCTGCTTGAGCGGGTCGCCGGAGGCGACCGCATCGGCGACCTCGAAAGCCTCCTCGATGGTGTATGGCACGATCGACGGAATCGTCTGCTCGCGGTCCCACGGACACTCGCGGCGTAGGCGCCCACCCACGCGCACCAGACGCGCGACCTGGGCGCCGATCGCCCGCTCCCGCAGGAGCTCGCGGGGCGGGCTCGTCTGGGCGTCGGGGTAGCGCTGCGCGATCGCGTACGCCTCGGGGTCGACCGCCGCGATCACCGCGTCTGCGGGAGGCGGAGCCCCTCCGCGGACCCGAGCGGCTCGCAGGCGAGATGCCCGAGCAGCTCTGCCACCTCGGGTGCGACAGGTCCGAGCACCACGCGCCGAGCGGACGCCAGGAGCGCGAGCGCATCGGCCGGCCCGGACGCACGGTCACCCGGACCGAGGCCGACGACCCACATCACCCGGCGGGGGTGGCTCCGCTCGGCGACGTCGAGGGCGCCAGGCTCGACGAGGCGTACTTGGTCTGCGCCTTCCAGTAGGCCAGCGTCGTGGCGACCCACTGCTGATAGGCCGTCGAGCGCTTGGAGGCCAGCTGGCCGGAGATGATCCCCTTCACGGCGGCCGCCTCGGAGGTGTGGTGCGGCGGCGTCACCTTGGTGACGTAGATGATGTGCCAGCCGTACTGTGAGTGCACCGGTTGCGAGATCTGCCCGGCCTTGAGCCCGAAGGCGGCCTTGGCGAACGGCGCCACGACCTGCGCGGCCTGGATGGGGCCGAGCGCGCCACCCTGCGCCTTGCTGCCGGTGTCGGTGCTGTACTGGCGCGCCAGCGCCGCGAAGTTCGCCGGGGTGGCCTCGGCGCGGAGCTTCTTGGCCAGCGCCTCGTTGGCGACCAGGATGTGCGACACCGTGCGCGTCTCGGGCACGTTGAACTGGGATGTGTGGGACGCGTAGTAGGCCTTGGCGTCGGCTGGCGTAAACGTCACGCCGCGCTCGACATATGTCTGCAGCTTCTGCTGCTGGAGCCCGGCCTTGACCTGGTCACGGGCTTGGTCGAGCGTGAAGTCAAGGCTGCGCAGGTAGGCGGCGAGCTTGACCTGCGACCCGCCGAAGCGCTGCTTGGCCAGCGTGTTGAGCTGGGCGGAGATCTCGGCGTTCGAGACGGCGCAGGGCTTGCCGCACTTGCCGGCCTCGAAGCCGACGATCTGCAGCTGGATCAGCTGCTGGAGCGCCTGTTGCTGAGCGGACCGGTAGCTGGCGGTCCCGGGCGTCGGGAAGGCCTGGCCCTGGGACGTCGCGCTCGCGGCCAGCTGGGACATGTAGGTGTCGAGCTGGGCCTGGGTGATCTGGGTGTCACCGACCTGGGCGACGATGCCGGTCGGCAGGGTGCTGGTGCTGCTCCCGCCGCAGGCCGACAACATGGCCACACCGAACACCAAAAGGGCGACGAGACCGAACGTCGCGGTGCGACGGCGGGTGGCGCGCAAACGAGATAGCGGTCCCAAGACGGGCGGAATCGTAGCATGGCCCCCCGCGTACAGATCCAGCCCCAAGGTTCCGCGCGGACCGCCGCCTGATCAGACCGGTGCGAGGGCTCCGGCAAGGGCCGCCAGCAGTTCCTCTGCGGCCGCGACACGCTCGATCGGCGCTGATGGGGCGGGCACGGACACGCTGTTCTCGCGCGAGTCGTACATGGCCCGTGTGTGGTCGACGCGCAGACCGCGCAGCTGCTGGCTGGTGAGGCTGACCGGCCCCACCGCAACGCGCCCGCCCCGCACCATCACCTGGCCGGCGCTGAGCGCGCGCAGGCGCACCCG
Organism: uncultured Thermoleophilia bacterium; assembly: GCA_963784985.1. Classification (GTDB taxonomy): domain Bacteria; phylum Actinomycetota; class Thermoleophilia; order Miltoncostaeales; family Miltoncostaeaceae; genus CAITWD01. The sequence continues at coordinate 3,543 of CAWATR010000030.1, forward strand.
CAGTCGCTGGACCGCCAGGAGCGCCTCGACGCCCGGCGGCAGCGGGCCGAAGCGATCGGCGATCTCCTCGCCGAGCGCCGCCACGTCCTCGAGGCTTTGGGCCAATCAGATCCGGCGGTGCAACTCGATCTTGGCCGCCTCGAACGGCACGTAGTCGGCCGGGATATAGGCGGAGATCGGGATCTCGATCCGCACATCGCGCTCGGGAATCGGCGAGCCCTGGCCCAGCGCGACGGCCTCCTGGAGCATCTCGACGTACAGCTCGAAGCCGATCGCCGCGACGTGCCCGGTCTGCTCGTCACCGAGCAGGTTGCCGGCGCCGCGGATCTCGAGATCGCGCATGGCGATGCGCAGCCCGCTGCCGAGCTCGGTGTAGTCGGCCAGCGCACGCAGGCGCGCGGCCGCGTCGCGGCCGAGCGCCGCCTCGTCCGGGTAGCACAGGTATGCCTGTGCGGTCACCGTGCTCCGGCCGACGCGCCCGCGGATCTGGTAGAGCTGCGACAGGCCCAGCTGGTCCGCCCGCTCGACCACGAGGGTGTTCGCCTGAGGGATGTCCAGCCCGGACTCGATGATGCTGGTCGCGACCAGCACGTCGCCCTCGCCGCGGATGAACGCGATCATCACGTTCTCGAGCTGGTGTTCGGGCATTTGGCCGTGGGCGACCAGCACCGACAGCTCCGGCACCAGCGCCCGGACCCGCTCGGCGGCATGGTCGATGGTCTCGACGCGGTTGTGCAGGAAGAAGCTCTGGCCCCCGCGCTCGTGTTCGCGGCGCAGCGCCTCCTGGACCTGCTCCTCCTGGAACTCGCCGACGTGCGTGGCGATCGGTCGCCGACCGGACGGCGGCGTCTCGATCACGCTGATCTCCCGGAGTCCGGACAGCGAGATCTGCAGGGTGCGCGGGATCGGCGTCGCGCTCATCGCCAGCACGTCGACCCTGACCCTCAACTGGCGTAGCGCCTCCTTCTGGGCAACGCCGAAGCGCTGTTCCTCGTCCACGATCACCAGCCCGAGGTCCGCAGGCTGCACGTCCATCGACAGCAGCCGGTGCGTGCCGACCAGGATGTCGAGCCTGCCGTCGCGGAAGCGCCCGAGCACCTCGCGAGTCTCGGCCGGACTCCGAAACCGGTTGACCATGTCGATGCTCACCGGCAGGTCGCCGAAGCGTTCGCGGAACGTCTGGGCGTGCTGCTGGGCCAGAATCGTCGTCGGCACGAGCACGAGCACCTGCTTGCCCGCGACCGCTGCCTTGAACGCGGCGCGCATCGCGATCTCGGTCTTGCCGAACCCGACGTCGCCGCAGATCAGCCGGTCCATCGGACGCGGACGCTCCATGTCGTCGTAGACGGCGTCGATCGCCCGCTGCTGATCCGGGGTCTCCCGGTACGGGAAGCGCCGTTCGAGTTCCGCGATCCATTCGTCGTTGGCCGGGAAGGCGAAACCCTCGACGCGCTGGCGCGCCTCGTAGAGCTGAATGAGCTCCCCGGCCATCTCGCGCACCGCGGCGCGGGCGCGCGCCTTGAGCTTGTCCCACGCCTTGCCGCCCAACCTCGACAGCGTCGGTTCGGAGCCATCGGCGCCGACGTACCGGGTGACCTTCTCGAGCTGGTCGTGCGGGACGAACACGCGGTCGCTGCCGGCGAAGGCGAGCGCCAGATAATCCCGCGTCACGTTTGCCACGGTGCGCGTCTCGAACCCGGTCAGGCGACCGATGCCGTGGTCCTCGTGCACTACGTAGTCGCCGACGCGCAGGTCCATGAAGCTCGCCAGGCGGCGGCCCACGACCGGGCCCCGCTCGGGCGCGGGGCGGCGGCGGCGCAGGATCGCGGTCTCGGGGATGATCGCCAGCCCGAGCGCATGCGAGAGCATGCCCTCCCGGATCGGGAGCGCGGCAAAGCCGACGCTGCCCGGCTCGGGCACCTGCCCTGGCGCCAGAATCGTCGGCGTCAACCGCTCCAGCCGCAGCGCGCTGCGCTCCATGTCGCCACGCCGGGCGAACGTGACCAGCACGCGGTGCCCGTTGCGCGCGAGCCGCGCCAACTCGCCCTCGGCCTCGGCCTGACCGCGCGTGGCAAAGCGCGCCTGCACGGCATCGAAGATCGCCTCCCCGGCGGTCGGCGGTGCCAGGTCGAGCGCGGCGCGCCGCTCGAGCACGGCCGTGATCGCGGCTTCGTCACTGAGCGCCCCAGCGGCGGCCTCGTCGGCGAAGCGCTCATGGGCGGCGCGCAGCGCGGCCCCGTGCTCGGTTGGCGCGAGGCGCACCAGCACCGCCGCGGCCAGCCGCGGATCGTCCAATGGCCCGCTCCGGGCCTTGGAGGGATCGGGTTCGGTCGACGGCCAGACGAGCGCGCGCTCCAGCGGGCGGATCGTGCGCTGGGTGAACGGGGAGAACGCACGCACGCTCTCGATCTCGTCCCCGAAGAACTCGATCCGGACCGGCAGGTCGGCCGTGGACGGGTACACGTCGATCAGCCCGCCGCGCACCGCGACCTCGCCGCGCTCCTCGACCTGGGCCGCGCGCTCGTAGCCGAGCGCCGCCAGGCGGTCGAGGACGTCCTCGATGGGTGACGTCGCGCCTGCGTCGATGCGCATCGGCTCGGCCCAGACCGCTCGCGGCGCGATGAGCTCGGCCAGCGCCGGTGCCCCGGCGACCACGATCGTGGCCGGGCGCTCGGCCGAGGCGAGTGCCCTGGCCCGCTGACCGACCAGGTGCGGCGCCGCGCCGACGGGCCCCGCCAGCGGCACGCCGCGCGACGGATACAGGGCGACCGCGGCACGGCCGAGAATGGCCTCGAGCTCGAGCGCCAGGTCCCGGGCCTCGTCGTCTTCCGGGCAGACGGCGATCAGGGCGCGCTCGGTCGTGCGAAGCAGCGCGGCCAACACGAAACTCCATGCCGGCCGGGCGACTGCCAGCCGCCCGGCCGTGCGGTCGGCCGAGATCTGCGCCGCCGCCCCGGCGAGCGAGGGCACGTCCATCAGCAGCGCATCCAGGCGGCCGGACGCCTGGCGGCTACTGGTCATCGGGGGCGCCGTCGGGCTCGCCAGCAGGCTCCACAGCGGCCGGCGGCTCGGCGCGCCGTTCGGCGCGGGCCCGGGCGCGGGTGCCGGGTGGGCGGGCGTGATGGACCGCGATGGCGGCGTCGAACCCCTCGCGCAGCGCGGTCTCGACAAGCAGCACCGCGCGCTCGATCAGCGCCTGGACCTGGTCGCGCGGCTCCGAGAAGTTGGCCAGCACCCAGGCGGCCTCGTCGCCGCGGAACTCCGGTGGCTGGCGGCCGACACCGACCCGGACGCGCAGGAATTCCCGTGAGCCCAGCCCCTGCTCGACCGCGCGCAGCCCGTTGTGGCCGCCGGTCCCGCCACCGCGCTTGCCGCGCACGTCGCCGAACGACAGGTCGATCTCGTCGTGGATCACCAGCACCTGCCCGGGCGTCAGGCGCAGGCTGCCCGCAGCGGGTCCCACCGAGCGCCCGGAGTCGTTCATATAGGTCTGCGGCGCCAGCAGCCCGAGCGGGCCCGCCGGCCCGCGGGCCTCGCGGTACACGCCGGCGAAGCGGTTGGCGGGGCGCCCGGCGTCCAGGCGGCGGCCGAGTTCGTGGAGCACCATCACGCCCACGTTGTGGCGGTTGCCCGCGTGGCGGGGGCCCGGGTTGCCGAGCCCGACGACCAGGCCGATTGCCGGCTCAGATGCGGAGGAATCCATCGCTGTCGTCATCCACGCAAGCCCGCGTTGCGCACTCTGGCCAACCGGCCGCCGTGACCCGGCCGCGTGCGGCCGCGGCCCGCGGGCTACTCCTCGGATTCGGCCTCCGCACCGTCGTCGTCGGTCTCGCCGGCGGCGGCCCCGTCCTCCGGGAAGTCGTCGTACTGCTTGATGCGGGTCTCCGCGGTGATGATCTCCTGGTGCTCCGGCGCGCGTTCGACGATCCCGGTGGCGATCTCCTCGTCAGACGCCGCACGGAAATCGACATGGATGATCTCGCTGCGGACCGGGTCGAGCTGCCAGTCGGTGAGCACCGTCGACTGCGCCGGGCCCCCGGCGATCGACAGGTCGATGACGCTCGAGCGCCCGTCGGCCGCGAACAGGACCCGGTGCAGGTCGTGCCCGTCGAGGACGATCGGCAGGGATTCGCCGGGCTTGTCGTACAGCACGCCCGGGACCAGACCCTCCCTGCGAAGACGCCGCGAGGGTCCGTTGCCGAATTCGCTGCGGGGCTGGGCTTCTACGCTGTGTCGGGCCATGCGGGTGGGCATCCTCGTCGTTGTCCGGGCCTGGGGCGACCGCGGATCATAGTGGACGCGGTGCGATATCGCGAGGGCCGCCGGGCGAGCCGGCGGCTCGGCGCCGATCGGCGGCCGCGTCCGGCACGGCCGTCGGATGCACCGTCACGAGATCCTCGGCAACGCGCGGTTACGACGGCCGCGGAGCGCCGGCGAACACGACGCTGACAGTCTCCGACGGCCCGTACGGGACGTGCAGTGAATCGCTCAGCAGGAACGCCCGGAAGTAGATCGGCTGCAGCGAGCTCATGGTGCCGACCACGACGAATCGGGCGACACCCTCGGAGTCGGTCAACCGCATGACGCGGCCGGCGGCGCCCGCACCAATCACGTGCGCGACCGGGCGCGGGCCCTGACCGGCCAGCGCATACGAGGTCTGCTGCAGGAACACGGGCGTCCCGGCGCGCAGCACCGGGCGCCCCAAGTGATCGACGACGCGGACGGTAAAGGTGATGGGCCGACCGGGGGGCACGGGCGTGTTGACGAACACCGGGTCGATCGTGACCTTCGACACCGTCGGCGCATACGGCGAGGAGATGCTCATCGCGGCCGGCGAGGTTGTGAGCGCGACCATCCGGAACCCCCCGAGCCCCGGTTGCTGGGCATAGTAGTTCGGCGCCTGGATCAGGTACTGCGCGGCCTGGCCCGGCCCGAGCTCCGCCGGACCGCTGATGACGAGCCACGGTGCCGTGATCTCGCCGCCCGCCTTGGCCGCGAACACCGGGTGCACGGTCTGCCCGCTGCCGTTGCTGGCGCGGATCGCGACGCGGTTGATCGCGAATTGACCACCCGAACCGAAGACGGCGGTGATCGACAGCCGCAATGGCGGAGGCCACAAGACCGCAACCAGCAGCGACACCCCGACGAGCGCGAGCGACCCCAGAACGGCCACGCGTCGGCGAAGCGATCCCCACAGCGCCGCGCGCGCGCCTGGGGCGTCGCTCCACGGGACCTGCACCGAGCACGTGGCGACGACCGCCGGCAGCGCGAGCATCACGAGGTAGCTGGCGAATGAACGCGACGAGAAGATCAGCACGAACGCCGGCATCAGCACGACCAGCAGCTTCGTGCGCGGGTAGCCGACGACGAACAGGACGACGGCACAGACCATCGCGCTCACGAGCAAGGCCGTATAGGCCACCAGCGTTCCGCCGCCGATGCCCATGAACGTCGAGAGCACGACCCACCCCTGGCCCTCGGGAATCAGATTGGACAGGACCGGCGACAGGGCACCGCGTGCCCACGCCACCGGATCGGCGAGGATGAACGCCAGGTTGACGACAAGGAACGCGAGCACCGCCCGGACGGCGTACGTCGCAGCGATCCGGATCCCGAGCCGGCGTTCGCCCCGAGACTCCGCGTCGAGGAACAGCCCGAGCGCGAGGAACATCAGCACCAGCCAGGGCGTCTGCTTGACGCACATGGCCAGCCCGAGCGCCACCGGCGAGACCCAGCCCCGCCAGCCGGACAACTGCGGGAACCGGTCCCACTGGTAGACGGCGACGATCAAGAACGGGATGTACAGCGCATCACTCACCCCGCCGACGGCGAACGACGTGAAGATGAACGTTGAACCGAAGATGATCGCCATCGGCTTGGCCGATCGCGGCAGCAACACGAAGGCGAGCACGACCGCGATCGCCCATGCCCCGACGTTGACGGCGTTCGCCAGCTGCGTCGTCCATCCCAACAGGACAAACGGGACGTAGATCAGGAAGCTGAGCGCGGGATAGCTGAGGGTCGTCAGCGGCGTGCCGTCGAGACGGAAGGTGGTGACGTACTGGGAGACGTGGAACATCGACAGCGACGGCGCCATGGAGTGCTGGTACGGGTTATGGAAATGCGCGAACAGCTGCGCCGCGTACTGGTCGAAGGCGACTTCGTCGGTGCCGTAGCCCGGCCCGATCCGCAGCTGGATCCACGCCCAGCAGCCGAAGCCCCCCAGGAAGGCGACGACCGCCATCCAGCCGACGATGCGGCCGGGAAATCCCGTCCGGCTCATCCACGAGGCGGCGACCACGATCAGCCCGCTGCAGGTCGCCGCGAGCGCGGCGAGCGCCAGCCAGGAGAACTGGTCGGCCGAGGACAACAGCAGGAACGCCCACCACAGGAGCATCACGCCGACAAGGCACCAACCGATCCTCGCGACGACGGCCCCGCTGTCTGGACCCTGGGCCTGCGGGGCATTCACCTGCGACCGCCAGAGCTCGATGCGCGCGGAGTGTGGAGGGAGACCCGGATCACGGTGACTCGGGATAGTAGCTGTGCGGCGTGATGCCGCACCGCGACGTCGGCGCACGACGCCGGGCGAGCGCGCGTTCAGAACAGCTGGTTCTCTCCGGCGAAGATCTCGCTGACCGACTCGTCGCAGAACACGTTGTGCACCGAGTCGGCCAGGATACGCGCAACCGAGACCACCTTGATCAGGTCCTGTGGCGCGTCGGGCGCGAGCGGCACCGTGTCGGTCACGACGATCTCCTCGATCGACGAGGCGGCCAGGCGCGCAAGCGCCGGCGGCGAGAAGAGCCCGTGGACGGCCGCCGCGTAGACCCGCCGGGCGCCCGCGGCCCGGATCGTGTCAGCGCCGGCGACCAGCGTGCCGGCGGTGTCGATCATGTCGTCGATCAGGATGGCGTCCGGCCTTCGACATCGCCGATGACAGCGTGACCTCGGCGGCGTTGTGCTCGGGGCGCTGCTTGGTCATGATCGCCAGGTCGCGCCGAGCATGTCGGCGAGATGGTTGGCGAGCTTCGCGCGGCCGGCGTCGGGCGAGACGACCACCGGGTTGTCGAGATCGTCGGCGCGCCGGGTCCTCGAAGTGCTCGACAAGGATCGGCATCGCGGTCAGGTGGTTGACCGGGATCCGGAAAAAGCCCTGCATCTGGCCCTGGTGCAGGTCCATCGTGATGACCCGGTCGACGCCGGCCGCGGTGAGCAGGTCGGCGACGAGCTTCGCGGTGATCGGCTCGCGCGCGGCCGACTTCTTGTCCTGACGCGCGTAGCCGTAGTGGGGGATGACCGCGGTGATGCGGCGGGCGGATGCCGGCTGGCCGCATCGACCATGATCAGCAGCTCCATGAGCGCCGCGTTGACCGGCGGCACGTCGGACTGGATCGAGGAAGACGTCGGCGCCGCGGACGCTCTCCAGGTAGCGCACGTAGATCTCGCCGTTGGCGAACTCTCGGCTTGACGTTTCCGAGCTCGATGCCGAGGTCGTCGGCGATCCGTCAGCGAGCTCGGGGTTCGCCGTCCGGTGAAGACCATCATTCGCTTGGAGTCATCGCGGTCGATGCTCGTCCTGGTCATACCTGATGCCCTCCGGCGTTCTCGGGTGCCGCGCGCGCCTTCGCGGCAGCCCGCCTCGTAAAGTCTTCGATCACCCGCTGGCGGGCTCGCGCGATTCCGAGGGCGCCCGCGGGAACCTCGTCGGTGATGATCGAACCCGCCCCCGTCCATGGCATCGTCGCCGATGGTCACCGGCGCCACAAGCGCGCAGTCCGAGCCGGTCTTGACGCGCGCACCCACGGTCGTGCGGAGATTGCGGAAACCGTCGTAGTTGGCGGTGATGTTGCCGGCGCCGATGTTAATGTCCTCACCGATTTCGGCGTCGCCGATGTTCGACAGGTGCGGGACCTTGGCCCGCGGGCCGATCACCGCGTTCTTGGTCTCCACGAAGGTGCCGATCTTGGCCTGGGCCGACAGGTGCGTTTCGGGCCGCACGTAGGCGAACGGGCCGACGCTCGCGTTTGGCCCGATGTGGCTCTCGCGGACGACGGCGTTGATGACCCGCGCCCCGTCGTCGACGGCTGCGTCCTCGATCTCGCAGTTCGGCCCGATGACGCATTCCGCACCGATCGTGGTCGCCCCGTGCAGGTGCACCCCCGGCAACGGCGCCGTATCGCGGCCGACGCGGACTTCGGCATCGACGTACACGCTCGCCGATCCGGGATGCTCACCCCATCCAGCATCAGCGCCTGGCGCAGGCGCGTCTGGAGGACGGCCTCACAGGCCGCCAGGTCCACGCGGTGTTGACTCCCAGCACGACGTCGGCGTCGTCGGTGACCAGCGCCTGCACGGCGCCGCCCAGCGGGGCAGCACGTCGGGCAGGTAGATCTCGCCCTGAGCGTTGCTCGAGCCGACCCGGCCCAGTGCCGCCGTCAGCGCCGCGCGGTCGAACATGAAGATCCCGGCGTTGATCTCGCGGATCTCCGCGTCAGCAGCGGAGGCATCGCGCGCCTCGACGACCCGCACGACCGCGCCGGCGTCATCGCGGACCACGCGCCGTAGGCGCCTGCGTCCGGCAGCACCGTCGTGACCATCGTCGCAGCGGCGCCGCCTGGACGTGCTGGGCCACCAGGTCCACGAACAGCGCGGGCCCAAGCAGCGGCGTGTCGCCACACACCACCAGCACGGTGTCGCAGACGTCCGGCAGCGCGGCCAGCCCGACGCCCGTCGCGTGACCGGTACCGTGCTGCTCGTCCTGGACGCACGTCGTGACGTGCTCGGGCAGGGCGGCGGCGACCGCCTCGGCCCCATGGCCGACGACGACCACGGTGTGGGCCACCTCGATCCCCGCCAGGGATCCCAGGACCCAACCGATCATGGGACGACCCGCGATGGGGTGAAGGACCTTGGGACGCGCCGACTTCATGCGGGTCCCCTGGCCCGCGGCGAGCACAACCGCGCCGAGGATCACGTGAACCACCCCCCTGGAAGTTTCTGAGATTCTCGTTGGGGCGGGAGGATTCGAACCCCCGGTCGCGGGACCAAAACCCGCTGCCTTACCACTTGGCTACGCCCCATCGAGGTCCGCCCCGCCGAGTATATGCGGCGCCCCGCGCGACGCACGATCGCCTCACCAGCCCAACACGACGATGTCCACCACGATTGGCCGCTCCTCGTCGGAGGTTTTCCCCGTCTCCTGGTTGACGACCTCGATCGTGTCCGTCTCGCAGAGGATCCGGATGCGCATCCCCTCCTCGAGGACGCCGTCCTTGAAGCGCTTGGCCAGCGGCCCGCGCAGTTCGAAGGTGTCCATGCGCAGAAGTTCGTCAGGGATGATGTTCAGCAGGATCACGTCGCCGTGGTAGGGGTCGACGTCCTGCCACAGCAGCGAGATCTCGCCGGAGAATGCGACGCGGGGGCTCACCAAGGTGCACACTCTACAGCGATGCGCGCGCAGCCCACGCCCACCAACTACCGCCTGATCGGGCCACCCGACCTGCTGCACGACCTGATGCTCGATTTTCAGGACATCGGCTGGCGGTGCACCGTTTCTCGTTGGCAGGCCGTGATCACCGCACCGGCCGCGAGCACGGCCACACCGCGCCGCAGTGGCCGGCCGAGGTCACCCTGGCCGGCGTCAGTCACGCCGATCACGACGCGGCCTGCCAGGACCACTTCGTGGTCCTCGGCGCCCAGAGCGAGGTCTCCGCGACGGGTGTCACGCCCGCCGGCAGGCCCTCGGTGACCCGTTCGCCGGCGCCGCGCTCGACCGCCGTCGCGGGCGCCACCGTGTGGGCGCCCACGCCAGCGCTCCCACCGGCCGAGTATCCAGGGCGACACCGCGATCGCGGCGATGTCGAAGAACACGTATCCGGCCGCGATGCCCGACGGCGGGTTGCCGGTCGGACGGCGTTCCGGGAATGTGCGCCTGCCAGGCCCGGTGCCCATCGAGACCCCGTAGATCTCGAGGAACGCGACGAAGGCGAAGACGCTCGCGTAGACGGTCGCATTGCGCCCGCGCAACGGAACGCCAGCAGCACGATGCACCCGATCACACGCCGACGTCGGCGCGCGGCAGCACCGTCAACCCGAGCACGGCCCAGGCGGCCAGCCCGGTCGCCGCGATGCCGACCCACAGGCGCGCGTGGGTGCGCACCCAGGCCGTCTGGCTCAGGCGCAGCCCGAACGGTACACCAGCCCGTGCCCGGGCGGGACGAACATGGGGAGGTTGTGATGGCGGTAGAGGTACGCGCCCCAGATGACCGAGCCGATGACCTCGAAGCAGGTGGCCACACGATCACGACCAGCGTCTGGACGCGCTCGGTGCGCGTGGCGGACCTGAGCGCCAGCCCGAGCGTCCCCCGGCCCAGAAGGCCCAGCACATACTGGCCCGGCAGCGCGACCGCTCGGTCGAGGCCCAGGCCGATGAGGTGACGCCGACGACGAACGCGCAGACGCGCCCCAGCGATGCTGCAGCGGATCGCACAGGTTCGTTCTGTATCGATGGTCCACGCTGGCGGCGGGCAGACTGCGTCGCGATCTGTCCCACCCGCCACGCACGATGGCTAATTGGACGCTGATCTGTAACGCAGTCGTTCCCGGGACCCCCTACGCTTGGTTCGTATCGCCCCGTCGCGCGTCCACTTTCAGAGCGATGTGCAGGATCTGCGCCTGCGGATCATGGAGATGGCGAGCCTGGCGCTCAACCAGATCGAGCGCGCGACCGCGGCATGGGAGAGCTCCGACGCGCGGCGGCGGAGCAGATCATCGCCGACGATGAGCGCATCGACGAACCTCGTCGAACTCGATCACGCGATCTACCGGATCCAGCTCCTGCAGGCGCCCGTCGCGGCGACCTGCGCCTGCTGCACGTCGGCCTCATCGCCGTCGTCGCCCTCGAGCGGTCGGCGATCTCGCGGTCGCGATCGCCGAGCTGACGCGCTCGGTCCGTCCGGGCGACGAGGACCCCGAGATCCAGGCAACCCTCTCGCGGATGAGCGCGCAGGCCGTCGACACCTGGCGCTCGCCGTCCAGGCCATCGCCCGCGGAGACGTCGCGCTCGGCCAGCGCGCGTCCCATCAGGCCAAGGCCGTGCGCGAGATGCTCTACGACCTGCTCGACGTGGTCGCCGCGGCCGACGCGAGACCAGCAACAGCGCCTGGAACGCCTCCGCCGTGCTGGTCGGGCGGCACCTCGAGCGGGTGGCCAACAACGGCGGGGACTGGGCGGCCGGGTCAACTTCATCGTGACCGGCGAGCCCTTCCAGCGCCACGCCCGTCCCCGACTAGCCCGGGCGCGCCTCGCGGCTAGTGGTCCTCCGCGTCGGGATCGGTATCCGGGACGACCGGTACCGCCTCGGTGCCCGGCGACGCCGCCTGCTCCTGGCGCTCCATCTGTTCGATGCGATCCAGCGCCTCGAGCGCCTGATCTGCTGCCATTGTCCTGAAGCTGTGCGCCGCTCACGCTTGGCCTTCGCCATGGGTCCCTCCCGGATCGAACACCGATTGTACCCCCCGCGAGGGGACGTCATGCCCTCGACGTGCGAGGGGATCAGGCAGTCAACGCAACACGAACACCTACGAGATAGCCGCAAAATTACCCGCCAATTGCTCGCATTTTAGCGGTCGAAGAGAGAATCCACGGGCGGGCTCGCGAAAGCAGAGCGACAATGGCCCAGACGTTTTCCCTGGTGTCACACACACACATCAGGCCCCACCGCGCTTCAAACAGGATGTCTTTCACTCATGCTGTTCCGGCAGGCGCCAGATCGCTTCGAGCGCGCCGAACAGCACTACCGGGGCCAGCGGAGCCCTCCCCGACGCTTGCCCGCTAAAGCTCACCCACTAGCGATTGGCCCACACTCGGCGGGCAACAGGAAGGTCGAGCGGAAACGTAGCCCGACCTTCCTGTTGCCACTCAACGTGCGAGGCGACCGTCGATAAGTGCCTGCACAAGTTGGCTATCGGCGGGCGGAAACGCGTAGCGCATGCAGCGCCTCGACGGGGACCCAGCGAAACTGGGCGACCTCGAGCGGGCGCGGGCGCAGGGCATCGGCCCACCGGCACCAGTAGAACCGTAACTCGAGCGGCCCCGAGCGCTCGGTCCAGGCGTGCGGACCGATCACGAGGTCGATCCCGAGTTCCTCGCGCAGTTCCCGGTGTAGCGCTTGGTCGTCCTGCTCGCCCGCTTCCCGTTTCCCGCCGGGAATTCCCAGCGCCCCCCGTGGCCGGCCTCCGGCCGACGCTGGCTGATCAGCAGCCGCCCGCCGCGCTCGATCAACGCGGCGACGACGACCTGGCCGTCGTGCGCCTCCCCGGTCACGAGTCCTCCGGAAGCACGAGCGCCGCCCCGGCCACGCGTGCCAGCCCGTCGGCGACGAGCGTCGCCGCCGCTTCGGCGTCGCGGTCGATTTCCACCGACCCAGCCGCGGTGAGCTCGCGGAGGAGCGCCCCCGGCGCTGGCGCAGCGACCCGGCATACGGCGATTGGCGGCGGCGGGGCGGAGTCACCTCCCGCACGTTGCCGGCATCGGCGGCCGGACACCCGTTCGCGCAGCGGGCACCCGGACGCACACCGCGGCGCCCGTGCGGTGCACCACTCGCGACCGAGATCCATCAACGCCTGTCCCACCGCCCAGCCCGCGCCCTCCGGCGTCCCCGGCCAGCCCGCCGGAAACCGCCGGGCGAGCACCCGGGCGACATTTGTATCGCGCGGCAGAACGGCGGCACCGTCGGCGAAGCAGCGGATCGCCGCCGCCGTGTACGGGCCCACCCCAGGCAGCTCGCTAAGCCGGTCGTCGGCCGGCCACCCGGACGCGCAGATCTGGCGCGCAGCCCGATGCAGGTTCCGGGCCCGCCGGGGGTATCCCAGCCCCTGCCAGGCCGCGAGCACATCGGCGAGCGGCGCCCCTGCGAGCGCGCAGGCCGTGGGCCAGCGCGCCATCCACGCCTCGAAGTACGGCACGACCCGAGCGGCCTGGGTCGACTGCAGCTGAACCTCGGCGACCAGGACGGCATACCGATCCCGCGTGCACCGCCATGGGAAATCGGTGCCGTGGGCCGCGAACCACTCGATGAGCGTCGCCACCGCGGGATCGCATGTCGATGCCGGTCTGCTCATCGACCGGGAAGTCTGGCACGCCGGGGCCGTCCGGGACCCCGGAACCTCGCTCAGGCGTCGAGCAGCGTGAGCTCGGCCTGCGCCGCCGCGCCGCGCCGGTGCGCGCAGGCCCGTTCGATCAGGGGCGCCGCGCCGATGAGCGCACGGTCGATGTCGATCTCGGGACCCAGCTCGAGCGTGGCGGACCGGCCGCGCTCGCGCAGCCGCGCGTCGATGATCAGCGCCTCGGGGTCGAGCGGCGAACTGGCCGGGGCGGCCCGCGCGACCGCCAGGGCCCGCAGGATCCGGTCGACCGAGACCGGCCAGGTGTCCAGGTCGACCTCGGCGCGTCCGACGACCTCGCCGAAGGCGATTCCGAACACGACGGCCTGCGCCGGCGTCGCCGCGGGCTCGACGAACAGCGCCAGACGCTGCCGCACGGCGTGCGCCCGCCAGGCGACGCGCAGCTCGCGCAGCACGGCCTCGAATTGCTGCAGCCCGACATCGTCGATCCCGAGCCGTGCCTCGGCGATCGCTCGCGCGTAGCGTGCCGCCAGCCGCCCGAGCGGCGCGGCCGGCCGCGGGCCGGCCAGCGCACGCAGCTCGCCCGCCCGGATCCGGTCGTCGTCGCCGGGCATCCCGGGCAGCGGCTCGGCGTCGGCGAAGTCCGGATGCGGCAGCGGGTGTGAGGAGCCCAGCGGATAGAGCGCCAGCAGCACGTCGCGCACCATGCGGGCGCGTCGCTCGGTCGTGATGCACAGCAGCGTCCCGTCATGGGCGACCGGGCATCCGCGCAGCACGCGCAGGCGCGGGACGTCTTCGCCGGTCAGCACGATGCGCCAGGTCGCGCCCGGCAGCCCGCGCCGGTTGCACGGCGGTTGCAGATCGCGCAGGACCCGGTGCTCGGCCAGCAGCGCGTCCAGCTCCGAGGCGCAGCACTCGTAGTCGATGCGCTCCAGCTGCTCGAGCGCCCGCCCGATCAACCGCCCGTGCCGGCCGCCGGGGCCGAAATAGGACCGCACCCGACGGCGCAGGTTGCGCGCCTTGCCGACATACAGGACATCCCCGCGGCGATTGCGCATCAGATAGATGCCCGGGGCGGTCGGCAGGTCGTCGGCGAGCGCCAGCTTCCAGGAATGGCGGGTTCCGCCGGGGGCGCCGATCGCGACGACGCGCTCGACGGTATCGATCTCGCGCTCGGCGAGCATCCCCAGGAAGCGGATCAGCAACTCCGCCGTCGCCTCGGCATCGGGCAGCGCGCGGTGGGTCGGCCGCACGCTCGTATCGGCCCAGTCGGAGAGCGTCGCCAGGTCGTGGCGGCCGACGCGTCCCGCCAGCAGGCGCCTGGCCAGGGTGAGCGTGTCGAGCCAGGGCTGGGTGAAGTAGCGCCCGGCGGTGCGGCGGCGCTCGTAGGTCAAAAAGCGCAGATCGAACGGCGCGTTGTGCGCGACCAGCACGTCGTCGCGGGCGAAGTCCACGAACTTCTCCAGCGCCGCGCCGATCTCCGGCTGGCCGACGACCATCTGGTTGGTGATGCCCGTCAGGCGGGTGATCGTCTCCGGAATCGGCCGTTCGGGATCGACCAGTACCGAGAAGCGGTCGACGATCTGGAGGCCCGCGACGCGCACGGCGCCGATCTCGGTGATCTTCGACATGCCCGGGCTGCCGCCGGTGGTCTCGAGATCGACGATGCAGAACGTCGCCTCGGCGACGCGCTGGGACGCCCAGCGCGGCGGTGCGAGGCCCACGAGGTCCCGTCCGAGCCACGTCAGGCGCGCGTCCGAGTCGACCAGTTCGGCGACCAGCCGCCGCTGCAGCGTGAGCGGGCAGCCGCGCAGCCGCAGCACCTGCGCCACGACCTGACCGACCTCGAGCGGCCGGCCGCGGCGCACCAACAGCGCGCAGAGCCGATCGGACATCGGCGGCTCGCCGACTCCGGGGCGGGCGGCGACAAGCAAGGTCGAGCTGGCCGGATAGCGTCACTTGTCCGATGCTACCGGCGGCCTCCGATGCCCCCGTCGCACCGCTCGCCCCCGACCGGCGGGATCGCCGTTGCCGACGCGCGATGACCCGCGGTCGCAGCGCACGCGGACACGCACCCGAGCGTTCGCCTAGACTCCGGGCGGATCCGTCACGGGGAGTCGACATGGGCTTGATTGCGGGGATTGACACGGTCTTCTACCAGGTCTGCAACATGGACCGGGCGGTCGCCTTCTACACCGGGACGCTCGGTCTCGAGCTGGAGCGCCGCGAGGGCAACGACTGGGCCGAGCTGAACGCGGGCGCGATCAACCTGGCGCTGTCTGGCGAGCTCGCGGTGGCGCCGCAGAAGGGCGGCGCGACCGTGGTCCTGCGCACCGATGCCCTCGACGACCTCGCCGGCGCGCTGAGGTCGGCCGGCACGCAGATGGGCCAGATCGAGGACATGGGCGGCGCGCGCATGCTCGACGTCTACGACCCTGACGGGAATCAGCTGGTCATCCTGGAGCCGCTGGCAGCCTAGCGCGCGGAAACGAGCCGGCGCGGTGCGCCGCGGCGCACGACCCGCCGCGAGCGATCGCGCGCGTTGGGCGTCGGGCGGCGTGAGCCACTGTCGAGCGAGTGCAACGGTGCGCGATGCCGCCGGGTCACTCCTCGGTGAGGGCCCGGCGCCGGTCGGCGAGCGCGACCATGAAGGCCTGCGGGTCGCCGACACGTACGGCGATGCGCTCCGTGTTCCAGCGCAGCGGCGCCCGCACCTCGAGCGGCTCAGACAGATCGATCACGACGGCCTGCCCGGGCTTGGTCACGAAGCCGACCACCCCGCGGCCGATCCGAACCCCGATGCCGCCGAACCAGGGCCAGTCGATGGTCGACACGCGCGTGATGAGTTCCAGCGGGATCCGCGCCCTGCCCATGCCCCGAGACGGATCTCACAGTGGCGGTCGTCGAGGTCGACGAACCCGCCGTGCGGCGCAAACAGCGCCAGGAAGGGGAGCGCCCAGCGTGAGCGCGGCATGTCGAAGCGTTCCACGATCCCGGAGCGTACTGCCCGCGCCGGGCGCCGGCCTACCGCTACGCAGGTCGGCGACCTCGCGCGAGCGCAGATGCACGATCACCTTGCGCTTGACACGCTGCAGCGCGTTGTCCACCGTCTTGGGCGTGCAGTCCAGCCGGCCGGCGATCTCCTCGTAGGAGCGCCCTTCCAGATACATGGTCAGCACGCCGCTCTCGAGCGGTGAGAGCGTCTCGCCCAGGCACCCGATCAGCGACCGCAGCTCCTCCGCGGAGATCGCCTGGTTGATCGGATCCCAGGCGGGATCGTCGGGGAGGATCTCGGCCAGCGACATCTCCTGGTCCGAGGACGCGCCGGCGCGCGAGTGGCTGAAGGACACGTAGGTGTTCAGCGGCGTGTGCTTGTTGCGGGCCGCGGTCTTGATCGCGGTGATGATCTGCCGGGTCACGCACAGCTCGGCGAACGAGCGGAACGAGGCCTCACGGTCCGGGCGGTAGTCGCGCACGGCCTTGTAGAGCCCGATCAGCCCCTCCTGGATCAGATCCTCGCCCTCGCCGCC
Source organism: uncultured Thermoleophilia bacterium (assembly GCA_963784985.1). Classification (GTDB taxonomy): domain Bacteria; phylum Actinomycetota; class Thermoleophilia; order Miltoncostaeales; family Miltoncostaeaceae; genus CAITWD01. The sequence continues at coordinate 20,200 of CAWATR010000030.1, forward strand.
GGCCAGGAAGTAGGAGCTCGCCCGGAGTCGGACGAATCCCTTGTAACGGGCGACAATCTTGTCCATCGCGACCGCGTCACCGCGTCGTGCCCGCTCGATGAGCGCACGGTCCGTGATCTCATTCTCAGTCTGAGGTTCATACACCCCGCGGATGCGCCGAACGGATGAATCCTGCGCGCTCGCAGCGGAAAAGGCGAAAGACACGGCGCTCTCCGAGAAGTCTGATCCTGAAGTAGAGGGTTCGATTTGCCCCTCCGCGCCGGATGTTATGTGACCGGAGCGCGTTTGGGAAGGCGCGTGCGGAAAATCACATGGATTCTTCGCCGCGAACCGCCTCGAACAGCAGCAGCGCACACGCCACCGAGAGGTTCAGCGACGCCACGCTGCCGTGCATGGGAATCCGCACCATTGCGGCACATCCTGCCGCAACCCTCGGACGGAGTCCCGCCCCTTCGCTGCCCATCACGATCACGACGGCGGGTGTCCAGTCCAGCGTGCGGAAATCGGTTGTCGCCGCGGGATCCGCGCCGACGACGAGACGTCCGGCATCCCGTGCTTGGCTCAGAAAGCCCGCGATGTTGCCGACGCGTGCCACCATCAGGTGCTCGACGGCGCCCGCCGAGGTCTTGCACACCGTCGGCGTCACCCCCGGCGACCCGCGCTGCGCGGTGACGATCCCGACGGCGCCCGCGGCATCGGCGACCCGGCAGATCGCCCCGAAGTTGCGCGGGTCCTGGGCCCCGTCCAGGCAGACGATCGGCCCAGGGGCCTCGAGCATGTCGCGCACATCGGCGTATGGATACGGCTCCGCGCGGGCGACGACGCCCTGATGGTCGGAGGTGCCGGCCATCCGGCCCAACTCGGCCTTGTGAGTCGGGATGACGCGGCGGCCGGCCAGCCAGTCGGCGTCCGCCAGCTGCGGCAGCACCCAGATGCGGTCGATCCGCCGGCGTCCGGCGCGCAGCGCCTCCCGCACCGGATTGCGCCCGTAGATGATCTCGCCCTCGGTCACCTGGGCGTGACCTGCGGCCCCTCGGGTGTGTCGCGGACTTCGTACCCCCGGGATTCGATCTCCTCGCGCAACGCGTCCGCGCGCGCAAAGTCGCGCGCACTGCGGGCGGCCTCGCGCTCGCCGGCAAGGGCGACGATCTCCTCCGGGGCGGCCGGCGCCACCTGCGCAAGGCCGGCGAGTCCCAGTACGTCGAGCAGGCTGACGAGTTCGGCGCGGACGGCCTGCAGCTGGGCGATCCCCGGGCGCGCCCCCTCGACCGCCCGGTTGATCGCGTGGATGACCTCAAACAGCGACGCGAACGCCCGCGGCGTGTGGAAGTCGTCGTCGAGCGCGTCGAAGAAGTCGGCGCGCGCGGCCACCAGGGTGTCGGCCAGCTCGCGGCTGAACCCCTCCCCAGGCGCCGACTCGGCCCGGTCGAGGGCCCGGGCCGCGTTGCGGATCGTCTCGACCTGACGGCCGGTGTCCGCGAGGACCGCATCGCCGAAAGGGAGCTTCGAGCGGTAGTGGGTGCGCAGGAAGAACGCGATCAGCGCATCGCGTCCCCAGCGGTCGAGTGCGTCGCGCAACAGCACCATGTTGCCCTCGCTCTTGGACATCTTGCCGCCGAGCTCGAGCATCTCGTTGTGTGCCCAGATCTGCGCCATCGGCTCGCCGGTGGCGCCCTCGCTCTGGGCGATCTCGTTCTCGTGGTGTGGGAAGACGAGATCGATGCCGCCGCCGTGGATCTCGAACGACGGCCCGAGCGCCGACTGCGCCATCGCCGAGCACTCGATATGCCAGCCCGGCCGGCCCGGCCCCCAGGGCGAGTCCCACGACGTGTCCTCGTTGGGCTTGTGCCCCTTCCAGAGGGCGAAGTCGAGGGGATGCTCCTTGGACTCCCCCGGCTCGGTGACCAGCAGCTCGTCCAGGCGGCGTCCCGACAGCTTGCCGTACCCGGGGAACCGGTCGACGCGGAAGTACACGTCGCCGCCGCTCGGGTAGGCGAGCCCGGCGTCGATCAGCCGCTCGATCAGCGCGATGATCTCGGGCATGTGCCCGGTCACCGTCGGTTCCACGTCGGGGCGACCCAGCTCGAGGCGGTCCGTATCGGCGACATACTCGCGCAGGTAGCGCTCGGCCAGCTCGGCCGAGGGCACCCCCTCGCGGGTGGCGGCGACGTAGATCTTATCGTTGATGTCGGTTACGTTGCTGACGAACCGCACCGCGTAGCCGCGCCGGGTCAGATAGCGCTTGAGCACCGAGAACACCACGAACGGCCGTGCGTTGCCGACATGGATCGGCCCGTACACGGTCGGTCCGCAGACGTAGATCCGCACGACGCCGGCGGGACCGGGCGTCAGGGGTTCGACCCGTCGCGAGAGCGTGCTGTACAGACGCGGTCCCGCGCCGGTCGCTGTCGATGTGCTCACGCATCCTCCGGGTCGATGGGTGCAACGAGGGCGACCGCCTGGCAGGCGATCCCCTCGCCCCGGCCGGTGAACCCCATGGTCTCGGTCGTGGTCGCATGCACGCTCACCGGGGCGCCCAGCGCCGCGCTCATGCCGGTCTGCATCGCCGCGCGGTGCGGACCGATCCGCGGCGTCTCGCAGATGACCACCGCGTGTGCGTTGACGACCCGCAGGCCCGCGTCGGCGGCGTGGGTGCGCACGTGTGCGAGCAGGGTCGCGCCCGAGACGCCGGCCCATGCGGGGTCACCCGGCGGGAACAGTGCCCCGATGTCGGGGCCGCCGCAGGCAGCCAGTACCGCATCGCAGACCGCGTGCACGACGACGTCGCCGTCGCTGTGTCCGACAAGCCCGGCCGGATACGGGATCTCGACGGTCCCGAGCATCAGTGGCAGCCCGGGCCCGAACCGGTGCGCGTCGACGCCGAGGCCGACCCTCATGCCCAGTCCGCCAACGGCACCTGGGTGGCGACGCGCCCAGCGAAGCGCGTCAGCTGCGTGTACCCGGCCGCACCGAGCGCCGCGACCGCGGTCGGGTAGTCGGCGGCGACGTCCTCGGGGCGGTGCGCATCGCTCGCGAGCGTCACCGGGATGCCGGCCGCGGCGCACAAGCCGAGCAGGTCCGGGTTCGGATAGAGCTCTCTGACGGGCTTGCGCAGCCCGGCGCTCGAGCATTCGACCGCGACACCCGTCTGGGCGATCTGGGCGATGACCTCGGGCCAGCGCGCGCGCGCCGATGCCGGCGGCGCGTGGCCGAACACCTTCGGCAGGTCGATATGCGCCAGCACGTCGAACAGCCCCGAGCGCGCCGCCGCGACGAGCTCGTCCAGGTAGCGCTCCCAGATCTCCTCGGCGTCGAGCGTGTCCCAGGCCAGATAGTCCGGGTGGTCGACGGCACGCTCGCGCAGCCAGTGCACGGAGCCGAGCACGATGTCAAACGGCCGGCCGCGGACAACGCCCGCGATCTCACTCACGCGGTCCGGGAGCCAGTCCATCTCGACCCCGACCAGCACCGGTAGGCCCTCGGCCCGCGCACGCTCGAGCGCCGCGCAGTACGCGTCGATGTCCTCGGTCGCTTCCTCGCGCCACCACGGGTTCGGGTGCCAGTCGTGCGCCAGCGCGAAGCGGTGGACGTGCTCGGTGATCGCGAGCTCCCGCACCCCGCGCGCGCGGGCACGGGCCGTGTAGCGGCCGATCCAGTTCGGCGACCAGGCGCCGCCCGCGGCGTCCCAGCGGTCGGCCTGCTCGGCGCGCGCCGTGACGCCGTCGGGCTGCAGGTGCAGGTGGTAGTCGGTCAGCATCGGCGGCCCACGTTACCGAACGTGCTCGGCCGCGGTATCGGCCAGGAGCAGTTCGGCGACGCGAACGTCCGACGGCGTCGTCACCTTCAGGTTGGGCGTCAGCGACGGCACGACGAGGACGCGGCCGGCGATGGCCTCGACCATCGACGCGCAGTCGGTCGCCGCGTCGATGCGGTCCTCCGCGCGAGCCGCGGCGAAGGCGTCGGTGAGCACGGCGCGCCGGAAGACCTGCGGGGTCTGCGCCAGCCACAGGCCGGCGCGTGAGGGGGTCTCGATGATCGCGTGGTCGTCGCCGACACGCTTGGGGGTGTCGGCGAGCGGTGCCGCGGCGATCGCACCATCCGCGTCGCCGACACCGGCGATCACCGCCGCGATGAGCTCGGGACGCACCAACGGGCGGGCGGCGTCGTGCACGAGCACCAACTCGACCTCGGGATCCAGTGCGTCCAGGCCACTGCCGACCGACTCGGCGCGCGACTGGCCGCCGGTGACGACCTGGGACAGGTCGAGCCCCATGGCGTGGGCCAGCTCAGTCTCGTGGCCCGCCGGCGCCACCACGACGACGCCGGTGATCTGGTCGCAGGCCGCAAGCGCGTCCAGGCACCATGCCGCCAGGGGCCGGCCGCCGAGTGGCATCAGCGCCTTGGGCATGCCGGCGCCCATCCGCACCCCGGCGCCGGCGGCGACGACGATCGCGGCGCACCCCGGCGCCGGCTCACCGCGCATGTCGGGCCCGGTCGTGTGATCGATATCCCCGGGCCGCGCCGCCGGGGGCGCCCTGTCCCGCGCGGAGCACCTACGCGGAGACCCCGTGCTCGGCCACGCGCGTGAAGATCATCTTCCCCGACGGACTCTGGAGGATCGAGGTCACCTCGACCTCGACCTGCTGGCCCATCAGCCGTCGGCCGCCCTCGACGACGATCATCGTCCCGTCGTCGAGATACCCGACCCCCTGGTCGTACTCGCGGCCCTCGCGGATCACCTTGATCGACAGCGGCTCGCCGGGCAGGACCGCCGGCTTGAGGGCGTTGGCCAGCTCGTTGACGTTCAGGACCTCGACGCCCTGGATCTGGGCGACCTTGTTGAGGTTGTAGTCGGTGGTGACGATCGAGGCACCGAGCTCGCGCGCGAGCCGAACCAGGCGGCTGTCGACCTGGTCGCCGTCGCCGTGCTCGGTGCTCCGCACCGCGAACCCGCCGTTGGCGGTCTTCTTCATCTCCTCGACGATCTCCAGCCCCCGCCGGCCGCGGGCCCGCTTGAGCGCATCGGTGGAATCGGCGACATGCTGGAGCTCATCGAGCACGAAGTCGGGGACGACGATCGAGCCCGACAGGAACTTCGTCCGCATGACCTCCACCAGCCGTCCGTCGATGATCGCCGACGTGTCGATCACGCGGGTCTGTGCCGAGCGCGGGCGGATCCCGACCAGGCGCAGGATGTCGACGTGCTTGCGGGCGGCGATGCGCGTGAACACGTAGGCGACCAGCAGGACGACCGGCAACAGCAGGTACGGGCCCACGATCGGCAGCTGCGCGACGGCGATACCCGCCAGCGCCGCGGCGACCAGCCCGAGCACCAACCCCAGCGCCCCGACGGTCAGCTCGGCCGCCGAGCGCCGGTCGGCGGCGCGGTCGATGGCGCGCAGGTGTCCGCGCAGCCAGCGCCCGGCGACCCCGCCCAGCAGGTACCCCACAAGGGCACCGGCGAGCACGACGGCGATCCAAATGGCGTTCGAGTACGGCGAGCCGACGCGTGAGGTCACCGAGAAGCTCTTGCCGCCCTGATACGCGGCGAGCGCGCCCAGCAGCGCGAGCACGATCCGGCTGACGAGGATCATGTCGGACGCTCCTCGCGCGGGCGCCGGCGCCGGGCACAAGCCCGCGCTCGCCCAACGACCTGCCGGGGCGTGCGCAGGTGGCTGGGGTCGCAGGTTCATCGGTGCTGGGGCTCCTCGCGGTCTGGGCGGGTCGCGGGTCCTTCGGTTGTGCCGCGACAACTTGCCTATCGCGAAGCCTAGCGCGCGCTCCGCGTCACCCCGGCACATCGGTTGGCCGGAGCCTATTCCGGCGCAACCTCCACGTCGTCATCGTCCAACTCCGCCGCAGCCCCCGCCGCGACCCGAGATTCCCCGCGCCCGCCGCCGATATCTTCCAGCAGGTTCTCCAGGAAGTCGATCGCCTCCTGCTCTTCCATGTCGCAGGCGTACATGAGCTCGCTCGCCAGGATCTTCTTGGCCCGCCCGAACATCTGCTTCTCGCCCGTGGACAGGCCCTTGTCCAGGTCGCGGATCGACAGGTTGCGCACGACCTCGGCGAGCTCGAACACGTCACCGGTCTTGATCTTGTCGCGGTTGTGCTTGAAGCGACGATTCCAGTTCTTGGGCATCTGGGTGCCGTCGTCCTTGAGCACCGCCAGGACCTCCTGCACGGTCTGCTCGTCGATCACGCGGCGCAGGCCCGCACGCTCCGCGTTCTCGGCCGGAACCATGACGGTCATCTCGTTGTACAGGATCGTGATCGTCAGGTACTCACGCCGCTGACCCAGGACCTCCTTGTGCTCCTTCTTCTGGACCACTCCGGCGCCGTGGTGCGGGTACACCACCTTGTCTCCGACTTCGAACACTCGCCCCTCCTGCTTGTGGGATATGCCTGCACCCGCGCGGCTAGCGCGGACACGCGACCTGTAGGGCCTGGGTGATATCCCCGACCGACGAAATCTCCACCCCTGCGGGCGGAGGTTCTGCTACTTCACTGGCCATCCGTGGCGCGACCGCCAGGGTGAGCCCGTGGGCACCGATCGCACCCAGTCGGCGCCCCCAGTGCCCGGTCGGGCGCACCCCGCCGGTCAGACCGATCTCGCCAAACGCCGCGGAGCCCGCGGCAAGCGGCGTTCCGCGATGCGCGCTGGCGATCGCCAGGGCCATCGCCAGGTCCGCGGCGGGATCGATGGCGCGCGCGCCACCGGCCACGCTGACGAAGACGTCCTGATCGCCGAGCCGCAGTCCGGCATGCCGCGACAGGACCGCGATCACCTGGGCCAGGCGCGTCCGGTCGACGCCGACCGCCACCCGGCGCGGCGGCACGACCTCCGTCGGCCCGACGAGCGCCTGGATCTCGACGAGCATCGCGCGGCTGCCCTGGATGACCGGGAACACGCACGAGCCGACCCGCTCGCCGACCTCGGCCAAGAAGAGCCCGGTCGGGTCCTCGACCGACACGAGCCCGTCGGGGCGCATCTCGAGCACACCGGTCTCGTTGATCGAGCCGAAGCGGTTCTTGGTGGCCCGCAGGACGCGGTGCGCCCGCATCTCCTCGCCCTCGAAGGTGAGGACGCAGTCAACCATGTGCTCGAGCATCCGCGGCCCGGCCAGCCCGCCGTCCTTGGTGACGTGGCCGACCAGCACGATCACGGTCTCGCGCTCCTTGGCGAGCCGCAGCAGCTCGCCGGTCGCCTGGCGGATCTGTGAGACCGACCCGACCGCGCCCTCGGCCTGGTCGGAGACGAGCGTCTGGATCGAGTCGATCACGCACACCGCGGGCTCATGCGCGGTGATCGCCTCGACGACCCGCTCGAGGTTCGCCTCGGCCAGGATCGCGACCGCGTCGGTGTCTGCGGCCACCCGGACTCCGCGGGCATGTACCTGCGCGAGCGACTCCTCGCCGGTGATCAGCAGCGCGCTGTGCGTCGCCGCGACGCCCGCCAGCGCCTGAAGGACCAGCGTGCTCTTGCCGATCCCGGGCTCGCCGGCGATCAGCACGAGGGAGCCCGGGACAAGCCCGCCGCCGAGGACCCGGTCCAGCTCGTCGACGCCCGTGACGATCCGCGCGGTCGGTGCGAGCGCCAGATCCCCGAGGCGCACCGGTCGCGCGGCGGGCGCGCCCGACCGGGCCAACGCCGCCAGGCGCGGCTCCTCGGTGACCGATCCCCAGGCGCCACAGGCAGTGCAGCGTCCGACCCATCGCGGATGCGTGGAGCCACATTCCTGGCAGACGTGGACGCTCTGTGGACGCGCTCGAACCAAAAAACCTTCACCAGCCGCTGTACGGGAGACCCAGCCGTGGATCTCCCGTACGCAGTTGCCACTACGACTCTGCGGGCTCCGAGTCGGGTCCCTCCTCCGGGGTCTCGCTCGCCGCGACACCGACGGTGGTCGGTTCCTCGGGCAGGGTCGGAATCAACTTCATCTGCTCGCCATCGCGGTCGACCACGATGACGGTGCCCTCGGGCAGGTTCCCCTTAAGGACCTCATCGGCGAGCGGGTCTTCGATCAGGCGCTGGATCGCACGGCGCAGTGGCCGGGCGCCCATCGCCGGGTCGTACCCCTCGGCCACGAGCAGGTCCTTGGCGTCCTCGGTCAGCTGCAACGCCAGACCGTGCTCGGCCATCTGCTCCTTGAGCCGCACGAGCAGCAGCTCGACGATCTGCGTGATCTCGTCGCGCGTCAGCTTGTGGAAGACGATGATCTCGTCGATCCGGTTGATCAGCTCGGGGCGGAACACGCGCTTGAGCTCGCCCATGATGCGCGACTTCATGTCGTCGTAGCTGAGGCCGGCCTCCTCGGACACCGAGAAGCCGAGCGGCGTGTCGCGGCTGATCGTGGCGGCCCCGATGTTCGAGGTCATGATCACGATCGCGTTGCGGAAGTCCACCGAACGGCCCTGGGCGTCGGTGAGGCGGCCGTCCTCGAGGATCTGCAACAGGATGTTGAAGACCTCGGGGTGCGCCTTTTCGACCTCGTCCAGGAGGATGACCGAGTACGGCTTGCGCCGCACCTGCTCGGTGAGCTGCCCGCCCTCGTCGTAGCCGACGTAGCCGGGCGGCGAGCCGACCAGCCGGCTGACCGCGTGCTTTTCCATGTACTCGGACATGTCGACCTGGATCAGCGCCTGGTCGTCGCCGAACAGGAATTCGGCCAGCGTGCGCGCCAGCTCGGTCTTCCCGACGCCCGACGGGCCGAGGAAGATGAAGCTGCCGGCCGGCCGCTTGGGGTCCTTGATGCCCGCCCTGGCACGCCGGATGGCGCGGCTGACCGCCTTGATCGCCTGCTCCTGGCCGATCACGCGCTTGTGCAGCTCCTCTTCCATGCGCAGCAGCTTGCGGGACTCGGCCTCGGTGAGCTTGAAGACCGGGATGCCCGTCCACATCGACACGATGTCGGCGATCTCTTCCTCGCCGATCTCGGGCCGCGGGCCGCCGTCCTCGGACTTCCACTCCTCCTCGAGCTCCCGCTTCTTGTTGGTCAGGCGGCGTTCCTTGTCGCGCAGGTTCGCGGCCTTCTCGAACTCCTGCGCCTCGATCGCCGCTTCCTTCTCCTTGCGAACGGTCTCGATCTCGTCCTCAAGCTCGCGGTACGAGGGCGGGGAGGTCATGGTGCGGATGCGCATGCGACTGCCGGCCTCGTCGATCAGGTCGATGGCCTTGTCCGGCAGGAAGCGCTCGGAGATGTACCGGTCGGCCAGGTTGGCCGCGGCTTCGAGCGCCTCGTCGGTGATGGTGCAGCGGTGGTGCGCCTCGTAGCGGTCGCGCAGCCCGCGCAGGATCTGGACGGTCTCCTCCTGGGAGGGCTCCTCCACCCGGATCTGCTGGAAGCGGCGCTCGAGGGCCGAGTCGCGCTCGAGGTACTTGCGGTACTCGTCGAGGGTCGTCGCGCCGACGGTCTGCAACTCGCCGCGTGCCAGCGCCGGCTTGAGGATGCTGGCCGCGTCGATGGCGCCCTCGGCCGCACCCGCGCCGACGAGGTTGTGCAGCTCGTCGATGAACAGGATGATGTCGCCGCGCTGGGTGATCTCCTTCATCACCTTCTTGAGGCGCTCCTCGAACTCTCCGCGGTACTTCGAACCGGCCACGAGGGCCGCGAGGTCCAGCGTGTAGATCTGCTTGTTCTTGAGCAGGTCCGGCACCTGGTTGGTCGCGATGCGCTGGGCGAGGCCCTCGACGACGGCGGTCTTGCCGACGCCGGGCTCGCCGATGAGCACCGGGTTGTTCTTGGTGCGGCGCGAGAGGATCTGCATCACGCGCTCGATCTCGTTCTGGCGGCCGACCACCGGGTCGAGCTTGCCGTCGGCGGCCAGCTTGGTCAGGTTGCGCCCGAACTGCTCCAGCAGCTTGCTCGACTTCTTGTCGGCGGGCGTCCCGCCGGCGGTCTGGCCCTGTTGGCGGCGGCCCGGGCCCGAGAGCATGCGGATGATCTCGTTGCGGATCTTCTCGGAATCGGCGTCGAAGTCCGCCAGGATGCGTGCAGCGACGCCCTCGTTCTCGCGCACGAGGCCAAGCAGGATGTGTTCGGTGCCGATGTAGTTGTGCCCGAGCGACAGCGCCTCGCGCAGTGCCAGCTCGAGGACCTTCTTGGCGCGGGGGGTGAACGGGATCTGGCCCGAGGTCACCTCTTCTCCGGACCCAACGATCCGGATGACCTGCGCCCGGACCTCCTCCACCGTGATTTCAAGCCCCTCGAGGACCCGTGCCGCGAGACCTTCCTCTTCGCGCAGCAGGCCGAGGAGGATGTGCTCGGTCCCGATGTAGTTGTGCTTGAGGGTACGCGCCTCTTCCTGGGCCAAGACAACGACCTGGCGCGCCCGCTCGGTGAACCTCTCGAACAACGAGATCTCCTCTTCGCCAAGCAGTCGCTGCGGATCTCAGCAGCGACTGCGCCGACCGGGCAGTACCCCCCAGGTCAAACCGCTGCCTGGAGTCACTCGCACCCGACACTCCGCACCGGAACGCCGTCCTGCATCTAACTGTGCGAGGACCTGAATTCTAGCAGGGTGCCTCGTCCCTCCGCCGAAGTGCCGATCCTCAATGCTCATGCGGGATCTCGGCGGTCATGCCGCCCGCCGGCGCGGCGCACCGCAGCCCGGTGGATGCGGGCTGTGGCGCCCCTTCGCAGCAGGTCTCGACCTTGCGGTGGCAGCGGTCGCACCACGCGCCGTTATGGCGCCAGATCAGTGCGCGCTCGCAGATCGGGCAGGGACCCATGCGGCGAGTATGGCAGCCGTGCCCGACGCACAACCGCCCCCGCACGGGTGCCTCCAGACGGGGCTAGTGCCGGACCTTACGGTCCTGGTCGGGGTACGCCAGCAGGCCCATCTCGCGGGCGCGGCGCACGGACTTGCTGACGATCGCCTGCTGGCGGCGCGAGAGCCCGGTGATGCGGCGCGAGCGGATCTTGCCGCGTTCGCTGACGAACCGGCGCAGCGACGGGAAGTTCTTCCAGTCGAGGTCCTCGGCCGGCAGCGTCGGCCGACGCTTGCGCTGCGCAGGTGCTGCGCTCTTGCCCTTCTTGTTGGACCGACTGCGGGCCCGTGGCTTAGCCATCAACTCCCCAAATGATCGTGCGACAGACGGCCGAGGATGTTAGCAGGCCACCCGCCGCCGTGGGACCGTGCGGCGATGCTCAGGTGCGCATGGCCGGAAACAGGACCACCTCGCGGATCGAGCTCGCGCCGGTCAGCAGCATCACCAGGCGGTCGATCCCGAGGCCGAGTCCGCCCGTCGGCGGCATGCCGTGCTCGAGGGCGATCAGGAAGTCCTCGTCCATCGGCTGGGCCTCGTCGTCGCCGGCGGCGCGGTCGGCCTGCTGCATCACAAAGCGCGCGGCCTGGTCGTCGGGGTCGTTGAGCTCGGTGAACGCGTTGGCGATCTCCATGCCGCCCGCGAACGCCTCGAAGCGCTCGACGGTGTCGGGATCGTCGGGCGTGCGCTTGGCGAACGGGGAGAGCTCCAGCGGGTAGTCGAGCAGGAACGTGGGCTGGATCAGCGTCGGTTCGACGCTCTGGGTCAGCAGCCCGTCGACGAGCTTCGCCCAGGTGGCGGAGTCCGGAGCGTCGTGGCCGGCCGCGCGCATCGCCTGGCGCAGCGCGTCGGCGGTGGTCTGCACGCGGACATCGATCCCGCTGGCGTCACGGATCGCTGTGCGCAGGTCCAGACGCGGCCACGGCGGTGTGAAGTCGATCGTGTGCCCGCGCCACTCGACGCGTGCGGACCCGGTCGCGGCGATCGCCGCGTGGGCGACCAGCTGCTCGAGCATTTCGGCGACCTCGCGGTAGCCCACGTAGGCCTCGTAGGTCTCGACCATCGTGAACTCGGGGTTGTGCTTGTAGCTGATGCCCTCGTTCCGGAAGTCCTTGCCGAGCTCATAGACCTTCTCGAGCCCGCCCACGATGCACCGCTTGAGGTAGAGCTCCGGCGCGATGCGCAGGTACAGGTCGCGGTCGAGTTGGTTGTGGTGGGTCACGAACGGCCGCGCCGCCGCCCCGCCGTACATCGGCTGCAGGGACGGCGTCTCGACCTCGATGAACCCGCGCGCGTCCAGGAAGGCCCGCACCGCAGCGATCGTCCGGGCCCGCACGATGAACGCGGCGCGGACCTCCTCGTTGCTCATCAGGTCGAGGTAGCGTTGCCGGTAACGCGTCTCGGGGTCGCGCAGGCCGGCGTGCTTGTCCGGCGGCGGGCGCAGCGACTTGGCCAGCAGCTCGACCGAACTGACGGCGATCGACAGCTCGCCCCGCTTGGTGCGCGTAACCGGACCCTCGACCCCGATCAGGTCGCCCAGGTCCAGCGAGAGCAGCCGCCCCATCGCCTCGTGGCCGAGGCGGTCGAGCGAGGCCCACAGCTGGATCCGCCCGTCGCGGTCCTCGAGATCCAAGAAGGCGACCTTGCCCTGGCCGCGGCGGGCGGTCAGGCGACCGGCGACCCGCACCGGCTCGGCGGACTCCTCTCCGGCGGCCAGCGCCGCGTGGGCGTCGCGCACCGAGGCGATCGAGACCCGCCCCGCAAAGGCGCGCGGGAAGGGATCGACGCCGTGTTGCGCGCAGGGCGTCGGCCTTGGCGCGGCGCTCCGCGACGAGGCGCTCGAGCCCCGAGCCCTCGGCGTCCGGAGGGTCGGCCGCGGACGGATCAGGCGGCTGCGTCACCCGCCTCAATCTTCACGATTTGGTACTCGATCACGCCGCGCGGCGCGGGGATCGCGACCTTCTCGCCCTTCTTGCGACCGAGAATGGCCTTCCCGACGGGGCTCTCGTTCGAGAGCCGCCGGTTCCTGGGGTCGGCCTCGGCCGAGCCGACGATCGCGTACTCGACGGTCTCCTTGGACTTCGTGTTCTTGAGCGTCACGCGGGCGCCGATCGCGACGCTGTCGGTCGCGATGTGCTCGGTGTCGACGATCCGCGCGTTGCGCAGCTTCTGCTCGAGGACCTGGATGCGGGTCTCGATCTGCGCCTGCTCGTTCTTGGCGTCGTCGTACTCGGAGTTCTCGGAGATGTCACCGAACTCACGTGCCGCCTTGATCCGCTCGGCGACCTCGCGTCGCTTCGTGGTCGACAGGTGCTCGATCTCCTCGCGGAGCTTGCGGTAGCCCTCTTCGGTGAGGATGACTTCGCGGTCCATCGTGATCGGTTCTCCTTGCGTCAAGAGCACACCGCACGCACGCGGGTCGCGCGCGTACGCTGTGCCGAGCGGCGCCGAACGCTAGTTCAGGCCTGGGGTTGTTGCAAGCGGAGCCCGGTCGGCAAGCACCGCCAGCCGCTCGCGCACGCCGCGGAAATTCATCGATGACCAGCAGCGTCGGCGACGTCATCGTCGGCGACCGGCTCACCGGCCAGGTACCACGGATAGAACTTGCGCAGGTAGTGGACGCCGCGCCGCTCGCCCATCAGCTCGACGATCTCGTCCGCGAAGCCGCACAGCTCGTCGATCACCCCGTTCAGCGCGGGTCGCTGCGACGGACGCCCGGTGGCGATCGCCCCATAGAGCCAGGGGTCCCCCAACCCCGCGCGCCCGATCATCACGGCCGCCGCGCCGGTCGCCGCGTACACCTCGAAGGCCGCCCGCGGGGTCGAGATGTCGCCGCTGGCGATCACCGGCATATCCAGCGCCTCGACGAGCGCGGCGGTGATCCGGTGATCGGCCGTGCCGCGATATTCCTCCGCGGCCGCGCGCGGATGGATGGTGACCGCCGCGGCGCCCGCGTCGGCCAGGCGCCGGGCGATCTCGACCGGGCGCGATTCGGCCGGGGTCAGCCCCCGACGGATCTTGACGGTGACCGGGATCCGGACGGCGGCCACGCAGGCGGCGACGATCGCGGCCGCGTGGCCCGGATCGGCCAGCAATGCCGCGCCCGCGCCGGTCTTGCAGATCTTCGGCACCGGACAGCCCATGTTGATGTCAACGAGCGCCGCGCCGTTCGCCTCCGCCGCGCGAGCCGCCTCGGCCATGGCCTCGGGGACGGCACCGAACAACTGGATCCCGGTCAGGCGCTCGGCGGGGTCCAGGCGCAGCATGTCGACGGTGCGCGCGTTACCGTGGTGCACCCCCATGCTGGCGACCATCTCGGAGACCGACAGGCCGGCGCCGTGGCGCTGGGCCTGCAGCCGGAAGGGCGCGTTGGCGATGCCGGCCAGCGGTGCCTGCACCACGCGGTTCGGCACGACCAGGTCACCGATCGCGAACGGCTCGGCCAGCGGCCAGCCGTCGCCGGGCACCGCGACGGCGGCCCCGCCGGCGGTCCGGTCGGCGATCGGGCCCTTCATGCGCTTTCTCACGGCGACTCCCCGGCGACGCGGCGCGACGGGCGGGCCGTGGCGTTCAGGCCGTAGATCATCCGCAAGCCGTCCAGGGTCAGCATCGGGTCGATGTGGTCGATCTGGGTCGACAGCTTGGCGACCATCCCCGAAAGGCCGCCGGTGGCGATCACCGTGGTGGTCCCGGTGAGCTCCTCGCGGATCTGGGCGCACAGGCCGTCGATCATCGCCACCGTGCCGAGCACGAGGCCCGAACGCATGCTCTCGACCGTCGACCGACCGATGATGCGTTCCGGCGGGATCAGGTCGACCTTCACCAGCCGCGCGGCCCGGCTGGTCAGCGCATCAAGCGAGGTCTCCATCCCGGGCGCGATCACACCCCCGAGATACACGCCCGTATCGGACACGACATCAAGCGTCGTGGCGGTGCCGAGGTCGACCACGATGCACGGGCCGCCGTAGCGCTGGTATGCCGCGACGGCGTTGACCAGACGGTCTGCGCCCAGCTCGACCGGATTGTCGATCGCCAGGGACATACCGGTGCGGATGCCCGGCCCGACGACGACGGCCGGGTGATCGAGGTACTTGAGCGCCAGCTCGCGGTAGCCGTTGGTCAGTGTCGGGACCACCGACGAGACGATCATCGCGTCGAGCTCGTCCAGGCTGCCGCCGCGCAGCCGCAGGATCTGGTCGTGCGAGGCCGCCAGCTCGTCGGCCGTGGCGGAGCGCTCGGTCGAGATGCGCCACTCGTGCAGCAGCTCGTCGCCGTGGAAGACCCCGGCGAGCGTATTGGAGTTGCCGACGTCGATCGCCAGCAGTGCCGACCCCATTGGGTGCCTACTCCTCGCGCGACCCGTCGGCGGGCGCCTTGAGGATCTCCAGCGTGACGTCCTGGGTCGTGTAGACCTCGACCCGCGGGATGATGCGCGACGGGCGGCTCTTGTCCCAGACCCAGACGTCCTCCATGACGATGTGGAACAGCGGATAGGCCGCCTGCGGGATCAGCTCGCGCTCGAAGCGGTTGCACAGGTACGTCGCCTCCTGCGTGCACACGCAGTAGCCAAACAGCGGGTAGACGTCGGCGTATTCGCGCTTGAGCCGCAGCTCCAGCTCGGCGTCGTATTCCTCGAGCTCATCCGTATAGGACATCTTGGGTTCCTTGACCGGCGCGGTGGAGGGGAGATCCTAGCCGAGCACACCGTCGGGCCACGGGCGCACCGGCTGCTCGTCGGGATCGAGCACGGCGGCGCACGCGGCGAGCGCACGACCGTCAGGATGCACCAGCCCGGGCCCGACGTCCAGCAGCGGCACGAGCACGAAGCGGCGCTCGGTCAGGCGCGGATGCGGGAGTTCCAGCTCGGCGTCGCGCCAACTGCCGCCGTCCCAGAAGACGATGTCGCAGTCGGCGACCCGCGGGCCGAAGCGCTCGCCCCCGCCGCCGCGCCCCAGCCGCCGTTCGGCGCGCTTGGCGACCCCCAGCAGCTCGCGGGGCGTCAACTCGGTGCGCACCCGCGCAACCGCATTCAGGAACTCCCGCTGATCGGCGAGCTGCTGGGGGGCGGTGCCATAGACCGGACTCAGCGCCTCGACGCGCACGCCGGCATCCCGCAGGGCGTCGACGAGCCCCTGCAGATTGGCCAGGCGGTCGCCCAGGTTGGATCCGAGCCCAAGCCAGTACGTCGACTCCCGCACGCGCGCGAGCCGCACCGCCGTCGCGTCGAGGGTGTACGGGAGGGCGACGTGCGGCTTCGACAGCTCGACGCGCACGCGGTGCGCCAGCTGCTCGGCGAGCGCACGGTCGGCGATGCGCGCCGCAACATGCTCAAGCAACCGCGCGGGCGGACCCGCCACGATCGCCGCGATGTCGTCGGCGAGCGTCGCATAATCGACGGTATCGGCGAGCGCGTCGCTGACCACGCCCGGGCAGCGCAACAGATCCAGCTCGAGGTCGACCACGAAGCGCTGGCCCAGCCGTTGCTCGGCCTCGAACACGCCATGCCGACCGAAGACTTCAAGGCCCCGGATGATCACGGTGACGAGCTCGCTCATGCCGACCCCGTGCCGATCGCGCGCCAGACGCGCAACGCGTCGACCGTCTCGGCGACGTCATGCACCCGCAACACGTCGGCGCCACGCGCAACCGCCGCCAGTCCTCCGCCGAGGCTGCCGGCCATCCGGCCCTGGACCGGCCGCCCGGTGAGCAGCCCGATCATGCCCTTGCGCGAGAGCCCGACGACCACCGGGCGGCCGATCGCGCGAATGCGCTCGAGCCCGGAGACCAGCGCCAGGTTGTGCGCCAGGGTCTTGCCGAAGCCGACGCCCGGATCGACCAGGATGCGCTCCTCGGGGACGCCGGCTCGCACGGCGGCGTCGATCCGGCCCTCGAGGAAGCCGATCACCTCCCCGACCACGTCCTCGTAGGTCGGGTCGTCCTGCATGTCGCGCGGCTGCCCGCGCATGTGCATCAGGCACACCGCGACGCCGCGGTCGGCGACCAGCGCCAGCAGATCGGGATCGTCGCGGCCCGCGCTGACGTCGTTGACGAGCACCGCCCCGATGGCGAGCGCGGCGTCGGCGACCACCGCCCGGGTCGTGTCGATCGAGATCGCCGCCGCGGGTGGGCGGGCGGCCAGGTCGGCGAAGATCGGCGCCAGCCGCCGCAGCTGCTCCGGCGCCGCGACCCGCTCCGCCCCGGGGCGCGTGCTCTCGGCGCCGAGGTCAAGGATCGCCGCCCCGTCGTGGGCCATCTGGTCGATCGTGCGGCGGGCGGCGGCCCGCGCCAAGTGCTCGCCGCCGTCGGAGAACGAGTCCGGGGTGATGTTGACGACGCCCATCACGCTCGGCGGGCGCAGCCAGTCGAGGGGATCGCGCCCCATGCGGGGCGCGCTCAGCTCTCGGGGATCGGCTGTCCCGGCGCCGGCGGCGGGAAGGGCATGCGGACCGGGGCGTCGGAGGTCGGCGTCGCCGGGTTCTCCAGTGCACGTTCGCGCCGCGCGGCCTCGTCCTTGGCGCGGAAGACGTCTTCCTCGGAGGCACCGGCAAGCAGGGCCAGGAACTCCTCGCGCTCGATGGTCTCGCGCGTCGAGCAGGACCTGCGAGATCGACTCCAGCGCGTCGCGGTGCTCGACCAGGATGTCGCGCGCCCGCTGGTGGGCGTCCTCGATGATCCGGCGGATCTCGGCGTCGATCTCCCGAGCGGTCTCGTCGGAGTAGTCCGGCTCGGAGTGGATGTCGCGCCCGAGGAAGGGCTGCCCCTGGGCGTGACCGAGCACGCGCGGCCCGAGCTTCTCGCTCATGCCGAAGCGCATCGTCATCGCCTTGGCGGTCTGGGTGACCTTCTCGAGGTCGTTGGCCGCGCCGGTGGTGATCTCGTTGAACACGATCTCCTCGGCGGCGCGCCCGCCCAGGGTCATCGCCATGCGGTCCTCGAGCTCGGCCTTGGTGGAGTTGAACTTGTCCTCGGTCGGCATCGAGATCGTGACCCCGAGGGCCTGGCCGCGGGAGACGATGCTGATCTTGTGCACCGGATCCGCGTTGGGCAGGAAGTGCCCGACCAGGGCGTGACCCATCTCGTGGTACGCGGTGACCGCGCGCTCCTTCTCGGTGAGCAGCCGGCTCTTCTTCTCGGGACCTGCGATCACCCGCATGATCCCTTCCTCGAGCTCGAGCTGCTCGATCACGCGCTTGCCCTTGCGGGCCGCCAGCAGCGCCGCCTCGTTGATCAGGTTCGACAGGTCGGCACCGGTGAAGCCCGGGGTCTGCCCGGCCAGCGTGTCGAGGTCGATGTCCTTGGAGATCGGCTTGCCCTTGGTGTGCACGCGCAGGATCGCGGCGCGCCCGGACGCGGTCGGGACGGTCCACGACGATCTGCCGGTCGAAGCGACCCGGCCGCAGCAGCGCCGGATCGAGGATGTCCGGACGGTTCGTCGCGGCGATCAGGATGATGTTGTCCTTCGCCTCGAAGCCGTCCATCTCGACCAGCAGTTGGTTCAGCGTCTGCTCGCGCTCGTCATGCCCGCCGCCCAGGCCGGCGCCGCGGTGGCGACCGACGGCGTCGATCTCATCGACGAAGATGATGCACGGCGAGTTCTGCTTGGCTTGGTCGAACAGGTCGCGCACGCGGCTCGCACCCACGCCGACGAACATCTCGACGAAGTCCGAGCCGGAGATCGAGAAGAACGGCACGCCCGCCTCGCCGGCGACGGCGCGGGCGAGCAGCGTCTTGCCGGTTCCGGGAGGCCCGAACAGCAGCACACCCTTGGGGATGCGCGCGCCCAGTGCCTGGAACTTCTTGGGGTTCTCCAGGAACTCCTTGATCTCGTGCAGTTCCTCGACGGCCTCGTCCGTGCCGGCAACGTCCCGGAAGGTGACCTTCGGGGCGTCGGCCGACATGCGCTTGGCACGGGATTTGCCGAAGCTCATCACCTTGGACCCGCCGCCTTGCATGCGGTTCATCAGGTAGATCCAGAACACGATGAACAGCACGAACGGCAGCAGCGTCTCGAGGAAGCTCCACCACGGGTTGGTGCCGCGACCGCCGACGGTGTACGGCGTCTTGGAGGTGCTGAGCGCCGTCGTCGAGCTGGATGTCGTTGTCCGGGTATCCGGACGAGTAGCTCTTGCCCTGCGTGGTGGTGACGTTGAACGTCTGGTCGGGCAGGTTGATGCTGGCGCTCTTGACTTCGTGGTTGTTGATCATGGTGATCAACGCGGGGAAGTCCGGCGGCGCCGGGCCGGAGGAGTTCGACACGACGAGACGCTGCGCCACGAACACGAGCAGCAGCAGGATCAGAATCGGGAAAAGTGCGCTCTTGAGGAACTTGTTCACTACGCCCCCACCTCGGGAACGTGGGTTCGCCGCGCAATCAGCGCCGGGTAGCTCGCCCACCGCAGCGATGCGCAACGGGCGCACCCTGCCTGATCAACTGCCGTAGCGCCGAGAATAGCAGCGTGTGCCATTACGCCCGAGGCGGGTCGGTTGCGGGCTCCAGCACGGCGATGTACGGCAGGTGACGAAAGCGTTCGCCGTGGTCCAATCCGTACCCGACGACGTACACGTCCTCGAGGTCGAAACCGACGTAGCGCGTGTCGAGTCCACGCCGCCGGTGGCCCGGCTTGGTCAGCAGCGTGCAGACCTCCAGCGAGGCCGGCTCACGCGAGGCGAGGTTGCGCAACAGGTACGACAGCGTCAGCCCCGAGTCGATGACGTCCTCGACCACCAGCACGTTGCGCCCCGCGATCGGCGAGTCGAGATCCTTGAGGATCCGCACGACCCCCGACGAGTGCGTCGTCGAGCCGTAGGAGGAGACCGCCATGAAATCGAGCTCGCACGGGATGTCGAGTTGGCGCACGAGGTCGGCGATGAAGAACACCGCGCCCTTGAGCACGCCGACGACCAGCAGGTCGCGACCGCGGTAGTCCTCGGAGATCTCGCACGCCAGCTCGCTGATGCGCGTCTGCAGGCGTTCCGGGCTCACGAGCACGTCTCCGGGTCGGGCGTCACTCACGTGGGTAGGACCTCCAGTACGACAGCGGGGTGGCCGGGACCGGCGAGCGCGTCGGCTGACGCACGGTGTCCGGCGACCCACACAGGGACTTCATCGACAACGACGACCGGAACTTGTGCGCGCAGGCGGGCGGGCACGCCGTCCGCCTGCAAGATACGTCCCACGCGGGCATGCCCGCCACCCGCCAGCGCGATCCGGTCTCCGGCACGCGGTCCGCGCACCTCGATGCGCCCGGCCGGCACGATCGTCACGCGGTGCGCGTTCGGGCGGCGCACCCGCGCCGCGCGACCCTCGGATCACCGCGCTGCCGAACCGGACGGCACCCGGTACAGGGAGCGTCACCGGCTCCGGGGGCGGCGGCGCGGGCCCGACGACCACGAGCCGGCCTGCCTCGCGCGCGACCGCCGCGCCGGGAATCTCGGCCCGTGCGGCGCCCGTCTGCGACCCCGAGCACCGCACGCACGGCGCGGGCCGCGAGCGCATCGCCGCCGAGGCCATGGGCGGCGAGCAGACGCCGCACCAGGATTCGCCGCATCGCCTCGGGCTCGGCCACCAGCGCGGCGATCTCGAGCCCGTCTCCCGAGGCACAGCGCGCCCAGGCGGCCGCTGACACCTCGGCGAGGATCGCATCCTCGTCGCGGAGCCGCTCGGCCAGTTCCGCCACATGGCCGGCCGCCCCCGGATGCAGCCCTTCGAGCGACTCGACGAGGCCGCGCGCGCGGACGCGCGTGTAGGCCGGATCCGCGTTGGACGGGTCGGCCGCGGGCGACAACCCCGCGTCCGCGCACCAGGCGGCGGTCTCCGCGCCGCTGACGCACAGCAGCGGACGCACCAGGTCGCCGCTGCGCGCGGCCATCCCGAGGGCGCCGGTGCGCCCGGTGCCGCGCGCCATCCGCATCAGCACGGTCTCGGCCTGATCGGTGGCCGTGTGGCCGGCCGCGATGACATCCCAGCCGTCGCGCGCCGCCACGTCGCGAACCGCCGCGTACCGGGCGGCCCGTGCGCGTTCCTGGACGCCCGTGCCGCCTGCGAGCTGGAGGCGGATCGGCGTGAACGGGCAGCCGAGCGAGTCGGCGATGGCCCGGACAGCCGCGACCTCCTGGCCCGCGTCGGGCCGCAGACCGTGGTCGACGCTCACCACGCCGACCGGCGCATCGTGGAGGGTCACCAGCGCATGCAGCAGGCACAGCGAGTCCGGTCCGCCGGAGACCATCGCCAGGACCCGCTCACCGGGCGCCGGGGCGCGCCGGGACCGCATGTACTCGGCGATTCGTGCCAGGAGTGCGTCCCTCACCGGTCCAGTATGGCCCCTGGCCGCAGACCGCGCCTGCGCCGGCCGACTACGACGCCGAGCTGGCGGGCGATCCCGGTGAGGTCACGGGCGGTCACGGGACCGTAGACCGTCGCCACGACACTCCCCGTGGCGCTGACAATCGCCGTCGTGGGCATCGCCAGGCCGCCGTACCTGGCAAGCAGCGTGCCGTCGGAGTTGGTGCCCATCGGGTAGGTCGCACCGACCGACTTCGCGAACGCCTTGCTGGCGCCGTCCTGATCGAGCGTTGCGATCCCGAGCACCGCGACGCGTGGGTATGCGGCGGCGAAACGCTCGAGGGCCGGCATCTCCGAGCGGCACGGTCCGCACCATGACGCCCAGAAGTTGACGACCACGGGCCGTCCGCGGTACTCGGCCAGACTGACCGGCGCACCCCCGTAGAGGTTCGGGACGGTGAACGCCGGCGCCCGCTTGCCGCCGGTGGGCGAGACCGTAGGCGTCGTGTTCGACGACATGCCGGTCGAGCAGCCCGCAAGGACCACGCAGGCGAGGCCAACCGCCGACAAGACTGCAAGGATGCGACGCACGGGGCTGACGTTACCGCAGACCTTCAGGGGCCATGCCGACAACCACGTTGCACCAGACACTCGACCGCCTGGACCGCGCACTCGGCGCCCGCCTGCGCGACCGGCTCGCCCGCCACTCGTGCGCCGCGCGGGCCCTGGCGATCGCCGGCGACGCCATATCCCCGCTGTACCGCGTCGTGGTCGTGGTGCTGATCCTGTGGCGGCCGACGCGGGCGCGAGGGGTGCGTGCGCTGGTCGCGGCCGTCTCCGCGGCAGTGATCGCCAAGCGGATGCGCGAGGCGATCGCCCGCCCGCGCCCGGGGCTGCGCGCGGGCGGCGGTCTGCCCAGCCGCCACGCGGCGGCCGCCGTCGCGATCACCGGCATCGTCGCACAGCGCCGCCGCGGGCTCGGTCTGCCGATGGCCGCCATCACGGCCTTCGGGTTGATCGGCCGCGATCAGCTCGGGCGACCACGAGCCCGCCGACATCCTGGCCGGCGCAGTGCTGGGGGGCCTGGTGGCGAGCGTCGTCGGGCGACTGGGGCGTACAGCGTTCGGTCGGATCCGCCCGAGCGACTCGGGCCGGCCGGCCGCGCGCCGATAGACTCGGCTTCCCCCGCCGGGACCGTGTGGGCCCCGGACAGCGGACATCGGAGCAACGTTGGGAATCGACACGCTGGGAGTAGTCGGCGCAGGGGTCATGGGCAGCGACATCGCCTACGTCGCGGCCCTGGCCGGCAAGCGAGTGGTCATCTGCGACGTGGAGTCGACGGCCCTGGACGGCGCCCGTGCGCGGGTGGCCGACCTGGTCGCTCGGGCCCAGGGACGCGGACGTCTCGACACCGCACAGGCCGCCGCGCTCGAGGCGCGGATCAGCACCACGACCAACGACACGGACTTGGCCGTATGTGACCTGGCGATCGAAGCGGTCAGCGAGCGCATCGACCTCAAGCGCACGATCTTCGCCCGTCTGGACGCGATCCTGCGCCCCGGGGCACTGATTGCCTCCAACACCTCGGGGCTGTCGATCACCGAGCTGGGCGAGGCCACCTCCCGCCCTGCCGAGGTCCTGGGGATCCACTTCTTCAACCCCGCCGCGGTGATGCGCTTGGTTGAGCTGATCGAGGGCCGCCAGACCAGCCCCGCCGCAATGGATGCCGCCGAGGCGCTCGTGCGGGAGCTGGGCAAGTCCCCGGTGCGGGTGCGCGAGTGCCCCGGATTCCTGGTCAACCGCGTGCTGGTGCGGGCGATGGCCGAGGCCTACCGCCATGCGACCACCCACGGGGTCACCGCCGCGGCGGTCGACGCGGCGGTGACCGAGGCGGGTCCGGCGCCGATGGGCCCGTTCGCCCTGGGCGATCTGATCGGCCTTGACACGATGGATCACATCCAGCGCGACCTCGAACACGCCTACGGCGAGCGGTTCACCGACGCCGGCGCGATCGCCGCCCAGGTCGCCCAGGGCCGACTGGGCCGCAAGAACGGCCGCGGGTTCCTCGAGCCCGACCAGGGCGAGCCGACCGTTGACACCGCGGCCCGGGCGGCGGCCGAGCGGTACTACTACGGGGCGCTCGACGAAGCGCTGCGCTGCCACGACGAAGACATCGCCGCGCGGGCGGACATCGACCTGGCGATGCAGCTGGGGGCCGGCTGGGCCATCGGGCCGCTGGCCTGGGCCGATGGCGTGGGCGCGGCGGCCGCGCTCGAGGTGATGCAGGAACTGGGCGCGTCAGCCGGGAATCGTTTCCATCCGACCGATCTGCTGCGGGCGCGGGCCGCTGACGGACGCTCGCTGGTTGACGACACCGACCTCGACGCGAGAACCGCGGCTTCATGACCGCTCCAGCCGCCGCCCCCGATGGCTTCGGCATGCCCGAGCCGTCCCTCGCGGGCGCCTCGGTGCTGAGCCTGATGGAACACACCCCCGATGCGGTCGCCGCCGTGTTGGCGAGCGCCGCCTGGCTCGCCCGCACGCCAAAGCTCGAGTGGCCACAACTTCTGGCCGGCAGGATGGTCGCCTTGATCTTCGAGCGCCCGTCGACCCGCACGCGGGTGAGCTTCGAGGTCGGCATCACCCACCTCGGCGGACACGCGCTCGTGCTCGCAGGCCGTGACATGCAGATGGGACGCGGCGAGACCATCGAGGACACGGCCAAGGTCCTGTCGCGGATGGTCGATGCGATCGTGCTGCGCACCGGGCCACACGCCACCCTCGAGGAACTCGACGCCCATGCGAGCGTGCCGGTGATCAACAGCCTGAGCTACGCGCACCACCCCTGCCAGGCCCTGGCGGATGCCCTGACACTCCTGCAGCGCTTCGGCACGCTGCGCGGCCTGCGCGTCGCGTACGTCGGCGACGGGAACAACTGCTGCGCGTCGCTGATGGTCGTCGGCGCCCTTACGGGCATCGAGGTCGTCGCGGCCTGCCCCGCCGGCTACGAGCCGGACCCGGAGGTCGTCACCTGGAGCCAGCGGATCGGCCAGGCCACCGGCGGCAGTGCCTGGGTCACCGACGACGCCTACACGGCGGTGACCGGCGCGCAGGCGATCTACACCGATACGTGGGTCTCGATGGGCGACGAGGACCAGGCCGAGCGGCGCCGGCGCGATCTCGACCCGTACCGCGTCGATGCCGACCTGCTCGGCGCCGCCGCACCCGCTGCGGTCGTGCTGCACTGCCTGCCCGCCCACCACGGCGAGGAAATCACCTACGAGGTCCTGCACGGACCCCGTTCGGCCGTGTGGGACCAGGCCGAGAATCGGATCTATGCCCAAGCCGCGCTGCTCGGTCATCTCTTGGCCTAGCGCACCCTGCACCTCCCGAGGAGCCCGTGCTCCCCCTCATCGACGAATTCTCACCGCGCCGGTTCCCGATCCTGACGGTGCTGCTGATCCTCATCTGCGTCGGGATCTTTGGCTACCAGCAGAGCCTGCCGACCAACGGGACCGCCGGCAGCTCGCAGGCGTTCGAGTGCACGTGGGGCATGATCCCGGCCGAGGTCGTACACGGCCCCGACGCGGCGATCCCCACTGACAACGCGACGAACCCCGGCGCGCCGCTGACCTGCCAGGGGCTCAACCAACGGCACAACCGCGTCCTGACGGTGATCACCAGCCTGTTCCTGCACGCCAGCTGGTGGCATCTGCTGGGCAACATGCTGATGCTCTGGGTCTTCGGCGCCAACGTCGAGGACCGGCTCGGACGGATCCGCTTCGTGCCGTTCTTCGTGATCTGCGGGGCGTTGGCCGGGCTCGCCCAGGCATTCTCCCAACCCTCGAGCACCGCCGTGATCATCGGCGCCTCGGGGGCGATCGCGGCACTCATCGGCGCGTACCTGGTGTTGTTCCCGCGAGTGGGGATCTGGACGCTCGTGCTCTTCGTGATCCCGATGAAGATCCCGGCGTGGATCTGGGCGGCGATCTTCGTTGCGATCCAGTTGGCAGACGTCACCGGCACCTCGGGCGCCAGCGCGACGGGAATCGCGACCGTCGCCCATCTGGCGGGCATCGCGATCGGGGCCGCGACGATCCGGCTCGCGGCCTGGCGGCGGCCGCCGCAGGAGATGGTCCCGCGGACCTTCCGGCTGCTGGCGGCCCGCTGATGCGGTTCCTGCGGCGCTCCCGGCCCGCCGACGGCGACGACCGGCTCGTGCAGGTGGCGGTCGCCATCCACGAGCCCGAGGCCGACCTGCTGCTCCAGATCCTGCGCGAGGCGGGCATCCCCGCCATGCACCGGCGCACCGAATTCGACTACCCTGGGATGCTCGCAGGAGGCCCGCGCGCGATCCTGGTTCCGGCCAGGTATGCGCTCGAGGCGCACGCCATCCTCGATCCGCTGCCCGACGAACCGAGCGCCGCATGACCGCGCCGATCATCGCGTCCCATCTGGTTGTCGGCGCCGATGCCGGCGGCGCGGCGAGCGAGGCCGCACGTGCCGTTGCGGTCGAGCTCGGCGGTACGGCCGACCTGGTCGTCGTGTTCGCCAGCCCGTCACTGTGTGCCGACCCGGCCGTCGTGCGGGCTGCGATCGCCGCCGAGCTGGCCCCGCGACACATGCTCGGCTGCATGGGCGCGGCCGTCGTCGGTACCGGACGCGAGGTCGAACACGAGCCCGCGCTGGTCGTCTGGGGCGCAATCCTGCCAGGGGCCCGCATCACGCCGATCCGCTCGGTGGGCTGCCGGGACGCCGACGGGACGATCGACGTCGCGGGGTGGCCCACCGCGGCGGGGGACGACTCCGCCGCCGACCCCGTGCCGGGCGACCAGGACGTCGTCATCGCGCTGGCCGATCCGTTCTCGTATCCGGTCGAAGCGTTCCTGCGGGTCGCAAACACCTCCACGTGGCGGCCGCCGGTGGTCGGCGGGCTGGCCGCCGGTGGCGACCGCCCCGGCGATCACGTGCTCTGGCTCGATGACCAGTACATGCACGATGGGCTCGTCGGCGTGAGCATCGGCGGCGTCAACCTGACCACCGCCGTCTCCCAGGGCTGCACGCCCATCGGACCCGAGATGGTCGTCACCGACGCCGACGGCGAAGGGCGCATCTACGCGCTGGCCGGCGTGCCGGCGCTCACCAAGCTCCAAGAGGTCCTGGACGGGCTCGACGACGCCGCGCTCGAGATGGTCAACACCGGTATCACGGTGGGCATCGTGATGAACGAGAACAAGCCCGAGTATCAAAGCGGTGACTATCTGATGCGCGGGATCCTCGGCGCAAATGCCGACGACGGGCGCCATCCACGTCGGCGAACATGTGCGCATCGGCCAGACCGTGCGATTGCACGTTCGCGACAACGTCTCGGCATCCCAGGATCTGCGCAACGTCACCCGCGATGCCGCGGCCGCGGCATGGCGGCGCGATCGCGGGCGCGCTCGTGTTCACCTGCATCGTGCGGGGATCGGCGATGTTCCCCGATGCGCACCACGACGCGGCGATCGTCGCCGCGCAGTTCGGGAACCCGCCCGTGGCCGGCCTGTTTTGCAACGGCGAGTTCGGTGCCGTCGCCGGACGTAACTACCTGCACGGATTCACTGCAACGATCGCGGTCTTTGGCGGCAAGTAACACAACGAAGTGGCTACACCCGCGGCGAAAATGTAGTTACGCCGGATATGCACACATCGCGCCCGTGAACGTGCTACACCACCCCTGTACAGAGAATCTCAACACCGGGAGTTGTGTGCATGAGCGACACTGACAACACGACCGCACGCGGCAAGATCGGTGAACAGATCTTCGCGCAGGTCGAAGCGCTGGTCGGCGCGGAACACATCACGCGCACCGAGGCCTTTCAGCGCATCGCGGTCGAACGCGGGAGTCGCCCCGGCACCGTCGCGGCCAACTACTACCGCATCGCCCGCCTGCGCAACGACGGCAGCGTGCGTCCCCGCGGCCGCAAGAAGGCCCAGACGGCCGACGCCGACGCCGTGATCGCGCGCGCCTCCGCCGCGCTCAACGAACTCGACTGCCCTCGTGCGTCTAGCAGAACCGCGAGCTCGAGCGGCTCTCCGAGAAGGTCGCGCAGATCGACAAGCTGCGCGCGCTGCTGGCCGACTAGCGCGAACCGCCGTCCGTCGGGCCGGGGCGCACGACGCGCTTGGTGCCGCCCGGCGGCGAGCGCCGCGGCGACCTGCTCGAGCCCGATCTCGGGACCCAGCAGCGCGGCAAACCGCTCGCGGCCGGCGTCGATCATCGCCAGGGCCCGCCGGAAGGTCTCCGGGGTGTGGTGATAGGACGCCTGCAGCGTGATCTCCTGGTAGTGCAGCCGCGCTGCCGGCAGGCTGAGCACCGCATCCGGGGCGGGGCCGCCGTGGAAGTTGGCCTCTCCGCCGGGCCGCGTGAGCGCGACCGCGGTCTGCCACGCGGCGACCGTCCCGACCGCGGCGACGGTGACATGCGCCCCGAGCCCGCCGGGGGTCAGCGCCCGGACCCGCGCGATGCCGGCGGCGTCGCGCGGCGCATCGGCGACCGCCGTGGCGCCCATCAGCAGCGCCAGGTCGCGCCGCTCGGGGTGCGGGTCACAGACGATCACCTGGCAGCCACGCCGGGCGAGCACCGCGCCGATGACCTGACCCTGCAGGCCGCCGCCCAGGATGACGACGCTCTGCCCCTCGCGCGCGGCCGAGCGCTCCGCCGCCCGCACCGCGCAGGCGACCGGCTCGGCCAGCGCCGCGAGCGGAGCCGCGAGTCCCGCCGGGCGGCGGACGAGGTTGGTCCCCACGATCGCGGCGGGCACCCGCAGGTATTCGGCATAGGTGCCGGTGAGATAGGTGATGTCCGCGCACAGGCCCTCGCGGCCGGCAAGGCACCATTCGCAGGCGCCGCACGGCGCCGAGTTGGCGAACGCCACCGCATCGCCCTCGCGGACGCCGTGCACGCCGCGCCCGATCGCGGCCACGGAGCCGGTGCCCTCGTGTCCGAAGGCGCCGGGAGCGGTCCGAGTGCGGGATGCCGCCCGCGGGCAAGCATCTTCGCGTCGGTCGCACAGGTGAGGGCGGCGTCGATGGCCACGACGATCTCGCCGGGTCCCGGCACAGGGCGGGCGACCTCCTGCAGCCGCAGATCGCCAGGGCCGTGCAGGATCAGCGCGCGCATGCCTGCACCGTACCGATGTCGGTCGCGGCGTGGCGCCATCTCCCCCCGGCGGCGCGCGCGCCGATAGCATCCCTTAGCGCACGTGAGCACACCGACCCCGTATCCCGAGCACCTGCGCGTACGCATCGACGAGTTCCTCCGGGAAATCGACTTCCTGCCCGCGGACCCGGTCGCGCGCGACGAAGCACAGGGCACCGAGGGGCTCATCGAGGCGATGCGCTACTCGCTGCTGGCCGGCGGCAAGCGGTTCCGCCCGGTGCTCTGCCTGGCGACCGGCGAGGCGCTCGGCGTCGACCCGGAGCTGCTGCTGCCCGCCGCCGGGGCCCTCGAGCTGATCCACACCTACTCGCTCATCCACGACGATCTGCCCGCCATGGACGACGACGACCTGCGCCGCGGCAAGCCGACCTGCCACAGGGCGTTCGGCGAGGACGCGGCGATCCTGGCGGGCGACGGGCTGTTTGCCGAGGCGGTCCGGCTGGTCTGCGAACGCCAGACCGGCGGCCCCGCGGTGCAGATCGGCATCCTCGCCGAGATCAGCCGCGCCACCGGCGTCGGCGGCATGGTCGGCGGCCAGTTCCTGGATCTGCGCGACGCCGGGCTGACCTCCGCCGACTCGCTGCGGCGGGTGCACCTGCTCAAGACCGGTCGCCTGATCGGCGCGTGCGTGCAGTCGGCGCTGGTCGTCGCACCGCCGGAGCCCGCCATCGCCGCGTACTACCGCGCATTCGCCGACGAGTTGGGGCTGCTGTTCCAGATCGTCGATGACATCCTCGACGAGGTGGGCAACGAGCAACTGCTGGGCAAGACCGTCGGCGCAGATGCGCGGCTCGGCAAGGCCACCTATGTCAGCGTCCACGGCCTCGAGCGTGCCCGGGAGCTTGCCGACGAGCGCCACCGGCAGGCGCTCGCCCTGCTCGACCGGATCCCGGGACCGACGCGCGACCTCGCGGCGCTCGCCGACCACGTCTATCAGCGCCAGAGTTAGGCCGGCGCGGCCGCCGTCAGCCTGCGGCGTCTCCGGTGACGGTGGGTTCGGCGACGTTCAACTCGGCGTGACGCACCTCGGCGCGCTTGTTCATCTCGACGATGGCGTGCAGGAGGCCCCGGTAGTCCTCGGGCTGTCCGACGCCCTCGACGCCGAGCTCGCCGGCGAGCCGGTCGGCCCACTCGCACAAGCTCCCGAGGGGCGCTTCGGTGCCGTCGAGCAGCGCCTGCTCGAGCACGAGACCACCCAAGCCCCGCAGTTCCGCGCAGATCACCGCATAGGCGCGTGGCGGACGGGCCTTCGCGCGGCTGCGACGCCGAGGCTTCGGCCGGGACGCCGTCGCCGCTGTGGAGGTCATGCCGATCAGTGCCATCAGGTTCCCCTCGTTACCGGTCTCCCTTGCGTTGTCGGCGCGCCTGGGGAGATCTTTGTCCCCCATCAGGGGGATACCGCACAGTCGCCGCTCAGCTGAGACACACCGTGCAGCCGGATGCCGCTGCAACGAGGGCGTTGCCGCGGTCGACCCGGGCGGGCACCGGCCGGCGGCAGGGTTCCCGCGCCGGTGCGCCAAGATCTCCCGTGCGGGCGCCGGCCGCGTGCACCGACGCCCTCCCGACGCGGAGTCGTCCCGTGGAACTGCTGCAAGGTGAACAGGTGATCTGGCGGGGACAGCCCTCCCCGCGCTCGAGCGTGGCGTTCTTCGCGCGCTGGGGCACCCTGAGTCTCGTGCCCGCCATCGTGGCGACGATGCTGTGGGACAAGGGCGCGCCGACGGGATTCTCGGTGGGCGACTGGTGGGTGATCTCGATCGTCCTGGTCGTACTGGTGATCATCCGCAACACCCTCGTGCGCCACTCGCATGCGCTTCACGGTGACCAACCTGCGGATCGTCGTCCGGCGCGGGATCCTCGCTCGCGTCGAGCAGGCCACGGCGATCGCGCGCATCCAGAACATCACGACCCGTCAGACCGTCATACAGCGGATGCTCGGCATCGGCGATGTCGAGTTCGACACCGCCGGCGGGGACCTCGCCGCTGCCGAGCTTCGTTTCGTCGGGATCGCGAACCCCGGCGACGTCGTGCGTCGCATCGACTACGACGTCCGCGAGTCTCACCGCGACAACTGGACGACAAGCCTCTAGGGACCCGCGGCAGGCGGCGGCCCCGCCTCGACGGGCGATACCCGGGCCCGCCGCATCGCTTGCCGAATCTCCAGTAAGCTCCATCCCATCGACTGTCGCGCAGGCCCGCACGGTGGGACCGTCGCAGGGTGCATTGCGGCCGTTTGCCCCGGAGTCGCACCCCCCCAATGATGGAAACCAAGGGAGCAACGTGAAACGCAATCTGCGCAATCTCGCGGTGGCTGTTGCCGCCACGACCGTCCTGGCCCCGGCCGGGATCGCTATGGCCAATGGACATCACGGCCACGGGCACCAGAAGGCGCTCTGGGCCTCGCCCACCGGCACCGGCACCGCCTGCACCTTTGCGGCACCCTGCAGCCTGACGACCGCGGTGTCGACGGCCACGAGCGGCCAGACGGTGCACGCGCTGAAGGGCACCTACACCGGCGGAGTGACGGTCGGCGCCAACAAGATCGGCGTCCCGATCGCCACGCCGATCAACCTCATCGGCGAGCACGGGGCCGTCATCGACGCCACCGGCGACACCTTCGGCATCGGCATCGTCGGAACCGCCTCCGGGACCACGGTGCGTGGCTTCACCGTCGAGAACGCCATCGACACGGGCATCATCGTCGTCCCAGGCTCGGTCTCGACAGCGCCTGCGCCGACCCCTGCGGTGACCGACATCACGATCCGCGACAACCGCCTGACCAACAATGGCGCGACCGCGACGTCGACGTTCCCCGGCGGATGGGGCATCCACCTGATGTCGGCGACAGGCTCGACCGTGGCCAACAACTGGGTGAGCAACAACGGCGGCGGGATCTACCTCACCGACGAGTTCGGGCCGAACGCCCACAACAAGGTCCTCGGCAACCACGTCAAGGACAACGTGCTCCAGTGCGGGATCATCCTCGCCGGCCACTCGGCCGCCGTCGATCCGATCACCCTGAAGCCGACCGGCGCCGCCGGGGTCTTCGACAACCTGGTCAAGCACAACGTGGTCATCGGTAACGGCACCTCCAGCCAGGGCGGCGGGATCCTGATGGGCGGCGGTGCCCTCGACGCGGCCGTCTACAGCAACGTCATCGCAGATAACGTCGCGATCGGCAACGGCCTGGCAGGCGTCGTGATCCACCAACACGCGCCTGGCGACCTCAACAACAACGTCATCGTCGACAACCTGCTCATCCACAACAACGTGGGCGGAGATCCGGACTACCCGGGCTTCGACATCGCCACGAAGACGGCCAACATCGTCGTCGCCAACGCGTCGCCGACGCCCATCACCGGAACGGTGATAGTCCACAACCGTCTCAAGAACGCCTATTACGGCATCTGGACGCTCAACGCACCTGGCGCACTCAACACGATCGTGCACAACCGGTTCGCCAAGAGCATCACGGTTCCGATCAAAGCCAACTGATCTGGACCCTGCGGCCGTCGTGCCGCCGACCCCCCGGGGTCGGCGGCACGAGCGTCCCGGATGCCGGAGGTGGGAATCGAACCCACACGCCCCGAAGGACCAGGGAGTTTAAGTCCCTTGCGTCTACCGTTCCGCCACTCCGGCACGGGCGTGGGCGGAGGTTAGTCGATCGCCTCCGGACGGCGCACGGGCCGGTCTAGCGCCCGAACGTCGCCGCGCCGGGCGTGCGATCGACCGAATTGATCCGGCGCTCCTCGATCATCCGCGCCCAGTCCTCACCAAGAATCGGCCAGCGCTTGGAGGACTTGGTCGTGGCGCACATGGCGGGTGTTCTCGCCCTTGGCGAAGATCAGGCGCCGCTCGTCGCGCGGGTCGCTGATGGCGCGGACCGCGGAATCCAGCCCCTCGATCGCCGAGAACTGGTCACCGCCTGCCTCCGGCGTGTCCGCATCGGGGGACATGGCGGGCATCTTACGTCAGGTCCTGACGGGTGGCGACCCGCGGGACGGGGCCTCCAACGGGGCCGATCAGGCGGTCGGCGTACAGCGCCGCACCGTCGAGCAGGTCCCGCTCGGACACGCGCAGCGCATCCGCCGGCGACCGCGCCGAGCACCGCCGCGACGATCGTCGCCCCGGCGACGATGACCGGTGCACGCGCCGGTTCGAGGCCGGGGATCAGCGCCCGCTCGGCGGTCGGCAGGCCTGACATCCACGACAGCATCTCCTCGATCCGCGCGCGCGTGAGCACGTGGCCGTGCACGCGCCGGGGGTCGTAGATCCCCAGGTCGACCGCGGCGAGCGTGGTCACGGTGCCGGCGACGCCCACGAGGGGTGCGGGACCCCCGATCCCGGCGACCGCGTCGACGAGGGCCGCGTCGAGGTCCTCGCGGAGCCGCTGGAGCTCATCCGGACGCGGCGGGTCGGCGGCCAGATACGCCTCGGTCGAGCGCACCGCGCCGATCTGCAGGCTGACTGCGCCGGTCGGGCCGGCCTGGATCCCCGCGCACCAGCTCGGTGCTCCCGCCGCCGACATCGAGCACGATCGCCGGGCCGGCGTGTCGACGGCAAGGCGCGCGCCGGCGTAGGCCAGTCGTGCCTCGACGGTGCCCGAGACGATCGTCAGCGGCAGGCCGAGCTGGTCACCGATGATCTGTCGCCACGGCCGAACGGTTGGGCGCGTCGCGCACCGCGCTGGTTCCGAGCGCCACCCCCCGCTCGACGCCGCGGGCCCGCATCATCTCGCCGTAGGTGGCCGCGCAGGCGCTCAAGCGCGACAGGGCATCGCGGGCGATCGTGCCGTCCCGGCCCGCCTTGCGTCGCAGGCCCGTCACGGTCGTCAGTCGCGGGCCGACCGGGCCCGCGTCGTCGGTGCCCTCCCAGAGGAACAGCCGCACCGAGTTCGAGCCGACGTCGACGACGGCGACCGGGGGCACGATATCGCCGCTAGTGCCCGACAAACCACAGGGGGCTGCGCAGGATGCGCTGGGCGGCAATCGCATGGCGGGCCAGGACCGCGGCGGCGGCGGCCCGCTGCTGAAGATCGGTGATCGCCTGCTGCAGCTCGAGCTGACGCTCGGGCAGTGCCGCCATCGCCGCCGAGACGCGGTCGACGTCCGCGGCCAGGGCGCCTCCGGCCTGCGA
Source organism: uncultured Thermoleophilia bacterium (assembly GCA_963784985.1). Lineage (GTDB taxonomy): Bacteria > Actinomycetota > Thermoleophilia > Miltoncostaeales > Miltoncostaeaceae > CAITWD01. The sequence continues at coordinate 53,587 of CAWATR010000030.1, forward strand.
GAGCGTCGCCGTCGCGGACCGGACCCGCTTGTAGGCGCCCCAGACCCGCACCCCGAGCACCACGAGGGCCACCAGCACGGCCACCAGGCCGACCAAAAACGAGACGAGGACCGCGTTGTCGATCAGCCAGTTCACGGGTGCGAGTATCGCACGAGCGGGCCCGCGCCCGTCGTTGCGGACCCGTCGCCGCGGCGTCGCCGGCACGCACCGCGCCCACGCAGTGCGATGACTCGGGGGTGGCATCGGGTACCCTCGGGGTATCAGCACGTCTTCTTCATCCGACGATTCGCAGGCAACCGACGACGATCCGCGTCGGCGCATCCGTCAGCTGGTGCTCTCGGGCGACAATCTGACCAAGGTGCGCAACGACCCGGTCTCCGCGGCGCGTGCCAGACAGCGGTTCGTCGAGGCGCTGGCGATCGCCCAGGCGCATGGCCTGGACGACCTGGCCGGCATCATCGAGTTGCGGCTGGGCGACCTCGGCGCCGAGGAGCCCGGGGCATGACGAGCCCGGCCCTGTTCGATCGCCGCCTGATCTTCGTGCTCGGCAAGGGCGGTGTTGGCAAGAGCGTCGTCTCGGCGGCGCTCGGCACGGCGTGGGCCCGCGCGGGCCAGCGCGTGGTGATCGCCGAGGTCGCCAACCAGCACCGCCTCTCGGACCTGTTCGCCACCCGCAAGGTCCCGCGCAATACGCCGACGGAGCTCGCGACGCGCCTGTACGGCTACTCGGTCGACGTGGACAAGGCGACCGAGGAGTATCTGGCCTCGCACATCCGGATGCGGCCGCTGGTCGACCTGTTGGTGCGCAGCCGCGCCTTCCACAACTTCGCCGCTGCCGCGCCGGGGCTGCCCGAGCTGGTGACCCTGGGCAAGGTCTGGGAACTGGCCGTCGCGATCGAGGACGGCCGGCCGGTGTGGGACAAGGTGATCGTCGACTGCCCGGCCACCGGGCACGGGATCGCGCTGCTCGAGACGGCCGGAAACGTGTCGGAGCTCGCCGCGCAAGGGCCGGTGCGCGATCAGGCCCATCGGATCGAGGAGGTCGTCAAGCACCCGGGCGCCACCGGCATCGCCATCGTCGCGCGACCGGAGGAGCTGCCGGTCTCCGAGGCCATCGAGGCCGTGGCGACGCTGCGTGAGGGCGGGTACCCGGTGGCGGCGACGATCATGAACGGGATGACCCCGCGGCGTTTCTGGGCCGAGGACGCCTCGGTCCTCGGGCGCGTGGACAGCGATGACCCGGCGATCGAGGTCGCCGTCAGGGCCGCGCTGCGTGCCGACCACCACGCGCGCGTCGAGCACGAGCACCTGCGGGAGCTGACCGTCGGGACCTATACCTCCCCGATCGTCGTTCCGGATCTCGGGCCGATCGTGATCGGCCAGACCGAGCTGTCGATCCTGGCCGACGCGCTCGACGGGACCGCCGCGCACCGCGCACCCGGCGGTCCGCCCATGAGCATCGCGAGCCTGGAGGACCGCCGCGTGATCGTGTGCTGCGGCTCGGGCGGCGTCGGCAAGACGACGATCTCCGCGGGGATCGCCCTGGCGCTCGCCAACAACGGCGCCCGGGTCGCGGTCGTGACGATCGACCCCGCACGTCGCCTGGCCTCGGCGCTCGGGCTGGAGGCCCTCGGCGACGAGCCGCGTCAGGTCGATATCGGACCCACCGGCACCTCGGGCGAGCTGTGGGCGCTGCAGCTCGATGCGAAGGCGACCTTCGACCGGCTGGTGCGGCGCCACGCGCCGAGCCCCGAGGCGGCCGAGCGGATCCTGGACAACCGCATCTATGCCCATCTGTCGGGCGCCGTCGCGGGCTCCCAGGAGTACATGGCCGTGGAGCGGCTCAACGAGCTGACCGACGACCCCCGCTTCGAGATCATCGTGCTTGACACCCCGCCGGCCCAGAACGCGCTCGACTTCCTCGATGCGCCGAGCCGCATCACCCATTTCATCGAGGGCAAGTCGCTGCGGATGCTGCTCTCGCCGGGCGCCTCGGGCGGGCATGTGGGCTGGAAGTTCCTGCATGCGGGCTCGTCGACGGTCTTCTCGATCCTGGAGCGGGTGACCGGCGCACAGCTGCTGCGCGACCTGTCGGAGTTCCTGGCGGGGTTCGACGGCATGTACAGCGGATTCTCCGAGCGCGCCGAGCGCGTGCGGGCACTGCTGCACTCGCCGCGCGCGGCGTTCGTGGTCGTCTCCTCGGCCGATGACGAGCCGGTGCGCGAAGCGGTGATGCTGGTCGAGCGGCTCACCGAGGACCGCTACCCGCTCGGCCCAGCGGTCATGAACCGGATCCGGCCGCGCAACGAGATTGGGCCGGCCGCCCGCGAGGTACTCATCGAGGCATATGCGGCAGCGGGAGCCATCCACCCGGAGGATCTGGCCGAGCGGACGCTCGCGCAGCTGGCTGAGGACGACGCCCGGGCCAGGCGCGATCACGACGCCTGCTCGCGCCTGGCGCGCCTGCTCGGCGACCGGGCACCGCTGCAGGTCCCGGACTTCACCGACGAGCCGGTCGAGATCGCCGGCCTCGAGCACGTCGCGGACGCCCTGGAGACCTAGCCAAGGCTAGGCGGCGCCTGTCGCGAGTGCGTCTTCGTAGATCCCCGCGTAGCGGTGCGCGCAGTCCCGCCAGGTCAGCTCGGCCACCACCGCCCGTGCGCCGGCGATGACCCGCTCGCGCACGGCGACCTCCCGCACCGCCCGCACGATCCCGAGCGCCAGCGAGCCGCTGTCGCCCGCGACGACGGTCAGGCAGCTCTCGCCGTCGGTGAAATGCTCGGCGAAGACCGGCAGGTCGCTCAGGACGTTGGGGATCCCCGACGCGGCGGCCTCGAGCGCGACGAGGCCGAAGCCCTCGCGGGTCGAGGGCGTCACCAGCGCATCGCAGGCGCGGTAGAGGATCGGCATGTCCTCGTTCGCGACGACCCCCAGCTCGAGCACGTCCGCATCGTCGAGGTCGCCGGGATCCGTCACGATCCGCACCCCGAGACGGTCGGCGTCCTGCTGCCAGACCGCGTGGAACTCGCGCCGCTCGCCCAGCCCGGCGACCACCAGCAGCGCGTGCGGGCCCAACCGCGCGCGCGCGCGGGCGAAGGCCTCGAGCAGCACGCGCGACCCCTTGCGCGGCTGCACGCCGCCGAGCGCCAGGATCGTCGGACGGTCGTCCCAACCGAAGTGCCGTCCGGCCGCATGACGATCGAGCGGGACCGCGGCGAAGCGCGCCACGTCGACGCCGTCCGGGACCACCCGCGGCGTCACCATGAACTCCCGCTCGACACGGTCCGCCCACCATTGCGAGCAGGACGCGACCGCGTCGGCCCCGCTGAGCGACTGCTGCACGCGCTGCTCGGTCGCCACGTCCGCGGCGGCCTCGAGATGATGCACCGAGACGACGACCGCGCGAACGCGACCGCGGTCGCGCAGCGCGAACAGCGCCTGCGCCGCCAACGGGTCTTCGGCGTGGCCGATGTCGGCGACGCCCTCCAGATGGGCGGCGATGGCGGCGGCCAGCGCACCGGGATCCGCGGTGCCGTCGGCGTCGCGGGCCGGCACCCGGACGACGCCGGGGTCGCGGTCGACCAGGTAGTTCGTCGGGTCGGCCACCGCGAAGCGCTGGACCTCGTGCCCATCCTCGGCAAGCGCGGCGGCCAGGTTCGCCGCGTGCACGAGGGCACCCAGCGGTCGCGTCGCGCCCGAGACGACGAGCACCTTCATCGCCGGACCCGGCGCTGGGCGCGTCGGGCTGTGGAACGTGCCCGGGCGGGCGGGCTGTGGCCGTCCATAGCGGAACTGTAGTCACGGGCGTCGGATGAGTACCGGGCGCGGGTACGGATCTGCAAGCATTCGGCAATGCCTGCTCGACGCGCCCAGCCCGCGCCCCGCCGGCACGCCGGCAGTCCCCGACCCGGGCGGTCATGACCAGCGGCGCCCCGATCGACCCGCGCGTATTGCAACTGGAACGGCTCCGGGCGCGCATCGCCGCCGGCGAGCCCATGACCGGCGAACTCGCGTCGGCGTTCGCGCTGGCCGCCACGGCCCTGGACCCGACGGCAACCGAAGAGACGCTGGGCGAGCTGGACGGAAACGGGGGGATCACGCTCTACCGCAGCCTCGTGGGCTGGGCGGCTCTCGTGCCCCGCGAACGCGTGCTCGACATCGGCTGCGGCGCGGGCGGTGCGGCCCGCGAGGCCGCGCTCGCGGTCGGGCCCGGGGGGTCGGTGATCGGGATCGACGCGTGCCACGAAGCGATCGCCGCCGCCCGGGAGCGCACCGCGCCCGAGCTTGGGATCGACTACCGCACCCTGCGCGCCGAGCATCTCTACGGCATCCCGGACCGCAGCGTCGACTGCATCACCGCGAGCCTGGTGTTCGAGCAGATCGCCGACCTGCCCCAGACGGCGCGTGAGATGTACCGGGTACTGCGTCCGGGCGGGCGGCTCGTCGCGAGCGTGATGGACTTCGACCAGTTCCGCGCGGCGGACGCGGCGTTCTTCGGCGCGGTGCTGGCGGTGGTGGGCTGGTACGCGCGCGGCGCGCTGTCCGGACGTGCGGCGCGGGCGACGATGCCCCGCGATCCCGAGGACCGGGCGGCGTTCCAGCGCGCCGGCTTTGCGACGGTCGAGGAGCGCGATGCGCAGCTGATCGCCGTGCTGGAGACCGAAGAGGACGCCTGGAACCTCTTCTCGCGCAGCCTCGTCGGCCAGCTGCTGGATCCGCTGGGGCGCCTCGACCTGCGCGGCGTGCTGGCCGCGCGCGTGCCGCACACGCTCTACTTGCCGATCCGCTTTCTGCGGACGCGGCGGCCCGGGCTAGCCCGCGGAGGTCTTCACGAGGAAGCGGGCCCCGAAGGCGCGCATCGCGTCGAGCACCGGCAGCAGGCACTGCCCCTGCTCGGTCAGCGCGTAGGCACCGGTCGCCGGACCGTCGTGCCCGTTGACCCGAACGACGATGCCGGCGTCGCAGAGTGCCTTCAGTCGCACCGACAGCGTGCGCGTGGAGATCCCGTCGAGCGACCGCTCAAGCTCAGAAAACCGACGGGGACCCGACGCGAGGTCCCGCAGCAGGACGATCGTCCACTTCCCCGAGACGATCCGTGCCGTTGCGTCCACTGGGCAGCGCTCCATGGTCCTCGAGTGTAGAGGGCTTTGGCGTGGAGGCATAGAACGCGTCCTCGCGGTGGGCCGTCCCGGCGGCCAGCATGAGGCTGAAATCGTGCGGGCTCGTCGCGTGTGCGAGGGCATCCTCGACCCGGATCCGGCCCGACTTGACGTGCCCGTACAGCGACTGGTCGAAGGTCTGCATCCCGTAGAACTCGCCTTCGCTGATGACATCGCGCAGGCCCACCGCGTCTTCGGTGCCGGCGAGCAGGTCGCGGGCGCGGGCGGTCATCACCAGGATCTCCGCCGCGACGACGCGGCTGTTGCCGTCGGCCGCCGGCACCAGCCGCTGGGAGACGACCCCGCGCAGCGTGCCGGCGAGCATAATGCGCACCGTCGCCTGCTGGTGGGGCGGGAAGAAGGCGATCGCGCGGTTGACGGTCTCGGTCGCGTCAAGGGTGTGCATCGTCGAGAGGACCAGATGGCCGGTCTGGGCCGCGCGCAGGGCGACCTCCATGGTCGCCTCGTCCCGGATCTCGCCGATCATGATCACGTCGGGGTCCTGCCGCAGCAGGTGGCGAAGCGCCTGGGCGAACGACGGCGTGTCCTGGCCGACCTCGCGCTGGCTGATGATCGACTGGCGGTCCCCGTGCAGCGACTCGATCGGGTCTTCGATCGTGACCACGTGCTTGTGGGTGACCCGGTTGATGTGGTCGATCATCGCCGCGAGCGTCGTGCTCTTGCCGGAGCCGGTGGTACCGGTCACCAGGATGATGCCGCGCTCCTGCTCGGCCAGTTCGGTGACCGCCGCCGGCATCCCGAGGACGTCGAGCGTGCGCACCTGCGTCGGGATGATGCGCATCACGACGCTGACGACACCGCGCTGACGGAAGACGTTGACCCGGAACCGGCCAAGCTGCGGATGCTGGTAGGAGAGGTCCGCGTCGCCGTCCTCGGTGAACGCGGCGCGCTTGCCGGGCGCGCCATCGAGCAGCTCGTGTGCGAAGCCCTCGAGCGCCGCCGGGTCAAGCACGGGGAAGGCGGTCATCAGGCTCAGCTTGCCGTTGACGCGCATCACCGGGTACGAGGCGTCCTTGAGATGGACGTCGCTCGCGTCGTTGGCGATCGCGCGCGCCAGGATCGCCTGCAGGAGCGTGGGCTTGCCCGTCGTGGTGGTCGTCATCGTTGTCTGTGTCGGCATCCGCGCGCCACTGTCATGAGACCCGGAACGGGACCGATGTGCCTGACGCGCTTGTGCAACGGCCCCGCGGCAGGTCAACATTGGGCCCGATGAGTTCTCCGGAGGCCAGCGGGCCGACCACCAACGGCGCACCCGCGCCCGACGACGCAGAGGCACGCCGCCGGCGCACCGTGCGATTCTTCGTCGTGATCGGCACGGCCGCGGTCGTCGCCGTGGCCGCGATTCTCGTCGCCGTGGCGCTCAGCGGGACCGTCGGGTTCGGGATCGAGCACCTCGACGACATCCGCGAACCTCGACGCCCGCGGCCACGGCCAGGCTGCCGCAACTGGCCATCGTCCTGAACCGCACCGACGCCATCTCCCAGATGGCGGCGTCCAACCAGGTGGTGGCCCTCCAGTCGGAGATCGCGTCCAAACCCACGGCGAGCCGCTACCTGGACCTCGGGCAGGCCGAGATGTCACTCGCCGACCCGCAGGCCGCCAGCAACGCGTTCGGACACGCCGCGCAGCTGTCGCCGCACGCCCCGGAGCCGCTTGTCGGCCTGGCGATGATCCTGGCGATGTCCGGCACCTCGGCGGACCTGCAGACCGCGAACGCCGAGCTGCTGGGGCTGCAGTCGCGCTTCCCCAACAGCCAGGTCGTCGCGTTCAACCTCGGCTGGCTGGCCCTCTACCGCCGTGATCCGGCGACGGTCAAGGCCGCGTGGGCGCGCGCCATCCAGCTGGGCAAGCAGACCCCACTCGGCATCGCGGCGACGGTTCTGCTCGCGCAAATGGGGAAGAATACCGCGAAGTGACGGCGGTTCACGGTTGAACCGCAACGCGGCATTTACCGAATATTAAGCGTTGCGGGGCAGGATCCGAAACAGCAGTAGGTGAAACTTGTAACTGCCGGTGCCCTCGGCTTCGCACCCCGCGCCCGGCGTTACCCCGACACCCCTGACAAATGGTGCGAGATCGCGACCGCAGACACGACGAACCCCATTGACTTCCAAAAGTAAAGCGGTATATTTCGAACACGTGTTCGCAGCGACACCCAGCCATGTTCCCGTTCGCGGGAGGCGCGACCCACGCCATATCTACGGGTCGGAGGTGAGCAAATGACGCTCCAGCAGATCGTCGCAGTCGAGGAAATCCAGCAGCTTGTCGCCCGTGGCCAGGAGCAGAACTTCCTGAGCCTCGAAGAGGTCGCGACGGCGGTGGAAGGCCTCGACATGGACCCCGCCGCTGCAGAGGAGCTCTACCAGCATCTCGACGAGATGGGCATCGAATTGCTCGACGAGGCGGACGCCCGTCAGCGGACGGCCCAACTCTCGGAAGAGGCCGATCGCCCGCGCCGGCTGAACCTCAAGACCGAAACCAGCACCGACTCGCTGCAGCTGTTCCTCAAGGACGTGGGACGCGTGCCGCTGCTGACGGCTGCCCAGGAGGTCTCGCTGGCAAAGCGGATCGAGCTGGGCGACCTCGAGGCCAAGCGGGAGATGGTGGAAGCCAACCTGCGGCTGGTCGTCTCGATCGCCAAGAACTACCGCAACCAGGGACTTGGCTTCCTGGACCTGATCCAGGAGGGCACGATCGGCCTGGTGCGGGCGGCCGAGAAGTTCGACTACCGCAAGGGCTACAAGTTCTCCACGTACGCCACCTGGTGGATCCGCCAGGCCGTCGCACGGGCGATCGCCGACAAGGGCCGGACCATCCGGATGCCCGTGCACGTCGTCGAGAAGCTCAACAAGATCAACCGTGCCGAGCGCAAGCTCGTCTCGGAGCTCGGCCGCGAGCCGTCGATCGAGGAGATCGCCGCGGTCGTGCACCTTCCCGAGCCCGAGATCGAGTCGATCAAGCGCAGCGCACAGACCCCGATCTCGCTCGAGAAGCCGGTCGGCGACGACGACGAGTCCGAGTTCGGACAGTTCCTGGCCGATGACAAGGCGCTGGACCCCGAGGCATCGGCCCATGAGGTCCTGCGCACCGAGGGGCTCCAGGACGTGCTGAACACCCTGAGCTACCGGGAGCGCCGCGTCCTCGAGCTCCGCTACGGGCTCGGCGGCGAGCACCCGCGCACGCTCGACGAGGTCGGCCGCACGTTCAACGTGACGCGCGAGCGCATCCGCCAGATCGAGAACCAGTCGCTGCAGAAGCTGGCCGGCCTGGCCGAAGCGCAGAAGCTGCGCGACGTCGCCTGAGCGCGGCGCGCACGCAGAGGCACCATCGACGGGCTCCCGCGGGAGCCCGTCGTCGTCTGAGCCCCCCCGGATCAGACGGGCATCCGTCGCCGGCCGAGCGCGCGCGACGGGAACGCCGGCGCGCCCGCGACCCGCGTCCGATGCCGGGTGCGTGCGCCCGTACCGTTCGGCCAGCGGGCCCGCGCTGACGCCGTGGGCGATCACGCTGGCGAGCACGACCGTCACCGTCGCCGTCAGCACGAAGCGCCCGTCGGTCGGCGTCAGCTCGTCGTAGGCGATCAGGCAGAACACCACCGACGCGAGCCCGCGGGGCCCGAACCAGGCCAGGAACCGGACGGTCGCGCGGTCGAAGCCCACACCGATCAGCGAGACCGCGACCGCGGCTCCGCGGACGAGTGTCAGCGCCAGGACCGCGAAGACCGCGGCCTGCCAGTCGAACCCGTCGAGCGCCGGTACGAGCATCGCCCCGAACATCAGCCAGACGACCGCAGAGAGGATCCCGCCGACGTCGCTGGCCAGGCCGATGGCCAGATCGGCGTCGCTCGGCCGCTTGGGATGCCATGCCGCGCCGAACGAGATCCCGGCGACGAACGCCGCCACGAAGCCGTTCAGATCCCAGGCCAGCGCCAGCCCGTACACCAGCAGTGCCAGCCCGATCGCCGCGATGGGCTGCAGTGCGCGGCTCGACCAGCCGCGGCGCTCGGTGACCCCCAGGAGGATCCCGCCAAGGGCACCGGCGACGATCCCGAGCACAATCGCGCCCGCGACGGCGAGCAGTTCGGTAACCGGCCCGGCGCCGTGCCCGTCACCGTGGCTGACCGCCAACGCGAGCACGATCGTGAAGACCGGCGTGGCGAGTCCGTCGTTGAGGCCGCTCTCGACGTTGAGGGCCCGCCGGATCCGGCTCGGGACGTGCTCGTCCTCGATCACGGGCGCGCCCAGGGCGGCGTCGGTCGGGGCGACGATCACGGCCAGCAGCAGGGCAATCCAGCCATTGACCCCGCGGAAGACCACCAACGCAACGACCGCGCCGATGGCGATCGCCAACGGCAGCCCGATGAACAGCAGGCGTGACGGGACCCCGCGTCCGCGCGCAGTCGGTTGAAGTTGACGCGGGACGCGTCGGTGAACAACACCATCGCCAGCGCAAGCTCGGCGGCCGCTTCGATCGTGTGACTGTGCAGCTGCACGTCGACGACCTGCAGGGGCCCGTTGGTCAGCACCAAGCCAAGCGCGACAAACAGCATGGCCGCCGAGATTCGCCACCGCTCGAGCCGCACCGACAACAGGCTCCAGGCGAGGATGCTCCCCGCCGCGATCGCGAGTCCGGCGGGCCCGGCGACGCCGCTCATCTCGGCGCTCCCGAGCCCCGGTCCGGTGCCGGGACGGCTGTGGTACGCCGCCGCCGCGGTGCGGTGCCTGGCTCGATCGGCTGGTGGCAGCGGCACAGCGCCATCCTAGTCGGCCGTCCGGTCCTGCCCGCGGCGACGGCCGCGCGCGAATGCGAGCACGCGGTACATTGGATCCCATGACCGACCGCCCCACCGACGAAGATGACGACTGGCCCGAGCCCGATCCAGACGCCCGAGGAGCGTGAACGCGCCACGAAGGCGTTCACGGCGACCTTCGACCTGCGGCGCCGCGTGCTGCGGTACGCGTACCTCGTGCTCGCCCTGCTGGTGGTGCTCGTGATCATCCTGGCGCTCACGCACTAGCGATGGCGCAGGACCGCGTCGGGCTGGTGGCCGACCTGTGGCGCTACCCGGTCAAGTCGTTCGGCGGCGAGCGCATCCGGAGCATCTTCGTCGGCCCGTACGGCTTCCACGGCGACCGTCGCTTCGCCGCCGTCACGTCCGACGGTGCCGTTCTCACCGCCCGGCGCAAGCGCGCGATGCTTGGCTTCCGCGCGCGCTTTCCGGACCCCGACCAGATCGAACGCGCCCAGGTGACCGACGCCCGGCGGCCAGGAACTTGCCATCGACGACCCCGACCTCGCCCGGCTGCTGGCGCGCGAGCTCGGCCACGACGCGCAGATGGCGCGCAGTGGCGGGGGCGTCTTCGACGCCGCGCCGATCCACATCGTCACCGACCGGTCCCTGCGCCAGATCGACGCCTGGGTCGGCCAGGAGCTCGACGTGGCGCGGTTCCGGCCCAACATCGTCATCGAACTCGAGCCGGACCTGCCGGCGTTCGTCGAGGCCGATTGGATCGACCGGCGTGCTGGTGATGGGACAGGCGAGGTGCGGATCGTCTCCCCGACCGAGCGCTGCGCCGTGACCACGATCGACCCGGACACCCTCGAACGCGATCGCGCCGTGCTCGCGCACCTCGCCGTCGAACGCGACAACCTGTTCGGCGTCTACGCGCAGGTGACAGTTCCCGGGTGGCTGCACATCGGCGAGACGGTCACGCTCCGGCGCGCCACGCCGCACGTCACCTGATCGCGGACCGCGAGGTGTTTCGGCTGCATATCGCGATATCGGCGGCCCGATTCTGTTGACGCGGACCGCCCCGAGTGGCATCATGAACGTTCCGGCGCGGGGTGGAGCAGTCTGGTAGCTCGTCGGGCTCATAACCCGAAGGTCGCAGGTTCGAATCCTGCCCCCGCTATTCATAAAAGCCTCGCCATGCGGGGCTTTTTTCGTTATCTGAGCCGACCGCGGATTCGCAAGTCGCCGCTAGATCGGTCGCGACCACCATGCGGGACGGTCCGGGACCATGCGGGAGACCATGGGGTGGGCGATAAGGACTCGAAGCCCTGCAATAAGCGTGTAGAACGCCTAGGATGAGGGGTTGTTATGGATAGTGGTTTGTGTATTGTCTCGTGAGCGAGACCGCAGGGAGGCGTTTAGCGATGATCGCTTACGCCATGTGGCACGGTGACGAGACTCGGGCGGCGTCTCTTGCGTTGCATCCGCCTGGCTCGGTCAGCGCTGGCAGTGATAGCGGTCGCTCGCGGGCGCTCCGCCGCGCGCAGTGCCGCGCTCCTTGCACGCGCGTTGCAGCGTCGAGCGACTTCCGGTCCGGTAGAGTTGCTCAAGTCGCAGCGCGAGAGGTGGATTGGTGGGTGCTATGGGGATGCTGAGTGCGTTGCTTTTGCGGCGCGGCCTCATCATGGCGTGATTCGCGGGGTGCGGATCGGGGATCGCGGTAGGTATGCGGCGATGCGCACCTATCGAATTGAGCTGTTCGGGACGCTCGAGCGAAAGAAGCTGTTCGACATAACGACTGGGACGAGACTCTGGCGGTCCGTGGGAGTGGGAAGTCAAGCGCCCGGGCGTCAATTCGAGATTCGGCTGGCATCTCGGGCACGCGCTCGCGATCGGCGCATGGTGGTCACAGAGTGCGTGAGTGCTTATCGCACTCGGATGCGGGAGCTCGCTGATCAGGGCACTTTGTTGGTTGGTACAGCGGCTCGAGGCAGGTGCGCTGCTGAATGAGGTGCGCGCGACGTCGCGCCGGCACGATCCGCAAGGCCGATGCCGGACGCGAGCGACGGGTCGACCAGGTTACACGCGCGACAGCGTGCGCGTGGTGACGCGGGTGCGCAAGACGGCGCGGGTTGCGGTTCGCGGCGACCGCGCTGATCGTGCGATCGAGGACTCATCCAGCCGGCACCGAGTGGGATCACGCCGACGAGCAGGTCAGCAGGCGCTGCTTGCCAAGTACAATGTTCGCTTGGTAGCTCATCGATTGAGGAGATCAGTACGTCCATGCAGCCGCAAAGTCGTGAGAGTCGGAGGGTCGGCACCCGGTGCTACATCGTATGCTAGTCGGCAGCGATCTGGGAGATCGCTTGTGCTCCAGGTGAAGGAGTCTTAGGAATCGGTATCGAGCGATTTCTGCTACGGAGCTGCTACCGACATCATGGCGAGCGCGTGGTTAAGGCTAGCGCTTGATGCAGGCTGCACCGACGTGTTCTCGGCTGGGTGCGGATCACGGGCTTCGACGGCTAGACTCGGAGCTACTACATGAGCTAGCTGCACGATTGGAAAGGCAGCGTCGAGCTCGAGGGGCTCGGCTCCACCAGTGCGGCGACTATTCGCGTTTGTGCAGGGGGCGACACTGGCGCGGGCACACGCTCGCTGGGGCGATCGGGTTGCTATCGCTGCTACTCGGTTGCGGTGACGCATTCGACCGCGCGATTGCGGGATTCGCGTTGGCTATGCTGATCAGAACCAAAGGGACTACGAGCAGTTTGCGCAGGCGGTGAGGCGGGGCGCATCACGCGATCAGAGGCGTGTGATGCTGGCCGGGGGCCGCGCGAGTGAGCGCGCCGTGACTGGCTGGCTACAAGATCTCTGGTTCCAGACGATCGATCGAGGCGCGCTGCTCGTGGCGATCTCCTGCTCAGCACACAGACCGAGCTCGTCGACCCGACGCGTGGGCGCTGTCAAGACCGATGAGCCGCGCCTGGCGCTTCGGGAACCCGCGACAGCTGAGCGATGCTGAAGCTGTGACCGTCGATTACTTTGTGTCATCCGGCTGAGAGCTCGGCACGGAGAGACTGCTAGAGCTCGTTGGAGAGGCTGGACGGCTGGGTTTCTGTGCGGGCGATGTCGGCTCCATGTCGGCGATCGCGTCTATCGGGGCGTCGCGCGTGATGACATCCACACGCCGCTTTGGGGGTGCGTGCAGGCTGAGAACTTGGCTCGCTCTTGCGCAGGACCACGTGACCGTCATTGGTGATCCGGAAGTGCTCAACCGTTTTTGCAGCGGACCTGACGCCGGACGCCGCTGGCGTGGATCTGGTTACGATCAGGCGGCGATGGGCTACAGCGCTCTCGCGACCACCGGGCGCTACCTGCACGCGCGTTCGGCTTCGGAGCAGACGGCTCGGTTCACGCGGGCGTTCAGCTAGCGGTGGCGGCACCCGACTCGGCGACGACAAACGGGGCGCTGGGGTTGGCTTGAACCACTGTTGAGGCGCAAAGAGTGAGCTGAGCTGTTGCGGTTGCCAGTACCCGCGGCAGGTGTTCGATTGCTCTCGTATGGGTTTCTTCAGACGTGCTCCGCTCGTCAGGGTCCCTCTCGTCAGCGGAGTACGACGCCGCCGGGGACCGCTACGTCGCCTATCTGGAATCGGGCTTTAAAGACGAGCATCCAGACCGACCTTCCCACTGGTCCTCGGCGAATGCAGCAGTCGCCCTAGCGTCGTCCTCAAGCGCGGCGCGCGGGCCACGGGTTGTCGGGTCGGGTGCAGAATTCGTACTCGATTGGTGCGCTCGTCGCCGTCTCCTTCCACGCGCCGCGGCAAGAACCGGTGGGAGGGTCGGAGCCGACTCCGGCCCTTGCCACCCGGCCAACTAAGACTTCATGGCGTCCGATACCTTGGCCAGAGGACTTGGCGATTGCTTTTTGCAGGTCGTCGTAGTCGCTCTGGTCAATCGCTTTGTTGATCCGCTTGTCGACTTGACAAGGGCGTTCTCGACCTTGTCGGCCCAGCGGTCATCGACAACCGCCACGACCGCAGAACTGCCGGTGGCAGGTACTCCTCGACATCGAAGCCGAGCTTCTTCTCCTGGTGGTGCTTGCTCAACTTGCCAATCACGGCACCGATCCCGGCGCCGATCGCCGTGGCGGCCAGCAACGGCGGGGCGAACAGCCCGACGACCAGCCCGGCAGCACCGCCGATGGTGGCGCCACGGGCGACGTGCCCTCGCCGTGCTCGTCCACTTGGACGTCGCCTTTGGCGTCGCGACTCATCACGACGGCCGCGACCACCTGGTACTCACCGGCATCCTGCCCGGCTTTGAGCGTCTTGAAGTCGTCCTGTGCGGTGCTGGCATCGGCGTATCGACCCGACCACCATTACGAAATTATCGTCTGCCATTGTTCCCCTCTGTCGGTGATCCTGCGTATCGCAACCGTGACGGCCGCAGCATCCCGAACCAAGCGCCCCGACGATGCGCCGAGGGACGCTCGCGAGGTCGGGCCGGGCGCAGCAGCCACCAAGTTTCGACGCTCGCACTCCCACCGGGACGTACGTCGCATCTGCGAGCCGCAGACAACGGCGACTGGCGGGCGTCGCTGGCAATTCACGAACGGCAATGGCCGGAACTCTGGGCAAAGCGCCAGCCGGTCCGAGTGCCGCACCGTCGGTCACCATCGAACTGGTGCTCCAGATCGCCGCGAACGTACTCGCACTCGGCGCGCGTGTCGAACCCCTACAACTGGTAGGTAATCTCGCCCAGGCGTTCGGGCTCACGAGTGGCAGTAGCGGCACGCTCGCGCGGACGCTCACCGCTCCGGCGCTTAGCGAACCGGACCCGGTCCCGCGAGTCAGCGAGTAGCGTGCGCCGAGGGCGGCGGGACGCCCGTATACGCGGCCCACAAGCGCCCGCACAGGTGTTTTTCAGACGGTAGAGGTTCAGCGGTATACCGACGGAGCCGCTAGCAGTCCTACGGGTGGCGAATGACTAAGCCTCCAAGAGACGGCAGCGAGTCCCGGAGGAGGCGCTGCTCCGATCGGCCTGTATGCCCAACGTCACACGACCCGTGACGGCCGCTCTAGGGCTCGTGAGGAAGGCGAGCAGTCGGGGGCGCCGAAACCGCGTTCGGGCCGATCAGCAGGTAGCTAGTCATCTGCCCCTTGCCCTTCACCTCAATTGTGCCGCGTTGGCGCAACTCAAACCGATGTCGGAGGCGTTCGTAGGCCCGCTCGGTCACCTGGATCGTGCCGGGCAGCGCGTTCGACTCCATACGGCTGGCGGTGTTGACGGTGTCGCCCCACAGGTCGTAGCTGAACTTCGCTCGCCCGATCACGCCCGCAACGACGGGGCCGCTGTCGATGCCTATGCGGACCTGCAGCGGCAGTCCCGTCTTAGCTGCGCAGTCCGCCAGCTGAGGTCCCATCGCGAGCGCCAGTTCCGCGATCGCCTCGGCGTGATCGGCGCGCGGGAGCGGAATACCCCCAGCGACCATGTAGGCGTCACCGATCGTCTTGATCTTCTCCACGCCGTACTCGGCGACCAGCTCGTCCCAGCGCGCGAACACCCCATCCAGCAGCGACACGACCTCCGACGCCGCGAGACGCTCGGACAGTGGCGTGAAGCCCACGATGTCCGCGAAGAGGACGGTGACCGCGGGAAGGTCATCAGCGATGACCCCCTCGTGCTCCTTGAGCCGGGCGGCGATCGGCCCAGGCAGCACGTTCAGGAGCAGGCGCTCGGACTTGGCCTGCTCCAGTTCAAGCGCCTCGTGCTGTCGGGCCAGGTCGGTCAGCGCTCGTTCGCGGGCGCGCACGAAGTACTGCAGTATCGCGAACACCGTCGTCGCGACGCCAAGGACGGTGAGCGCGAAGAACGCGATGATGACGCCCTGCGGGATGTCAGCCGCTCCGGAAGCTAGGGCGGGATCGATCGCGGCCGAAAAGACGACGAGGCCGACGAACGCCAGAAACCAGGGGACTGCCTGCCGCGCTCCCACGAACACGAGCGCCCCCATCGGTGAGGTGATCGCCCAGAGGCACACAGCGGAAGAGTTCTCGAAGCCTCCCAGGCTCCATTGCAGCGCGAACGGCATCAGCAGCGGCAGGACGAGCTGGCTCTGGCGAAACAGGATGTAGCGGCGCGTTCGCGCAAACGCGTAGATGCTGACCGCCGTGGCGACCTGGTACGCAAACGGGATCAAGGCCGACACCCAGAGCCCGAGCACGGCATACGTCACGACCCATACGCACGACAGGGCGGCCATGAGCGCCGAGGACAACACCAGCGCCGCCTTGCGTGCGCGAAGCTCTTCAGAGTCGGAGGGAAGCGCCCCGATCTCAACGAACCGCTGCAGCGAATCCGGCAGCCGCTCCACCATCTGACGCAACGCACGCTCCCTCACGCCGCGAGCATAAGCCCCATCCTCACGCGACCCGCCACCAGCCGACGGGCTCACTCCCGCTATCCATAGTGGGTGTCGCTCAAAGCCCAGGTTCAAGGAGTCGTCGCAACACTGCCTTGCTGAACCGAGAGTAGATGTTCGTCAAGACGCTCGGCTGGAGTTCTCCATCCGAGCGTCTTGCGCGGTCGGCTGTTGAGAGCGGCAGCGACGGCAACGAGGTCATCGACGCCGTGCCGTAGCAGCTATTGGAACTGGTGGACCCGGCCTGGCTGTTGTCGATAGCCCACCCCGTCGATAGGGCATCGACTGTCAGGACGAGTTGCGACGCTGAGGGCGTAAGTACCGGGGCGGCTGTCGCCGGGGAGTCGCGGTGCTTGTGCCGCGCGAGGTCTGGGTGGCCGACGTCGTGCTGCTCGTTGTCGAGCTACTCGAACTTGAGCCGCACCCCGCAGCCAGTAGCCCAATTGATGCAATGCCCGCGGCGATCACTGCCGTCCCGGTCCCGCTCACGGATCGCCGCATCGCCACCTCGCGTTGAAGTTCGGAAGGTCCCAACAAGACCGACCGCGGCCTAGGTCGCCCCCGCGCCCGGGTGCCCTGTCACTTGGGAATCGCGCACAGGGGAGCCGGGCTGGGCAAGACCCGACTCCCACCGCGATCAGCGAGCTACTCGGCTCGAACGTCGAAGAACAGGACGTCGTACGTCTTGACCGCCCGCATCGTCCCGCCCGTCTCCTGCTCGACCCGAGGCCGGATCTGACGCGCTGTTGCGTCGCTCGCTTCCCTCGCTTCACTACTCTCCCAAAGCGTGACGCCGAGCGCCCTTCCCGTCTCCCGGTCTCCGAGGACGATGTAGCCAACGTATCCGCGCTCTTCGCGTATGCCAGGATGGACGATGTCGCGCACGACGCGCGCGACATCGTCGATTCAGCCCGGGCGGAGCCTCAAGGACGTTCACTCTCGAAACCACGCCGACCTCCTTCTCGCGATCACCGACTAACCTCCTGCCACGTATTCTCGCCGCCCCTGGGGTCAGACCCCGAGTTCAGGCTTCATTCGTGAACACTGGCCCACCCTAGAGCGTTCGGCCTCGGGAGCGTCAGCTACCTTCTCCCGTACAGTCGATCGCATTCTGCTGTTGCGGGTAGATCGCAGGAATGTGACCTCGCCCGCTTTGTGTCGAACACGTCGGCGGCTGCCGATGTCAGCGGCTGCCAACGCAGTAAGCGAATCTCAGCCAGGATGTCCTCGGCCTTGCTTTGAAGGTGACCACCGCTGCGCAACCCGCCTGTGTCGATCGCGTCGAAACCCAGCTGGTCGATCAGGGACGACACGGATGCCGACGGACACCGCCAGTGTGGCCTGTGCGCCGTACCACGCGACGGCTGTCGGGCGGACCTACCTCATTCGGTCCTGACGCCTTGTGCGCCGGGTGAGATCGCGTCGCCGACAACATGTCTCTTGCTAGGACTGTGCGGATCACCCTGCGGATCACTCGAATGATTCGCTTCGCGACCTGATCCAGTTCATCGAGCGCCGAAACCGCAAGGTGCTGTTCACGGACTTCCAAGACGAGATCGGCGATCAGGCAACGATCGATCTGATTGGCGTCACGCCGGCCGCTGGCATGGAGCGCTTCCGGGCGAAGGCCCGGGCCTTCCTGCGTCAGCACGAAGACCACATCACCGTCCATCGGCTGCGAATGAACAAGCCACTGACCCCGAGTGATCTGCAAGCGCTCGAGGTCATGCTTGCCGAGAGCGGCATCGGCGATGCCGAGACGATCGCCCGTGCAAGAGAGGAAAGTCGGGGGCTCGGGCTCTTCGTTCCGATCACTTGTCGGGCTCGACCGGGGTGCCGCGAAGGAAGCGTTTGCCGCGTTCCTGGACGGGGCGACGCACTCCGCGAGTCAAGTCGAGTTCGTCAACCTCATCATCGACGACCTGACCGAGCATGGGGTGATCGTCTTCGCCCGAGAAGGCCGGTGCGGGCGAAGTGGCCGGCAAGGAGCGCTTGCGTCCTTGGGCCCAGCTCGATCAGCCCGCCGAGATGCCCGGGTCTTGGGGGTCGTGGTGCGCCCGTTCACCAAGGCCGCGCGCACGACCAGCCGCCCATCGAGCAGGTGCACGTCGCGCCATGAGCTGATCTGGCGTGATCTCAGCCGATCCGACATGCCTTAACCATGCGGTTCTGGCCCCACACGGCCCAGATCGGCACGTCTCATAACCCGAAGGTCGCAGGTTCGAATCCTGCCCCCGCTACTCAAAAATGGTCGCTTATGCGGCCCTTTTTCGTTGCCTCAGCCCGACCCTCGGATTCGCCGAGTCGGCCTGAATCGGTCTAAGACGGTGCGAGGGCCGTCTCATACGGTGCGGGAGACGGTGCGGGGAGCCTGCTCGTTCAATCCTGCGACCAGCACGCGAAACCATGAGGCGCGGAGGCACCTCCAGGTGCTCCTACTTTGGACTCGGACCTGCCTCTAAAAGATCGGGGTGTGACCGGATGACCACCAAGCCAGACGACATGCCGAACGCGACGCACTGCGAGTGGTGCGGGGCGGAGTTCGAGCCCGACACGGTGCCGCCCAAGCCCCGTGGCCATGCCGCGGTAGCGGCACCGGAGATCGCCGGTGAACCCGCCACTCATTGCGAGTGGTGCGGTGCTGAGTACCCGGTGCCGGGCGAGGACGCCTAGCGACTCTTGCCCGACGCAATCAGGCGTTCGCCGTCGGCGCGACCCTCGAAGACCGGCTTCCCACCGGGTTCTGGTCCGACGTAGGCGGGGCTACGGTCGAGGACTCACCACGTCTGGGTGGCTCATGTTCCGCAAATTGTGGTAGCGACGATCAGTGCACGCCCTGATGCCGGTCCGTGCAATTCGACGGAGCCTGCATGATAAGGCAGCTCGTGGAGGTGACGGTGTGATGAGCGGGAGCGTTCCAAGCACGCAAGGGCAAGACTCGATGCGGGATCGACGGTCGCCCCCGTACTTGACGACGCGGAATGCGCGAGGCCGCGATCGCCAGTCTCAAGCGGAAGCGCAAGTTCGTCCAGGACGTTGCCGCCTACGTCGCGGTCAATGGCGTCCTCTGGCTGATCTGGGCGCTGAGTGACGGATCGACCGACGGCGGCATGCCGTGGCCTGCCTGGGTGTCCGTGATCTGGGGGTTCCTGCTCGCGATCGACGCCTGGCGTGCATTCGGCCGCTGGCCGGCCAGCCCCGACGAGCCGATCACCGAGGCGGAGATCCGCCGCGAGATGACCCGGTCCAGCACCGGTCACCCGTGACGGCATGAGAGTCCTCACCGTCTACGCCCACCCCAACCCGAAGTCGTTCTGCCATGCGGTGCTCGACGAGTTCACGAGAGGTCTGCGAGACGGTGGGCACACGCCAGATGTGCTCGATCTCTACGCGATGAAGTTCGACCCGGTCTTTACCTTGGCAGACGCGGCGACGTGGCTTCACCCGGACATGCCCGCCGACATCCTCGAGCGGTGGAACCCGCGGCAGGCGGTCCTCGACGGCGCCCGGGGGCCGATCCAGCGATTTCTCGCGGCCGCGCGATGCGCGGCAAGGACAACAAGGCGATCGCCCGGTTGATTCGCGCGCACGGGCCGAAGGACGCCGCTCGGCACTGGCAGCGCGTGGCGGATGCCGACGCGATGGCGTTCATCGCGCCGGTCTTCTGGCTCGGCTTCCCGGCCATCCTCAAGGGATGGTTCGAGCGCGTGTTCAGCTACGGAAACGCGTTCGCCCTTGACCCCGTCGGCTGGGAGGGTCATGTGCGAGGACGCATCGGCCTACTGCACCACGAGAAGGCCCTCGTGATCACCCCGACGCTGTTCAGTCAAGACGACTACGAGGCCGATTGGAAGGAGCCGATGACGCGCATCATCGACGACTGGGGCCTTCGATACCCCGGCGTCAAGCACGTCGAGCACGTCTACTTCTACCGGGCCACAGTCGCCGATGAGGAGACGATCCGCGGATACCTCGAGCGCGCGTATCAACTTGGCAACGAGTTCGCGCCACCTCCTGCGAGCGAGCCGAACGTGGACTCCGTGCAGGGGGCCGGTCGCGATGCCTGACGCAAGGCGGCTCGCCAAGGCTGCGGCCCAGCCTGTCCCGCCCTCGGTTAATGGCGAGCGCGCAGCACAGGCCATCCGCACGATATATCGACCTCCTCGATCCGGCTGGGGACTTCAACTTTCGACACTTCCGGATGCGGCACATGCTGGCCGAGCTGCTCCGCACCGGCCTGGCCCCCGGTTGCGAGGCACCCGACTTCGAGCTGCCATCCACCGACGGACGGCAGGTGAAGCTGAGCGACCTGCGGGGGCAGCCGGTGTTGCTCCACTTCGTCAGCTACACCTGCCCGGTCACACGCGGCGGCGTGTACATGATGAGCGAGCTTCATCAGCTCTACGGTGAGCAGGTGCAGTTCGTCGAGGTGCTCGTCCGCCAAGCGCATCCGGGCGAACGGCATGGCGCCTACCGCGCGTATGAGGAGAAGCTGGAAGACGCGCCGTGCATACAAGCACGAGGAACGCATCCCCTGGCCGGTGCTTGATCGACGATCTGGCAGGCACCGCGCAGCTCGCCTACGGTGGGCTCGCCGCCGGCGTCTACCTGATCGACAACCATGGGAACGTCGCCTTCTGCGGAACCTGGGGCCAGTCGCCAGCGCTCCGACACGCGATCGACGAACTTCTCGCCCGCGATGGCGCCGGAGCCCCGGCAGGCAAGGGCACCGACCGCCGACCGCATCTGGCCGCCGCGATCGTCGCCGGGCAGGGCGGCCCCATCCGCGGCGGACGCCAAGCCCTGATCGACCTCGAACTCGGCTTTCCCGGCGCGATGGTCCTCATGACCATCGGAAGAGCGGCCCGCCCTGTGCTCGCCCCACTCGCCCTGCGAACGACACCGGTGCCAAGCCGGAGCACGCGCCGCGCTTGCTCGCCGGCCTTGTCATTGCAGGCACAGCGGTCGGCCTTGGCCTGCGGCACCGTCGGCGTGACCGCGCGCGATGAACTGCGACCCGACCTGGGCCGGAGATGGAACGGACCGCGCGCAGGTGTCCTATGCCGCCGGCGCGACCCCAAGCTCCGTCATCAGCGCCCGGACGCGCTGCGCGATCTCGTCGCGAATCGGCCGGATCTCCTCGACGGACTTGCCCGAGGGGTCCTCCAGCTCCCAGTCCACATAGCGCTTGCCGGGGAACAGCGGGCAGGCATCGCCGCATCCCATCGTCACGACGACATCCGCAGCCCGAACGACCTCATCGGCCCACGGCATCGGGATCTCTCCGGTGATGTCGATACCGACCTCCGCCATTGCCTCGACGGCCCCGCGATTGAGCATCTCGGCGGGCTCGGAGCCGCCAGAGAACACCTCGATGCGGTCACCCGCCAGGCTGCGCATCCATCCGGCTGCCATCTGCGAGCGCCCGGCATTGTGGACACACAAGAAGAGGACCGCCGGCGTCGTGAGAGTGAGCCCGGCCTGCAGCCGCACCAGCGCGCGCAACCGTTCGCCTGCGTACCGTTCGGCGAGCAGCGGGACCCACTTCGTCAGGCGGGCCCGTTCGATGAGCTGATCGAGGGAATCGTTCATGAACCGCTCGATGGTCTCGGCGTTGACGACGCCGTCGAACTTTTGCCTGAGGCGTTCCGCGGCCTGCTTGATCTGGAGCTTCTGCTCGGTGGTCAAGGTGATCTGCGGATACTCGTGACTCGTCATCGTGTCCTCTCAATCCAAGTCGAAATGACGGGCGTGGGGGCGGACCCGTGCACGCGAGCAGACGGTCCGTGTGAGATCGGACACGGCGCTATTGCCTGTCGGGGACCTGTTCAACCACGACCGGAAGCTGCGCGTCGGCAGGCCCGACGACTCGACCCTGCCGGGCCCCGGAGCGCCTCGTAGATCGCGACGCCGACCAGCGCACCGACCATCGGGCCAACCAGGTACAGCCAGAGATTCGTCCAATCCCACGCGAGCAGGCAGGGGCAAGCGAGCGCGCGGGGTTCATCGAGGCTCCGGTGATCGGACCCAGCACGAGCGCCTCCAGGCCGATCGTGCCCCCGATCGCGATCGCTGCGAGCGACCCCGCGGCGCGCGTATCGGTTGCGACCGCGAGGATGACGATCATCAATACTGCCGTCAGCCCGGCTTCCAGGATGAGTGCCGCCACGACGCTGACATGATCCGGCTGCGTGACCCCGAGCCCGTGGACGTACCGAACAGCGCCCGTAGGCTGGCTGACGCCAGGATCGCACCGGCGATCTCTGCGACCCAGTACGGGACGACTTCCACGAGTCGGGAAGTGGCGACCGACGGCGAACCCGGCGGTCACGGCGGGGTTCATATGCGCGCCGGAGATGTGCCCGACCGCGAAGATCATCACGGCGACGACCAATCCAAACGCCGCCGCGACGCCACCGTGGCCGAGCTGGCCTGCCGGAGACGCCATTGATGACGATGGCGCCGGTTCCGGCGAAGACCAGGCAGAAGGTCCCGAGCAGTTCCGCGAACAGGCGACGGGCGAGGTCAGGGTTCGGAGTCACGGGCCCTAGACCGCCGCGACGAGTTTCTCGGCGAACTCGCCCGGCAAGCCGACCGCCTCCACCTCGCGAGCGACGGCCTCGGCGTCATACGGCACGCGCTCGATCGACGCCTCGACACGTCCATCGATGAGTTCGAGGATCGCAAAGGCCGCCACGCGGATCGCCGTCCTTCGGCTTGCCGACCGAGCCGCAGTTGACGAACTTCACGCCCCCGTAGGTGTGGATCCAGGGCTTGTGGGTGTGACCGAACACGAGCACATCACAGTCCGCCGACGCCGCCAGGCGGTTGTAGAGCGACTCTGGCTTGTCCTCGAACAGATACTCATTGACCTTGCGCGGGGAGCCATGCACCAGGCGAACGCGCTGATCTCCCATCGCAAAGCGCAGTTCGAACGGGAAGCTCGCGCATAAATGCCTTCGAGCGCTCATTGGTGTGGACGAGCGTCCAGTCCACCGACTGCTGCCCCAGGTCGCGGTCATGAGGGTGATGTAGGCGCATCCGCAGTCGGTCAGATCCCGGCCGATCGCGTAGTCGTAGTTGCCGTAGATCGTCGGGATCCCGAGATCCTCGATCAGGGCGCAGACCTCGTTCGGGCGCGGTCCGTAGCCCACGAGGTCCCCACCGCAGTAGATCTCGTCTACACCGATGGCCTCAATCGCAGCAAGCGCGGCTTCAAGAGCAGGAAGATTGCCGTGAATGTCAGTGATCACCGCTACGCGCATCGCGAGACTCCTCGTGGTGGGGTGCGGTTGACTGTGGCTGTAACGCAATTGTGGCCGATGCCTGCAACGTATTGAAAGCCGTC
The DNA here is from genome assembly GCA_963784985.1 of uncultured Thermoleophilia bacterium. Classification (GTDB taxonomy): domain Bacteria; phylum Actinomycetota; class Thermoleophilia; order Miltoncostaeales; family Miltoncostaeaceae; genus CAITWD01. The sequence goes on from CAWATR010000030.1 coordinate 77,271, forward strand.
AATGAAACTGTTACTAATCAATTGATGAGCATCGATCTTGAACTCACACCCAAGCGCAAGCGCGCGCCCGGCGGCCCGTGCTGTGAGCCGGTCGTCTACCCCGATGTCGAACGCGCCCAGGCCGAGCAGGATGGCCAAGATCGCCAAGGCGCTCGGCGATCCCATCCGCGTGCAACTGATCGACGTGCTGCGAAAGCACGCCGGCAAAGTCTGCGTCTGTGAACTGACGCCGCTCTTCGGCGTCGGCCAGCCGACGGTCTCGCACCACCTCAAGGTGCTGCGGGAGGCCGGGATCGTCGCCAGCGAGCGACCGGGCCTTTGGGCCTACTACTACGTCATCCCTGGCGCCCTAGAGGAGCTGAGCGCGTGGCTGAGCTGAGCGACGCAGAACTTCGCCAGATGGTCCGGGAGCGGTACGCCGCTGCAGCGGCCCAGGCAAACGCCGGCGGATGCCAGGGCGAAGGCTGCTGCCAGGAAGTTGCCACAACGGACCGCGTGGGCCGTGAGGTCTTTGGTGCGGCCCTCTACGACGGCCGCGAATCCGACGTAACTGAACTTGGAGTGCTGTCTCTCGGATGCGGCGTCCCAACTGCGGTCGCTGATCTTCACCCCGGCGAGGTCGTTGTCGATCTGGGCTCTGGCGCTGGGGCCGATGTGCTCATCAGCGCCCGGCGGGTCGGGCCGACGGGCCGGGTGATCGGCGTCGATATGACTGACGAGATGCTGGAGTTGGCGCGCCGGAAATGCGACCCGCGCCGACATCCACAACGCCGAGTTCGTCAAGGGGTACATCGAAGACCTGCCGCTGCCGTCCGCGTCGGCTGACGTCGTCATTTCCAATTGCGTCCTGAACTTGGCTGCCGACAAGTCGAAGGTCCTTGCTGAGGCCGCCAGAGTGCTCCGCCCTGGTGGCCGCCTCGCGATCTCCGACGTTGTCGCCGACGAAGCGATGGACGAAGCGACTCGCGGGGACATGCAGCAGTGGACCGGCTGCATCGCCGGCGCGCTCACGCGCAGTCAACTTGAGACGTTCCTTGAAACAACCGGCTTCGCCGACGTCGAGATCGAAGAGACACACCGAGTCCACGAACACGCGTCAGCAGCCGTGGTTCGCGCGCAGCGGGCACCAATACGTGACGTGGTCCGAGACACAGTCGCCGATCAGGATGAGGCAATGATGAAGATGATCCAAGTATTTGATCCCGCTTTGTGCTGCAGTACTGGCGTCTGCGGGGTTGATGCCGACCAGGCGCTGATCGAGTTCGCCGCCGACGTCGAGTGGGCGTCACAGCGCGGCGCGAAGATCGAGCGCTTCAATCTGGCCCAGGAGCCAACCGCATTCGCGGAGAACGCGACGGTAAAGGGGTTTCTTGAGCGGTCCGGACACGACGCACTCCCGCTCGTGCTCGTCGACGGCGAGGTCGCACTGGCAGGTCGATACCCAACGCGCTCCGACCTGACGCGCTGGGTCGGGATCGACAACGTCGCATCGTTGGCAGTGCCAGCTGCTGCCGCCGACGACAGCTGCTGTGGCGGCAGCGGCTGCTGCAGCTAGCCGCCCGCGCCGTGCGCATTCTTGAGCACCCGCCTCGGTTCGTCTTTTTCACCGGGAAGGGCGGCGTCGGCAAGACCTCGGTTGCTTGCGCGACTGCCGTGCGACTCGCCGAATCAGGCAAGCGAGTCCTGCTCGTGAGCACGGACCCCGCGTCCAACGTCGGGCAAGTTTTCGGGACTGAGATCGGCAATCGCGTCACAGTGATTGCCGGCGTAGCGAACCTCACCGCACTGGAAATCGATCCCCAAGCCGCTGCGGCGGCCTATCGCGACCGCATTGTCGGACCGGTACGCGGGACGCTGCCCGACGCCGTCGTCAGCGGCATCGAGGAGCAGCTGTCCGGAGCGTGCACCACCGAGATCGCCGCGTTCGACGAATTCACCGGGTTACTGATCGATTCACCGGCAACAGCGGACCTGGACCACATCATCTTCGACACGGCCCCCACCGGGCACACGATCCGTTTGCTCCAGCTTCCGGGTGCCTGGAGCGGATTCCTGGAACACGGACGCGGAGACGCGTCCTGCCTCGGCCCACTGGCCGGGCTCGAGAAGCAGCGCGCCCAGTACAAAGCGGCCGTCGAGGCGCTCGCAGACCCGGCACGAACCCGTCTCGTCATGGTCTCGCGCGCCCAGCCGTCGGCGCTCTCCGAGGCGGCACGGACCCATGATGAGCTTGCGGCCATCGGGCTGACGGCGCAGTACCTCGTGATCAATGGGGTGCTCCCGACCGATGAGGCGAAGGCCGACCCGCTCGCGGCCGCGATCGTTAGTCGAGAACGCGACGCCATTAGTGAGATCCCACCTGCGCTGCGCGACCTTCCCCGCGACGTTGTCGCGCTGAAACCATTCGACATCGTCGGGATCGATGCGGTGCGTGAGCTACTGGACGGCGAAGTCACCCTGATCCATGACCACGCCCCACCGCTGAGTGCCATCGACGCACCGACACTTGCCGAACTGGTTGACGACATCGCCGCCGACGGCCACGGACTGGTCATGGTCATGGGCAAGGGCGGGGTCGGCAAGACGACGGTCGCAGCCTCCATCGCTCTGGAACTCTCGGCGCGCGGATTGCCGGTGCACCTGACGACATCGGACCCCGCCGCCCACCTAGCTGAGACGCTCGCGGGCGCGGGCGCCGATATGACCGTAAGCCACATCAATCCCGGTGCGGAGACCGCGCGCTACCGACAACACGTAATGGAGACCAAAGGCGCACGGCTCGATGCCGACGGTCGTGCTCTATTGGCGGAGGACCTGCGCTCGCCTTGCACCGAGGAGATTGCCGTGTTTCAGGCGTTCTCACGCATTATCCGAGAGGCGGGGACCAAGTACGTCGTCATGGATACGGCGCCGACGGGTCACACCCTGCTGCTGCTGGACGCGACCGGGGCATATCACCGAGATGTCGTACGCAACCTCACCGACAGCCCAGCCCACTTCACGACCCCGATGATGCACCTCCAGGATCCGACCCGGACCAAGGTCGTGATAGTGGCCTTGGCCGAGACTACCCCCGTCCTGGAGGCAGCAGAGCTTCAGGATGACCTTCGACGCGCCGGGATCGAGCCATGGGCCTGGGTTATCAACCAGAGCCTTGCGGCCAGCAGGCCGAGCAGTCCGCTCCTTCGGCGACGCGCATCCAACGAACTTCGCGAGATCGACGCGATCGCGAACCACTACGCCCATCGATATGCGGTCGTGCCGATGGAATTGGAGCGCCCAACGGGAGCGGTACTCCGTCAGCTGGCAGTGGCCGCTAGCTGACAGCTTCCGGGCGGCAAAGCCCGGGTTCAGCGACGACCATCGCGGAACACCAAGACCATCGGGACGTGGTGCCGCCGTTTGTCTATGCGGGCAACGTCTACTCGCAGAACTGGACCTCGGACGGGCAGGCGTTTCTCGCGGGCGGTTGCCTCGGGACGTTCACGCCCGGTAGCGGCGGGTCTGGCTCGGGTGGACCGCTGTAGGGGCGGTCGGTTGCGCACGGCGGAGTTCGCATCACGTCCTACGTGAGCCCCCCATTTGGCGCTGATGCGACCCACAACGAGTGGCGGTGCCACCGATTTCACTCGTGGTTGGCAGCGCGCTCACGTCAACGAGCGCAGCCACGAGCGGTACCGACCGACGGTGTTGGCGCCGAGCCGGCCCGCGGCGAGCGCGGGTCAGCAGACCGCGTCCGACCATCTAGGATTGGCCCATCGCGCGAGGAGGGGAAATGAGCCTCGAGGGCAAGGTCATCGTCGTGACTGGCGGGTCGCAGGGGATTGGCGAGGCGCTCGTGCGGCGCTACGCCCGCGAGGGAGCAGTCGTGGCGATCCTGAACCGCAACCATGCGGCGGGCGAGGCGGTCGCCGCATCCATCGCCGCCGAGGGGGGGCACGCGGTGGCGATCGCGTGCGACGTGTCTGACGTCGACCACCTGCCCGACGCCGTCGCTGCCGTCCACGAGGCCCTCGGTCCGGTAGACGTCCTGGTGAACAACGCCGGCGCCTTCGTGATGTCGCCGCTCGGCGGCAGCGACGAGGCCAGCTTCGACCTGATGATCGGCGCGAACCTGAAGGGACCCCTCTTCCTCACCCAGGCAGTCCTGCCAGACTTTGAGGCGGCCGGCCGCGGCAAGGTCATCAACATCGGCTCAATCTTCGGCAACGATGGGTTCCCCGAGTCGTCCGTCTACTGCGCCACCAAGTCTGCGATCCACATGTTCACGAAGGTCTGGGCGCTCGACCTGCGCGAGCGCAACGTGCAGGTCAACGCGATCGCGCCGGGCTTCATCGAGACGCCTCTAAACGCTGGCTACCGGGCGAACAACCCCGATTACCTGCGGCGGGCCAACGAGCGGTTCGGCGGCCCGGGAGTGTGGATGCAAGCCGCGGAGCTGACTGGCGCGGCCGTCTTCCTCGCCTCAGAGGACGCCAACTCGGTGACCGGCGCGACGCTGTACGTCGACCGGGGCTGGTCCGCCTACTGACCGAGCATACGGGCGTCGGGTGCATGGCCCCCTGCCGTCGCCCGCGCACCCCGTGCGCCCGCAGTGTTCAGCGAGCAGTTCGGTAGTGCAAGGTCCCGAGTGGTTCTCCGGCGCGGACGGGTCGGCCGTCGACCCCCGGCACGCGCAGGGGGTGCCCCCGGTTCGTCTAGGCGAGGACATCGGGCAACCATCTGCTTCACGGGGTACTCTCCGCACGCGCCCGTCTAGGATGGCGGCGCTATTCGGGCCGGACTGAACGGGCATCCATGCTGAGAACCTCGCTGCAGCGGCTGGCGAGATCGATCGCCGAACCGCGTCGTCATCGGTTCGTCGTCGTTCCGCTTCTCGGAGTGGGGCGTGATGTGGTCTTTGATCGCCGAACCAGGAAGTGGACGACGCTGCGGGTCCGGCCAGGCTCAGATCGCGACGTCGTCGCTCAGGTGTTTCACAACGAGAGCTACGGGACGGATCGGCTGGCCCGCGGCCCGGACATGCGCAACCGTTATGAGCAGTTAGTGCGCGAGGGTCGGTGCCCCCTCATCGTCGACTGCGGGGCCAACATCGGCGCATCCGCCGCTTACTTTTCGGTCTGTTATCCGGCCGCCCAGATCGTCGCAATCGAGCCAAGCGACGAGAACCTGGCTCTGGCCCGGAAGAACTGTCGATCCGACAACATCGACTTCGTCGCGGCTGCCGTGGCGTCGCGGGCGGGACGCGGCGACCTCATCGATCCCGGGTGGGGCAGCTGGAGCCTGCGCGTCCGTGAGAGCGATAACGGCAGGATCCCGATCATGACGATTCCGGGCATCCTCTCCTCCGATGCCTATCGGACATGCGCGCCGTTCATCGTCAAGATCGATATCGAGGGCTTCGAAGACGATCTCTTTGCAGACAACCTGGAGTGGGTCGACCAGTTCCCCGTCATCATGGTTGAGCTCCACGACTGGCTGTTCCCCGGCGAGGCGAGGTCGCGGACCTTCCTCGCGGCCGTTGGCGGGCGCGACCGGGATTTTCTGATGTCCGGCGAGACGGTGTTCAGCATCGCCAACGCGTAGATCCTGGGTACACCGGCGAGCGCGCTGGCGGCGATCTCCGGGCGGCCAGGCTGACCGACAGCGCTGTCGGTGGTCTGCAGGAGGATCGGCGCGCGCAGGCACACGACGGCCCGCCAATGGCCAGCGCGCGCGTGAGCTTGCATCGGGCTGGGTCTACTGATCACAGATGGGGTACGTGTCCACGCCGACGAACGAGCTCCACTGGCGTAGCCGCCGGTTCCGCGCGTTGACCGTAGCTCCCTGTCGACCGGAGCAACAGAACCAATAACGGCGCTCCGGCGTGGGCTCCGCCCCTGCACGGAGAACGAGCGGTCGCCGACCGCCCAAGCGGTCCTGCGCGCCGTTCGGCGAGCCCGCCCGAGTACCGAGTCACGGGTGCGCCGGCCCAGAAGGACGGGGCAGGCTCGCATCCGCGCAACAAGCGCCCCTTCTGAACCATCCCGGTGGGTGACCCGTGAGTGGAACGCGGGCGAAGGACGTCGAGTGCGAGCGAAGAGGAGGTCGACGATGCGAAGCACCTCGCGGTCATCAGGACTCGCTGCGGTGGCTCCGGTGGCGGCACCCGCAGTGCTGCCGAGCGCATGCGGGTCAAGCAACAGCTCGGCCACAAACCTCGACGTCGCCAGCGGCGGCGTCGCAGACCCAGAGCGCCGCACCGTTCCAGCCATCGCTCGGCCGAATCGTCGTGGGAGCTTCAACCGTGTCCGCAAACGGTGATGTCGATCCGTACGGGATCGCCACGGTGCCTGCGAGTTCCGGCAAGCCGGTCAACGGCAGCGTCCTCGTCAGCACCCTCAACGACAACGCAAATGCCCAAGGTAGTCAGGTGAGCGCCCGATGAGTCCGCGGCTGGGAATGTCGACAGCCGCATGCCGCGTGCCGGCAGCCTCGACGGGAGCTGACGGTCTCCGGATTGCCCACGTATCACGCGCACGCCTGAACGCACCCTGGACGCCCGCATCTTCGTCGATATCCGCGCCGCCCCGCGGGTGCAGCCCGAATGCCCAACGAGCGCACTTCGTGGGTGCCGAGGGCATTGCGCCGTTCCGGACGATGCTCGTAGGATCTCAGTACCCCGTTGTCTGTGCCGAGTCCGCTGTAGGTGAGATGGGACGGCCGTGGTTCGCCGCTTCGCATTGATCGTTCTGGGAATGGCGGTGCTGGCAGCCCCACTGGCCGCGCCAGGGCCCGCTCCGGCCGCGAGGCTTCCGAGGGGGTGTGTCCTCAGACCCCACGGCAAGTGCGCAAGAGCCAACTTGGCTGGCCGCAAACTCATCGGCATGAACCTCACCGGGATCAACCTGTCCGGCGCCAGACTGACCCGCGCGAACCTGGCCTTCGCCGACCTCGCGGGCGCGACCCTTAAGGGCGCGACGCTCACCCGCGCCCGTGCATCGGGCGCGGATCTCGCCCAGGCGAACCTCACGGGCGTGAGGGCTGCGGGTGCAGATCTTCGGGGGGCCATCCTGACCGGCGCAGCGCTGACGAACGCAAATCTCAGCAAGGGCAACCTTCACGGCGCATACCTGCCGGGGGCGTTCCTTCACCGAGCGAATCTCTCCGCGGCGGACCTGGGGACCGCGGACCTCACATTTGCGAACCTCTCGGGCGCGAACCTCGCGGCCGCGAACGTCAACGACGCCGATCTCGCAAACGCCGATCTGTCGAGTGCGAACCTCTCTGGCGCGAGCTTCATCGGCGCGTTCCTCTCCCTCGCGCAGTTCAGCCGCGCGGATCTCGCCGGCGCAAATCTCTCGTTCGCAGATGCCGCTGCCGTGACGCTTTCCTCCGCAAACCTCTCAAACGCGAATCTCACGGGTGCGGACCTCCATCTCGTCGCGTTCACCAACACCAATCTCTCCGGCGCGACCGCTCCCGGGGCCGTCTTCGGCGGTGCAGTCTTCTCGAATGCCACCTGCCCAGATGGCACCAACAGCGGCAACCACAACCCACAGACCTGCATCGGGCACGGCATCTAGCGGACCAGTTCCGCGTGCTCGTATCCAGGAGACCATGTGGGAGCGCGCGTCGACTCCGGAAGGTCGAACGAGATGCCGCGCGCACGCCGCAGCCATGCTGACCGAGGCCGCGTTCGCGCCGTGCCTGGCGGCCGATCTTCCGGAGGCGGACCGGCGGCGGCGTTGTGACGTCCTCGGCGTAGGTCGCTGCAACCGGGCCCTGAGCCGGTGGGCCTCCCAGCAGTGGGCCCGCCCGCGCGCGATTGTCCCGACGCAGGCCACCCGCAACGGGCCGACAGCGCCGAGACAGGTGTCGCTGACGGCGTTCGACCGCGCCATCTGGCGGTGCACAACAGACCTCGATACGGTCCCGTCGCGACGGAGCGCTGCGTCAAACCGACGGGAGCCGTAGTGGCGATGTGCGCACAACAGTCAAAGGCGATCCGAATGGCGGGCTACGACGACATCATCCTCGACGTCGAGGGCGGCCGGGCGACCATCACCATCAACCGGCCGGAGCGCTTGAATGCCCTGCGCACGAAGACGGTCAATGAGCTCTGCCACGCGCTCGCCGCAGTCTCCGACGATCCCGCGGTCGGTGTACTTGTCCTGACAGGGGCCGGCGAGCGCGCGTTCTGCGTCGGTGGCGATGTCCGCGAGCCAACGCGCAGCGAACGCGAAAAGCGTGAACAGGTCCGGCTGTACCTCCAGCTCGGTGAGTCGCTTGCGCTGCTGTGGGATGCCCGTGGTCCTGCGCGTCCGCGGGTACTGCATCGGCGCGGGCCACGAGATCAACGTGATCGCAGACCTGACCATCTCCGGAGCGTCGGGGGTGTTTGGGCAGGCCGGTACCCGTCTGGGGTGGGCACCGACGTGGTGGGTGGCGCAGATGCTGGCCCGGACCGTCGGCGAGAAGCGCGCCCGCGAGATCGTCTACCTCAGCCGGCGCTATTCAGCCGAGGAGGCGCTCGCGATGGGATTGGTGAACGTCGTCGTTCCGGATGAGCGTCTGGATGACGAAGTCGATCGCTGGTGCCGGGCGATCCTCCGCGACTCGCCGGAGGGACTCCGCTTGGCGAAGATCGGCTTGAACGCGGGTTCCGACTCCGCGCGTGGCTCGATTCTGCCGTCGATCGAGGCCAACGTGCTCAACCACCTGCACGGCCCCGACCCCGCCGAGGGCATCAGTGCGTTTCAGGAGGGGCGGCCCGCCGACTGGCGCCCCCAGCGCAGCGGTCAGGGCCCACTACCTGGCGACGCATGACCGACCACGCGGGCTCCCGAGCTGCGGATGCCGGAACGCCGGCGCGGGGCAGCGGCCGCAAGCCATACGTCGGGACGGGCCACATCGCGTCGAGCGAGCGAGTCGCGACCGTCGGCCCGCGCATTCAGGGCGCGGTGATTCCCGACTGCCGCCACTTCTTCGGCGGCGGATACACCACCCTGGCAATGGTGGCCGACAGCCAACCGAGTACCCATCCCAGAAACACATAGAGGACGGTATGGCTTGCGCTTCCGTTGCCGGCAACCGTGCCGGCAATCAACAGGACCGCCCACACGACGCCACAACCGATGCTGTACGCGGTGTACGTCCTCAACGACCGCCTCATGCTGCCCGCCTCCCCGTCATGGTGGCCTCGCAGACGATCGTAGGCGGTCCCGGTCCGCGACGCTGCCGAGCTTCCCGCCGAACCGTTGGCGACATCGGCGATCCTGGCGTGAGCTCAGGCGACGCCGACATGCCGCGACCGCCGGACCTGGCGTCAGGGGGCGGCCGTCAGCACAGGGATGGCACGAATGCTCGGACGCGGCGCCGATAGTCGGGGTACTCGTCCGGAAAGGTGGCGTCCATGAGCCGCTCCTCGCGGCGGCTCTTGACCCACAGCGCCGCTGCGAGCGCGCACGCAAGAGCGCATGCCGACGCAGTGCCGAGGTCCAGCGACGTTCCAAGGGCCATGGCGATCAGGCCGGCGTAGATGGGATGCCGCACGATCGCATACGGGCCAGAGCGAACCAGCCGGTGACCTTCCTTGAGCACGACGCCGGCGCTCCAATCGCGTCCGATTTCGGCGCGCGCCCAGAGCGCGACGGCCAGCCCGATCACGACCAGCGTTGCCAGCAACCAGCCCAAGACCGGGCCGGTAACCCACAGACGTCCGCCCACCCTTCCTGAGGTCGACGCGAGCCCCACGATCGCGATCGAGGAGCACGCGCACGAGCAGGGAGGAGCGCCACGCGCTAGACGTGCGCTCGACGGTTCGCTTGGCGAAGAGCCCCGCGACGGCCCACACGAGCGCCAGGACCAACCAGCAGAACCACATGACCGCCAGCCACGGATCAGGCACACGTCCAGGCTATACCGCGGCGTCGCACCGGAACCGGTGCCGGTTCCGCGTCCGCGGGCGCGTCGATTCCACGACCGGCCGCCCCTCCCGCATCGCAACTCGGGGTGAGGCTCGCCAGGGACGACGCGACTGCAGCTCAGCCGGTCGTTCGCGCACCGGGCTGCCGGACACACGCCGAACTCGTTAGGTAACGAATCATCTGGTACCTTTGTTTCGCATGACGACCTCCGCAACCGATGCAACGGATCGTCCCGTCGGCGATTGACGATGTGTTGACCGCGTTCGGCGAGCTGGTCGTCGCCCAACGGCGGCTGCGCGGCCGCGACGCACGACACTCCGGCGGGCTGAGCTTCGCCCAGGTTCGCGTGCTCACCGCCATCGAGGAAGAGGACGGTTGCGCGGCGCGAACCATCGCCGATCGCGCCGGCATGAGCGCCGCCAGCGCGTCGGAGATGCTCGACGGTCTCGAGCAGGCCGGCATGGTGAGTCGCGCGCGGTCAACGCACGATCGTCGAGTGGTGGTCACCCGCCTCACCGACAAGGGCCGCCGGCTGCGCGATGCGCGGCGCGAAGAGGTCAGGCGCACCTTCGCTCGGCAGCTCGAGGCGCTGGGACGAGCTGAACTGGCTGCTGCCGCCGAAGTCATCCGACTCCTCGCAAGCACGATCGAGGCGCTATGAGCGCGGCCGCCGTCGCAAACCGACGCCAGCTCACCGCCGTCCTCGGCAGCCTGATGGTCGTCATGCTCCTCGCGGCGCTCGACCAGACAATCGTGGCGACCGCGCTGCCGACGATCGTCGGCGATCTCGGCGGCCTGCAGCACCTGTCATGGGTCGTCACCGCGTATCTGCTGGCCCAGACCGTCGTCACGCCCGTCTACGGGAAGCTCAGCGACCTGTATGGCCGCAAGCGCGTCCTGCAGGCGGCGATCATCGTGTTCCTGATCGGTTCGGCGCTGTGCGGTCTTGCGCAGTCCATGCCCGAGCTGATCATCTTCCGGGCCATCCAGGGCCTCGGTGGCGGGGGGCTCATGGTTGGCGCGCAGGCGGCGCTCGGTGACGTGGTCCCGCCGCGCCAGCGCGGGCGCTACACGGGCTTGTTCATCGCCATCTTCGGTGCCGCCAGCGTGGCGGGGCCGCTGCTTGGCGGCTTCATCACGACCAACCTGACCTGGCGCTGGATCTTCTACATCAACATCCCGATCGGTCTGGCGGCGCTCGTCGTGCTCGCGATGGCGTTCCCGCAGATCAGAACCGGTGCCCAACCGTCGATCGACTACCTGGGCGCCGGCCTGCTCGCCATCGGCCTGACCGGCATCGTGCTCGTGACGACATTGGGCGGCACGAGCTTCGCCTGGACCTCGCCGACGATCATCGGACTGGGCGCGGTCGGGGTGTCGGCACTGGTGCTGTTCTTCCTGGTCGAGCGCCGCGCAACCGCGCCGATCCTGCCGCCGCGTCTGTGGAAGAGTCGTACCTTCACCCTCACGAGCGCCGTCGGATTCATCATCGGGTTCGCGCTCTACGGCGCCGTCACGTTCCTGCCGCTCTTTCAGCAGGTGGTGCGCGGCGAGAGCCCAACCGCGTCGGGCCTGCAGCTCGTCCCGCTCATGGGCGGGTTGATCGTCTCCTCGGTGGTCTCCGGTCGGATGATCACGCTGTCGGGGCGCTATCGGCGCTACCCGATTGCCGGAACGGGGATCACGGTGCTCGGATTGGCGCTGCTCGCGCGGATGGGCCCGCACACCTCGACGCTCGCAGCGGCCTCGTACATGGTCGTGCTCGGCCTGGGCCTGGGCATGGTCATGCAGGTCTTGATCCTGGCGGTCCAAAATGACGCGCCGTACGAGGACCTCGGCGTCGCCACGGCCGGAGCGACACTCTTCCGGTCGATCGGCGGGTCGCTCGGCACCGCGGCTCTCGGGGCGATCTTCACCAACCGCCTCATCAGCGAGCTCAGCACCCGGATCCCGGCAAGTGCGGGTGCGGTGGCGCACTCCGGGAGCGTCAACCCGGCCGCGGTCGCCGCGCTCCCGGCGCCCATTCGCACCGCCTATCTCGACGGATTCTCGGCCGCACTCGGGACGGTGTTCCTTGCTGCGGCGGCGGTCGCGCTGCTCGCCTTCGCATTGACGTGGATGATCCGCGAGGTACCGCTGCGCACCACGTTGCGAGCCGAGCCCGGCGACGTGCCGACCGCGGGCGATCAGGCGCAGCCGGCGCCGGGCACAGGCGGGCGGGCGGCCGAACTCTCCGACGCCCGCTAGGTCCCCCGTCGACACCACTGTTGCTGGCGCCGCGCCGGAGCACCCGTGCCGGCGACCCACCGTGTGCTGTCGCGTCTGGTCGTGACGGGCCGCTCGGCGGGCTGACGGTTGGCCCGCCGGCGTGCGCGGGACGGGCGGCGTGCGGTGCCGGACCGACGAGGCACGCACCTGCCCGGCATCTGGCGATGAGCGTCGTTGCGTCGCAGCCGGGTCACCGAGATCCATGGTACGGTCGGCTCCGTGCAGGGTGCGGCAATCGACTACGGCGCCGAGGGACCCTCGACCGATCCTGACGGCGTGGACATCGTCCCGGCAGCCCGGGGCGATGCGGGTATCTCCGCGAATCGCAACGCCGCAGCGCACTCGGCGGACGCCTGGCGGCTGGCGCGGGATGACCGGCGGACCACGCGGTCGCCGATCTCTTCCCGGCACAGCGAGCATCGGCGTCCACGCCGTCGTGTCGGGCATGGCCGCGCGCACCGCACTGGCGCGCTGGAACTGGGTCGACCGGTACAGGCCGGGTGGCGCAGTTGACGCTGGGGCGCGTCCATCTGCCGGCCCGAGTGCTCGTGCTCCTTGGCCTCGTTCTGCTGCTCGCGGCGATCGGCCACCCGCGGGTCGCACAGTCGGCGTGCGGCCGCGTCTACGCAGAGACCGTCAAACCGCCCCAGCGCGGTGTCCTGCCGCCGCTCGCGATCGGCGACTCGACGCTGATCCTCTCGGTCCCGACCCTCAAGCGGGAAGGCATCAGCGCGAACGCACAGGGATGCCGCCAGTACTCCGGCGGTCTTGACATGCTCACCACGCTGCGCCGCCAGGGTCGCCTGGCGAGGGTCGTGATCGTGGCCCTCGGCGCGAATGGCCCGGTCACCGGGAGCGAGGTCACGACGGCGCTGGGGATCCTCGGACCCCACCGGATGCTGGTGATGGTCACCCACTGGAGGCCCGGACACCGCGGCGGCCCCGACACGGCATTGATCCGGCGTGAGCCGCGCCGGCACCCCGGCCGGATCGTGGTCCTCGACTGGATCCTGTACAGCAGCGGCCACTCTGCGTGGTTCCAGCCCGACGGCCTACACCTGACGTTCCCCGGCGCGGCCGCCTACGCCCGCTTCCTGGGTCGCGCGATACCACTGACACAGGCACCGGCCACACAACGGCGCGCGTAGCCCATTCCGACTCGCCTGGGGTCCGCGAACACCAGACAACCGGCGATCGAGGGTGGGGCTCCGTGCCGGCGACCGTCGACGGCCGGGCCTAGAACTCGAGGACATCCAGCCAGACCGAGGCGATGACGGCCAGCGTCCCGAGCCCGGCAATGCACGCCGGCACGCGCCAGCGGGCAACGATCCCGCCCGCACCCGCACGCAGACCGGCTTCGCGGTGTCCGCGGGTACGCGATCGTCCCAGGCGAGGGGGTGCCGGATCCGCGTGTACGCCAGGCGTCCGCGCGAGTCCGACCGCCCAGAGCACGCCCATCGCGACCCCGATCCCCGCGAGCGCGCCGGGGAATCGACCGCCCAGGAGGTAGGCGCCGCCGCCGATGGTGAGCGCCCAGCCGACGCCACCCAAGGTATTCCACACGAGGAAGTGCCGCCATTTCATGTGGTGGGTCCCGGCCAGCACCGCCGCGGTGACCCGCAGAAACGGCGTCCAACGCCCGAGGAAGACGGCCATGGCGCCGTGATCCGCGAAGAACGCATCGCCGCGCGCCAGCAGCCGCGCTCGATGCGCTTGCAGCGGACCGCGCCCAGACAGGAGTCGATAGCCGCCCAGGCGGCCGACCAGATACCCGAAGTTGTCGCCGAGGACGGCCGCGACCGCGGCGGTCAACAGGACGAGCGGGAGGTCGAGGTGCCCCGCGGCCGCCAAGGCACTCGCAGCCACGAGCGCCGTCTCGCCTGGCAGCGGAACGCCGGCCGACTCCCCGGCGATCACGAGCGCCAACGCGACGTACCCAAATTGGAGGGGCAAGCCAAGCAGCATTCGGGCGGATGGTCCAGGTACGGGCGGAGCGGAGACGACGGGATCGGCACCCCGGCGGTCGGCCGATCGTAGCGCCGGATGTCCGGCGCGTCGCCGATGCTTGGCACGCTGGCTCGGCCGGCTCGGCGCCCCAGTTCAGCTGTCACGACCCTGACGCGAGTCGCACCCGTACGGCGGTCACACGTGACGTCGAGGTGGCGCCCCCCGGACGATGCCCACGTGCAGGCCCGGACGGCGGCACCGACCCTGTGGGGCACGCTGGTCACGCTCACCGCCATGCTCGCCAGCCGAGGACCGGTGGCAGACCCGCGGGCAGAACGAGGCGCCAACGGCGTCGCCGGTGCCGCAGGCCGGTGACTCCTGCGGACGGTGCCCTGCCCGCAGCGAGCTGCCGACCCGACCATCCGGTGTGGTTCCGGTGAAACCCCCGATGCTGGAGCGCCGGCCCGCAAGTACATTGTCCCCACGACAGGGAGCGACGCGATGAGTCCACCGCTCAGCGACGACGGACCGCCCGAGCCCGGCAACCTGCGCCCCGAGCCCGGCAGCGACCCGGTGCGGGAACTGGCGATTCAGCAGATCAAGCGCAAGCGTGCGTTCCAGCGGCTGGCGGTGGCCTTCGCCGCCGCGAGCGTGTTCCTGATCGTGATCTGGGCCGTCGGCGAGTACAACAATGCCGGGGGCTGGCCCAGCGACGGCTTCAGCCAGAGTTCCGGGACTCCGCATGTCTGGAACATCTGGATCATCTACCCCATCCTCGGAATGGGCCTGGTCCTTGCCATCGACGCGTGGGTCACCTTCCGACACCGGCCGATTTCCGAACGCGAGATCCAGCGGGAAATCGACCGCCTGACCGGGACGCACTGAACCGCCCGGCCGCGGACGGCCACCGCACCCTCTCGGTGTACGCGCTTCGGTGTCGCCGGCGCCGGGTCGGCCCAGGGGCCGTGTGCGATCCTCGCCAGGTCCGTGACGATGCGCGGCCAGCGCGGCCCGGAGCTCCAGTCGGCCGGAGAACCGTCGATAAGTGTTCCAGCCGAGTCTCGGCGCTCTCGACCACGGAGGCCATCATGTCCCGACGTTCCCTTGCCGCCTTGACGGCCACGATGATGGTCGGAGCGGTCGTCGCCGCAGGGTGCGGATCATCGTCGGCCACGACGACCAACACCGAGGCCGCGAAGTCGGCGTCGCAGATCCTCTCCGACGCCCAGGCGGCCGCGCAGTCGGCCTCCTCGGTGCATGAGTCGATCTCCGGCATCCCCGGTGAGTTCTCAGGAGCCGACCTGACACTGGTCGCCGGCAAGGGTGGGACGGGCACGATGACCATCAGGCAGAGCCCGGTCAAGCTCGTGGTCATCGGCGACAGCTTCTATATGCAGGCCGGCGCGCCGTTCTGGCGTACCGTCAGTCCCTCACCCGCCGCCGCCCAGCTGCTCGCCAACCGGTGGATCAAGGTCCCGACGACCGGGTCGCAGGCCGCTTCGTTCGCTCCCGTGGCGAGCTTCACCGACATGCACCAGTTCCTCGGGTCAGCCCTCCAGCCCACGGGGGGAACGGTCACCAAGGCCGGCACGGCAACGATGAACGGCACATCCGCGGTGGT
Source organism: uncultured Thermoleophilia bacterium (assembly GCA_963784985.1). GTDB lineage: Bacteria > Actinomycetota > Thermoleophilia > Miltoncostaeales > Miltoncostaeaceae > CAITWD01. The sequence continues at coordinate 93,015 of CAWATR010000030.1, forward strand.
GCTCAAGAGCGCGAACGGGTCACTGTTCGTCAGCCTGCACGGGACCCCGTACCCGCTGTCGATCCAGCAGGACCCCGCCAAGGGCCACGGAGTGTTGACATTCACCAACTGGAACGCGCCGGTTGTGCTCGCGGCACCGGCCGGATCGATCGACTTCTCATCCATCAAGTAGGTCGGGCTCGACGGCCGCCCCGGCGGCGCGCCGGTGGCCCGGGGGCGACGCGCCCCGGCTTGACCGGCGGACCGGCGGTTGGCATCGTCAGCGACGACCCTCTGCCAGGACGTCGTCCCCTTGACTACTGAGTCGCTTCGCGAGCTCCAGGCACCCCTGAAGGCGCGGTACCGCGAGGATGCCGCGGCCGCGCTGATCACGCTCACCGCACACGGAACGCTCGACGCCGCGGGCATCGCGTGCCGGGTCGACACGGGCCGGGCGCTCGCCGCGGCGGGCCTGCATCCCGCAACGGGCGGCGACGGGACCCTGGTCTGCTCCGGCGACATGCTCCTGGAAGCGCTGGTGGCGTGCGCGGGGGTCACCTTGCGTGCGGTGGCCCTCGCGATCGGCACCGAGGTTCGCGGGGGGCGTGTCTCGGCCGAGGGGGACCTCGACGTGCGGGGGACGCTCGGCGTGGCGAAGGATGCACCCGTCGGGTTTCGCGAGATCCGCCTGCGGTTCGAGCTCGACACCGACGCAGACGGACGGCGTGCTCGCGACGCTGCTCCGGCTTACGGAGCGCTACTGCGTCGTCTTGCAGACCCTCCGGAGCGGGGCCGTCGTCGCGTCCGAGCTCGTCGCGACCCGCTAACGCTCGACAGCTCGAGCGGCAGTTGCCGGCGTGCACAGCGCGGCGCATGGCATCGGAGACGCCGAATCGGGGGGCCCAGCGCACGCCGGCCCGGTGCGACGGATGACCCTTGGGTGCGCGGGCGCCTCACCCGGGTCGCGTCCGTGACCGCTCCCCGGCACCGATCCGCCCGCGACGACGAACGAGGTAGGGCCAACGGCCCACGCGGGCGATCGGGCTCATCAGTGAACGAGTCCTCGGCCCATGAGCTTCGATCCCACGCAAAGAGACGACGACGAGCTGCGCGATCAACCTCGACGAGGTCGACGTTGACGGCGCGATTGGCGAGGCCGCGGAGGCGGCGCGGCGACACGCGCATGGCCTTCCTGGAGAAGGCCGGATTGCCGGGGGCGCCGCGCTCAGCGGTGGCGCAGTCCCGTCAGCCATCGTGCCCGACGCGTTCGCCGACGGCGGCCGACATCGCCACCACCGCGCTCGCGAGGGCTACGGGCGTCCGCCGCAGTCCTTCGGACCGGGCGACATCGGCATCCTCAACTACGCGCTGCACGCTCGAGTACCTTTGGAGGCCGCGTGCTACACCGTCGCGACGGCGGCCAACCTGCCGCTCACCGCACGACAGGTCCTGGCGGCCGTGCAGCAGACCGGCTTCAGGGTCTAACCCGCGGCTTCGCCACCCACGCCACGCCGCAGCACCGACCGCGCCGGACGCCGGGCGATCCGCCGCGGCGCCCGTCGATCAGGCAGGCGGCCCCGCGCCGAGGTCGACGCGTGCCCGCGTGGGATTGCCCGGAGCCGTCGACCCAGCCGACCTGCACCTTGTCACCGGGGTGCAGCGGGACCAACAGCTTGGTCAGGTCGGATGCCGCGGTGAGTGTCTGCCCGTCGAACGACGTGATCACATCGCCCTGCGCGAGGCCGGCCTGCGCCGCCGCACCCCCGCTGACGACTCCGGCGACCGTGACGCCGGCGGTGCCCGCCGACGCCCCGGACCCGCCGTAGTCGCCGAACCCTCTACCGTCCTGCGACGCGTTCGACGTCGTCATGACACCGAGGAAGGCCGTGGTCCCGATATGGATCGTGCTGGTCCCCTGCCCCGATTCGATCTGATTGGCAATCGACATCGCGGTGTTGATCGGGACCGCGAACGCCTCGGCCGCCGGCGACTCCGAAGAGAAGTCGACCGACGTCGATCCCGAGGACCCCGCGGTGTCGATGCCGAGCACCTGTCCGGCGCTGTTGACCAGCGATCCCCCGGAGTCGCCTGCCTGCACGTTGGCGTTCACGCCGATCATGCCCGCGAGCTGCTCGCTCGTGCCGTTGAGGTCATCACCGGCGGTCACCGACTGGTTGAGCCCCGTGATCGCGCCGCCGGCACTCGTGGGCGTGCCGCCCGCGCCGCCGGCGTTGCCGACCGCGACGATCGGCTCGCCGACGGTGGCCGTCGCAGAATCGCCGATCGACGCGGTCGTCAGTCCGGACGCCCCCTGCAGCTGCAGCACGGCGATGTCATGCGAGGCGTCATAGCCCACGACGCGTGCGTGGTAGGTCTTCCCGTTGCCGACGTCCGTGACGCTGATCGACGTCGCCCCGTTGACGACGTGGTTGTTGGTGATCACCTCGCCGTCGGAGCTGACCACCACACCGGTGCCGGCACCCGCCGCGCTCTGGTAGTTGAAGGTCGAGTTGACGTCCACCAGGGCCGGAGCCACCTTGGCGGCGATGCCGCTCACGTCGCTGGGCGCGCCGGCACCGGGCGTCGGCGAACTCGCCGCCGATCCGCTCGAGGAACTCCCGGAGCCCGAGAACCCGCCGGGGGACGTCCCGCTGTTGCCGCCGCCGAACTCGACCACCGCTCGTCGGGCCGAGGGTGCCGCCCGACGAGCCGACCGACGACGATCCGGTACCTGCGGGCGCGCTCTGGGCGGACCTGGATGACGGGGCGCCGTTGCTCGCGGTGAGTCCGATCGCATGGTCGACGCCGAGCGCGATGCCGCCGCCGACCAGGCCGGCGACAAGCGCGATCGACGCGGCCTGGACGGCCCGCCTGCGTCGCGACGGGTGCTGCCGCGGGACGTTCGTAGCCTGTGCTGCGGGTCATCGGTTCGTCGGTCTCCCTGTCACGCGGCGGACGGCTGTGCCGCAGCGGTCCCAAGCCGAGCCTCGGGTCGATCACCCGAACCGCCAACTCGCCGATGCGGCCATCCGCCAAGAATCCGGTGACCGACATCGAACGCCGCTTGGCTGAGAAGAACCTAAGAGGACGGCCTGGCCAAACGATTAAGGGCGTGCGTCGGTGTGATTGCCCGTCTCGGTCGGTCGACCGACGCCGTCAGGCGCCGCGCCGGGCCGGCTCCCGGTCAGATGCGCGTGCGGAGGCGCGGTCTGGCCGCCGGCCCCGGGCGGACGGCCCAGGCCGGAGATCGGCGTCGCACCAGCCGGTGCGGGGAACGCGACCGGCTGCCCCCAGCGAGTCCACGCCTCCGTCTGCGACGCCTGGCCGTTGCCCTCGCGCAACGCGATCGGCAGTGTGCTGCCGGTTGCCGTGACATCGAGCGTCGCCGGCGTCCGGCGTTCCGGTCGGGCCGTAGGCGGTGCCGGCGATCGCGATGGCCTGCCGGCCGTCCGGCATCGTGACCGGGCGCGCGGCGAGCGGGCCGTGGATGGCGATCTGGCTGAAATCCGACGCCAGGGTGACGGCGCCGCTGACCTGCGCGTACCCCGTGTCGCCCGGGCCGAGCGACATCCACTTGCCGGCGTACTCGCGCGCCACCGTGACGGGGAACTGGTAGTAGCCGGCCAGTGCGGCGGCGTCGCCCCGGAAGTACGCGCGCCCACCCGCGACGATCACCACCGAATGACCGCCGCCCGCGTCAATCACCTGGCGCCCGCTGGTCGGCCCGATGTCGTTGGCCATCGTGACCGTGATGCCGTTCCCGTTTCGCCTGGGCCGATTCGTGGACCCCGCTCGATGCCGCCGCGTTGTGCAGCGCCGCCGCCAAGAGCGAACCGGCGCGAGGCCGCGGACGTCGTCGCCCCCCCTGACGACCCGCACGCCGTCATCCCGGCGACGGCGAGCCCGGCCAGGCCAACGAGCCCGGCCCGCGCGAAGCGGGCCTCGTATCACCGCCACAGCGGAGGTCGGCACGAGTCGGCGCGCGGTCACGACTCAGATATCGAACCGATCGCCTGCCGAACATTACGGCTGGGCGCCGGACCGGACGACGGGCGACGCGGAGCCGCCGGACCGCACGCCCGGCGCCGCGGCGAACCGTTCGTCGCCTCCCCGGCGAATACGGGGTGACGACCTCAAGATCGGAGCGCATCAATGGGTCTCGACAGCCCCCTGCACATCATCCTGCTGTTGGCGATCGTGCTGCTCATCTTCGGCGCCAAGCGGCTGCCGGAGATCGGGCGCTCGTTGGGTTCCGGCCTGCGCGGCTTCAAGGAATCGATCAACGAGGAGCCCGCCGCCGACCACGCGCGTCGTGGAGGGCGGGTCGTCCGACGAGTCGCCTGCGTCCGGCGCGGAGCCCGCACAGCGCGCGCCCACGGGCGCGCCGTAGGGCGCCGGCGCCGACGACCGATGCTCGGCCCGTGTGCCGGCGCGGCCGCGGGTCGGCGCAGCTGGTGCGTAACGAGCGCGTGACGCGCGCTGGCGCGGGCCGCGCGGGCGCGGTAGACCCAGGCAGCAGGGGAGCACCGCGATGCGCATCTTCGGCGACAACAGCACTCGATCTCGCACGCACCGGGCGGCCGGCGGGCTGCGTCGGGCGACCGATGTGACCTGTCTCATCCGGCGCTGCCTGTCGGGGATGTCGAGGTCGACCGGCATCGACCGGTACCCCTCCGCGTGGGCCGCGATCGCCGGCCGTCGTCCGCGCGATCCCTCCGAGCCGTGGCGCGAGACGACGATGCGCGTGCGCCTCGTACGTGAGCCGGACGACCCGGATGACCCCAACACGATCGCCGTCGAGACCGAGGCCGGCCGCACGATCGGGTATGTCGACCGCCGGCGCGCGATCCGCATCGCGCCTGCGCTCGACCGGTTTCTCGTGGATCTGGCGGCCAAGCGCGAGTTCGCCGGCTGCGTGATCGATATCCGCTGCACGGCTGTCGCCTGGGCCGAGTGGGATGTGTGCGTCCCGGCCAGCGCGCAGACCGCCGATGGGCCGGCTGCGGTCGGCATGACGCTGCTCGTCGACGATCGCTCGCTCGGCATCAAGCTCGCCGCGCCCGAGCTCCCGGCACTCGTCTAGCGCCAGCTGACGCCGCCCCTCGCCGTGTCACTTGACGCGTCGCGGGGCAGGACACAGATGATTGGCGGCAGTCCCCCAACACTCACATGGTGAGGTGGCCCCGTGCTCAAAGGCTTCAAGAACTTCCTCATGCAGGGCGATCTGGTCATCATCGCCGTCGGTCTGGTCATCGCCCTCGGGTTCAGCACCCTCATCAAGTCGTTCACCGACAACATCATCCAGCCGCTGGTCAACGCGATCGGCCCGGGTGGCGCCACGGGACTCGGCTTTCACGTCAACGGCCAGCTCGTCAACGTCGGGGCGTTCATCGCGGCGGTCATCTACTTCGTGATTTTCATTGCGGTCATCTACTTCGCGATCGTCGTGCCCTACCGTGCGTACGCGGCGCGGCGCGGACGGGAGGTATTCGGCGACGCCGCGCCGACGAAGGCGTGCCCCGCGTGCATGTCCGCCGATCTGGCGATCGGCGCGACCAAGTGCCCGCACTGCACGATCGACCTGCCCGCCGGATCCTGACACGGCCCGACGCGGGGTCCGGCGCCCCGTCGATACCGTGACCGCATGCGCCTTGTGCTCGTGGTCTTGTGGTCGTCGTCATCCTCGCCGCGAACTACGCGATCGGCGCCGGATCGCCCGGCGGCGCGGGTACAAGGTCGGCGGGGATGTCGTCGTCCGTTGCCGCAAGGGTCGACCTGTTCACGACGATCCGGGTCCCGCGGGCGCATCGCTCACGCGGTCCGGCTGGGCTCGTCGCAGGTGGCAGCACTGTCCGGTCGGCGACCACTGGTCCATGGCCACGCCGGTCCCCGCGGCGGAACTGACCGACGCAGGAACGTGTATCGCCGAGCCCCACCGGGACATGCGCATCCCCCCGGAGCGCCGCTGGCACGTGCAACGGTCGGTCGCGGCGTCACAGAACTTCGCCCGTCGCGCACCGATCCGCCGCCGTGCCGACGGGCGCGCGCGCGACCGGACGAAGCTCCTGCAGACGGGCGCAAACGCGACGCGGGGTCGGGTCCGGCGAACCCGCGGCGATGCCGTGCGGACGGCTGTGAGAAGTTCTCACAGACCGTCGCCTTTTCCTGAGGATTTGCCGTAGGGTGCCCTTTCGCCCACTGGGGTGCCGGCCGGATCTTCACGGCCAAGGCGCACGCGCGAGATCGCGCGACGGACGTGGTGTGGCGAACGAGCACGACCGCATGGCGGCGTGCGCATCCGGCGGGACGCCTCGCAGAGAGCGGGCAGACCGCGGTGCTCCGAGGATGCGCGGCCGCGTGCAATCGCCGACTGCCTGAGTGCGGTCCGGCGCGTCCCTGTAGGCGAACAAAGGATATTGCTTGCTGGTTGCTCTGCTTGCCCTCGTACTGACTCTGCCCTCGGGGCACTCCGCGGCCGCCCGCATTGGTGCCGCCGCAGCCCACCCCCGTGGCGGCGACGCTGACCGCCACCAAGCGCCATCACCGGCCGCATCACCGACGCGTGACCATCCCGCACCTGCGGGACTGGGTCTGCATCCATTCCCACGAGGCGCCGAACTGGCGCATCGCCGACCCGCCGTATTACGGCGGCCTGCAGATGGATATCGGCTTCCAGCGGTCCTACGGCGGCGCGTACCTGCGCAGGAAAGGCACGGCGAACCACTGGACCGAGCAGCAGCAGATGCTCACGGCCGAGCGCGCCTGGACGACGCGCGGGTTCACCCCCTGGCCCAACACGGCGCGGATGTGCGGGCTGGGCTGATCCCGAGCGCGGGTCGACGCACCGGGCGCGCCGCCCGGTGCGCGGCGCGCGACGGCGCACTATCGTCCTCGCCAGGCCGCCGACCCGCGCGCCGAGATGCAGATCCGCTTCCGACCGCTTGCCCGCACCGACTTCCCGACGCTGTCCGCGTGGCTGGACCGTCCGCACGTCGCGGCGTGGTGGCGGGAGCCGTCCGACCCCCATGCGCTCGAGGCGCGCTACGGACCGTGCGTCGACGGACGGGATCCGACCGAGGTGTTCATCGCCGAGCGGGCCGGTGCGCCGTTCGGCTTGATGCAGCGCTATCGCATGGCCGATGAGCCCGACTGGCAGCGGGCGCTCGCGGGCGCCGGTCTGCCCGCTGCCGCGGTCGGGATCGACTATCTGATCGGCAGTGCGCGCGACACGGGGCTGGGGCTCGGACCGGCGATGATCGATGCCTTCGTCGCGGAGACCTTTGGCACGATCGACGACATCGCCGCCGTGGTCGCGGCGGTCCAGCAGGACAACGTCCGCTCTTGGCGTGCCCTCGAGCGGGCCGGGTTCACCAGGACCTGGGCGGGACAGATCGCGTCGACCGATCCCAGCGATCGCGGGCCGGGATTTGTCTACGTCCGGACGCGTGTGGCCTAAATGATCGGTGGCCGCGCACACAGCGGCGCTGATCGACGGCTCGCCGATCTCGATCCGACTCGGCGGGCGGCAGCTGATCGCCCGACCCGAACTCGTCCGCGATATCGACGTCGTCGACGCGTTGCTCGAGGTCATCGTCGCCGCGACTGCGATGGCGGGCGTTCGTCGCGATCCCTCGGGATGCCCGTGGCCGTGTCGACCGCACCCGCCTCAACGCCGCCATCGAGCACGCATTCGTGATCGTACGCTGGCGCGCCGGTGCGGATGCGCCCGCGCCTGCGCGTCACGTCGCCCGGATCGAGCGGCCCGCGCCGCGCTGCGGGCCGGTCCCTAGGCGGCGATCGCGGTGCCGTCATCCATGACGTGCACCCGTCCGTCCATGCCCGCGCGGCTGATCCGGTCGCGCAGGTCGGCACGCGTGAGCAGGCAGTGGTTGAACGCTTCCATGTGGACCACGACGACCGCGGCGTCGGCGGCGATGTCGGCGACCCCGATGACGTCGTCGGCACCCATGGTGATCGGGTCGCCGACGGTAAACTGCGCGGCCCCGGCGTTGACGACGACGATGTCGGGCGCATGGTCGACGATCGCGTTGCGGACCTCATCGCACAGGACGGTGTCGCCCGCGACGTACACCGCGGGCTCGGCCTCGGCCCGCAGCACGACGCCGCTCACCGGCCCGAGCGACTCGCCCAGCGCACCGGTCCCGTGCCTCCCGGACGTCCGCGAGGCCGTGACGTTGCCGATCCGCTGGGGGCCCTCGAGGGGTGTCGCCGCCAGGCCGGCCGCGGCCAGCCGCGGGACGTCCGACGGCTGGCAGTACACGTCCAGACCGCGGATCAGGTTCCCGGCCGTGGCGTCCAGGTGGTCCTGGTGCAGATGGGTCACGATGACCGCATCCACGCCGTGCAGCAGCTGCTCGGGCGCGGCCGGCAGCTCGACGAGGGGATTCGGGACGGGATTCGGCGTCCCGTCGACGGGGGGCTGGCTGCCGGCCGGATCGAACGCGGGATCGATGAGGATCCGCGTCCCGGCCATGTCGATCAGGATCGTCGCGTGTCGTACGAGCGTGAGCCGCATCGGTGTCAAGACTACTGCGGTCGATCGGCACACTCGATGGGGACCCGCCGGCCGGGACCCGCGCGCGGCGCTTAGGCGGCGGCGTCCTGGGGAGCGCCCGGCCCGGCCCGGCGCCTTGGCCGGCAGCGACTGCGCGAACCCGACGCCGCGATCGACCCATGCACCCAATCCATCGTCGGTCTGGACCGCAGATCCATCGACGAACACCCAGCCGGCCATCGGGCGCCCGCTGAAGTCGAACTCGCGCACCCCCGGTTCGGACAGCGCGTCCGGATAGGCCTTCGGACCGACCCGCACGATCAGGTCGTCGCCCAGCACGCCGATCGCCATGTTCCCGGCAACGGTGGCGCACCACCCTCCGAACAGCTTCAGCTCGGCGAGCATCCCGGTGTCGGCAAGCAGCGCCCGAATGCGATCCGCCAAGCGCCTCGTCGTAGGCCATCCGCGACGGTCCTCCGTCGGCGGTCGCCGTCGCGGCTCGCCGGTGCGTGGCGGCCGCCGCTGCGTCGGCCTCAGCGAGCAGCCACGATGCACGCTCAAGACGGGCCCGGCGACGTCAGCTCAGCCGATCGGCTACCACGTCGGCGCACGTCACGATGCACGCGCAAGACGGTCGCGGCGGCATGAGGCCGAGCCGGCTGCGGGCCACCGCGTCGGCTCGCAGCGTGTCGGCGACGTCGCGGGCCGCGTCCGGCCGAGCAGGCCCCGAGCACCGAGACAGCCGTCGACCAGGCGGTCCGCGCGCTCGTCCTGGCGGGGAAGACCAACGCTGCGATCGCGCGCGACCGGGAGCTCAACGGCGCAACGCTCGACGAGCGGCGCGCGCCGACATCGGCGACAACTCTGACGCACGCGCCACGCGTCCGGCGGGATCGACCTCCGGGCGCGCCGCTGCATGCCCCCGATCTGCCGCACGCGATGGTCGCGATCGGCGAATCGCGAGCCCGGCGCTCCCCGCTACGCGCGGCGTCCGGCGGGTGTCGAGAGCGCAGATCAGTACCCGGCGGCGGCTTCCGGCGACCCGTCGCGCTCGATAGATCAGCATGGTGCGCTCGAAGGTCATCACGACGACGCCGTCCTGGTTGCGGCCGGTCGTCTCGACGGCGACGATGCCCTGGGTCGGTCGGCTCTTGGATTCCCGCACCGAGAGCACCTTCGTCTCGGCGTAGAGCGTGTCGCCGGCGAACACCGGCGCGGTGGCGCGCACCTTGTCCCAGCCGAGGTTCGGCGACGACCTTCGCGCTCACGGTCCGGACGCTCATGCCGGTCAGGACCGCCAGGGTGAACGTCGAGTCGACCAGCAACCGCCCCCACTCGGTGTGCGCCGCGTAGGCGGCGTCGAAGTGCACGGGCTGGCTGTTCATCGTCAGCAGGGTCGTCCAGATGTTGTCGACGTCGGTGATCGTCCGACCCGGCCGGTGCTCGAAGACATCACCCGGCACGAAGTCCTCGAAGTAGAGCCCGGACGTCTCCCGGTATCGGTTCGGCGCGATCTCGCGGTGCTGGGGAAGGGGGTGCTCCATGGCGTGCTCCTTGGCGGTGTCGGGCGTCGCTGATCAGGGCGTGGCGGGTCGGCTGCCGGCGAGGATCCGCCGGGCGCGCCGTGCGGCCGCAGCGTCGACCATGACGCCGTCGACCAGGCCCGCCCCATCGTCGGCGACCGCGAGCACGGCGTGGGCCCATTCGACTCGTCGACCGATGGGGCGAAGGCGGCGTTGATGGCCGCGACCTGCCGGCGGGTGAATGGCGGCCTTGGACGCTGAACCCGAGCTCGGCGGCGGCGGCGGCTCCGCGCGCAGGCCCGCCTCGTCGGCAAGGTCAAAAAAGGGCGAGTCGATCAGGGGTACCTGCGCTGCGGCGGCGTGGATGACCAGCAGCCCGCGGGCGACCGCGAGCGTCTCCCACGCCGGTGTGCAGCCCAGATCCGCAGACGAGGTCGGCGCGCACCGAGGGCGACGGCGGCCAGATCCGGTGCGCGCACCAGCTCGGCGATCGCAGCGACCCCGGCGCCCGTCTCGACGAGCGCGATCACCGCCGGGGCGGCGCCCGCCTCGGCGAAGATGGGTCGCGACCATGGCGAGCACCGCCGGCGACTCGCATTTGGGCACCACGACCGCATCGAGACGCCCGCCCGCCCCCGCGAGTGCGTCGAGGTCCCGCAGCCCGGCGCGCGTGGCGGGCGGGTTGATCCGGACGGCCTGGAGCACCCCGGGCGCACGCGGTACGGCCAGCTGCGCAGCGGCGTTGGCCCGCGCGGCGTCCTTGTCGCGGGCGGGCACCGCATCCTCGAGATCGATGATCAGGCCGTCGGCGCCCGCGGCGGCCGCGCGGTCGAACCGCCGCGGCTGGGTTCCGGGGGTGTACAGCCAGCTGCGCACGCCCGCCACCCGCTCTGCCTGATGAGCCATCGCACTCCCTTGTGCGCCGTGCCGATGACGCTACAGCGACCGCGTGACGTGATCGACCGCGGCCGCGCGCGCTGAACGGGTCGAGCGGCGCCGCGACGTGGTTTCGTCGTTGTCGGCTACGGGTACTTTGATGTGCACCTCATACGAAGGAGCATGACCGTGCATGTTTCGCGCAGATCCGCAGCGCTCTGCGTTGCGCTCGGGTCGATCGCGCTCGCCGCAACCGCGTGTGGAAGCTCCGGGTCGACCACGACGACCGCCGGCACGACGACGCAGAGTCCGGCCACCCAGCGCAATCCGGGACGACGCTGCATCTTGCCACCGACCCAACGCCCTCGCATTCGTGCCGACGACGCTGACTGCGCCCGCCGGCAAGGTCACCCTCGTCCTGACCGACGATTCGGCGATCCAACATTCGATCGCGATCAAGGCGCCCGGGGACGTGCCGGGGCAGATCGTCAACCAGGGTCAGACGTCCACCACGACGGCGACGCTGACACCCGGGACCTACCAGTACTACTGCACGGTGCCGGGTCACGCGGCGGCGGGCATGGTCGGGACGCTCACGGTGACGGGCTGATGGGGATGTCGCGGGCGACCACCCCGCGCGGTCAGCGCCGCCGGCGCAGCACGGCCAGGCTGACCGCATACGCCGCTCCCGCCGACCACGAACATGACCCCATACGCCCCCGGATTCCCGCTGCGCCCGATCGAGACGACGGCGCCGGCGAGCGCGGCGAGCGCCATCGCCACGCCGGTCAGGGCGGTCGCGTCCCGGTCGAGCCCGCGCTGGCGCTCGTCGGGCTCCGCCCGCAGAATCGCCGCGGCGTCCCCCGCGCCCCCTGCCCACAGGTAGGCACGCGCGGCCAGCACGAGGTATGCCACCGCCACGCCGAGGGCCCACGCCGGACTGCCGCCAACCCACGTGGCGACGGCGACCGCCGCACCACCGACAGCAACGCGACCGACGTGGTGCCCCGGCGCAGCCGGAAGGTTCTCCCGCTCATCTCGCACCCTCTGGTTCGTCGACCATGAAGATCTCCTCCACCGTCACGTCGAAGCGCCGGGCCATGGCGAGCGCAAGCGGCAGCGAGGGCAGATAGCGCCCGTTCTCGATCGAGTTGATCGTCTGCCGCGAGACGTCCAGGTCGGCGCCCAACTGCGCCTGGGACAGGTCGTGCGCCACGCGCAGATCGCGCACCCGGTTCCTCACAATGGAAAGCGTACTTGACATCGGTCGCGGGTGTCAAGCACCCTTTCCATTTTGTAAACACGGGCGCGACGCGCAGGACTTGCGATGCCCGACCGAGTAGCTACGTTGAAACGCGGCCAGCCGCACGACCGCGGCATGCGCCTCCGCACCGGAACCCTCAAAGGACCCGCATCGATGAGCACCTCGCGCCCCGACCGCCCCGCCCGCCGCGCGCAGATCCGCCGGCGCCGCATGATCGCGGGCGTCGTGGCGGTGGTGGTCATCGTGCTCGCGGTCGTCGGGATCGGGGCCGCGGCGGGTTGGTTCAAGAAGAGTAAGCAGCCCGACAAGGCCGCGACGGCACCCAGCGCCGCCAGCGCTGCGGCCAACAGCCGCGCCGCCGCGCTGACCAGCTCCGGTGCGTGGCCGACGTTCGGCAACACGCCGGGCAACACCCGGGCCGATACCGCCGTGAGCTCGGCCCTCCCCTTCCGTACGCTCTGGACCGCCAACACCGGCGGGCTCATCGAGCTGCCGCCGGTCATCGGCGACGGGCGCGTGGTCGTGGCCAACTACGGCTACGGGCTGGCCTATGATCTGAACACCGGCACGCGGCTCTGGAAGGTGGCCCTCGGCTCGCGGATGGCCGCCTCGCCGGCGCTCACCGGGCTGCCGAACACCCCAAGCGCGGGTCAATCCCAACGCGCGATCTTCGCCAATCAGGCCGGCGATGTCTACGCGCTCGACCCGGCGACCGGCGCGCAGATCTGGAAGGTCGCGCTGGGCTCCTCGGTCGAGACCTCGCCTCTGGCGATCGGCAACGGCATCTTCGTCGGCACGCGCTCGGGCGAGGTGGTGCGCATCTCGCTGACGACCGGACACGTCGTCTGGCAGGAGGCCGTGGCAGGGTCGGTGAAGGGCGCCATCGCCGACGCCGGCAACCACATCATCGTCGGCAACTACGGCGGCCAGATCGAGGCCCTCGACCCATCGGACGGTGCGGTCGTGTGGCGGACCACCGCCCCGAGCGGCTACTACTCCGGCTCCGGGCGCTTCTACGGCGCCGCGGCGGTCGCCGGCGGTCAGGTGTTTGCCGGCAACACCAACGGTGCCGTGCTGGGCATCAACGCCGGGACCGGGCAGATCAACTGGACCGCGGTCACCGGCGGCTATGTCTACTCGAGCCCTGCAGTCGCCGACGGGCTGGTGTTCCTCGGCTCGTACGACCACAACCTCTACGCCTTCAACTCCCAATCCGGGCATGTGGTCTGGCACCGCGACATGGGCGCCCCGATCTCCGGGTCGCCCTCGGTGATCGGCAGCATGGTCTGGATCGCCACGTTGGGGGCCACCGCCGCCTCGGGGCACCTCTACGCGCTCGACGTCCACACCGGCGCCCTGGTGCTCACCCGCCAGAACGGCCGCTACGCGGCGCCCGTGGCGGTGCAGGGCATCATCGTCGCCCCCGGTCTCGACGAGATCACGGCGCTGGCCCCGAGCTGACCGCGCGCCGCGGACCCCCGGGTCCCGCCCCCGGGCGGTGCGACTCAGACCAGGTGGTGGCGCCTGAGCAGCGCGTAGGCCGCGGCCGGGTGTGCGCTGAACCGGTGCCACACCGCGCTCCACAGGCCGGCGCGGTAGTGGGTGCGGATGAACCGCACCACGAGCTGCCAGCGCGCGCGGGTCATCGTGCCGACCGCCGTCGTCGTCTGGCGGGCGGCGACCGGGACCACGGCACCACCCATCCCGGCGGGGCGGCGTGCCCAGGCGATCGCCGCGTCCCACCAGCCGTTCAGGTGCTCGATCGAGACCCCGCCGGTGTCGGTGTTGGAGTGGATCATCCAGCCGTTGCCGAGCGCAATGACCACGTGCTGGATCTGCCCGTGCGCCGTTCGCGGACCGTTGGGACCGAAGAAGACCAGGTCGCCCGGCCTGCACCTGTGAGACCGGGATCTTCTCCGACGGCTTTTCCCACGCCATCTGGTCCGCGGTCCGGCCCACGATGTCGCGCCCGAGCCCCGCGGCGGCCGAGGCCGGGTTGAGCTTGTACGCCCACCACACCAGCCCGGAGCAGTCGAAGCCGCCTGCGGTCGTCCCGCCGAACAGCGACTGGACATTCGGTGAGACGCCTCCCCAGATGTACGGGCTCCCGACGACGGACAGCGCCGCATCGATCGCCGTGCGCTGGTTCGGGGTCAGGTTCGGGAGCACGATCGAGGACGAGGTTGGCCACCCAGGCGAGCTTCCACGCGGGCAGGGTAATCGCCCCGTCGACCATGCCGGCGAGGTCGGCCAGCGGCATCGGCGCACCGGCCGAGGTCTCCAGGTAGTCGTAGTTGGTCGGGTAGTCGTGGCGCAGACCCAAGTCCGAGGCGAGGATCTCGGCGCCGAACCCGGCGGGGATCGGCAGGCGTGACCCGTCCGCGGTGTGCAGGCTCGAGAGCTGGTTCAGCTGCGCGGTCAGGCCGAAGATCTCGACGATCGGCAGCTCGGCCTCGCGCGTGGTGACCGCGGCGTTCGGCGCGAACGCGGCACCCGGCGCGCCATACAGGCGCGTCGTCGAGACCCACTCGATCGCCTGCAGGTCCGGATCGTTGGCCGCGATGTCGGCGGGGCGCACCAGGTGTCGCAGGCGGCGTCTTCCCGCGGGCGCGCAGCAGCTCGGCAAGGCCCCGCGCGAGCTCACGGCGGGTCGCGATCCGGCCGAGGCTCGCGGTGTCGCCAGACGGCCAGCCGTGGTGCGCGACCAGGTCCTTCAGCGGTGCCGCGGCCCACGCGTAGCCGGGATTGTTGACCGAGATCGGCGGGAGCGACAAGCCCAGGGCCGGGACCGCGGCAATCGCGGCGCAGACCAGGCCGGCGAGGATTGCAAGCAGGCGCTTCACGCGAATTCCATCGGGCGATCGCGGCCGCGGCTTGACGACTCGGGCAGGCGGACCGGTGTGGTTTGTGTAAAAGCACCACGCCCGGAGCGTCCGCGCACCGCGCCGGGTGTCGCCGGGTGCGGACGGACCCGCGCCCGCAGGTCCGCAACGGTCCCGACCTATGTTCGAGGTATGGACTCCATCGTCATCCTCGGCGCGGGGACTGGCGGGACCATTGCGGCCAACCGCCTGCTGCACCGGCTCGGGCGCACCGGCGTCGAGATCACGGTCGTCGATCAGGACGATCGTCACGTCTACCAGCCGGGCCTGTTGTTCGTGCCGTTCGGCCTGGCCGATCTGGATGAGATCACGCGGCCGCGCGCGCGGCAGCTGCACGCGGGGATCCGCTATCGTCCAGTCGCCGATCGATCGGGTCGACATCGAGGGCCGGAGCGTGTTCCTTGCCGACGGCAGCGTGCTGCGCTACGACGTGCTGATCGTCGCGACCGGCGCCGTGCTCGTGCCGGAGGAGACCCCCGGGCTCACCGGTCCGGGTTGGGGCGAGTAGGTGTTCACGTTCTATACCCCGAGGGTGCGGTGGCGCTCGCCGACGCGCTGGAGCGGTTCGACGGCGGCCGGCTCGTGGTGAACGTCGTCGACATGCCGATCAAGTGCCCGGTGGCCCCGCTGGAGTTCCGCTTCCTGGCCGACTGGTACCTGCGGGAACGCAAGGTCCGCGGCCGCGTCGAGCTGACCTACCTCACTCCGCTCGACGGCGCGTTCACCACGCCGGTGGCCTCGCGGAACTGGCCGGGCTGCTCGAGGACAAGCAGATCACGTTGATGACCGAGTTCAATACCGCGGAGGTCGACGGCGCAGCCGGCCGGCTGATCTCCTACGACGAACGCACGGTCGGCTTCGATCTGGCCGTCGTGATTCCGCTGCACAGCGGCGCCGCCTACATCGAACGCTCACCCGGGCTCGGCGACGAGCTCGGGTTCGTGCCGACCGACGAGCGCACCCTGCAGTCCAAGGTCGCGCCGAACATCTTCGCCATCGGGGATGCCGCCGGCCTGCCGACGTCCAAAGCCGGCTCGGTCACGCACTTCGAGGGCGAGGTGCTCACGGAGAACGTCGAACGCTTCCTGGTCGGCAAGGGCCTCGATGACCGCTACGACGGGCACGCCAACTGCTTCATCGAGACCGGGTTCCAGAAGGCGCTATTAGTCGACTTCAACGACGACACCGAGCCGTTGCCCGGGCACTTGCCCGGTCCGGTCGGGCTGCCGCTGCTCAAGGAGTCGCGGGTCAACCACCTCGGCAAGCTGATGTTTCAGTGGCTCTACTGGCACGCGTTGCTGCCCGGCCGCGAGATCCCCGGTGTCGGCGTCACGATGCCTGAGCGCGGCAAGCGCCACCCGACCCCGCCCTGACCAGGAGGCCTGTCCGTGTGGACGGCCAACGTGGAAGGGCTGCGGGCAGCACGTCGAGCAGGTCCTCGGCCACGTGCCGCCCCAAGCGCGCTGCCAGTGCCGCACGCCGCCGGCAAGGCCCCGACGCGCCGCAGGTTCGGTCTGTTCCGCTAGGCCAGGGCGCGCAGGCCCCGCCGGCGGGCCCTACTTGCCGAACGGGCCGAAGCTCACCCGATTCGTAGACCTCGCTCGGGCGCCCCACCAGCAGCGGGTCGAGCAGACCGATCTCCGGGACGACCTTGCCGGTGTACGGCAGCTTGTGCAGCACGTAGCGGATCGCGTTGAGCCGGGCGCGCTTCTTGCAGTCGGACTTGATCACGGTCCAGGGCGCCTCGTCGATGTCGGTCGTCAGGAACATGTCGTTCTTGGCCTCGGTGTAGCATCCCACTTCTCGAGCGAGGCGAGGTCGATCGGCGAGAGCTTCCACTGCTTGAGCGGGTGCCGCTCGCGCTCGGTGAAGCGGCGGCGCTGCTCCTCGCGGCTGACCGAGAACCAGAACTTGACCAGATGCACGCCGCTGCGGGTCAGGTTGCGCTCGAACTCGGGCACCTGCCGCAGGAACTCCTCGTGCTCGGCGTCGGTGCAGAAGCCCATCACCCGCTCCACGCCGGCGCGGTTGTACCAGGATCGGTCGAACAGCACGATCTCGCCCTTGGTGGGCAGGTGCTGCACGTAGCGCTGGAAGTACCACTGGCCCTGCTCGACCGGCGTCGGCTTCTCGAGCGCGACCACCCGGGCGCCACGGGGGTTCAGGTGCTCCATGAAGCGCTTGATCGTCCCGCCCTTGCCGGCGGCGTCGCGGCCCTCGAACAGGATCACGACACGTTGTCCGGTGTCTTTGACCCAGGCCTGCAGCTTGAGCAGCTCGACCTGCAGGTGGTACTTCTCCCGCTCGTAGGTCCTGCGCGACATGAGGTTCTTGTACGGGTACACGCCGCTCTGCCAGGCCTCGACGAGCTGGTCGTCGGAGTCCATGGGGATCGTGCCGAAGACCGGCTCGTCCTGCTCCAGGATGACCCGGCGCAGACCGGGCAGCTCGTCGGGGGAGCTGCCGTCGACGATGGCGTTCAGCCAGCGGGCCACCGCCAGGCGGTCCTCGGGGCGCGCGTTGGTCAGCACGTCGCGCACGACGTTGAGCCGCTCGTCGACCGCCCCGTCGATGGCCTCGCCGACGACGTAGTCCTCGATCCCGCCGGGCGAGAGGTTCGGCGAGATGTCACCCGCGCTTCGTTCGACGGACCGCCCGCTTGCCGTCGGAGTTCATGCCGTGGCCGTCCCCTCGTCGTCCCGCCCGTGACGCCGGGCCGGCGCCGCAGTCATGATCCCATGCCGGCGGCAGGATACCGCAACGACGCCCAGGGCCGGGCGCGTCCACGTGCTCGGACCTCGCCCAACATGGGGGCATCGAGGGCACACTGGAAGCGCTCGGGCGGTGCCTCCGCCGGTGCCTGGGCGGGGTTGCGAATCGTCAGGACGGCGATCAGGGCGCCGATGACACACGCCACGGCGGAGATCAGCACCGCCTCGTGAAAGCCACTCGAGAAGACCTCCGGATGCAGGTAGCTCTCGCCGGTCAGGCCGACGATGCTCGGCAAGACGGCGACCGTGATCAGCGCCGCGACGCGGGCGACATCGTTGTTGACCGCCGACGCGACCCCGGAATGCTCGGTCGGTGCGGCGGCCAGCACGGCCGACGTCAGCGGCGCCACGGTGACGGCCAGGCCGAACCCGAGCACCACCACCGCCGGCAGGACCTCGGCGACATAGCTGCCGCCCGTGCCGATCCGGGCCATCAGCGCGAGGCCCGCGGCGACGAGCAGCGGCCCGACCGACATCTGCAGCCGCGGCCCGATCCGGGCCGCCAGCGCGCCGGATCGTGCCGAGAGCGCGAGCATGATCACCGTGATCGGCAGCAGCGACACGCCCGCGGCCAGGGGCGAGAAGCCGAGGACCTCCTGGAGCTGGATCGGCAGGAGAAACAGTGCCCCGCCGAGCGCCCCGTAGACCGCGAACGTCACGGCGTTGGCCCCCGAGAACTGCCGGGAGCCGAACACGCCCAGCGGCATCATCGGCGCGCGCTCGCGCGCTTCGGTGACCAGGAACGCACCGAGCAACACGACGCCGACCAACACGGTCCCGAGCGTGATCGGCGAGTTCCAACCGCGCGTCGCGGCTTCGGTCAGCCCGTAGACGACCGCCGCCAGCCCGGCGCTGACAAGGATCGCCCCGGGCACGTCGATGCGGCCCTTGGCGCTGGTGTCGCGCGACTCGGGCACGTGCCGCGAGGCGACCAGCACCACGGCGACCGCGACCGGCACGTTGATGAAGAAGATCAGCCGCCAGGAGGCCGCCCCGATCAGCCAGCCGCCGAGAAAGGGGCCGATCGCCGTCGCCACGCCGCCCAGGCCCGACCACGCCCCGATCGCCTTGGCCCGGTCCGTCGGGGCAAACGATGCCTGCAGGATCGCCAGGCTGCCCGGCATCAGGAGCGCCGCGCCGACGCCCTGCAGCGCGCGGGCCGCGATCAGCGTCTGCGCGTCGGGCGCGAGCCCGCAGAGCATCGAGGCGACCGCGAACCAGACCGTGCCGATCATGAAAGATCCGCCGACGTCCGAAGCGGTCACCGAGCGAGCCGCCGAGCAACAGCAGCCCGGCGAGCGCGAGCGTGTAGGCGTTGCTCACCCACTGCAGCTGGGTGACGCCGGCGTGAAACTGCCGACCGATCGTCGGGAGGGCGATGCCCACCACGGTCGCGTCGATGCTCGCCATGCCGGAGCCGAGCACCGTGGCCGCCACGACCCACCGCCCGGCTGCCGATCGCACGCCAAGCTGCCCCGCCGCGGCGCCGGCGGCGACCGCAGGGATGGGTCGCGACAACTCGGGCATGCGGTCAGTATGACCCTGCGACCGCACCCGGCGCGAGCGGGACCCGCCGTCGAGCGCCGGCCGGGTCAGCCGGCCTCGTCATTTGCCAAGTAGCGCTCGAGCTCGTCGGCATCGGCCGCCAAGGCATCCGCGACGGACGCGCTCAGCGTCGCGAACGGCGCGAGCTCGACCCGTCCGGCCCGGAGGCGCCAGATCCCCGCCGCACGCCCCTCGACAAGCGCAATCGGGCGGAACAGACCGTTGCTGGTGACGATGCCCCGATGGCTCCCGACGATGTCCTCACGAGAGCGCCAGCCGAGCAGGACGGGATCGAACTGACCAAGCAGCCGCGGTGCCGGCAGCGCGGCGGGCGCCGGTGCGCCGACCAGCGCCAGCAGGCCATCGTCGCGCGCGGCGAGCTCGGAGGCGATCGCGCGCACTCCCGCGCGCACGTCGCGCACTGGCAGCCCGGACCACTTGGCCAGATCCTCGGCCGCGGCCGGCCCGTGCCCACGCAGGTAGCGGCGCGCGAGCTCCGCCAGCGCGGCATCACGATCGACCGGCGCCGACGCGCCAAGCCAGTCGGCGGTCAGCACGAACGCGGGACGCCCCGTGACGACGGGACCCCGGACGATCAGTCCGCGCAACGCCGCCAGGAGCAGTACGTGCACGAGGGCCTGTCCGTCGGTCGCGACGCCGGCCGCCCTGACGACCGGGCGAAGCTCGTCGCGGCCGAGCGGCCCGCGGTCGCCCAGCGCCCGCACGACCGCCGCGACTCCGCGTTCGGCGTCGGCGGGCGGGACGCCCTCCTGGGCGAGGCGACGGGCGTTCGCGGCGAGGACCGTTGGCGCGGTCAGCGCATGCAGCCACGGGTAGTCCTCACCACGCACCAGGTGCAGCGTGCCGCGGTTGAGGGTCGTGATCACCAGCGCGCGGTCCTCAGTGAGCGCGCGCGTCAGGTCACCGACGCCGACCCCGCCGGCACGGGCGCGGATCGCAAGCTGCACGCCCCGGAAATCCTGGGCCTGGATCGCCAGCAGCTGTTCCGCCACCGCGACCGGGCTGGTGGCGCCCCGGGTACTCAACAGCTGGGCCGACAGACGCGCGCCGAGGATGGTGCTCATCCGGCGTCGATCACGAGCCGGCCACGGGGGTCCCATCGGCCGCGTCCATCGCGAAGACGAACATGCGCGCGGCATCGATGCGCGCATAGACCGTCTGGGTGTCGAGGAAGTCCTCCCACTGCGTGCCGTAGCGGGGGACGTAGATGTCCAGGAGCGTCCGGCGGAAGCCCGCGCGCTCGGGTGCCGCGACGTCGACGATTTCCGCCCTGCCGTGGACCGTCACCGCCATGTGCTCGCCGGGCAGGTGCGTCGCGCTGACCTGCGGCCGGGCGCGGATGTGCCGGAACTTGACCGAGTCCGGGGCCGAGCCGAAGTAGAAGGCCCCGCGGTAGAAGATGCCGTCGACGGGGCTCACCAGCGGCCGGCCGTCGGCGGTGACGGTAGCCAGCGCCAGCAGCGACATCCCCACCAGGCGCCGGCAGACCCCCGCGGCACCGAGGCGGCGCTCGGGGGTGACGATCCGGCGCAGATGGGGCCCGGCGCGGACCATGCTCAGGTCGAGCAGCTGCTGGAGCCGCGCCAGATCAGCGTCGGTCTCATGCATCGTCCGGTGCCCCGCCGGCCCCGCGACCCTTGGGACCGGTGCCGCGCGGGGCCAGGATGTCCGCCGGGCGCGCAGCGTGCTCGCCCGACAGCCGCACCCGGAAGACCCGGTAGGCCCAGAACTGGTAGACGAGCACCACCGGCAGCAGCAGCACGGTCGCCACCGTCATCGCGGTCAGGGTGTAGTGGCCCGAGGCGGCGTTGGTGACGGTGAGGCTGTCCGCGAACGCGGTCGAGGACACCATCACCCGCGGGTAGAGCTCGACGAACAGCATCACCACCGCCAGGACGATCGTCGCCGCGGTTGCGGCGAAGGCGAGCGCCGGCTGCCGGCGCCAGGTGAAGACCAGCGCCCCGATGACGGCCACCACGCCGAGGGCAAGGACCACGAGCCCCGGCGCGACGTGCTGGTGGTTGTGCGAGGTCCCGACCACCAGGGTCGCCACGAGGAACGCGCCGCCGAGCACTGCCGCCGGCACCGCCAAGCCGAACGCGATCGCCCGCGAGCGCGCGCGGACGTCGCCGTCGCCCCCGCGCAGGGCCAGATAGACGGCGCCATGCAGGGCGAACAGGGCCACCAGCGCGATCCCGGCAAGCACCGAATAGGGGCTGAACAGATCCCAGAACGACCCGGTGAACTGCTGGTTGGCGGCGATCGGGGTCCCATAGAGCAGGCTCGACAGGCCGATGCCCCACAGCAGCGGCGCCCCGAACGAGGCGACCACGTTGACCCAGGTCCAGAACCCGCGCCACGCGGCGTGCTCGGACTTGGTCCGCCATTCAAACGAGACGACCCGGACGATCAACAGCACCAGGATCGCCAACAGCGCAATGTAGAACCCCGAGAACATCGTCGCGTACCACTGCGGGAACGCGGCGAAGGTGGCGCCGCCGGCGATGAGCAGCCAGACCTCGTTGCCGTCCCAGACCGGCCCGATCGCCGCGAACATCGCCGCGCGGTCGGACTCGCGGCGGCCGAGTACCGGGATGAGCATGCCGACGCCGAAGTCGAAGCCCTCGGTCACGAAGTACGCCGACCACAGCGCGCAGACCAGCACGAACCATGTCGTCTGGAGGCTCATCAGTACTGCGGCGCCGGCGCCGGCACCGCGCCGATCGGCACCTCGGCGATCTCGGGCGGATCGAGGCGCGCGTAGCGGCGCATCAGCCAGAAATCGACGATGGCGAGCATGGTGTAGAGCGCGACGAAGACCGCCAGGCTGAGCCCCACCATCGCGGTGCTCGAGGTGGTCGAGACCCCCTGCGCGGTGCGCTGCAGGCCGTAGACGATCCACGGTTGGCGGCCGGCCTCGGTGAGGATCCAGCCCGCGAAGTTGGCGAGGAACGGCAGCGCGATGCCCGCCAGCGCCGCCCGTTGGAACCAGCGCGAATCGACGAGCCGCTTGCGTCGCAACAGCACCGCGCCCCAGATCGCCAGGATGGCCGACAGCGTGCCGAGGTAGGCCATGACCCGCATGCTCCAGTACGACAGACGCACGTTGGGGACGTAATTGCCCGGACCGTGGGCCTGTGCCTCGGAGGCCTGAACCTGGTTGATGCCCTTGACCGCGGCGGTGAACGAATTGGTCGCCAGGAACGAGAGCAGCCCCGGGACCTCGATCGAGAACGAGGGCGTGGGATCGCTCGCGGTGAACCCGCCGATCTGAAACAGCGAGAACGGTGCGGGCTGGGCCGTGTTCCACAGCGCCTCGCTGGCGGCGATCTTCATCGGCTGCACGTCGGTCATGGCCACACCAAGCTCGCTCCCCCACCCGAGCTGGATCAGGCTCACCGGCAGCACGACCACGATCGCCAGCCGCGCCGCACGCTGGAACAACTCGACGTTGCGCCCGCGCAGCAGATGCCAGCAGGCGACCCCCAGGACGACGAAGCCGCCGGTCAGCAGGCCCGCGAACACCACGTGGACGAACGCCATGACGGTCAGGCGCTGGAAGAAGATCGCCCAGATGTCGTTGGCCTGGGCGCGGCCGGTACTGGTGTTGATGGTGTAGCCGACCGGGTGCTGCATCCAGGAGTTGGCCGCGATGATGAAGTACGCCGACAGCCAGGTGCCGAACCACACGACATAGGCGCACGCCAGATGCACGCGCGGACCGAGCAGGTCGCGGCCGAAGATCCAGAGGCCGATGAACGTCGACTCGAGCATGAACGCGCCGATGCCCTCGATCGCCAGGGGCGCACCGAAGACGTCCCCCACGTAGCGCGAGAAGCCCGACCAGTTCATGCCGAACTGGAACTCCTGGACGATGCCCGTCGCGGCGCCGATCGCAAAGTTGATCACGAAGAGCACCGCGAAGAAGCGGGTCAGCCGCAGCCAGCGCTCGTCCCGGGTGCGATACCAGATGGTCTGCATCACCGCCAGGAGCGGTGCCAGGCCCATCGTCAGGGGGACGAAAGTGAAGTGGTACAGCGTCGTCAGCGCGAACTGCCAACGTGCGAGCTCGAGGGCGGTGCTCACGCCGCGATGCTCGCAGAGCAGATCGGCGGGCGCAATACGCCCCGACGCCGGCGCGCCACGCGGGCCGGCCCCCGTGGCGGTTGGTACGTTCGGTCACGGGCCGTGCCCGCGCCCGATGTTTCCCCGCCCCCCGCGACGCGGCAAGGAGCACGACATGGCAAGCGCGCTGCTGGTGATGGACATGCAAAACGGCATCGTCGAGCGGATCGACGATGACGGGGCCGTGCTCGCACGGGTCGGCTGCGGCGGTCACGGCCGCGCGCGGCGCCGGCGTGCCGGTGATCTTCGTGCGGGTCGCGTTCCGTCCCGGCTATCCGGAGGCCAGCCCCCGCAACAAGGGCTTCGGCGCGATCGCCGAGCATGCCGGCGACGCGTTTACCGTGCACGGCCACGCCACCCAGGTGCATGCTGCGCTCGGTCCGGCATCGGGCGAGCCGGTCGTCGTAAAGAAGCGTGTCAGCGCGTTGGCGGCAGCGATCTCGAGGTGCTGCTGCGCTCATTGGGGATCACCGATCTTGTTGTGACCGGCATCGCCACCAGCGGGGTGGTGCTGTCCACCGTCCGCGAGGCGGCCGACCGCGACTACGGCCTGACCGTCCTGGCCGACTGCTGCGCGGATCAGGACGCGGAGGTCCACCGGGTCCTTGTCGAGAAGGTCTTTCCCCGCCAGTGCGAGGTCATGAACGCCGGCGAGTGGGCACAGACCCTCACGCCGGCATGAGCCCGGGGCGCTAGAGCCCCGGGCTCTGGAGCATGATCGCCGCATCGGCGAACACCGTCGTGCCCGTCATATAGGAGGCACCCGGACCCGCGCAGAACGCCACCACGCTGGCGATCTCCTCGGGCCGGGCCATGCGGCCGAGCGGGATGTACCGTTGAGGCGAGCGAGGCTCTCCGGGGTCATCTCGACCGTGTTGATCGGCGTGGCCACGGCGCCGGGACCGATGCCAACCACCCGCACCCCCTTGGGGCCGAGCTCGACGGCGGCGGTGCGGGTGAGCATCCGCATGCCGCCCTTGGAGCAGCCGCTAGGCGATGTTGCCCGGCATCGGCCAGTCCTCGTGCACCGAGGAGATGTTGATGATCACGCCACCGCCCGGCTGGGTGACCATCTGGCGCGCGGCCAGCTGGGTGCCGAAGAACGCGCTCTTCAGGTTCACCGCCATGACCTTGTCGGACAAGGCCTCGGTGGTGTCGAGGATCCCCGTGCGCGTCTCGATGCCGGCATCGTTGACCATGACGTCGAGGCGCCCGAACCTCTGGACCGCGGTGCCGACGAGACGTTCGAGGTCGGCGAGCTTGCTCACGTCGGCGGCGACGCCGACCGCGCGGTCGCCGAGGGCGACGACCTTGCGCTCGAGCTCGTGCTCGGCGGCGGGGTCGGCGATGTAGTCGATGACCACGTTCGCGCCGGCCTCGGCCAGCGCGAGGACGATCGCCTTGCCGATCCCGCTGTTGCCACCCGTGACGATGGCGGTTGCGCCGTCGAGGCTCATTGCATGCCCCCCTTGAGAGGTCGGGCCGGTGCGCCGCACGGCGACGCCGGCCGGTTGGTCACGACCAGGATCGCACTCCGCACGGGGTGCGGTCGTCTGGCAGGCCCGGGCGCGCGTCAGCGGGCGAGGCCTTGGCCGTCCTGGTCGATCGCCGCGTCGAGCAGGCCGTCGAGGGTGACCGCCGCGCGGATCAGGGCCAGGTGCGTGAATGCCTGGGGAAAGTTGCCGAGCTGATCGCCGGTGAGGCCGATCTCCTCGGAGAACAAGCCGAGGTGGTTGGCGTAGGTATGCATCTTCTCGAACACGAGCCGGGCATCGCGCAGGCGCCCGCAGCGCGCCAGGGCCTCGACGTACCAGAACGTGCACATCGAAAAGGTCCCCTCGGCCCCGCGCAGCCCGTCCGGCGAGGCGGCCGGGTCGTACCGGTAGACCAGGCTGTCGGAGACCAGCGTCTTGTCGATCGCCTCGAGCGTCGATATCCACAGCGGGTCGTGCGGGGCGATGAATCCGACCGAGGGCATCTTGAGCAGCGACGCATCCAGCACATCCGAGCCGTAGTGCTGGACGAACGCGCCCCGCTGCGCGGAGAACCCCTGCTCCATGATCTGCGTATAGATCCGGTCCCGCTCGTTCATCCAGCGGATGATGTCCGCCGGCCGCCCGCGCGCGAGCGCCAGCCGCACCGCGCGATCGACGCCGACCCAGCACATCAGCCGCCCGTAGACGAAATCCTGGTCCCCGCCGCGGGTCTCCCAGAGCCCGGCCTCGGCCTGATCCCAGTTGTCGCAGAGCCAGTCGACGACCTTGGCCAGCCCCGTCCAGGTCGCGTGGTCGATCTCCAGCCCGGCCTGATCGGCGCTGTAGATCGCGTCGATCATCTCCCCATAGATGTCCAGCTGGACCTGGTCGACGGCCCCGTTGCCGATCCGAACCGGACGCGAGCCGCGATGGCCGGCCAGGTGCCCGAGCATGACCTCGGGCAGGTCGGGCGAGCCGTCGACGCGGTACATGATCTGCAGCGGCCCGTTGGTGTCGCCGTCACGTTCGCGGATCCGGTCCCCGAGCCAGCGGATGAATGCGGCGGCCTCGTCCCGGTGCCCGAGCCCCAGGAGCGCCGCGACCGAGAACGACCCGTCCCGCACCCAGGTGAACCGGTAGTCCCAGTTGCGCTCGCCACCGATCTGCTCGGGCAGCCCGGTCGTCGGCGCCGCGACCGGCGCCCCGGACGGCGCGTGGATCAGCAGCTTGAGCGTGATCGCGGAACGGTCGACCATGTCGCGCCAGCGCCCGCGGTAGGAGGCGCGGCCGAGCCAGCGCTTCCAGAAGATGCGCGTCTCCTCGAACAGCGCGCTCAGGACCTCCTCGCCGACCGGCTGCGGCCCGAGCTCCGCGTCGGCCTCGAGCACGAGCCCGACGCGCTGACCCGCGCTCAAGGCGAACTTCGCGCGCACCCCGCTGCCGACGCGCGCGAGGCCTGCGGCGTGCAGCATCAGCGTGAGGTCCGGCGTCGAGAAGACGGCGCCGCCCTCGGTGACGTGCAGCTCGTGCGGCTGGCGCCCGTAGTCGAAGCGCGGATCGCAATCGACGTCGAAGCGCATCGTGCCGCGGACCACCTGGACGATCCGCACCACCCGGCGACGCCCCGGATCGATGCCGGGGCCCACCGCGGGCATGAAGTCGATCACCTCACCCACGCCCGAGGTGCTCAGGAAGCGCGTCGCGAGGATCGCGGTGTCGGGGAGATACAGCTGCTTGACGGTAGTCTCGGGATCGTCGGGGCAGACGCGGAAGCGCCCCCCGTTGTCCGTGTCGAGCAGCGACGCGAACACGCTCGGCGAATCGAAGCGCGGCAGACACAGCCAGTCGATCGTCCCGCGCGTCGACACCAGGGCCGCGGTATGCAGGTCGCCGATGAGGCCGTGCTCAGCAATCGGTGGCTCGGGCACTCCCGGACTCCCTCGTGGATACGGACACCGGCGGCGGGTCCGGGCAAGTGTTCCAAACGCGACCGCGCCGGCGCAACCGTACCGCCCGGCCGCGGCGTGCCTGCCGGGCCCGCACCAGGCCGCCAGGCCGCGCCGCGCCCTAGAGTGGGGTCATGGAGATCGCCGACGCCGTCTGCATCGTCACCGGCGCGTCGTCCGGCATCGGGGCCGCGACCGCGCGCCGGCTCGCGCACTCCGGCGCACGGGTCGTGCTTGCCGCGCGGCGTGCGGACCGCTTGGACAAGCTGGCCGGCGAGCTGCCCGGCGCGCTGGCCGTCCCGACCGACGTCACCGCGCCGGGCGCGCTGGAGCGCCTGGTCACCGCCACCCGCGACGCCTTCGGGCGCATCGACGTCCTGGTCAACGACGCCGGTCAGGGCCTGCACGTGCCCGTGATGGACCTCGCCGCCGACGACCTGCGTGCGGTCTACGAGCTCAACGTCGTCGCGCCGCTGCGGGCCATGCAGCTGGTGCTCCCGACGATGCGCGCACGGCGGTCGGGGCGCGATCGTCAACGTCAGTTCGGCGACCTCGCTGCGCGTCTTTCCACGACTCGGCGGCTACTCGTCGACCAAGGCGGCCCTCAACATGCTCTCCCAGGTCGCGCGGCTGGAGTTCGCGGACGCCGGGGTGACGGTCTCGGTCGTGTACCCGTCGGTGACCGCAACCGAGTTCCACCAGCATCTGCGCGCCGGATCGTTCGCCGGCGGCGGACATCAGATCCCCGTCGATCCCCCCGAGCTCGCCGCCGAGGCGATCGCGTTCGCGATCACCTCGGGCGCCGCGCATGTGCTGGTGAGTGATCCGCCGCGCGAGATCGTCCCGGGGTCCGACGACGGCTGGGCCGCACTGCTGGCCCGCCAGGCCCCGCCCCCTGGCGGGACGCCGCGCTGATCCGGGTCACGGCGCCCGATCGCCGGGCCACCCCAGCTCGTCAGCCCGCGCACCCGCCCGTCGCCACGGCCGTGTCGGCGGCCTCCGCGGCGTGGATGTCGTGTGCGACCGGCCCCATGACCAGCGCGTAGCCCACGCCGGAATCGGTCGTCGAGCGCGCGAACACGAGCCCGATGACCCGCAGGCCGGCGGCCTCCCGCGCCACCAGCGGGCCACCCGAGTTGCCCGGGCGCACGGCCGCGTGCAGCTGGTACACGGACCGGCTCACGAACGAGTTGCCGTAGATGTCCAGGCCCGTCGCCATGAACGCGCCGTCCACCGCCGCCGGGACCGCGGTCAGCGGGCCGCCCTCCGGATAGCCGAGCGCGACGGCCCTGACGCCGCGCGCCGCGGTCGCGGGGTCGAGGGTCAGCGGGGGATCTGGCAGGCCGGGAACCCGCAGCACGGCGACATCGAGCTTCGGGTCGAACAGGATCGCGGTGGCCGCGTGCGAGCCCGCGGCGTCGACGACCCGCGGCGCGGGATCACCGCCGACCACATGGGCGTTGGTCACGACGATCCCCGGCGCGGCCACGAAGCCGGAGCCCTCGACCATCCCGCCGCAGGCCGGCCCGACGACCTTGACCGTCGACGGGCCGGCCGCATCGCGGACCGCGGCGACGGCGGCGCTCGTGGGCTGCGGCGCCGGTGCCAGCAACTGCGGCGGCAGCGTCGCGAACACGATCGGCAGTCCCTGCGATGCGAGGACGGACTCGATGCGTGCGAACACCGACGGCACGGTCGGGAGCGTGCGCGTCAGCTGTTGGAGGATGGCGGAGTTGCGCAGGCCCTGATCGAGTGTGTTGCTGCGGCTCGAGGCCGCCAAGGTACCGACGAACCAGACTGCCAGCAGCATCGCCACAACCGCGACGAGCACGCCGAGCGCGTCGTCGACGACGCCCAGGCGCACGCGCCGCACGACCGACGCGACCCGCCAGCCCGCAAGCTGGCCGACCGAGCCGCACACGACCACCGCAACGATCACGACCGCCACGGCGACCAGCCCCGCTGAGGTCGGGGCGAAGTGGCGGGCGATCGTCGGCGCCGCGACGACCCCCACGACCAGTCCCGCCCACAGCCCGCCGAAGGACAGCAGCTGGCGGATCGCGCCGGTGCGCCACCCGTGCAGCGCCGCGAGGACCAGCACCGCGAGGATTACGTAGTCGATCCAATGCGCCACGGCCCGCGTGCCCCCGATCTTCGAACCTGCATCGACTCACGCCCACGCCCGATCGGCGGCATCGATTGATGGCACCGATCGCCCAGGCGGGCAAGGCCTGCGGTGGCAACCCTCACATGCCCGGGCGGCGTCGCAGCGCCCTCGGGGCCCCCGCGTGGGCCCCGAGGGCACGCACCGCTAGAGGCTCTGCATCACGCGGAATGCGGCCCCGGTCGGGTCCGTCGCCGCCGCGAGGCGCCCGTACGGGGTGTCGTTGGCCGGCATGACCACCGAACCGCCGAGATCGACGATGCTCGCCAGCGCCGCATCGGTGTCCGGGACGCCGAAGTAGACCCCCCAGTGCGAGGGGACCTCGGGCGGCAGGAACCCGGAGGCGTCCATGATCCCGGCGAGGTTCTCCCCGTTGTTGACGGCGACGGTGTACCGGAACTCGGGCGTGTCGCTCATGATCTCGGTCGTCCAGCCGAAGACCGCGCGGTAGAATTCGGCGGCACCGTCATAGCTCTTCGTGTTCAGCTCGAACCAGCGCGGGGCACCGGGCTCGTCGTAGAGCGCAAGCCCCTGGAACGCCATCGGCTGCCAGATGCCGATCGGCGCGCCGCCGGCGTCGAGGACGACGGCCATCTTGCCAAGGTCACCGACCTGCACCGGCGCCACGATCTCCTGGCCGCCGTGCTCGGTGGCGCGGGCGGTCGTCGCCTCGGCATCGTCGGTGGCCAGATAGACCTGCCACATGTCCGGAACACCTTCGCCGGCCACGTTGGTCATGCCCCCGGCGACGGGGATCCCGTCTTTGAGGAAGGAGAAGTACCCGCCGAACTCCGGATTCGGGTCCTCGGCGGTCCAGCCGAACACGCGCGTGTAGAACGCGCGGGCGCCGTCGACGTCGGACGTCATCAGATCAACCCAGCAGGGAGCTCCGATCGGGGTCCGTTCACGTGTGGGCATCATGGTCTCCTTTCGCGCCGCCAGGGCGCGGCGGCCCGCTCGGCACGGGTCGCGGTTGGACGTGGCATCGAGCGACGGCAGCCCGGCGGCTACCGCCTAGTCGCCCCGATGCGGGGTGTAGGTGAGGATCACCGTGCCGGAGGCGAGCGGCTGGGCCGCGGCGAGGTGCAGGATCGGCATCGCCGGGGCCGGCCCGAACAGGCGCGCCCCGCCCCCGAGCACGATCGGGAACACCATCAGCCGGTACTCATCGACGAGATCGACATCCATCAGGAACTGCGCCAGCCTGCGGCTGCCCACGACCAGGATGTCGTTCCCCGGGGTCTCCCTGAGCCCGGCGACCCGCGCGGCGACGTCGCCCGAGATCACGGTGGAGTTGCTCCAGCTCGCCTCCCGCAGCGTCGTCGAGACGACGTACTTGGGCATCGTGTTCATCCGATCGGCGAACCCGACGTCGTCGGTCCGGCCGGGCCAGGCCTCGGCGAAGCCGTCGTAGGTCACACGCCCGAGCAGCATCGCGTCGTGCGCAAAGAGCTCGTCGAGCTTGTACTTCATCCCCTCGGGATCGGGGAACTTGAAGGTCCACCCGCCAAACGGCGTGCCCTCCGACCCACCGGGGTCCTCCATGACCCCGTCGAGGGACACGAACTCGGTGACGACGATTCTGCGCATCGGGGAGCCCTCGTCGCGTCGCGGCCGTCGGGACGGCAGTCCGCCTGCCCGGCCATCATCGCACGTCCATGGCGGGCACGCACGCGGATGATCCGGCCGCCCCAGACCGGTGACGGTGCCCCGGATACGCGTGGCGAGCACGTGGCACATGACCACCTTCGTGGTCGCGTGGACGCGACGGCCGGCTGCCGCCGCGCCCGCGCTCCGCCAGCGCGGGGCCGCGCTGGCGTGTGCCAGAGTGTCCCGATGGACGCCGAGGGTCCCACCGGGCGCGAGGAGTGGACCACCCCTGAGCATGCCGCGGGGTTCATCGCCAGGCGCCCGCGGCTGGCCCGGGCCGGCGACGGCGACGAGGTGCTCGATGACCTGGTTCCCGTCGATGCCCGACGGATCCTCGATCTCGGCACGGGCGGCGGCCACCTGATCGCCTTGCTGGCGACCCGCCGGCCCGAGGCCACGTTCCTCGGACTGGACGTCTCCCCGACCATGCTCGCCGCGGCCCGCGCGCGCTTCGACGGCAACCCGCGGGTACGCATCGTCGCGCACGATCTGGCGCAGACGCTGCCCGTCGTCGGGCGATTCGACGCCATCGTGTCGGCCTTCGCGATCCACCACCTCGAGGATGCGCGCAAGCAGACGCTGCTGGCCGAGCTCCACGAGCGCCTCGCCCCCGGCGGCATCTTCGCGAACCTCGAACACGTCAGCTCGCCCACGCCGCGCCTGCACGAGCAGTTCCTGGCGGCGATCGGCTACGGGCCGGACGAGGAGGATGCCTCGAACCGGCTGTGCGATACCGAGACCCAGCTCGGCTGGATGCGCACGGCCGGCTTGGCCGACGTCGACTGCATCTGGAAGTGGCGCGAGATGGCGCTCCTGGCGGGCGTGCGCCCTTGACAGCCGCCGGTTGTGAGTGAAGACTCACTAACGCAATGACCCCGACCGCCCGCAAGACCGCCACCGAACGCCGCATCGCCGTGCTGACGGCCGCCCGTTCCCAGTTCGCCGAGCATGGCTACCACGGCGCCTCCACCGAGACGATCGCGCATGAGGCCGGCATCTCGCAGCCGTACCTGTTCCGCCTGTTCGGGACCAAGAAGGGCCTGTTCATCGCGGCCGCGCGGTCATGCATGGGCGAGACGCTCGCCGCCTTTACCGAGGCGGCCGACGGCCTGACCGGCCCCGATGCCCTCGCGGCGATCGGGTCGCGCTACACGGAGCTGCTCGGCGACCGGCAGATGCTCAAGATGCAGATGCAGATGTACGCGGCCGCATGCAACGACCCCGAGATCCAAGCGGCGGCACGTGAGGGCTACGGGGCGCTGTTCGAGTACGTGGAGCGCGTCTCGGGCGCCGGTTCGGACGTCGTGACCGAGTTCTTCTCGCACGGCATGCTCATCAACGTGATCGTGGCGCTCGAGCTCCAACAGTCCGGCGAGGCCTGGGCGGCGCGCATGACCGAAAGCTGCCTCGCGCACAAGCCGGCGTGACCCCCTTTTTTGTGACCATCGAAGCTAGTAACTACTCACTTTCTTTCGACGAGAAAGGTCTCCCATGACATCCCACGGCGTGCGCCACGGGGCGGTCTGGACCTTGATCCTTACCTCCGCGGCGCTGTTCATCGTCACCCTCGACAACCTGGTCGTCTCGACGGCCCTGCCCACCATCCGGCGGGACCTGCACGCGTCGATCCAGCAGCTTGAATGGACCGTCAACGCCTACACGTTGACCTTCGCGGTGCTGCTCCTCACCGGCGCCGCGCTCGGCGACCGCTTCGGGCGGCGCCGCATGTTCGTGATCGGGATCCTCACCTTCGTGGTCGGATCCGCCGGGGCCGCCCTTGCACCATCGATCGACTGGCTGATCGCGGCGCGCGCTTTCCAGGGCATCGGCGGCGCCATCATCGCCCCCTTGACGCTCACCATCCTGTCGGCCTCCGTCCCGGCCGAGCGCCGCGGCGCGGCGCTCGGGATCTGGGGCGCGGTCGGCGGCCTGGCCGTCGGGCTCGGCCCGGTGGTCGGCGGCGCCGTCGTCCAGGGTGCGTCCTGGCAGTGGATCTTCTGGCTGAACGTCCCGATCGGCCTGGTGCTGGCGCCACTGGCGGCCCGCCGCCTGGACGAGAGCTACGGCCCGAACTCGGCCCTCGACCTGCCGGGCGTCGCGCTGGCGTCCACGGGCCTGCTCGGGATCGTGTACGGGATCATCCGCGGCAGCCAGATCGGCTGGGGCACGACCGAGGTCCTCGGCGCGCTGGCCGTCGGCACGGTGCTGGTCGTCGCGTTCGTAGTCTGGGAGCTGCGCACAACGACGCCCATGCTGCCGATGCGCTTCTTTGCCAACCGGACCTTCACGGCCGCCAACATCGCCTCGATGATGATGTTCTTCGGGATGTTCGGGGCGATCTTCCTGCTGACTCAGTTCCTCCAGACCGTGCAGGGCTACTCCCCGCTGTCCGCCGGCCTTCGCGTCCTGCCCTGGACCGCCATGCCGCTGATCGTGGCGCCCATCGCCGGCGCGCTGTCGGATCGGATCGGCGGCCGGATGCTGATGGCAACGGGCATCGCGATGCAGTCGATCGCGCTGGTCATGCTCGCCGCGCTCGCGTCGCCGACGGTCGCCTACAGCGACCTGATCGGGCCGTTCATGATCGCCGGCATCGGGATGGGGCTCTTCTTCGCCCCGGTCGCCAACGTCGTGCTCGGGTCGGTGCGTCCCGAGGAGGAGGGCCAGGCCTCGGGCGCCAACAACGCCATCCGCGAGCTCGGCGGGGTGCTGGGCGTCTCGGTCCTGGCGACCGTCTTCGCCCAGTACGGCAGCTACCAGTCCCCGCAGTCCTACGTCGACGGGCTGACCCCGGCCGTGTACGTGGGTGCCGGGATCGCGGCCCTCGGCGCGATCGCGGCCCTGTTCATCAGGCGCACGCGCCCGCAGGAGGCACCGGCCACGCAGGCGGCCGAGCCGCTCGGCGAGCCATCGTTCGAGTCGGCCTGACCGGGGTCCCGGTGCCGCGGCTCCCCCGCGGCACCGGGCTGGCGGGCTCGGCCCCAGGGAGGCGTCGCGCGGCGGCCCTCGTCGGTGCCGCGCGCCGCCTCGTCGATGTGCACTGCGTCGTCGCGGGCGCTGGCCGACGAGATCACCAGCCGGTCGGACTCGGCCCCGGCCGCGTCGATCACGACCGCGGGCGTGTTCGAATACACGGCCACAAAATCCCGGATCCCGCCGCCGCGACGCGTGCCCAGCGAGATCACGCCCGGCACGCCGGTACCCGCGCGCGCAGTCCGCGCAGCGCCGACCAGGGGTCCTCGACGACGCGCACCGCGCGCACCGCGCGCAGTGGCATGCGCACGTCGGCGTGAACGGCGCCGGCTTGCTCCATCAGGCTCAGGCGCACGATCAGGTCATGCCCGCTCAGGTCGATCCGCGCCACGGACACTCCTTGCCCACCTGCGGTGCTGACCGATCGTAGCCCCGGCTGCAGCCCGGCCCCGCTTCCGGCCGGCCGAGCGCGACGCGGCCGGCTAGGTCCGGGTCCCGCCGAGGGACGCGTCGCCCCGGATCAGCTGCTGGTGGACGTGGCAGTAGATCTGCCCGCCGAAGCGGCCGGGCTGACTCAGGCACGCGATCCGGTCGTCCTTGGAGACGGTCACCCCGCAGAGCGCGCACGACGCGAAGCTGCCGGGCGTCCAGGCCGGCGCGGCATCGGCGGGGCCGACGATGAGCGGTGCGACCGTGAGGGGCTGGGCGGCGACCGGCACCGCGGGCGGCGGCGGCGGGGTGGCGGTCGCCGCGAGCTCGGGGATCGCGAGTCGGAGCTCGGCAACTCGCCGGGGACCCCGTGCAGACCCAGCAGCTTGCCCACCAGCGCCTCCCGGTCCCAGAGCTGGATGCCGGAGGACTTGGCGAGCCGCTTGGCCTGATGGGTGAACTGCCGGTTGGCGACGACGATCGCCGCGTCGCAGGCGAAGTCGGTCATCGCGCCGAGGGCGGCCTGAACCGCCGTCACGCCGAGGTTCTTGCTCCAGCGCTTGCCCTCGACCACGGTGCGCGTGCCGTCCTTGACGACGACGAGCTCGGCGGCGAAGTCGCCGTGCACCCGCGACCCCTCGATCTGGTACCCGAAGTCGCGGAACAGCGACGCCAGGAAGGCTTCGAAGGTCTTGACGTCCATCCGGTCAACGCCCGCGATGCCCGAGCGGGCGACCCGGATGCGCTGGTAGATCGCGACCGCCGCGAAGGCGAGCAGTGCGGCGACCAGGACGCCCACGAACGTGCGCGGCGACAGCGCCTGCCCGATGGGCAGGGCGCTCCCCAGCTCATGCGTCACGGCCGCAGGGAGGGCCGCGGATCCGGCGGGTGTGCTCATCACTGATACCTCGACACGCGTGGCGCGCGGACTCAACCCCCCGAACGCAGGGCCGACGCCGGTGGGATGCGATGGCCACGCGGTCGACTCGCTGCGATACTCGGCCCCGTGAGTCGCGGCCGGCTTGAAGCCTTCTCGGACGGGGTGATCGCCATCCTCGTGACGATCATGGTCCTGAACCTGCGCCCGCCATCCGGCGACCAGTTCACGGATCTTCGCGCGATGGTCCCGCAGCTGCTGGTCTATGTGCTCAGCTTCGTGATGCTCGCGATCTACTGGAACAACCACCACCACCTGATGCAGGTCGTCGAGCGGATCGACGGCCGGGTGCTGTGGGCGAACATGGGCCTGTTGTTCTCGCTGTCGCTGATGCCGATCGCGACGAGTGGCTCGGCCCGCACTGGCGTGCCAGCGGACCCGTGCTCGCCTACGGGCTGGTGCTGCTGGCGGCCGCCATCGCCTATTACATCCTGACGACCCAGCTGCTGCGGATCCACGCACCGGATTCGCGCCTGGCCGTTGCGATCGGTCAGGACCGCAAGGGCAAGCTGTCGGCCGCCGGGTACGTCCTTGCGGTGCTCCTGGCGCTGGTCGTGCCGGTGGTGTCGATCGCGATCTACATCGCCATCGCCGTCGTCTGGCTGGTCCCCGACCGGCGCATCGAGCGGGTCGCCGGCGATCCGCCGGCGCCGGGCTAGACGCGCCGGACGGCACCCGATCCGGTTGACAGCGCCCGCCGGCGTGCGAGGGTTGTGCCCAGGGAGTGCGTGGGATCGCCGAGGGCCTGAGCATTTTGTAAATTCGCCGGGCAGGCGCGACCGACCGCTCAAGTGACCGGCGCGCACGGCCGAGGCGAACGGTGAGCACCTCGATCACACGGCGTCGAACGCGCTCGCGACGACAGGTCTGCAGGGTGCGCCCTGCCGCCGGTACGCGGCGCTCCCGCCGGATGCAACGGGACGGACAGCACGTGGACATCAGCACGCCGACCGCGGGGACACCCCCCGCGGCCCAGCCATCGACCCGCCGAAACGGACCCCGCCTGCGCTGGACGCTCGTCGCGGCGGCATGTGCGAGCCTGGCCGTGGCCGCGACCGCCTCGGCGCAGACGATCTCGTTCACGTTCACCGGGCGCGGTTACGGGCACGGGATCGGCATGTCCCAGTACGGCGCCGAGGGTGATGCGCTGCACGGCTGGAGCGCGGCGAAGATCACCGCGTGGTACTACCAGGGCACGACCCTGTCGCCCGAGCCGACCACGACACCGATCCGCGTGCTGCTGGGCAGCGGCCAGACCGCGGCCGCCGTGGGCGTCCAGGGCGCCGGCGAACTCACGGATCTGCACACCGGCAAGCCCTATCCGCTGGCGGCCGGGGTCGGCTACACGCTGCGCCCCGCGGGAGCCGGGGTGCTCGTCGAGGGCCCGGGCACGACCAAGGTCGTCCAGACCGCCGCCGGGATCACCATCACGCCGACAGGCTCGGGCCTGGTGAGCTTCGGCGGCCGGGCCTACCGCGGCACGCTCGCCACGACCACCGCCGGCGGGCGCCTGACGACGATCAACACGGTGCCGATCGAATCGTACCTGCGCGGCGTCGTGGCCGAAGAGATGCCGTCCAGCTGGGCGACGACGGCCCTCGAGGCGCAGGCGATCGCCTCGCGCAGCTTCGCGCTCGCCAGCCGCAGGCCCACGGCTTCCTTCGACGTGTACCCGGACGTCCGCAGCCAGATGTACGGGGGTGTGCCTGGCGAGACATCGCGCACCGACGCGGCCATCCGCGCGACGGCGGGTGAGGCGGTGACCTATCACGGCACGATCGTCCCGGCGTTCTTCTTCTCGAGCTCGGGAGGTCACACCGAGAGCATCAACGACGCCTGGGGCGGTCCGGCGGTGCCGTACCTGGTCGGCGTGCCGGACCCGTACGACGGGATCTCCCCGATGGATCCGTGGCGCGCGCCGCCGAGGTACAGCGGCACGCGCCTCGGGCAGCTGCTCGGGTTGGGCGCACCGGTCACGCAGATCGCGATCATCTCCCGGGGCACCTCGCCGCGGGTCCGGATGACGCGGATCACCCTCGCCGGCGGGCGGGCGGTCGACGTCTCGGGCGCCGCGATCCAGGATGCGCTCGGCCTGCCGAGCACGTGGTTCGTGCCGGTCGCCTCGGGCGGCTCGGGCCCCCGGGCCGGCGCCCACGGTGACGCGGACCCAGATCGCCGGGTACGTCGTCACCCACTACACGTACTCGCGCTGGCGGCATGCGGCCGCCGTGCTGGTCGCCGAAGCCGTGCACCATCCCGGCGCGGTCGCCGCCATCATCGCCCGCGGCGCGAATGCGCGGCCGAGCACCGCCATGATCGTCGCCTTCGTCGATGGCCACTACGCCCCCGCGCGCCGGGCGGCGGCACTGCGCCGAATCCTGTCGCTCCCGGTGCACCGCAGGATCCAGATCCTGTCCCAGGTGGTGCTCGGCAGGTAGGCGCGCGGCGCGTCCGGACCGCGCGGACCGCGTCATTCGGGGGGGATCCCGGGGGCCGTCGGGCCGTGACGGGATCGGACGCGGCGGGCGCGGCTTAACCGGTCCATAGCGAGCGGCTCAGACGTTTCTCAACCGGGCGCGCGAGGGTACCAACTAGCACAGATCAGCCCCGGCCCCGCCCCCGAAGGAGCACCCATGACTGTCCATGCGGTATCCCACACCGGCCCGCACACGCCACCGGCAGCCGCGGGCGGCACACCGCCCGAGGACGGGGGCGTCGTTGACCTGGTCAGGGTCCGCGCGGCGCGCGCGGGTCGCCCGGCCCGGTCGCGCGGTGCACGCGAGCGGCTCGCCGCACTGCGGCGCACGACGCTCTCCGACGCGGTCGGGCGCGTAGCCCGCACCGGGCGCCCCGCGGTGCACGCCGCCATGCTCGTCGACCGCGAGTACGCGATCACGGTGCGCACCGCGGCGCTGAGCGATGCGCAGGAACTGGCGCACGCCATCGAGCGGGTCGTCCCGGCGCTGATCGCACCGGGGTTCCGGCGCTGCCGCATCGAGGCCCGTGCCCGCGACGCCGAGCTGCCGATGATCATGGTCGAATGCGCCGCCGGCGATGCGCAGGCGCTCGACACGCTGCTGCGCTCGCTCGAGTCGATCACCGGCACGCACCTGCGCGCGAAGATCATCGTCCACGGCGCCGACCGCCCCTATGTGCGCAATTGGGTCGGCACCTGGATCGACCGCGAGCCCCGGCGCGGTCACGACCCGAAGCTCGCCGGGCCGCCGCTCTCGCCTGCGGCCGCGTAGACGACCCGTCACGGGCGGTCTCAGCGCGGGACGCCGCCGGTCGAGCGCGCGGTCCCGATCGTGACAATCGCGTGAAGCTTCCGTCATTCGCGTGACAGACGCGTCGCGATGCCGCGCCGTTGGCCACGGCGTGACGCAGACTCACAAGCATGACGTGCGTATTCGCGCACGGGCCCTGCGGGTTCGATCGGGAGCGGCCGCATGCTTGATGTGCTCTATGTCGTCGGCACGGTGGTGTTCTTCGCGGTGATGGTGGCGTTCGTCGTCGGCTGCGAGCGCATCATCGGCGCCCGCGACGACGATTGCACGCCGGGAGGAATCGACGAGTCGGCGGAGCCGGCCGAATGACCACCAACGATGCGCTCGGTCTCGCGGTCGCCGTCCTGATCGCCGTCTTCCTGATCATCGCCCTGCTCTGGCCGGAGCGGCTCTAATGGGCCTCAACGACGGCGCCCAGCTGATCATCCTCATCGTCGCCCTGGCCGTGTCGATCCCGCTGCTTGGGCACGTACATGGCGCGGGTCTACTCGAGTGGCAAGCGCCCCGGGAGACCGGGTGTTCGGGCCGCTCGAGCGCCTCATCTATCGCGTCTGCGGGATCGACCCCAAGGGCGAGCAGCGCTGGCGCACCTATGCGCTGTCCCTGCTGGCGTTCTCGGGCGTCTCGATGCTCGTGCTCTATGGCATCCAGCGCCTGCAGGACCACCTGCCGCTCAATCCCGGCAACGCTCCCACCGTCCCGTCTCCCCTGGCGTTCAACACCGCGGCGAGCTTTCTGACCAACACCAACTGGCAGAACTACTCGGGCGAGACCGCGATGTCGCTGCTCACCCAGATGATCGGCCTGACGGTGCAGAACTTCGTCTCGGCGGCGGTCGGCATCGTGGTCGCCGTCGCGCTGATGCGCGGGCTGATCCGCCGCCGCTCGAGCACGCTCGGCAGCTTCTGGGTCGATCTGGTCCGGACCGTCACGCGGATCCTGCTGCCGATCAGCATCGTGGCCGCGCTCGTGCTGGTCTCGATGGGCGTCATCCAGGACCTGACCGCACCGGTGACGGTCCACACGCTGGCCGGCGCCCACCAGACACTGCCGACCGGTGCGATCGGCAGCCAGGAGGCGATCAAGGACCTGGGCACCAACGGCGGCGGCCCGTTCAACGCCAACTCGTCCCACCCGTTCGAGAACCCGACGGGCTTCACCAACCTGTTCGAGAACTGGTTGCTGCTGCTGATCCCGTTCTCGCTGCCCTGGACCTTCGGCAAGCTGTGCAGGGATCGCCGCCAGGGGCTGGCGGTCCTCGGCGCGATGGCAGTGCTCTGGATCGTCCCGGCGCTGCTGGTGATGGGCTTCGAGGCCGGCGGCAACTCCTCGCTGCCCAAGACCGTCAACCAGACCGCCTCATCAACGGTCGTGGGCGGCAATCTGACCGGCAAGGAGGTCCGCTTCGGTGCGGCCCCGTCGGCGCTGTTCGGCGCCTCGGCGACGGGGACCTCGACCGGATCGGTCGACTCCATGCACGACAGCTTTACGCCCCTGGGGGGCGGGGTCGTGCTCACCAACATGATGCTCGGTGAGGTCTCGCCGGGTGGGACCGGATCGGGGCTCTACGGAATGCTGATCCTCGCCATGCTCTCGGTGTTCATCGCCGGCTTGATGGTCGGGCGCACGCCCGAGTACCTGGGCAAGAAGATCCAGGCGGCCGAGATGAAGCTGGTGGCGATCTACATCCTGATCGTGCCGGCCGTGGCCCTCGGATTCTCCGCCGGCTGGATCGTTACCGTGCGCGGCAAGGCGGCGCTGCTCAATCCCGGCCCGCACGGCCTGAGCGAGATGGTCTACGCGTTCGTCTCGCCGGCCAACAACAACGGCTCGGCCTTCGCGGGCTTCTCCGGCAACACGACCTGGTTCAACACGAGCTCGGCGATCGCCATGCTGCTCGGCCGCTTCGCGCTGATGGTCCCGGTGCTTGCGATCGCAGGCTCGCTTGGCCGCAAGCAGGCCGTACCCGCATCCTCGGGCACGCTGCCGACCGGCACCGGGCTGTTCGCCACGATGCTCGTGGGCGTGACGCTGATCATCGTCGGCCTGACGTACTTCCCTGTCCTGGCGCTCGGCCCGTTGGCGGAGCACTACGTCTTCCACACCTAGAGAGCAGATGTCCACTCAGCCCTCCCTCCGCGTCCGACGCTCACCTGCGGCCCTCGCCGGCACGGATCCCGCCATCGTGCGGCGCGGCGCGCTTGAGGCGTTCGTCAAGCTCAATCCGCGCCACATGCTGCGCAACCCGGTGATGTTCACCGTCGAGGTCACGACGGTCCTCGCGCTGGTGTTCTGGATCAAGGACTTCGGGACCTCAACCCAGGCGACGAACGTCTTTGGCGGGCTGATCATCGCGTGGCTGGCGTTCACCGTCCTGTTCGCGAACTTCGCCGAGGCGATCGCCGAGGGCCGCGGCAAGGCCCAGGCGGACGCCCTGCGCCGTACGCGCGCCGACACGATCGCCAAGGTGATCAAGGACGGGGCAATCCGCCAGGTCGCCTCGACCGACCTGCGCGCCGGCGACGTCTGTGAGGTCGTCGCCGGCGACATCATCCCCGGGGACGGCGAGATCATCGAGGGAATCGCCTCGGTCGACGAGTCGGCGATCACCGGTGAATCGGCGCCGGTGATCCGCGAGTCCGGCGGGGACCGCTCGGCGGTGACCGGCGGGACGCGGGTGCTCTCGGACCGCATCCTGGTCAAGATCACCGCCGATCCGGGCGCGACGTTCCTCGACCGCATGATCGCCCTGGTCGAAGGCGCCAGCCGCCAGAAGACCCCCAACGAGATCGCCCTCGACATTCTGCTGGCGGGGCTGACGCTGGTCTTCGTGATCGCGATCGTGTCGCTGCAGCCCTTCGCGGTCTACTCGGGGGCGCCGCAGTCGATCATCGTGCTGGTGGCGCTGTTCGTGTGCCTGATCCCGACGACGATCGGGGCGCTGCTGTCGGCGATCGGCATCGCCGGCATGAACCGGCTGGTGCAGCGCAACGTGCTTGCGATGTCCGGGCGCGCCGTGGAAGCCGCCGGCGACTGCTCGACGCTGCTGCTCGACAAGACCGGCACGATCACCGTCGGCAACCGCCAAGCAACCGAGCTGATCCCGATGCCGAACGTCGCGATGGCCGACCTTGCCGAGGCCGCCGTCCAGGCGAGCCTGGCCGACGAGACCCCGGAGGGGCGCTCGATCGTGGCGCTGGTCGAAGCCCGCCGCGGGGCTCCAGTGGTCCCGCTCGCCGGCGCCGAGCTCATCCCGTTCACCGCACAGACCCGCATGTCCGGCGTCGATGCCGACGGTCGGCAGATCCGCAAGGGCGCAGGCTCCGCCGTGGAGGCCTGGGTGCAGGCGCAGGGCGGCGAGGTCCCGCATCAGCTCACCGTCGTCGTCGACGGTATCTCGACCCAGGGCGGCACGCCGCTGGTGGTTGCCGATGGCGCGAAGGTGCTGGGGGTGATCTACCTCAAGGACATCGTCAAGCCCGGAATTCGGGAGCGCTTCGATCAGATGCGCGCGATGGGCATTCGCACCGTGATGATCACCGGCGACAACGCGCGCACCGCGGCCGCGATCGCCGAGGAGGCGGGCGTCGACGACTTCCTGGCGGAGGCGACGCCCGAGGACAAGATGGCGCTGATCCGGCGCGAGCAGGAAGGGGGCCACCTGGTCGCGATGACCGGCGACGGCACCAACGACGCCCCGGCCCTGGCGGTGGCCGACGTCGGCGTGGCGATGAACACCGGCACGCAGGCCGCCAAGGAGGCCGGCAACATGGTCGACCTCGACTCCAACCCGACCAAGCTCATCGAGGTCGTCGAGATCGGCAAGCAGTTGCTGATCACCCGCGGGTCGCTGACCACATTCTCGATCACCAACGACATCGCCAAGTTCTTTGCGATCGTGCCGGCGATGTTCGTGGTGGCCTATCCGCAGCTGAATTCCCTGAACATCATGAACCTGTCGAGCCCGCACTCGGCGATCCTGTCGGCGGTGATCTTCAACGCGCTGATCATCATCGCGCTCATCCCGCTGGCGCTGCGCGGCGTGCGGTTCCGGGCCACCGGCGCCTCCTCGATCCTGCGGCGCAACCTGTTGATCTACGGCGTGGGAGGGGCGATCGTGCCATTCATCGCGATCAAACTCATCGACCTGATCGTCACGGCGTTGGGGGTCGGCTGATGCGGCGGATACTTTGGACCGCCCTGGCGATGACCGTCGTGATGACCGTGCTCACCGGCCTCGCGTACCCGCTCGTGGTGACGGGCATCGCCCAGGGCCTGTTCCACCATCAGGCCAACGGCTCGCTGGTCCCCGGACCCAGCGGGCAGGCCGTCGGCTCGGAGCTGATCGGGCAATCGTTCTCGGACGCCAAGGGCAACCCGCTCCCGGCGTGGTTCCAGCCGCGCCCATCGGCCGCCGGGACCGGCTATGACGCGATGTCCTCGGGTGGCTCGAACCTCGGGCCGACCAACCCCGCGCTGATCTCGGCGGTCACGAGCGCGATGACCGCGTATCGCACCTTCAACCGGCTGCCGGCGACCACGCCGGTACCCGTCGACGCGGTGACCTCTTCCGGCTCGGGCCTCGACCCGGAGATCTCCATCGCCAACGCGCGCCTGCAGGTCCCCCGGGTCGCCGCGGTGCGCGGCCTGCCACTCGCCCAGGTGCAGCACCTGGTCGACCAGGCGACCGTCGGCCGGGTGCTCGGCGTGATGGGCGAGCCCGGCGTCAACGTGCTGGATCTCAACCTGTCGCTCGCGCGGCTGGGGAGTCGCTAAGCTCGAACGCAGAGCGTCACAACAAGGGCTCGCCCATGGCACGAGGATGGCTACGGATCTACCTTGGCGCCGCACCCGGCGTCGGCAAGACCTACGCCATGCTCAACGAGGGCTTGCGGCGCAGATCACGGGGCACCGACATCGTCGCCGGGCTGGTCGAGACGCACGGGCGCGCCCAGACCGCCACCCA
This sequence comes from uncultured Thermoleophilia bacterium, assembly GCA_963784985.1. Lineage (GTDB taxonomy): Bacteria > Actinomycetota > Thermoleophilia > Miltoncostaeales > Miltoncostaeaceae > CAITWD01. The sequence continues at coordinate 136,343 of CAWATR010000030.1, forward strand.
GATCGCCGACCTGGAGGTCATCCCGCGCCGCCCGGTCGCCTACCGGGGACAGATGCTCGATGAGATGGACCTCGCGGCGATCCTCGCCCGGCGCCCGGACGTGGTGCTGATCGACGAGCTCGCGCATACCAATATCCCGGGCGTCGAGCACGCCAAACGCTACGAGGACGTCGAGGAGATCCTGGAGGCCGGGATCAACGTCATCTCGACGCTCAACCTGCAGCATCTGGAATCGGTCTCAGACGTCGTCGAGACGATCATCGGCGTCCCGCAACGCGAGACGGTCCCCGATGAGTTCGTGCGCGGCGCCGAGCAGATCGAGCTGATCGACATGACCCCCGAGGCGCTACGCCGGCGCCTGGCGCACGGCAACGTCTACCCGGCCGAGCGGATCGACGCGGCCCTGACCCACTTCTTCCGGCCGGGCAACCTCGCCGCGCTGCGCGAGCTGTCGCTGCTCTGGCTGGCCGACCGGGTCGACGTCGAGCTGCAGGCCTACCGCGAGCGCCACCACATCGAGGCCTCCTGGGAGACCAAGGAACGGGTGGCCGTGGCGATCACTGGCTCCCCCGAGACCGCGCGCCTGATCCGGCGTGCCGCGCGCATGGCACGGCGGGCCAAGGCCGAGCTGGTGGGGGTCAACGTGCGCCGCGACGACGGCCTGCGTTCGCGCAGCGACATCGCGGTCGACCGCAACGTCGCCCTGCTGACCGAGCTCGGCGGGCGCTTCGTGGAGGTGGTCTCCAACGACGTTGCGGTCGCGTTGGTCGCGGTCGCCCGCGCCGAGAATGCCACCCAGCTGGTGATCGGCGCGCGCCGGCGGACCCGGGTCTCCGAGCTGGTGCGCGGCTCGATCGTGACGCGCTGCGTCCGGGAGGCGCGCGGGGACATCGACCTGCACGTGATCGGCGTCGACGCCTCCGCGCCCGGGCCCCATACGCGGCGGGCATGGTGGTCGACCCCGTCGGGGATCTCGCAGCGGCGCATCGTCGCGGGCTTCGTGCTGGGGCTGATCGCGCTCCCGGCGATGACCGCGATCCTGACCGCCGGCACCGTGTCGGCGTCGCTGGCGGTCGCGCTCTCGGCGTACCTGCTGGTGGTGATCGCCGTCGCGGCGGTCGGCGGCATCATCCCCGGCCTGCTGGCGGCGCTGGCCGCGTTCCTGCTCAGCAACTACTAGTTCGCGCCGCCGATCCACACCTTCACCATCGCCAATGTCCGCGACGTACTCGCACTGACCGCGTTTCTGGTCGCCGGGCTGACCGTCGCCATGCTCGTCGACCTCGCCGCACGACGCAGCGCGCGGGCCGCGCGCGCGGAGCGCAACGCCCGGGCGCTGGCGCGGCTGGTCTCGACCGTGAGCCTGGGCGACGACGCCCTCGAGGACTTCCTGGCCGAGTTCGTGCGGACCTTCGAGCTGAACGGCGCCGCCCTGCGCCGTACGCATCACGGTCAGACGAACGCGCGCGAGGTGGTCTCAGGGACCCTCACCGGACCGACGGTCGCGGTCGCCCTCGATGAGACCCACGAGCTGGTCGTGGCCGGCGGCCTCGAGGACCCGGAGAGCCAGGCCCTCTTGCGGGGGGTCGCGTCACAGATCGTCACGGTGCTGGAGCGCCAGCGGCTGGAGCGCGAGGCGAGCGAGCGGGCCCAGCTGCGCCAGGCCGACGAACTGCGCGCGGCCCTGTTGGCCGCGGTCAGCCACGACCTGCGCACCCCGCTGGCCTCGATCAAGACCGCCGCGACCAGCCTGCTCTCGCCGTCGGCGCACTTCACCCCGGAGCAACACGACGCGCTGCTGGAGTCGATCGACAACGAGACCGACCGCCTGTCGGGGCTGATCGAGGGCCTGCTCGACATGACGCGGGTCAACGAGGGGACGATGGAGCTCGCGACCACGGAGGTCGACCTGGTCGACCTCGTCGATTTCGCGATCGAGGACGCGGTCGCCGCGGCCGGCGTGCTGCCATCCGCGGTCCGCGTCACGGGGCTCGATGCCATCCCGATGACCACCGACGCGACGCTCGTGGTGCGGATCGTGGCCAACCTCGTCCAAAACGCGCTCATCCACGGCGGCGGTGAGGCCGCGGTCGACATCGGGCTGGTCGGCAATGACGCGACCATCCGCGTCGTCGACCACGGCCCCGGCGTGGCGCCCGAGGACCGCGAGACGATCTTCCGGCCCTTCCAGCGCCGCGGCGATGTCCGAGTCGGCCTGGGCGTGGGGCTCGGCCTGGCGATCGCGCGCGGCTTCACGACCGCGCTCGGGGGCACGCTCGTCGCCGACGACACCCCGGGAGGCGGCTGCACGATGGTGCTGACCCTCCCCCTGGTCCCTGCGCCGGTCCCGGCCGGGGTGCCGGCGGTGAGCCGATGACCAAGATCCTGCTGATCGACGACGACCGCCCGTTCACCCGGGCCCTGTCGATCGGGCTCGGCGCGCACGGCTTCGAGGTCGTCGGCGCCTACGACGGCACCCAGGGCATCGTCGAGGCCTCGCGCGCGCACCCGGACGTGATCCTCCTCGATCTCGGGCTCCCCGGACACACCGGCATGGAGGTGCTGGAGGCGGTGCGGGCCTGGACCGACGTGCCGGTGATCGTGCTCTCGGCACGCCATCAGAGCGCCGCTAAGGTCGCCGCCCTGGATGCGGGCGCCGACGACTACATCACCAAGCCGTTCGGCATCGAGGAGCTCCTGGCGCGCATCCGCGCGGCGCTGCGGCGGGCGACCACCGACGCCGATCACGCGGTCGTCACCGCCGGGAATCTGCGTATCGATCTCGCCGCCGGCCAAGTCGAGCGCGACGGAGTGCCGGTGCACCTCACCCCCAAGGAGTGGGGCGTCGTCGCGATGCTCGCGCGCCGGCCGGGGCACCTGGTCACCCAGCGGGACCTGCTGACCCAGATCTGGGGGGCCGGGTACGAGGGCGAGAGCGAATACCTGCGCACCGTGCTGCTGCGGATTCGCCGCAAGCTCGAGGACGACCCGTCGGCACCGCGGCATTTCATCACCGAGCCCGGCATCGGCTACCGGTTCACCGCGTAGCGCCGTCGTCCGGTCCCGGCGCTATGCGCGCATCGAACCTGGCACGAACGCCAACCGGGCAAGCTCCCGAGCGAGGATCTCGTGCCCGACCGGTGATGGGCGGTGGCGTTCGCGCCGATAAGTACAGAGGAGCACCCGCCAAACGCGCCGTCGCGTGTCGGGCCGATCCCGACCAGGGGACCGCCGGCATGGACCGCTCGCCGGCCGATCACCCAGGAGTGCCGCGTCATCGCCCGTCTCAGACTCCGTCCTGCCCCCGCAGCCCGGCGGATCGCGCGGCCCCTGCGCACGGCGCGGGTCGCCGCGGCGGTACTCGCGGTCTGCGGCGCGCTGGTCGCCGCCGGGCCGGCCGCGGCGCACATCGCGACCATCGCTGCCGTCAACGCGTCCCGGGAACCGTCCGCGGCCGTGCGCGCACCGCAAGCGCCGGGCATCCGCCGGATCGCGGGCAGCTATGACACCGCCGGGGTTCTCGACCTGGACGTCGCATTCCGGCACCCGCTGGGGGCCCTCGCACCGAGCCGGCAGTTCGCATGGACCATCGCGTTGCAGTTGGGCACGGCCGTCTCGGCGACGGACCCCGGCGCCGGGTGCCGCGCGAGCATCACCGCGCAGATCACGATCGGCGACGGCCTCACGAGCGTCGTGACCCCACTCGACGGGGCCGCGATCCCGGTGACACCGTCGATCGCCGCGACCGGCACGCGCTTCGCCCTGGGATCTGCGGCGATCGCGGACCGCGGCATCACCTGCCTGACCGCGGTGATGATCGGCCGGGTGCACGCACCGGCCACCGCGCCCGGGGCCCGCGTCGACACCGGCTGCGGTTGCACCTACACCACGACCGTCACGGACCGGCTGCAGGACGCCTCCGGTGATCCGGTCGCATGGTTCGCCGGGATGCGTCCCGCCGAGGGCGCAGCACTGGTCGCCGGGCCAACCGTCCATGTGGCGTGGATCGCGACGGTCACCCGTCCGACGGCGGCGCGCAGCCGCCCCGGCACCGGCGCGGCCGTCACACGACTGGGGGTCGCCTCCCCGCTGGATGGCGGTCCGAATGCGCTGCTGGTGCTCGGCACACGGCGGAGCCGATCGGGAGCGCTGTGGCTTGACCTGCGTCTGCCGATCCGGCCCAACACCGCCCACGGGTGGGTCGCCGCCGACGCCACGAGCCTCTCCAGCACCCCCTGGCGGGTCGTGGTGAGTCGCGCTGCCCGCCGGGTCAGCGTCGTCGATGCGGGCCGCGTCGTCGCGCGCTTCGGCGCGGTGATCGGCAAGCCGGCGACGCCCACCCCGGCCGGCCTCTTCTCGGTCGTGGCCATCGTCCCGCAGGTCGACCCGCGCGGGTTCCTCGGGCCGTTCGCCCTCCACCTGAGCGCCCACTCCGACGTGCTCGACAACTACGGCGGCGGGTCGGGTCGGGTCGCGATCCATGGCCGCGGCGGAGCAAGCCTGCGCGATCCGCTGGGCTCGGCGCGCTCGCACGGGTGCGTCCGGGTCGGCAACGCGCCGGTCACCTACCTTGCCACGCACATCCCACGGGGGGCACCCGTGATCATCCGATAGCCCCGGAGGAACCTGATGAGAACCCAGATCGCCATCATCGGAATCGCCCTCGCAGCGGTCGCCACCCCGGCGATCGCCCAGAGCACCGGCCCGGCGACGATCAGCTCGCCACACGCGGCCCCGCGGACCGCCGCGGTTCGCTTGAGCAAGACGGTGCTCACACGCCCGGCGGCCGGAACGAACGGGTCGGTCTTCAGGTACGAACTGACCGCCCACATCCCGGCACGGACGCCCATTTCCGACGCGGTGATCACCGATCACCTGCCCTCCGGGATGCGGTTCCTCGGCCAGACCGGCATCAGCTGCCTCGCCTGCGGCGCGCCGGCTCCGATCCCGCCGCGGCCCGGCAGCAACCCGGCCGTGTGGGACATCGGCAGGATCCCCGCGCACCTGACCGCGCGCACCCTGCGGATCTGGTATCGCGCCATCGTCACGCGAAGTGCGAGCCTCGGCGCCCACCTCAACACCGCCGAACTGAGCTACCGGGTCAACCGGACGCGGGTCACGCTCACCGTGACCAACGGCGTCGACGTCCGTGCACCGCGGCTGGCGATCGTCAAGACGGTGCGGTGCGGCCGTGGGTCCGCGAATACGAGCGACCACAGCTGCACGGTCGGCCCGAATCTGCCGCTGGCCTACACGCTGACCGTCACCAACACCGGCGGTTGGAGCGCGTACGACGCGACCGTCACCGACACGCCGCCGACCGGCCTTGTGGGCATCGCCGCGATCTCGGGTCATGGCCACCTCCACCGCGGCCGAATCATCTGGCACCTGCTGCGGCCCATCGCGCCCGGCAGGAGCGTGCGGCTGACGTACAGCGCCCGCGTGACCGGCGCCGCGGCCGACTTGACTGAGGGCGAGCAACTCGTCAACCACGCCGTGATCGGGCGGTATTGGGGACTGCCGCTGCCCCAGCGCCTGATCCACCGGCGCGACGCCGTCACCTATCCCGGCGGCGCCGCTGACGCCGATTCGCTGACCGTCCGGCTGCCGGCGCTGGCGCTCACCAAGACCCACAGCGGCGACATGAGCCGCAACAGCACCGGGACCTACACGCTCAGCGTCGCCAACACCGGGTCGTGGCCGACGTCCGCGCCGGTGACCGTCATCGACAGCCCGCCGGTTGGCATCGTGGTCCTCGCCGCCTCGGGGCACGGCTGGTCGTGCGCGATCCAGGGCATCACCACAACCTGCCGCCGCGCCGACCCCTTGGCGCCCGGCGCGGCGTACCCGTCGATCGAACTGAGCGTCGCCGTGGCCTCCAACGCCCCGGACGTGATCGTCAACGCCGCAAAGGCCTCCGGCGGCGGCGCCCGCCAGCCGGCGCGGGCCCAGGACACGACCGCGATCAACGGGCCCCGCAACGACGCGTCGGCGAAACTCGGGATCTCGGCGGACCGCTCGTACGCCGCTCCGGGAGGCCTGATCGCGTACACGCTGCGCCTGGAGACACCGCCCCCACTCGCGCTCGTTGGCGCGCGAGTCTGCGACCCAGTGCCCGCATATACCGCGCTGGTGGCGGCACCCGGCGCGCAGGTCGTCCACGGCACGCCGTGCTGGACGGTGCCGTATCTGGCAGTCGGCGGTGCTCGTGGCTTCGGGTTCACGGTGCGCGTCAGCCCGCTGGCCCCGCCCGTGACGGTCGTCAATACGGCCACGGTCGTGTCGTACAATGCGCCGACCGCCGCAGCGACCGTGCGCGTGAGGGTCCGCAGCACCAAGGGATCCGGCGGTGTGACGGGGTAGCCGGTCCGACTCCCGTAAAGCGGGGCCGCGGTCACCGCGCTATGGTCGAACCGGTGTGCCGTTGCGCGGGTGTCGCCAAGCGCGCCGCGTGCGGCGCGCAGACCCCGGCCCCGGGCACCCTGCCCGGAAGATCGCCACAATACGACGGTACAGGAACCCCCCGTTTCCGCTCGAATCCCACCTGGGACGAGCACCTTGTTCGCGAACAGCACACGACATCTCGGAGCGGCGCGTGTCCACGACGTCAGATACCCAGCAGGTGATCCTTCCCGAACTCGGGGAGTCGGTCACCGAAGGGACCATCGTCGAATGGCGGGTCGCCGTCGGCGACACCATCTCCACCGGTGACATCCTGCTGGATCTGACGACCGACAAGGTCGACGTCGAGGTGCCCGCACCCTTCGGCGGGGTCGTCGTGGCGATCCTCGCCGCCGAGGGCGAGACCGTCGAGGTCGGGTCGGCGCTCGCCGAGATCTCGAGTGACCCCAACGCCAGGCCCGGCCCGGCCGCACCGACACCGGCCGCCGGGGCGCCCGAACCTGCGCCCGCCGCCGCGCCCGAGCCCGCCCCGGCCGCGGTCCCCGCCGCGCCGACCGCAGCCGGCGGCGAGGGCCTGTACGCCGTGGTGCTGCCCGAGATGGAATCGGTCGTCGAGGGCACGATCATCGAGTGGTACAAGCAGCCCGGCGACGCGGTCGCCCAGAACGAGGATCTCTGCGAGATCTCGACCGACAAGGTCGACACGCCCGTTCCCTCGCCGGTGGCCGGCGTCCTGCAGCAGATCGTCGTGCCCGAGGGCGAGACCTTCCAGATCACCGACCCCATCTGCTACCTGGCCGTCGGCGCCGGGGTGCGCCACCCCGGCCGCAGCGGCCGCCCCGCCGGCCGCACCCACCGGTGACGGCGCACAGCCCGCGTCCGGCCGCCCGGCCGAGGCCGCCGGCGGCCCGCCGGCCACACCGGTCGCGCGCCGCCTGGCCGCCGCGAGCGGCGTCGATCTTGCCGGTGTGACCGGCAGCGGCCCTGCGGGGATGATCACCAAGAGCGATGTCGCCGGCAGCGCGTCCGGCAACGGTGGGACGCCCAAGCCGCCGCCGCGGCCCCGGCCGCCGGCGACGAGGGCCAGCTGCTCAAGGGACCGAACGCGGTGCTCGCCCAGTACATGGACGAGTCGCTCAAGGTGCCGACGGCCACCAGCTTCCGCACCCTCTCGGTCGCGACCCTCGACGCCCAGCGCCGCCAGATCAACGCCGACCTGGCCGCCGCCGGACGCAACCAGAAGCTCTCGTTCACGCATTTGATCGCGTGGGCCATCATCGTGGCGGGCGCCGAGGCGCCGGTCATGAACACCGGCTTCGAGCGCCGCGACGGCAAGCCGTACGCCCTGCGCCGCGAGAACGTCAACCTGGGCCTCGCCGTCGACGTCGAGCGCAAGGACGGCAGCCGCACGCTGATGGTGCCGGTCATCAAGGACGCCAACGTGCTCGGGTTCGACGGCTTCCGGCAGGCCTACGACGACCTGGTCAAGCGCACCCGCACCGGCGGCATCACGCCCGACGAGCTGCGCGGGGCGAGCATCACGCTCACCAACCCCGGCGGCATCGGCACGATCGCCTCGGTGCCGCGGCTGATGGCCGGCCAGGGCACGATCGTCGCGACCGGTTCGATCGCCTACCCGCCCGGGCTGGGCAACGTCACCGGCGACACGCTGCGCGAGCTCGGGGTCGAGAAGGTCATGACCATGACCTCGACCTACGACCACCGCGTGATCCAGGGCGCCGAGTCCGGCGCGTTCCTGGCGCGCGTGGACGCGCTGCTCGAGGGCGCCGACGGCTTCTACGAGTCGGTCCGCGGCTCGCTCGGGCTCGGCCAGGCGGCCCCGGTCGCCGCGCCGGCCGCGCCCGCCCCGGCCGCGGCACCGCCGCTGGCCACCGGCGCGAGCGAGCTCGAGCTGATGGCCTGGGTCGGGGTGGCGATGTCGGTCGTCAAGGCCACCCGCAGCCATGGGCATCTGGCCGCGACGCTCGACCCGCTCGGGTCCGTGCCGCCCGGCGACCCGGCGCTCGACCCGATGAGCGTCGGCCTGACGCCCGAGATGATGGCCAAGATCCCCGCCTCGGTCTTGCGCCTGCAGGTGCCCGGGGAGAGCTTCCTCGCCGCGCTGCCCAACCTCCAGGCGGTCTACTGCGGCAACATCGCCTACGAGAACGAGCACATCTCCTCGCACGAGCAGCGGCGCTGGTGGCGCAAGCACATCGAGACCGGCGACATGGCCACGCCGCTGGAGCCCGAGCGCAAGATCGCCATCCTCGAGCGGCTGGCGGCCGTCGACGCGTTCGAGCGCTTCTTGCGCCGGCAGTATCTCGGCCAGAAGACCTTCTCGATCGAGGGCATCGACTCGATGGTGCCGCTCACCGACGAGATCGTCGAGCTGCTCGCCGAGATCGGCACCAGGGAGGTCGTGCTCGGCATGGCCCACCGCGGCCGGCTGTCGTTCATCACGCACGTGGTCGGGCGCGAGATCGAATCGATCCTGGGCGAGTTCGAGGGCCACACCGAGTCGCACATCGTCGACGAGGACGACAGCGACTTCGTCAACACCGCCGGCGACGTGAAGTACCACCTCGGCGCCGAGGGCACGTACACGACGCGCACCGGCAAGGCGGTCGCCGTGATGCTGGCGGCGAACCCGAGCCACCTCGAGCAGGTCAACGCCGTCGCCGAGGGCACCACCCGCGCCCGCCAGACCGACCGCGGGCCGGAGTTCCACCTCGACCCGATCGTCGCCGTACCGGTGATCATCCACGGCGACGCGGCCTTCTCGGGCCAGGGCGTCGTGGCCGAGACCCTCAACATGCAGGGCCTGCGGGGGTACACGACCGGCGGCACGATCCACATCATCGCCAACAACCAGATCGGCTTTACGACCGACCCGCAGGAATCGCGCTCGACGCACTCGGCCAGCGACCTGGCCCGTGGCTTCGACATCCCGGTGATCCACGTCAACGCGGACGACATCGAGGCCGTCATCCACGCCGCGCGCCTGGCGGTCGCGTTCCGCAGCACCTTCAACCGCGACGTGCTGATCGACCTGATCGGCTACCGGCGCCTCGGCCACAACGAGGTCGACGAACCGGCCTACACCCAGCCGGTCATGACCCGCACCATCAAGGCCCACCCGCCGGTGTCGAAGATCTTCGGCCGCCAGCTGATCCAGCAGGGCCTGATCACCGAGCAGCAGTTCGAGGACATGATCTCCGCCGCCGAGCAGCGCATGACCGACGCGCACCGCGCGGTCACCGCCGCCGAGCACGACGAACACCGCGAGATCCCGCGCGCGAGCGCCCCGGGCCACATCCAGACCGCGGTGCCCGCAGACGTCCTGCTCGACCTCAACGAGCAGCTGATCACGGTGCCCGAGAGCTTCACCGTGCACCCCAAGCTCAAGCCGCAGCTCGAGCGCCGCCGCCAGGCGATGGGCAGCCGAGGGCGGCATCGCCTGGGCGCACGCCGAGGCGCTCGCCTTGGCGTCGCTGCTGACCCAGGACGGCGTGCCGATCCGGCTCACCGGCCAGGACGTGGGCCGCGGGACCTTCAGCCAGCGGCACCTCGAGCTGCACGACGTCGGCGACGGGGAGACGTGGACGCCCCACACCGGGCGCACCTACACCCCGATGTTGCACCTGCGCGACGCCACGGCCGGCTTCGAGCTGCGCAACAGCCCGCTCTCAGAGGCGGCGACGCTCGGCTTCGAGTACGGGTACTCGACGCGTGCCGAGGAGGCGCTGGTGCTCTGGGAGGCCCAGTACGGCGACTTCGCCAACGGCGCCCAGATCATGATCGACCAGTTCATCGTCTCGGGACGCGCCAAGTGGGGCGAGACCTCGCGGCTGACGATCCTGCTGCCGCACGGCTACGAGGGCAATGGTCCGGAGCACAGCTCGGGCCGCATCGAGCGCTTCCTGCAGCTGGCCGCCGAGGACAACATCCGCGTGGCCAACTGCTCGACGGCCGCCCAGTACTTCCACCTGCTGCGCAAGCAGGCGCTGACCGACAAGCAGCGGCCACTGGTGATCTTCACGCCCAAGAGCCTGCTGCGCGCGAAGGCCGCGAGCTCCACGCTCGACGAGCTGGCCAACGACTGGTTCCACGCCGTGCTCGACGACCCCACCGTGACCGGCAACACCGGCATCACGACGATGATCCTCTGCTCGGGCAAGATCTACCACGAGCTGCAGGCGAGCCCGCTGCGGGCCGCGCGCACCGACCTGGCGATCGGCCGGGTCGAGATGCTCTACCCGTTCCCGCAGAACGAGCTGCGCGAGCTGTTGGCCGGCTACCCGGAGCTGGAGCGCATCGTCTGGGTCCAGGAGGAGCCGATGAACATGGGCGCCTGGGACTTCATCTGGCCGAACATCACCGACCGCGTGCTGCCGGCCGGCGTCGTGCTCGAGTACCAAGGCCGGGACCGGCGCGCGAGCCCGAGCGAGGGCTACCCGCAGGCCCACCAGGCCGAGCAAGAGCGGATCCTGACGGCTGCCCTCGGCACGGACTGACCCGTGGCGGCGCATCGGCCCCGCCGCGCTGGCGGGGCCCGATGCCGTCGCACGCCCGCTGGCGCTGCTGGAACGCCTGGGCCCGGCTGACGTCCCGGTGGCGTCGTGGTCGACGGTCGCGGAACCGGTGCTGGTCATCGGGCGCGGCGTCCGGCCCGGGGAGGTCAACCTGGCCAGCTGCCGCGCGGCCGGGCTCGCGGTCCTCGCGCGCCGTTCGGGCGGCGGACCCGTGCTCTGGGATGCGGGCCTCGTCGCGCTCGATGTCGTCCTGCCGCCGGGGCACCCGCTTGCCGATCGCGACGTGACCCGCGCCTACGCGTGGCTCGGGACGGCCATCGCGCGCGCGCTGGCGGGGCTCGGCGTCCCGGCCACGGCGATCCCGCTCGCCGAGGCCCGCGCGGCGCAGGCCCGCGCCGACCCGGCGAGCCGGCTGGCCGCGCGGTCCTGCTTCGGCGGCATCTCCCCCTTCGAGGTCGTCGATCCGGCCGGACGCAAGCTCGTCGGGCTCGCCCAGGTGCCGTCGGGCGGCGGGCACGATCTTCCAGTGCGGCATCGCCCTCGAGTTCGACGCACCCGGACTGGGGACCGCGCTCGGCCGCGATGCGGCCGATGCCGCGGCGCTCACCACGGCCCTGGACGCCCGCGTGGTGACCGTGCGCGCCTACCGGCCCGAGCTGACGGCGCGCCGAGGTCATCGCCGCCGTCGAGACCGAGCTCGTCGGTGCGCTTGGCATCGCGCTCGAGCCCGCGAGCCCGCGGCCGGACGAGCTGGCCGCCCAGGCACGGTGGTCTGCGACCCTGATCGCCGCTGCGCCCGCGCCGGCCGCGGGCGCCGCCAGCCCCTAGGTCTGCGGGGCGATCGGGTAGCCGACCGCCGGCGTCGTGCCGGTGACGCGCACGACCAGCACCGCGGGCCCGCTGGGCGCTGCGGGCCATGAGGTCCACCAGCGCCGGCCGGAGCTGCGGCCGGATCGCTCACCGCCGCAGCGCTCGCCCCGAAGCCGCGCGCGATCTGGACCAGGTCGAGCCCCGGGCCCTCGATCGCCAACCCCGGCCAGTTGCCCGCGGGGCGCCCGGTCATGCCCTCCATCCCGGCCCGCAGGATCTCATAGCCGCCGTTGTCGGCCACGATGACCGCCAGGCCGAGCCCGAGCCGGGCCGCGGTCCAGAGGGCGTGGATCCCGAACAGCACGCTCCCGTCGCCGTGGGTGCACACGACCCGGCGCTCCGGGTGCGCGAGCGCGATGCCGACCGCCGCCGGCAACGCCCAGCCGAGCGCGCTGCCGCGGTGCGCATACCACGAGCCCGGCGCGCGCGCGCCGAGCAACGTCCGCAGCGCCCGACCGGCCGTCAGGCTCTCGTCGACGAGGATGTCGCCCGGGCCGACGACACCCGCGACCGCGCGGGCGAACCGCGCCGGGGTGATCCCGGTGCCGTCGCTCGGGACCGCCCGGCGGGCGGTGCGCCGGGCCGCCGCACGGGAGGCCACGGTCCGGGCGCGGCGCGCGCTCGCCCGCCAATCCGGCGGCCCGAGGTCGGCGATCAGGACGTCGAGCGCCAGCACCAGATCCGCCTCGATCGCCTGGACCGGATCGACCCCGGCCGACAGCTCGGCCGGCCCCTCGTCGAGCACGACCAGCTCGGTGGCGAGATCGAGCGTCGGACCCGGGCTCGACCCGAAGAGGCGAAACGTCGGCATCCCGATCGCGACGGCCAGATCGTATTCGGCCAGCCGCTCGCGGATCTGGGACCCGAAGATCGGCAGCGGCCCGGCCCAGAGCGGGTGGTTGGCGTGCACCGCGACCCGGCTGGCCCAGGGCTCGCCGAGCATCGGTGCCCCGAGCCGCTCGGCGAGCGCGACGACCCGGTCGGCGACGCCGGCGTGGGCGACCCCGTCACCGACGAGCAGCACCGGCGCGTCGGCCTGGCGCAGGCGCAGCGCGAGCGCGGCGATCTCCGGCGCGTCCGGGGCCGCGGCCCGCCCCCACCCGGCCGGGACGTAGGCGGCGGCCGGCGCGCCGGTGACCAGCACGTCCATCGGCAGGCTGACGACGACCGGCCCGTATGGCGGGGTGCGGGCCAGGCGGATCGCCCGGGTCAGCACCCCCGGCAGGTCCGCCACGCGCCGCGGCTCCCAGAGCCCCTTGGCAAACGGCGCCGCCGGGCTCAGGACGTCCCCGCCCAGGAACGGCTGCTCGTCGAGCATGCCGGTGACCTGCTGGCCGACGGTCACCAGCAGCGGCACGCGCGCCCGCGCGGCGTTGAGCAGGCCCGCCAGGGCGTTGGCGATCCCCGGCTGCACGTGCACGTTGACCACCGCCAGCTGGCCCGTCGACTGGGAGTACCCGTCCGCCATGCCCAACACCGACATCTCGTGGAGGCCGAGGACGTAGCGGACCCGGTCCTGGCGGCCGAACGCATCGAGCAGCGGCAGCTCGGTCGAGCCGGGGTTCCCGAAGACCACCCGGACGCCCTCGGCCGCGAGCGCGGCGATCAGCCAGTCGGCGCTGTCGGGCATCGGCTAGCGCTCGCCCAGGGGCACCAGGGTCAGCCCGGCCGCGTGCAGCTGGTCCCAGTAGAGCTCGGCACGCTCGCGGTGCCCGCTCCACACCCGCGCCCGGCCCTCGTTGTGGATGCGGGTGGCGAACGCCATCCCGCGCTCGTAGTCGACGTTGGGGATCACCGCGGCGAGCGTGCGCGCCACGTGCTCGAACGTGTTGTGGTTGTCGTTCAGGACGATGATGTGCGCGGGCTCGTCCTTGCCGGTGCCGTCGGCGGGCCCCTTGGGCCGCTTCTTGATCTCGGGAGGGGCGATGGTTCCCATGCCGTGCATGGCCGACAGAATACCCCCGCCCGGCGCGCCAACCGGTCCGCGCGCCGGCGCCGCGCGGCGTCTACGATCAGTGCGTGGCCGGCGATCGCGCTCTGGACGTCTTCCATCCGCTGACCGCGGAGTGGTTCGCCCGCGCCTTCGCCGAGCCCACCGACGCCCAGCGGGCGGGCTGGCCGCCGATCGCCGCCGGCGAGCACACGCTGCTGCTCGCGCCGACCGGCTCGGGCAAGACGCTCGCGGCGTTCCTGTGGGCGCTGGATCGGATCATGGCCGCCCGCCTGGCGGGCAGCGCGCCCGATCGGGTGCTCTACATCTCGCCGCTCAAGGCGCTCAACTACGACGTCGAGCGCAACCTGGAGGGTCCGCTGGCGGGCCTGCGCGACGCGGCCGCGCGGGCGGGGCTTGCCCCGCCGGAGATCACGGTCGCGGTCCGCACCGGCGACACCCCGCAGCGCGAACGCGCGCGCATGCTGCGCCATCCGCCCGACGTGCTGATCACGACGCCCGAGAGCCTGTTGCTGATGCTGACCTCCCGGGCGCGCTCGGTGCTCGAAGGCGTGCGGACGGTGATCGTCGACGAGATCCACTCGATCGCCGCCACCAAGCGCGGGGCACACCTGGCGCTCTCGCTCGAACGGCTCGAGTGGCTCGTCGACGCCCAGGGCGGCGACCTGCAGCGCATCGGGCTCTCGGCGACCCAGCGCCCGCTGTCGGAGATCGCGCGCTTTCTCGGCGGCCAGGACAGCGCGGGAGCGGTGCGGCCGGTGACGATCGCCGACGCCGGCGCCCGCACGCCGATGGAGCTCGAGGTGATCGTGCCCGTCGAGGACATGGCCGCGCTCGCCGACGACGGGCCGCACGGTCTGGCCGCCGACACCGAGTTCGTGCTCGGCGGCGGCGGGACCCAAGGATCGATCTGGCCGACGATCTACCCCGAGCTCGTCGCGCTCATCCGGGCGCACACCTCGACCCTGGTGTTCGTCAACAACCGACGCCTGGCCGAGCGCCTGGCCCTGCGGATCAACGAGCTCGCCGGCGCGGACATCGCCCGCGCCCACCACGGCAGCCTCGCCCGCGAGCAGCGCACGATCATCGAGGAACAGCTCAAGGCCGGCGAGCTGCCGGCCCTCGTCGCCACCAGCAGCCTCGAGCTCGGCATCGACATGGGCGCGATCGACCTGGTCATCCAGGTCGAGAGCCCGCGCAGCGTGGCGCGCGGCATCCAGCGCATCGGCCGCTCGGGCCACCAGGTCGGCGGGCAGAGCAAGGGGCGCATCTTCCCCAAGTTCCGCGGCGATCTGCTCGAGTGCGCGGCGGTCGTCGCCCGCATGCAGACCGGCGAGATCGAGCACACGACCGTCCCGCGGCTGCCGCTGGACGTGCTCGCCCAGCAGCTCGTGGCGGCCTGCGCCGATCGAGGAGTGGGCGCTCGCGGACCTGATGACGCTCGTGCGCGGCGCGTACCCGTTCGCCGAGATCACCGCCGAGCAGCTCGAGAACACCCTCGACATGCTCGTCGGCCGCTATCCCTCGGACAACTTCGCCGAGCTCAAGCCGCGCCTGATCTGGGACCGCATCGCCGGGACCGTGCGCGGGCGACCCGGTGCGCGCCAGCTCGTGGCGACCAACGCCGGGCACGATCCCGGACCGCGGGCATGTTCGGGGTCTGGCTTGCCGACGGCTCCAGCCGCGTCGGCGAACTCGACGAGGAGATGGTCTACGAGGCCAGGGCCGGCCAGACGTTCCTGCTCGGGGCCTCGAGCTGGCGCATCGAGCAGATCACCCGCGACCGCGTGCTCGTCTCGCCCGCTCCGGGGGTGCCGGGATCGGTGCCGTTCTGGCGCGGCGACGACCTCGGGCGGCCCGCCGAACTCGGGGCGGCCGTCGGCCGGCTCGCCCGCGAGCTGGTGGCGCTGCCGCACGACGCCGCCCGGGCCCGCCTGCGGGCCGAGAGCGCGTTCGACGAGCGGGCCGCGGGCAACTTGGTCGCCTACCTGCACGAGCAGGCCGCGGCCACCGGCACGGTCCCGAGCGACCGGGCGATCGTCATGGAGCGCTTCCGCGACGAGATCGGCGACTGGCGCCTGTGCGTGCTGACCCCCTTCGGCTCGCGCGTCCACGCCCCCTGGGCGATGGCCCTGACCGCCGCGATCCGCGAGCAGACCGGCCAGGACGCCCACGGCATCTGGACCGACGACGGGATCGCCGTCCACCTGCCCGACGCCGACAGCGCACCCGATCCGGCGATCGCCCTGATGCGCCCGGAGGAGCTCGACGAGCTCGTGCTCGGCGAGCTCGCGCGCACGGCGCTGTTCGGGGCGCGCTTTCGCGAGAACGCCGCGCGGGCGCTGCTCATCCCGCGGCGGCGGCCCGGCCAGCGCACCCCGCTGTGGCAGCAGCGCCTCAAGGCCGCAGTCGCTGCTGGAGGTCGCGCGCGAGTACGGCAGCTTCCCGATCATCCTCGAGACCTACCGCGAGTGTCTGAACGACTGGTTCGATCTGCCGGCACTGCGCGCGCTGCTGGTGCGGATCGCCACGGGCGAGGTGGGCGTCGTCGACGTCGAGACCGCGACGCCCTCCCCGTTCGCGGCCAACCTGCTGTTCGCGTTCGTGGCCAGCTACATGTACGAGGGCGATGCGCCGGTCGCCGAGCGGCGCGCCCAGGCACTGACCCTCGACCGCGACCTGCTTGGCGAGCTGCTCGGACGCGAGGAGCTGCGCGAGCTGCTCGCCCCCGAAGCGATCGCCCAGGTCCACGCGGAGCTCCAGGGCACGGCCGCGACCCGCCGCGCGCGCACGCCGGACGAGCTGCATGATCTGCTGCGCCGGGTCGGCGATCTGGCCCCGTCCGAGCTCGCCGCGCGCACCGCACCCGGGGCCGATCCCGAGGCCTGGTCCACGCAACTCGAGCGCGAGCGGCGCGCGGTGCGGGTGCGGATCGCCGGCGAGGAGCGGCTCATCGATGCCCACGACGCCGGCCGCTACCGGGATGCGCTCGGGGTGATGCCGCCCGCCGGGCTCCCGGCGGCATTCCTCGAGGCCACGACGGAGGCCCTGGTCGGTCTGGCCGGGCGCTTCGCCGCGACCCGCGGACCGTTCGTCTCGGCGGCGCTCGCCGAACGGTTCGGGATCACCCGCGACGCGGCCGACACCCTGCTCACGGTGCTCGAGGGCCGCGGGGTCCTTGTCCGCGGCGAGCTCGTGCCCGGCGGTTCGGGCACCGAGTGGTGCGACCCGGACGTCCTGCGGCGCCTGCGCCGGGCCAGCCTCGCGATCCTGCGGCGCGAGGTCGAGCCGGCGGATGCGCAGGTGCTCGGACGCTTCCTGCCGGCCTGGCAGCGGATCGACCACCCACGCGGGGTCGGCGGGCCCGAGGGCCTGCGCGAGGTGATCCGCACCCTGCAGGGCGTCGCGCTGCCGGCGGCCCAGTGGGAGACGGAGGTCTTCCCGCGGCGCCTGGGCGGCTACTCGCCCGCCTGGATCGACGAGCTGGCGGCCTCCGGCGAGATCGTCTGGATCGGGGCCGGCGGCTCGCGGGTGGCGATCTACCTGCGCGACGAGCTGGCGCTGCTCGGCCCGGGACGACCCGGTCGGGGCGGCGCCCGCGGACCCGGTCGCCGAGGCCGTGCGTACGGCGCTCGGCCGCGGGGCGCTGTTCTGGGACGATCTGGCCCAGGTGACCGCCGCCAGCCCGGAATCGCTGGCCTCGGCGCTCTGGAGCCTCGCCTGGGCGGGCGAGGTCACCAACGACCTCTGGGCACCCCTGCGGGCGCCGCGCCGGATCGCGGTCACGGTGGCCCCGCCGCGTGTCTCGCGGCGCGGCGCGCTCGCCCGGCCCGGACGCAACGGCGCCCGCGGGGTACGCGCGGGCCGCTGGTCGCGGACCGACGGCCTGGTCTTCGGCGCGCGCCCGGCGGCGACCGCGCGCCGGCGCGCGGTCGCCGAGCTCCTGCTCGAGCGCCACGGCCTGGTGACGCGCGGGGCGATCCGCGCCGAGGCCCTCGAAGGGGGGTTTGCCGGCATCTACCCGGAGTTCGTGCAGCTCGAGGTGCTGGGCGGCTGCCGGCGCGGCTACTTCGTCGAGGGACTCGGCGGGGCGCAGTTCGCCCTCGCGGCGGCCGTCGAGCGCGTCCGGGACCTGCGCGAGACCGCCGGCCGCGGACACCTGGTCGTGCTCGGGGCGGCCGATCCGGCCCAGCCGTACGGGGCGGCGCTCGCGTGGCCGGCGTCGGCGTCCCGGCGCAGCCCGGCGCGGACCTTCGGTGCGCAGGTCGTGCTCATCGACGGACACGCGGTGCTCTATGTCGAGCGCGGCGGCCGCGGCCTGGTCACCCTCGGCGCCCCGGACGCCGAGCTGGTGGCCCGGGCCCTGGCCGGGCTCGCCGAGTGGGTCCAGGCGGACCGCACCCGGCGCCTGGTCGTCAACCGCGTCGACGGCGTCCCGATCGAGGAGTCCGACTGGCACCAGGCGCTGGTCGCCGCCGGGTTCCGCCAGGACCTCAAGGGGCTGCTGCTGCGTGCCTGAGGGCCAGGTCAGCCACCGCAACGCGGCGCGCTTTACGCGCAACCTGGTCGGCAAGTCGATCACCGCCGCGTGGAGCACCGACCCGCGGGTCCGCGCGCAGCGGCTGGACGCCCGCCTGGTCGGCGAGACCATCATCGCGGCTGAGGCCCGCGGCAAGTTCCACATCCTGCGGTTCGCCAGCGGCCGCACGCTCGTCTCGCACCTGATGATGTCCGGTGCCTGGCACCTGTACACCGACGCGGCCGCGCCGCCCGCACGGCGGGTGATGCTCGGCGTTCGCGTCCCGGGCTACGTCGCGACGCTCGTGCGCTGCCCGAACGTGCAGCTGCTCGAGCCCGGGGCGCCGCTGCCGGGACGGGTGCGCGCGCTCGGGCCCGACATGCTCGATCCGGACGTCGATCCGGGCCGTGCGCTCCGCGACGCCCTCGCGGCGATCACCGCGGGCCGCGAGATCGGCGAGGCCCTGCTCGATCAGCGCATCGTCTGTGGGATCGGCAACGTCTACAAGTCGGAGGCGCTGTTTCTGGCCGGCGTCGATCCGTGGCGCCCGGTGGGGTCGATCAGCGCCACCGAGGCCGAGTCGATCGGCCAGATCGCGACCACGCTGCTGCGCAAGGGCACCCTTGCGCGGGGCCCAATCTCCACCTACGACCCGCCGGGATGGCTGCCCTCACGCGGGCCGTCGGGCCAGAACTGGGTCTACGGGCGCCACCGCAAGCCGTGCCGGCGCTGTGGCACGCCCGTGCGCGCCCGCGGCCAGGGCGATACGCAGCGGACGACCTACTGGTGCCCGTCCTGCCAGCGCTAGCCGGCGGCCGGCCCGTGGCCACGCACCGGCGCGCGCCCGCCCGCCCGGCGCCGCACGACGGTCTCGTTGACCTCGGCACCGAACAGGACCGCGGCGCCGATGCCCCACAGCAGCGTCAGGTAGATCACCACGCCCAATAGCGCCCCGTAGACCGAGAAGCCCCCGAAGTTGTCGACGTATCCGGCAAACAGCTGCGTAAAGCCGACGATCACCAGCGACGCGAAGATCATTCCGGGCAGGTACGCGCGACGACGGCGTGCGGGTGCGTTCGGCCCGTCGCGGTAGAGCACCCACACCATCGCCAGCAGGATCAGGGTGCCGAAGAAGAACACCAGCCCGCGCAGGGTGTTGTGGACGCCCAGCGACCAGTCGAAGTGCCGCGTGGCCGAGTCCGCGAGGGTCTGGCCGAGCAGGATCACGATGTTGACCGCGGTCGCCAGGACGATCCAGACCGCGGCGATGCGGATGCCGACGAGCTTGCCGACGACCCACGGCCGGTCGTCCGCGCCACGCGCGTTGTCGAGCCCGACGATCAGCGCCCCGACCGCGTTGCCCGCCAGGTACAACGCGAGGATCGCCCCCAGCACCAGCACCGCCCAGGCGCGGTTCTGATCCTTGAGCGCCGAGTTCAGCAGATCGTGCAGGGTCGTCTGGTAGGCGGTCGGGATCTCCTCGTTGTAGGTCGTCACGATCCGGGTCGTGGCGCCCGCCCCCGCCAGCAGCCGGACCGCGGCGATCAGCGTCAGCAACAACGGCACGGTGGCGATGAAGGCGTTGTAGGCGAACTGGCTCGCCAGACCCGTCGTGCGGTGGCGCTGGGCGCGGAGGACAAGGTCCCAGGCCTCGTCCCCGCTGCGCTGCGTCCGACCGCGTGCCGGCGGGGTCGCGACCGCGACCGGCTCGCTCGCGGGGACGACCTCGGGCCCGATGCGCGGCGTCGTGCTCATTGGCACCGTCGCGGGTTCCGCGCTGTGTCCGATCGATCGACCACCGTTGTCTCCGTACCGCCGGTGCGCACCCGCGAACCGGATGCGCAGTGTCCGCTACCGCGACATTACCGCGCCGCAGCGGCCGATCTGAAGCGGCGGCGCCCCAATTCGGCGTCGACCTGATTACGATGCGTGCCCGCCGACGTTCCCGGATCCCGCCATGACGACACCCCCCGCCAGCCCGCGCGGCCTCGGCGACATCATCATCACCTCACGCGGGTTCGACGAATACCGCGCGATGTTCGACCTTCTCGAGGTCGCACTGGCGGGTCTCGAGATCCTCGACTGCCCCGGTGGCGCGAGCGGGTTCGCCGCGGCGGCGCGGGCGCTGGGGGCGCAGGTGACCAGCGCCGACCCGGCTTACCTGGTCCCGCCCGGCGAGCTCATCGCGCGGGCCCGCCGCGACACGCTCTACGGCAACCGGTATGTCCGCGAGCACCCCGAGCTGTACGTGTTCTGTTGGTTTGCCGATGCCGACGACCACGCGGTCCGCCGACTGGCGTCGCTGGAGGCGTTCGCGGCCGACTTCCACGGGCCCGATGCGCGCTACGTCCCGGCGTGCCTGCCCGAGCTGCCGTTCGCCGACGGCACCTTCGAGCTGGTGCTCTCGGGGCATCTGCTGTTCACCTATCCCGACCACCTGGACGAGGCCGCGCACCTGGCCGCCCTGCGCGAGCTCGTGCGCGTCAGCCGACATCAGGTGCGGGTGTTTCCGCTCGTCGACACGACCCTCACGCCCTCGCCGTATCTCGATCGGCTGCGCCGCGTCCTCGAGTCCGAGGGCGCGACGACCGCGCTCCGGCGCGTGCCCTACCACTTCCAGCGCGGCGCCGACACGATGCTCACCATCGACGTCCCGGACCATCAGCCAGCGCCCGCGGGCCCGGCAAAATGACCACGCCGCCACAACACAGATCTCAGTAAAGCTTCAGCTGGGACGCGGATCCTTGGTCCGACGGGAGGGATGCACCCACTCGTCCGACGATCCAAGGAGACCACCACCATGAAACGACCGGGCATGCGACGCAGATACGTGATCGGCGCAGCGGCGACCGCCATCGCGGCCGGTGCGATCGCCGCGCCGGTATTCGCCGCCTCGACGGGCTCGAGCGGCGGGACCACCACGCAGGCGCACCCCCCCTTCGGGCACGGCCCGTGGCGCGCAGGCGGATTCATCGGCGACCCGTCGCAGTACGACGCCACGGTCGCCGCGAAACTCGGCATCACGACCTCCAAGTTCGAGGCCGCCGAGCAGGCGGTGCGCACCTCGCTCAAGCCGCCGACCCCGGGCGCGACCGGCGCCACCGGCCCGAGCGGGATGCCGCGCTCCGCGGAGCGCGCCGCCCGGCGCACCGCGTTCGAGGCCGCGCTGGCCGCCAAGCTGGGCGTCAGCACCAGCCAGCTGACCGCGGCCGAGACCGCCGCCGACCAGACGCTGATCCTCAAGGACCTCCCCACGCTGGTAGCGCACAAGGTGCTCACCCAGGCCCAGGCCGACCAGCTGACCGCGGCGGCGGGCAACGGAACCTTCGCGTCGGTCCTGCACACGATCGAGATCGCGAACCTCACCACCCGCCTGCAGGCCTGGGTGAAGGCCGGCCATCTCACGCAGGCCCAGGCCGATCAGATCCTGAGCCGGGCCAAGGCCCGGACGACCGGGGACGGTCCGGGCGGCCTGGGCTTCGGGTTCGGACCCGGCGGACCGGGTGGACCACACGGCCCGGGCGGTCACGGTCCGTGGGGCGGACCCGGCCCGACCGGCGCGACACCCCAGAGCTCGGGTTTCGGCACGGGCACCTCCACCACGACGACGGCCGCCTGATGGGGGTCGGTTCCCACCGAGTGCAGCGCCCGCGGACCCATTCGGCCCGCGTTTCCGGCACGATGTAGTCATGCGCGTGCTCATCGTGGAGGACGATCCGCGGGTGCGCAGTTCGCTCGACCGGGCGCTGCGGGCCAACGGATACCTGACCGACGGCGCCGCCAACGGCGCGGAAGGCCTGGCAATGGCATCGGGGGCCCCCGATGCCATTGTGCTGGACGTGAACCTGCCGGACATCTCCGGCTTCGAGGTCTGCCGCGCACTGCGGCGGCGCGGCGACCGCACGCCGATCCTGATGCTGACCGCGCGCGACGCGGTCGAGGATCGCGTGGAGGGACTGGATGCCGGCGCGGACGACTACCTGGTCAAGCCGTTCGCCCTCACCGAGCTGTTGGCCCGGGTGCGGGCGCTCTTGCGCCGCGGCGCCGACGCCTCCGAGACCGATTCCACGACGCTGCACTTCGCCGATGTGACCCTCGATCTGGTCGCGATGACCGCCGAGCGCGGTGACCGCGAGCTCGGACTCACGCGCACCGAGTTCCTCCTGCTCGAGCTGTTCTTGCGCAACCCGGACCGTGTGCTGACCCGCGAGGTGATCATGGATCGGGTCTGGGGGATGGACGCGCGCACCTCCTCGAACGGCGTCGAGGTGTACGTGGGCTACCTGCGCAAGAAGCTCGAGGCCGACAGCGCGCCGCGGCTGGTCCACACCGTGCGCGGCTTCGGGTACGCCCTGCGGGAGAAATGACCCTCCGCACACGCATCGCCGTCGCCTGCGCGCTCGCGGTCGCGGTCGCCATCGTGCTCGCCGCCTTCGCCGCCTACAGCGCGACCTCATCGACACTGCACAGCCAGGTCGACGACCAGCTCGTGCGGCAGGCCGAGGTCCAGCTGCACCGCTTCTCGGCCCAAGGGGGCCCGTCGGGCCCACAGCCCGGTGATTTCGGCGGCGGCGGCGGGTTCGTACAGCTGGTCAACGCCCAGGGCCAGACCATCGACTACAACTCGCCCCAGGCCGCGCTGCCGGTCGCGACGAGCTCGACCGCGGTCGCACAGACCGGCGCGGGCTCCCAGTTCGGCGATGTGACCACGCCGTCCGGGGTGGACCTGCGTACCCTGGCGGTGCCCGTCACCCAGGGGGTCGCGATGCAGATCGCCCAGCCGCTGACCGCCGTCGATACGACCCTCTCGAACCTCAAGAACGAGCTGATCATCATCTGCCTGGCCGGCATCGCCCTCGCGGGCATCGTCGGCGCGATCGTGGCCGCGCGCGGCGTCCGCCCGGTGACCGCGCTCGCCGATGACGTCAACCACGTCGCCAAGACGGGTGATCTGTCGCACCGCATCCCGGTGCACGGACACGACGAGCCGGCGCTGCTTGCCCAGCGCTTCAACGAGATGATGGAGGGCCTCGAACAGGCCCGGCACGCCCAGGACCAGCTGATCGCCGACGCCTCGCACGAGCTGCGCACGCCCCTGACCGCCCTGCGGGCGAACGTCGAGCTGTTGGCCTCCGGGGCCGAGCTCGACCCCGAGGACCGCAAGCGGCTGACCGAGGACCTGACGGTCCAGCTCGACGGCGTCGGCGGACTGGTCGGCGATCTCGTGCTGTTGGCCCGCGGCGAGCGGACGCTCGTCAATCCGGTGCCCGTGCAGCTCGACGAGATCACCGAGGACGCGGTCGCGCGGGCGCGGGCCTTCTGGCCGCAGGCGACGATCGCCATCACCGCCGAGCCGACGACGGTCAACGGCGATCCGGACGCCCTCGGGCGCGCGATCGGGAACCTGATCGACAACGGGGTCAAACACGGCGGAGGCGACGTCGCGGTCACGGTCGCCGACGGCATCGTCAGGGTGCGTGACCACGGGCCGGGGTTCCCGGAGTCCGAGGACGAGCAGGTCTTCGCGCGCTTCTGGCGCGGCCCGGATGCCCGCTCGCGGCCGGGATCGGGCCTGGGTCTTGCCATCGTCAAGCAGGTCGCCGTCGCGCACGGCGGCGACGTCACGATCGTGCACCCGGAGGGGGGCGGCGCCGAGTTCGATCTGGCGATCCCCCACACCGCGCCGGAGCCGGTCCCGGCCGGGTCGTAGCCGCGGCGACCGCCGCCGGCGAACCTCCGAGATCCGACCAGCTATGCTCCGCCGCATGGATGAAGGCCTGCCGATCGCCTACGAGGTGCTCGAGAAGAACGTCCCGGTGCACGCGTCCGGCGGCGAGGTGATCGGCACCGTCGATCACGTGGTCGCCGCCTTCGATCAGGACATCTTCCACGGCATCGTGATCAAGACCGACCGGGGACCGCGCTTCGTCGCCTCAGACGACGTCGTCTCACTGCACGAGCACGGGGTCGACCTCGATCTCGACGTCGCGGCGGCGGCGGGCCTGCCGGCACCGGAAGGGGCCGCACCCGAGTACCGCGACAAGGAGCCCGGGGTGAAGCCGAGCGAGTGGCGGCACCTGCTCGGATACTTCACGCCCCACGGCGACCGCAGCGGGTGGACCCGAGAGAACTGAGCTCCGGGCCGCCGGCCAGGCCGGCGGTCGCGAGCGTGCGCTCGACCGACGCCTGCGCCCCACCTCGCCGTCGGACGTATTCTGAGGTCGAGCAAGACGCCAACCTTCGAGGAGGTGCGATCGTGAGCCGCTTTACCGACGCGCTCAACGCGCAGATCGCGAATGAATTCGCGGCGCAGCAGCAGTACATCGCCATCGCGGTTCACTACGACCAGGAAACGCTCCCCCAGCTCGCGGCCCACTTCTACCAGCAGGCCGTCGAGGAGCGCAACCACGCCATGATGATGGTCCAGTACCTGCTCGACGCCGACGCCGAGGTCATCACCCCCGGCATCGCGGCACCCAAGGTGCAGTTCGCCGACGACCGGGAGCCGGTCGCGCTCGCCCTGGCCCAAGAGCAGACGGTCACCGCGCAGATCGTCGCATTGGTCCAGCTTGCACGCGATCAGGCAGACCACTCCGGCGAGCACTTCCTCGGCTGGTTCCTGGACGAGCAGCGTGAGGAGGTCGCAAGCATGAAGGCGCTCTTGGCGGTCATCGATCGCGCCGGAACCGACCACATGCTGCTCGTGGAGGACTTCCTGGCGCGGACCGGCGGCGTGAGCGCCGCGCCACCCTCGACACCGAGCCCGGCGCCCGCGGGCGGAGCGCTGTAGTCGGGGCCGCGCGAGGCGCATCCGCCTGCCGCCGGTTCGGCGCGCCGCGGCCGCCCGCTCCGGCGCACCCAGTCCCCGCGCGACCGTGTCCCGCACCGGGCGAAGCCCGCATCCGAATCGGGGATTCCGCAGATGACACCCAGACGCAGCGCGGTACAACCTAGGACCACCATGCGCGCCGAACGTGACACCGCCGGCATCGCACACGACCGCAGATCCCGCCGCGTCGCCCGGCGGCGGTGCGGTCGGCGTCATGGGCCGGGCGGCAGGGCGTCGCCGGCAATCCCGACGCGTCGCCTGATCGGTGGCCTCCTCGCGCGTCATTCCCCGAGGCTCGGCCGGCATCGCCGCCTCCGTGCGGCGCGATGTCCTCCCGCTGACCGGTGACGCGCACGACTATGACGCCCTGCTCGAGCGGATCGGCGACGCACGGCTTGTCCTGCTCGGCGAAGCCAGTCACGGGACGCACGAGTTCTACCGGGAGCGGATCCGCATCACCCGGCGCCTGATCGAGGAACGCGGCTTCGCCGCGGTGGCGATCGAAGGCGACTGGCCCGATGCGCATCGCGTCGATCGGTTTGTCCGCGGCGCCGGGTCGGACAGCGACGCCGAGGAAGCGCTCGCGGGCTTTCGCCGCTTCCCGACCTGGATGTGGCGGAACGCCGACGTGCTCGACTTCGTCGGCTGGTTGCGCCAGCGCAACGATGGCCGTCCACGCGCCGCCCAGGTCGGGCTCTTCGGGCTCGATCTCTACAGCCTGGGCGCCTCCATGCAGGCCGTCATCGGCTATCTGGACCAGCAGGATCCCGCCGCCGCCGCGCGCGCCCGACAGCGCTACGAGTGCCTGCAGCCGTACGCGGGCGAGAGCCCCGAGTACGGGCGTGCCGTACTGCTCGGCGTCAGCGCGTCCTGCCGTCAGCACGTCGTGGAGCAACTGGTCGAGCTGCGGCGCCGGGCCGCCGACTACCTGCGCGGCGACGGCCTGCTCGCCGAGGACGACTACTTCTCCGCCGAGCAGAACGCAGTCCTCGTGGGCGATGCCGAAGAGTATTACCGCACCATGCTCGGCGACGCGGTCAGCTCCTGGAACCTGCGAGATCGCCACATGGCCGACACCTTGGACCATCTGCTGGCGCACCTTGACCGCCATGATGGCCCCGCGCGCGTCGTCGTCTGGGAACACAACTCGCACATCGGCGACGCTCGGGCGACGGAGATGGGCCAGCGCGGCGAACTGAACATCGGCCAGCTGATGCGCGAACGCCATCCGCGCGAGGTCGTCCTGGTGGGGTTCACGACGCACACCGGCTCCGTCACCGCGGCCTCGGATTGGGGCTCGGCCGCCGAACGGATGCGGGTCCGACCCGCGCTGGACGGCAGCTACGAGGCGATCTTCCATGACGTCGGGATGCCGGCATTCCTGCTGTGCCCTCCAGCCGGGGGCCGCTGGCCGGCGGCCTTGCGCGAGCCGCGTCTGGAGCGCGCGATCGGCGTGATCTACCGGCCGCAGACGGAACGGCAAAGTCACTGGTTCGCGTCCGACATCACCGCGCAGTTCGACGCCGTGGTGCACATCGACCTCACGCGCGCCGTCGAGCCACTCGAGCGTGGTGCGGCGTGGGGGCTCTACGAACCGCCGGAGACGTACCCGAGCGCCCTCTAGTGCCACTGACGCGAACGCGGGCCGTCCACCCCGATCGCGACCGCATGCATCGGCCTCGCGCGTCTAGGCTTGACCCAGCGTGCCGGTCTCAGAGCGCCCACTCCTGACGCACGTGCGCGCAAGCGCGCGCGCCGTCCTGGAGCACAACGCCCGTCACGGGCAAACCCCGGACGGCATCCGGTTCGCCTACACGCGACCCGACAACATCAAGTACCCGGACCAGTTCTACTGGGACTCGTGCCTGATCGCGCTCGCCTGGAGCCAGCTGGACCCGTCGCGCGCGCGGGCCGAGCTGCGGACGCTCGCCGCGGCGATGGACCCCTCCGGGCATCTCGGCCACACGATGTTCTGGTCCGGCCGCGTGCGCCTCGCGCGCCTGCCCGGCTACAACGTCCACCGGCGCAACGACCGCTCCACGGCGACGATCCAGCCACCGCTGCTGGGTGCGGCGTGGGCAGACGTCGCGGAGCGCTCGCCGGATGCCGCGGACTTCCGTGCCGAGGGCCTGCGAGATCGTGCGACGCCACCTCGACTGGCTCGACCGGACGCGCGCCGAGGACGACGGGCTCATCGGCATCCTGCAGCCGGACGAGACCGGATTGGACGCCACGCCGACCTACGACCGCGTGCTGGGGTGGCGCGCGCACCCGTATCCCGGCTTCGTGGCGCTCGTACATGCCAATCGCCGGCGCGGCTTCTCCTACCGGAGGGCCCGTGCGGAGGGCGCCTTCACGGCGATCGACGTCCTGGTGAATACCGCCTGGGCGCTGTCGTGGTACGGCCTGGCGCGCCTGGGTGACGCGGAGGCCGGCGAGCGCGCCGAGTCGGATCGTGGCGGCACTCGAGGCACGCCTGTGGGACGAGGGCCGGGGCATGTTCTTTGCCGAGGGACCCGACGGCACCCGCCTGCCGGTGGCCACCTGGGCGGGACTCGCCCCGCTGGCGCTTCCCGGGGCTGTCGCCGAACGTCGCGGCGCGGCTCATCGACGAGCAGCTCTTGAATCCCGCGACGCTTCTGGTTGCCGTGGCCGGTCCCGAGCACGAGCGCGGAGGAACCCAGCTTCCGGCCCGGTGACACCGGCTGGCCGATCCGCCGCTACTGGCGCGGGCCGACGTGGCCCTTTACATGGTGGTTCGTCCACCGGGGCCTGCGCCTGCACGGACGCGAGGAGACCGCGCGCCAGTTGGCCCTGCGCGTCGCCGAGCTGATCGCGCGCGAAGGGATGCGCGAGTACTACAACCCGATCACCGGGCGCGGACTCGGTGCCGGCCACTTCGCGGTCAGCGCCATCGCGCTCGAGCTGCTCGCGGCGCCAGAGGCATGATCCGGCCTCGGCCTGGCTGGATCCCAGTTCAGCCACGTCGCGGTCGGTCCCGCTCAGTGCAGGACGAGACCGCGACAGCATCGATGTCGCCTGTGGCGGCGGCCCGCGTCCCCGGGCGCTACGCGCGCTCGGCGGCGGCGATCAGGCGCGGCACGGAGCGCTCGAGTTCGTCGCGGACGCTCGCCAGCCGCGCCGCCTCGGACTCCGGAACCTCGACCCGCAGCCGGACGACGCAGCCGACCCCGTCGGGCTCGAGCGTCCACTCCTGGACGATGTCGGACAACAGGCACGAGATCATCACGCGCGTCCCGTCGTTGCGCGTCGTGACCCGCGTCGGATACGGGAAATCCGGCCATTCGGCCATGTAGCGGGTCGCGGTCTCCCCGGCCACATCCTCGACCCGTTCGGTGCCGCACCACCACTCCGCGAAGCGGTACGGGTCATACAGCAGCTTCCAGACCTCCTCGGCGGGGCCGTCGCACGACGCCCGGATCGTGAACTCGGGCACCCGACTACCCTCCGGTCTCGATGGTCTTGACGGTCGCGGCCGACCGCCGGGGAGCTCGGTCCGGCCTGCCGAGCGCCGAGCGCTCGGCACGAATGCGGGCGACCTCGGCACAGACCTCGACCAGCCCCGCCACCGGTGGACGGCCGAGATCCACGATCACCGCGGCGTACGCGTCGCCGAGGTCCAGGTCGCCCTGGAGGCGGCCCCAGCCCGCCTCGGCTTCGGCCAGACGCCGATCGGCGAGCTGACGGTCACCGCGGGCCGCCGCGATAAGTCCCTGCAGCCGGGCCAGCCGCGGGACCAGCGTGACCGGCAGGTCGGCGGGCCCGACCGGCTCGAAGGGCACGCGTGCAAGGGCGGCGGCGGCGGCATCGGTGTTCCCGATCCGCAAGTACGACTCGGCCAGATACATCTGCGCGAGCGGTCGCGAAAACCGGCGTCCAGGATCCGCGAGCGCCTGCTCGAGATGTTCGACCGCTGCGACCGGGCGCTCCTCGATCAGCGCGATCGTCCCGGCGTCGAAGTGGGCCACCGCGAGCAGTGTCGGATCCTGTGCTCCGCGGGCGATCTCCATGAAGGCGGCGACGGCGCGATCCGCAAGCTCGGGATGCCCGAGCCGCAGCAGCGCGAAGGCGCGGGCGGCGTACGCCTGGCTGGTGAGGCTGGCGCCGGCCTGCCCGCTGGCAAGTGCACGATCGGTGTATCCGAGCGCCGCCTCGATGTCGCCCTGGGCAGCCAGGGCCGAGGCGGTCGTGATCGCCGTGACGTAGGCGAGCTCGGTCCGGCCGGCCGCGTTGGCGAGCGTGATCGCCTCATCGGCCAGCCGGGTCGGCAGCGTCGCCCCGCCGGCACGAATCTCGATGAACAGGCGCGCGCCGGCCATCTCGGCCGCGAGGGCCGGATCATCGGAGCGCGCGATCCGCGCCGTCGACGGCGTCGGCCAACTGGGCGGCCCGCACGGGGTCGCCGATCAGGGCCTCGGCCTTGGCCTGGCCGGCCAGGGCCAGCACTCGGATCTCTGGTGCGTTGGTCGATTCGCCGAGCAGTTCCAGGCAGCGCTGGTATGCGGCGGCGGCTTCGCGCGGGTAGCAGAGCGTCGTCCACAACAGCAGCCCGTGCTGTCCCCAGGCGCTCGCGAGCGCCCGGCGATCGCCGAGCTGTTCAAGCAGGGCCACGGCGCGCCCGAAGGCGGCGTCGACGGCGGCCCGATCGGCGCGCCCCGCCTCGATCGCGGCGAGCTCCAGCCACAACTCCGCCGCCAGTCGCCGGCGTCCCGTCGGCCAGCGCGGCCGCCTCGCGCAGGAATGCCGCTGCCTCGTTGAGGGCGCCGATCGCGCGCGCTTGCGCGGCCGCGCGCGCGAGGAACTCGCGGGCCCGCTGGTCCTGGCCGGTCAGCAGCAGGTGCCGGGCCAGCTCGGCCGGCTCCTGACGCGGGCGCTCCTCGAGCACCTCGACCAGGCGCCGGTGTGCCCAGAGGCGTCGCCCCGAACCCATTTCCGCGTAACACGCGTCGCGGATCAGCGAGTGCGTGAATCCGAGGCGCCGGCCGGGCCGCTCCTGCAGGAAGCCCGCGCCACAGGCGGCGTCGATCGCCTGGTCGGTGTGCTCGGGCCCGACGCAGCTCGCCACCTCGCCGAGATCCAATGACCGGCCGGCCGCCGCGCAGAGATCCACCAGGAGCCGCGCCGACCCGGGCAGCCGGGCGAGCGTCGGTCGCAGCCATCCGCGCAGATCCTCGGACACCTCGGTACCGGCCTGGCGGGCGCGGGCGGCCTCGACGATCAGGAGGGGATTCCCGTCGCCGCGCGTCACTACCTCGTCGCGGGCCGCGGGCGCGAGGTCCGGGGCAATCGCCGCGGCCAGCTCCCGGCCGTGGGCCGGATCGAGCGGCGAGAGCACGATCTGGGCAGGTGCCGCGTTCATCCGGGCAAGCGCATCGAGGACCGCGGTGGACCCTTCGGGGCGCCGGGTTAGCACGAGGAACGCGGCGGTCTCGGCGAGCCGGCGCCCGACGTGCGCGGCGAGTGCCGCGCTCGTCGCGTCGACGAGGTGCACGTCCTCGAGCACCAGCAGCAGCGGTCGTGCGGCGGCGGACCAGCGCACGCACTCAAGGACCGCATCGAACAAGCGGATCCGCGCGAGCTCCGGGGTCGCCGCGGCCGGTGCCGGCGGGCACTCCCAGGCCTGCTGAATCCGGACTGACAGACGCGCGAGCTCTGACGGCCAGGTCGCCGGTGGCGGTGGTGGCGCGAGCGCGCCCGCGATCGTGTCGAGCGCCTCCGTCCAGGGTGCCAGGGGCGGCGCGCCCTCGAGGTCGGCGGCGACAGCGCGGGCGACCAGGGCCTCGGGACCCGCGCGTACCACCAGCTCGTCGACGAGCCGGGACTTGCCGATCCCGGCCGCCCCGGAGACGATCGCCACGCCCCCGCTGCCCGCGCACGCGCGCGCCCACGCGGTCTCAAGGACCGCAAGCGGCACCGCGCGCCCCACGAGGGCGCTGGCCGGCGCCGCCGGTGGCGCCGGCTGCCGCGTTCGCGGCGGTGGGAGTCCCGGCGTGGACTCGGCCCGGACGCTGCGCGCGAGCGCGCGGGTCTCGTCCGACGGCCCGGTCCCGAACTCGGCCCGCAGGATCGCGCGGCAGCGCTCGTATGCGACCAGTGCCTGCGCGCCCTCGCCGGCCGCCGCGAGCCGCGAGATCAACAGGCGATGCGTGGCCTCGTCGAGGCGGTCGCGCGCGAGTGCACGACGCGTCCAGGCAATCGCATCGGCTGGTCGCCCATCCTCGTCGGCCCACGCCGCGAGTCGCCGCGCCAACTCGGCCGCGAGCATCCGGTACTCGTCGCGGGCCTCGAGCACCCAGTCGTCGGTGAGATCGACAAGCAGCGGCTCGGACATCAAGGCGAACGCCGCCTCCCAGCCGGCAGGCTCGTCGCCCGAGGCCAGCCGTGCCACCTCCTCGACATCGACCCGACGCGGGCGCGAGCTGTCGATGCCCACGCGCTCCCGATCCCCGACCAGGTACGCCGCGCCGCCGACGGCCTCGAGGCTTGCGCGGACCACCCAGAGCGCGCTGCGCAGCGAGCCCCGCGCGCTCGTGTCGAGCACGTTCGGCCAGAACCGCGCCGCGACCGCCTCGCGCGGATGCAGGCCGGGGTGCATCAACAGCCACGCCAGCACGGCGCGGGGTTTGAGCCCCGTGACCTCCGGGGCGGCATCGTTACCGACGCCGATTCTCAGCGGGCCGAACAGCCACGCGGTGAGCATGCGGCCATCGTAGCCCCGCGCCGGCGAAGGGGTCAACGCGGCGCTCACGGCCGCTTGACGCTCGCTTGACGGTGCCGCGCCAACCTGATGTCGGCACCCTCAACCCACCAGACAAGGAGGCGGGATGTCCACCACCACAGAACTCGACATGACGGCGCTCGATGCGTTCGTCGGCCAGCTCATCACCGAGCTGGGCGCGACGGTCAATGCCGGTCTGGTGTTCATCGGCGACCAGCTCGGGCTCTACCGGGCCATGGCCGGCGCCGGGCGCGCTCTCGCCCGCCGAGCTGGCCGAGCGCACCGGCACCAACGAGCGCTACGTCCGCGAGTGGCTCGCCGCCCAGGCCGCCGGCGGATACGTGACCTACGAACCGACGACAGAGAAGTTCACGTTGCCCCCAGAACAGGCCTTCACCCTGGCCGACGATGCGAGCCCGGCGGCCTTTGCGGGCGCCTTCCAGCTGGTCCTGTCGGCCCTGCGCGACGCACCGCAGGTCGGTGAGCGCTTCCGGACCGGCGACGGCCTCGGCTGGCACGAACACGACCATGGCCTGTTCGACGGGACCGAGCGGTTCTTCCGCCCTGGCTACGCTGCGAACCTGATCAGCGCCTGGATCCCTGCGCTCAACGGCGTGGAGGCCAAGCTGCGCGCCGGGGCACGCGTCGCCGACGTCGGCTGTGGCCACGGCGCGTCGACGCTCCTGATGGCCGAGGCGTTCCCGGCATCACGGTTCGTCGGCATCGACTATCACGCGGCGTCGATCGAAACGGCCAGGCAGCGCGCGGCTTCGGCCGGCGTGACCGATCGGGTGAGCTTCGTCGTCGCGCCCGCGGCGACGTACCCGGGCGACGGCTTCGACCTGGTGACCATGTTCGACTGCCTGCACGACATGGGCGACCCGGTCGCCGCCGCCGCCCACGTCCGCAGCACGCTCGCACCCGACGGCACCTGGATGATCGTCGAGCCGCGGGCCGGCGACCGCCTCGAGGAGAACCTCAACCCCGTCAGCCGGCTCTTCTACTGCGCATCGACCCTGATCTGCACCCCGGCGTCGCTGGCACAGGACGGGCGGGCGGCCTTCGGTGCCCAGGCGGGCGAAGCCCGCATCCGGGATGCCGTCCTCGCCGGCGGATTCACCGAGTTCCGGCGCGCCGCCGAGACGCCGGTGAACTTCGTCTTCGAGGCGCGCAGCTGAACCCATGCCCAACACCCCGCACAACCACACACAGAAAGGCACCACCATGAACTCCACCACGCTCGATCTCGATGCCCTTCGCCACGCGCTCGAGGGCCGCGATGCGGCAGCCCTCACGGCCCTCTACGACGAGACCGCCGAGCTGGTCAGCGTGCGACAGGACGCGCCCCCCGGCGCGCCGCACGTCGTCCGCGGACGCGAAGCGATCGCGGCGCACTACGACGACCTGCTCGGCCGGGATGCGACGCACGTCGTCGAGCGCTCCGTCGGCGTCCCGGGCACGGCCGCGATCGTCGAGTCGTGCCGCTACGCCGACGGCACCCGCGTGCTCTGCATGGCGACGTTCGACGTGAACACCGCAGGACGCATCGTCCGTCACCTGGAGGTCTCCGCCTGGGACGACACGCCGTCGAACGGGAGTTGACCGCTCGACGCGTCGGGGCCACGCTGAGCCAGCGACGCAGACGGTCCCGAATCGCACCGAACGCACCCGGTCGTCTGCCGACGATCGGGACTCGCACCCAGACAACCGACAGCCGCACCACAGGCACGACGACCGCAAAAGGAGAGACGATGGCAGAGGGCCGGTACCGCATCGACTGTGGCAAGACACCGAGCGAGAGTGGCTGCACGCTGGTCATAGAAGGCCCGGAGGAGGACCTCCTGGACGCGGCGGTGCAGCACGCCCAGACCAAGCACGGCCACACCGAGCCGGCAGAGGTCCTGCG
Source organism: uncultured Thermoleophilia bacterium (assembly GCA_963784985.1). Classification (GTDB taxonomy): domain Bacteria; phylum Actinomycetota; class Thermoleophilia; order Miltoncostaeales; family Miltoncostaeaceae; genus CAITWD01. The sequence goes on from CAWATR010000030.1 coordinate 170,094, forward strand.
CGCGACGATTCGCAAGGAACTCGAGCCCGTGTAGGCAACGACGTGGCACTCCGCCGAGGTTCCCGGTTCGGGCTCGGCGGGGTGCCGCGCTCGCGGGCACTAGTCCTCTTGGATCCAGCCCACGAGGTCCCCGCGCGACACCTTGCCGACCAGATCGGGATGGTCGGTCCGCATGTGGTCCTCGATCAGGGCAACGACCTCGTCGTCGGATCGGGCCCGCGCGACATACCCGCATTCGCAGTTGATGATCTTCGCCATTGGACAGGTCTAACGGGTTCCGGCGGCCACAACAAGCTCGCACTCGCCGACGAATCCGTCCGGGCCCTCGAACCGCTCGAGCTCACGCGCGATCTCCGCCCAGGCGTCCGCCTGGGCATCGGCGTCGAGCCCTGCCAGCATCTGGTGCAACGCGCCAAACGACTCGCGTTCGAAGCGCACGCACTCCGCCGCGCTCGGGAGCCGCAGTGGCGCCGGGACGATCCTGACCTCGACGTCGCGAAAGCCGGCCGTCCGCATCACGTCCGCCAGCACGCCCTCGCCCCCGAGGCTGAAGGGCCCGGGCTGCCCCGGGGCCGGCGGCGGAAGTTCGGCCCGGCGGCGGATGATCCCGACCGGAACCGAGAAGAACCCGTTGCGATCGGGGGTCGAGTAGACGATCGCCGCGGCCCGCCCGCCGGGCCTGAGCGCGGCGCGCATCCCGCGCAGGGCAGCCTGCTGATCGGGACAGTAGATCAGCCCGACCCGCGAGATCACCGCATCGAAGGTCGCGGGCTCGACGTCGATGTGCTCGGCGTC